>NZ_CP081497.1:0-1404481 GCF_019774615.1 Streptomyces sp. BHT-5-2 | reverse complement strand
ACTCGATGCAGGCGATCGAGGTCCTGTTCGCGCTGGAGGACGCCTACGGCGCCGCGATACCCGATGACAAGCTCAACGACCACACCTTCGAGACCGCAGGCAATCTGTGGGAGGTCGTCGAGCAGTCCCGCGAGAAGGCAGGCGAGCTGCGATGAGCACCGCCCTTGTCACTCCAGAACCGGCCGCCACGGCAGGGCACTTAGAGGGCCGCACGGCACTGGGCATCACCAGCCCGTTGAACCTGCGACCGTCCTCCGTGGTCGATCCCGCGGCGCTGGCCGACGTGCTGGCCACGGCCCGTGAAAACGCCCCGTCCGCCGACGTGGAAGCCGCTTTCCCGACCGCCGTGATGGACCGCCTGCGCACGACCCGTCTGTTGGGCTTGGTCGTTCCCACGCGCTACGGCGGACCCGGAGGGACGGTCGACGACGTCCTCGCGGTCAGCCATGCCCTGTCCCGGGAGTGCACCTCCTCGGGAATGATCTTCGCCATGCACAGTCAGCAGGTCGAGGCCGTCGTCCGCTACGGCCCACCGCGACTGGCCGAGCAGTTGCTGCCCCGAATTGCCCGAGGCGAGGTCTATCTCGCCTCCGTCACCACCGAGGTGGGCAATGGCGGATACCTGCTCAGCGCGGGTGAGGCGGTGGAAAACCTCGGCGACACCCTGCGAGTGCAGCGGATGGCCCCCGTTGTCACCGGAGGCGAATACGCCGACGGCTACCTGATCAGCATGCGCGCGGACACTGAAGCGGCCGAGAACCAGGTGTCGCTGGTCTACGCCGATGCCCAGGACGTGACGGCCGAGCCACTCGGCGGCTGGAATCCGCTGGGCATGCGGGCCACGCGCAGCGTCCCGATGCGCTTCGACGGCGCGGTCCCCCACGGCAACGTGATCGGAGGGTCAGGCCGCTTCAGGGAGATCGTCACCGAGACTTTCGGGCCGCTGGCCCACCTCGGCTGGTCTGCCTGCTGGCTGGGCACCGCGGCCGGAGCGCTGGCCCGGACGGTCGCCTGGCTGCGCAGTCCGGCCGAACGCAAGCACCGGGACATGACCTCCGACCTGCTGCGAAGTCGCCTGTCCCACATCCGGCAGCGACTGGATCTGGTGCATGCGCTGATCGCACACGGCACCGATGTGTACAAGACCTCGCAGTCCCCCCAGGCCGCGCCGTATCAACTGCTGATGAACGCCGTCAAACTCACCGCGTCACAGGAGTGCCTGGCCGCGGTCAACGACCTGATCGAGTTGGTCGGTATGCGTCACGGCTACCTCAAGAACTCCGAACTGGGCCTGGAGCGCGCGGTACGTGACCTGCGGTCGGCCGCGCTCAACTACAGCAATGACCGGCTCCACGCCGTCGACGGTGCGATGGCCCTCTTGGACAGCGAGGTGCGCTTTGTCTGACACGGCGGCGCAACGCACCCGTTGGCTGTGGGCCGAACTCGGCGGCGCCACGCTGCGCGATGTGTTCGCCAAACCCGACCCTCGCTATGGATACGATCCGCATCACCTACGCAATCTGCTGGCGGACGTCGATGCCCGTGCCGCATTGGGCTCCACCCCAGCGTCTGCGTCCAGGTGGCGAACGCCCTGCCGCTGCTGCTGGCGGCCTGGCGTGGCTCCGCCCACCGGCTGACCACCGTGGCCGAGGACATTCTGGATGGCACGGCGCAGATCGGCGTCGCTGCCACCGACGGGGCCGCCCCTGGGTCGGACCTGACCAGTCTGGGGACCACCGTAGAGTTCTCCGGCGACCGGGTCGAACTGACCGGGACCAAACGCTGGATTGTCAACGCCATGACAGCCGAGTGGGCGCTGGTACTGGCCCGGCACGCGCCAGGGCGACAGTTCACCAGCTTCACCCTGCTCCTCGTACCGCTGGACGCGCCCGGCGTCACCCGGAGCCCCGCCGACACCACCGCCTTCAACGGCTCCGCTCTCGGCGACCTGACCTTCGACCGCGTCCAGCTCGGCACCGGCCACGTCATCGGTGGACGGGGGCGCGGGCTGGCCCTGTTCGCCCGGCAGATGGCCGGTGAACGCCTCGCCAGCGGACTGTGGGCGGAGGCACTGGCCGGCCGGGTCCTCGCTGAGGTGCGAACCCACCTGTCCGAACGCCGCATCGCCGGGGCACCCCTGTGGCACAACGCGGCGGTTCGCCAGCGCTATGCGGAAGCGGTCCTCACCCACCAGACCCTCCGGGCGCTCTGCGACCGTCTGAGCCAACCGCGCCCTGACAACCCCGGCGGTCTGGATGAGGCGATGGCCCTCACCGCAGTGGTCAAGGCCGCCGGCGCACGAGCCCTGGACACCGTTTTGGACACCTGCGGCCCCTTGATGGGAGCCGACGGCTTCAAGTCTGACGGCATACAGCAACTACGCCTGGAGACCGCCATGTTCGGGATCGCGGGCGGTACCACCGCCACTCTTCTGGACCTGATCGCCGATCATTCCGAAGCGCTCGTACCGGCAGTGGCAACGGCAGGTGCGTGATGAGCCGCCCGCAGAGCACAACCCTCGACGGGGGACTCGGCCGCTGGCGCGTACTCAGCTGCTACACCGCGAACCTCGCGGCCTACCTGGAGGAATGCCGACCCGCCGATGACGTGGCGGACACCCTCGCACGCTCGGTGCGCCTGGCCGTGCGCACCGACCTGGCCGACGGCATCGGCTTCTCCCACCACAGCACACCACTCAACCAAACCCGGGAGGGCCGCACTCTCGTCTACCGGGGGAGCGACCGGCCCGACGAAGTAGCCGAGGCACTGCGGCAGGAATACGCGTCGCGGGGGTGTCTGCTGATTCTCACCCACAGCTCGCACCTTCCATGGTCCCTCTCAGGGCCGGAGCACGATGCCCCGCACTTCCTGCTGGTCGACTCCTACGATCCGCATCAGGGCCGTTGGCACGCTGTGGACCACTTCGCGGGCCTGATGGCGTCCGGGCAGGAGCAGAAAGCCTTCGAAGGCTGGGTCACCACCACCGTCCTCTTGGACGCCATGTGCGGCCCGGCGGACTTCACACCCGATCAGGAGCTACGCAACCAACTTGTCTTCGGTTTCCCCGTCGCACTGCCACCCACCCGTTACCGGTGGCTGACCTGGACAGACGCCCCGGAAGGGGATGGTGAGCCGCAGGGTCGGTGGCTGTATGAGCCCCAGGAGGTGTGGTCCTTCCTCGCCGGCAGACTGAACGAGGACATGACCGCCGGCTTCCGGCCCGGATTCCTCGACGACCTGTGGGGCGCCTCCCAACACCACCGGTTCCGCTACACGCGCCTGCTCGCCACGGAGGGCGTCGCCCGCCCGGACCTGTGTGCACTGGTCGACGAGGCCGACGGTGCATGGGCACACCTGCCGCAGACGCTGCGGTTCGCCGCGGACTCCGCACTGCGCGGCCGCCCCCGCACGGCACTGGTCACCACGACCCTCGAACACCTCGCGGAGAAGGAACACGCCCTTAGGCGCGCCGCCCCCCACTTCGGCCCGCCGTCCTGGGCATCACAGCCCCCGTTGTCGAGGAGCCAGCCATGAACTCACCCACCACCGGCCTCGCGGCTCTCGTGCACGCGTCCGTCCGGCGCCACGGCTCCGAGCCTGCACTGGAAGTGGCGGGCACCTCGTTGACCTACGACGAGATGTGGGCGGCTGCCGGCCAGTTGGCCCGGCGTCTGGTCTCCCGATGTGGCAGTCGGCCTGCCCGAGTCGCCCTGCACGCCCGCCGGGACGCGGTCACCTACCTGGGATACCTGGCGGCGCTGCGACTGGGCGCCACCGTGATTCCGCTCAACCCTGAGTTCCCCCTCGCACGGAACACCGCGATCGTCCGCGCCGCCGGGGCGGACGCCGTCGTCGGGTCGGATGCAGACGTCTGTGCTCATCTGGTCCGGGAGGGACGTCCCACCGCCTGTGCCGTCGCCGGCCAGGAGCTCCTCGCAGCGGCCGAGCGGACCGAGCCCGGGCTGCCTGACACGCCGGTGGTGGGTCCCGAGGACACCGCGTACATCCTGTTCACCTCCGGCTCCACCGGCAGGTCCAAGGGCGTCCCCATTCGGCACGGCAACGTGTGCGGATACGTCGAGCATCATGCGCGGCAACGCCGTTCCGGGCCGGGGAGCAGGTTCTCCCAGTCCTTCGATCTGACCTTCGATCCCTCCGTCTACGACATGTTTGTGGCCTGGTGCAGCGGGGCCACTCTCGTGGTCCCCTCCCGCGAGGAACTTCACGACCCCGTCGATTTCATCAACCGGCAGCGCATCACCCACTGGTTCTCGGTGCCGTCGGTGATCTCACTGGCCCGCAGGATGCGTCGGCTTCCCGCCGGCAGCATGCCGGGACTGAAGTGGTCGCTCTTCGCCGGCGAACAGCTCACCTGGGAACAGGCGGACGCCTGGCAACGCGCTGCTCCTGCAAGTCGGTTGGAGAATCTCTACGGGCCCACGGAACTGACCATCACCTGCACCGGCTACCAGGTGCCCGATTCCCCCTCCCTGCGCCCGCAGACCCGCAACGGCACCGTCCCCATCGGTTACCCGCATCCGCTCGTCGACCATGTGCTTGTGGACGAGGGCAGCCATGTCGGGGACGAGGGTGAGCTATGCGTGCGCGGACCTCAGAGGTTCGCCGGCTATCTCGACCCGGCCGACAACACGAACAGGTTCGTCCGCATCGCCGACGGCCGGGCGCATCCGGTACAGATCTCCGATTCAGCGCCGGCCGAGGTGTACTACCGCACCGGCGACTTGGTCTCCAGGCACGCCTCAGGTGTCCTCGTCCACCACAGCCGTCTGGACAACCAGGTGAAGCTGCACGGGTACCGGGTCGAGCTCGGTGAGGTGGAAGCCGTGCTGCGCACCCACCCTGGGACGGAGGAAGCCGTGGTGGTCGTGCCCGAGGGCACAGCGGACCCAGTGGCCTTCTACACCGGTACAGAGTCCGAGGCAGCAGACCTGATGGCGCATCTGCAGCGGTCCTTGCCCTGGTACATGGTGCCCAGCCGGTACCGCTGTCTGCGGCAACTGCCACTCAACGGCAACGGCAAGGTCGACCGCCGCGCTCTGACCGCGCTGGCGGACGGCAGCGCCAAGCCGACCAACGCGCCATAGCGGACGACGGCCGTGACCATCATTTTTCGAGCCCAAGGAGCACGCACGACCATGGACATCGATCAGATTCTTGACCGCACGTCTGCGGCAAGAATGGCGGCGCCCCCGATAGGCGACGGCGCCTACCGCGCGTTCGTTCAGGCCATCCGGGCACGCATCGACGAGCATTGGCCTTTCATCCTCGAGGGCAACGCCCGCGACCTGGCCGCCGCCCGGGAACAGGGGCTGTCAGAGGCTCTGCTGGAACGTCTGCGTCTCACCGACGCCCAACGCATATCCCTGGAGCGTGCCTGCGTCTCCATCGAACGGAACCTGCCGGACCAGGCTACTGTCCAGGACAGTTCACTGGTCACGGCGACGGCACGTTCCCACCGCGTGCGACGCCCGCTCGGCGTCATCCTCATGATCTTCGAGTCTCGGGCGGAAATCGCGATCCGAAGCGCGGCGATGTGCGGTGCGACCGGCAATGCTGTCTTGTTGCGCGGCGGCAAGGAAATGACCGAAACCGCCAGGTCGATCAGCGGGCTTCTCAGTGCGGCGTTGGCAGATGCCGGACTCCCCGAGGGCCTGGTGACCCTTCTCGACAGCAGCGACCGCCGCCAGCTCAAAGAGCTGCTGCGTCGCGATGATGCCATCGATGTCATCATTCCCCGCGGCAGTCCCAGCTTGATCGAGCATTGCCGTACCGCATCGCGGATTCCTCTGATCGCCAGCGGCGGCGGCGTGAACCACATCTACGTCCACCACAGCGCCGACCTCCAGGCCGCGGCACGGCTGACCCTGGACTCCAAACTCTTCGACCCGGCGGCCTGCACAGCGCTCGACATGGTCCTGGTGGACGACTCCGCCGTCGACGCCTACCTGGCGGCCCTCGATCAGGCCGTCGAGCACGACCCGGAATCCAAACGGTGCATCTTGCGCCTTCCGCAGGAACTCGTCTGCCGGGTCCCTGCTGCGCTGTCGGCCCAGATCGACCCTACCCGGCTGGGTCCGCACGACAACGGCCGCGAATACATGAGCCCGACGCTGGCGATACGCCCCGTTTCCGGCCTGTCGGAGGCCATCGAGCACATCAACCGCTTCGGCTCCGGACACACCGAGGGTGTTATCGCCGCGAGCCAGGAGGCTCGCGCCGCATTCGGGCAGCGGATCGACGCGGCGACGATCGTCGTCAACGGCTCCTTGCGGCTGAACGACGCCGCCGCGATGGGGATCGGCACCGCGCTCGCCATCAGCACCGGTCGACTGCACGTCCGTGGGCCGGTGACGTTGGAATCCCTCTACACCTACAGCTGGACCGTCGAGGGCACCGTCGACACGCACACCTGACGCCGGCTCCGCGGACCTTCCACTGGAGCACATCACCATGACAAGGAGACAGCGATGACCACCAACCCCCGTCTCGCCCCGCCCCGCTCTGAAGTGGCCACGATCGTGAAGCGCATGCTCATCGCCGAGTCACGCCTCACCATGGAACCCACCGAGTTGCGTGACGACGAGCCCCTGACCGGCCCCGTCCTCAACGTGAGTTCCTTCGGGTTCGTCGGCATGTTCATCCGGCTCGAAGACGAACTCGGAGTCGAGCTCCCGGACGACCTCTTCATCGACCGGGTGTTCACGACGGTCAACGACATCGTCAACGTCGTCAGCGAAGCCGCTGGTCGTGCCCAGGACGAGACGGAGTAGCGCGGGATGACAAATCCTCCTTCCACTGCCGCCCTACCCGACCATGACACCTTCCGTTCGGTCCTTGGGCACTTTCCCTCCGGGGTCACCGTGGTCACCGGTGGAGCGCCGGACTCCCCCGTGGGGTTTACCTGCCAGTCGTTCTCCTCGCTCTCCCTGGACCCGCCGCTGGTCGTCGTGCTTCCCGGCCGCTCGTCCCGCAGTTGGCCGGCGATCGCGGCATCCGGCCGCTTCTGCGTCAATGTTCTCGCTGAGCACCAGCGACAGCTCAGCAACGTCTTCGCGCACTCGGGCGCGGACAAGTTCGCCGACGTGCGGTGGTCCCTGACCCCGCTGGGGTCACCGCTTCTCGCCGGAGTGTCGGCGTGGATCGACTGCGACGTCAAGGAGATCCACCCGGGCGGCGACCACTTCATCGTCGTGGGCGAGGTACGTCACTGCGGAGCGGCCGCAGCGCCCCCGCTGGTGTTTCACCGTGGCCGGTATCAGGGCATACGAGGCGCATCCGGGTGCGACCCGGTGGCCTCCTCCGGACTTCCCAGGAAGGCTCCCAGCCTCGGACGTCGTCCCGGGGACGTACGGTCGACGGTCTGACTGGGCGACAGCCGCGGCCGGGCGACGCACCCGGCCGCGGCTTGCCGCACGGCACGCACTCACACGGCCGGTCCGCGGTCTCATGCCGGTGATCTGGCGAGAGTGGGAGAAAGCTCGTCCATGAGCTGCGCCACGGTTACATCGCTCAGCAAACGTCCGACGGCGATCTTCACACCGGCCTCGGCCAGCAGGAGCTTATGGAGCCGCATGGCCATCAAGGAGTCGAGCCCCTGGTCCCGCAGCGGCCGGCGCACCTCGATCTCCTGCGGCGCGCTGTGCATGATGGCAGCCAGGCAACGCAGCAAGGTTTGTGCCGGTGCCTCGGTATCCCGCACGCCGGCCGGCTGCTGCGGCAGTGACGCTGTCCGCTGTGCCGGAACGCGGATCGGCGTGTGGGGGGCCGGCAGCGCCGGAGTCACGCGATACCGCTGGGGCCCGCGGTCGGGGCACATTCCCCGGGAAAGCAATGCAGCCAGCGCGGAGCCGATCCGCCCACGGCTGTGTGGTCCGCCCGTGTCCAACCTGCGCAGCAGGATGCCCTGGAATTCGGCGAGGAGGTGCCCCTCCGGCCCCAGCAGCCGGACATCGCCCCTCGGCGGCCGGCCTCGTACCTGTGTGAAGCGAGTCATGCTCCACATCTGAGCGGTGAGGCGCCCGTGGAAGGCGACGCGAGAGAAGACAGTCGGAATGTAGACACTGGTGCCTGCGTGTGCCTGCGGCAGGGCGGCCAGCAGCGGCAGCAGTCCGGACTCCAGGTCTGCGTAGGAGGGGGTCTGGGGGAAGCGGAGCCAGGCGACGGACTCCCCGGAGCGCGCCCACAGTTGGGTGATCGGGAGGGAGCCCTCTTCCTTGTCGTATCCCCATCGCAGGGTCAACTGCCGGAAGGCTTCGGGAGCCAGATAGGAACGGCAACGGGCGAGAGCCATGTTGATGTCCTTGCTGGCGTCCAGGGGTCGCTCGCCGGTCATGGGCCGAAGGCGCCCGGTCGCCCGGAGCGTGGTGACACACGCGGCGCCTTCGAGCGACTCCATGGTCACCGACCGGCTGCCGTCGCTGTCGGGGGCGTCCACGGCCACGCGAACGCGGATCTCCGCGTCTTCGTGGAGTGGCGGGGAGACCGCTTCGAGCCGCGTGTTTTCCAGCGCGAACCGCTGCCCGGTCATCTCCGTGACGGTGTCGAGGGCAGCATTCATGATCATGGCAGGCGGCGTGGGAGCGAGTCCCTGCAAGGAGACCGGCACGCTGGGGCTATCGAGCGCTACGGTTCGTACCTCGGTGAGACCGGATGCCTCCGTTCTGCTCCGGAACGGCCTGTCGTCCCAGACATAGCCGGGAAGAGGAACCGGACGGGCCTTGTCGCCAGCCCAGAGATTCCAGTCGATGTCACCACCGTGGGAGTAGAGCCTGCCAAGCGCGCGGGCCATCACGAGTGTGTCGTCCTGGTCACGCATCATGGACGGGACGGCCCATCCTCCGGCCTCTGCCGCAGCGAGTGTCTCCTCGACGGCGTGCGTCAGCACAGGATGCGGGCTGAGCTCGATGAAGACGGTGTCTTCTTGCATCGCCGCGGTGCGCACGGCGTCGACGAAGCGAACCGTCTTTCTGAGGTTGTCCACCCAGTAGGCGCCCGAGAGTTCCTCGCCCTGCACCAGGGCACCGGTAACGGTCGACAGCATCGGTGACTGAACAGCCGCCGGCGCGAGATCGGCGAGGGCCGCGCAGAGGTCGTCGCGTATCAGGTCCATATCGGGTGAATGGGAGGCGACGCTCACCTTCACCCTACGTGCCGTCTCCCCTGCGGCGACGAGTTCTTCCTCGATCCTGCCGAGCACCTCGGGGTCACCAGCGAGAACGGTGGCCTGGGGCGCGTTCTTTGCGGCTACACACACCGCGGGTCCATATCGGTCTGCCACCCGAAGGGCATCCGGGGCCGACAGTCCCACCGCCAACATGGCCCCGCGTCCAGCCAGCCGCTTCATCAGCCGGCTCCTGCGGCAGATGACGGCCGCCGAGTCGGCAAGGGGCAAGGCACCGCACACATACGCTGCCGCCGCTTCGCCCATGCTGTGTCCGATGCACAGGTCGGGCCGGACTCCCAGCTGCCGCCAGTGTGCCGCCAGACTGATCTGCACCGCCCACAGAAGCGGCTGGACGATGTCCATTTCCGCCAGATCCTCCTCCCGTCCTCGGGTGAGAATCTCCAGCGGCGACCAACCACTCTCGGCCACCACGGCCCGGTCGCAGGCCGACATCGCAGCACGAAACGCAGTTGACTCCGCGAGCAGCCTGCGGCCCATGCCCAGCCACTGCGAGCCCTGGCCGGGGAAGACGAATGCAATGCGCCTGGGCCCCTCGAAGCCGCACTCGGCGATGCCGCCGTCGGCGATCTCTCCTCCTTCGGAGAGGGCACGCAGTCGGTCGGCGAGTTCGTCCGCGGTGCCGCCGACCACCCACAGTCGACAGGCATGGTGATCACGGCGGGCCGCAGCGGTGGCGCAGACGTCAGCCAGGGAAAGTGACCGCCCCTTGCCACCCGGCTCCAGGTAGGAGGCGTACGACTGTGCCAAACGGCGCAGGGACTTCATGGAGCGTGCGCTCAGGACAAGGAGGTAGGGCGTCTCCGAAGGCGCCGGGACGACGGACACCTCTGCCTGCCCGCCGGTGTACTCCCCCACGATCACGTGGGCGTTGGTCCCGGCAATACCGAAGGAGCTGACTCCCACCACAGCCGCATCCCCCGTCGGCGTCAGCTCTGCGGTACCTCGTACGACCTCGACTGGCAGACCGTCCGCCAAGGCCGGGTTGGGCGTGGTGAGGTGAAGTGAGCCGGGGACGAGCCGATGCCGGGCCACGAGCACCGCCTTGATGAGTCCCGCGATGCCCGCTGCGGCTTCCGTGTGCCCTATGTTGGTCTTCACTGAGCCGACTCGCAGGGGCCGTTCAGGAGTACGCTCTCCTGCCACGGCATCCGCCAGTCCCTGTAGCTCGGCCAGATCTCCGACCCGGGTCCCGGTGCCGTGTGCCTCGACATAGTCGAGTTGACCTGGAGTGATCCCGGCAGAGATGCAGGCCTCCCACATGGCCGCAACTTGGCCGGAGGCAGCGGGCTTGAGCAGCAGTCCGCTACCGCGCCCGTCGTTGACGACCGCGCTTCCCCTGAGTACCGCGAGGACGGGATCACCGTCACGCTCAGCGTCCACCAACCGCTTGAGGACGACCGCACCGATGCCGTCGCTACGCACGAACCCGTCGGCCCTGGCATCGCCGAACTTGCACCGCCCGTCGGGGGCCAGCATGGACCCTTGTGAGTAGGCCACCGCGTCGGTGGCCGACAGCACGATGTTGACGCCGGCCGCTATTGCGAGGTCGCAGTCCGCGGTGAGAAGGCTGCGCCTGGCGGTGTGCACCGCGACGAGGGACGACGAGCACGCGGTGTCGAGTACGAGGCTCGGTCCCTGCAGGTCGAAGGTGTACGAAACGCGTCCGGCGGTGACCGCACGCAGTCTGTTCCCTGCGGCCTCCCGCACATCGGTGTCGGCCGTACGCGCGGATATCTCGCCGTACTCTGCCGTTGCCTGGCCGACGAAGACCCCAGTACGGCTTCCCGCCAGGGACGACGGCCGGATACCGGCATGTTCCAGCGCTTCCCAGGTCACTTGTAGCAGGAGACGTTGCTGGGGATCCATGCCGGTGGCCTCAAGTGGGGAGATGCCGAAGAACGCGGCATCGAAGTGGAAGGGAGACTCGAGGAAGCCCCCGTAACGGGAGACGGTCTTCCCTGGCGTTCCTGGCGACGGGTCGTAGTGCTCCGCGATGTCGAAGCGATCGCCCGGGACCTCCGTGATGGCGTCCACCTGGTCGGTGAGTAGCCGCCAGTACTGATCCACGCTCTCCGCTTGAGGGAAGCGGCAGCCCATTCCGATTACAGCGACGGCGTCTTCCGCCGATCCTCTGGCAGGCGCCTGTCCCGTGATCATCCTTGCTCACCCCGTCGATGTCAGCGCTGCCTGGGCAGCGATTTGGTGCTAACTCAGGCCAAATTTGCACCGCGGGTCAAGTTTGGCCTCCAGGCTTGCTTCGAGCTGAACTCTAGTCACAACTCCCTTCAACTGGGCCTGATTTGATGAGGGACACACACTTCAGCAGCGCGGAGCAAGGCCCCTCCCTTGAGTGCGATACATACCGGTCACCCGGAATGCTGGCCCGGCCAGGCACGACACAACACCACATCGATCACGACGGAAGCTGTCCGAAAATTCTTGAACTCTAGTCTATGAATAACCTTGGGTCCGGCCATAAGGTATGCCCGAGACGCGACTGATCTTCAATCAGAGGGGGCCCTATGCGATTCGAAGTCACCGGACCATTACGCGTCGTAGGAGACGACGGCGCCGCGGTGGCGCTGCCACGCGGAAGGGTCCGACAGCTCCTGACCGCGCTGCTGCTCCAGGATGGACCGGTCCCAGAGACCAAACTGTGCGAGTGGCTGTCGCAGGGCACACGCCCTATGGCCGGCAGCACCCTCCGGACCCACATCGCCGCGCTGCGCCGGGCCTTGGGCTCCGCAGCCGACAGGGTACGAACCGTCCCCGCCGGCTACCTGATCGAGGTCCGCACCGGGGAATTGGATCTGGCGGAGTTCAGGGACCTCTCCTCCCGCGGCCGCGAGGCTCTGTCCGCCAGCGACTACGCGGCGGCAGGCAGGCTGCTACGACAGGCGGCGGACCTGTGGCGCGGGCCAGTGCTCACCGACGTCCCCGACTCTCCTGACGTCTGGCCTCTCGTCATGGAACTGGATGAAGAACGGCAGTTGGTGGCCGAGGGACTTGTCGATGCCCGGCTTCACCTCGGGGAGCACCGAGAACTCATACCGGAGCTACGGGCCCGCGCCTCAATGGATCCGCCTCAGGAACGTGTCGTGGAACAACTCATGACGGCCCTGTACCGCAGCGGAAGGCGAATTGAGGCATGCGACGCGTACCGCCGGCTGCGAAAGCTCCTCGCCGAGGCATACGGAGTCGAACCCGGGTCTGCGGTTGAGAGACTCCACCAGCGCATCCTCGCCGACCACTCGGACCTCCGCCTCGCCGGTGCCATGACCGCGTAGACGCCAGTCGGTACAGTCCGCCTGGCAGATGGCGTCAGTCATCACCGCGCTCTCTTACGCCTCGGCACCCTGGCCGGATGCTGCGGTGGTATCGCCGGAGCCCGCGAGCATCGCCGCTTCCCGGACCCGAGATATGTCTGCCAGCCGTCGGCCTTCCACCCCTACAATGCGGATCCCACTGCCGTCGTGGATCAGCGCGCGGACGAGTGGGCAGGCACCATAACGGTCTTGGGAAGCGTGTGCCGCATGCTCATGATGGGCGTCCGTCAGGGTGATCGTTGATCCAGGACAGGCCGCCCAGGTCGAGGTGTTGGCGGGCGCAGGTGATGGCGGCGTAGGCCAGGCGAGCTTCGCTCTCGTCGATGGGGCCGGGAAGGGGGCGGCCGCTCGCGTCGTGTTCTTCGGTGTCTTCGGGCGGGGTGAAGTCGTTGGCGATGCGGACGCAGGGCCATTCGCGGCCTTTGGCCTTGTGAGCTGTGGAGACGGTCACCTCCGCCTGCTCCTCGGGCTGAATGCGAGCGATGGCGGCCAGAAGAGCGTCAGTGCCATGGGTGTCGACGAGGTCGACCAGGGGCTGGAGGTCACGGCCGGCCGGGTCGTGGGCGGCGTAGTCCTGGACCTCGCCCCAGCAGGTGAACAGCACCAGTTCCGGGTGTGCGGTGCGGCGGCCCTCCTTGAGGTCGCGGGCGGCAAGCGCCAGGGCCTGCAGGCTCTCTCCTCCTCCGACCAGGGCCACTCTGGCTCTGGTGGCCAGCAGGTCCATGACGGTGGCCATGGCGCCGACGTTGGTGCGGCACAGCACCGCATCCGCGCGGTCCACTGGCCCTACTTCCGTGGGCACGATCTCGGTGCCGCTCAGGCGGATCGGGGCATCGGCGACGGCCAGCCACCGGTTCGCCTCGGCTGCCAGGCGGGGGCCGAAGCGGAAGGACTGGGACAGGGCCAGAGCTGTGCCTTCGAATCCGGTCATGACGTCGCGGGCGCCGCGCCAGTGGTAGATGGCCTGGGCGGAGTCGCCGACCATCACCAGCTGGGCGTGGTCGCGTTGGGCGGTGAAGATCTGCTCGACGACGGGATTGGTGTCCTGGGCCTCGTCCAGGAGCAGGAATTCGGCGGCGATCTGTGGGTGGGTGAGAGCCCAGATCTTGAGGTAGTGGTCGTGGTCGAAGCGGACCACTCCGTCCTCGGGGTGTTGCAGGTCGGCCCATGCCTTGCGGGCGAAGGGCACGATGGTCCGGGCGAACTGGGTGTGCAGGGCGTCGTCTTCCAGTCCGCGCAAGCGGGGCACGTGGTGGGAGTCCAGGTGGTCGTCGGCGGAGCGGCAGAAGCGGGTGACGGTGCGCAGGGTGGTGTTGGACAGGGTGCGGGTGCTGATGTCGTGGTCGCCGATGCGCAGGGGTTTGGTGATGCCGAGGGCCGGTCCTGTGCGCCAGCTGGGTTGGCGGGGGCCGCCCAGGCGGCGGGCGAAGCGGTGGCCGAGGGCGGCGTAGGCCATGGCGTGTGCGGTCTTGCAGGTGACGGTGGCGGGGAAGCGGGTGGCGGTGTCTTGAGCAATGGCGCGGTTGTAGGCGAGGTAGCGGCCGCAGCGTTGGGTGCCGTGGGCGAGGAGGGCCAGGGTGGTGGTTTTGCCGGTGCCGGCGCCGGCTTAGAGGACCAGGTGGTCGCCGGCGTGGAAGGCGTCGGCTGCTGCTGTCTGTTCGTCGGTGGGGTTGAGCACGTGGGTTCCGTCTGGTCGGTGGCGGGTGCGGGCGTGGAGGGGGCACGTGGTGCTATCGGTCGGCTGCGGAACGGCGGCGTCGGGTGGCGGTAGGCAGTCGGGTGTGGATGTGGGTGTGGTGCAGGAGGGGGTCGAAGACTTCCCATTCGGCCAGCGCCAGGTCTGGTGCCTGTGAGGGGGCGGCGTGGAGGGGGCATCGTTGGGCGCGCCAGCGCAGCTGTTCTGGGTAGGGCAGGTGGTTGAGGTTGTAGAGGGCCATCTGTGAGGTGGGAAAGGCAAGTTGTCCGCGGTGTGGTGTCGCGGGCGTGAGTGTCCAGGTTCCCGCTGGTGCTTGTGGGGAGAGGACAGGGTGGGTGCATCGGTGGCGTTGACGGGTCTGGGCGACGCACTGGATGTTGTCGAGGGGGGTGGGGGCGAGGTAGCGGCAGTAGAGCAGTTGCACCACCGGCCTTGCTGGTCGGCAGGCAGTCGGCCGTGTTGGTGTGATGGGTTGGGTGGATTGTGGGATGAAGGCGCCGGTGTCGATGAGGTGTCGGGTGTATAGGGCCAGGCGGCGGCGTAGTTCGGTGAGCTTCGGGGTGAGGGGCTCGTCGGTGGGGTGGGTGGGGCAGAGGGCGGTGTGGGGGATGCGGCACCAGGGGGTGCCGTCGTGTGCGGGGTGGGCGATGCCGGAGCTGACATGCCAGCGGTATGGGGCGGGGACGCCGGCCGCGGGTACCTCGTGCGGGTGGAGGCTGATGGGGTTGTGGTTGGTGCGTGTGTGCCAGTTGATGCGGTTGCCGCAGTCGCGGCAACGGCTGGGCTGGGCGGAGCACAGGAGCCGGCTGGGGCTGTCCGCAGCGACGCGCAGGGCACGCGGGCGGTGATGTGGTCGGACGGGGGTGCCGTCCCATCGGCGGCCGGATGAGGTAGTGGTGGAGCGCATGTCCGTGAAGGTGACAGGAGGCGCGCCGGGAACACGGTGTCAGTGCCGCCGCGGTCCCGCATACGGACCAATCTCCATGCAAACACGTTCGAATCTACGTACACGCGTCCGCAAGGGGTTGCTGGATCGGGTGATCCGCCGGAGTTGGACCGTGGGGGTTATTCGGCGGTGCCGGCCGGGGGCGCGTGCCCCTCGCAGAGGGTGCCGAGGAGGTGGTCGACGGGGACGCCTAGGAGTTGTCTTCAAATGTCACGCCCACATCAGGAGCGAGGCGAGGGTGACGGCTGCCTGATAGGACTCGGTGGTCTTGTCGTAGCGGGTGGCGATGCCGCGCCATTGCTTCAAGCGGTTGAAGCAGCGTTCGACCACGTTGCGCAGTTTGTAGAGCCCTTTGTCGAAGGCGGGCGGGCGTCCTCCTCGACTGCCACGCCGGAGCCGGTTGCGGATCTGGGCGGCCCGTTCGGGGATGGTGTGGGCGATGCCCTGCCGTCTGAGCCAGGTCCGGATGGCCCGGGAACTGTAGCCCTTGTCTCCCCGCACGTGGGCAGGCCGGATTCGTGGCCGTCCAGGGCCAGGCCAGGGCACCCGTATCGCCTCCACCGCGGTGAACCGGGTGCAGTCGTTGGTGTTGCCGCTCGTGACGGTGAAGGCGAGCGGGCAGCCGACAGCGTCGCAGGCCAGGTGAATCTTGCTGGTCAGACCACCTCCGGACCGTCCGAGTGCCGGGCTGCGGAGCCCCCTTTTCGGGCCCCGGCTGCGTGCTGGCGAGCGCGGACAACGGTGGAGTCGACCGACACCAGACAGTCGACGTCCCCCGCCGCGTCCGCCCTCGTCTGCGCGGCCCGCAGCATTCGCTCGAACGTGCCGTCCAGCGCCCATCGGCGGAAGCGGGTGTGCAGCGTCGCCCACAGGCCGCACCGCTCGGGCACATCCCGCCAGGCCACCCCCGTCCGGAACCTCCACACGATCCCGTTGAGCACGGTGCGGTCATCCAACCGCTTCCGCCCCCGCAAGGACTCCGGCAACAGCGGCCGGACGAACTCCCACTCCGCATCCGACAGTTCATGACGACGTATCACCCGACCATGATCCACCACTCGAGATCATTTGAAGACACCGCCTAGCAGACGCGCTGCCCGGACCCGCGCCCCGATCCCCCGCCGCTGCAGGGGATCTGCCCCGCCTACGGTCGGCGGGCGAGGGTAATGATCTCCTGGCTCACCGGGGTGACGGGTCCGCGCTGCCAGTCACCATAACGGGCCTCGACCTCGAAGCCCGCCTCGGCCAGGAACGCGTCGAGTGCCAGGACATCCAGGAAGCGCAGGCTGGCCCGGTCGACACGCAACACGGTGCCATAGGGATCAGCGGTCGTCCCGGTGAACGTGACCGCACCGTCGACGACGGCCTCGACCTCATGCCAAACACGCAGGATCCGGCCGGCCGCGTCGGTGATGTCCGTTGCGTTCGACGGATTCCATGCCTCCCAGGCTCGCGCCCGCGGATGGCGGGTCTCGAAAGCGAACCTGCCGCCCTCGCGCAGTGCGGCACGGATCGCGCCGAGCGAAGCACGGACATCGTCGTCAGTGACCAGGAACTGAAACGCGTGGCCGGTCATCGTCGCAAGGTCGAATTCAGCTTCCCACTTCGCGCCAGCCGCCATGCCGTCGATCCACTCGATATCGGCACGCCGCCGGGCGCGGGCGAGGGCAGCGGGGTCCGGATCAAGGCCCACGAGACGCCCGACATGACCGTGCTCGCGCGACCAGCGCAGCATCGATCCGGTGCCGCAGCCGACGTCCAGCACTGAGCCTGCGGCCATCACCAACTCGGCATAGAACGCGTCGCCGGACCATCGCTCCGGATCCCACGGGTTCAGCAAGTCATACAACGCAGCAGCATCAGCGTCTGAGTACACCGCGACAGTGTCCACGGACCCATCATGGCCCTCAACCAGATTACGGCGACGGAACACGACGCAGCCTGCACAGGCGACCAATTGGCCAACTACGTGACGTCAGCCATGGGGAATTACGGGCTCAGTCACTGATCTTGTGATCGGGTGATCTCCAGGTGGCGCGACTGTGATCATGGTTCGCGTGTACTTCGCGAAGTCTTGAGGCGCTTGTTCCTCATCTGGCCGGTGTCGTGGTGGAGTTGGTGGAGCGGTCGGTCGGCGCGATCACCATGCATGCCCGCGTGCGTGCGGCCGATGGACGGTGCCCGCACTGCGGCCGTGCGTCCAGCCGGGTGCATGGCCGGTATCTGCGGCGGTTGTCGGATGCGGCGATCAGCGGTGCCCGGGTGGTGATCGAGCTGCTGGTGCGCCGGTTCCGGTGCCTCAACACGGCCTGCGCGGCCGTGACGTTCGTCGAGCAGGTGACCGGGCTGACCAGCCCGCACGCCCGCTTCACCCCGCTGCTGCGGGGGATGCTGACCAGCATCGCGGTGGCTCTGGCCGGGCGGCCGGGGAGCCGGCTCGCGGCGGTCCTGGGGATGCCAGTGGCGAAGGACACGCTGTTACGCCTGCTCCGGGCCCTTCCCGAGGAACCGGTGGGGCAGATTCGGGTGTTGGGGGTTGACGATTTCGCCATGTGCAAGGGCGACTCGTACTCGACGATCTTGGTGGATCTGGAGCAGCGGCGGCCCGTCGACGTGCTGCCGGGGCGCGAGGCCGAGCCGCTGGCCGCGTGGCTCCGCGACCACCCCGAGGTGGAGATCGTTTGTAGGGACCGCGGCGGGGCCTATGCCGAGGGAGCCCGCTCCGGCGCCCCGCAGGCGTCACAGATTGCCGACGGCTGGCATTTGTGGAGGAATCTGGGTGAAGCGGTGGAGAAGACCGTCGGTACCCATCATGCCTGCGTCCGGACCGTGTTCGCGACCTCCGTACCGGCGAGCCCGCCGCCCGGAGACGATATCTGGCAGTTGCCGCCACCCGTAGCTGCCTCCACGCTCGATGCCTGCGGGCGCGAGCGCCGCCTGGTGATCCGGACGAAGGAGCGGTACACCGCCGTACAGCAACTTCTGGCCGACGGCAGTTCGCTGGAGGGCATCTGCCGGACGCTGCGGCTGGACCGGTCCACCGTGCGCCGCTTCGCCCGCGCCACCAGCATCGACGAACTGCTCGTCAAAGCGACGAACCGAGCAAGCATCCTCGACCCGTACACGGCCCACCTCCACCAGCGGTGGAACGAGGGCTGCCGGGACAGCGCACAACTCCACGCAGAAATCGGGGCGTTGGGGTTCCCAGGCAGCATCCAGACCACCCGACGCTACCTGCGTCCCTTCAAGTCCTCCGCCACCGCACCGCCAGCGCCCCGTGTGGCACCGCGCCCCCGCCGTATCGTCCGACGGATCACGACGAACCCCGGCAACCTCCCGGACGAGGACGCCCTCGCGCTCAAGGAAATCCGTGCCGGCTGTCCCGAACTGGATGCAGTCACCCAGCACGTCCGCGACTTCGCCACGATGATGCGGGACAAGACGGGCAGCGAACTCCCCGCCTGGATGGAACGCGTCGAACACGACGACCTCCCCGCACTGCACTCCCTGGTCAACGGTCTGCGCCGGGACCAGGACGCCGTCATCGCCGGCCTGTCCAGCTCCTGGAGCTCCGGCCAGGTCGAGGGTCAGAACACGCAAGTCAAACGGATCAAAAGGGACGGATACGGCCGGGCTAACTTCGACCTCCTCCGGATTCGCATCCTCCAGCGAGCATGACCCCCGATCACAAGATCAGCGACTGAGCCGAATTACGTGACTGTTCGACAGCCCCCGGTCAGGCAGCAGATCAACCGGCCGGCGGGTCTCGACATCGACCAGAACCGTGCCGTAGACCCGGCCCTTGCCCGTCGCGTACTCATCGACACCAACCACCCGCGGGGCCGGGACTTCCGGTTCAGGCAACCCGTCGAGCAGCCGCAACACCGCGCTGCGACTGATGGACACCCCGAAGACCCGGGCCATCCGGGCACCAGCCCGGCCGGCAAGGGCGAGACCGATCGCGGCGGGAGTCGAACGCAATCGCTCGGTCCACCTGCTGAGCCTCCGGGTCAGCCCCGACATCTGCTCGGCAAACGTTCGCCGTTCGCACGAAGCCGCCGGACAGAAGAACCGACGGACCCGCAAACGGAGGACCACCCGCCGTCCCCCCACTGGGCGCATCCGCAGGAAACCGCAGGTAAGAGCTGTGCACCCGACTCGATTCGCTTCCACCGACCATCACCAAACCGGGACTACGGGTCGCTTCAGCAGGGAGGTTCGAGGGGGCGAAGACGGTACCGTGCAAGGTGAGTCCGCCAGAACCGGTGAAGGACACGGGGCGGGTCGTCACCGGCGCCGGAGCCGGTGGGGCGGCAGCAGCGGTACCCGTCAGCAGCGCGGTCGCCGCAACAGCCACGGCTGACGCGGTTGCGACGGATCGAAGGATTCGAGACGGGCGCATACCCCCACTCTGCTGCGCACCACGCGCCTGTCCCATCCGATATCCCCCCGTGCAGGAGCGGGGGTTCACCGCGCCCGCCCCGGGGGGATTACCCTCTCGACTTTCGTCGTTCTGACTCCTAATCGGGCTCAAGCGATGCTGGCCCCAGTCGTGGGCATGGCCGGGAACCCGGCAATGCCCACCCTTGGCCGCTGCCCGTAGCCGACGCCTGGCACGCCGTCAGAAACGGCACCCCGGCCCATGAGGCGGCCTGCGCATTGTGTCCGTACTACGTTCACCGCGTCCGTACCTGGCTCACCGCCACCGCACCGCCGGGCGAGCGAGCCGCGGAACTCGCCGCCGCCCACGCCCGACTGTTCACCGCCCTGACCGAACACCCCGCACGGAGCCGCCTTTCATGAGCACCCCGACCGCCGCGGCGCCACGGTGATCTCGATCGGTGCCGCCGGCATCGCACCCCTGCGGATCACCGAGCACACCGAGCCGGGAGGGAAAACCAAGCGGCAGGAAGAGACGCTGACCGACCTGGTGGCCGCGGCAGCCGGGCTGATCCTCGGACAGCGCGGGCGCGGCGCTCCCGTGGCTGTACTGCGGGGCATCTCCTACGAACACAACGACGCCGGAGTTGCCGCGATGCTCCATCAGGCAGGGCGGCCGTAACGCGGCTCGCTCTGCTCGGGTCGCCCGTCGACGGCGCGCTGTCGCCCACCCTACACCAAGCGGCCTCCCGGCGACGTTCCCATGCCAGTGCGGCACAACCGACTTCCGTGGTCTCCTCACCTGCAGGGCGGGTGCCGAGGTATCCGGGCGCCAGGCCCCTCCCGACGTAACCGGGCCGGAGAAGCCGACACGGGCCTAGGCGGTGTCTTCAAATGATCTCGAGTGGTGGATCATGGTCGGGTGATACGTCGTCATGAACTGTCGGATGCGGAGTGGGAGTTCGTCCGGCCGCTGTTGCCGGAGTCCTTGCGGGGGCGGAAGCGGTTGGATGACCGCACCGTGCTCAACGGGATCGTGTGGAGGTTCCGGACGGGGGTGGCCTGGCGGGATGTGCCCGAGCGGTGCGGCCTGTGGGCGACGCTGCACACCCGCTTCCGCCGATGGGCGCTGGACGGCACGTTCGAGCGAATGCTGCGGGCCGCGCAGACGAGGGTGGAGGCGGCGGGGGACGTCGACTGGCTGGTGTCGGTCGACTCCACCGTTGTCCGCGCTCACCAGCACGCAGCCGGGGCCCGAAAAGGGGGCTCCGCAGCCCGGCACTCGGACGGTCCCGAGGTGGTCTGACCAGCAAGATTCACCTGGCCTGCGACGCTGTCGGCCGCCCGCTCGCCTTCACCGTCACGAGCGGCAACACCAACGACTGCACCCAGTTCACCGTGATGGAGGCGATACGGGTGCCCTGGCCTGGCCCTGGACGGCCACGAATCCGGCCTGCCCACGTGCGGGGAGACAAGGGCTACAGTTCCTGGGCCATCCGGACCTGGCTCAGACGGCGGGGCATCGCCCACACCATCCCCGAACGGGCCGCCCAGATCCGCAACCGGCTCCGGCGTGGCAGTCGAGGAGGACGCCCGCCCGCCTTCGACAAAGGGCTCTACAAACTGCGCAACGTGGTCGAACGCTGCTTCAACCGCTTGAAGCAATGGCGCGGCATCGCCACCCGCTACGACAAGACCACCGAGTCCTATCAGGCAGCCGTCACCCTCGCCTCGCTCCTGATGTGGGCGTGACATTTGAAGACAACTCCTAGGGAGCGATCGAACGCGTACGACGGCCCCGGGCCGATTTGTTCTACCAGACGGAGAGGCGTGATCCTGGGCATCCTCCTAATCGTCAATCGGAGGAAGCGCGGCGGGACCTGGTCCCGCCGCGCTTGTCACGGTCTGGCTGAGGCTTCTCATCAGCCGGCGTGCTCCACGGTCCAGGCTGCCTGCCGAGGGGCCCGGGCGTACGGCTTCGAGTCCGGCCCGCGGGTGCAGGGAGCGATCGGTTGTCGAGTTGTGCATCGAGGATCCCGGCAAGTCCGGCCTGTGGCTGCAGGGAGCCAACGGCCGCGGTGAGAACTGCCTTCACCTCGGGGCGCCCCTGGACAGCAGCAGGGCCCGGAAGTTTTCTGTCCGCGGTGGGTTTTCCCATCGCACCTCATCACGCCAGCGTCCTCTCAAGCTGCCCGGTCGCTGCCGCGGGTGAGCCAGCCCTGACGGCGGATGGTGAGGAGCCCGAAGACGTCGAGGGCATGGGAGAGGACGTCGGTGGCAAGGAGCTTGAAGGCAACGACCCGACGTCGGCCGGTGCGGTGCAGCAAGCGACTGGTGCGGAGGAGACGCCGGCCGCACCAGTAGGTCACCACCATGGCCGGCGCGAGGAGGTCGCCGGAGGCGGCCAGACAGAGGTAGTACGCCGTGCCGAGGATGAATCCCAGGCGCAGGATCACGGAGACGGTGACGCAGCGTGCGAGGTAGGGGTGTTGCCAGATCCATCCGCCGGCCAGTGCGCTCAGGTGTTCCCGCCAGCTGTTGCGCTGGTGGCGCAGTCTCTGGCGGACGAGGCCGGTGAAGGTGTCCGGGAAGCGGGACCATACGTGCGCGTTGGCCTGCAGGACCGTCCGGTAGCCCGCCCGGAGGGCCAGTGCGGACAGCCGCGTGTCGTCACCGGGACCGCAGCGCACGCCCAGGAAGGACTGCTGGACCAGGTCAGGGCCGATCTGTTCGAGCAGAGCGCGCCGGTAGACGGCGGTGCGGCCGGGAAGGCAGCCCAGGGCCTGTCCCCGGACGGTCTGGGCGGCCATCACCACGATCGGTCCCCGGCCGCGGCGGATTTCCTCCCAGAACGTGGCCGGTTCCAGGACGAACGACTGGGTCGCCACCCCGCCGACCGTCGGATCCACGAACGGCGCGCTGACCGTGGGCACGAGATCGCGGGCCCAGACCGTGTCCGAGTCCGTGAGAGCGACCAGGCCCGCCGTGACCGCTTGCCAGCCGGTTCGCAGCGCCCGGCGCTTGTCCCGGTCCGCCGTGGTGATCACTCGTACTCCATGTGCCCGTGCCACCTCGGCACACGCGGTGTCGTTTTCGTGGATCACGCAGACGATTTCCGCCACATCATTGCGGAGCCATGAGCGCAGGGCCCGGCCGAAGAGGGCGGGGTCCTCCCGGTAGACGGGGCACACCACGGCCATCGGCTCGCGATGGCCGCGCAGGGCCGGCCGGTACCGCCTGGCGGCGCGTAGACGGCTGGCCCGTTCGAGGCGGCCCAGTAGGGCAAGCACGATCGCCGGGGCCAGTTCGGCCGGCACCAGCCACACCGCCGCAGCCGCCATGGCCATGGCAGCGTCAGGTCCGGGGAAGGTCGTCCGGGACGGGGTCCGCCGACCCCATCAGGTTCATGAAGCCGAAGGCGTCGCTGTCAGCGATCTTCAAGTCGTCGGTGTCCATGGCGGAAGGATGCTTCCCGCCGGCCACGGGGAACAGCGGATAACTCTCGTCCAGCTCGTACGTCACGGGGCGGTGACCTCTCATCAGTTCCTCCTCCGGATCGCCCGCCTTCCATGGATTCCACGGATCTTGTGAGAAATCAACGGTTCCTTCAGGACGACTTAAGCGTCAGCGGAAGCTCAACCGCGTTGAGCGGTACCGGAAAACCGACGAAGAGTCCCGCCACGCGCGACCTGCACACCGCCCTGAGAACACAGTTGCATCCCCGAGCCGACGGGCGGCCCGAGCGCCTTGCCCCGCGACCGTGATGGCCTCGGAGCTGCCCCACACCTCCCAGCTTGCCGGACCAGCACCCGCTGACCTGGACCTCGCGCTCAGGCGTCCTTTTCTCCCAGCGGCCCCGATACTCCCTGCGAGGTTGCTACACAGCTTCTCAACCCCGAAAGGACCGCACCACGCAGACGCAGAGTCCCCGTCAGCAAACCGACGAGGACTCATGAACGGTCATGGTTAACGTTTCATCAATTCTTCGGCCAAGCATGCATGTTGGCCGATTTTCGCCTGGCACTCGCATCCCTGGCGTCCACTGGACCGCACTTGACCGGTGGAAATACACGCGTGTTACTCTCGTCGGCCGAACAGTCCGGGATGCCACATCGGGAGGGTCTGCGTTCAGTGTCCAATTCGGGGGAGTTCACGGTTGATGTCGAGGAATTGGGCTCGCTGTCGACGCGCCTGCAGCGCTGCACGGAGTCGATGAAATACGCGAGCGGTGATCTACGGAGCGCGACCGTCAGTGATCTCGGCAACGGTGAGATCGATAAGGCGGGGGCGGAGTTCAAGAGCTCCTGGGAATACGGCATCGACCAGATCACGCAATTGACCGATGCCATCAAGCAGGGCCTGCAGACCACGGCTCAGGCGTACAACGAGACGGACAGCGCCGTGCAGCAGGCACTCGCGAAGGGAACCCGTCAGGGCGGCAGCGAAAACGGTGGGGGCGGTAACGGCGGAGGCGCGGCCGCCAGCCCGTTCGGATGAGCGACCGGACTACGCGCATGACTCGGATTTCAGTCAACGGCAGTGGGGGAAGAGGAATTGTCGCTCGGTGAGCAGCTATGGGGATACGGGGGCGGCGACCCATACGAGGACAACGGAAACTTTCCGGGATTGCAATTCAATCCAGCCCCCGGAGTTCCGCAGGCAGTCAGTGACCTGGTCGAGGACCTGAACCGCGTGCAGAAGAACATTAAAAGTGCTGCGGAAACACTGCACAACATCAGCGATGGCGGCTGGTCCGGCGCCGCCGCGGACGCATTCCGCGCCAAGACCCAGGCCCTTCCCAAACTTTTGGATGAAGCCAGCAAAAGCTTCGGACTTGCTCACGGCGTGCTGCAGAAGTGGCAGACGGAACTGGGCGTGATGCAGTCCAAGGCGCATTCATACGAAACCGAGGCCGAGACTGCCCGAAAGCGCGCCGAACGGGCCGAGAAGAATGAGGACCTGAATCTCTTCCGGTTTGGCGGCATCGGGATGACCGACGCTGAGGAGGCAGAGGCCAAGAAGCGCTACACCGCAGCACTCGAGGAGTTCGGTTCGGCACGCGAGGAGCTGGCAGGCATCGTCTCCTCGGCCAAGAGCATCCGCAGTCAGCATGAGGAGTTAGCGGGCACGGTCGCCGCAGTGCTGAAGGCCGCAGGCGAAGAGGCCCCCAAGGGGCCGGGATTCTTCGACGACCTGAAGCACGCCTTGGGACAGCTGGTCAAAGGCC
Source organism: Streptomyces sp. BHT-5-2 (assembly GCF_019774615.1). Lineage (NCBI taxonomy): Bacteria > Bacillati > Actinomycetota > Actinomycetes > Kitasatosporales > Streptomycetaceae > Streptomyces > Streptomyces sp. BHT-5-2. The sequence continues at coordinate 1,379,701 of NZ_CP081497.1, read as the reverse complement.
AGGAAATCCTCTTCCACTCCGTGCTTCAGTGGGTCAAGGAGCACGCCAACGCCATTTCTGCCGTCGGAGACGTCCTGTCCACGGTCAGCGCTGTGGTAGGCACGATCGGAATCGGGGTCGGCGTGCTGGGCAATGCCCCACTGGCAGGGGAATTCGGGGTTGCGTCATCCGTGTTCGCGGCCGGAGCGCTTGCCCTGCACGGCGTTGCTCACGCAGCGGGCGGTGAAGACGTAGTTTCGAACCGCACGCTGGCGCAGGATGCGCTGGGCGTGATTCCACTGGCCGCCGGCGCCCGTGTCGGAGGCAAGCTGGGCACCGCGATGCTCAGGAGCCGAACTGCGGATGGGGCCTCAAATTTCGGTCTCGTCGATTCCTGGGCCAGCCTCTTCGGAGACCCCTCCGTGTTCGAGAATTTTGCGCCAAAGAATCCGCGACAGGCCATTGAGCTGGGAGTCGGCCCCTTGCTCCCTGCACTCGAAAACGCATGGAACAAGGGAAGCGAAAAGGATAAAGCTGCTGGTGCCGGGTGATGATGTTCCATGAATGATGAGGCCATAGCCGCAAGTTTCGATGGAAGGCCGTCCGTCGAGGTCATCCTCACCGGGTTCACAGCACATCGCGCTGACCGCGTCACCTGGATCGCCACGGAGCTGGGTTACGCACTCGACTCCGAGGAGATGCAGGGGCGTGGAGCGATTCGATTGACTTTTACACGCGACGACAGCCCAGCATCTCGCCTACGCGCCCAGGCGGCAATTTCCCGGGTGCAGGCTGCAGGGACTTGGTGCGCAGTAACTACGCATCCTTGGTCGGTGGCCCAGGCCCCAGATCCGTCCCTGATCACCCCGTTGCGCGCAGCGAAGGCGGTGCGAGGAGCCACAGCATCCAAAGGATGGCACCCCTCTCAGGTGATCATTACGTGCGTTTTCGGGGCCATCGTGTGCTTCTCAATGGCGTTGGCTGTCCGTGGCTCAGCGATCGTCAGTGCGGGCTCATGCATCCTCGGAGTCCTGTTCGTGATCGGATCCATTCTCGGACCGCGCTACGGGAGACGTCGCCAACAAAAGAATCTAGAGCTGCTCGAGGAGGTCCGACAACAGGAAGCTGCTCGCTTCTGGGTGCCCCCTCCATCCCCGCCGCCTCCCTTACCGCCAGCAGGCCCGCCCTACGACCAGACAGGGAGTTAGCATTGCAATTCGCCGTTCCTGAAGGGTTTACCGCCATCCCAATAGGGGTGACCATCGAAGAAGCGGAAGAAATTGTCGCCGCGAGAATATCCAAGGATACTCTCGGATCGAACCCATCGATGTTCCAAACCCTTGCGGAAAACCTTCACAAGGCATCGCAGCTACTCGAAAGGTCGGGCGCCTTGCATGCCGGCACGTGCGTGCGAACCTATGACAGTGAACTCTCACTAGGCACCTTGCTGGTCACCGTCACGCCTTTCGAGTTCGGCGATACAGCCGTGGCGGCAAACGGAATAATTCGCTCTCTCGTTGCCGGACGAGGGGAGTCTTGGGGCGGGAGCGTGTTCGACACCCCCAACGGCCCCATAGCCGTGGTGTCCGGGATGAAGAGTTTCCAGATTTCTACGGAAACATCTCCGTCGAGAGAGGAGCAGGAATTACCTATGGCGGAAATGCAGGCTTTTTTACCCATCCCGCAAGGGGAAGAGAATCAGCAGCAGTGCCTCGTCTGTATAAATTTCACGACACCCGACAGGGATCATTGGGACGAGTACTGCTCCGACATTGTGGAGCTACTGCACAGCATCACTTTCGACCATCCTGACCCCGCCGTGCCCAGCTCAAGTTCCCAGCCCACCTCAGAAAGTTCACACACGCTGCCCCCAACCGAGCCCACTACGGATGCCACACGCCTCGATAACGACACATCGATGACTCCTTTCGGATAAGCATTTCAAGTGAGCTCCTCGCGGGCGATCCGCCGGGGCAGGTTGCGCTGCCCGATCGCGAGCCGCTCCTGCTGCACTAAGCCCCGTCGCGACTAGGCATTGTCCCGTTAAGGGTGGGCGAGTCGACATCTCCCTGGCTGGAGGCGAGGATGTCGGATGTCATCGGTCCGTTGAGTTCTGCCATGGAGGACCGCTCGTGAGCCTGTCGTATCGAGCACGTGTGGTGGCACTCCTGGAGGAGTCGCCGCTCACCACGGAGGCTGTCATCACGGACGTTCGCCACCTGCTCTCGCACGGTGAGGAGGCTTTGGCGTTCGACACCATGTGCTCGTGGATCTATGAGGACGACCTGCCCATCACTCGGCAGTACCACGCTCGACTAGTGGCAATGGCGGACGAGATGGACACCCCGAGGTCCGTCCAACGCCTTGACGAGCTGCTGATCGACTGACACTTACCCCTCGGCGGTGTTGTCGAGGGATGATCCTTTCCGTGGCAGGTGTGATCACGGGGTCGGAGCCGTCTTGGATAGCCCCGTTCACTGGTCTGAGCCCTCGCCTGTTCGGCCGGCTGGTGACCGTGCTGCGGCGCGAGGGTGCGGATACGGTCCGCAGGGGCCGTCCGTGGAGCCTTCCACCGGAGGACCGGGCCCTGCTGGTCGCGGCCTACTGGCGAACGAACTTGACGCTGCGCCAGCTCGCCCCGCTCCTCGGAGTGTCCAAGTCAGCAGCGGACCGCATCATCGACCACCTCGGACCTATGCTCGCGCTGCGGTCCAGTACGTCGACCCCGATGCGCACCGTTGGGGCCGCCGCTCCGCTCACGAAGCGGCGTGCAGGTCGACGAGTCGCTGCTTTGCCAGCAGGTCGTCGCTTGTATCGCGCGCCCGCACCAGGTGCGCTTTCCCGCGGTATGTCATGACCTCGGCAGGGAATCCGTGGCTGAGGAAGAGTCCGGGTGAGGCGGTGGGGCCGTAGGCTCCGGAGCGTTCCACCCCCAGCAGGCCACCAGGGCGGACTTCGGGGAGCGGTACCTTCTTGCCGATCACGTCATTGGGGGTGCACAGAGGGCCGGTCACGGTATAGGGGCGGGACGCCGGGGCTCCCGAGCGGGTCAGATGCCGGATCGGAAAGTTCCGCTTGACGAAACTGCCGACGCCGACAGCAGCCATGTGATGGTTCGTGCCGCCGTCGGCAACGGCGAAAATCTCCCCCATGGACTCCTTGACCTGCCGGACCTTGACCACGTACGTGCCTGATGACGCTGTGAGGTAGCGGCCCAGCTCCATGATCAGCCGGCATCCGGGGTGGCGACGGGTGAACGGCTCCACGACTCGGGTGATCCCGCTGCCCAGGCGTGCCAGGTCCAGATCGGACTCGTTGTCGAAGTAGGCGACGCCGAGACCACCTCCGAAGTCCACCGTCTCCAGGGGGATGCCCAGCACGGAGGCCAGGTGGTCGGCCATCTGAAGGATGCGCTCGGTGTTGCTGACGACGTCCTCGTGGTGGAGGAATCTGGTCCCCATATATGCGTGGATGCCCTTCACCCGCACATGGGACAGGTCCGCCAGGAGGCTCTTGGCGCTCTGCAGCGTCTCCTCGTCGATGCCGAACTGGCGGGGCTTTCCGCCCATGGCGAGTCCGGACCCCTTGCTCCCGAAAGCGGGGTTGACCCGGAATATCACGGGGCACAACTCCCCGCGCTCGGCCGCGAGCTGGTCCAGCTGGGCAACCTCGTCGAGCGACTCACACACAACGGCATGGATGCCCGCGTCGAGGCATGCCCTGAGCTCTTGCAGGTCCTTGCCGGGGCCGAGGAAAATGATGTCATCGGGCGCGACACCTGCCTGGAGGGCGGTGCGGAGTTCGACGTACGACGAGACTTCCGCACCGGCCCCGAGACCATGCAGGAATGCGCAGACGCTGAGGTTTGGGTTCGCCTTGAGTGAGTAGAACACGTCGACCTGTCGCGGCAGATGGCTGCGCAGTTCGCGGTACGTCTGTTCCAGCACCTCCGCGTCGTAGACGTACAGAGGCGTTCCGAACCTCTCAGCAAGGTCCCGGCAGGCAATCGCATGGGGGTCAACCGACTGCATGCTCACCCCTGACCTTGCGTATCTCGAATGCGACCAGTGGAGCCGTCGTGATCGGTGTGTTCGTGGATCGCACGAACAGGGTCCAACCTGCTGGCAGGACGCGCATCTTCCACCTCTTCTCCGGTGACGCCGTTGCCGTATGGAGAAGATCTTGCTCTGTGAGTATCGGCCGGTGGAAGAGGGATTCGGTGGCCTCAACAGGCCCTGGACGGTTCAGTCCTCGGTCTCGTCGGGGTCACCAAGGGCCTGCATGCTGGGAGGAATGGGCGGCACCTGGGCCCGGCGTAAGCACCAACCCGCCAAGGTGGGTTCCTGCTCTGCGGCAGCCCAGATGTTTCGTGCAGCCACTTCGGCCTTCTGCGGGCTGCTGGTCTGCAGGTACAAACCGATCACCGGGTACGGCTTGGCTGATGTGTGTACAGAGATGTGCTCCAGGAGGTGCGGGGCTGCGTATCGGCAGAGGACCGATCGCAGGTCGGGAGGCAGGACGGCAAGGGCGCTCAGTGGCGCCAACTCGAGGTGGACGAGATGCATCATCGGGGCCCGTCCCTTGTCTTGGAAGAAGGTCGGCCAATGGAGAAGCAGGTGACCCGAGAGTGCCTCGTCTCGGGTCACCATTATCAGTCGCGGATCAGCCCCCGAATCGCCGCGATCGCTCCGGCTTGGAAGCGGCTGCGTGCTCCGAGCTGTGACATCAGAGTTGATGCGATGCGGCGAGCGGTTCGATAGGAGACTCCCAGTCGCTTCGCAACCCCCTCGTCGGTGTGCCCTTCGGACAAAAGCCTGAGCACCTCGGCTTCCTGACGCGACGTCGGTGGGCCTTGCGCAGGTGAAGATGCGTTCAGCACCTGGGAGGTTCCCCATAGGGTGTCGAACTGAGCCGAGAGCAGCCCAACCAGAGCGGGCACCCTAACCATCAGGGCCTCGATGCCTCCTCCTTCATCGCTGTGCTGCATGACAAAGGCGACACGCCGGTCGAAGATGCAGACATGGCCAGGCAGCGATGGTGCCGTTCGGATGTGGCTCCCACGTGAAGTGAGCTGCTCCACAGAGGCTATAGCCTCGGGTGCCGTTCGCGTGCTGTCGAGGAACAGTGCTCGCACTGCGCCTTCGCATTCCAGCACGCTGAGGCATGCGGGTAAGAACGTTCCCCACTCATCGACCTGGCGAGGGCTGATGGGTACACAGACGAGTAGCTCAGTTCTCTGGCTGGCACAAGCCGATGTCAGATGGTCACGAATACTGTCGATGCCGTGGAGAACCTCGACGCTGTCGCCTCGCGAGGCCGCTGTGGCAGCGGAGGGGGCCGCCGTCAACTGCAAGGCCGCCACCCGCGCTTCCTCCACGCGCTGCTGCTGAGCCGCGAGGGCGGCTTCCTGGCGAGCCAGCAGCAGATCTGCGGCAATCCGGAGATCCACCGTATGCAAACTGTGGGGGTCATCGACAGCAGGGCGTACCAGAGACATTTCACTCAGGTCGTCGAGCGCCTCGCGGACCCGGCGCTCGGGTAACCGAAGACGCTTCGCGAGATCGGGTACTCCCGCCTGCGGGTGTGCGAGCACGGCACGGTAGACCGCTTCGGTGGTCGTGCTCATTCCGAGTGCGTCGAGCATGCAGTTCCTCGTCGTGATGGGCCTGAACGTCGTGATGGCTTCCGCGTGAGCTTGCAAAGCTGACGCGGCCAGCTCTGGCCGGTGCCCTGAACAAGCGGGGCGGAGCTGGTGCCTCAGATACCTGCTTCCCGCGTCGTGGCGAGCACACCGCGCGGGAGCCTGATGCTGACGCACAGGGCCGCGGCCAGGCCGCACAGCGCGGCAACGCCGAGCCACACGGCGGTGTAGCTTCCGGTGATGTCCCGGGCCATCCCTGCCAGCAAGGTGGCCAACCCCGCGCCTACCTGGTGGGCCGCGTTCACCCAGGCGAAGACAATGGTGCTGTTGGTGCCGAAGAACTCGCGGCACAGCGCGATCGTCGGTGGCACGGTGGCGAGGTCGAGCAGTCCGAAGGAGAGGGTGAAGAACACCATGGCCGGGCTGATGGACGGCCCCATCAGACCAGGCAGGAACGCAAGACTCACGCCGCGCAGCGCGTACGTGCCGGCCAGCAGCCACCGGGGATCGAAGCGGTCAGTGCACCAGCCGGCGATGATGGTGCCCACGACATTGACCGCCCCCATGACGGCCAGCAGGGTCGAGGCGGTGGTGCTGGACATACCCGCATCGTGGGCGGCGGGGACGAAGTGGGCCATCATCACGCCGTTGGTGGATGCCCCGCACACTGCGAAGGTGCCTGCGACCAGCCAGAAGGGACCCGGTTTGGCCACGGACCGTAGGACGCGCAGGGCCCGCAGGACCGTACCTGGCACAGGGGCGGGCTTGGGCACTGGCTGGGCGGCTCCGTAGGGGGCCAGTCCGAGGTCGGCCGGGTGGTCGCGCAACAGGAGGAACGCGACTGCGGCGACGGCAACGGCGACGGCGGTCACCGTCAGGGTGGCCGTCCGCCACCCGGATCGATTGGTGATCTCGGACAGCAGCGGCAGCAGCACCATGCCACCGAACATCGTGGCGGAGCTGAGGAAGCCGGTGACCAGTCCTCGGCGGGCGGCGAACCAGCGGTCGGCGATCAGCGCGCCGAAGGCCATCGCGATCGAGCCGCAGCCAAGGCCGACCATCACGCCCCAGCACAATACGAGTTGCCAGGGCGCGGTGATGACTGTGGTCAGGCAGGCTCCCACCGCGATGACCAGTAGCGCGCCGACCACGACACGACGCACACCGAGTCGATCCATCAGGGCTGCGGCGAACGGAGCGGTCAGCCCGTACAGGACGGTGTTGACCGACACGGCGAGGCTGACGGTGCCGTGGGACCAGCCAAAGGAGTCATGCAGCGGGTTCACCAGCAGGTTGGGCATGCCCGTGAAGGTGCCGGCACAGGTGATGACCGTGAAACCCACGAGAGCGATCAGCCACGCTCGATGAAGGCCCTGACGACGTGGGGGCGTTGCATTCTCAGCTGTGGAAGGAGTGGTGGTACTGGAGGACATGCCGGTCACTCTTCTGCACCGTGGCAGACGCCGACAGTGGCCAGCGGGCCACAGGGTGAAAGAATCGTGCCATGAACGTGCACGCCAAGACGGTGACGAGCACGCGGCATCGGGTGGTCACGCTGGTGCGGCACGGCGTGATGCCCATGGAGCTCGGTATCGTCCACCAGATGTTCCGGCAGGCTCGCTCTGCCTCCGGCGACCCGCTGTACGACGTGACGACTTGCGCGCCGAGCGCCGGGCTGGTGCGCACAGACGCCGACTTCCGCGTCGAAGTGCACCATGGCCCCGAGGCCCTGGCTCAGGCCGACACCGTCCTTGTGCCCGCCTCGCACGAAGTCGACGAGACCGAAACCGACGGCACCTTGGGTCCCGAACTCGCCGCCGCATGGGCCCATATCCGTCCGCGAACCCGTATCGCTTCCATCTGCACCGGCGCCTTCGTGCTGGCCGCAGCCGGTCTGCTGGACGGCCATCGGGCCACCACTCACTGGAAGTCTGCAGACCGCTTGCGCCGGCTGCATCCGCGCGTCCGCGTCGATGCGGATGTGCTCTACGTGGACGAGGGCGATGTGCTGACCTCTGCGGGGGAAGCCGCCGGCATCGACCTGTGTCTGCACCTCATACGCCGCGATCACGGCTCCGCCGTCGCCAACGACGTGGCCCGCGCTACCGTCGTTCCACCCCATCGCGACGGCGGTCAGGCCCAGTTCATCCCACACCCGATTCCCGAGCCGCATGGTCCGTCCACAGCCGCCGCCCGCGCCTGGGCCCTGACCCACCTCGACGACCAGGTCACGCTGCGTGACATGGCCCGACAGGAAGCGACGAGTACGCGCACCTTCTCCCGGAAGTTCCGCCAGGAAACCGGAACCTCTCCCATGCAGTGGCTTACGCTCCAACGCGTCGAACGAGCCCGGCAGTTGCTGGAAGAGACCGACATGACCGTCGAGCACATCGCCTCCCAGGTCGGCTTCGGCACCTCCGTATCGCTCCGCCAGCATCTACTGGCGCGGCTCGGCGTCACTCCCAGCGCCTATCGCGCCACCTTCCGCGGCCCGGCCAGCACCCCGACCTCGCCCCACCTTGGTAGCCACTGATGCCTGGGATGCGTGGCTGCAGCAGGGTCTCGACGATGGCCAGACGGCCCTGCGTCAACGAAATTGTCCCGTCTCAAACGATCTTGCCCCGGCCCGGACCTGTGACCTGCAGCGACCAGACCAGGTGAGACGGGAAGACCGAGGATCTCGTGATCTGGCCTTGGGCGACCGGAGGCCGGACTTCGTCTCAGTTGATCCGGCCCGGTTCCGCCCGACTGAGATGGAAGCCGTCCGGGCAGTCGCGACGGAGCTCCTCATATCGCTGGGCGTAGACATCGACCGCCTCGCGCAGGGTGCAGCCGAATGATTCGCGGATCGCCTTGATTGCGAGGATTGTTCGGTCCTCCAGAATGTCACGATCCACGTTCCCGGACAGCTGTTCCATGGGCCGCCACGGTACCTGCCCCACGGGACCACGCTGCACCGGAGCCAGACCACCTGAGACCACAAGCGAATCGGACCAGATCACTTGAGACGGAGACCCGTTCCGCAGAGATGGGTCAGAAATCGCGGATACTGCAGTCACCAGGGGTGTGTAGGTTCTCCACTTCGCTGTCAGGCGACGATGCTGTGACCTGCGGTTCTTCTCGTTGTCTCAGATCGTGTCGCTGAGCTGTTGTCTGAGGATCATGTCGCTTCCTCAGCGAGCGAGGTTGGACCGCTCGATAGACAACGCGGCAGACTAGCTCGCATGGTGCGCCTGCGGGTTCTCACGACTGACGACTGGCCGTTGTGGCGGGACGTTCGTCTCGCTGCGCTGAGTGAGGCTCCGCGCTCCTTCAAGTCCCGGCTGGAGGACTGGCACGGCGGTGGGGAGGAGCGGTGGCGTGCGCGTCTGGCCATGACCGGGGCTCACAACATCGTCGCGTTTCTGCGCGGGCAGGCGGTGGGAATGGCCAGTGGGCTTCCCGCGGACCGCGAGGTCTGCGAGCTGAGATCGGTGTGGGTCAGTCCCGAGGCCCGGGGCTGCGGCGTCGGAGACCTCCTGGTCGCGGTGATCGAGGCGTGGGCCCGACGATCGGGCGCCACCACGTTGAAGCTGGCGGTGATCCCGGGCAACGAGCCTGCCGTGACGCTGTATCAACGCCACGGGTTCGACTTCTCCGGAGAATTCGGGGATCTCGTGTCCGGCGACGGGGTCAGGGAACAGCTGATGGTGAAGATTCTACGCTGACAGGCGCAGACCCATCGGTGGCTAGGGGCGCGGCGGACTGGACGCGGATCGACCGTAGGAGGCTCGGGCAGCAGTGCCGCGAATTGGTCCCAGAGCCGGTCGGCCAACCATGACGGCAGGACGGGCACAGTCTCCCCAGCGGTCACAGAGCGTCGCAACTCCATGATCACCGGGACCTGCGCCCACCTTGCTCCCCGGGCTCCCCACGCCAGCGCAAGCTCTTACTGATCTTGTTCGATACATGGGCGAGTCATCGTGGACCGCAGTCGGCGGGGACGCGCGGCAGCTTGCGGCGGTGGCTCGTGATCCTCGCCGTGTTGGCGGGCGCCCCCGTCGAGCACGGCTTCGCGCACCTGAAGACCTGGCGCATCCTCACCAAACTCCGCACGAGCCCCGCCCGCGCCACCAACCTGCTCCGCGCCCTGCTCGTCCTGACGAACCTCGAACTCGGCCGCTGACAGACGATCAAGACCGAAGACAGCCACCCACGACCAGCACGAGCACCCACGAACCCCGCCACACCAGTAGCCGCACCAGCGCCAAGATGGTGGATCTTCAGTGAAGATCCGACCGGACCTCGGTCAGTCGATGCCTTCGACGATGCGGAAGTCGCGCTCGACGCCGTCGGCGAGAGCGGCCAGCGCCTCCTGGTAGGCCGCACTCTCGCGCGCCGCGACGGCCTGCTCGAAGCTGTCGAACTCGATCAGGACGGTGCGCTCGGCGATTCCGGCGTCATGCGCCACGACCCGACCGTCACGGGCGAAGGTCCGGCCGCCCCCGGCCTTGACGGCCGGACCGGCCAGCTTGTTGTAAGCAGCCAGCTTCTCAGGGTCTGAAATGGTGCGGTAGACGCTGACCCAGTAGCCCTTGGGCATGGAACCTCCAGTGTTGGGACGAGTGCATCTGACTTACGAGTTGGTCTCGGACGGGCGTCGGCGGGCGAGAGCGAGGCTTGTCAGCGTCGTGATCGCCATGGCACCGATGCCGACCAGCGCCGCGGTGGTGTAGGCGCTGTCGTCGGGGAAGAGGTGGCCGGGGCCGGTGCCCGCGGCGAGGATCAGGCCGCCGATGGCGCTGCCCAGGGAGGACCCGACGCTGCGGACGACGTAGTTGAAGCTCATGGCGCTCGACGTCTCGCTCTTGGGGGTGACGGCCAGGATGACGCCGGGCATCGCGGCCGAGAAGCCGCCGACGCCGAAGCCGAGCACGCCCCTCGCCGCGAACAGTTCGGCCAGGTCCGACCGGACCTTCGCGAACAGGGCGAACCCGAGGATCTGAAGACGCCCGGCCTCCTCACTGGACCTCGAGAGCCGCCCCGAGGAGGTCGCGGACGCCCTGTGCAGCATCCGAGGTCGTCTGGAGGACCGCGACCCCGGCGATCAGTGCGCGGCGATCGGCTCGGTTGCCGGGTTCAAGGGGCAGACGGAGCGCCCTGACAGCGAACGAGATGGCGTGGTACCAACCGCAGACCAAGACCAGCTCGAGTGCGGCATCTTCATCGGCAACAGCGACCAGGTTGGCCCAGGTGTCGTCGGAGAGATCAACGGTCGCATGGAGCTCGTCGACCGCTTCAAGCACGGCACGATCAGCGGCGTTCCAGCAGTCGTCCGCTGGCTTTCCATCCGCGAGGGACGCAAGCTGCGCGGCGTCAAATCCCGCCTTCTCGGCGAAGCCTGCGACGTGCACGGCCCACTCGTAGTCGGCGCTACACAGCGCGGTGGTCCGGTCGATGACCAGCTCGCGCTGGCGCAGAGTGAGAGCGGAGCGCCGAGAGAAGTAGTAGCTTCCCCAGCCCGCGATGGAGCGGGCGAGCTCGGGCCGGCGGGCCCACACCCGGAACAGCTGGATGGGTGAATGCCCGAGGAGCTCAAGGGCCTCGCTGGCCCCCTCGTCGTAGGGCGGTGAGAGCGGTTCGATTCGCGGTTGCTTCGATTTCAGAGGCACGGCGGCACGCTAACATTGGCGCTTCGGAAAGGGAAGCAGATGACACGACCAACACCACTGCCAGGCCGGCGGGTCCGCGGTTCGCACACGGGGCGCCCGATCATGGCGCTCCTGGACCTCTTGGGTCGACGCTGGGCGCTGCGAGTCCTATGGGAGCTACGGGACGGCTCATCTCCGACCTTTCGCCAGCTCCAGCAACGATGCGGCGGCGTCTCATCAAGCGTCCTGGCAGACAGGCTTCGCGAGCTTGGGCAGGCCGACCTCGTCGAGCACGCCGGCGAGGGCTACCTGCTCACTGGACAGGGAAGGACCCTTCTCGAACGTCTCGCCCAGCTCGATGCATGGGCCTCCGACTGGCGGCCCAAGGCGGCGGACTGACGGCCATGACTTGGCTGTTGGCGGCAAGGTCTGTCGCTGATGTGGCGGCGGCGACAGCCCAGCGGGTGGGTCGGAGCGCCCGTAGGAGACTCGGGCAGCAGTGCCGCGAATTGGTCCCAGAGCCGGTCAGCCAGCCATGACGGCAGGACGGGCGCAGTCTCCCCAGCGGTGTTGGACGACACTCTGCATGTTTATGAAGCATCAGGTTCGCGACACCCGCGATGAGCATGATTTGTGATCTTGCTGGGCAGTCTGTGCCTGCTTCGTGTACGACGACCGTGCGTGCACGAAGGACCTGGAAGTGCCGTACGCCTCAGTAGGCTTGTGCGTCGAACAAAGGGGTACGCATGAGCTTTCGCCTGAAGGCGATCACCCGTGAGGACCATCTGGCCTTCGTCCGGGCCCGGCCAGCGGTGAGTCACCTGCAGATTCCCTCGTGGGGAGATGTGAAGCCGGACTGGCGGGCGGAGGGCCTGGGCTGGTTCGACGAGAGTGACCGCCTCGTCGGCGTGGGGCTGGTGCTGCTGCGGCCGTTGCCGAAGCTGAAGCGGTACTTCGCCTATCTGCCGGAGGGGCCGGTCATCGACTGGGCTGCGCCGGATCTGGAGCGGTGGCTTGAGCCGATGCTCGCGTACTTGAAGGGGCGGGGTGCGTTCTCGGTGAAGATGGGGCCGCCCGTGGTGGCCCGCCGCTGGAGTGCCGAGGTCGTCAAGGCCGCCACCGCCGACCCACAGGCCCGGCGGCTGCGCGATGTGGAGGCCACCGTGCACGAACCGCGGGCCTTCGACGTTGCCGATCGGTTGCGCCTGCTGGGCTGGCAGCAGACCGAGCCCAGTGGCGAGGACGGCTTCGCTGCGGGCCAGCCGCGCTACGTGTTCCAAGTGCCCTTCGCCGGGCGATCCCTGGAAGAGGTCCAGCGGGGCCTGAACCAGCAGTGGCGCCGCAACATCAAGAAGGCGGAGAAGGCCGGCGTCAAGGTCGTCCAGGGCGGCTACGCGGACCTGCCCGCCTTCCACCAGATCTACGTGGAGACCGCCGAGCGCGACCGGTTCATGCCCCGCCCGCTGTCCTACTTCCAGCGTATGTGGACCGCGTTGAGGGCCGAGGATCCCGACCGCATGCGCCTCTACCTGGCCCAACACGAGGGTGAGGTGCTCGCGGCGGCCACGATGCTGACCGTCGGCGAACACGTCTGGTACTCCTACGGCGCCTCCACCAGCCGCAAGCGCGAGGTCCAGCCGAACAACGCGATCCAGTGGCGGATGATGTCCGACGCCCACGCGCTCGGCGCGGGCGTCTATGACTTCCGCGGCATCACCGACACCCTGGAGCAGAGCAACCACCTGCTGGGGCTCTTGCGGTTCAAGGCCGGCTCCGGCGGCGAGGCTGTCGAATACCTCGGCGAGTGGGACTTCCCGCTCAACAAGGTCCTGCACAAGGCCCTCGACCGCTACATGTCCCGCCGCTGATCCTGCGGCCGCCTCGTGCTGATCGTCGACGCCGATGCGGCGAGCGTGGAACGTCAGCTGCAGGCCGGCCGGTTGAACTGCCCGTCGTGCACTGCGGTTCTCGCGCCGTGGGGGCACGGACGGCCGCGGGAAGTACGCGGTGATCTCGGGACCCGTCTGTCCGTACGCCCTCGCCGGTCGCGCTGTTCGGCCTGCGGGACCACCCACGTGCTCCTGCCGCAGATGATGTGGCCGCGCCGGGCGGATACGGCCGAGGTGATCGGAGCCGGGCTGGAGATAGCAGCCCAAGGCATGGGCCACCGCCAGGTCGCCGCGCATCTAGGCTTGGCCGACGGCACGGTCCGCGGATGGATCCGCCGCTTTCGCGGTCGGTCCGAGGAGGTTCGCCGGCACTTCACTGTCGCCCTGGTCGCACTCGCTGACGACCCGGTGATGCCCGATCCGTCCGGGACGCCGCTCGGGGATGCCGTCTGAGGCGTTCTTGTGGTCTGAGTTCCGCACCGTGACGAAGTCCGCGACGGTCAGCCTGCACGGCAACTCCTACGAGGTCGACCCGTCACTGGCCGGGATGAGGATCGAGCTGGTCTTCGACCCGTTCGACCTGACCGACATCGAGGTGAGGGCCTCCGGCAAGGCCCTGGGCAAGGCGGTCCCGCACCACGTCGGCCGCCATGCCCACCCCAAGGCGAGTCCGGAGTCGCCGGCCGAGCCGGCGCCGCCGACCGGGATCGACTACCTCAAGATCCTCGACGAGGCGCACACCGCGAACACCGCCAAGGGCATCAACTACTCGTCCCTGACGAACGATTCACGGGCAAGCAGTGAAGCCGACCCGAGCCGAGGAACTGTACTTCGACCCCGAACCCGACCTGTTCATGCTCACGCCCCGCGAGCTGGCCGACCGAGCCCTGGCCCTGGCGGAGATCTGCTGCCACCGCACCGAACAGGACACCGGCCCTTTCGACACTCTCGCCGTCCGCACCGTTCCGCGCGGTCCGTCTCGCCGTCCGGCTCGCCCAGCGGACCGCAGCCGACGAATCAGCCGAACTGTCCGCTGCCCAGGCGGAGTTCTGGCCCTGCCCCAGGAGGATTCCTTGATCGACCGCGTCCAGGGCTACTACGGCTTCACCCGCGTCCCCTTCGGCAGGGACCTGGCCCTCCATGCTCCATCAGCACGATTCCCATCGAGAGGCCGCGGCCCGCATCGCGTGGTGCATCAACAACCGGGCGATCGGCGTGGTCACCGGCGAGGTCGGTGTGGGCAAGACCGTCGCCCTCAAAGGCGCCGTCTCCTCGCTCGACCCGGCCCGCTTCACCGTGATCCACCAGCCCAATCCGGAGGTCGGCATGCGCAGCCTCTATGACCGCATCGTCACCAGCCTCGGGGGCACCCCGAAGTACCAGTCGGCCGCTCTGGCAGCTCAGGCGTCCGCGGCGCTGGCCGCCGAGGTCGACAAGCGCGGCCGCACTCCTGCGGTCGTGATCGACGAGTCGCGTCTCCTCGACCACCACGAGCTGGACGCGATCCGCATGCTCACGAACTACGAGATGGACTCCACGACGCCGTTCGCGGTGTTGCTGATCGGGCAGCCCACGTTGCGGAAGCGGATGAAGCACGGTGTCCTCGCAGCTCTGGACCAGCGGATCTCGATCAGCTACCAGATGCCGATCATGACGAGGGAGGAGACCACCAGTTACATCAAGCACCACCTGACGATCGCCGGGCGATCGGACCCGTTGTTCTCCGACGACGCCGTCGACCTGATCCACCTCACCAGCCGCGGCCTGCCCCGCTCGGTCGACAACATCGCCCTGCAGTCCCTCATCGCCGCGTTCGCCGACGAGAAGAGCATCGTGGACGAGTCCTCCACACGCATCGCGATCAGCGAGACACACGCGACAGAGTGACGACGAAACCGACCACGTTCACGACGACCCCGGCGGCCTGACGGCCGCCGGGGTCATTTCACACCACGCCGTCGACAACCAGCACGTCGCCTTCACACACATCCTCAGCGTCGCTCAACAGCCCTGGGAAGGCGTCGAGGTCGTCCTGGAGTACGCCGAGGCTCGGCTGGTTCACGCCTGGTACTCGGTGAGGTCGATGGTGTGAACGCGCAGCGGATAACCGTGCACCGGGTGGGTCGTCTCGCGCTCCAGCACCATTCCGAGCTTGCGGATGACGTTCTCGGAGGCAGCGTCACCGGCCCGGCTGATGCTGATGACGTGGTCCAGGCCACGGTCCTGGAGTGCGAACTCCAGCGTGGCTTGGGCGGCTTCGGACGCGTAGCCCTGGCCCCAGAACTGTGCGCCGAGCCGCCAGCTGATAGCCACGGCGGGCCCTACCTCCGGCAGGAACTCGGGCACGGACAGCCCCGTGAAGCCGGCCAGTTCACCCGAGGCCAGCAGCTCGACGGCGAAGAGGCCGAAGCCCTCCTCGTCCCACTCCTCCTCCCACCACTCGATGGCCTCTGCCGTCTGGTCCAGGTCGCGCACCGAACCGTCGTCGATCCAGCGCATGACCCGCGGGTCGGCGTTGATGTCGGCCATGGGCACGAGGTCGTCGTCATGCCAGCGACGGAGCAGAAGGCGGGGGGTACGGATCTCAGTCATGACGCCCATCCTGCCGAAGGCAAAGGACTCGTCGATAATCGGCACTCTCAGCGCTGCCGCCCCCGGCCCCTGAAGGGCCGCAGGCGAACCGACGCAACCCACGCTTCGAACCGGGCGGTGCCGATCGCAAGACCAGTCCGGGTGAGATGGTCTGACAGGCTGCTTCGGTGCTCGAATATCGCCTCTGGCTTGCCGCAGTCCCGGAACCCATACCTGAAGCCGAAGCCCGTACCTACTGGAATCTGAAGGACCTCCCCACTCCAACCCTCGACGGAGCGTTGAAGCAGGCGCACTACGCCTACGTCGGCTCCTGGCAGGACGGCCATCTCGCGGAAGTGCCGCAGTCCGGCCGTTGCCCTGCCGTCCGGATCTTCGACTGGCTTTTCTACCGAGGGACCATCAACCGCTATCGAATACCGGTTCTGGATGCTCGACTGCGGGATGAACTCATTGACCTCTACCGGCCACGGCCGGGTGACCTGCCCGCAGAGTGCACAGATGCGGATCAGGTCGCTGCGTTCCTCACAAGGCACCTCGGTTGGGGCCTGCTACCGGAGGAAGCACCACCGCCGACCACTGCGCCGTCTCCGGGCGACACGGACACCTCTGCCGATGGGCAGGACGGCTGAGCCGATCTTCTGAACCTCAGCGGACTTCCCCGGAAGCCATGGCGTTTGGGAATACCGAAGAACACCGTTCGCAAACGACATGGCACCCGGCAGGTCAGCAGCCAGATGCACTGTGACAAGACAGCAGGTCGCTGCCGTACCTCGTTCGAGCACCGTCATCATTGACCGGTGACCACATGGATGCGTTGCTACTGGGACGAGGAAGATGTCTGGTTCTACTTCGAGGTCGACGCCGAAGGCTGGGTGACCAGGCAGGTCGAACTTCAAGGGCCTGGGCTGACACCGATCGCAGCCGCCTCTCTCGACGAATGGCAGCAGGCCCACGACGCAGGCCGCCTCGATGAGTACGACAGCAGGTTCGGGATCACAGCCGAGCTGCCCGTCTCAGATTGGGAAGGCCACGACCCCGAACAACTCACCTTCGAGGAGTTCGAGGAGGTCTGGGGTCCTGTCCGTCGCCAGATTGCATCCCGGCCCCGCTGACCTCTCGGCCGCGGAGGCTTCTTGGCATCATCGCGACATGACCCCGCCCCTTCCCCGCACCGTCCGAGCCGTCGACACTGCTCAGCTCCTGGACCTGGCCCAGGAGGCTGCCATGCACGGCTTCAGCCAGCGACTCCCAGTCGACTGGCTCCGAGAGCACCTCGCCGCAGAGGCGACGCACTACCTGTTCCCGACGCTCGTGCAGCGGCTCACGCACCGTCCCGAGACGCCGCTGCAGTGGAGGTGCCAGCAACTGCTGACTGTCAGCACCGGCGAACAGATCTGGGGTCTGCTCGACGTCCTTCCCGACACCTTCGACAAGATCCCGGAGACCCTGGACACGGCGTCCAAGAAGGAGATCGTCAGCCGCATGGAGCATGCCGTGACAGTGCGCGAGTGGGCGGAGCGGACGGCTGCTGATACCGGTTCTGAAGAAAAACCACGACCCTGAGATATGGGGCCCCGGACCTGGGCTGAGACAGCGGGGTTGCCGAACCCAGGAATACCTGCGGGACAGGCCAGTTGCAGGGAGCTACAGTCGGACCGAAGAGGGGGAATTGGTGGCGCTGAACAAGAACAGGAGTCGGAGAACGCCGTCCACCGCCGGGCGCGAGCCCGGGTGGAACACGCCCTGTCCCGGCTAAAGAACTGGAAAATCCTCAGGGACTGCCGAGACTCAAGGGCAACGGCGTTCACCAGGCCATGCTCGGCATCGCCCGTCTGCACAACCTCGCGTTGGCCGGTTGAGCGGTCCTGACAGCGGCGGCATGCTCAGCTCAGCGTCAAGTGCGCCAGGTCGATGTCCTGGCCACGAGCCCGGGCGAAGCACCGGCTCTTCCCCGTGACAATGAAGCCGCACTTCTCCAGCACGCGGATGGAGCCGGCATTGTCAGCGGCAGCGTCAACGTGCAGCGGCCTCGCGGGCTCCAGCTTGATCAGTTCAGCCAGGGCCGCAGTGGCAATACCCTGGCCCCAATGGGCTCGCCCGATGACGTACGTGACCTCACGCTCTGACGGCAGACCGAAGACAGCGGCGTGTCCTGCTACAGCGCCGTCAGCGAGAACGGTTCGCAAGATCACGGACGGGTCCGAGCATACCTTCGTCCAGTGCTGGTCGAAGTGGCCGCGATCGTAGTGATACTTCCTGGTCACAGCTGCCATCTGCTGCAACTCGGGGTCCGTCAACTGCTGCCAGAAGATCGGCAGGTCGCTGTCCTCAAGCTCGCGCATGGATATGCCCATAGGCGCACTCTCACTCTCCAGAAGATCGGTACCCAGGTAGCTGGTTCAGACTAGGCCCAGCTCGCAATTACGGGACAACCTTTAGCCCATGCGCGACGGGTGTGTCAGCGGGGTCGCCAGGTGCGGATTTCCAGGTGGGTGATATGGGCGCCGGGGTGGATGCGACCGGTTTCCAGCAGCCACTGCTGGACGGCTGCGGTCACGTCGCCCCCTGCTGCGTCGACGCGTTGAGCGAACTCGGCAGCGTCGAAACCACCAGTGGTGGCTGAGCCGTAGGAGCGTTCTTCGGTGTGATCAGCGCGTTGGACGACCTCGCGACGTACGCCGGGTGAGTCCAGGCGGCTGCCCGAGGCGTGGGTGTAGCCACTCTTTGGCATGCGGATGGTGAAGGCCAGGCGGAGGCGTTGGCGGGCTGCTTCGGCGATGAGGGGGCGTAGGCGGGTGGAGCCGGAGGCGATGGCTTGGGCGCCGGCGCGGCCGGTGCCGGTGCCGGTGGGGGTGATGAGGACGGCTTTGGTGCGTACGCGGGCGCGGGTGCCGGCGGCGGTGGTACGACGGGTGATGTGGGGGGCGGCGAGGGCGGCGAGTTCGCTGGTGTCGGTGATGCCGGCGTGGACGGCGGCCAGGGTGTGGCGGAGGGCGGGGACGAAGGCGGCGCCTTTGTGGCGTGTGTAGAACTGGGAGACGAGGGAGGGGTCGCGGTTGATGATGCGTGCGATGTCGCGTTTGGTGTAGCCGGCGGTGAGGAGCTGGTCGGAGAGTTGGGCTGCTTCGTTCAACGCGGGCTTAGGGCTGCGGCGTTGGGGGGGCATCAGGCGTCACCGCCGCGTGGGCTGGGGTGGAGGGCTGCGCGTCCGGCATCGCGCAAGGCGAGGAGTTCGTCTTCGGTGGTGGGTGCGGGGATGGGGCCGGTCAGGTGGCCTTTGTGGAGGTATTCGCCGGGCTGGCCGTGGTAGGGCCAGTTCTGGGGTGCGGTGAGGTAGACGGCGTCGGTACGGAAGGCGACGACGGTGCCGGGTGGGGTGTGGAGGGCGCCGACGTAGGTGTCGTCCTCGCGCATGCGCATGGACAGCAGGGCTGCGCGGGCGCCGGACCAGATGCCGGCGGCCCATTCGGGGTGGGCGTTGGGGTCGCGGGCGAAGCCGGTGGCGCGTTGCCAGGTGATGGCCTCGTCGTCGAAGCCGATGATTTCGGCGTCGGCGGGGACGTCGCGTTCGGCGGTGCGGGGGGTGGTGCCGGTGACGGTGCGGGGGCGTTGGGCGAAGGAGCCGATGCCGTAGAGGAGAAGGGCGCGTACGGCGCGGGAGGCGAGGTGGGCGGCCTGGCGTTGGGTGGGGTCGCCGTGGAGGCTGGCTTGGGCGGTGAGGGTGGCCCAGGCGTCTTTGAGTTTCTTGGACCAGTCGTCGAGGGGTTTGCCGTCCTGCCACAGCAGGCCGTCGAGGATCTCGATCTTCCAGGGACCAAGGGGGTTGGTGAGGGCGGTGTAGACCTCAGGTCCGCCGGCCCAGGTGGTGAAGGTGGTGCCGGGGGTGGCCGGGTAGTGCCAGGCGCGTTCGCCGGGGGCGGGGGCAGGCAGGAGGCCGACGTGATTCCAGGTGTCGGGGACAGTGACGCGGATCTGCCAGTGGCCGCAGCCGAAGAGGGCCTTGGTCTGTTCCTTCTGGCTCCAGGAGGCGAAGGTGGTGGCGGTGATGCGGCGGGGGGTGCCGACGGGGGATTTCCAGGTGTGCTTGGCGTAGGCGAAGGTGCGGTCGTATTCGACCAGGGCCGGCAGCTGCTCGGGAACCGAGGGCGGGGTGAGCAGTTCGGTGCGGCCTTGGCCTGCGGTGGCGTGGAGGAGGCCGCGGAGTTCTTCGGACAGGACGGGGTAGCCGTCGGCGAACTGTCCGCGGGCGGGGATGGTGCGGGTCCACAGGTCGCGGCCGGTCTGGGAGGGGGAGCCCATGATGACGGCGTCGGACCAGTGGGTACGCAGGGCCTTCCACAGCAGGACGAAGGCGTCGCGGATGACGGTGGGGTCGGCTCCCTCGGGGTCGAACCACTCCCCCACCGAGCGGATCTCGACGTGCTGCTGGCCATCTTCACGTTGGTAGCGGGCGACGGGGTTGCGGGCGTGGACGAAGTGGCCCGCCATCCGGTCGCGGCCGCGGCCGGTGTCGGTGCGCCATCCGGGGACGGGAGCATTCAGCCAGGCCGCGACGGCATCTCGCAGGAAGGGGTAGCGGTCGGCGTCGCGGTGCCAGGGGTCGCCTGCGGTGATGTAGAGGCGTTCCACGCCGTCGGGGAGGGTGTGGAAGACGGCCTGCAGGATGTCGGCGGCCGATCGGCTGCCGAGGTCGAGGTGGTGGGTCTGGTCGCGGTGGACCAGCATGCCGGTGGTGGTGTCGAGGAAGGCGGTGGAGCGGGCCTGCTGGGTGAAGTTCGGGCGGGTGGAAGCCAGGTTGACGGTGTGCCCGACCCAGCGGTCGCCTTCTGGCCCTTCGGGCAGGGACGGCAACACCCTCGGGGCCTCGGGCGTCGCATTGTGGTGCGCGGGCTGGGGTGTGGCAGGTGGCTGTGGCTCGCCGATGGGCGCAGTGGATGTGTGGGGCTTGCTGGTCTTGGCGGTCATGTCCGGGGCGGGGGCAGCCGGCGGCGGCTGAGGGGCAGCGGGTGCCGCCTGGTCGGCCTCGGGGCGGGGAGCGGGGGCTGTTGGGGGTGGCGGAGCGGGGGTGGTGAGGCTCTCGGGGGCCAGGATCGGGGCGATCGCGACGACTTCGGCCAGACTCAGACCGGCCGCCGGTGCGATACGGTCCGCTTTGGCCTTCTCGTAACCGGCCAGGGCGGAGATGCTACGCGCACGCTGCGCTTCGAGCTTGGCGACCTCGGCCTGCTTCTTCCTGATCTCATCACGCAGGGCGCGCAGTTCGGCGAGAGCGGCGGTGTAGGTCCTGCTGTCCATCACGGTCCCTTTCCGGCTGCCGGGTCAGCCGGTGGTGGTGTTGGTGGTGACGTATGCGATGGCGCCGCCCGAGTGCGAGATGAGACGGGTGCCGAGCAGTTGCTGGGCGAGGGCGCGGTCTGCTGGCTTTCGTGTCGTCAGTTCTATGGCTGGCTGGGCGAGGTCGGTGACGTAGCCAGCCAGTTCGGCGGCGGGGAAGGAGTGGCGGCCGTGCTCGTTTCTCTCCCAGGTCCCGATGTTGGTCAAAATGGCCACCACGAACCCTGAAAGCGTCACGGGCAACACTCCCCCGGCGGCGACGCTGGCTGCGTCGCAGCGCCACCAGCCGCGCAGCGCCTTAAGGATGTCATCGGGGGTAAGAGAGGCGGAGAAGCCGATCCAGTCGCGGTTCGGCTCGTCCGTCCACTGGGCGGAGTCGACCCGCAGGACGGCGATCTCTTTGGTGTCCAGCTGGGTCAGTGACGCTTCCCGACGCACGCTTAGGGCTTGAACGGTGCGAAGGGGAACCATGACGCGTACCCCCCGGCGGGAGAGCCCCGGGAGTAGTCCGGCGTGTACGAGGCGCCGGAAAGTGGTGACGGCACACCCGAGCTCTTCCGCTGCCTGCCCGGTTGTCAGGAGCATTTTCACCACCTACATGCGAACTCTGATATCAGATCAGGCATCAATTTTAGGGGGTGCCTGAAGGCGCGTCAAAGAATGCAGGAACGTCCTGGACCGCGCGGTCGGGCCCGGGTTCATTCATCGCCCGGGCCGGAGAGACAGCGTCAGGTGCGCGATACAGGAGGTTGAGGCGCGCTTCGTCCGCGGCGGGGCCTGTGGCCCCGACAGCATGGGTAGTGGGGGCCTGCCCTTCGTGTACCGGGCGGGCCTGGCGGCCCGGAGTGCCGGTGCTGGTGTACCCGGGAACGGCCGGGCACGTCTGCCAGCGTCACCGGCGCTGGCTCCTCACGCATCCCAGGAGGCCGGCGAGCATTCCGCTGGAGACCCTGCCCGAGGTCCTCACCGCTCACCGCCGCCACGCCGCTCTCGTGTGGGCCCGTCCGGATGCCGCAGACGTGGTGGCGCTCGCCGCGGCGGTGGTGTGGTCGTGGCAGGTACAGGGATGGAGATCCGAGACAGTCTGGCAGGACCGTGTACGTCGACTGGCCGCGGTCACGGGGTGCAGGCCGACGGCGGTGGTGCCGCATGCGCTGGTGTCCTATCCGGAGACCATCGCCGTGGCCCGGCTGCTCGGCGCCGCGTGCTGGCAGCAGCGGCTGCGCGGGACGGCCGCGGCCGAAGGGACCTTCGCCGCAACGGAATTGCTGCTCCGGGAAATCAGCCGCCAGGCTGCCAGGCCGTGGCTCGCGGACTGGCTGATCGCCTACACCCGCGCCAAGCCCAGGGCAGCCGTACAGGCCGATCCTCTCGATCGGTGGCTGTACCGCCTCACCGCCTGCGGCCTGCACCACAAGTGACGGCTTGTGGACGGTGCACCGGACAGCAGCTCGGCCCATCGAGTACGGCGACCGCGCGAGCTTCCTCACCGACGGCCGTCCCCGCACCGTGTGCGAAGAGGCCAGAGCAGCCTTTCTGACCGGCGGCTGGGAACCTGTACCCCCACCACGACCCGAGCCGGCCCCGTGCCTGTGACGTCTCCCAGCCCCGTCACAGTCTCCTCCGCCCGCGGCCCTCCCGACCGGGCCGCATCCCGTCAGCGGCTGCGGACCTCCCCCACTACACTCCGCGCCTTCCCCCGTACAAAGGAGAGACACACCATGGCACCGATCAGTCCGGAGTACGCCAACCGGCTGCTGGCGGAACTCACCGAGGGCTGCCCCGTCCCCGCGGCGCCCGCCTCGCTGTCCCGCTACACCTTTCAGTTCAGCAACCACGTCCTCATCGGAGACACCGCAGTCCGCGGCTACAAGTACAAGGGCCGGTGGCGGCTGGACGACCGGGACATCCGCAAGGCCGGCAAACGGCTCGCTTCTCTCCCGTTCGATCCGGACGACCTGGTCGACGCCTGCCTCTCGTCCGCCGAACACGGCCCGACGTGGCGCCCGCAGATCCGCCGCTGGTTCGCCGACACCTCCTACCAGGACCAGAGCACCAACGGGTGCCGCTGTGAAGGGCAGCGGCCGTGCAGCCTTACCCGGCCGAACCACCATGGACTGGGGTGCGGAGCGACCTTCGAGCAGGTCAAGGAACGCTACGGCCAGTGGCCCATCGCGTGCACCAGCCCCCTACCGCTGCTGACGTGGTCCGGCACCGCCTGGATGGTCCCGCGTGCCTACGCCGCTCTCCTCGACCGGGCGGACCGGATCGCCGCCGAATGCGTCGAACAGGCTGCCCGATGCAGCCGCTGCAACAAGGCCGGAGACGTCTGGAAGTGGCGCACGTCCAGCAACAGCGGCTACACCACCCTGTGCCCCGCATGCGCCGCCTCCGTCGCCCGCCCCTACAAGGACCATCTGCGCGGCAGGCTGTATGCGTCACTGCCGAAGAACTCGCAGCCTGAGGCATTCTTGTGCCGCTTGTGCCCCAGCCCGCGGCAGGCCGTGTACTGGGACCACTGCCACACACACGGATTCGTGCGCGGGCCGGTGTGTGCCAGCTGCAACACCTACGAGGGCGGCGGTCACAGGTTCATCCACCGGCCGGGCGCGGTCCGCCATCTCCTGCTGTGCGACGGCTGCCGCCGCGACAGGACCGTGCCGCCGCGCCATCAGTCCGACATCGTGCTGCAGACGTTCGTGCTCGACCCTCACGGCCCGTGTGCGCAGCCGCCCCACTCCGCGTGGGGGACGGTGGAGGAAGACGGATCGATCCGTTTCCGGATGCACTGCTGGCAGTGCGCGTCTGCACCCCAGTGGGAACAGGCCGTGCCGGCCGCTCAGGTCAGGCAGCTGGTAGAGGAGTTCGTCGACAAAGCCCTGGAAGCCGGTGACGACGCCCCCGGCCAGGACTCCGATTGACGGCCCGTGCCTCCTCATCGCCCCTCTTCCTCAGCTTTCCCTCCCGAGTCCGCCCGTGGACCGGGAGCCCGGCAGAAGGCGGCACCTCTGCCGCCTTCTGCCGGGCATCAGCGAAACCAAACACGTCATGGTCTACGTACCGCCCGCTCCTACCGGAATCCGTCCTGGGGTGACGGATGAGTTTCCTGAGTCAACCTCTATGCCGCCAGAGGCTCCTCGGCGGTCGTGTTGATCTTGTTGTTGGCCTGGTGGATGACGGGGTCGTAGCAGACGTCGTCGCGCCGGCAGGCCCACATCACCCGCAGCCAGGCCCGCGCCAGGATGCGGACGGCATGGGGGTGTCGCTTCTTAGGCGTCGTTGTAGATCTTGGCGGCCCAGTCGCTGCCGTGCCGGCTGTTGTCGGCGAAGACGGTCAGCGCGAGGCGGGCTCTGCGGTTGGTCGCGAAGCGGAAGGCGACCGTGCGGGACTTGCCCGAGGCGCGGGTGACGGGAACAACACCGGCTTCAGCGATGAGCTGTTCACAGGGCTGTACAAGTTGGGAGCGGGACAGATCGCCACCGTCCCTGGACATCCACAGGTTTCGCCGCAGTCGGTGGCAGCTCTCTACGGTGCTGTCCAGCCGACCAAGGGAGCAGAGCTGCGGTACGGGGTTGTCGTGGAGGGACTTGCGGCCGAGGTCATGGCCGAGCTACCGAACGACCAAGCGCGCACTGAGGTGATGCCCCTCATTGAGACCGTGCGGAGGAACCCACGGGCTTGGCCCGATGTCGGCGATCCTGGATCGTGGGAGGAGATCAGGGAGGCGTTCGGAAGGTGGTGCTGGATCCAGGGGCCTGGCCGATGACGCCAATGGGGATCTGCGGAAGGCTGCTCCTGGTTGGTCGTTCGTCGCGAGCATCGACGAGATGCAGGAACGCTGGGAGGCGCTCGTGAGGGAAGTCACGGGTCGTTTGGACTACGCCGCCGACAGCTTCCGGCGCAGCGCGGACGCCTACGTCGAGAACGAGGCCGCGCTGGATTCCACGTTTCGCAACCTCTACCGCTGAACGGCATACGACGCATGGTTACTTTCACGCAGCTTCTGGAACTGGACGTCAACGGCCTGGAGACGTTCGCCGACCGGTGGGGCCGCGTCCACAAGCAGATCAAAGAGGCCCGCGAGACCTTCCACGACGACGTCGTCCGCAAGCTTCACGATGATCACTGGAGTGGTGAAGGCGGTCGGAAGGCGCAGGAGTATTGCGACCGAGC
This sequence comes from Streptomyces sp. BHT-5-2, assembly GCF_019774615.1. NCBI lineage: Bacteria > Bacillati > Actinomycetota > Actinomycetes > Kitasatosporales > Streptomycetaceae > Streptomyces > Streptomyces sp. BHT-5-2. The sequence goes on along the minus strand of NZ_CP081497.1, from coordinate 1,354,462 downwards.
CCAGACCGGGATCGAGGCCCTCGATGCCGAGGTCAAGAGTCTGCGCCGGTTCTTGGACGAGGAGGCCGACGGAGCCTCCGGCACGGGAGGAGTCAAAGGGTTCGAGGGGTTGCAGAATCAGGCGCGGGCGCTGCAGCAGGAAGCGTTCGGCCATGGCATGACGATCAACGACGACGGCAGTATCCAGTACGCGGTGATGTACGACCCCGATGCACCGGATGCGCAAGAGATCCTCGACGAGAGCAAGCGCATCGCCACCTCGCTGGAGGAGCGTGCCAAGCAGGTGCTCGGTACTGCGTCCGAGAACGATGAGTGGATCGCCTTGAGCCTGAAGGTGATCTTCGGGACGGTGCAGAACTTCGAGACCGAGGACCGTAGAAACAACGTCGACGAACCGACGGTGCACGATCACATGGTCCGCAATCAGCTCAACAACGTCGGAGCGATGGCGAATGCGCGCGGCTGGAAGAACGCGGCCGGCTTGGTCCAGCACTACCTGGACGGCAGCGGCAAGCCCGTGGAGGTCGAGCCTCAGCAGTTGATGCAGGACATCCCCCAGTTCCAGCGGGACTTCGACAAGACCATGGCCAACGACGTCAGCAAGCGTCCCGACGGCCCGTTCACCACCGAATGGCAGTCGACCGCGCCGGACCCCAAGGATGGTGAGAAGAGCCTGGACTGGTACTACGGCCTGAACCACTTCCAGTACCGCGTCGTGGGAGAGAAGCACGGCGACCAGGTCACTTACCACGTCGACGTGCAAAAGCGGTACGACTGGGGCATCCCCAGCGAGCATCGCCGCACGCAGACCGCCTTCGGAGGCCCGTTCAAGATGGAGCTGGAGCAAGCCGACCTCGCCCACCTCAACACCACCGGGCTGGCACGCGACTTCGATGTCAAAGGCAGCTCCGGCCAGATGCAGGCCACCCTGTGAGCCCCCGCTACGTCGGCCGCCACACCGGAGCACCGCTCCCCGATCCCGACAAGCCGCGGGCAGCACCCCGCCCCCGGCGACAGCCGCGATCACGTGGCGTCGATCGCCGCAAGGCCAGGAAGATTGCCCTGTGGACCGTGCTCGCCCTGTGCCTCGCGGTGTCCATCGCCGTTCTCGTCGGTCTCGTGCAGGGCTTCTACGAGATGCGTCACCCCTTGGGTGGCTGGTGCCAGGACAACTCGGCTTCCTGCGTGCGGCCCTGAACTTGTCGTCGTTTGACCTCAACTGCGCTGGGGGCGGGTATGGAGCAGGCAGTTTTCGAATCCGTCAGGTATTCCGCCGTGTGCCAGGAGTGCGGTGCGGAGGGTGCGGAGCTGGAGTGTTGGGGAGTTCAGTCCCTGGTGGGCGGCCGGTTGCGAGGGGACGTTAAGTCAACCTGTTCCGCCTGTCGATGTGCAGGAGCCGTGTGCGGTGGCGACCAGTGGGCCAAAGGGCGGGACCAGATGCTCTAACGAGCATGGCCCACGACGCTGGACGTGAGCGGTCCCTCGGCCAAGAGCGACACCATCATGCGCGTGCTGCGCGCCGAGCTTGGCCTTGACCTGAAAAGCGCCAAGACCGTGGTACGCCGCGTCGTGAGCGGTGATTACTCGGGAACACTTCCCAAGGTGGAGCACTTGGCCGCAAGTTGCGGGAGTCCGGCATCGCTGCTGTAGCTACTCGCCCTGGAGGTCGTCCCGTGACATCGAGGAACCAAACGCTCACCAAGGCGCTCAGCGCTTCCCGCGCTCACGCCACGGATGCGGCGCCCAGCGCCAGGGCAGATCTCGTCTTTCGATCGAACCTGCCGCTGAGCGTGCGCTTCGGTGCGGGACTGGAGTGGGCATAGCCACAGCCGACCACGCTGCCGGAACGACGGGTCAGTTGTCGGGGGTCTCGTCGCCGGCGGGTGCAGGTTCGTCCCCGAAGTCCACTGGTGCCGCCATCGCGGGATGGGCCAAGCTAGCCCGTATGGACTGGTTACCACTGCTCTCCACCGTCGTCGGGGCCGCGATCGGCATCGTCGCTACGCTCATCGCCGATCGGAATCGGTGGAAGCACGAGGATGACAAAGAGGCTCTTCGGCTGCGGCTCGACATCTACACGCAGTACACCACCACCGTGAAGGTCCTCGGTGAGACCCTGCGGGCCGTGGCCGAGCGCGAGCACCCTTCCGACGACAGGACGCTTGCGCTGCGCGAAGCCTTTCGGGATTCAGGCATAGCCATCGCATCAGAACGGATGTGGCTCATCGCCCCCCAACCCGTCGTCAAGGCCTCCAACAGCGTGTTCCACTGCCTGCGAAGCATCTGCGACGGCTACGTCGACGGCACTGCCGTCAGCAGTCCAGAAGATCGCGCCCGCTGGGAGGCACGCGGCAAAGCAGCCGCCCAGATGCGCAAGCTCATGCGTGAAGACCTCGGCGTTGGCCCACTCACCGAACGCCACAGTCCCCTTCTCAACGACTACAGCAACCCCACCGCGCAGTGATCGCGATTGTGGCACCGACGTCATCCGGCTCACCGGAATCGATCGCCGCTTCTGCGTCCTCACAGAGCCGCAGGGCGTCAGGGATGATCTCCGCACGGCGCGGTGGACTCCTCCCGGCTGGAACCAGCGATCCGTTCGGGGCGACCGCTACGGCGATACCCCGCAGCCGAGCCTGAATGGCCGCGTAGGTCATCTCCAAGAACGGTTGCCTGCGGCTTCCAGGAACGCTTCACGACCACCGACGTCCGCGATGACGGCGAGAATCAGGAACACCCGCCACGGGAGCGCACGAGTGTCGGCGGGCGTATGGGACCGGACCACCAGGACGCTGACAGTGGTCGCTCTCTGTCAGCGGTTGTTGGGGTTCAACAGCGTGGCGGCCGCGGCGACGAAGGCGACGGATGCTTCCTTGGCCGCATGGCGCAGGGCGTCCAGCTCGGTTTGGTCGATGGCCTTGCGCAGCGCGTACGTGGCCTCTGCGGCCTGCTCGGCGAGGCCGGCCAGCTCAGGGACCAGGACCTGAAGGCGGATGTGGGGCACGGTGATTGCCGCCCGGGTGTCGTGGGACCTCGTCTGGGCTGGAAGCTGGTGCTCGGTGCCTGCCTCGGTCAGGGCCAGGCGCTCCCGGTGGAACATCGCCGAGCGGTGCGAGTCCAGGGCGGCCGCGAAGTCGGCGACGGCGCCGAGCCGGTCCTGGCGGTGGCCCTCGGCGCGCTCCTCGGCGCGTGCGGTGCGTGCCGAACGGTGCTGGAGGAGTCCGGCGGTCAGGGCACCGGCGAGGGTACCGAGCACAGCAACGATCGAAGGCCATATGGACATCAGGTATTGGGGCCTCTCGGGTAGTCGGTTTCGGTGGTGAGGTCGGCGGACAGCGAGGTACACGGCAGCGCCTTCGGTGTCACTCACGTGCCGCACCACATCGTCGACCGCCCGTCGACACCGCGGTCACGGTCCGATCCAGCGTCGCGCGAGCCGGCGATGTATGACAGCGCCACCTCGCGTTGGTCCCGCTGCGCCGAGCCCTGACGTCCGGCAGTGACACCAATGCCACAGCTCGTCCCAGACCGCGAACACCATCACCGACAGCACGTCAGCCTAGCCCGCCGCCCTTCCTCGGCGGCGAGAAGCCCGGCGCTTGTGAGCTGACCAAGCCGGACGTGGCCGTTAGATCTTGAACGACTCACAGTCGATGGTGCACGTGACCGCCGGTGTGCCGGCGCCGCCGCAGCCCTTGGGGTGCGGCGGCCACACCCATCCCGGCGTGAGCAAGTCGGCGAACAGGTCGTGCTGTACGTGCAGGCCGGTCGGTGTGCCGGCGCTACTCGACCCCGATGTGTCGCCGCCGTCTCATTCTTCCAGGAACGGTCGCAGCGCCTTGTTGGTGGCCTCCTGCATCCGCCGCTGGAGCCGCCGGGGATCGGCCAGGGCGTCGGGCTCGGCGAGCAGTACGTGCAGTGCGCCGGTGACCGCGCCGATGAAGGCGCCGACCATGGCGGCCGCCTGTACCGCGTCCAGTTCGTCGGGGAACGCTGCTTGCAGGTGCCGGGCGATCTGCAGTTGGGCGTCCAACTGCTCTTGGAGGGCTCTTCCGCGTACCGCGGGAACGGACTGTATGAGCCGCATCCGGAGTCGGGCCGTCGAGTCGGCCATTTCCGTGTTGGCTTCGTTGACCTGCTGCAGTGCCCGCATGAGCAGGTCGGCGGGGCGGTCCTGGGGCCCACGTGCCTCGATCGTGGCGAGCGCGGCGGCAACACGGGCGCTGCTTTCGGGGAAGAGCAGTTCCTCCTTGCTTCCGAAGTAGCTGAAGAACGTCCGTGTGCCGATCTCGGCCGCATCGGCGATGTCGGCGATGGTCGTCGCCTCGTAGCCGCGGCGTTCGAAGAGGTCGGCAGCGGCGTCAATGATCTTTTGCCGGGTGCGTTCCCGTTTGCGTTCACGAAGCGAGGTCATGCCCAGCAGCGTAGTGCACCCAATGCATGACTGCATCGAGTGCAGAATTGCACTTGGTGCAGCTATCTTTCGTTCATGACGAACCGAGCCGTTCTGATCTCCGGAGCCGGCATCGCCGGGCCCACACTCGCCTACTGGCTGGCCCGCCACGGCTTCCAACCGACCGTGGTCGAACGCGCGCAGGGCCTGCGCTCCAGTGGCAGCCCCGTCGACGTGCGCGGCCCGGCCCTCTCGGTCGCCGAGCAGATGGGGATCATGCCCCGGCTGCGTGCCGCGGGGACCGAGGTGACCGAAGTGAACTTCGTCGACGACTTCGGCCGCCGGGTCGGCCGCATCCCGACGCAGGCGAGGAGGGGTGACTCGGTCGAGCTGCCCCGGTTCGACCTGGCGACGATCCTCTTCGAGGCGGCACGCGAGGAGGCCGAGTTCCTCTTCGGCGACTCCATGGCCGCGCTGCACCAAGACGCGGGCGGCGTCGACGTCGCCTTCGAAAAGGCCCCGCCGCGCCGATTCGACCTGGTCATCGGGGCCGACGGACTGCACTCGCGGACCCGGCAGCTCGCCTTCGGCCCCGAGGCCGCCTTCGTGCGGCACAGGGGAGTCTGGGTCGCCACCATGCCGGTGGACGACCTCAACCTCGACCGGCACACGGTCCTTTTGCACAATGCGCCCGGTCGGGCCGTCGCACTGCACCCCTGCCGTGGGAAGGCCATGGCCGCGTTCCTGTACCGCGGGCCCGGCGACGCAAGCTTCGACCACCGGGACACCGCGGACCACAAGCGCCGTCTCATCGATGCCTACAGCGGCGCCGGGTGGTGCGTCCCTGAGCTCCTTCAGCGCATGCGCGAGGTCGAGGACCTCTACTTCGACTCGGTGAGCCAGGTCCGGCTCGATCGCTGGTCCACCCGCCGGGTGGCACTGCTGGGCGATGCCGCCTCCTGCGTATCGCTCTTCGCAGACGGCTCAACCCTGGCGATGGCCGGAGCCTCGACCCTGGCCCAGGCGCTGGCCGCAACCCCGGCGGACCACGAGGCGGCCTTCCACCGCTACGAAAGGGAACACCGCCACCTGGTAGCGCCCAAGCAACGCGCCGTCAGGCAGGCGACCGCACTGCTCATCCCGGCCAGCCGGTTCGGCATCGCCGCCCGGAACGGGGCGACACGGCTCTGGCCCTTCGCGTCAGGCATCCGACTGATACACCAAGGGCTGCGTCGGCGCCGAGCGGCCTCGCCTGATCCGGAACCGTCGAAATGATCAAACGCCCTGATGCGACGGGTGCGCATGTCATCGGTCGTCTCCGCATCCCGCGTGGCCGCAACCACCGCAGAATCCCGCGTCGTTGCAGGGGCATGGGCAGGGGCCTGTCTTACGGCTGCGCACCGGGGCCGGTGGTTGCGTCGGGGTGGGTGCCGTGTGGCGGGTTGTGCTCTCCAGGAGACGGAGGCGTTCGGACCGGGGAAGACCACGGAGGCGTTCGGACCGGGGAAGACCATCGAGCTCGGTGAGCGGCTGCAGAGCCGCCGGAAGGCGGCGATGCCCACCGGCGCGTTCACCGCGCGGATCGCCCGCTGCCGCAGCACGACGTCCACGGTCGAACCGAGGCGGCCCGCGAGCGCGGAGGACAGCTGGCCCGCAAACGGGCTGATCGCGAACGCCTGCGCGGTCTGCCGGAGGTGGTCGCGGCGCGGCGGCGGTGCGCGGGTGTGGCGCGGCGGGCCGGAACCCGGCCGGAGCGGGTGTTCGGTCTGGCGCATGCGGTGGTGGCACTCTGGTGGGAGCAGGCGTTGCGCAGGGCGCCTCAGGTGATCTGGCCACACTGTGGCACAGCCAACGTGGCTTTCGGGGCCGACAGTTGGATGGGCTCTTCGGGCTGTCGTCGGCAGCGTGGTGAGCGTGAGTGTGGTGCCAGTGAGGCGGTCTCGATCAGGTCAGGGCGGGGCTGGATGCGGCGCGGGCGCGATCCGCTCGGCGGGCGGAGCCACGCCCGCCGGTTCCGGAGTGCCACCAGCCGCTGCCGCCCCGGCCGCGGCACGGCGGTGCGAACCTCGACCGCTGCTCCCGGCGGAGCTGTGGGTGTCGGCAAGGCTGCTCCTCAGGTGCCCCGGAACACGTCGTCAGCCGGTGGCGGTGGCGTGTTCCATGCGGGCGCTGCCGGGCGCAACGCCGTGGTGGCGGCGAGTAGCGACCCGGCAGCCGTCCCTCGCCGCCGGGTCCCGTTCACCGCCCGCGGATCAGCTCCTCCCGATCCGGTAGTGCGCGGCGGCGTTGTCGTGGAGCACGGCCTCGACGTGCTCGGCGCCCACCAGGTCGGCCAGGCGGTGCAGGTCGGCGTCTTCGAAGGGGCGGCGGGCCCTGGTCGAGGGGAGGTCGGAGCCGAACATCAGGGCGGTGGGGTCGGCCTTGACGATGGCCCGGACCGTCTGGTCGATGTCGAGGTCCACCCGGCCGAACCCGGTGGCCTTCACCTTCGTACCGGTCTCCACCAGGCGCAGCAGGTGCGGCAGCCCTTCGCTGGTCAGGCCGAGGTGGTCGATGCTCACCGAGGGCAGTGCGCTCAGCGTCGCATGCAGGTCGGGCAGGTCGGCGGCGTCGATGTACAGCTCGGTGTGCCAGCCGGCCACCTCGTGCACCCTGCGGGCGAGGGTGTCCAGTTGGTCGAGGGTCTCGGAGCCGCCACGGCGGACGTTGAACCGCACGGCGCGTACGCCTTCGGCGTCCAGGTGGGCGATCTCCTCGTCGGAAACCGTGGCGGGCAGTTGCGTCACGCCGACGAAGCCCGGCCCCAACTGCCGCAGTGCGTCGATCAGGTAGCTCTGGTCGAACGCCTGGAAGGATCCGGAGACCACTGCTCCACCGGACACTTGGAGGGCGGCGGCCCGCTCACGGAAGTGGGTGACGGTGAACTCCGGCGGCAGGTAGCCGTTGTTCTCCACCAGCGGGAAGCGCTGGTCGATGATGTGGAAGTGGGCGTCGAAGACACGTGCAGTCATGAACGGGGCGTTCCTTTCAAAGGGGTTGATCAGGACCCGACTGGGACAGGGTCCGGCATTCCGCCGGGGCGGTGTGCGCCCGGCGGCGTACTTGGGCCTGGCGGATCACCTCGGGCAGCGCGACGGCGGCCAGCAGCATCACCACCATGCGCAGTACCTGCAAGGTGGCCACCACCGGCCCCGAGCCGATGTCGTGCGAGAGGGCGAGCACCCCGTAGATGCCGCCCGGGGAGGTGGCCAGATAGGCGTCGGTGAGCGGGACGCCGCAACAAGCGGAGGCGCCCATGGCCACCGCGAAGCAGCCGCCGATGGTCACCGCGATGAACAACAAGGTGCGCGGCAGCAGCCGTACGAACAGCGCCATCGCCGCCCGCGAGAAGGATCCGCCCGCCTGCCACCCCACCAGGATGTACGCCGCCTCCTTGATGGCCTCCGGCACCTCGGGCACCACCCCGCCGGGGGCCGCCAGGCCGAGCGTGAGCGCGGCCAGGAGCGGGGCAAGCAGGTAGGGCGCGGGCACCTTCAGCCGCTCGCCGGCCCATCCGGCGCAGGCGACCACCCCGGCGAGCGCGAGTACTCCGCTCACCGTCCAGGGTGCGCCGCCCGTCGGCCCGCCCAGGTGGCCGCCGCCCCCGGTGGCGCCGAGCAGCGGGATGACCACCGGGAGGGTTGCCGTCACCACCAGGAGCCGCAGGTACTGGGAGAGCGAGACATAACGCTGGTCTGCGCCGAGTTGGTCGGCGATGGTGGAGACCGTGCTCGCGCCTCCGGCGATCATCGCCAGGATCCCGGTGTTCGGTGTCACCTCGCCGCCCGAGGCGCGCGTCAGCCACAGGCCGCAGCCGATGCTGATGCCGAGGGTGATCAGGATCGACACGGCCGCCAGACCGAGGTACCCGGCGACGTCGTCGCCGTGCAGTTGAGTGAGCGGCAGCGCGGTCAGCACCCCGATCACCCCCTGGGCCAGGCGGACCAGTCGCCTGTGTGGCACGAGTTGGCCGCCGGTGCCGAAGGCGAGCACCGCCGCCGCCAGCATGGCCCCGATCAGCCAGCCGCCCATCAGCCCGATGCGTTGCAGTGCGAACCCGAACACGGTCGTCAGCACCACGCATCCGGTCCACCGCCAGCCGACCGCGGTCATGACGCCGCCGCGAGCCGGGCCGGTGTCAACTCGGCGAATGCGACCCCGTCGAAGATCTTGCGCGCGGTGCGCACCACACTGGCCCTGGCCGGCCTGCCGCCGTCGCTCGCGATGCCGATCCGGATCACTCCGCTGGGGTGCTCCAGCGTGTAGTCGCCGGACTGCGGGGGGTGCGGCACGATGTCGCGCGCCACCGTGCCGGGCAGGGCGAGCGCCGAGCCGAGGCAGACGGCCCCGGAGACGGCGTGCGCCGGGTGGCAGCTGGTCGGCACGAAGTAGCGGGAACGGATGGTGGCGTGTTCGGACGGCGAGAGCAGCATCACCTTGGGCACCACCCGACCGGCGACGTCCCCCATCCCCATCAGCTTTCCGGCCTGACAGCGCAGGAACTCGATCCGTTCCAACAGCGCCTGGTCCGAGTCGAGTTCCGCCGGGCTCTCCAGACCCGCGACACCGAGGTCGGCGGCACGCATCAAGACGGCGGCCACCCCGGCATCCACGCAGGAGACCTCGAGGCCGTCGATGACGTCCCTGGGGCTGCCTGTGGGGAAGAGCGACCCGGTGGTGCCCCCGGTGAACCCGGTGAACGTCACACCGACCGGCGCCGCACCGCCAGGCACCCCATCAACCGCCGTCTGACCGTCGTAGCGCACGACACCGCCGGGCGTCTGGACAGTGAGGATGACATCCGCCCCGGTGTTGACCAGGTGGACCCGCACCTCGGTGACGTCGCCGGTGACCGGGACCATCCCACGCTCGATGGCGAACGGCCCAACGCCGGTCAGCAGGTTACCGCAGGTGGGTGTCCAGTCGACGGTGTCGGTGGCGATGTCCACCTGGGCGAACAGGTAGTCCACGTCGGTGCCGGGCGCGGCGGACGGCTCGATGATGGCCACCTTGCTGGTGGTCGTCTGCGCCCCGCCGATTCCGTCGATCTGCCGGGGGTCGGGCGAGCCGAGCAGCGCCGGAAGTAAGAGCTCCAGCGGGACATTGGTGGCGTCGACGGCGTCCCGGGTCAGATAGAGCCCCTTGGAGGTACCGCCGCGCATCAGCATGGCCGGAACGCAGAGCATCATGCCGCCTTCCCCTCCGGTCGGGCGGCCGCCTGGCCGGCCGTCTCGTACGTGGCGTACGGGACCGGCGCGATGGCGGACTCCTTGAGCTGCTTGGGGACGAAGGGCTGGACGATCAGGCGGTGGAGCGAAAGATCGTGCGAGTAGTCCAGGCCGATGCGCCACTGCGGCGTCCGCTGAGCCGTGTTGTAGGTGCCGAACATCCGGTCCCACCACGGGAAGATGAAGCCGAAGTTGCTGTCGGTGTTGACGATGTCGTCGTTGTGGTGCGGCACATGGAGGGCCGGGGTGAAGACGATGGTGCGCAGCACACGCTCCACCTTCCACGCAATGGCGACATTGCAGTGGTGGAAGATGGCCATGATGAACGAGAGCGTGGCGAAGACGGTGAAGTAGGACGACGGCACGCCCAGCATCACGGCGATGACGACCAGCACGATCTGATGCATGACTTCTTCGGCGGTGTGCACCCGGGCGCCCGTGGTGGCGTCGAAGTCCTCGTCCAAGTGGTGAATCTGATGGAACCGCCACAGGAAAAGGTTGCGGTGACTGAACCGGTGGAACCAGTATCCGGCGAAGTCGAGTGCCACCACGGTCAGCACGATGCCGGGCAGCGCCGGCAGCCCGGCGATCCAGTGGGTGCCGATCCGCGGCTGGCACAGGTGGGTGACGGTGACCGTGGCCGCCGGGATGACCAGGTGGTTGATGACGGTGAAAGCGAGGTTGCGCACCTTCCGGGCATGGCCGCGCACCAGCCGGTCCCACTGGGTGGCGACGATCTCGATCGTTGCGATCAGGGCGAGCCAGACGACCTGGATCACGATGGACATGCTTTTCTTCCCCCTCAATGCCATGGCCCGCCCTGTGCGCATGGGTCACCTGCGCACAGGGCGGGCCGTTGGTGGTCAGACTGCCCGCCACACCATTGCAACCAGCAGTTGAGTCCACTCGACCAGCAGTTGATGAGATCGACACTCCCGCCCCCAGATCGCATTGTCAACCGTAAGACGAGTCACAGCGACTGTTTTCAACCACCGGTCGACCTGGGGGGTTTGACGATGATTCACTGGAACCGTGACAGATCTGAGCGCGCACCCCAGCTTGGCCGAACGGATCGACACCCTGTTCAGATCCGGCCGCCCCGACGGCAAGCCCTGGACCAACGACGAGGTGGCCGCCCAGATCAAGACCCACCATCCCGAGGTCAAGGTGAGCGGCGCGTACCTGTCCGCGCTGCGTACCGGCAAACGCAGCCGACCCTCGATCGAACTCCTCACCGCACTCGCCGAGTTCTTCGGGGTCCCGGTCTCCCGGCTCACCGACACCCAGGCGCCACCCGCCCTCGAGCACCAGATCGCCGCCCTTCCACAGCTCAACCAGGCCGGCGTGCGCTCCATCATGCTGCGCGCGATAGGGGTCAACGACGACGGCCTGAGGGCCGTCGCCGCGGTCCTGGACCACGTACGGCAGTTGCAGGGGCTCCCGCCCGTCTCCAGCGATCAGGAAGCCGAATGAAGCTCAGCACCGGGCTGCGCGCCAGACGGTCCGGTCGCGAACGCCTGCGCCAGGTGCACGACCGGTGTTCGCGGCGGCTTCGCGACCTCGGCTTGGACCAGGCCCGCGACGTCGATGAAATCCTGGCGGCCGCCCAGGAGTTAAGCGGCCGCGTGATCGAACTGGTGCCGTTCGAACTCCACAGCACCACGGTGCACGGAATGCTGGTCTCCACCGACGCGGTCGACTACGTCGTCTTCCAGCCCGGCACCCCCCGACTCCACCGCGAGCATGTGATACTGCACGAGCTGAGCCACGTCATCTGCGACCACAAAGGCCACACCACAGACGCCGGCCACGGGCTGACAAGGACGCTGGGACGGACCAGCTACGAAGACCGCCAAGAAGCCGAGGCCGAGATGATGGCCTCCCTGCTCGGCGAGCGCACCAGCCGCAGCGGCCGGCTCCCCGGCCCCACCACGGACCGGCTGCTCGAACGGGTGCTGCAATCGCTCGCACCCGACAACCGCAAGCCGGGCGACCGGTAAGGGGGCCCGGTGTCCACCCCCTGCGCACGCCATGACCTGCACTTCGTCGACCTCCTCTACACCTTTGTCGCCGCACTGTGCTGGCTGTGCGCCATCGACCGCACCCGCCGGATCCTGGCCGGCCACACCTCCCCGGCCTCAGTCACCCTGCTGTGCTCCTTCGTCTTCAAAGGCACGGCCTTCACCCTCAACATCCCCACCGTCTACGTCGCCTTCGACCACGCAGTCAAACTCCCCGACCTCGCACGACTGGTCATCGACACAAGCAACGGGGTGGCATGGACCGCCTCCATACTCATCCTGCTCGACCTCTGGTGCGCCGAACCCGGCGAGCAACGCGCCCACATCCGCAGGTGGACCCTGATCGCACTGGGCGCAGCCACCGTGATGACAGCACTGTGGCTACTGACCCCCAGCCCGCAAGAAGACCCCGTACCCACCTACACCGTCTTCAACGGACACCTCAGCCACGCCATCTACATGCTCTACTTCCTCCTCACACTCGGCTTCGGCCTCATTCAGGTAGCCGCACGCAGCCTGCGCTACGCACGACTGGCCGGCCCACCCTGGATCCGCCGCGGGCTCCAACTCACCGCCTGCGGCGCACTGGTACACCTGTCCGTGTGCATACTGCGCGCCCTGTCCATCTTCGGCGCCTCACTCGGAAACGTGACCACGACATGGCAGACCCTCAGCCCAGACATGCTCAGCCTGGGCACCACCATGATGCTCCTCGGCCTGACCATCCCGATCTGGGGCCCCACCCTCACCCAACACCTCAACCAACTACACGCCTACCACCACTACCACCAACTCGGCCGCCTATGGAACGACCTCTACAACCACAACCCCTCCATCGCCCTCTCCCCACCCGGCCAAGCAGTCGGCACCGCAGAACACAAGCTCTACCGACGCCTCGTCGAAATCCAAGACGGCCTCGTCACACTCCAACTAAACCTACAACCAGACAACCCCACACAATCCGCCCACACCCTACTCAAAACCCTCCACACACCCCCCACCACACCCCCCACACCCCCCACACCCCCAACCAACCCACCCCCCGACACCGACCACGCCACCGAACGCACCGCACTACTCCACCTCTCCCGAAACTACACAAAACTCGCCCGCCGACAACAACTCCTCAACCACCTCCCCCAACACAACACCACAACACAACCACACCCAGACCCCTGAAATCGCCAACAGACACCCAGCAGACCGCACTTGAGAGACAGGCCCACCGACCTACGACCACTCAAGCACTGGCTCAGCGGTCGCGGATCACGCTGGAATGCACCCAGGGACACTCGATCACGGAGGTGTCGCAACATCCGGGCGCCGCCCCGAATACAGTCCGCACCTGGCGGCAACGCTTCCTGGAACACGGCCTGGACCGCCCCGTGCGACAAGCCGCGACCAAGAGCCACACAGACGCGACTTCGGATGCCACCACAGCCAGCCCGCAACACCCCACCGACCACGTCCATCTGCCACACGTGCACGGGCCCCGCGCTGCCACCGACAGTACCTGCGCGGATGCCGCAGTTCTGAGCGCAGACCAGGCCATTACAGGAACGCACACCATGGACAGTGGCCCACGAAGACGCCAACCCAAGCCCCCCCCCGACACTCAGTTCGCGGGAAATCCGGCGGGCACCCCACCAAGGACGCCGGCGACACAGTTCGCGGATCTCCGCTTCAACCTCCACAGACAGACACCTGGCACCGTTCCACGGACACCAAGACCCATCCAGCAGGCCAGGCACACCCTCCTACTCGAAACACCACCACCAACTACGCAACACCCGACGCGAGACACCACACCAAGCCACGACCACACCAACCCAGAACCCAGGCCGTCTGACCTGGCCACTCGCATCCGCGCTTTCCACTGTGCAGTCATCGGCGCACGGAAAGTAGCGGGAGCACCGCTGCGGAGCACCGAACCGTCCTTGGGGCCAGTCGAAGGCCGTGGTGACGCGGCATGCCGCCAGGCCAGCCGCCCACGTTGCCTCGGGTACCACCACCATCTGCGCGGACATTGATCTTCGAGCAGACGCGCACAAACCGTCAGGGCGCAGCCAGCTTCAGCATTCCACCCCCTACACTCCGCGCCCGGCCTCGAAAGCCTCCCGCAGCAGGAACAACGCAGCGCGCCCCGACGGCGGGCACAGCTCCCCGCTCACGGGAGGGCTCGCAGGAGAGCCAACACTTCCAGGTGGACGATCATGAACCATTCATCGGGCGCGCTACGTACCTCAGGCAGAACTGCCCTAGCAAGCCCCAGGAGACCCCGATGTCCGCACGCCTGGCTGATGTCTCGCTGAGGGGAACCGCGGCCGTCTGCGCGCTTCTCAGCGCGGGAGCCCATCTCCTCATCGCCCCCGAGCATCTCAAGGAGGTGGCGTACATAGGAGTCCTGTTCACCGTCGGCGGTGGCACCCTGCTCTTCACCGCCCTGGGTCTCGCGTGGCGGAACCCCGTACCGGCCTGGCTGCTGGGCGTAGTGGTCAGCGGCGGCATGCTTCTCGGCTTCGCACTGTCCCGCACGGTTGGGCTGCCGGGCTACCAGGAGGATGGCTGGGACCCGCCGTACGGAATTCTGTGCATGGTCGCCGAAGTGGTGTTCATCGGCGCCTTTGTCGCCTGGGGGTGCCTATATCGCCTGGTACGGCGCCGGGAAGACACGTACGTCGACCGCTTCGGCCACCCACCCCCTGCCTCCGTGCACGTTCGGTAACCACCACACCGAGTGGGGCGGTGATCCACGACCGTTCCGGCGACCCCCAGCACGGGGGAACATATGTGGCAATATGGGACGTGTGGCATCGAGTTCTGCCGAGGACTTCCTTGCTGAACTTTCGGCCGGGAATGCTCAGACAGGCGAGAGGAGTGCATCATGATCGCCAAGCTGCTCGGCAAGCTGTCCTTCACGCGCCACTACGGTGCGTACGGGGTCGGGTGGGATGCGTACACCGGCGACGACCGCAAGTGACCGCACTACCGGCGGGCGCCCTCGGGGTCCCGCCGGCTCCCCGTCACGCTGCCGACGATATCGGCCTGGACAGGTACGAGAGTCGGGGACGATCTCATGGGCCGGACCAATGAGCCGCCGGAGCCGCCGCGGTTGCCCGAAGGCAGCTTCGCGGCCTGGAGCCGCGACCGACTGGCACTGGCGCGCCGTGGCGCTGACGAGTGCGGGGACGTCTGGCAGCTGGAGCCCGGTGTCTACGTAGCTGCTACGGCCGAGCCGTGTGAAGCAGTGCTGCGCCGCGCACAGGACTTCCGCCAGGCATCCTCGCCCCTCTTCCCGCCGTTGAAGCGGTCGAGCGGAGCACCGACGTCCGAGCAGCGTGCGCACGCGCACACCGCCCGTATGCGCGGTCTGCGCCCGCAGGCGGTTGCAGCCCGGATCGGTGAGATTGCGCCCGGGGCCGCTCGATTTGCCGACCAGTGGCCCACAGACCAAGACGTCGAGGTGCTGCCCCTGGTCCGAAACGCCCTGGCAGAGATCGGCGTGCACTACGTCTTCTCCGAAGACGCTCCCGCCCTGCTGCCCTTTGCCTCACAGCTCTTCCTGGCCCGGGAGGTGCTCGAACGCCCCTCGCGCTGGGTATGGCCACGCTGGGTCCCCACACCGGCACGGCGGTTTCGCACACGGCAGCAAGTCGCCTTCACCAACGCGTTGCGGCCCATCGTCCGCCGGCGCCGTTCATCGGGCCAGCTCGGTGACGACATGCTGGGACAGATGCTCCAGCCCTCCTCCCGCTACGGCCTACTGACGGAAGAAGCCATCCTCGACACTCTCCCTGGAATCACCGTCGCCACCTTCGAGACGCCTTCCCGGGCAGCCGGTTGGATCCTGCTCCACCTGGCCTGGTACCCCCAGGCAGCGGACCGCGTGGCGGCTGAAGCCGCCTTGCTGCCCGCGGACCCGGCCGCAACGACCAGCACCCATTTCGACAGTCTGCAATACACCCAGGCACTGGTACGCGAGGTGCTCCGACTGCACCCCCCGAGCTGGCTACTGGTCCGGCGCGCCACGCGACAGACCCAGCTCGCCGACTACTCCATCGACGCCGGATCCACCGTTCTCGTCTGCCCCTACACCGCCCACCGCGACGCCCGGCAACACTCCGAGCCGGACCAGTTCCGGCCCGAACGCTGGCTCGTTGATTCGGGCTCGCCGACGAAACCCGGGGTCTTCCTTTCCTTCGGTACCGGGCCGCATGGCTGCGAAGGTGCCGCTCTGGCCATGGCGATGCTGACGCTCCTGACCGCACAGACCGCCCGCTGCCACCACTTGAGCGAACCACCCGGACCGCAACCCAGCTACCAGGTCACCACCTTCGGAGGTCTCGCAACCGTGGGCCTGCGCCTACGCGCCACCCTGCGCAGTTAGAGGCGACACCGCTTTCAGTGACAGGCCGCTTGTTGAAGCTTCGCCTTGATCGTGGACGCCTGGAGACTGGACATAGGAGACCTCACGGCGCTAAGGGCAAGCCGCAGCGGCGAGTTCGGCGGGGACTGCGGTCTGTTCATCGAATGTTCCTGCCCCGAAGGACACCAGGAATCGGCGGGTCAACGTACTCGGCACCCAGATCGCCGGCACCGCCCCGGACCTGCTCTGGCAGCGCACCTGCGGAAAGGTCGATGCGGCCGTACTGCGGGACTTCGTCTGCATACGGATCGCCGGACTGCGCGGCGAGCCCTCGGGGGAGCTTTCCATCTCCCGTCGCGGAGCCCGGAGTTGGTCGGCATCGAGCTGGTATGGCGCCAGGCGAAGTACCAGGATTACCCGCAGCGCGCCGAGACCAGCACTGACGCGATCGGTGAGGCCGTCGACCGGGCGATGCTGCGGCAACGCGACCGGATCCGGAGAACCGGAGATCCGGAGAACCGGAGAACCGGAGAACAGCACCGCACTTCACCCAGGCCGCTCAGCAGGGCTTGGTTGGGTACAGGTCGCGGAGCAACGCGATCTCGGCTCCGTGGTGGATCACCTCGCGATTGACGTGAAGGACGACCGTCGCCAGCGGGCGGTCGGCGAACGGGCCCGCGCTCGGTCCGAGCAGCCGCCCTAGCTCTACCGCCGTGGCTGCGCGCATCCCGGACGACCAGTTGTCATAGGCCCGGTCGAGTTGGTCCAGCGCGGCCGCGGCAGTGCCGGCATAGACGTAGCTGTCGTAATCGATCGGCGGCCCGCCGAAATACATTTCGGTGCGCTTGGCCAGGACGTGGACGGTGAGGTGCGCCAGCCGCCAGGCGATGGTGGTAACCGGTGCGGGGGCAGGGGCGGGGAAGGCGTAGCCGACGGTGAACCGTCCGCCACCCATCTCGTCTTCGCTACGACGCGGGCGCACGGTCCAGCAGTCGGAAACCGGCTGCCAGAAGTACTCCTCGTCGGTCAGCCCCGCCAGCCGGGGACGCAGTCGTTCGCGCCAGTGCCAGTCCAGTTGGTCGCCGAGTTCGTGCGCCCAGTCAGTCTCCATGGCCCCTCCCCGAGTTCCACGACCGTGATCCGGTCGTACTCCAGCGTGCATGGTGATGTCCTCGCTGAACAACGGCCCTCCCGCAGAACGCCTACCCCTACCCCGCAGCCCACTTCACCCGGACCGATTGGTGGGTGGAGGAGGGGATGTGCGGTTCTCGGAGTACAGGCTGACGGGCTGACGGGCTGACGGGCTGACGGGCTGACGGGCTCAACCGTGCGGTGCCTCCGGATGCACACCCAGCTCAACAGCCAGGCGCTTGATCTGCGGGCTGCGGATCGGAGTCGCGGTACATCCGCACCGCACGCTCACGCAGCTCCAGCGGACATTTTCCCGGGGAGCCATGGTCGATGTTCCTCTCGCGAGCCCCAACTGTCCTAACGTCAGCTCCTCCGCTCCCTCTCCCCCGGCATCTCGGGGAACCTCAGGCTCCATGGCCGTCCGCTCTCCGGGGCTGGACAAGGAGGTGGCTGCCGCCGGGCGCGAGATCGGGGTGCACGGCTGACCCCGCCGAATGCTGCTCAAGCTGCTGGAGGAGCTGCTGCGCGGACCGCCGCGCAGGTCGAGCACGTCCGGCAGGTCGGGGCCGGGCGCCATCGCCCCGCCCTGTTGGTCACTCCGCGTGCACACCCTTTCGGCCCAGCACCGCCCGCGCCGGACGTCGATGGCTAGTAGGACGGAGTCGACGGATCGCGCGGAGGGTGGGTGTGGGATGCAGATCCTGGTCGGTCTCAATGGGTACCAGGGCCATGCGCAGTGCGCCTTCCCCGCACCTGAGGCGTTCGAGCTGCACGGGCCGACTCCCCGGTACCGGTCCCCTCAGACATACCGGACCCGCGGGTGCTCTCGCACTGTCCGGCCGTCATCCTCACGGTCCGGCCGTCGCCCTCGCCGGTCATCTGCCGGACCGGCGGCCGGCCTTGGTGCGGCGGGACTGCCCCGCCGCAACCCGCTTCCGATGACCCCACGAGGAGCCTTGCGCATGTCCACGGAGACCCTGCTGGAGCGGATCACCGACTACGCGAACCGCGCCAATCCCTATCCGCTCTACGCCGAGCTCCGCGAGAACGGGGTGTCCCGGCAGAACGACGGCAGCTACCTGGTGGGCACGTACCACGAGATCGCCGCACTGCTCCACGACCCGCGGATCAGCTCGGACCTCCGCAACCGCGCCGATCCGGACGAGGCACTGGCCCGCACGGACGGTCTGCCGCCGGCCTTCATCCGCGTGGACGACCCGGAGCACGACCGGCTCCGCCGCCTGACGATGCGCCCGTTCGGCCCGCCGCACTCCCCTGGCCGGATCGACGCCCTGCACGGCGACATCGAGGAGATCGCCCGGGAACTGATCGACGGGTTCGGCGACCGCGAACGGATCGACCTCGTCGACGACTTCGCCTACCCGCTGCCCGTCACGGTCATCTGCCGACTGTTGGGCGTCCCCCAGGAGGACATGCCGCAGCTGCGCGACTGGACCAACGCCGTCATCGACTCCCCCGACCGCTCCCCGGGCGACGACCCGGACAGGCGATGGCGCGCGGGCGTGGAGGCACGGTCGGCGATGGCCGACTATATGGGCGAGCTGGCCACCGAGCGGGACGCCCACCCCTCGGACGACATGATCTCCGCTCTCGTCCACGACGAAGGCCCCGAAGGACGGCTCACCAGGCCGGAGTTGATGACGACGCTGACGCTGCTGATGATCGCCGGCCATGAGACCACGGTCAACCTCATCACCAACGGGATGCTCACCCTGCTGCGCCACCCGGACGCAAGGGAGCGGCTGCGCCGGGAACCGGAGCTGATGCCGTCGGCGGTGGAGGAACTGCTGCGGTACGAGCCGCCCGTCCAGATGCTGCCGCAGCGCACCCCGCTGACCGATATCGAGGTCGGCGGCATCGTCATCCCCAAGGGCGCGCCGCTGTACCTGCTGCTGGCCTCCGGCAACCGGGACCCGCTGCGGTTCGAGAACCCCGACCACTTCGACCCGGCCCGTGCGGACAACCAGCACTTCGGCTTCGGCAGCGGCATCCACAGCTGCTTCGGCGCGCCGCTCGCCCGTATCGAGGCGCAGGTCGCGCTGACCACGCTGCTCGACCACCTGGACGATCCGCGGCTGGCCGAGGACCCTCCCCCGTACCGGCACAGCCCGATCCTGCGCGGGCCGCGGCATCTGCCCCTCGTGCGGACGATGGGCGCCGCTCTGTGAGGTTGAAGAGGCGTCGACGACGCTGACCGCTCACCCCCGTGCCCTGACCTGCACGCATTCACCCGCGGTCCGAAGCAACCTGGTACCCACGGTGGTACGCGTACGTTGCTACGCACGGTGGAACGCACGTTGGCGCCCACGGCGGTACCAGTGCCGGCCTGTTTACGGCGACACCCCCGTCACCGCCCCCTTCTTCAGGAGAGTGCGCGGGGCACAGCTGGCTGCGCGTGTCGGGCTCATAGGCTGGGAGGGGCCCCTGACCTGCTCAGAAGGGCAGATCAGGGGCGGTCGGGCTGTCACTGGGCCGCCTCTGGGCCGTGATCGTCTGGGAGGCGTGCTGGAGCGCGGAAGCGCTGAAGCACGGGGTCGACGGCAGGCCGGGCGCACTCGCCGCTGTTGGGCATCGGCCGCAGAAGCCGCCGTCCCGGCGCGGGGGCTCGGCGGTCTGCGGCAGGCGCCCGCCCCTCGGGGACGGGAATGCTTTCAGCCCGCCTTGGCGAGGGCCGGGACGAAGCGGGCCGCGTCGATCGTGCCGACACCGGTCGCCATGTCGTAGCCCTTCGCCGCGGTGTAGCCGGTGACACCCGCGTAGCTGTTGTTCGTGCCGTCCTTCACATCCACGATGCCGGTGGACGGGTTCCGTGAGGACTGCGCGGACAGCGAGTACAGCGCCTGGTGGATGTCACCCAGCCGGTGGCCGGCGACCTGGTCGGCCAGGGCCACGATGCCCGCGAAGAGCGGGCTGGCCTCGCTGGTGCCGGTGTAGACATCCCAGCCGACCCGCTTCGGGTTGTAGCTGGAGTACACCCATGCGCCGCCGTTCATCGCGGCGGACATCGAGACGTCGGGGGTGCCGCGGCGGGCGCCGACCACCTGCCCGACCCCGTTCTGGTACGAGGGACGGGCGAACACATGGGACGGGCCGCCGCCGCTCGCGCCGCTGTCGTTGTAGACACTGTCCGGAGCGAGGCGGTCACCGTTGGCATCCAAGTGCAACTGGGTGCCGCCGACCGAGACGGCCAGCGGGTCGGAGGACGGCCAGGCGTTGACCCTGTACGGGTAGTCGGCGTTGCCGTTCGCGGTGGTGTTGGTGGCTCCGCCGTCGCCGGAGGCGGCGAGGACGGTGACATTGTGCCTGGCCGCGTCCTTGAAGGCGTACCGCAGGTTCTGAATGCTGGAGAAGTCACCGCTGCGGAAGCCGGGGAAGGTGTTCTCCGTCGCGCCGAAACTCTGGCTGATCACATCGCCCACACCGCGGTCGACGAGCGACTTCTCGGCGTCCATCATCTCCCGCAGACCGGTGGCGCCGTCCCCGTTCTGGTCGGCCCCGCTCTCCACCAGGACGATGTGCGCGTCCGGGGCCACGGCATGCGCCATCTCCACGTCGAGGGTGCTCTCCCCGGCCCAGCCGACCCGGGCGGGGTTGGCGGGGTCGAAGGGCGGTACGGTGCCCCACTTGACCACGTCGACGTGGGTGCTCTTCATGCCGAACCGGGCGCTGTAGACATCCAGATCATGCTGGATGGTCGGCGAGCCGAAGGAATCCACGATCACGATCGTGCGGCCCTTGCCGGTGACTCCCGTCCGGTACAGCGGGTTCAGGTTGTACGCCTGCCGGTACTGGTTCGGGGTGTAACAGGAGATCTGCCACTTGGCCCGACACTGCTCGGTGGTCAGCAAGTCGTGGGCCACGTTCTGCGATTGCTCCCCGACTGTTGCCGGCACGGCTTTGACTCCTTGCACCGAAGGCGCGGGTGCGGCGGCCACAGAACCGGAAAAGACGGGGGACATTAGTGCGGCACCGGCGAAGGCGGCGGCCCCGGCCGCTGCGGCCACTATGCGGCGCCGCGCACGAACTCTGCGCATGATCATTCCCCTTGCAAGGCGGGACCCCCACTCGACAGTTGCGGCGATCCCACCCCGAGGTCACGCGCAGAACAAGTACTTACCCCTGTGCGACTTCTCACTGATGTGTCACTTGTCACTGTTGTCCGATTCGTGATCGCGTGGCCGCGCCGCCCCCGAAGTGCGGAAAGGCCGCGGCCAGGACCTCGTCGACCACGGACAGCAACGTGCCCTCACCCACCGGCGGCGCCTGGTGGTCCCTCGGTGCACCGCAGAGCTGGCACCCGGCACCCGCGGCGGAACCGGCCAACCTGGGCGGTCCGACCACGTCGCCGCCAGCGCCGCAGACCCCGGCCGGAAGCGGAACGGTGACTCGGCGCGGGTCAGCAGGTCAGGCCGACACCGGGAGTGGCGCCGGTCCGACCTGCGGCGAGCGCGGCTCCAACGCGCGGAGTGGCGATTGTCCTCCTGCGACGGTCTGCTCAACATCCGGGGCGGCCCTTGGTCACCGCCCGCCTTTACCCACCACTGCACAGCTGCCGAGTCCGTCCCACGACCACGACAACCTGTGCGGGGAACCGCCCTGCCGCGGACCGCCGAGCAACCCCACAGCCGCGCGGCATACATGCTGACCAAGTTGGCCGGGTGCACCCGATCCACGGCCCCAGATGTACCGCCACGTGGCCGCACGGGTGGGGACGACAGTCACGCTCCGACGAAGCGATCCGTAACTGCGGGTAAGTGATCAGTTTCACTTGGTATGGGCCTCCGCTCGCGCCCCATGCCGGTCTCCTGCCTGCCATCATCCCTACCGGTGCGGAATCAATGGACTCCGCGCGGACCAAATGACCACGAAACCTGGGGTGTTGGCGTGAAATTGACGTGGCCGCGGTGGATTTCGCCAAGGCGGGCGGGCACTGGCACGGATTCCCTTCGGAGGGCGCCGGGGACGGTCCGGCGCTCGTCTGCGATGAGGCGGTTGGCGGGGGTCGGCGCGGCCGCCGCGCTCCTCAGTCAGCTCCTCGGCGGAACGCCCGCCGTGGCGCACGCCGGCATCCTGCCGGGCTCCGCGTTCCCCCTCGTCCTCGACGTGGACCTGACGCCGAATCCCGTGTGCAACGGTGCCGTGCACGGCCGGGTGGAGATCTACGACCCCGCCGCGGCGAAGGCCAAAGCCACCGTGGAGTGGCGGGTGCGCGCGGGCGAGAAGCAACTGGCCGGCGGGCACCTGGCCATGGCCGCCACTGTCGGTACGGCGAAGTTCGACATCCCCTTCGACCGGGTGCCCGAAACCGAGACCGCCTTACAGGTCGACGCCCGCATCGCCGGATCGTCCGACGGCCATGCCCCCGGCCGCTATGGAAAGGTCTGGCGGGACACGGTACGCCGAGGATGCCACCCGGTGCGGGTGGCATCCGTAGGCGACTCCGTGGTGTGGGGGCAGGGCCTGGACCACGACCAGAAGTTCCCCTACCTGACGGCTCAGTCACTCGGCCGTCAGACCGGCCGGGGCTTCCAGCACTTCGACTACTCGATCTCCGGTGCGGTGCTCGACGCACCCGACGTGCCCGCGGGCAACCGTGACGCGGACTGTCTGCGCACAACGGAACGGCAGGATCCGGACGGCGACGGGGAGATGGAGTTCGGCGAGGTCACCCAGCAAACCCCCGATGTGTTCTGCCAGTTGGAGAAGGCGGGCGCACAGGCCAGGGCGGGCGGCTACGGCCTGGACCTGGTCGTGATCAACGGCTGCATCAACGACCTCGACCCCTTCTTCGGCATCGGCGTCGGCATCACCCCCGGCTCGGAGGACCTGCCCAAGGCAGTCAAGCGCGAGTGCTCCGGCGTCGGCGCGGCAGCGAAGAACCCCGCCAAGGACGTGCCCTACTTCAGCGGCGCGAAGGTCGGGTACGGCGGACGCGGAATGCAGGCGGCGATCGAGAAAGCCCATTCCCTGCCGGGTCGGCCGAAGGTGCTCGTGGCCGACTTCTACTACGCGCTGAGCCGCAGCAGCTCTCCCCTTCGGGTCGGGAGCTGCTCCACGCCGGGCGTCACCGGGTTCTGGCTGACCTCCTGCAAGGGCGCCCTCGGGGGCGTGGCCAGGCGCTATGAGCAGTACACCCAACTGGCCAATGCCGCCTACCACCAGGCAGCGGACGCCGCCAACAAGGCGTCCACGGACGGACCCTACGCGGTTGCGGCCGACGGACTGTTCACTGTGGACAACGCCATCCTCGCCAGCGACTCCAAGGTCTGGAACACTCCGGTGACCGACCCGGCGTTCCCACTGCGCACGCGGGCCTGCCCCGAGCTGAGCGCGACTCCGCTGCAGTGCCTGAGTGCGGCCGTCGGTCACCCCGACGTCGAGGGCGCCCGGCAGTACGCGGACAACTTTCTCCTCAACCCGAGTCTGCGTACGTGGTTCCACCTCCCCCGGCAGGGCCCCCGGGCCCACCTGAACGCTCCGCACAGCGCGCACGTCGGCAGTGCCGTGCCCCTGTCGGTGACGGTGGACGGCAAACCGCCCGCCGCCGGGTACCGCTACCACTGGTACTTCGGTGACGGCATGCAGCAGGAGACCGGCGAGGCGACCGTCACCCATGCCTACGACCGCAACGGACCCTGGCTGCCGCGAGTCGTGATGACCGGTCCCGACGGAGGAAAGGTCCTGGTCGAGGCCGTTCGGCCGCTCATCGCGGACTGACGGCATCATCCCCAGGGGCGGCTCGCAGCGCGGGCCGCCCCTGGCGCGCCCGCGCCGGCATCACGTAGGCCCTTGCGTTCCTTCCAGACCGCAAGCCGGCACCCGTGTTGGCCGGTGCCGGGAGCGAGCCCCTCAACGCTCCCGCTCTGCTCCGGCCAGAAACCCGATGAGAGCGATGATCCGGGAATGCCGGTCCCGCTCCGGCCAACGCCCCATGCGGCGCGACGACGCAGAATGCGAACGGCTCAACCAGCAACGCGAAGCGCCAAAGAAACACGGCTCCCCTACCCCGCCCCACAGCCGGGCAACCCACCGTGGCACGACCCCACGCCGGCGAACCGAGGGCAACCTCGGCATAGTGGCCGACCAGGACAGCCTCGACGGCTCTCAAGGAGCTGTCGAGAAGCCGGAGTCAATGGGATGGCGCCAGTGCACCTGCACCGGAGAAAGATGCCGTGCCTCAGTAAGTTGCCGTGCCTCCCGGTGAGGCAGCCCATCCGTTGGGGAAAGTCTTGAACTGACAAGCCGGAGCCCCTACTCGGGGTCCACCGGTCAGTGGAGGAACAGCACCGATCACGAACGCCTCGAAGCACTCGGCGAAGAGAGGTACATCATGACGATCCGTCGAAGCATCATCACCGCGATGGCAGCGCTGGCCTTGGCAGGCGGGATCACGCTCACGACAAGCGGCGTGGCCCAGGCCGACGTCCTCCCGGTCAATCAGCAGATGTGCCAGGAGCGCAACGACTTCTTAACCTTCACAGGAATGAACGGCACCGACCGGATCTGCTTCGCCACCGACGGGAACCCGGGAGACTGGCGAGGCTACATCTGGCATGTCGGTCAGATCTGGTCCGGGCACAACAGCGGAGTCCTCTACTTCAACGAGGGCACCGAAACCGGCAAGTCCACACCGTTCGGGCCGAACCAGCACTTCTTCTGCAATGACTGCCGCATCACCGGCTTCCACATGAACTGACCATTCCCGCCAGGTGCCCCTTCGGGGCAACCAACCCGAAGGGGCACCTCGCCCTCGCAAACACCCACCGGCTCCCTGCCCGGCACGGCCGACCGGCGGCCAGCCCCCCGTCCCGGCACCGCTCGAACACAACCCGCCCACGCCCTGGAGCGGCAGAGCCCCGCCCGCACCGCCTCGGCGCGACCGACCGGCGGCAGCTCCGCACGCGGTACACCGAAGCCGCAACGCCATAGCCGGAGCACCTTCGATCGTCTTGCTGCACGGCCTTCGCCGTCGACGGGCCGGCGGGCGAGGGCAGTGGACGGATGTGTTACCGCCTCCTGTAGCGGAAGAGGAGGTCCTCGGCCGCGCGGGCGGTGATGCCAAGGGCTGTGCCGAGTTCTTCGGACTCCATCGTCCTGTATGCGCTGTTGGCGGCGTGGTACCCGATGCTGTTGGCCAGGATCTCCAGACGGACAGCGGCTTTGAGGGCGGCTGCAGGAGCATCGCTGGTGAGCGCGTCGAGCGCCTCGTCCGTCTTCTTCAGCAGCTCGTTGACGTCTTCGGGGTAGGCGACGGTCGATGCCTCCACATCGTCGAGATGCCTGTACCAGTCGTCAAGGCAGTTGTCGGCGTGCGTGCGGACCGCCTCGTCCTCGTACAGTGCCGTCTCGCCGATCCGTTCCCAGTCGATCGGGTACTCCGTGCCCGTCCAGCCACACGCGCAGACCGCCCGCAAGACGTGCGCGCGCGGACCGGACAGGGGATGCCCGTTGTAGTGGGCCCAGAAGGTGCTCCGGTGCCCGAATCCGCCCGAGACGGAGTCGATGTAGACCGGCTCGGGGACGCTCCTGTCCTCCAACAGCACTCCGACCCGGCCCTCGTGCGACTTCCCGAACTCGTCCGACTCCCACGTCTCTTTCGGCACCCACGCACTCCTTCGCTCGGCAACCCTGCACATTTCCGGATGCAGGCACAACGTGACCTTCTCGCACCGAGCACCGGGCCGGAGGCGGAACGGGGAAGACGGCTTGTGTCGGGCGTGAGATCCGGACTCGGCGCATTGCAGGAGTACCATGCTCGCCGAACAGGGCCAGGAAGTCCGGGCGTTGACACAGAAGAGTGAACCCGGCCGGATTGCGTCCCATCACAGGGCCGGGCCGGGCCGGTCACGGGCAGTCCATGCCGGCGACGCCCACACCGGCATCACGCCCCTTCGTCTCCAGCCTGCCGCTCAGGGAACCCTGTTGCCGATGGTCTGCACGCGGTGGTTCTGTGACGGTAGGTGGTTTCAGCGGCCGGCGGCCTCGATCAGGCGTCGCAGGGCGGTATGGGCCGGTGGGCCCCAGGTGGGCTTGCCACCGGGGCGGCCATGGACGCCGGCCTCCCCGATGAGGATGCAGACGAGGGCTTTCAGCACCGCCCAACCACGGGCACGGCGCAGCATCGCGGCATCCGGGGACGGCTGGTAGGCGTCATGGAAACGGTCGACGGCACCCTGTGGCAGCAGGTTCCAAGCGGCGGCAAGGTCGCAGGCCGGATCGCCCGCGCAGAGGTCACCGAAGTCGATCACGCCGCAGAAGGTGCCGTCCGCGGTGAGGACGTTGGCCGGATGCAGGTCGGCATGGAGCCACACCGCCGGTCCCGCCCAGTCGGGCGCGGCGGCGGCGTCCTCCCAGACAGCGCGGACGGCGTCCGGGTCGGGGACCAGTCCTGCCTCGGTGGCCAAGGCCAACATCCGGGCGAACCCCTCCACATGGTCAGTCAGCGGCCCGCCACGGTCACGGCCGATCGGCGCCCCCTCGGGGGCAGGCCGGTGAAGAGCGGTCAGGAAGGCCGCCAAGGCATCGGCCGCCTCGGCAGCGCGCGTGACAGGGGCGCGGTCCGCGGGCGTTCCCGGCACCCAGGTGGTAACGATCCAAGGCCGCGGAAACCGCCCTGAGGGCTCGCCGAGGCGCTGTGGGACGGGGACCGGCAGAGGAAGGTGCCGAGCGAGAGCGGGAAGCCACTCGTGTTCCTTGCGCAGCAGCACATCCGCGGACTCCGTCGCCCAAGGCAGCCGGACGGCAAGCTCGTCACCAAGCCGCCACAACTGATTGTCCCAACCACGCGCGCCAAGCCTTACAGCGTGATCAGCCAGGTCAGGGTGCTGGTCGCGGAGCAGGTCCCGGACCAACTCCGCCGTGATCTCGATCTCGGTGTGGGTCATGCCGAGCAACCGTAGCCGGACATCGGCCCGCCGCCGAAAGCCTCCCCCATGACCGGGCATTCCAGATCAGCGGTTCTGACACATCCGCCTGACACATCAGCGGCCCACGACACACCTGGCGGGGTCGGCGGCGTCGGTCCACCCAAGTTCCGCACAACCGCTTGCCTTGGCGGACGAGGACAAGAAACCCAACTCGCCGACAGGCTGTGGCGGTTCGAACGGACGCAGCTCGTCGCGTCTGGACTGGCCCTCAACGCCGCGGCACTCCGTACCGCCGACACGAGGCCGGCAAGGAACGAACCACACACGGCCCTACAACGCCCGAACGCGGCTTCACTTCACACCTGCCCTCATGGACGCGACTTCAGGCCGTCCAGAGTGAGGTCGAGCAGTCGTTCCGCTTGGTGGCGTTGTTCGGGGCTCGCCGAGGTCAGAGCAATGCCTTCGAGAGCGGCGCCGATATCGGTGGGGCCGACGTCGGTGCGGATCGCCCCGGCGGCCACGCACGCGTCCATGAGGGTGCCCAGGGCGGCCTGGATCATTTCCCGGCTGCGACCGTACGGATTGCTCCCCGTCGCTGCGATGGCGCGCAGGGCGTCGATCATGCCGTACTTGGCGCTCACATAGTCCAAGAAGAGGCGCATCCAGGCACGCAGGGCGTCCAAGGGCGGCTTCGCGGCCAGCAGGGCGGGGACCGCCTCGCACAGTCGAGCCACCTCGTTGCGGTAGACGGCCTCGACCAGTGCCTCGCGAGTGGGAAAGTTGCGGTACAGCGTGGCACTGCCCACCCCCGCCTCTTTGGCGATGCGCTCCAAATGAGCGTCGAGCCCTTCCGTCGCGAACACGCGCACCGCGGCCGCGAGGATCTTCTCCCGGTTCCGCCGTGCATCAGCCCGCAACGGTCGTTGCACTCCGTCGACCATGAGCACTTGCCCTCTTCCTTCTCGGACTCCCCGAACACACTAAGTGGAGGCGCGCCCACTTAGGTTAAAATGGAGGCTCCCCCAATTCCACCGTAGGTCAACGCACTGGCCCCCGCGCACCGTCACGAAAGGACTGACCATGTCAGGCATCAAGGGCAAAGTCATCGCGCTCACCGGCGCCAGCAGCGGCATCGGAGAGGCAACTGCGACCCATCTCGCCGAGCAGGGCGCCCATCTGGTGGTAGGAGCCCGACGGGAGGACCGACTCAACGCCGTGGTCGACCGGATTACGGAGCAGGGCGGTTCGGCCGTCGGGGTCGTCGTCGATGTCACACACCGAGAAGACCTCAAGCGCCTGACCGATGCGGCACTCGACCACTTCGGTCGGCTCGATGTCCTGATCTCCAACGCGGGCACCATGGCGGTCTCGCCCTTCGACGAGTTGCGGCAGGACGACTGGGACGCCATGGTCGCCACCCACATCACGGGCCTGCTGAACGGCATCGGAGCAGCACTGCCCATCTTCCGGCGGCAACGCTCCGGGCAGTTCGTCAACGTCGCCTCCACCGCCGCCCATGTCGTGAAGTCGCCCCAAGCCGTCTACGCAGCCACCAAGACGGCGGTGAAAGTGCTGACCGAAGGGCTACGGCAGGAGGCCGGCCCCGACCTGCGCGTCACCCTCATCTCACCGGGCTTCACCAACACGGAGGGTGTGGGCAAGGGAGCGAGCCCTGAGGCAGCGGCAGCGCTGGCCCAACAGCGCGACCAGATCGCCATGCCACCCTCGGCCGTCGCCTCTGCCATCGGTTACGCGATCGAGCAACCTGACGGCATCGACGTGGGCGAGATCATCATCCGCCCCACCGCACAAAACTGACGCCCGACAGGAACGGCCGCCACCCCGGCCCGACGGCACACGGCAGCCAGCACGAGTTCGAGACCACCGCCCCACACGAGGCCAGTTGGCCTGCGCATGCGAAGGTGCAAGCGCGCATCGGACACCGCGAGGAGATTCGGCAGCGCACGGCCGCTTTGTGCCCAACCGTCGGACACAGAGCGGCCACTGCATGGGCTGCACGCCCATGTTCAGGATTCAGGTGCCGCCTTGCGGAGGGCGGTGATGCAGGTGGCGATGGCCTGCTGGAGCTCTTCCAGCCGCTGGACCATGTCGTCCTCGTAGATGTCGTCGGCGTCGTCGAAGGTCAGCTCCTCAAACACCTTCGTGGCCTTCTGCAGACTGCTGTAGAACTTGGTGCGGCGTTCCTGGACGCGCAGTTCGGGGTCGGCCTCGACGGCCTCGACGACGAGGCCCTTGACCGTGTCGTACGCCTCGGTGACCCACTCACCGACCTCCTCGCCGTCGTCCAGTTCGTCGAGGAGGGACAGGTGCCGCTCGGCCTCTTCACGGAGTTCGACGGGGGCGTCGATGGTCTGCCCGGCCGGGGTTTTGATCTGGCCGTCCTCCACGATCTTGCGCACGTATCCGATCCGGTCGGCCGCCCGGCTCTCAGTGGCCACCGCCTTCTTCAACTCCTCGGTCCGCAGGACGTCGCGAGCCAGCTCCGCCTGCAGGGCCGGGTCCTCCTTGAGCCGGTCCAGCAGCGCACCCCGGGCGGCCTCGGCGGTGGAGGGATCGGCGAGGATCGCGGCACGCAGCGCGGTGGGGTTCTCCGCGACCTCCAGGGCCTTGGTCGGCCGGATCCCCTCGGCCTCGGCAGCAGCAGTGATCGCGGTACCGCGGACGGACGTGGCGCTGTTGCGGGAGCTGTAGTAGGAGAGCCACATGTCGGCATCCGGCAGCTCGACATCCTGACCGGGGACCAGCGCCTCGAACTGCGGGACGACACCGTCGTCGGCGGCCATGTCCCACGCCTTGTAGAACCGCATCACGCGTTCCGGCGAGCACCCGGCCAGCTCGGCGAACTCCTTCGCAGAGACCTTCGGAGTCTCCCCCGCAGCCTGCCCGCCGGGCCGCACGCTGCGCGCGACCTTCAGCGCGAACGCCCAGCCGCCGGTCCGCGCGTACGCCCCGAACTCGCGGGCATCCCGCACGACCAGGTCGTCTACGGCACCCGCCGCGACCTCTTCACCGGACGACGCCCTCTCGTTCCAGAAATTCTCCTCGCCCGGCGTCTCGTCGACGGGCGGGACGGCCGGTTCGGACGCGGCGGTCGCTACGGTCACAAGGAACTCCCCAGATCAATGCGGGTGCAAGAGACAGAACGAGCAGCCTATATGAACCCGTTCATGCGGTTCGCGGGCTTCCGCTGAGGTGATCGGCGTCTGTCGAGCTCCAGCACCGCCACGTCTTCCAGCTGGAACTGACCGAGTCGACCCCGGAGCGGTGGACGAGCCAGGCGGCGAAGGCGCGGTGGCACCGCGAGTTGCCCCTTCCCGCCGGCGCCGCCAAGGTCCGGCAGCCGGCCTTCTCAGCACGCGCCCGTCGCAGGGCGGCGGCCGTTGTGGCAGGGCCAGCCTTCGCGGGTGCGGGCGGCAGGCGTCAGCCGCTCCGGCCGAATCCCAGGGCACCTCACCACCGGCTGACCGCTGCCGCTACTGGGCTGTTCCGGTCCTCCCCGGAGGCCGATAGGCGGGGACTGCCTTCGGGACCGGTCGCGCACCCGATGCCAGTCACACGTTCTGTCACCTATACGATCGACCACGTACGAAGTGATCCTTTTCGTCGGCTCTCGGTCATCTCAACGGCAAGGAGATCCCCATCGTGGACGTCGCCTCCTCCCACACCCCGTCTGTCACGGGCTGCGGACCGGACGCCGTCGCGTCGACCATCGGCACCGAGCGCCGCTTCCACGGAGTCACCCGTTGACGAGCACGGTGATCCTGCTCTGTACGGCGACCCTGCTGTGCGCGGTGGTGCTGTGCATTGGGGTGTGGGGCCTGCTGAGCGAGCGGAAGCTGCCCGGGTGGTGGCGCGTGAGCTGGTTCGCCACCACCCTGATCGGGCTGGTCAGCTGGCTGCTCCTCGTGTCGCGAGCACAGCCCGTCCTCTTCCCCGAGACGTCGCCCTGCCATCCGGTTGCCGGCTACGGCTCCCGGCTGTTCCCGCCCGACTCGTACTGCGTCCATGACGACGGGTCCCAACGGTCCGTCAACGGGCCTACGCCACAGGTCATCTTCTGGATCTGCTTCCTCAACAGCACGCTGCTGTTCCTGCTCGGCCTGAACCACGCCGTGGTACGGCTCTGGAGGTGCGGTCGCAGGCGCTACGGCTCCTGGCGAGCAAACCGGCCCGCACCGACAGACGTCTGATCAAGGAAACCCGCCACCGGCTGCTGGGCTCCATCCTCCATTGGCAGGTGATCCGTCCCAGGCTGCTCCCAGACGCCGTGACCGGCACGGCGATCGTCCTCTGCGGAGCTGTCCATGCCCCAGACCGCCGTAGCCGCGCCGCTCCCCGATGCTCCGGGCGGAATCTCGATTACGTGAGTCTGCCGCATGGCGGCAGCGCCGCCGATTTCCTGCGGCTGCGGGACGCTGACGCACTGGGCACGAATCGCCAGAGCCTGGGCATGCCGGCACTCCGACTCCGCACCGTGGTCCTGGCACCGAGCCGAGTACCTGCCTGGTGAAGCGTCACCTGGCAGCGGCCGCGGAAGCCCGCTGCCGGGTCACTGTGGCCATGCGCCGTCAGGGACCTTCAATCAGCAGGACGGGTCGCCTCGTTGACATCGTCGGATCCCCGGCGACGAGCACGTCTGCCGTCGGGCGCCGTCCAGGTCCAGCTTCATTCTGAGCCCCGGCCGGCCCCGCCATGCGTGCCGGCCCCGCCGGGGCAGTGTGTAACTGGCCTGTCCGGTAGTCCGCTAGAGGCGCGGGGTGCGTGCCTCGATCCGGTGGTCGAAGGCGGCACCGCCGACGCCGACCGTGGTCACCCCGCCGTCGACGGTGAGGACGGCCCCGTTGACGTAGGACGCGGCGGGCGACAGCAGCCAGCCGATCGCCTCGGCGACCTCCTGCGCATCACCCGGCCGCCCGGCGGGAGTCAGCCGGTTCGCCTCCTCGTATGCCGCCTCGGCACCGCCCGCCAGCCCCGCCTCCGCCGCGAACCGCGCCATCCGCTGGTCGGCCATCTCCGTACGCACCCAACCCGGGCACACCGCATTGGCCCGCAGCCCCCGCGGCCCATAGTCGACAGCGACGGAGCGGCAGAGGTGAAGCAGACCCGCCTTGGACGTCGCATAGCCGGCGCTGCCAACGCTGTTGCGCAGCGCGGCGACCGAGGCAACCGCCACCACCGCGCCGCGGGCCGCCAGCAGATGCGGCAGCGCAGCACGCAGCAACAGGAACGGGCCGGTGAGGTTGGTCCGTATCAACTCCTCCCAATCCTCGACCGCGATGTCGCCGACCGCGCCACTCCGGCCGATGCCGGCATTGAGCACCACACCGTCGAGCCTCCCGTAGGCCGCAATCGTCGTCTCGACGAGCTCACGCACAGCCTCGGGGTCGGCGGCGTCGGATGGGTGCGCCAGCGCTCCGGTCTCCTCGGCCACCAGGCGCAGTGGCTCAGGCCGCCGCCCGGAGATCACGACCTGGTGCCCGGCGGTACGCAGCAGCCGGGCGGTGGCGGCCCCGATGCCCGTTCCCCCACCCGTCACCAGGACAACACGCTGCTCCGACATGCTCGTTCGCCTCCGAAGGTGGTCAAACTCCGATTCCCCGCACCGCGAGCATACGAAGCACCGATGCCGCCGAGCCGACGGGGTACCGCTGCCGTCGGCATCGCGACTCGTACGTACACGCGTCCTGGTCGCGCGAGTTTCCGAGGATGTTGCTGCCGTACGCGTACGGCAGCGTCCGCCTGCACCGCCCCGACGACACACCGCCCGGCGGGCCCGGAGCAGCCGCCCGGCGCCATGCGGCTGACGCCCCGGACGGCCCTGGCTGTCCCTCCGGGCGAATCCGGGTCCGGGCGAGTTGCGCGACCCAGGTGGCTGCTGCCTGGGGAGCGGGCGGGGGTGCGCCTACGACGACGAGTTCGGTGACACCGTCGGCACTGAGCTCGGGGAGGTGTTCCGGGGTGCCGCCGTTCAGCGCGAAGGCTGCTTCCTGAGCCACTGCGGACGGTCTTGTTTTGAGCCTTGACGCCTGACCTGACTGGTAACCCCCTTGCGCAGGACAGGATTTGGCCAAAAGTGCACCACCTATGAGTCAGAAAACGACATGGACACCTCATGTTCATCTCTAGCGTCTACCCGCATAGATCTCGGGGCTGTTGCTATGGCGGCACGCGCCCGGGACCCTGCCGGGCCCATCCCCCACACATGGAGCCCCCATGCGATCGACGCAACGACTCGCCTCCGCGTTCACAGCCATTGCGCTCACCGGCGCCGGCCTCGTCCTCACCACTGGCAGCGCCCACGCAACCATGGCCACCTGCTCCCAGTCCCACCTGCCGCTGCCCGACGCCGCCTGTCAGCCCGGCGCCTACAACCCCGACGTCACCCAGTCCACGATCAACTCGACGATATGCGTGCCCGGTTGGACCAAGACCGTCCGCCCGCCCGTCTCCTACACCACCCCCCTGAAGATCAAGCAGATAGGCGAGTACGGCTACACCGACACCAACACCGCCGACTACGAGGAAGACCACCTCGTCCCCCTCGAACTGGGCGGCGCGCCGAAGGACCCGAAGAACCTCTGGCCCGAGCCCCGCTACGGCGACCAGCCGGCGGCCAGCAAGGACTCCGTGGAGAACAAGCTCAAGACAGCCGTGTGCAACGGCACCGTCAACCTCGACGACGCGCGCAGCGCCATCGCAACCGACTGGACCACCGCTCTCGCCAAGGTTGGGATCGGCTGACCGGTGATCGGCGTGTAGGACCTCTCCGTGTGGCGCCGCCGGCTGGGAAGGCAGCCGGCGGCGCCAGTGGTCGTCCGCCTCCGCGGCCCGATAGCTGCGGCACCAGTTCGTCGGGTCCTGGTCGTGGTCAGGCGCTCCTGCCCTGATCCTCGCGGGTTTCACCGGCCTCTTCCGCCGGTCGTACCCGGTCGGCGCCACCCGAGGCCATGTCGACCGCCCTACCTGTCGCGTCCGTCGAACCGGTACGGGCGCGGGTCGAGCGGGGTGAGCACGCCCAGGCGCTCCTCGATCCGCTGTGCCGCGTCCAGGCACAGGTCCTCGCGGTACATGCCCGCCATGACCTGGACGCCCTGCGGCAGCCCGTCGGCGAGTCCGGTGGGTACGGCCACGGCCGGCACTCCCACATACGTCGACGCGGTCAGCAGCCGCATCGGCGTGAACGTCGCGTCGCGCTCCTCCAAAGTCCGCGGTACCACGGGCGCAGGTATCGGTTGGGTGGACACGGGCCCGAGCAGGATCGGGCAGCGTGCGAAGAAGCGGGCCCAGGCCCGTTGGACGCCGAGGCGTACGCCGGTCTGTCGGAGGTACTCCTCCAGGCCGACGGGCGGGTGACGTTGAATGTCCAGCTCGATGTGGCGGGCGCTGTCATCGGTGAGCAGCCGCCTGAGCACAGGCCAGGCACGGGAGAACTCGGCCCGCAGGAGAGCCGCGTATCCGTCGAGGGCGTCCTGTAGTCGCGGCACCGCCACCTCCTCGACGGGGTGGCCGGCGTCCTCCAGGGCTGCTGCCGCCGCTTCTGTGGCGGAGCGCA
The DNA here is from genome assembly GCF_019774615.1 of Streptomyces sp. BHT-5-2. NCBI lineage: Bacteria > Bacillati > Actinomycetota > Actinomycetes > Kitasatosporales > Streptomycetaceae > Streptomyces > Streptomyces sp. BHT-5-2. The sequence goes on along the minus strand of NZ_CP081497.1, from coordinate 1,319,824 downwards.
CGTCCGGGTGGACGTCGCCCCGGCCGCCGGGGTCGACCACCACGCCGACCCGCACCGGTGTGTCCGGCTGTGGCCCGTACAGCGGGGCGGGGACCGCTCGCGGGTCCTGCGGGTCGGGCCCTGCCAGCACCTCGTATGCCGCCCGCAGGTCCGCCACCGACCGGGCCAGTGGCCCGTCGACGGGGAAGAGTTGGTGGCCCAGGACCGGCTCCTGGTCGTTCATGCGGTGGTCGGCCGGGAACCGCCCATAGCTCGGCTTGAGCCCCGCGATGCCGTTGAACGTGGCCGGGTTGCGAATCGACCCGCCGGAGTCGTTGCCCAGGCCCAGCGGCGTCATACCGGTCGCCACCGCGACCGCGTCGCCGCCGCTGGTGCCGCCGGGGGTGCGCTGCGGGTCCCACGGGTTGACGGTGTGTCCGAACAGCTGGCTGACCGTGTGCAGTCCGGCGAGTGCCAGGTCGGGCATGTTGGTGCGGCCGATCGGAATCGCCCCGGCCGCGCGCAGCCGTCGTACCGGGGGTGCGTCGGCCTGCGCCGCCCAGTCGCGGAAGTACGGCACACCGTGCGTGGTCGCCGATCCGGCGACGTGGATGTTCTCCTTCACCGTGAACGGCACCCCGGCCAACGGGCCCAACTGCTCTCCCGCGGCCCGGCGCCGGTCGGTCTCCCGTGCCGCCTGCCTGGCACTGTCCTCCAGCAGCCGGGTCACCGCGTTCACCTGTGGATTCACCTCGGCGATCCGCTCCAGGTGTGCCTCCACGGTCTCCGCCGCGGACACCTCTCCCGAAGCCAGCAGTTTCGCCAGCTCCGACGCTTCCAGCGCGCACAGCTCGGTCGTCTTCATCGGGTTCTCCCTTTCGCTCTCCAGTAAAGATACATATCTGTATCTGAATGTAGGAGCGAATATTTCGTGCCGGTGCACCGTAGGATGCTGCCGTGACTCCCGCACGCAAGCGCCTGACCCGCGAAGAGAGCCGACAGCAGACCCGCGATCGCCTACTGGCCGCCGCCGCCGAGCTGTTCACCGAACGCGGCGTCAACGGCACCTCCGTCGAGCAGATCGCCGAGCGCGCCGGCTACACCCGCGGCGCCTTCTACGGGAACTTCGAGGACAAGAACGCCCTCGTCGCCCAGCTGCTCCAGGACCGCACCCGCCGCGAGCTGGATGAAGTCCGCTCACTGACCCGAGACGCCACCTCCGGCGCCGACGCACTCGACAAGCTCCGGGCCTGGAACCGCGACCGCGCCGAGCACCTGCCCGAATGGCTGGCCCTGCGCATGGAACTCGTCCTGCACGCACTACGGAACGAGGAGCTGCGTCCGCTGCTCGCAGAACGCGAACTCCTCGCCCGCGACGCCCACACCTCCGGCCTGGAGCAGGCGTTCGCCGCCCACGGCGCCAACCCGCCCGCGGACCCCGCGTTCCTCGCGTTGATCGTCCACGCCCTGGAGGACGGCCTGCTCATCCAGCGCCTGCTCACCCCCGACGACATCCGGGACGATGTCGTCGTCGACGCCTTCGGACTGCTCCTGCGCTCCTGGACCGCACTCGCGCAGCATCCGGCCCAGGAGGGCGAACCCGACGCCCGGCCCGCCACCACTGCAAACCCCGCAGGCACCCCCGACGCATAACCGCAAGGCGGTCCGGCAGGACGGAACGCGCTGCTCCGTGGTTCGGTCGTATGCACCGGCGCAGCGGAAGCACGGGACGCCGGAGCCGCGGTCTCGGTGCGGGGCGGGCACCCGCCCAGCGCACAACCCACCGAAAAGCCCGGTGGGCCAGGGAGTTCCACCGAGCGTAGTGCTCCCTGGCCCACCGGGCTTTCGCGGCAAAGCCGCAGGTCATCCCCCAACTCCCGTCATGTGTTCGCCGCGGGTGGTGCGTTGACCACTCGAGGAGGCCCACCCTGCCTTGGTGTCGCCGGCAAGGCCACCCCCTGAGTCCCTCGGTGAACCGCGCGGCCGTGGAAGGGTTGTCGTGCCCCCTCCACGGCCGCGCTGCCGACTCAGCAGACGGGTTGGCGGACGGCAGCGGCGAAGCACGGCGACGGACCGGCAGCAGCCGGCGGCCTGATATGCCGCCACGTTGTCACGACGCCACATCCCGGGGGACGTTGGCCGGCCACTGGCCAACGTCCTCCACCTGATAACGCGGTCCAGGGTGTGTTGGCGACGACGGCGGCTCGTCAGGAGCTGGCTGGCCAGGGGAACCCGAGTTCTTCGGCGCGCTCCCGGCTGCCGCCGCACACCTGCCCGTAGGACTTCGGATCCTCCTCAGCCAGCCGGCGCAAGGCAGCAGCGGCCTGTGTCTCGGGCGGGGTACCGTCGTCCTGGATGTCCCAGCGGAACTGCAGGAAGCTGTCGGGTTGTTCGGGTCTTTCGGAGGCCGGCCCCGGGACGTAGCAGAAGGTCACCACTGTGGTGTTCGGGTCCTCGAAGCCGGTGCTGATCCAGCCCCGCCTGGCATCCCACCGGGTCAACAGGTCAGGATTGTCGATCAGTCCCGCCTTGATCAGGCGAGCTGTGGTGCGGGCAGGCCAGGACCAGGAACGGTCGGTCTCCGCCCGAGCGACCTCCGTGTCGTAGGCGGAGGCGTCGAACCGATAGGCGGGGAGCTCGGGTGCGGTTTCGCGGGACCCCGGCATGGTCTGTGGCCGTCGCCAGTTCTCCCACACCACATGGTTCCCGTCCCGCCGGATCGTGGCGTAGAGCGCACCGCAGCACCCCTCCGTGCAGTATGCCTCCGCGAGTTGTACCTCGCGAGACTCCGCTCCGGCCCGCAGCCGGCCGTCGTCCAGGAGGTGCTCGGGGCTGTGAGCGGGGCCGTGGCCGAAGACCGCCGGAACCAGTGGCCGGCCGTCTATGAGGATGCGGGTCTCAACGGGTTCCCGGTCGGCAGGGTCGCCGACCACCACCTCGATGCGCAGCCTGCCGGACGTGGCCGGACGCTTGAACGGCTGCCGCCCGGTGCGGCGGATCCAGTCGGCTCGCAGCCGCTGCTCCGCCTCGCCTGCGGTGGCGCTCACCACCGCCCATCGGGGCTCGGCCAGCAGCTTTCGGAGGGATTCCAGCAGTGCCGCGCGCCGTCCGGGCGGCCAGTCCAGCAGTACGCCGATGCCGCTGTCCAAGTCGAGGGCGAGCGACAGCAACCCGGCTGCGTTGTCGAGGGTCGGCGGCAGCAGGCCGGCTCGCGTGACGACACTGTCGTACATCCTGGGCGCGTCGGAGTATGCCAGGAGGTCGGTTGGATCGTCTTGCGAGCGCCCCATCCGGACGAGCAGTCGGCCCGCCCTGGCGAGCAAGTCCGTGTCGGAGCAGTGGTGGTCGAGCAAGTCCGGCAGTCGGGAGGCTTCCGCAATCCGGCGGGCCATCGCGCTGCCGATGAAGCGGGCCGAGGCAGGAGACGCGACCAGCTCCGCGCGTATTGCCTGCCGATTTCCCGTCCATAGGGCACTGACCAGTGGCCGTAGTTCGTCACGACGGGAGTAGACCGCAAGCCAGACGACGGCAGCGGATTGGCGGTCGAGGTTGTCGAGCGCGCCGACGGCTGATCTGGTGAGCTCCCGGAACAGCCCGAGGGCGGAGAGGTACGGGACGTCCTCAGGCTCGCCGAGGCGGACGAGCAGGGCGATGCCTGCGGTGACGGCGGCTCCGGTGGTGCCGGTCCGGGTCAACTGCCGCCCGAGGCAGCGGGCTGCACCAAGCTGTTCGGGCGGCAGTGGCAGGTCGGCGACTGTGGACTCGATCAGATGGCTGTGGCGGTTCCGAATGCCGTGTCGTTCGAAGCGACGGCGCAGGGTCTCGGGGTTGTCCGGCAGCGGGCTGAGCACTTCCTGGATGGCGTTCTTCGCCTCTTCCCAAGAGGGCGGATCCTCGCCGGTTGCTGCCTCCCGAGGCAGGGAGTAGCCGCGCCGGGGCGGGACTCCATCGGCGGACTCGCGCAGCAGATGCAGGGCGTGGTCGTACAGAGCGGTCGGGGAAGTGAGCGCGTTGCGCTCTTCCTGGGCGCTCACCGGGTGAGGTGGGACTCGATTCCGTAGGTCATGCAGGCAGCTTGCCAGCCGGTCAGCACCGTGTCGATGGAATTAGTGAGGCGGGGAATTGGTGAAGCTGCGACAGGTGCCGGCTCTTCAGGGCCATCGGTCGCCGGACCGGTCGCGGCGGCGGCCTCAGTGGCCGGCCCGTCGCGCACGAACGAGGACTCGGTCGCCCGCTCGGGGACGTTGCTCGGCTTGCCCAGCTCACGCCATTGCCCACAGCGCAACAATTGCGTGCCGATCTTTGCATTGCCGTCCCGGCCCCGGTGTCCCAAGACTCGAGGTGTCTGCGAAGCGCGGGCGGTGCAGTCGCGCAGACGCGCCTCGGCAGCACCGGGACGGGGAGGGGAGAGGGTTGTGCGGAACAGGGATGTTTTGATCTCCGGGGCGAGTGTGGCGGGACTGGCGCTGGCTCACTGGTTGCGACGTGCGGGGTTCCATCCGACTGTCGTGGAGCGGGCGCCGGGCCTGCGCAGGGGCGGCCAGGCCATCGACGTCCGTGGGATCGCGCTACAGGTCGTGGCACGGATGGGGCTGCTCGACGCGGTCCGGGCCGGGACGACAGGCATGCGCGGCATGTCGTTCGTCGACGGTGGAGGTGCGGAGTTGACCCGATCCACCGAGGCCACCCTGACCGGCGGGCTGATCGACAACGACGACGTCGAAATCATGCGTGACGACTTGACGACCCTGCTGTTCGACGCCGGCCGCGTGGGAACGGAGTATGTGTTCGGCGATGTCATCACCTCCCTCAGGCAGGACGACGACGCCGTCGAGGTCGGCTTCCGGCATGGCCGCCCGCGCCGCTTCGACCTGGTGATCGGCGCGGACGGACTGCACTCCGGCGTACGTCGGTTGGCCTTCGGCCCGGAGTCGCAGTTCATGCACTTCCTCGGCAGTCATCTGGCGATCTTCAGTGTGGAGAACTTCCTCGGCCTGGACCGTTGGCAGGTGTACCACACGGCTGGTGACACACTGGTCGGTCTCTACAGCGCGCGGCAGAACACCGAGGCACGGGCGATGTTGCACTTCGGGTCGGGGCAACTCGACTTCGACCACCGGGATCTGGACCGACAAAGGAACATTCTCGTCGAGCGCTTCGCCGGCGTTGGTTGGGTGGCGCCCAGGCTGCTGGCGAGCATGTGGGACGCGCCGGACTTCTACTTCGACTCGATGAGCCAGGTCCGCCTCGATCGTTGGTCCAACGGGCGGGTCGTGCTCGTCGGTGACGCGGGCTACTGCCCTTCACCGCGTTCCGGCCAGGGCACCAGCATGGCGCTGGTCGGCGCCTACGTGCTTGTGAGGGAACTCGCCGACAACCACGACGATCACCGTGCGGCCTTCGCCCGCTACGAGCAGGGGATGCGCGGCTACGTCGGCAAGAACCAGCAGATCGCGCAGGACAAGGCCGACGGCAGGACGGTCACGCCCGCCGGCCTCGCCCGCGCGGCCGACGCCATCACGCTCGGCGACCTGCCCGATCACGGCTGATAGCGGCGGCTGAAGGGCAGGGCCGGAGGAGTGGGATCGAGCCGGGGCCGCGGCGCTCGGCCGCAGCCCGCGGCTGAGGTACGCATACCGAGCGCGATGCCACGCTTCGCGTCAACGCGGCTACAGAGCGAGGTCGACGGTCAGCTGGAGTCCGCATGGGCGAGGGGCCAAGCGATGCGGTCCCGCCCACCCTCGCTCGACGTGCCCCGCGTCGCGCAGCGCGCCCAGCACCCGAGGGCGGGGCGGCCACACGGAGAAAGCCGCCCCGAAATCTCGCGGCGGCGGAGCCTGCGGCACACCTCCACGTCTCCGCAGGTCCAAAGGGGATGCAGATCACACAGCGAGCCCCTGGGCCATGACCCCGACTTCCCCTACCGTTATAGACATAGCGCATAAAACGGACTATTCGCATCCAGTCCGTCACAAGAGGTGAGCGAACCAGGAGCAGGCTCATCCGGCCGTCGAATCGTCACCGCGGCTCCAGAAACAAGCCCACGACGACCGCCGCACAGCCCGCTCCCCCACGCCTGCCCGTGCGCGACACACCACCACCCGTCACCGCTGAACAGGCATCCCCCGGGATGCCTCTGGAGGGACCCGCTGTGGCATCGGCCAATGCGAAGAAGACGGCAGCCACCGTTGCGGTAGCGCTCAGCGCAGCCGCCCTGGCGACGTACGGAGCCCACGCGGCCCAGACGTCGTCGACGGCCGGGCCGCCACCCACTTCAGCCGCCCGCCCCGTCGTTGCCACCGGCTCGGCCACCCCTCCCCCGTCGCACAGCGCGTCGTCCTCGGCGACGAGCATCGCGCCGTCACCTTCGTCGTCGACCTCCCCCTCACCCGCCGCCCCCTCCTCCTCGGCCGCCGCCTGGCCGGGCGGCCCGGGCAGCGCTCGGGCCGGCTCGCCGAACGGGCTCAAAGTGAGCAACGCGCTCCAGCTCAAGACCCAGGACGGCGGTAAATCAGTCGCGCTGACCTTCGACGACGGTCCGGACCCGCGCTGGACGCCCCAGGTACTGGCGCTGCTGGCCCAGCACCACGCCAAGGCCACGTTCTGCGAGATAGGTCCGCACGCGCAGCGCTATCCCTACCTCACCAAGGCGATTGTCGCCGCCGGTGACCGGCTGTGCGACCACTCCGTACACCACAACGAGCGGCAGAGCAGCATGCCGCTGGACTACAACGTCCACGAGATCGCCGACGCCCAGCAGGAGATATCCGACGCGGCCGGCGCCGGGGCCAAGCTCTGGTACTACCGGGCACCCGGCGGTGACTTCAAACCCTTCATCCGCAACATCGCCGCCCAGCACGGGCTTCGATCGATCGGCTGGAGCGACGACTCCGACGACTGGAAACGGCCGGGCGTCGCCACCATCCTGCAGAACATCAACCGCAACCTGCACCCGGGCTCGATCGTCCTGATGCACGACGGCGGCGGCGACCGCTCACAGAGCATCGCAGCACTCGCCAAGCTGCTGGACCAGCTCGACGCCCAGGGCTACACCTACAGCTTCCCGACCCGCTGAAGTCCCACCCGGCCCTCCGCCCTCAATGCCGAGGAGGACCCGCGCCCGCCCCGGCTCGGACGCGCTGGAGAGCGGACGGGAATTCGCCGCCCTGGGTGTGCCAGTCGTCCCCACGGACGACGGCCGCCCGCGGGCGGTGCACAGTCTGTCTGCCGTGGCGAAATGGGCGTACGTAACAGTCATGCGCTTCGGCCGCGGCAGGAACCCGGCGAAGGGGTTCGGCTCGAAGTACGGCTACGGCAGTCCCGAGGCCGCCCGACGGGCGACGCTCCAGGAGCTCCACGAGTTGAGCGCCGAGCATCAGGACTCCACGACAGCTGAGCCACTGCGTGACAGCGAGGCCGAAGGGACTCGGGAAGCGGCGAAACTGGCGCGCCTGGGCGCCGCCACGCTCACGATCGCGATGGACGGGAAGCAGGTCGGCGCCGTCCTCGGCGCGCTGGTCACCGCAGCGGTCGGTGCGGGCCGTCTGGTCAACGGCATCCGCCAACTCCGCTGCCCCGCCCCGGAATTGCTCGCCTCGGCTCATCCACCGGCGTTCGCCCACGGCATCCGGTCGGCTCCGCTGTAGCGGCGGCTCCACGTCCACATCCACCCGCGGCGGCGATAGCGTCCGCGACGTGAGCGAGTACCAGTATTGCGAGTTCCAGGCCCTTGACCGACCGCTCAGCCGCCAGGAGCAGGACCGACTGCGCGCCATCTCCCCGCCCTCGCGAACGAGGCCGAGCCGGTCTGGCAGCAGATCGCGGCGCGCATCGCCACCAAGGAGACCAGCGCCTGACCCGCCTGCGCGAGGACCATCAACGCCGCCCCGGTCTCCTCCACCGCCTCGATCACCACGACCTCCGGTAACACCCGTCGCCACCCAGCTCGGTCCTCCGCAACTACGCCCGAGGGCCCTGCCGGACCTGGTCATCAACGGGTTCGCCCGCCGACCGGCCGACCGACTCTTCGTGCCCCTGCGAAGCCGGGACCGAACAGACGACAGCGACGAGCAGCATCTGAAGTCGGCAGCCGGCCACGATGGGCGGCGGTCCTGCGGTGGGGGACTGCGGCCGCGGCACACGAGACCCGCCAGATCGGGAAGCGCCGGCCGATACAGCCGATACACCGGAATTTCATCACGGCTCAATAGCCTGCACACGAAATTGACCAAGCGATATTCCGGCAATCGCGAGTATCGCCTCGAACCATGGAGACCTGGTGCGGAAATTCACTTCGCGGCTGACGCTGGTCGGCCTGTCCGCTGCTTTTCTCGGAGTAACGCTGATAGCCCCACAGGCACAGGCGGCTCAGGCCGCGGCGGGAGTGCCCGGGCGCTTCGTCGCCGATGCCGACATCCTCTCGGCTCCCGACGGAGCGCTCGTGGGCAAGGGTCACAACGGCCAGCCGGTCACGATCAACTGCCAAACCCCTGACGGCAATTGGCTGAACCTCAATGCCCCCGAAGCCAACGGCTGGGTATGGCAACCGAACCAGGTGCTGCGCGACTGGGGGACACCCAATCCTCCGGTCTGCTGACCGGCGGGGATCTCCTCCTCGACCATTCGCCGGGACGACGACCATTCGCCGGGACGACAGAGAAGCTCAATCGCTGAGCGGGGAAGCGGCAGCGCCCACATGGATCGCGGGAACAGCGGGTGACTGGTGTTCCGGCCGCACAATTACCGGTGAGGGAACCAGCCGCTATCCCTGACTGCCTCTCCGGCGTACGCGGCGAGCCGTCGCCACCGCCACGACCACCGCGGCGGTGGCGAGGGTGCCGACGTAGCGACGGCCGCTCTGACACCACCCGCGCCCCACACCGGCGGCCTCGCCCGCGGAGAAGCCGAACGCCGCCCGGTCCGCGACCGAGGCCGCGGCAGGTGGAGCGACGTCGGAGTGGACACTCCGACGCGAACAAGAGCCATCCACTGGCAAAGCATGGGTCATGTGCAGGTAATGTTGGCCTGGCCATGCCGAGATACAGGGATCACCAGGGGGGCGCATGGGCGGCTATTTCCAGGTCGAGGCGGACGGTCTCGGACGTCTGCTGAAGGATCTGCACGACAGCCAGGACAACATGCGCAAGGCGCTGGACGCACTGAAGGACACCGGTCCGAAGTCGATGGGGGCGGAGGCCCTGGACAACGCCTGCGACGAGTTCCACGACAGCTGGGACAACGCGATCAAGAAGATCGCCGACGGCACGCAAGCCATCGAGGACAAGCTCAAGTTGGTCAAGCAGAACTACGAATCGGTGGAGCACGCGCTGCGCGACGCCTTCGCGAAGAACGCCAAGTAGCGCCGCACGGCCTGCACTCACCCGAGCCATCCGTACCTTTGACCACTCGACAGGGGATTTCATGACCACGCGGGACTTCCCCGCCCTCGGCTTCAATCCGGCCCCCGGCGACCTGGGATCGGTCGACTCCCTCACCGGCAAGCTCGATACGGCCAAGCGCTCCCTGGAGTCCGCCCACGCCGTACTGTCCCGCATCGGCAAGAGCGGTGGCGAATGGCAGGGTGACGCGGCGAACGCGTTCGCCGAGAACGTCGGTGACCTGCCGAAATACGTGAGTGACAGCCGCGATGCCATGCGCGATGCGGTCACTCAGCTCCGCTCCTGGCACACCGCGCTCTCCTCGTACCAGAGCAAGGGCCGCCAGTACGAGTCGGAGGCCGCCGCGGCCAAGCAGACGGTGACCACCAGGAAGACCGAGAACGAGCAGGCGGAAAGGGCCTACAACGAGGCCGCCGCCAACCCGGACCTCCGCCTTGCCGGCACCTTCTACACCGACCAGGCCGCCCTCGACGCCGCGCAGAAGAGGATGGACGCCGCCAGCGACCGCTTGGACCGGGCGGACAGGGCCCTCGACACTGCCCGCGGCCGGCTGGACTCCGCGACCGAGGAGCTGGAAGGCATCCTCAAGAAGGCCGAGGAGCTCCTCGGCCATCACCAGGACGAGGCCCGAAGCATCGCCGACCGCATCCGGCGCGCCACGGAAAACGCACCGGACCCGGGGTTCTGGGAAGGTCTCGGCGACTTCTTCACCCGCATGGGACACAGCATCCAGGAGTGGTGTGCCAAGCACGCCGACCTGCTGAAGGAGATCGGCGACTGGCTCTCGATCGCCTCCAGCATCCTGGGAGTCGCCTCGTTGCTCACCATGTGGTGCCCGCCTCTCTCCGGTGCACTGGCCCTCGCGAGCGCCGGTGCTTCCCTCGGGGCCCTCGCCACGCACGGAGCGGCGAAACTCGGCGGAGCCGATGTGGGGGTCATGGACCTCGTGGGTGACGGAATCGGGGTGATCCCGTTCGGGAAGTTCGGCTCCGTCGCGATGAAGGGGGCCAAGGTCCCCATGAAGCTGGTGCAGGTGGAAGGCCGTACCGTCGCCTCGATCGACAAGGTCAACAAGATCCGCGCCCTACGTGACGCCGGGTTCACCGGCCGGGCTCTGGAAGGAAAGTCGCTCTTCGGGATGGGCAAGGAATACGTCGGCGGCAGCAAGGTCTTCACGACCACCGGGGTCGGCAACCGCATGAAGCTGGCCTGGAACAGCCACGTCCAGGACGTGGTGGGCGCGAGCATCAAGGAGGCAGGCATCAGCAAGGGGCTGACCAAGGTCCTGGACAGCGGCCTCACCCCGGATGCGATCAAGACCTCCCTGCGCGGAGCCATGCGGGCCGACGGCTCCATCGACCCGCTCTCCTGGTGGTCGAAGGGCCCGCAGGTGGCCCAGCAGCTGCCAGGCATCGCCATCGACACCCACACTCAGATCACCGATACCGGCACGCCGGCTGCGGGGAGGCTGTGATGGCGCTGTCCCCGCAAAGCGTGTCGATCGCCCTGGACACCCCCGAAGGCTTCCACGAACTGCCGCTGCACCTCCCCGCGGACGTCCTCGACGCCGCCCTGTGGGAGTTGGCGGAGAAGATCTGGCCAGGCGGTACAGAATTCCAGCGCGAGACCACCGCGACCCTCTACTCCGACCTCACCGCGTCTCTGACCGCCGACGAGGTTCTGCACGCCTCGGTCGCCCTCTACGAGACGGAGGACGGCGCGGCAAGCACCGCTCATCTCCTGGTACGTGCAGAGACCGTGGCCCCGGAGGCCCCGGAAGTCATCACCGCCTCGTTTCAGGAAACGCTGTCCCTCGACGAGCATCGCAGCGTCGCCCGCGTGGACCTGCCGTGTGGCCCAGCCGTGCTCTCGCTGCACGCCACCGAGACCGAGGGCGAGGCCGTCCTCCCGGCGTTGGAGTTCGCCCAGATCGAGTTGTACGTCCCCTCGCCGATTCAAGGCTGGTTGATCGTGCTCGCGCTGACCACTCCGTGCTTCGCCGATCTGCCGCGGTATACCGGCATCCTGCGGCAGATCGGCGAGTCGCTGGCCATCCGCCCGGCGGAGCAATCGGACGAGACCTCCGCGACGACACCGGGCGCTGACGACATCCGTGCGGTCTTCGGCTAGTCCGGAGCGGGGATGGTGGACAGGCGGACACGCTGTGACGACTGCCCCAGTCAGCGGGAGCAACCGCCCAACGGGCCCTCCGATATGCGCATCGGCCCCCACGTCCTTCTCCCCCGTCCACCCCGACCATCGGCAACGGCGCCCCAACCCGACACGACCTGACGGAACCCCATGACGCTTGTCTTCACCCGCCACCCCGACGCCGACCGATACGAACTGCGTCCCCGCGGCTCGGCCCCCGTCCACGTACTCCGCGGCGTCCCCGACGGCCATGCCCTCCGCCACGGGCACAAGCCACGCTTCACCCTCGCGGCCGGACCTGCCTACGCCGCACCGCTGGCCGTCGTCGTCCGCAAGGACGGCGGCCGCCTCGCCGTACTCACGCCGGATCACGAGGAGTTGGCCGAACTGCGCCTGCCACCGCGCAAGAGGCGGTGGCGCCCCACATACGAGATCCACCTGCCCGACAGCACGGTGCTGCACGGACGGGAAGGGACGACGCCGTCGCTGCTGCTGTGCCTGGTGCTGCTGCCCCTCGTCCTGCTGTACATGGCTGCCCTGGCTCTCTCCGACTCCCCCGCCGGCGCCACCACCGCGCCGCTGCGAACGGTTTGGAAGAGGCCAGGCAAGCCCTTCAGCCGGGCGGCCCTCACCGAGTCCGCACGCGGCCGCTTCCGCGTCCACAGCGCAGAACTCGACCACCGAGTGGCCTACGCACAGGCAGTCGCCAAGTACTGGGAACGCTGACTCGGCCGGATACCGGATTCCGGAGCGGCTGCGGGCGGCACGACGTCCGGTGTCTTGGCTGACGAAGCCCCGCGGCCGCGAAGGACAGGGGCCGCCGGGCGGTGCATCCGCTACAGCGCGAACTGCTCAGACGGCTGGGCCGAACGCGCGGCAGCCGGATCGTTGTCGCGGATTTCGGTAGGTCGGGCAGTGGAACGGCCGCGTGAAGTCTCTTCGGGCGGCTCGGTTCAGGAAGTGCTGGCTCCCACCTTCGCCGCCGCGGCCAAGTAGGCCAGTACCAGGGGCCGTTCGTCGCCCCGGCGGGCTGCTACCGCCAGGCGGGACGGGGAGATGCCGCGGACCGGCACGGCGATCACCTCGTCCCGGACGACCAGCGGCGCGTTGCCGGTGGCCAGAAGCGCAACGCCCTGGCCGTTGGCGACCGCCTCGTGGGTCTCCTCGGCGCTGCCCACCACCCCGCCTATCCGCGGCGCGCGACCGTCCCGGGCGTCCAGGGCCAGCCAGTAGTCCCGTAGCGGGCCGGCCTCGGAGGGGAGGGCGAGGAACGGCTCGTCCAGGAGCTCGGCGAAGTCCAACTCCCCCTCGCTGTCGGCTGCCGCCCGCGCCGCCAGAGGGTGCTCCTGCGGCAGCGCCACCAAGCGTCGTTCCTGGGCCACCACCGCATACTGATAACGGTCGCCGTCCGGCAGCGGCAGCCAGACAAAGGCGACATCACTGGTCCCGTCCGCCAACCCGGCACTGGGATCGGCCCAGTTGACCTGCCGTAGGACGGGACGTGCCTGCGGGTAGCGGGACACCAGCCTGGTTCGCAAGGCGGGCAGCAACCCGCGGCCCGGGCTGGTGGACATGCCGATCACCAATGTGTTCAGCCCGGCGGTCCTCGCCTCCTCCAGCGCCGCCTCGGCGGCCTCCCATGCGGCCAGCATTCCGCGGGCGTGCGGCAGCAGGGCTTCCCCCACCGCGGTCAGTCGCACCGACCGCCGGTCCCGGTGGAACAGACACGCGCCGAGCTGCTTCTCCAGCATCCGTATCTGCTTGCTGAGCGCGGGTTGGGAGACGAACAGCCGCTCGGCGGCCCGCGTGAAGTTCAACTCCTCGGCGACTGCGGCGAAGTAGCGCAGATCGCGCCCATGGACATCCATAACTCATGGCTATCACAACAGGTCTTGGACGTGGTGCCGGATGCCGGCGAAGGATGGGACCTGTCGGCGGGCAGGCCCCGAACGGAAAACGACCAAGGAGACGAAGAGATGACGGACAACGGCAAGGTCTGGCTGGTCACCGGTGCGAGCAGCGGTTTCGGGCGGGCCATCGCCGAGGCCGCGGTCGCCGCCGGTGACACGGTGATCGGCACGGCCCGCCGGCCCGAGGGACTGGCCGACCTGGTCGCCGCGCATCCCGACCGGGTGGAGGCGATCGCTCTGGACGTCACCGACGGTGGGCGGACCGACGTGGTCGCCGCCGACGTGCTGGCTCGCTACGGCCGGGTGGACGTGCTGGTGAACAACGCCGGGCGCACGCAGGTCGGGGCGTTCGAGGAGACCACCGACCAGGAGCTGCGCGACCTGTTTGAGCTGCACGTGTTCGGCCCGGCGCGGCTGACCCGGGCGCTGCTTCCGCAGATGCGGGAGCGCGGCAGCGGATCGATCGTGAACATCAGCAGTTTCGGCGGACAGCTGTCCTTCGCCGGGTTCTCCGCGTACAGCGCGACCAAGGCAGCACTGGAGCAGCTGTCGGAGGGACTGGCCGACGAAGTGGCGCCGTTCGGCATCAAGGTGCTGATCGTGGAGCCCGGCGCGTTCCGCACCAATCTGTTCGGCAAGGGCTCGGCCCACTTCTCCCGGGAGCACCCGGCGTACGCGGAGAAGGTCGGCGCCACCCGGAAGCTGGTGCAGGACGGCGCCGGCACACAGCCCGGGGACCCGGTGAAGGCCGCGGCGGCGATCCGACTGGCCCTGGACGCCGAGAACACCCCGCTTCGGCTCGCCCTCGGCGGCGACGCGGTGGACTTCCTCGTCGGGCACCTGGACTCGGTGCGGTCCGAACTCGCCCTGTGGGAGAAGGTCTCGCGGGGGACCGACTTCGACACGCAGTGACGGTGACGGCCACTTGGGGCGACGGCAACAAGGATCTGCCGGCCCAGGCAGCCGGCTGACAGTCACAGTCACGTACCGCTACACCAGGCGGCGGGCGGGCGGAGCTTTCGCCGCCCGGCATCCGCCCCCTTCACCGCGCCAGGGTGCCCCGCTACCGGCCGGCCCGTCAGCGGCAGCCCCTGGCCCTCCCTCCCGAATACACACATTCAAGACGCCCGCAGGAGTGCCCCAATGAAATCCCCACTCAAGTCCTCCCCCGGCTCCGGCGCCGTGGTGAGCGCCCCGGCGGCGGCTGGGGGTGGTTCCCTGGTCGTTCTCGGTGCCGCCCTGCTGGGCTTCTTCCTCATCTCCCTGGACGCGTTGATCGTCACCGTGGCGCTGCCGGACATCGGCCGCAGCCTGGGCGGCGGCATGTCCGGCCTGCAGTGGGTCGTCGACGGCTACACCCTCCTCTTCGCCGCCCTGATGCTCTCCGCCGGCGCCCTCTCCGACCGCATCGGAGCCCGCCAGTCCTACGCCGCCGGCCTGATCCTCTTCGCCCTCTCCTCCGCCGCCTGCGGACTCGCCCCCAACCTCACCACCCTCATCGCCGCCCGATTCCTCCAAGGCGCGGCGGCGGCCGTGATGATGCCGGCTTCCCTGGCGCTGGTCCGCCAGGGCTTCCCCGACCAGGCCCAACGCGCCCGTGCCATTGCGATCTGGACGGTCGGCGGGGCCGTCGCGGTGGCCGCCGGTCCCGTCCTGGGCGGCGCCTTGACGGCAACCGTCGGGTGGCGGTGGATCTTCTACGTCAACCTCCCCGCCGGTCTTCTCGCCCTCATCCTCCTCGCCCGCATACCGGCCTCGCCGCGTCTGCCCGCCCGTCTGGACCTCACCGGTCAGGTCACCGCCGTCATCGCCATGGGCGGGCTGACCTACGGCATGATCGAGGGCGGTGCCGAAGGCTTCGGCCGGCCGCTGGTGGTCGGCTCGCTGGTGGTGGCCGTGGCCTCGGCGGCCGGCTTCCTGACCGCGCAGGCCAAGGGCGCCCACCCCATGCTCCCCCTGCAGCTGTTCCGCTCCCGTGTGGTGGCGGTCTCCCTGGCCATCGGCTTCATGCTCAACGCCGCCTACTACGGCAGCGTCTTCATCTTCAGCCTCTACCTCCAGCAACAACGCGGCCAGTCCGCCCTCCACGCAGGCGTACTGTTCATCCCCATGACCGCGCTGGTGGCCGTGGTCAACCTCGCCTCCGCGAAACTGGCCGCGCTGTTCGGCCCGCGCGTACCGATGATCGCCGGGCAACTCCTCGGCGCCGCCGGGCTGTTGACCCTGCTGACCGTCGGCCCCCACACCCCCTTGTGGACGGTCGCGGCCCTGATGGTGCCCGTCGGCCTCGGCGGGGCCCTGGCCGTCCCCGCGCTGACCGCCATGCTCCTCGACGCCGTCCCCGCCAACCGCGCCGGCACCGCATCCGCCCTCCTCAACACCGGCCGCCAGATCGGCGGAGCCCTCGCGGTAGCCCTCTTCGGAGCACTCCTGGCAGGGGCCGACACCTTCCGGACCGGCATGCAGTGGAGCATGCTCACCGCGGCCACCGGACTCGCCCTCACCGCAGCCACCACACTCACACTGCGACGGAACGGGCACCGGAACGCGGGGGCGTGAGACCCGGGAAGTACAGCGCCCCCACAAAACAATGCCGGCCACGCCCGTAAAGGCGCGGCCAGCATCAGTGCTCCGGATACGGGCAGTCTCACGCTACGGCGAACCCGAGTTCACCCACGAGACCGCGGTGTCCAGGAATGGAGCACCGACAAAAGTGGTCGCCCCCCACGACCAACCCTTCAGCCGCTCAGAGAATTTCGATGGCGGTGACCTTCGGCGGACGGTTGGGGAAGGTGATCTCATGCCACCGTTCGACCCTCACCGAGTCGCCGTTGGCGTCGTAGTAGATCAGGTCGTTGTTCCCCGTGGAGATCTTGTCGACCCACCATCCGCCGAAGTCGGTCTTCCCGGCGTTGGCGTAGCAGTCCACGCTCTGACTTCCGCCGTTGCGCGACCAGATCTTCAGGAAGTTCTCACCACCGCGGCAGGTGACATGGTCAATGGCGAAAGCGTTGCCCGTCGGCACGGCGATGGTCAGAGTCGCGGCCGCGGCGAATGCCACACCCACGGAACGCGCGACCTTCTTCGTCTTCGAGATCACAAAACTCTCCTCCTTGAATGGCGAACCGCTCACTTCACAGTCGCCGGCTGAAGCGGCAATGCGGTGCTCGGCGATCCGAACCTGCGGGCTGGACCATCCCCGCCGCAACGGAATCCGGGCACTTCGGAGGCGATCCGGGCATTCACCGCGAGCCATCCGAAGGTCGCGATCGATGTCTTTCCGCTGCGCTGGTGGGAGCGGGACGCGCCCCTTCGCGATGGCCGCGCGGACGCCGGATACCTCCGGCGCCCCTTCGACGACTCGGGGCTGCGCTCCGTCCCCATCGGTCGCGAGACCAAGGTCGCGTGCCTGCCGGTGACACATCCACTGGCCGACTGCCGCGCTGTCACATCGGCCGATCTCGACGGTGAGCCGATGCTCGACGGCAGAGCCCGGCGGACCTCGTCACCGGAGGAGAAGTTCGAGCTCATCGCCTCCGGCCAGGGAATCGCACTCGTTCCCGTCAGCATCGCGGACTCGTACTCCCGCCCTGACCTCGTCTACCTGACCGTCACCGACGCCCTGCCCGTCGAGACCTGCCTGGCGGTACCGGAGAGCAACTGCACGGGCCCCGTGGCGGACTTCCTGGACATCGCCACCGCAACACTGCGCCGGCACCCCGGCGATGCGGAGAGGGAAGAGAAGTCCGGGACCGCGAACCTGGCGGCGGCACCGTCCACGGACTGACACGGGCCATCCGCTGGCTACGTTGGCTGCGGGGGCGGCGGGCGTGTTCGTAGTGCGTCAGCGCGTTGGGATGTCGACGGCGGTGTCGGCGAGTTCGGCGGACAGGACCGCGGCGTCCTCCAGTGCCCGGCACGCTCCCTGGGCGAGGAAGGGGTCATGGCGCGGGCGGCGCCACCCAGCAGCATCACCGATTTCCGACGCAGCGTCACCTCGCTTCAATGCTCCGGCGCTTCGGCGCTTCGGCGCTTCGGCGCTTCGGCGCTTCGGCGCTTCGGCGCTTCGGCGCTTCGGTGAAAGGCTCCATATCCGACCTCGCCAACGCCCGTGACCTGCGTCTCACCCCCGGGGGAAGTGGGCGTCTTCCGGGATACTGTTCCGTTTCTCGCACACCGGCGACTGGCGACCGAACACGGCCGCCGATGCCTCGTATGAGCCTTCGGAGCACGCACATGCACTACCGCAACCTCGGCGAAACCCACGTCAGCGCCGTCGGACTGGGCGCCATGCCGCTGTCGATCGAGAACCGCCCCGACGAGGCTCGTGCCATCGCCACCATCCACGCGGCCCTGGATGCGGGCATCACCCTCATCGACACCGCGGACTCCTACCACTGGCACGCCGATGAGACGGGCCACAACGAACTCCTCATCGCCCGCGCCCTGGCTGCCTACGGTCAGGACACCTCCGGCATCCTGGTGGCCACCAAGGGCGGTCGTGGTCGTCCGGGCGACGGCTCCTGGACCGTCACCGGTACCCCCGAGCACCTCAAGCGGGCCTGCGAGGGCTCACTCAAGCGCCTGGGCACCGACGTCATCGGCCTCTACCAGCTGCACAAGCCCGACCCCGCAGTGCGGTTCACCGACTCCGTCGGCGCGCTGGCCGAGTTGGTCGGCGAGGGAAAAGTCCGTAAGGTCGGCCTCTCCAACGTGACCGTGGACCAGATCCGCCAGGCCCACGCGATCTTGGGCGACGACCTCGTGTCGGTTCAGAACGAGTTCTCTCCCTCGGTCCGCGACAGCGCGCCGGAGCTGCGTCTTTGCGCCGAGCTCGGACTGGCCTTCCTGCCCTGGAGCCCGCTCGGTGGCATCTCCCGCAGCTCCCTGGACGGGCCCTCGAACCTCGGCACCGGCACACCGCCCAAGTTCGCCGGCTTCCATCAGCTCGCCGCGGAAAAGGGCGTGAGCCCGCAACAGATCTGCCTGGCCTGGCACCTGCACCTGGCCCCGACAACCATCGTGATCCCCGGCTCCAGCCGGCCGGAGACCATCCGCGCCTCCGCGGCCGCCGCCGACCTCACGCTCACTCCAGAAGACTTGGCCCGCCTGTGACGATCAGCGGCCGCGGCGGGCGCGTCGGGGCCGGTCCGGTGCGTGCCGATGTGCTCCACGATGCCCGCCTGAATGCCAGTCTGAACGCCCGGCTGACTTCCTGTCAGAACATGCAGGAGAGCAGAGCCCAGGCCCGCAAGGGAAAGCGCGCGGCGCAGCGGGCGCGGTGGCGACAGGGGCCTCACCATCACACCGCGTCCCGCAGCCGCGCGAAGTCCAGCGACGGCAACCGCGACAGCTCGGCGTCGGCGGCCGTCATGTTTACGCCGTAGCAGGAGTTGTAGACGGGGGTCAACGCGGGCGCGATGTCGGTCTCCCAGAGCTCCCGGAGCACCGGGCCAAGCCCATTGTCCGCTGCGAACACAGGCAGTTCCAGGACCCTCGCAGCAAGATGCGCACCGAGATCGCTGCACTCGGCGATCACCAGATCGGGCCGCACCCGCGTCCAGGCAGTGATCAGATCACGCGCCTTCGCCTCGGCCTGATCCGGCCAGAGCCGACCGAAGAGAAAGCGGTTGAAGGGGCCGTTCCCGAACTCCTTCCAGGTCTCGCTTGCTGCCCGCTCAACGGCAGCATCGCAGGTCCAGTCCGTACCCGCCCGATGGAACTCCACGCCCCGCCGCCGGGCTTCGCGGCGGAACATCAGCGGGGCGTAGAGCGCGACATCGTGGCCCTGCTCAAGGGCCGGAACAATGGCGTAATCGAGCGCGGACACATGCGAAGGTATCGGCTCGGCAGTGATGGCTATCCATAATCTCACGCAGACTCCAACAAGTTCTCTCCGATGTCGACCGCGGCGGCCTGATCACGTCGCATCGACTCGCCTGCCCCACTGACTCCGCAGCGATGAGCCATGGCCTGCCGGAGTCCGCCGTCGAACCGGCAACTGGTGGTGGCAGCGCCGTGCGACGCCGCGGGGTCGGCCAGGCAGATCCGATTCAACCAGCGTTGCCGAGAGCACCGCGACCTCCCTACCACCCCTCATCAGGACGACGCCGGTAGCAACCGGGGTTGGCTATCGGGATGAGTCAACCAGGGCTGCTTGCATGTCTGCCGTTGAAAATCCTGTGCCGCAAGAGCCTGCTGACGCCTTGGCAGCTGTCGTGGCGCTGCGCCGTCCGGGAGTTCGAACACAGCCTGCAGACGGTCGGGGTCTCCCCGGCCACCTATGCCCTGCCACGGCCGAGTCCCACTTCCGGGCAGCCGAAGATCGGTGCCTCGGCGAGGCTCGCGCTGGAGCGAAGCTTCGCCTCCGTCGGCCGCAAGAAGGACCTGCGGCCGGCCCATATGTTGCTCGGGATCTTGCAGTCTGGCTTTATCGAGCAGTAGCGACGGCACTTGTCGATGGGTTTGGGAGGCGCCCTGATCCACGGTCGGGTGATGTTGATGAGTTTGGGAGGCACCAGGTCTCTTGCCAGGGCAGCATCGGGATGCTCCTGGTGAAAGGTGCTGGTCATGCCGCAGATGTCGAAGGTCGAGCTGCACGCGGCGATCCGGCGTGACCATCGCGACGGCATGTCGATGCGGGAGCTTGAGCGCAAGCACGGCGTGACGTGGCGGACGGTGCGCAAAGCGCTGGACTCGGCCTGGCCTGAGCCGCGCAAGAAGCTCCCGCCCCGGGCCACCGCCCTGGATCCCTTCAAGCCGTTGATCGACGAGCTCCTGCGATCGGATCTAGATGCGCCGCGCAAGCAGCGGCACACGGTCACCCGGATCTTTCACCGGCTGGTCGAGGAACACGGGGCGGATGTCTCCTACGGGATCGTCCGCTACTACGTCGCCAGCCGGAAGCCCGAGATTCTGGTCGAGTCCGGCAAGGCGCCGCTGGAGGCGTTCGTCCCGCAGACCCACCAGCCCGGCCACGAGGCGGAGGTCGATTTCGGCGACGTGAGCGTGCGGCTGGCCGGCGAGCTGGTGACCTGCTACCTGTTCTCCTTCCACTTGTCGTACTCGGGCAAGGCCGTCCACCGCGTGTTCGCCTCGGCCAGTCAGGAAGCCTTCTTCGAAGGGCACGTGCACGCGCTGCGGACGCTGGGCGGTGTCCCGCGGAGCAAGGTCCGCTATGACAACCTCAAGGCGGCCATCGCCTAGGTGTTGGGACTGAGCCGGGCCCGGGTGGAGACGGATCGGTGGATCGCGTTCAAGTCGCACTTCGGCATCGAAAGTTTCTACTGCCGGCCTGGCATCGAAGGGGCCCATGAGAAGGGCGGAGTCGAAGGCCAGATCGGCTACTTCCGCCGCAATCACTTCGTTCCGGTCCCCGAGGTCTCCTCGCTCGCTGAGCTGAACAAGATGGTCGAGCAGTGGGACCGGCAGGACGACGCTCGCCGCATTGGGTCGAGATCCAAGACGGTCGCGGAGTGTTTCGCGCTCGAACAGCCGCTGCTGCCGCCGCTGCCCGACGAACCATTCGAGACGGGCCGGCTGTTCACGCCGAGAGTCGATCGCTACGGCCAGATCCCTGTCCGCACCAACCGCTACTCGGTCCCCATCAGGCTGATCGGGAAGCGGGTTCGGGTCATGCTGCACGCTTCTCACCTGGTGGTTTACGACAAGAACGTGGAAGTGGCCCAGCACGAGAGACTCATCGCCAAAGGCGCCGTCCGCCTGGACCTGGACCACTACCTGGAGGCTCTGGTCCGCAAGCCCGCTGCCTTCCCCAGCTTCACCGCTCTCGAACAGGCCCGCTCGGCAGGCAAGTTCACCCCAGTCCACGACGCCTGGTGGGACCAGGCCAAGAAGATCCACGGCGAGCGAGACGGCACCCGCGCCCTGATCGAGGTCCTGCTACTGGGCCGGCACCTTCCACATGAGCATGTCGTCGCCGGCCTCGCCGCGGCCCTTCGTGCCGGGGCCCTGACCGCGGACGCTGTCGCGCTGGAGGCGCGCAAGGCCGCCCAGGCCGAGACCGAACCCGGCCCCAGGGCAGACCACCTGGCTTCCAGCAAGCTGCCAGCGACCGTGACGCCCCTGAACGAGTGGCGCCTTGCGCATCTTCCGCCGGACACCAGGCCGCTGCCCTCGGTGACCCCCTATGACCAGTTGCTCCGACGCCGCCGCGACAGCGGCGGTGACCACCGTGAGGGAGAAGCACAGCGACGCCCCTGCCCCGCCAGCGAGGCTTGACCGAGCAGGCTGCCGACACCGCCATTGACACTGCCTGCCGCATGCTGCGGCTACCGTCGATCCGCAAGGAGTTCTCCGACATCGCCGAGCGTGCGCTGAAGGAGCAGATGAACTACCGGGGCTTCCTCGCCGAACTGATGATGGCCGAGTGCGACGACCGGGCCCGCCGCCGTTCGGAGCGGCGAATCAAGGCGGCGAACTTCCCGCGGGAGAAATCCCTTCGGTTGTTCGACTTCGACGCGAACCCCAACATCGACGCGGCCACCGTCCACACCCTCGCCAGCTGCGAATGGATCAAGCTGGGGCAACCGCTCTGTCTGATCGGCGACTCCGGCACCGGCAAGTCACACATGCTCATTGCT
Organism: Streptomyces sp. BHT-5-2; assembly: GCF_019774615.1. Lineage (NCBI taxonomy): Bacteria > Bacillati > Actinomycetota > Actinomycetes > Kitasatosporales > Streptomycetaceae > Streptomyces > Streptomyces sp. BHT-5-2. Next base: position 1,297,783 of record NZ_CP081497.1, on the reverse strand, counting down.
CTGGGCACCGAGGCGGCGATGAAGGGCTACCGGATCCGCTACACGCTCGCCACGAAGCTGGTGAACGAACTGGTCGAGGCCGCCGATGAGAAGCAGTTGAACAAGACCATCGCCCGCTACAGCCGTGTCGATCTTCTCTGCATCGATGAGCTCGGCTACATGGAGCTGGACCGGCACGGCGCCGAACTCCTATTCCAGGTTCTGACCAAGCGCGAGGAGAAGAACAGCGTCGCCATCGCCTCCAACGAGTCCTTCGGAAAAGCGCACATGTTCCGGCGAACTCGTCCGAGGTGCTGCCGAAGCTTCACGGGTTCGGCAAGCGCCCGGGATCGATGCGGTCGGCGAGATAGGCCAGCACGCCCTGGGCGTCCATGCCGAAGGCCGCCGCGACGAGCTTGGGGTCCATGGTGTTCACGAGATCCACGAGTCGGGTGCTGCGAATCATCCGGGGTGGGTATCCGCAGTCGTCAAGGACGTGGGATAGATAGGCAGTTGATGCCGGGCTTCGCCCGGCCTTTGTTCCTTTGGTGACCATCACGTGAGGATTGGCTGCCGGCCATGCCTCGCGATGGGCCAGGCACCGTTCCAGCACTGTCCAGGAGGCAGGGTCCACGGCGATCTGGAGCATGCGGACTTCCGCACTGGAGGCGCCATGCAGCAGAGCGAGCATGCCCAACAGGGCCTCGTGCGGGTGGACGTGCTGGTCGGTGGTCCAGCGCCGGAAGAGGGCCCGCTGCTGGTCCAGGGTGAGCATTCTGCCGCGGAAGCCGCTGGGCGTCTTCGCAGTCAGGGTACGGGTCGGGTCGACCAGCACGATGTGCTGCGAGCGGGCGAAGCGGAAGAACTGACGCAGCACAGTCAGCCGCCGCTTGCGGGCCCTGGGCAGAGTGGCCAGGAATGCCTCGATGTCGTGCACGTCCGCCAGGGCCCAGTCGTTCTTGGTGCATTGGTTCACAAGGAAGTTGGCCAGGTCGCGCATGGTACCAGGGCGGTTTCCAGGGTGTGGTCACTGCGAGGCCGGGTTCCGGCCCGTCGGGCCCGGTCCTGGGCTCGCATCCGGGCGGCGTCGAAGGCGATGACCGCCGGCCTGAGAGGTTCGGGGACCACGTCGATGCGGCCCTTGCGCCGCCCGGCGGCGAGCCGTTCGGCCTGGTCGGCGGGAAGGGCCAAGCCGCGCTGGGTGAAGAAGTCCTCAAGTGCGCGAGCGAAGGAGCCCATCGACCGTCCGGGGCGACGGGACCGCTTCAGGAGAGCCTGGGGCAAGTTGGGCTGGCCATCGTGCAGGAGCCGGTCCAGGCTGGTGATGAAGCCGCAGGCCCGGGCGACGCAGTTGTGGGCGGCGACATGCGCGACGAAGTCGTAGAGCCAGGCTGGTGGGTTGTCGAGTCGTTGGCGGAGGCGTTCGCCGCGGATGAAGGGGCGGTCGGGGTGCTTCTGCCAGCAGGCTGAGCAGAGTCCAGTCCGGCATGCCGACGGAGGGCCCGCATTCTCGGCAGATCCGCGGCGGCTGCTTGCCCTGCCTGGGCCGGGAGCATGGGCCGCACCACCCGGTCGCCTCGCGGAGATAGCCGTGCTTGCCGCAGCGGGGGCAGGGTTGTTGGACTGCCAGTCGGTCGCCCCGACGGCGGCATTCTCGGCAAAGGCGGTTCTGGGGCAAGCGGATCGGGTGGCCGCACTGTTCGCAGACGCGCGAGCAGGTGATGCACCGGCCGGTGTCCGGCTGGAGCACGCGGTCTTTGCTGCAGGAAGGGCATTCCGCCTTCGCTGCCTGTTCCTTCATGCGGCGCCAGCACCGGCAGCAGTGCTGCCGGTCGAGGTAGCCGACAGGGGCACCGCAGGTGACGCAGTCCCGTTGCTTCTTACCCATAAAGATGTCCGCGGGTCACAAGGGCGGCATCGACCGGCCCCGGGCGGAGCCGACGGCCTTGGGGAGGTCTACGACGGGCCGAGGTGGGGCGATGGGCCGCTCGACGGGGGTCGTGTCGACCTCGATGAGGTCGTTGGGGGTGCACTCCAGCGCGGTGCACAATGCGGCCAGCGTGGTCATCTTCACCTGCGAGGGTTCCTTGGTGAACAGCGCGGACACCGATGCGGAGGACAACTCCAGGCCAGCCTTCTCAGCCAGCAACCGCCGCAACTCGGTGCCGGTCCAGACCTCGCACTGGGCGGCAGCCATCCGAAGCCGCCATCGGATCTTCATGTCGAGGTGTCCTTCCCCGTCAGCTCGACGAGAGTGCTGGCCACAGCCCGCTGATACGCGTCCTCGATAAAGGTCGCGGAGGGCCGGACATACCGCATGGTCGAGCTGACGGTCCAATGTCCGAGCATCTGCTGGATCGCTACAAGGTCGACGCCGCGTTCGTAGTTGCGGGTCGCGCAGGCTCTCCGCAGTCATGCGGGCTGAACCTCTGGGCCGGCGGGCGTCCTTCGAGTTCCATGAGATAGCGGAGCCGGTTGCGGATGGTCCCGCGATGCAGAGGGCCGCCGGACTCGTCGGCAAACAGCACCGGAGACTCCGGGAACTTGAGCCGCACGTCGTCGAGGAACCATCGCAGCACCAGGTCCATGCCGTCGAGCATGGGAACCCAGCACGGACGCGGCCCGGAGGTGTGGGCTCCCTTGCCGAAACGGACGTGGAGCTTGCCGAACGGGCCGCGGGTGAAGTGCACGTCCGGCTTGTCCAGCAGCGACGCCTCCTCCGAGCGGAGCCCGGCGTGATGCAGCGTCCGGAACATCGCATAGTCCCGGGCGGCGGGTCCATACTTCCTCGCGGTGGCGATCCGCTGCTTCATGAAGTCGAAGAACTCTGCCACCCGCTCCGGTGTCGGAGGCGGTACCAGAGCTGGGGAATCGTCGCCGACATGTCGGGACGCGTTGAACTCGTCGACCGGGCAGACCAGTCGGACGCCGAATGCGGCCTCGATCTCGGCCGCCTTGCGGGCTTGCAGGAACCGGTGGAACCCCTTGAAGACCTGGACATACTCGCGACAGGTTGAGGTCTTGCGGCCCTTCACAGCGAGGTCGCCCACGACACGATCGATGTCCTCCGGGGTGACCTCCCACGCTGGCCGGCCCAGGGCAGCCAAGGTCCGCTCCAACAGACCGATGTCGTTGTCGATGGTCACCGGGCTGAATCCGCGGGCTCGCCACGAGGCGACGAACGCATCGACGCATGCGGTTTGAAACTGCCACGGATCCGTGACCAGCGGCTCCTTCGGAACCGCCCCTCCCGCGATGACCTGGAGTCTCGCCTCCGTCACCGGCACACGTTCCTCGCACCTGAACGGTCAAGGCAGCACCTTGCAAAACGGGGTGCTACCGCGAGAACCAACGAGGGCCGCAGGAGCGGGATACGGGCAGGTGGCAGCGGCAACTCTCGTGAGGGAACAAGTGCCAGCCCCAGATGACTGGACGAAGACCTTCACCGACCCGCGTCTCTGCGCGGCCATCGTCGACCGGCTCACCTTCAACTGCACCATCATCGAGACCGGCACCGACTCCTGTCGGCTCGCCAGCACCCGAGCCCGGGCCGCGGAACCCGTCAAGGCCAGCTGACACAGCTGCAGGCCCGCCGCCCCGGCGGCTCACCGCCCTCACGGGCGGCGAGCCGTCATCAGAAGAACAGCCGACTTGACACCCGGTCTCCCGGTTTGGGCTTCAGCGTTCCTGATTTCGATCCCGGTTGTTGCGGGATTGACGGTTCTACGAGCGTGTCCTACCGGTTCGCCAAGAACTCGTCGAACGCACGAGGCGCACGCCCGGTTAGTTCCCGCACCGCCGTCGTCACCTCAGACATCGTGCCAGCTGCCATCTCTGCGTAGAGTCGCAGAAGGTCATCTACGAACCAGTCGGGCAACCCCTGTGCCTGTAGACCCTCAGCTGCCTCCTGAGGGGTCAGATTTCGGAAGGGAATGGCGAGCTTGGCGGCGATCTCCTCATGCGTCAGCGCCTCCGGCCCGGTGAGCGCATAGGTTTCGTCGCCCCGGAGCGGGCCTGTCAGCAGCACTGCCGCACAGGCAGCGACGTCGTAGGCGTCGATGTACGCCACACGTCCTGCATCGTACGGACCTTCCAAGGCACCGCTGTGGGTGAAGCCGCCCTCGCCCGTGAAGAAATTCTGCATGTAACCGGTGGGCTGCAACGACGCCCACCGCAGCCCAGACGCCTTGAGGTACTGCTCGATCTCCCAGTGCGCGCGTACGGACAGCTTCGCGTCGGGGCCGGGTTGCCACGCCGATACCTTCACCACCCCCGAGACCCCGACAGCCCGCGCCGTATCGATGACGCCGGTCTGCTGCCGGACCATCGGCTGCTGCCCATCCACGGGAAGCGCGCCGCCACTGTTGAGCAGAAGACGGTCAACCCCTTTCAGGGCGGACACCATCGACACCGGATCGTCGAAGTCTCCGACCGCGAACTCGCAGTCCAGCTCCTTGCCCTTGCGCGCGTCCCGCACCAGCGCCCGAAAGGGCACGTCCGCCTCCGCAAGAGCCTGTACCAGGTACCGGCCAATGGTCCCGGTCGCACCTGTCACAAGAATCATCCAGTCCCCCACCGTCCGAGAAGGCGTCAAGAGTCCTCGCCAACATTACCGGAGGCATCATCCGCTTACCGTGTTAGGGGACGCACCGCTGAGCATGTTCATACCCGCACTCAAAGGCATTCGTCGGCGCACCCCAGCGGCTGGCAGACCTGACGGACAGCCGCCGCAGGCGTTCCCTGCCACGTCACTGCCGTCATTTCTCATCGACAGTCACAAGCAAACTGATCACTAAGTGACTCCGGAACCCTGTCCCTTGTCATCCAATCGAGTCGTTTGACAGCGAACCCAGCCGTTTCAGCTTCTCTGACAGTGAATCTAGTCGTGTGGGGCGAGCACACTGGGGGTGTTGTAAGGCCGTACTGGCTGGGACAGACGAGGCCGTGCCGCTGCGTGCGAGTCGCGATCCATTACGTCGCGCGGCCTCGAAGGCATGATCACCCGGCAGACGTGCCGCGGTGGAACTCGTAGACGTACACGCCCCGTGTACCGCCGACGACGACGCCGAGACCGTCGGGAGTCCAGGCGCAGGCGTACAAGATCCCGTCGGTGCGCATCATGGTGATGGCTCGCCCCGACTTTGGGTCCCAGACCCGCACTGTGCCGTCGTCGCTGGCGGTCGCGAGCCAGGCGCCGTCCGGTGAGAGCGCCACCCTGGTGACCCGGCCGGTGTGGCCGACGAGGCAGGCGATTTCCTGGCCGGTGGCCCGGTCCCAGATCCATACCGTCGCGTTGTAGCCGCCGGTGGTGGCGAACCAAGTGCCGTCCGGCGCGATCGCCGCGACATGCACCCAGCCGGGGTGTCCGGTGACATGAACGGTCTCCTGGCCCGTGGCCCGGTCCCAGATCCGCACTGTCCCGGTGTCGCTGGTGGTGGCGAACCAGGCGCCGTCCGGCGCGATCGCCACCGGACCCGTCGAAACGGTGGCTCCCGGGAAGCGGGCGGTCTCCCGGCCGTTGGCCCGGTCCCAGATGCGCACCGTTCCGTCCTTGCTGGTGGTGGCGAGCCAGGTGCCGTCCGGCGCGATCGCCACTCCGTTCACCGGCCCGGTGTGGCCGGTGAGGCGAGCGATCTCCTTGCCGGTGGTCCGATCCCAGATCCGTACCGTCTTGTCGTTGCCGGTGGTGGCGAGCCAGGTGCCGTCCGGCGCGATCGCCACTCCGTTCACCGGCCCGGTGTGGCCGGTGAGGCGGGCGGTCTCCTTGCCAGTAGCCGAGTCCCAGATCTGTACCGTGTCGTAGTGGATGGTGGCGAGCCAGGTGCCATCCGATGCGATCGCCTCCACCTGCGCCCATGCTTCGGCCAGGCAGGCGATCTCCTGGCCGGTGGCCTGGTCCCAGACGCGCACTCTGCCGTCGTAGCCGTAGCTGGCGAGCCAGGTGCCCTTCGGTGTGACCACCACTGTCGTGACCGGGAGGGAGTATCCAGTGAGGGGTGCGGTGCCCTGGCCGATGGCCGGGTTCCAGATCTGAGCTGTGTTGCCGCCCGTGGTCGCGAGCCAGGTGCCGTCCGGCGCGATCGCGACGCCGTTCAGCGAGAAGGAGGGGCCGGTGAGGCAGGCGGTCCTCGTGCCAGTGGCCCGATCCCATATCTGCACGGTGTTGTCGCCGGTGGCGGCGAACCAGGTCCCGTCCGGTGAGACCGCCGCATCACGCCCGAGGTCGGTATGGGCGGTCAGACAGGCGGTCTCCTGACCCGTCGCCAAGTCCCAGATCCGCACCGTCTTGTCGTCGCCGGCGGTGACAAGCCACGTGCCATCCGGGGCTACCGTCAGCCCTCTCACCGGACCTTTGTGGCCGGAGAGGCATGCGGTCACCTGGTCGGTGGCGGGATCCCAGATCCGCACGTTCCCGTCGCTGCCGGTGGTGGCCAGCCAGGCGGCATCCGGCGCGATGGCCACTCGATGTACCAGGAGGCTGTGTCCGGTGACACGGGCGGTCTCCTGGCCGGTGGCCGGGTTCCAGATCCGCACTGTCCCGTCGTCGCTGGCGGTGGCGAGCCACGCGCCGTCCGGCGCGACCGCCACATCGTGCACCGGCCCGGTATCGCCGGTGAGGCAGCTGATCTCCTGGCCACTGTCCCGATCCCAGATCCGCACCGTCCTGTCCCGGCCAGCGCTGGCGAGCCAGGTGCCGTCCGGCGCGATCGCCACCCGACACACCTTGTCCTCATGGCCGGCCAGGCAAGCGGTCTCCCGGCCGGTGACCGGGTCCCAGATCCGCACTGTCGCGTCGTCGCTGGCGGTGGCGAGCCACGCGCCGTCCGGCGCGACCGCCACATCGTTCACCGTATCGGTGTGGCCGGTGAGGGTACGCAGAAAAGCAGGGCTTGGCAGGTCGGGTGGTGTCCAGTGATTGCGGAGAGCAGGGTGGAGCCATCGGCTCTCCCGGGCGGCGATCTGGTCGTGCCACGCAGGGAGCGGGCGGAGTCGGCTGTACAGAATGGCGGTCAATGCGTGGGCGGGCTCGGTCGGTCCGAGCAGGTGCGTGACGCTGGAGAGGTCGCGCGCCCGCTGGGCGGCCGCGGGGGTCGGGATCTGGGCGCAGTCCGTCCAGGGAGCGGTTGGGCCGCCGTGGTGCAGACGGGTTTCGATCCAGCGCAGGTCGCAGGCGAGGGCTTCGGCCGGTGCGATGCGGTGTGCGGCCAGGAGATGGATGATGGCGTGGTCGAGCAGGTAGGGGTCGGTCAGTACCCACCACGCGGCAGTGGGGCGCGGCGCGGTCGAGGTGAGCGGGGCTGCCGGGGGCAGGTCGGCCTGGACGGCGTCCACCAGTGCGCCATGGTGTTCAGCAAGGCGGTCAGGGCCGAGTTCGGCTCGCAGGTAGTCACGGAGGACATCGTGCAGGCTCAAGCGCCCCCCGTCCGTGTCGTCCACGGTGATCAGGGACAGGTCGTTCAGGTCCGCGCACAGATCCCGCGTCTGCCACTCGTCGAGATTCGCTGTGGCGCGCCACAGCGTGGCTACGACGGAGATGGGCGCGGCCTCGCCGTGAGCAAAGATCCCCAGTTCGGCGAACCGCGCCCGGCTGTCGGCGCACAGGTCCGCGATCGAGGCTTCGACGGTCGCCCGTACCGTCGTTGCGCGTTGCTTGGGGTCGCCAAGGTCGGGTACGGCGGTGGGCTTGTCCACTGCGGCCGGTCCTCGATCCTCCAAGCTCCGCAGCAGACCCGCGGCGACGGAGGCCGCGTTGGCTCCCGTCCGGATCCGCCGGTTGATCAGCCGGTTGGCCAGGCGCAGCAGCAAGGGCCACCCGCCGGTGACCTGCACCAGGCGCCTGGTCACCTCTTCAGGCAGGTTCGGTAGTTCACAGGTCAGCACCTGCAGAGCCTGGTCCTGGGACAGCGCGCCGACCCGCACCGTCTTCGCGTCGGACGGCAGGATCGCGGGGACGCGCGTGGTGACCAGTCGCACACAGCCTTCGCCTCCCGCAAGAAGGGGGCCGAGCTGCTCTTGGGTCCAAACGTCGTCAAAGATCAGCAGGGTGGGCTGGTCGGGGCGCTGGTCCAGGAGCTGGCCAAGGTACTCGCCCGCCCGATCCGGGCTGTCGAACGATACGTCCCTGCCGGTGATGGCGAGTGTCACATCGTGCACCAGCCGGGCGACGGCTTGTGCGCTGTCCACCTCGCGGCCGACGACGAAGAAGTACACCCCTCCCCGGAAATGCTGCCGCACCCGGGGGCTGGCGCGGACGATGTGGGCCAGGGTCGTCTTGCCGAAGCCGCCCGCGCCCTCCAGAGCCGTCGTGATCCCCACCGGCCCGCAGGCGGGTGAACACACGGCGGAGATGACCTGATCGGCTTCGTCACGATCGACCACCCACCAGCCGGGCACCTCCGGGGCGGCAGGCTGCGGAGGTGGTGGCTGGGTGGCGTGAAAGTGGAAGGTGTTGTTCTGCTGGTTGTGGTCGCCGATCTGCAGGGCGGCAGGGCCGTTGAAGGTGTTGTCGAATAAACCGCCCCCGCCCAGGCCCGTGGTCATGCACCGTTCCCGAAGCGGTTGTCCTGCCGGTTGCCAGTGCCGACCTGCATGATGGTGGGGCCGTTGAACGTGTTACCCGACACCTCACCCCCGCCGGCCTGCCCGGGTGGATAGTGCTCGGCAACCAGGGCCCGCAGCGCGGCGATCACTGAATCGCGCTCCCACGCATCGGCATTCTCCATCAGGGCCTCGAACCGTCCCTGCCACACGGCCTCCTGATGGGTCCGGACCTGTTCGGCTTCCGCGCCATCAGCCGCACTCACAGCAGCGGCCGTCCCGTCAAGGCGCTCCAGAGCAGCGCTCGCGCGCTGGTCATCACCGCGACCGAACAACCGGACTATCGCCTGCCGCAATCCAGCCCACGCGTCTGTGCCCGCCGCCTGCACGACAGCGGTTCCACCCGCCGCCGCCAGAGCTGTCATCGCCTCATCCAACACCGCCGAAACCTCCAAGCGCACTCCGTTGCGCAGATCGTACGCCACCGACCCCCGGCGCGCTCTCCACTCAACCTCCTTGTAGCGCAGGGCACTTCGGGGGAGCCAGAGGTTCCCCTGTACTGGGCACCCGCCCTGCCGTCGATGGCGCCGAGACCGTTGGCAGGCCGACCGCCGAACCGAGTCGGAGGTCCCTTGCCATCCACCCAGTCGGACACGGACTTGGCATACGGGCAGCGTCAAAAGATCGCCTTGACAGTGAAGTTAGTCCGTGCAGGTCACCGAGCTCGGCCGGACTAACTTCATTGTCAACGGACAAACCCCTCGACAAACACTGTCGCCAGAGATGGACGAAGCCATGCAGTCCCGGCTCGACACCGTGCCACGTGCTCTGGCTCTGGCCGCCGTCGACCTGACCGCATTGACGAACTGCGTGCAGCAGCTGCCGAGCAGCGAAGATCCCTGATCGCCGAGGACGACACCCGCCCTGCGCTGCCTGCCGTACGCCACTCACCCACCAGCAAGGAGACGCTCGATGGATCTTCAACTACACAGACGACCGGGAAGCCCTGAACAGCCAGGAGGCCCACACCCCGCAGTCGCTCGTGCAGATCGCCATGTCCCAACCGGTCACCTTCGTACCGGGGGCGAGCTGGGCGTGGATCGACAAGGGTTGGGACGACCCCATCGGCCTCTTCACCGACCTGCTGCAGACGAAGTTCTCACATCCGCGCAGGATCTGAGCACCACGGACGACCCACCCGGCGCCACCAGTGGTCGCGGGCGGACACCTAGGGCCGCGGGCGCGGCAGAGCAGGCGCGGCCAGAAGCCTGGGCAGGGTCGTCGGAGCAGACCGCGAGCTTCGGATTCCTCGGGTCGTGGGCGTGGGTCAGTCGTGCTCAGGAGTGACCCATTCGACGAACTGGATGATCACGCCGTTGGGGTCCGTGACCTGGAACAGGCACTCGCCCCAGGGCTCCTGACGCAGCGGCAAGGTGATCTCGATTCCGGCGTCGCGCAGTCGCTTCTCCTGCTCGTCCAGGCCGCCGTCGAGGGTGAAGGCCAGGATCAGACCGTCGGCGTGCCGGTCGCGCTGCTCTGGCGGCAGCACCTGGAGGCCGCGGGCGAGCAGGACGACATCGACCGCGTCGGGCCGGGAGAGGGAGGCGAAACCATCAGCGGCATGCCGGACGGCGTAGCCGAGGTGGCTGGTGAAAAACGCCTGGGAGGCGGCAACGTCGTCAACGGTCAGCGAGACGGTGGAGGCGGTGAACTGCACGGGGTCTCCTGGGTACGGCGCGGTGGCGTGAGGTGGGATGGGGCAGGGCGGGATCAGCAGCTGCGGCGGCGAGGCAGGGCACGGACGACTCCGGCTGCTCCGGCCGAGGCAGAGGGGACAGGGACGTGAACTCCACTACTGGGCGACGGAGTTGAGTGGCGCTTGCACACGGCCCCCTTGGACCAGACACCCCCTCAACGGAAACTTACGACGGACGCAAAATTAACCCAACGACCACGAGGGCGTCAACGTAAAAATGCCACGGGGGTAAGATTGCCCCATGGCCACACAACCATCCGCCCCGGCCATCGGGCTGCGCGAGGCGAAGAAGCAGGAGACCCGGCAACTCATCTCCGATCACGCCACCAGGCTGTTCATCGCCCAGGGCTTCGAACGGACGACCATCGCCGAGATCGCCACCGCCGCCCGCGTCGCAAAGAAGACCGTCACCAACTACTTCGCCCGCAAGGAAGACCTGGCCCTGGACCACCAGGAGGAGTTCGCCACCTCCCTGGGCCACACTGTCACCACCCGACACCCGGGCGAATCAGCGCTGGTCGCACTGCGCCGCGCCTTCGCCGATGCGACGGCTGCCCACAACCCGGTCGCCGGTTTCTCCGGCCACGACTTCGCCCGCATGATCGTTGACAGTCCCACCCTCACCACTTGCCTGCACGGCCTGCACGAGCAGCGCGAACGTCACCTCGCCCAGGCACTCGCCGAGGCCACCGGTGCCGAACCCGACGACGTCACCGTCCAGACCACCGCCGGCCTGCTGGGCACCGTCCACCGCGTACTGTTCCAGCGCATCCAGACCCTCACCCTCGCCGGCCGCCCCAACGACGAGATCGCCCGCATCATCGCCACCGAAGCCACCCAAGCGTTCGGCCTGTTGGAACCCGCCCTGTCCGACTACGCCACCGCCTGATGCGAACACCTGCGAGCCGGTCCCCCAGACACCGAGGAGACCGGACTCGCCCTCCGCTCCGGCTTCGAACCGTCCACGGCGGAAGCCGAGTTCCTGTCCGACCGCCTCGCGTGTGACCGCTACCAGACCATGAGCCATCTGCTCGCCCAGGAACGCTTCGTGCTCCATACCGCCATACGGTTCCTCCGGTAGGTGATGGCGGGGCACGGGCTGGTACGGGACAGCAACCATCCGGCGCAGCACCCTCACAGCAGCATGACGACCTTGCCGAACTTCCCCGGGCCGGCCAGCCGAGCATAGGCATCGGAGTAACGCGCCAGCCCGAAGGCCGCGTCGACAGGCACCCGCAGCCGCCCTTCAGCCAGCAGCGGTACGACGCACGTGCGCACCGTCGCCGCGAGGAGAGACTTCTCCGCATGCGAGCGGCCCCGAATGGTGGTACCGATCAACTGGGCGCGCGCAAGCATCAAGTCGAACATCCGCAACGGCGCCACGGCCCCGCCCTGCACTCCCACCACAAGGATCCTCCCCCGAGCACGCAGCAGTTCAACCCGCCGCAGGCAGTCCTCCCCTCCGACCAACTCGACAACGACGTCATACGGCGCCCCTCCGCCCTCTTGGCCCGGGACCACCACCTCCACATTGCTGCCGAGCGGGGCGAGTTCCCTCACCCGGTCATGCAACTCGCGCCGGCGCACACTCGCAACGACATGAGCGCCGCAGGCAGCGGCCACCTGGACCATGGCCGTACCCACACCGCCCGCAGCCCCAGTCACCAGGACCCGCTCTCCCGCGCGCACCCCGGCTTGGACCACCAGCGCATCCCAGGCGGTGCTGAACGCCTCCGGGAAACCCGCCGCCTCGTCCCAACCCAACCCTTCAGGCATCGCAAGCAGCAAGTCAGCAGGCACCGCGATCCTCTCGGCATGGCCACCGCCACCCACGAGCGCCATCACCCGGTCACCGACGCCCACTCCCGTCACCCCCGTACCGACCTGCTCGACCTCACCGGCGATCTCCAATCCTGGAATGTCGGCCGGCCAGCCCGGCGGCGCCGGATAGTCGCCCCGGGCCTGTTGCAGGTCAGCCGCATTGAGCCCGGCGGCGCGAACCCGCACCACCACCAGGCCCGGCCCAACCACCGGATCAGCACGCCGCTCAAGACCGAACGCGCCCCTACCGTCGATCACAACTGCTCGCATGACCACGAACCTACTCCCCGCACCGCCCGACAACCGCACCCCATCGAGTTGGAAGGTTCGGAAGGTACTGCGTGCGGCTGGGAGGCATTGCCAGAGGCCCAGCGGGGTCGGATGGGCAAGTCTTGGGCGCGCCACCGCCCGCCGACTCGACCTCCACCTCCACCCCCACCAAGCGAGTCCATCATCCGAAATACTCTTTCCATTCTCGGAGTTGATCGCTAGCGTCCTCCGCGACGACGCGAGCGCATCCGCCCGCGTGCGGAACGAGCGACAAGGGGATACCGTGCTGGCACCGATCGACCTGCGCAGCGACACGTTAAGCACCATCACCCCGCAGATGCGCCGCTTCATGGCGGATGCCGAGGTGGGCGACGACCTGTACGGCGGAGACCCCACCACCCAACGCCTCGAAGGCCGGTGCGCCGAGCTCCTCGGCAAGGAGGCGGCACTCTTCACGGCGAGCGGCACCCTGAGCAACCAGCTGGCGATCCGAGTGCACACGGAACGCGGCAGCGAAGTCATCACCGATGCGAAGTACCACATCAACTTCTTCGAGAGCGCGGCCACCGCCGACCTGTGCGGCGTGGTACTCAACCCGGTGGACAGCCCGGACGGCATCCTCACTCCACGTCTCCTGGACGCGGCCGTGGACCGCAAGCGGCGCGCCAGGCTCACCTCCGCACCATCCCTCGTGTGGGTCGAGAACACCGTCAACTACTTTGGTGGCAGCGTGATTTCGGTCTCGGATCTGGCCGGCCTGCGGGCGGCCTCGCTCGCCAAAGGACTGCCGACGCACATGGACGGCGCCCGCCTGCCCAACGCGAGCGTCGCCACCGGCGCCTCGCTCGCCGAGTACGCGGCCACCGTCGACACCGTCGCGGTCTCGTTCGCCAAGGCTCTCGGCGCACCCTTCGGCAGCGTCCTCGCCGGTCCGTCCGAACTGATCGAGCGGGCCGCCGTCTACCGCCTGTGGTACGGCGGCGGTCTGCACCAGTCCGGCTTCATGGCAGCCGCCGCACTGTACGCCCTGGAGCACAACATCGACCGACTCGCCGAGGACCACGCACACGCCCGTCTTCTGCGCCAACTCCTCGTCGAGAACCCGGCATTCACCGCCCGGGAGCCCGATACCAACATGGTCATCGCGGATATCTCAGGCACCGGTCTCACCTCCGCCGCATTCGTCTCCGCCGCCGCGGAGGCCGGCGTCAGGGTTGCCCGCTGGACAGACACACAGGTCCGGATCGTCACCCGCCTCGGCGTGGACGAAGCGGTCGTGCGCGACGCCGTGCGGCGCCTGCACCAGGTGGCCGACCGACAGCCCTCTCCGGCCGGAAAACGATGACGCACATGGATCTGTGGACGCCGCTCGACTGGCCGGGATTCGGTGGTGTCGCCCTCGCAGCCCTGGTGTTTCTCTGCGTGACGGCCGTTCTCGCCGGCGCGATCGATGCCATCGTGGGGGGCGGCGGGCTGTTGCAGCTGCCTGCGATGCTCCTGGTCAACCCCGGTGGCGCGGTGGTCCATTCGCTGGCCACCAGCAAGATGGTGGGCCTGGTGGGCACCTCCGCCGCGGCGGTCACTTTCGCCCGCAGGACACCCCTTGACTGGAAAGCCGTGGGGCAGATGGCCGCCACGACCTTTCCGGCCTCGGTCGCCGGGGCTGCGGTCGCCTCCGCCCTGCCCAAGTCGGTCCTGAACACCGTGGTGCTGTGCGCCTTGGTGATCGTGGGCCTGTACACCTGGCGCAAACCGGAGTTCGGCGTGGACGAGGACCGCCGCTTCGGCCGCCGCGGCGAACTGGTCGCCATGGCGGTGGGCGGCGCGGCCATCGGTTTCTGGGACGGCCTCGGCCCGCCCGGCACCGGCTCCTTCCTGGTGTTCCTCCTCGTCGGAGTCATCGGCTACGCCTTCCTGCGTGCCTCCGCCGTCGCCAAGGTCGTCAACATCGCAGCCAATCTCGGGGCGTTGGTGTTCTTCATCCCCGCCGGCAAGGTGCTGTGGGGCCTTGGCGCGGCCATGGCCGTGTGCAACCTCGTGGGCGGCGTCCTCGGCGCCTCGCTGGCCATGAAGCGCGGTTCCACCTTCGTCCGCAAGGTCTTCCTGGTGGTGGTCTCGGGACTGGTGATCAGCGTCACGTGGAAGTTGTCGCTGGCGTAGGCCCCGCGGTGCAGAGGAGCCTGCCTCCTCTGCACCGCGCACCTTGGCGCTCGAAGCTCCCGGCCTTCCCGAACTCCCGGGGAAACGCCGGATGTTTCAGCCGGGCCGCAACCGCATACGCACGCAGTCGGTTTCCCCGGGGCCGGGCCGTCGTCCGCCGTCCGCACACCGGCCGTGCTTGAGGTAGAACCCGTGGGCCCGAACGTTGGCCTCCCACGCCTCCAGAACCCCACCGACGAACCCGCCCGCCGAGCCGTCCCTCCGGGCTCTTCAGTCCCACCGTGCAGAGAGGCAACTCTCGTCATGAACCGCCCGGACGACAGATGACACCCATCACGACACGGAACCGGCCGAACCCCGCCACGAGCACGAGTCGTTGGCGCCCCGTCGGGCATAGATGAGCCAGAAAACGTGCTCCACGAGTCGGCAGCGCAGCAGCGCGCGGCGTCGACTCGTACCGCATCGAGTCCGCCACGGAGGATCGACATGACCGTTGCTCCCGATTCTCCCGGCTCACGCCCCTTCCCGCGCTCCACCGTCATCCGCCGGGGAGCCACCCACCGCGGTCTCCTTGCCGTCGCGATACTGGCGGCCCTGGTCCTCACGGCGATGTTCACTCCGGCCGCTCATACCGCCGCCCTCGGAGCCAGAGCCGAGCTCCGGCTCGGGTCTCTGCAGCTCACCCCGTGCACGCAGCGCCCGACCGGCTGGTGCGGAACCACCGCACTCCCGTTGGACCGCCAGGCCCCCGACAGCCCGACCATCGACATCGGCTTCGAATGGGTGCCGGCCACCGGACAGCCCCAGGGCACCGTGGTCGTCGTCGACGGCGGACCCGGCTGGGCAACGCGCCACTCCCGTGATGCCTACCTCAAGATGCTCGGACCACTCCGCGCCAGCCGGAACCTGCTGCTCTTCGACCTGCGCGGCACGGGCCGCTCACAGGCCCTCACCTGCCCGGACCTGGAACACTACGCAGGCCAGCCCTCAGGGCCCGACTTCGCCCAGGTCGTCGGCGCCTGCGCCGACCAACTCGATCACACCTGGCTTCGCCCCGACGGAAGCTGGATCCACGCCTCCGAGCTCTTCGGAACCGTCGACGCCGCCCAGGACCTCGCCGATGTCCTCACCCAGCTCGGCCTTTCCGGCGTCGACCTGTACGGCGACTCCTACGGCGGCTGGTTCGCCCAGGTCTTCGCCGCACGCCACCCCTCCCTGCTGCGTTCGCTCACCCTGGACGCCACCTACGAAGTCCTGGGCCTGGACCCCTGGTACACCACCAGCGCCACCACCGCCCGCACCGCGTTCGCCCTCGTCTGCCGACGCTCACCGCAATGCGCCGCCCACACCTCCAGCGACGCGTGGACCCTCATATCCGCCCTGGCATCCCGCCTGCGCACCGCACCGCTGACCGGTACCACCACCGGCGTGGACGGCGACCCCATAGCCGTAACGGTAACCGTGACCACCCTGGTCGACCTGGTCAACGACGCCGGAGTCGACTCCGGGATCTACCGGAGTCTGCAAGCCGCGGCCCAGGCACTGCTCGCCAGGGGCGACAGCGCTCCACTGCTCCGCCTGGCCGAACAGACCGCCGCCCACGACGGCACCAACCTCCCGCCCCCCGACTACTCCAGCGCCCTGTACTTCGCCGTGGCGTGCACCGACTACCCGCAGCTGTTCGCCATGACCAGCCCGAGCGCCGAACGCGCCCGCAGGCTCCACGACCGGATATCCGCCCAGCCCGCCGCCACCTTCGCCCCCTTCACCGCCGCCGAATGGACGACCGTCAACGCCTACACCGACACCTACGACGGCTGCCTCGACTGGCCCGCCCCGCAACGCTCCCACACCCCCATCACGACCCGTCCGCCCCTGGTGCCGGCCACCGTTCCCGCCCTCGTGCTCGGCGGCGACCTCGACTCGCTCACCCCCGCCATCGGCGGCCGACGTGTCGCGGCCCAACTCGGGCCCTCCGCCCGCTTCATCACCGTCCCCAACCTCACCCACATCACCGCCATGTCCGACCCGACCCGGCCGGGCCCGGAAGCGTGCGGACAGCTGCTGTACCGCCAGTTCCTACGCGCTCCTGCCACCGCTCTGAAGCGCCTGGACACCTCCTGCACCCAGCACACCCCCGCCGTCCCCACCCTCGCCGACTACCCCACCCGCCTCGCCGACACCACCCCTGCCACCCCCGCGCCCGGCAACCAGGCCCGCCCTGCAGCACTACGCGCGGCCGCCGTCGGTGCATCGGCACTGAGCGATGCAATCGCCCGCAGCGGCTATCTGACCCACGGCAGCGACACCGGACTGCGCGGCGGCACCTGGACCGTCTCCGGCGTGCCCCAAGCACACTTCACCCTCACCGACGTGCGCTGGGTGACCGACGCCACCGTCAACGGCACCGCCTCCTGGGACCAGGCAAACGGCGCCGTCACCGCTCACCTGAACGTCACCCCCGACCCTGCCCCCGGCACCAACACCAACCTGGGTCATGGTCCGGGCCCCACCCCCGCATCCGGTATCACCATCGACATCACCTGGAACACCCTCACCCCCCACTCCCCCGCATCCATATCCGGCACGGCAGGGAACACCCCGCTGCACGCCACCCTTCCCAGTCCGTGAGCGACCTGAGGCCAACGCCACACTCTCATCGGACACTTCGAGCAGAATGCCCCCGCCGCTCCAGAGTCCGTAGCGCTAGTTCTGTGAGACGTCCTTGACGAACACGATCCCGTCGTATCCGGTCAGGTGTGCCGGGTCGAGCGGGGCGTAGCCGAACCAGGGGGACACTCGGAGCACCGGCCGTGTGTCGCCAAGGGCGGTGGCCAGCCGCGGGGCGTCTATAACGCAACGGTCCTCAGGCAGCGCGTACAGGAGACCTTCGACGGTGTCCAGTGGCGGCGTGTCCACTCCCTGGCACCGGAGCGTGCCCAGAGCCGTGGCCACAAAGCCGTACTGCTCGCCGAGTTGGGCGCTCACCAGCGCACCGGCACTCCACCAATGCACCGACCCCTGCCACATCCGCATGCTGCTCTTCTCGCGCTGGAGGTGTGAATTGCCGGCGTAGATGAGCGCCGGTCCCCTGGCGGAGACTGCGAGGAGGTTGTGGGCCATCATCAGATCCCGCAGCGCGCACAGCCGCGTCATGCGAGCCGGTGAGGTGTCGGCCATCGCGTGGTGATAGCGCAGCAGGCCGGTTGCGGTGCGCCCGTACAGGCGCGCCCGGTCCCAGTCGTCCGGTGAGGTCGCCGCGAGCAGATGCGGCGTCTGCGCGTCCAGCAGTGCCACCAACTCATCGGCGAGGAAACGCAGTTGTCCGGCATCGGCCGACTGCCCCACGGACTGCGCAGGGTCCATCATCGCATCGGGGTTGGTCCACCGGTCGTCGTCGCCGACCAGGCGGTCGAGGCTTTCCGTGGTGCAGGGGAGCAGGTCCGCGTCCACCTGGGCTGCGAGGTAACCGTGGAGTGCGGTCAGGACCTGCCGGGGGCTTTCAGCGCCGGTGATCTCCAGCGGGCCGTCGAAACCGGCGAAGCGGACCTGCTCGGCCGCGGGCCGGCCGTCGTTGTAGGAGCGCATCCAGCGCACGAGCTCGCGGTTGCCGGCGAAGGCGCCCCAGCCATGACTGAATCCAGTCTCCATGACCTCATCGAGGGTGCCCGCGCCCGAGGCAACGTACTCGTCCACGACCAGGCCCCTCACACAGTCGCTTTCAACCGCGATCGTCCGGTACCCCTCCTGCTCGACGAGCTGCCGGAAGAGCTCGTTGCGGAGGTCGAGCAGAGTGTTGTCGCCATGGGTCGGCTCGCCCAGGGCGAGCAACCGCGGCCGCACCGGGAACAGCCGCATGACGGCGCCGGCATCGACGGCATGGATGGTGTCCTTGATGTCAGTAGCCATGCCTTGAACGCTATCGTTGAACCTTCCGTGGAAACTTTTTCCCGATACCCTTGGCCATCTGGAGGGAAAGCCTCAAGACGGTGCGCGACTCGGTCCGTTGATCGGACGCGCGGGCACGGTCCGCCCACAGCCTTTTCTTCACGGATCAGACCTCTCGCCGAGAAGTGCGGCGAGACCGTCGAGGAGGCGTTCGAGGCCGAACTCGAAGAGGTTGTCGAGGTCGAGGTCGTAGCCCGCCGCGGCGAGGTGCGAGAGTTCCGGGAAGCGCCCGGTGTCCAGGATTTCCTGGAGGGCCGGCTCCTGGATGTCCATCCACTCCTCGCTGTCGAGGCCGCTGAGCGCCTCCGCCTCCCGCTCCGCCTCCAGGTTGACCGCGATGCCACGGGTGTAGTTGAAGAGCACGAGGTGTGCGGTGAAGGCGGACTGGCGGTCGAGCCCGTGCGCGTGCAGGGCGGCAAGCATCCACTCGGTGAACGGCAGTGCCGCTACGACCATTTGCGGGCGGGTCATCGAGAGGGCGGTTGCGAGCCACGGGTGGCGACGGAACAGTTGCCAGAGCAGGCGGGCGGCCAGCCCGATCTGCTCGCGCCAGCCCTGTGGTGGGTCGGTCGGCAGAGGACACTCGGCGAAGACCGTTTCCATCATCCGTGCCAGCAGGTGGTCCTTGTCCGCCACGTGCCGGTACAACGACATGGTCGCCACACCGAGTTCGGCGGCGACCCTGCGCATCGAGACCGCGGCCAGCCCCTCCCCATCGGCAACCGTGACGGCGGCGGTGACGATCCGTCCGAGCGTGAGCGCCGCCCCAGTAGGTACCTCGGCAGACGCACCCGGATGCCTGGCCACCGGGGGGCGGACGGTGCCTGCGGGACGACCCGATGGCTCGACACGGTCCTCGACAGGCACATCGGCACGAGTCTCCACCCGGGCCTCGACGACAGTCCCGATGCCCGGGGCCGCACGGACCAACCCCTCACGGCGCAACTCGGCGAGCACCTTGGTCGCAGTCGCCATCGCGACGCCCCACTGCCGGGTGATCTCGCGGGTCGAGGGCACCCGCTCCCCCGGTGTCAGCTCGCCCGTCTCGATCCGCCGCCTCAGTTCGGCGACGATTTGCTGGTAGCGCGGCACCGCTTGTCCGCCCATCGATACCCCTCCCGCACTAGTGCACTAGGCCGGCCCCCATTTTAGGCGTCGGCGAGCACGGCATTCCCGCCCCTCGCACCGACGTCTCGCCCGCGCACTAGTGCATTCACGCCCGAAATCCCCAATGAGAGCTGGAAATTGCTGCTTGCGCACTGCACTGCGTACGTCGTACATTCCCCGCCATGGAGAACACCGAGATACTCGTTTCCGGCGCCGGTATCGCAGGGCCCGCGCTGGCGTACTGGCTACGCAGGTCAGGTCTCACCGTGACCGTCGTCGAGCGGGCGCCGGCGCCCCGGCCGGGCGGCCAGACCGTGGACCTGCGCGGCGCGGGCCGCACCGTGATCGAGCGCATGGGCCTGATGGACCAGGCCAGGGCACACAGCGTGGACCAGCGCGGCCTCGCGCTCGTCAACGCCTCCGGCCGCGCCACCGCACAGATACCCGCCGACAGCTTCGGCGGCGAGGGCATCGTCTCCGAGATCGAGATTCTGCGTGGGGATCTCGCCCGACTGCTGTACGAGGCCACCCTGCCGGATACCGAGTACCTCTTCGACGACACCGTCACCGGGCTGGCGCAGGACGCGGAGGGAGTCACCGTCACCTTCGAAAAGGCGGCACCCCGCCGATTCGGCCTGGTCATCGGCGCAGACGGACCGCACTCCGTCGTACGCGGCCTGTCCTTCGGTCCGGAGCAGGAGTTCGTCCACCCGCTCGGCCTCTACACCGCCTGGTTCACCGCCACCGACGACCTGGATCTCGATGGCTGGTATCTGATGCACAACGCGCCCGGCGGACTGGTCGCCTCCGCCCGTCCGGGCCGACTCCCCGGGCAGATCAAGGCCGGTTTCAGCTTCCGGTCGGCGCCCATCGAGTACGACCGTCGCAACGTCGCAGCCCAGCGGGAACTCGTGGCCCGACGCTTCGCCGGCGTCGGGTGGGAAGTCCCGCGCCTGCTGCGAGCGATGCACACGGCCTCGGACTTCTTCTTCGACTCCATGGGCCAGGTCCGTCTCGACCAATGGTCCCGCGGCAGGGTGGCGCTGCTGGGCGACGCCGGATACTGCGCGACCCCGCTGACCGGTCTGGGGACCAGTCTGGCCCTGGTCGGTGCCTACGTCCTGGCCGGTGAACTCGCCACCGCCGACGGTGACCACCGCATCGCTTTTGCCCGCTACGACGCGGTGATGCGCCCGTACGTGAGCCAGGCTCAGCAACTGCCACCACGCGGCGTCGCCGGCTACGCGCCCTCCGGTGCACTCGGCATCCGACTGCGTGACCTTTCGATGCGGTCGATGACCCGCTGGCCGATGCGCAACCTGCTCGCGGCACAGTTCGCCAAGGCCGGGGCCATCGCGCTGCCCGAGTACGGTCCGGCAACCGCCGGTGCGGCTCGGTAGGGCAGGCAAAGGCAATGGCGTTGGACACGTAGTCACGGGCCGTCGGCGCCTGAAGCCACACCTGGCCAACACCCACCGGCATGAGGGGCGATGGCGGGGAAACGGCTCCGCCGAGCCGGGCCGCATGCCTACACGAGCGTCAACAGCGCGGTGAGCTCCCTGGTCGTGGAAGAGGCGCTCGGCCGCGGCCAGCACCTGCTGCCGCGTCACCGCCCGCTTCGCCGCCCTCGACTGAACCTGTTCACTGAACACGTTCAGGAACGTGGCCGACCCGTTCTCCGAGCGCAACCGCCCATCGGGACGGCCATAATGACGTTCGTCTTGGTCGTCTCATGGGACCGGGGAGAGAAATGCAGCCCAGGAAGTCCGGACGATACGGCGAGGCAACCAACCTCGCAGAGCTTCGAACGCGGCTGCGGCACGTGTTCTGGATCGGTGGTGGGAGCGGAGCCGGCAAGTCGACGATCGCCCGCCGACTCGCCGACCGCCACGGATGGCACCTCTACGCGACCGACGACGTGATGCGGGACCATGCCGGGCGGACCACCCCCGATCAGGCGCCCTTGCTGCACCAGTTCATCGCCATGGACATGGACGAGCGGTGGGTCAACCGGTCCCCGCAGACCATGCTTGAGACCTTCCACTGGTTTCGAGGCGAGGGTTTCGGCCTGATCGTCGAAGACCTCCTTCGCCTGCCTCAGGGCCCCTGGGTCGTCGTCGAGGGATTCCGGCTGCTCCCCCACCTTGTGAAGCCCCTGCTTGACGCACCTGAGCACGCTGTCTGGCTTCTTCCCACACCCGACTTCCGCCAGGCGGCCATCCGGAGCCGGTCAGTACCAGGGGAAGACTTCGTATGGAGGACCGGCAATCCGGCGCGGGCCGGTCGCAATCTCGCCGAACGTGATCGCATGTTCACCGCACACCTCAGGCAGGAGACCGAACGTCTCCAACTGCCTGCCATTCAGATCGACACCACGATGACGGAAGATGATCTCGCTGAGCGGGTGACCACGGCGTTTCGGCTCTGACATCATCTGGCGCAGGTACCAGGCAGTTGCGGGCAGGCACGCAGGCAGGCAGATCCAGGCAGGTGGGTCGTCAGCACTCTGCTCATCGGCGTCAGCGTCCTGGCGCCAGGGCGGCTCGGCCGGACCCTACGTTGCCTGGATGGTGACCGGGACGCGACGGGGCCCACGGACGAGCAGGCCCGGGCGGTACGGCAAGTCCATCGGGTCGGCGGCGAGACGCAGGTCCAGGGGTGTGTCGAAGAGCAGGGGGAGCGCGATCGCCGCCTCCATTCGGGCCAGTCGTGACCCTACGCAGAAGTGCGGGCCGTGGCCGAACGCAGCGTGCGGAGCGGCTCGTTTGCCGTCGGCCGCGGCGAGGTAGCGCGTCGGCCGGAACTCGTCGGGGTCCGGGAAGTGCGCAGGGTCCCGGTTCGCTGCCGCCAGCACGACCAGGACGGAGTCCCCGGCCGGCACCTCCACACCGTCGCCGAGATCCACCGTCTCGGCCGCGCGCCGCCAGGTTGCCCCTTCCAACGGGCTGTCGTACCGCAGTGTTTCCTCCACCACCGCGGCCCAGCGGGCATCGGGATCCCGTCGGGCGGCAGTCAGTTCGCCGGGGTGTGTGAGCAGTCGCAGCGAGGCCGAGGCAAGAAGGTTCATCGTTGTCTCGTAGCCTGCGAAGAGCAGGAGAAAGGCCATGGCGAGCAACTCGCCGTCGTCCAGACCGTCCTCGGCCGAGCTGCGGACCAGCGCACTGAAAACGTCCTCGCCCGGCGTCTTCCGCTTCTCGGCGATCAGTGATGTGACGTACGTGTGCAGCAGAACCCATGCCTCGTCCACGGCGCCCTGGGGCAGCGCGTCGGCGGGTGAGCCGACGCGGTAGGTCCACTCCCGCAGTCCCTCACGGTCGGCTTCCGGCACCCCCAACACCTCGCTGATCACCAGGATCGGCAGCGGAAAGGCGAAGCCATCGACCAGGTCGACAGTCTCGCCGGCGGCCAGCCGACCGGTCAGCTCCGTCACCAGTCCGGCTGCCAGCTGCTCGATCCTCGGCCGCAGCGCGTCGACGCGAGGTGGTGCGAAGGCGGCGGCCGTCAGGCGGCGCAACCGGGTGTGGTCGGGAGCGTCGGTGTTGAGCATGTGCTGTGCCAGGCAGGCTCGGGCACGTTGTGCCGGGGAGCTCGGCTTGGGGCGGCCGGCGCGTTGCGGCGGCACGTTCGAGAAGCGCGGGTCGGCGAGTACCGCGCGACTGTGCTCGTAGCCGGTGACCAGCCAGGCATGCGTCCCGTTCGCCAACTCGACCCGGGCAGCCGGCCCCTGGTCGCGCAGTCTTCCGTAGTACGGATAGGGGTCGTGGGAGAAGGCGGGGTCCGCGGGATCAAGTCGCACCCGCCCATGGTTGCGCAGACACCTGGCCACGGCGGTGGGGCCACCGTCAGACCTGGCAAGACGCAGCTGTGCGAACCCCACAACACCCGACCTGCGCGCCGTGGCCCCTCCTTACCCCATGCCTGGCCTGCACTGCTCCGGCAGCCGGCCGGCCATCGGGGGACGCTTCGCCCGCCCGGCACGCTCCGCAGTCAACGGGTCACGGGCTCGGGATGCCGCAACGGTGTCTGCGGCGCACCCTCATACTCCGGGTGCGGTTCGCACGGCGATGCCGTTCCGCTCGAAGAGCGCCGCCGTCACCCCGTCCCCCGGCACCAGCTCTCCGGAGAACGACCCGTCGTAGACCGCACCGCGTCCGCACGAGGGGCTGCGCGGCATCAGCAGGGCTTCAGTGCAGCCGCCGTTCCGCGCCGCCGCCAGTGCGCGTTGCGCTCCGTCCACGAACTGCGCGGTCACATCACGCCCGGTGTCCTCGACGACCCGCGCCGTCCCGTCGAGCACGTCGTACCCATCGCCGCCCACCAGTTCCGCAGGCCGTCGCGGTGTCGTGAGCCCGCCGGCGACCTCCGGACAGAAGGAGACGACTTCGCGACCGGCCACCACCGCCTCCATCTGCGGCGCCGCCTTGTGACGCCCGTCGAACCGGCACGGCACCCCGCGCAGACACGCGCTGACGAGAATTGCTTCCATAACCGCCAGGCTAGCCGCGAAGACCGGCTGGTGGGGCGTCGTCGGGGCTTGGCACCGCGGGAACCTGCCGGGCTCGCGCGCCTCGTGGCGCAAGAATGGTCGGAGCCCGGCAGGCTCCGACCATTCGTTACGACACCAGCTGCGCCCGCGCTGCCGGCCTTGCGCCGACTGATACGGCACTCGGCGCCGGTTTCTGAACGTACGACGTCCAGGCCGCGAGGCCGGTTGGCTCCGGTGGGCTCTGGGCCCTTCAGTCGATCAGGCCGAGTCCTCTGTATCGGAGTAGCTTGAGCCGTCGTAGAGGTCCCGGACGGTGTGCAGCGCCTTGCCGAAAGTTGTCGCCACGGTGCAGCCTGCCTGCGACCAGGAGGGGCACATCTGCGGGTCTGCGTCGGCTTCCGCACCGGCCCCCGGTGCGGGGGCGGCGTTGGCAACTGGCGCGATGAGTGCGGTAGCGGACACCGCAAGGGCAACCGCGGCAAGAACAGTGCGAGGTTTCGTCATGTGTTGATCAACGACGAGATTAACGGTCGGTAACGTGGGTCGACGGCAGGTACGGAGGCCGGGGCGAGTGAGTGTGTCCGGCACCTGATCGAGGGGACAAGTCCTAGCCGACATCGGGCGCGGACCGCACTTCGATCTGTTCGCCCGTGCGCTCCATTTCCAGGACGACGAGTTCGTTCCGTCCCCTGCGCCACAGATGGCTCGGCGCGTAGAGCGTGATCTGTGGGCCGAGGGACCAGTAGCGACCGAGTGCGAATCCGTTGAGCCAGACCATGCCCTTGTCCCAGCCCGGGAAGGCCAGGAAGCCGTCCGCGGGGGTGTCGATCTGCACCCGGGCCCGGTGGAACGCGGGGCCGGTCGGGGTGTCTCCGCTGGCGAATCTCAGCGCCGAGAGATCGTCCAGGGGCAGTCGGCGGACCTCCCAGTCATGCAGTTCTTCGTTGTCGAGGGACACCGTGCCGCTGATGCCCTTGGGGTCGTTGAGACCCCGGCCGAAGTTGACCCGCCCGGTGGGGTCCACCAGGAGGTCGAGGGTGCTGGACGCGTCGGTCACCGTGAAGTCGACGGAGTGGTTGGGCTGGTTGCGGTCGAAGGTACCGATCCGCTTGCCGTTGCCGAACACCAGCGCACGGTCGCCCAGCCCCGTGACCCTCAGCCCCTTGGTGCGCTGCGGCCCGCGCACCCGAGTGCGGTAGTGGATCAGTCCGTGCGGCTGCCCGAGGGCCTCCATGTGGACGGGACCGGTACGACGCACCGGGGTGTCGCTCAGTTCATCGAGGGCATCCATCAACGGCACCGACTCGCGGACGACGATCCGCTGGGGCGGCATCCGGCGCGGCGTTTCCGGCAGGGGTGTGTTCGGCAGCGTGGTGTATTTGGCGAGTACCTCGCGCACCTTGTGGAACTTCTCGGTGAGTTCACCGGATTCGCTGATCGGAGCGTCGTAGTCGTAGCTGGTGACGGTGGGTTGATAGGCGTTGCCGCTGAGATTGGCACCGGCGGACCAGCCGAAGTTCGTTCCGCCCACCGCCATATAGAAGTTGATCGACGCCCCCGCTTCGAGGATTTTCTCCACGTCGGCGGCGGTCTGCACCGGGTCGGTGGTGTGGTGGGGCTCTCCCCAGTGGTCGAACCAGCCGTCCCAGAACTCGGTGCAGAACAACGGCTTGTCCGGCTGGAATTTGCGCAGCTCGGCGAAGGGGCCGGTGGGATCTCCGGCGAAGTTCACGGTGGACAGGAGATCGGGGAGGCTGCCGTCCTCCAGCGCTTGTCGAGTGGCTCCGTTGGAACAGAACAGCAGGCTTTCCATGCCCTGCGCCCGCATGGTGTCCCTCAGGTGTTCCAGGTACGCGTGGTCGTTGCCGTAGCTGCCGTACTCGTTCTCGACCTGCATGGCGATGATGGGACCGCCACGCGTGGCCTGCAGATCGACGAATCGGGGCAGTAGTTCGGCGAACCAGGCGTCGACCGCTCGCTCGTATGCGGGGTCGGAACGTCGCAGTGGCACACCCTTGTCCTTCAGGAGCCAGGCGGGCAGGCCGCCGAAGTCCCATTCGGCGCAGATGTACGGCCCCGGTCGCACGATCACCTTCAGTCCGACCTCGTCCGCGGTCCGTACAAATGCGGCGACGTCGCGCCAACCGGTGAAGTCGGCCTTCTTCTCGTACGGTTGGTGGAAGTTCCAGGCGACGTAGGTCTCCACCGTGTTCAGGCCCATGGCTCGCATCCGTGTCAGCCGGTCGCGCCAGTCCTTGGGGTGCGTTCTGAAATAGTGGAAGGCACCCGAGAGAATGCGGAACGGCTTGCCGTCCAGCAGGAATTCGTTGCCGCGGAGGGTGAGTCCCCGCGGGTTTCCGGCCTGGGCGAGGGTCGTACGGCTGCTGCCCAGGGGGGTGCCCAGAGGAACGCCCAGGGACGCGGCTCCCACCATGGCCGTGCTCAGGAATCCACGTCGGCTGAAGTGCGTCATGCCTGCTCTCCTCGACTCGACCGGTCGCCGCCCAGGGCTCGGACATGTTCAATGGTGAGCGTTTCTGTGCATCGAGAGTGTTGTGCAGAACAGCAACGAACACAAGAGCTCGTAGCCGAACACGGCCAAGCGGCAGCGGCAGGCGGGGGGCGAGACGTGCACACCGCCGAACGTCCAGAGCGGTTCCCGGCCTGATCGGGAACGACGGGAGGGCACCGGTCAGTAAGAACGAACCGGTACCCTCCGCCATGTGCTGCCGTCATGTGCGCTCATGTGTCGTCATCTGCCGTTGCGTGTGGGGCAGATGCGGCCCCTGGCAGGTACGGCTAGCTCAGGGACTTCAGCGCCGCCGCGTCGTACGGCTTGAGCTCCTCGAACCGGCCCTCCAGGACCTTCGCCGCCCACTGCGGGTCCTGGAGCAGGGCGCGACCGACGGCGACGAGGTCGAACTCGTCGCGCTCCAGGCGCTCCAGGAGGTTGTCGATGCTGCCGACCGCAGCGCCCTCACCCGCGAACGCGCGCAGGAAGTCGCCGTCGAGGCCGACCGAGCCGACGGTGATGGTGGGCCTGCCGGTGAGCTTCTTGGTCCAGCCGGCCAGGTTGAGGTCCGAGTCCTCGAACTCCGGGAGCCAGTAGCGGCGGGTGGAGGCATGGAAGGCGTCGACGCCGGCCGCGGCGAGCGGCGCCAGGATCGCCTCCAGCTCCTGCGGGGTCTGAGCGAGCCGCGCGTCGTACGCCTCCTGCTTCCACTGCGAGTAGCGGAAGATCACCGGGAGGTCGGGCGAGACGGTTTCCCGGACGGCGGCCACGATCTCCGCCGCGAACTTCGTCCGGGCTACCGGGTCGCCGCCGTAGGCGTCGGTACGGCGGTTGGTGCCCTCCCACAGGAACTGGTCGAGGAGGTAGCCGTGGGCGCCGTGCAGTTCGACGCCGTCGAAGCCGATCCGCTCGGCGGCCGCGGCGGCCTCGGCGAAGGCACCGATGACGTCGTCCAGGTCGCCTCGGGTCATCGCCTTGCCGGTGCCCTCGGTACCGTCGACGCGGATGCCGGAGGGGCCGACGGCGGGGGCGTCGGCGAAGGGCGGCTCACCCTGCTTGCGGACCATGCCGATGTGCCACAGCTGCGGCACTATCGTGCCTCCGGCCGCGTGCACGTCCTCGGCGACCTTCGCCCAGCCGGCCAGCTGCTCCTCGCCGTGGAAGCGCGGAACGCGGTCGCTCTGCCCCGCCGACTCGTGGCCGACGTAGGTCCCCTCGGTGACGATCAGGCCGACGCCCGCGGCGGCACGACGGGCGTAGTACGACCGCACATCCTCACCGGGGACGCCGCCCGGGGAGAACATCCGCGTCATCGGCGCCATCACGATGCGGTTCGGGACGGTCAGGCCGTTCAGCTCGACGGGCCGGGACAGGATCTCGGCCGCGCGGGAGGCGGGGGACGTAGAGACGGTCATCGGGTGCTCCTTGTCGGTATCAGTAGGCGTGAGCAATGTGGGTGGAGTGGCGTAGGGGTACCGGGGACCCTGGGCCCGGGGCCGTCGGGGCGCAGTAGTCCGGCGGTCCGGCGAGCTGCTCGGCGTGCCCGGAGGTCATGGCTCACTGCGGTGCGGGGTGTGCCAGTTCCAGATGGAAGTCGTCCGTGCCGCGCCCCTCGACGGCCAGCGCCGACGCCATGGGTGGGTAGCCGCTGGCGATGAGCGAGTACTCGCCCGCGGTCAGGTCGGTGAAGGCGTATGCGCCGTCGGCGTCCGAGAGGGTGGTGCGCACTACGTTCCCGGCGGCGTCGACCAGCGTGAGTCGGGCGTTGGGCAGCGGATCGCCGGCCTTCCCGGCGCGGACGGTGCCCCGCACCTGGGCGCCGGTCGCTCCTACGGCGCGCGGGAGCCGCACGCCGTACGCCACCGGGCCGGCCCCTGCCATGACCGTGGCGGCCTGCGGCTCATGGCCGTCGGCGGCGGTGATCAGCACGTACGGACCGCCGGCCGGGGCGGGCAGCGCGTAGCGGCCGTCAGGGTGGGAGAGCGTGCGGCCGACCTGCCGTCCGTCCGGCGATATGAGGGTGAGGGCGACACCGCCCAGCGCCTCGCCGCCGGCGTCCCGCACCAGGCCGTGAAACCCGGCCCCGGCAGGGACGGCGTCCCCGGCCGAGACCGCGTCGGCCGGGACGACGGCGCTCGGGGCCGCGCCGGTCCGAGCGGTGCCGGTCGGAACGGTGTCGGACTGGGCCGCGAGCTCCGTGATGACTTCGACAACCGTTGCTTGCGCAGCCTGAGTTGGCGAAGCATCAGAACCTGTCGCGCCCGCCGGGACGGCCCCGGTGTCGAGCGTCCCGCGCTCTGCCAGTGGCGCCTGCTGCCCCCGCCCCTGTTCCTGCTGTTCCTGCTGTGCGTGCAGGCCGAGCCAGCCGATCACCGCGACCAGCGCGAAGGCGACGGCCCCGATGCCGAAGGTGAGGGTGAACCCGGATTCGGCGGGCAGCGGTGCCACGCCCGCCGGCAGGTGCTCGATGGTCCTGGACGCCAGGATGGTGGTGACGATGGCGCTGCCGATCGCGCTGCCGGTGGAGCGGGAGATCGAGTTGATGCCGTTGGCTATGCCGCTCTGGTGGTGCGGGACGCTCGCCATGATGACGGCGGGCATGGCGGCGTAGCCGAAGCTGACGGCCGCACCGGTCAGCAGGCCGGCTCCGATCACCGAGGCGGTCTGGTCGTGGTCGAGGGCCAGCCAGCCGAAGCCCACGGCTCCGAATGCGGCCGCCATGGCAAGCACGTACCGGGGGCCTCGGTGGCGTACGAGCTGGCCGCCGAGGGGCGAGGCGAGCAGGGAGACGACCGCACCGGGCAGCAGGAACTGGACGGATGCCCGCAGGATGGAGGCGTCGAAGCCGAAGCCGGTGAGCGCCTTGGGCATCTGCACGAGGTAGGAGACGCCGAGGAAGTTGGCGAACATACCGAAGCCGACCAGCACACCGGCGAGGTTGGCCATGAGGACCGGGCGATGGACGAACATCCGCATGTCCACGAGGGGCTGGCGAACCTTGAGCTCGGTCAGGACCCAGACCGCGATCATGACGACCGCGCCGGCGAAAGTGCCGAGCGTGCGGCCGGAGGCCCAGCCCCACTCGTGCCCCTGGGAGATCGGCAGCAGGAGCAGCAGCAGGGCGACGCCGAGGGTGAGGGCGCCGAGGAAGTCGGTGCGACCGCCGGTCTTGTGCCGGGTCGCCGGGACCAGGAAGACGACCGCGAGCAGGGCGAGGACCGCGAAGCCGGTCGCCATCCAGAAGGCGTTGCGGTAGTCGGCGTCGGCACCGGAGGTGAGCAGGCCCGTGGCGACGAGCGCCAGCCCGCTGCCGAACGCGAGGGTGCCGCTGACCAGGGCCATCGCGCCGGGCAGCCGCTCCGGCCGGACCTCTTCACGCAGGACGGAGAGGGCCAGCGGGAAGATCGCGGTGGCGGCCCCCTGGAGCACCCGGCCCAGGATCAGCAGCGGCAGCGAGCCGGCGACCGCGGCTATGACGGAGCCCGCGACCATGACGACGAGGACGGCCACCAGGGTGGGCTTCTTGCCGTGCTGGTCGCCGAAGCGGCCGAGCAGCGGGGTGAAGACCGCGGCGGACAACAGGGTGGCGGTGGTCACCCAGCTGACGTCGGCGGCCGAGGCGCCGAGGTCGTTCCGAATCAGGCCCAGGATCGGGACGGGCAGGGTCTGCATCATCGACACGACCATCGCGGCAAGGCTCAGGGCGAGGATGACGAGCGTCTCGTGCCGTCGCCCCACGGCGGGGGCGGATGCGGATGCGGCGTGGCTCATGACTGGCGGGGACCTTCGGTGCTTCAGGCCATAGATGTTTCATGGCATCAAGTATTTCCACAGACGGTAGTCCTCAATAGTTCAGATAGTCAAGTAAACAATTGATGACGTGAAGCATCAGTGGGTACGCTCCGACCATGAGGACCACACCCGGGCCGGCACCCACCAAGCTCCAGCTCCTGGAACTGCTCGCCGCCGTGGGCACCGCCCAGTGGCGCGATTTCGCGGCCGCCGCCGCCCATCACGGCCTCACCGCCACGCAGGCGAAGGTCCTCGCCCAGCTCGACGACCCGCTGCCGATGCGCGGCCTCGCCGCCTTGCTGGCATGCGACGCGTCGAATGTCACGGGGATCGTGGACCGACTGGAGGCCCGCGAGCTGGTCCGCCGCGAGGCCGACCCCGCGGACCGCCGGGTGAAGAACGTCGTCGCGACGGAAACGGGCCGCGAGATCATCCGCCGGGTGCGAGAAGAGATGCAGGAGACACACGGCACCCTCGACGCCCTGACCGAAGTCGAGAGCACAACGCTCTACGCCCTGCTTGAGCGGCTGCGTCCGACGCGGAGGAAGGGTGCCTGACGCCCACGACCTGGGCGCGGCGCCGCGTCCCGGACGGTAGGCGGCCTGCGGGCCATCTTGGCGTCTCGCCCGGCCGTCCCTGCCTGGCCACTCACCCGGCGGCCTTGACCGGCGGCGAAGGATTGCCCACACCCGTGCGGACCGGTCGACGGGCAGCAAGGGTCGGGGCTCGTGCCTCGCATCCTCAAATCATCTACTCCACAAGCTCGTTGGGGAGAGAATCATTGACAGCACCGGGACGGGAACTCCAGGCACTGATACCCTCCGCTGCCACACGGTCCCCACCTCCACCGGCAGCATCTCCGTCAGGACCGTCAACGGAAGGGACGCGGCAGTGCAGCCCACAGTCAACCTCTGGCGCCGGGAGCTCGGGGAAGTGCCCGAATGGGTCTGGCAGCGCACCGAGTTGCGCGTACTGATCCTGGCCGAGACCGGCCTGACGACGCTCTCGCCGAAGATCGGCGGACTGCGGCGCCTCAGCACGTTGGACCTCGGCCACAACAAGCTCACGTCGCTTCCCGACAGCCTGGGCGACCTGGTCGAACTGAGCGGCTGCCTCTACCTCCACGACAACCATGTGACCAGGCTCCCGGAGACATTGGGAAACCTCACGCGGCTGCGCTACCTCAACGTCGGCGAGAACCCCCTGACCTCCCTGCCCGAAACCATCGGCCGGATCGCGGAACTGACCGAGCTACGAGCCCAGCACAGCCAGCTGACCACCTTGCCTGACGGCATCGGCCACCTCCACAAGCTGCGCGAGCTCTGGCTCCGGGGAAACGCACTCAACACTCTGCCGTCCACCGTGGCCGACCTGCATGAACTACGGCACCTGGACCTGCGTGAGAACGCTCTCACCGAACTGCCCGAGTGCCTGGCCGGCCTCCCACGGCTTCGGCAGATCGACCTGCGCAGCAACCGCCTGGCCCGGATTCCCGACTGGGTCGCACAGCTGCCCGCCCTGGAAAAGCTGGATCTTCGCTGGAACGCCTGCACGCTCCCCCACCGCTCGCTGCGAAGCCTGGAAGAAGGCGGGTGCGTCGTCCTGATGTGAACCGTCAGCAGGGCACGCCGAGGTGACGCCTCCCCGGACACACACCGACCAAGTCCCCGTAAAAGCGGCTCAGTTCGCGTCACCAACCGGCACTTCCCGTCCGGCCCCCTCCTGCAATACGAGGTCGAGCAGCCCCGGGAAGCGTCTGTCCAGCTCCTCGCAGCGCAGCGTGTTCACGCGTCGGGTGCCCGCGTCGCGCTGCCGGAGCAGTCCGGACTCCCGAAGGATCTTGAAGTGGCGGCTGAGCGCGGACTTGGCGACCGGCAGCCGGAAGGTCCCGCAGGCGACCTCGGCGTGGCGGCCGAGCGTGACCACGATGCTCAATCGGACCGGGTCGGCGAGGGCGCTCATGATCACAAAGAGGTCCAGGTCCCGTTCGTCGGGGTGGACCAAGGGCGAAGAGGTACGGCTGGCCATGGCTCCAGTATCCATGACCACCGCCTCATGTTCACATCGATGCGAACATGAGCTACGGTCGTGATCATCAACCGCCGGAGGTTCCAGACCGCCGGAGGCCCCAGGCTGCCGGAAGCACCAGGCCGCAGGAGGCCCCGCCCCGCTCCGCGCCAGTCGGCAATACCAAGGAGACATCCATGCCTGCCACCCCTGCACCCCACACCCCCATCGGCGTCGGCATCATCGGCCTCAGCGCCTCCGGTGGCTGGGCCGCCACCGCACATCTGCCCGCGCTGCGTGCGCTGGACGGCTTCGAGGTCCGCGCGCTGTCAGCGTCCAGCGCCGCCTCCGCCAAGGCGGCCGGCGAGAAATACGGCATCCCGCTCGCCTTCGGCACCCACGAGGAACTGGTGCGGCGCGACGAGGTCGACCTGGTCGTCATCACCGTGAAGGTCCCCCAGCACCGGGAGTTGGCACTGGCCGCGCTGCACGCCGGAAAGATGGTGCTGAGCGAGTGGCCGCTCGGCAATGGGCTCGCCGAAGCCGAAGAGCTGGCGACCCTCGCCGACTCCAAGGGACTGCGCACCTTCGTCGGCCTGCAGGCCCGCTCCGCTCCCCCGGTCCGCTACGTCCGCGATCTGATCGCGTCGGGGTACGTCGGCGAAGTGCTCTCCACCAGCATCATCGCCTCGGGACGCGGGTGGGGCGGCGACATCCCGGGCCGCAACGCCTACACCCTGGACCCGGCCAACGGCGCCACCATGCTGACCGTCCCCTTCGGCCACACCATCGACGCGCTCACCATGGCCCTCGGAGAGTTCACCGAGCTCGGCGCAACCATGGCCACCCGTCGTAGGTCCGTGCGCGACGCGGCAACCGGCGAGGTCCTGCCGATGACCGCGCCGGACCAGCTCGCCCTCAACGGCGTGCTGGAAGGCGGCGCGGTCGCCTCCGTCCACTTCCGCGGCGGCCTGTCCCGCGCGACCGACTTCCACTGGGAGATCAACGGAACCGAAGGCGATCTGCTGCTCACCGGGCCCTCCGGCCACCTCCAGTTCGGCCAGGTCACCGTGCACGGCGCCCGGGGCGAGGAGACCGCCCTCAAGGAACTGCCGGTCCCCACCTCCTACGAGACACTGCCCCAACTCGCCGGTCGTCGCACCGAGATGGCGTACACCGTCGCCCACGCCTACGAGCAGATCCATGCGGACCTCGCCAACGGCACCCACGATGTACCTGACTTCGCCCACGCGGTACGCCGCCACCGCCTCCTGGCCCGCATCGAGCGTGCGGCAACACAAGGCTGATCCGTGCCGGCCCACTACCGTGCTCGCCTTGAGGTGAGCAGCTACGCCGCACCCGAGATACGTGCCCTGCGGATCGATGCGCTCCGGGATCCGGAACGCGTCCTCGCCCGTTGGCACACCCACGCGGAACTCATCCACGGCGGCACCTACGACAACGGCCGCATCGGCCTGCTCGAACTCGACCAGGACGGCAGGATCCGTCAGCTCACCGGGTAATTCGACCCCACCGCCTCCAGCACCGTGACGAGCCAGTGGGGGCTTGTACGGCGGTGGACGGTGGGACGTCAGGACGGCCGCAGGATCGGATACTGTGCGCGAATGTCACACATACCCGTACACGGTGGCTATCGGACGAGCGGACTGTGGGCCACGGTGGGCATTTCGCTCGGCATCGTGGTGGTCGGATCGGGGCTTGCCCTGTTCGGCATGATGGAGTTCGACGAGCGGTGCATGCAGGGTCTGACGCAGGGGCCGGGTCGGTTCCTGCGAGTGCGGGACCAGGCGTTTCCCCCGGCGACCATCTGCGAGTTCCAACGTGGAGAGGTTTCGTCCGTCGGAGGCCATGGAGTGCTCGGCGTGGTGCTCTGGGCCGGTCTGCTGGTGCTGGCGGCCTGTCTTCTGGCGGCCCTGATCGCGGAGTGTCTGGATCCGCGACTCGGCAGCGGTCTGGTGGTGCCGATGTCCAGAAGGGACAAGCTTCGTCGCACGGGGACGGCGTTCTTCGTGTTCGGCTCCGTGTTCGTGATGGTCTACGGGTTGGCCGGATGGCGGCTTCTCGCGGGTCCTTCGTCGGCCTGTGCCGCCGGTGCCGACTGGCAATCCAGTGCGCCGACGACGGTGGCGTACGGCTTCTTTCCCCCGCAGGCGACCTGTCGGTACACCAGCGGCATGACGGGGCAGTTGAACCCCGACTGGGTGGCGTCGTCGGCGACCGCATCGGCCGTTCCGGCGCTGTTGGCGGGAGCCGGCTTCGTCCTTGCCTGGCGACGCCGGCGGACGGAGCGGCGGTCGGCGCCACCGGTCGCCGGCCCGGCGACCTCCGACGCATCCTGACGCTGCGGGTAGCTCCGGTCGTGGAGGCGCGGTGCCGCGGTCGAGTACGGACGCTCCGTCTCAGCCGGCCCAACGGCCGGTCATGAAAGTGACGGTGAGGACGGTCATGAGCGGGGCGGCGAGGCAGGCGTAGGCGGTGGTGACGCGGGGGTTGCGCAGGCTCCATGCGGCGACCAGGACCCACAGCGGCCACCACAGGAGAGTGGCGCGCGGTATGGACATGTACCAGTACGAGGTGCCCAGTGCCCACAGGCTGAGGCCGGTGTAGACCGCCTCCGCCCAGCGTCGGCGGCGGAGGAGCAGACCGGTCAGGACGAGGCCGACGAGCATGGCGAGCAGTTCGGCCTGGAACTCGATGGCGTAGCCGGTGGTCTGGGTGTGTCCGAAGGCGTCGGTCCAGGTGTGTTGCAAGGCGTCCCAGGGAGTGTGGAACTCACGGTGCCAGCCGCGTTCCTGTGCGTGTTTCCAGGCCATCCAGTCACCGGTGTTCCGCTGGAGGTACCAGCTGTGGAGGAGCGGTGGGAGCGCGGGGAGGGCGAGCCACGGCAGCGCGTGCCAGTGGGGGCGGGGGCGCACGGTGGTGAGCCAGTGGACGGCGAGGGCCGCGGCGAGGAAGAGTCCGCTGACGCGGACGGTGGTGGCCAGACAGGTCAGGAGGGCCGCAAGGGGCCAGTTGTGCCGTTGGGCGGCGAGCCAGGCAGGCAGGGCCAGGGCGAGGAACAGAGCCTCGGTGTAGCCGGCGGCGAGGAACACCGCGCACGGGGAGAGCAGGAAGAACAGGGCGGCACGACGCCCGGCGGTCGTGTTGCCCAGGGCGAGCCGGGTGATGCGGGCGAGGGCCACCACGGCGATGGCTCCGGCGACGAACGAGATCAGCAGGCCGGCCGCGGTCCAGTGCGGGACGACCGTGTGCACGGCGCGCAGAACGAGGGGGAAGCCGGGGAGGAAGGCTTCCCGGTTGTCCCATCGGGGTAGCCACGGGCCGGCCCCTTGGGGGAAGTACCCGTCCTGGGCTATGTGGAGGTAGTGCCACCAATCCCACTGCTGCCACGCGGAGAAGAGCGACTGCGGGGCGTGGGCGGCACTGCTCTGGGGGAAGAGCCAGCGGACGCAGTAGGCGGTGGCCCACAGGCCGACGCGGGTGAGCAGATACAACCACAGCACCTCGCGGTCGTCACGGCCGAGACGAGCGCCCAGGCGACCGGCCACCGCTCGGTAGGACGGCTTCCGGCGCGGGGCGTCGGCCGGGATGCGGGGCACGCCGGGTGCCCACGCAGGCAGCCCGAGGCCGGTCCGGATGGCTCGGGTCCTCCCGCTTTGCTGCCCTGGTACGCCACCGTCGGCGTCGGGTGGCTGCGGTGCACGCCGCTGGTGCCTGTCACGCCACTGGCGCTGCTGATGCCGTTGGCGATGACGATGCGGGGCGGGTATGGGCATGAGGGTGTGGCTCCTGGACGGTATCGGGGCGCGCGGAATCGCCTCGCGGCGGCCGGCGAGGCGGGGAGCGGGCACGGGTCAGTGGGGTGGCGCGCCCGTCGGGAACGAGCCGGCTGTCTGCGAACGCGGTGGCGTCGTGGTGGGGACTCCCGTGGTCGTCCGGGTCGGGGTCGGTGGCGGACCGGTACG
Source organism: Streptomyces sp. BHT-5-2 (assembly GCF_019774615.1). Taxonomy (NCBI): domain Bacteria; kingdom Bacillati; phylum Actinomycetota; class Actinomycetes; order Kitasatosporales; family Streptomycetaceae; genus Streptomyces; species Streptomyces sp. BHT-5-2. The sequence continues at coordinate 1,261,421 of NZ_CP081497.1, read as the reverse complement.
GCTCGGGGAGATCCCGGGCGGCGGTGTCGTGGTCGGCAGGGGCGACGGGGGCGGCGCGGTCGCTGTCGTCCCCTGCGGGTGCGACGGCAGCAACGAGGACGAGGACGACGGTGAGGGCGGCGTGGCCGGCACGGAGCCGCTCGGGTGCCGTCCCACGAGTGCTGCCACTCCGACACCGGCACCGCCGACGACCAGTGCGACGCCCACGGCCACGGCGGTCAGCAGATTGCGATGGGCGCGGCGTCCGCGCCGGGTGATCGTGGAGACGGGCGCGGCCTGGGCGCGGGACTGCCCCGTTGCGGCGGCCTGTTGGAACAAGGACCGCAGGGGGTCGTGCGATTCACTCACCACGGGCCTCCTCGATACGCGGGTCCTGCAAGCGGTCCGCGAGCGTGGCCCGGCCCCGGGACAGGTGGGTTTTGACGGTACTGGCGGAGAGTCCGGTCTCCCCGGCGATCTGTTCGACGGTCAGGTCACAGACGTAGTGCAGGGCCAGCGTGCGGCGCTGCTGGACCGGCAGCCCACGCAACGCCTCCACCAGCGCCACCGATTCCAGGCCCGGCTCCTCGGCCGGGGGCGGGGCGCCACTGCGCTGCCAGGCAATCGCCGAGCGGCGCAGCCGACGCCAACGGCTCACCGCCAGTCGCCAGGCAACCGTACGGATCCACGCCTCGGGCGCACCGTCGCGGTCGAGATGACGCAGGCGTCCCCAACCCTTGACGAACGCCTCCTGCACCACGTCCTGGGCCTCGTGCAGATCGCCCAGCATCACGAACAACTGCCCCGTCAAGCGGGTGACCGTTTGTGCATAGAACTCTTCAAACTCCTCGACGGTCACCCATCAGCTCCTGGATCTCTTCGGTCTCGGAAGGCATACGCTCCGCGCCCCATATCCGGTCGACATGCGTCAGTGTGATGCCCGTCACGCGCGGGTGGTGCAGATGACACGCGTGGCGGCGTGGTGGCGGCGCCTCGCCCCGAGGCATCGGGCGGGAACCGGCGGGTGGGTGCGTACGACTCTCTGCCGTGGGCCTCGTGCGGTGCGTGGTCCGGGCATGGAGGGAGAGTGCGTGTGCAGGCAGATCGGTCGTTCCCGCCGTCCTCGATACCAGCGGAATCCCGGAGGGGTGGTGACACGGGCGCCGAACGGCGTGCGGGGGCAGCGCTGACCCTGTTGCTGACGTCGGCGATGGCGTTTTCCATGTTGCAGTTGTTCCTGCTGGGCGCGCTCGGTCCGCTGCTGGTGGGGGAACTGCGGATGAGCCGGGCCATGTTGGGGCTGACCACGACGGCGGGCTTCGGGGCCGCCGCCGTGCTGTCCCCCGTGGCGGGGCGGGTGGTGGACCGGGTGGGGCCACGGCGCTGTCTGATCGCGCTGCTGTGGCTCGTCGGTGTGGCCCTTGCCCTGATCGCCTGGGCCCCGGCGTACGGCGTGCTGCTGGCCGCGGTCGCGGTGGGCGGGGTGCCGCAGGCGCTGGCCAACCCGGCGACGAACAAGGTGATACGGGCCGCCGTGCCGGTGGCGCGGCGTGGTGCGGTGACGGGGGCCAAACAGTCGGGTGTGCAGTTGGGGGCCTTTGCCGCCGGCCTGCCGTTGGCCGCGTTGGCGGGCGGGATCGGTTGGCGGGGTGCGGTGTGGGTGGCCGCGTCCCTGGCCGTGGTCGCGGCGCTGTGGGCGGTCCGTGGGCTACCCGCCGATGCGCTGCCCGACGGTCCGTCTCTGTGTGCGGTGGGGAAGCCGGACGGTGGCGGGATGTCGTCGGCCGGGCCCGGTGCGGATTCCGTGGTGGGTTCCGTGGTGGGGTGGTTGCTGGTGTTCTCGCTGTTGCTCGGGGCGGGGGTAGCTTCGGTGAACACGTATCTGGCCCTGTTCGGGGCGCAGCGGCTCGGGTTGGCTCCGACCTCGGCGAGTGTTCTTGTGGCGGTGTTGGGACTGGCGGGGATCGCCGGGCGGATGGGCTGGTCGAGGGCGGCCGGACGGCCGGGGCGGGCGGTGGTGCTGCCCGCGGTGCTGGCGGGTGGTGCGGTGGTCGCCGGGCTGTTGCTGGTCGCCGCGCTGCGCGTCCCGGTGCTGGTGTGGGTGTCTGCGGTGGCGGTCGGGGTGTTCGCGGTCGCCGGCAACGCCGTGTCGATGGTGGTGGTGATCCAGCGGGCGGCGCCGGGTCGGGCCGGGCGGGACTCCGCTCTGGTGTCCGCGGGCTTCTTCGCGGGGTTCGCCGCCGGCCCGCCGGCGTTCGGCGCGCTGGTGGAGTCGTCCGGGTACGGGCCGGGGTGGCTGCTGGTGGCGGTGGAGTTCGCGGCGGCGTGCCTGGTCGCGGCGGCGTGGGCGGTGCGGGAGCGGTGCCGGACCGGCGGCGGGGCACGAGCATGACCCCGCGGTCGAGGAAGGCACCCCGGGCCGACGACCCGAGGACGATGCCTTGGGCACGCGATGCTCTCGCCCTCGTCCTGGACCGTGTGGCCATGACGGCCGCGGAGGTCGGGAAGCGGTTCCCGTTGTATGCGGACCCGGAGAGCGGGCGGTGGACGACGACTTCGCGCGGCTCGTGGACCGGGGGCTTCTGGGCGGCGTTGCGATGGCTGCGGGCGCTGCACTCCGGGGACGTACGGGATCAGGCGGGGGCGGCCGGGTGCACCGGGCGGCTGGCGGGTTGGCTGGACGCCGATACGGCGGCCCGGGGGCTGATCTTCTGGTACGGCACGGCGCTGGGCGCGGGGCCCGGTGGGGATCCCTGCGCGGCGGACCTGCGGGACCGGGCGGCTCGGGTATGTCTCGACGCCTTCGACGCCGTGCTCGGCATCGTGCCGTGGGGCGCCGCCTTCGGTGGGCCTCGCCTGGTGGCGCGGGTGGACGGGGTGGCCGGGATGGTGCTGCTGCTCGCGACCGCCGGAACGGCCGAGGGGCGACGTGCCGCCCGGTCCCATCTCGACCGGCATCTCGCGCTGTGCTTCGGCACGGAGCCGCTACGGCCGGCGTGGGAACGGACCGCGGCGGGACGGTGGGTCGACTGCCCACGTCCGGCGCCGGGCTGGAGCCGCGGGCGGGCGTGGTTGCTGCTGGCCGTCGCCGACGCCGCCGTGTGTCTGGCGGACGGTTCGTACGCGCAGGTTGCCCGGGAGGTGCTCGGGAGGAACGGGGGAATGGCCGGCGGCCTCGTTCCGTTCGCCAAGGTGATGCCTCATCAACTACCTGTACTTGACGATGGGTTGACGTCTCACGGACCGGTGGACACGTCCGCCGCCGCGATCGAAGCCGTCGCGTTGCTGAAGCTCGCGACGACGGTCGGGGCGTCCGAAGCGGAAGGGTTGCGGGGGCGGGCGACCACGATCCTGGAGCATCTGGTCACCACGCATCTGACTCCTCCGGGCGCGGGTCGGCCGCCCGGGATGCTGCTCCATGGCTGCTACGACCTCGATCAGGGCGTTGCCGTCAGACACGAGTTGGTGTGGGGCGATTTCTTTCTCGCCCTTGGGCTGGCGCTGGTCACGGGGTTGGTGAGCGCCGACGACGTGTGACAGGTGCGCGACGGGCGGTGCCCACGGCGTCCGTAACTCGCCGGGGGCACCGCATCGCTCTCCCCCTTGTCACTCACTCGTCCCGCAACACCCGTCGCGCCACGGAGGTGATGTGCAGTTCGTCCGGGCCGTCGAGAAGGCGCGCCAGGCGGCCCATACGGAAGAGAGCGGGGAGCGGCGTGTCCGGACCGAGGCCGGCGGCGCCGTGGACCTGGACCGCCGCGTCCGCGACGTGCTGGAGCATGCGTGCCGCCGCGACCTTGGCCAGTCCGACCTCGATGTGGGCGTCGTGACCGGCCTCGATGAGCCGGGCGGCTTCGTGCACCAGCGGCCGGGTGGAGCGGATGGCGAGCAGCGCTTCGAAGAGCTGCTGTTGGACGAGCTGGTGGTTGCCGAGTGGCCCACCGCGCAGGGTCCGTTCCCGGGCCCGGGTGCGCATGAGGGTGAAGGCCCGTTCGGCCTGGCCGAGCCACCGCAGACAGCGCAGCGTGCGGCCGAGTTGGAGACGTTGCCCGGCGACGGCCAGCGCCTGGCCGCGTTCGCCGATGAGGTGGTCGGCGGGGACCCGTACGTCGTCGAGTTCGATCTCCCACTGGCCGCCGATGCCCAGCACGGGCAGTTCCCGGACGAGGCGGAAGCCCGGGGCGTCGGTGGGGACCAGGAGCAGGGACAGACCGTGCCGATCGGGCGGCTCGCCGTCGGTACGGGCGAGGACGGTCACCATGTCGGCCTCGGCGGCCGCGGTCGTGAACCACTTGCGGCCGCGCACCTGCCAGGAGCCGTCGCCCCCGGTTTCGGCCCGGGTTCTGGTCAGGAGCGGGTCGCTGCCTGGCACTTCGGGCTCGGTCATCGCGTAGGCGGCGCGGATTTCCCCGGCCGTCAGCCGGTGCAGGAAGCGTCCGCGGACTCGGGGCGTGGCATGCCGGTGGAGCATGAGGGCGTCCAGGAGGGTGGCGGAACCCAGTGCGGCCGGGCCGTGGTCGCTGACCCCTTCGGCCTCGGCGAGGGGGACGTACGAGGTCAACGGGAGCCCCTGGCCGCCCAGTTCGGCCGGTAGGGGTAGGGCCCACAGACCTTCCCGTTTCGCCGCCTGCTGGAGCGCGGCGAGGGTCCGCGCCGCCTCCGGACCGCCCGCGTCGAGTCGGGGCTCCTGCGGGATGACGCGTTCGGTGACGAATGCCGTTACGCGTTCCCGTAGTTCTGCGACGCGGTATCCATCGCTCCATGTCCGGGCCGCACACCCAGATCGCGGAAACTCCATCAGATTTCTCCGTTCCTTCCGGGAACCAGGCGTCGCCGCCGTCCGACTGCTCGGCTCGCGGGACAGATGTCGGATCCGGCCGCCATCGGGTTCCCGCGCCGAGTCCGGTGCCGACGCGGCGGCCATCGCCGCCGGAGGAGGAACACCCATGGCACACACCACGACGACGGGGACGGCGCTGCCGCTCGACGGACTGGAACTGACCGCTTCGGGACCGCCCGATCTGGCCGGTACGGCCGTCGGCCATCTGCGGGCGCTGGGTGCCCGCCGCGCGCCGGCCGCCGACCGCGGTCCGGCCGAACGCGCCCGGCTGGTCCTGGCGGGAAGGGGACATCCGCCCGTGCTGGCCCGCGTGGGCTGGGCGGACGTATGCCCTCCGCAGGACGTGTGCGACGAGGCCACCGCGCAGGCGGTCTGCGGGGTGATGGCCGTCCACGGACAGCGCGACGGTGGCCCGCGCGGACTGGCCGTCGACTACGCGGCGACCGCCGCCGGTGTCCTCGCGGTGCAGGGGCTGCTCGCCGCGCTGGTCGGCCAGGCACGCGGCGGCGCGTTCGGCCCGGTCTCCACCGCGGTGGACAGGGCGGCGCTGCTGTCGGTCTCCCAGTACGCAGCCGCTGCCGGAGCGGAGGAGGGGGAAGCGGCTCCGATCGGGCCGGGCGGGCCGCCGTTCACCACCGCCGACGGGACGCGCTTTGAACTGGAGGCGTTGGATCCCGTGGTGTGGGCGGCCTTCTGGCGTGCGGTGGGCGCGCCGCAGGAGGCGATACGGGCGGGCTGGCGGCCGTTCCAGTTCCGGTACGCGACGGGCTGCGCCCCGCTGCCCGACGCCCTGCACGCCGTCACCCGCACCCGTGGCTGGGCGGAGGTCCGCCACGCCGCGGACGCCTCGGGGGCGGACGTCTGCCGGCTTCACACTCTGGCGGAGCGGGCGGCGGAGGGCGGTGCTGCGGGTGTGCCGTGGGCGCTCGCGCCCGGCCGGGCCGCCCCGCCTGCCGCCCGTGCCCGAATACCGTCGTCCGCCCGTCCGCTGGGGGGCCTGGTGGTCCTGGAGGCCGGGCGCCGGATCCAGGCGCCGCTCGCCGCGCACCTGCTGGGTCTGCTCGGGGCGGAGGTGATCCGCATAGAGCCTCCGGGCGGTGACCCGTTGCGCGGCATGCCGCCCACGTGCTCCGGTCTCTCCGCACGGTGGCTGGCCCTCAACCGGGGCAAGAAGGCCGTGGAGATCGACATCAAGTCCGCGTCCGAACGCCGCCGGCTGCGGGAGATGGCGGCCGGGGCGGATGTGTTCCTCCACAACTGGGCGCCGGGGAAGGCCGAGCAGCTGGGTCTGGACTCCGCGGCGCTGTCCGTCGCCAACCCCGGTCTCGTCTACGCCTACACCAGTGGTTTCGGCGGCCGGGAGCTGCCCGGTGCACCGGTGGGCACGGACTTCATGGTGCAGGCCAGGGCGGGCGTCGGCGAGGCCGTCCGCCCTGCCGACGAGCCGCCGGCGCCCTCCCTGATGACGTTGCTGGACGTGCTGGGCGGGCTGCTGGGCGCGGAGGCCGTCCTGGCCGGCCTGCTCGCCCGGGAACGCACCGGGCACGGCATCCGCGTCGACTCCTCGCTGCTGGGCGCCGCGGAGATGCTCACCGCGCCGGCCCTGCGCCGCGCGGCGGCCGGCCGGAACCCCCGGCGTCCGGCCGGCTTCCGCCGTCCGCTGCGGACCGCGGACGGCTGGCTGGCACCGGCCGATGTGCACGCCGCCGAAGCCGCCGGCCGCGCGGGGCGCCTACGGCGGCTGCCTACCGTCGAGGCCCTCGTCGACCTGCGCACCCGCGGGCTGGCCGGCACCGCCGTCAGCACCGATCTCGCCGGCCTCCCGGGCGACCCCCGGATCGCCGGCGCCCTGACCCGTGACGCCCACGGTGCACCCGCCGTCCCGTCCCCTTGGAGTCTTTCGTGACCCGAACAGTGACCGTGACCGACTCGACCTCCGTGGCCAGGACGCCCGTCGCCCCGGAGAGCACCGAGGTGCGCGAACCGATCCGCGATCTGGTGCCGGCCGCGCTGCGCCGCTCCTGGGCGGCCGACGGCAGCTGCCCCGACCTCGATCTGTACGCGCTTTTCCGGGCCCGGCGCTGCGCCGACCCGCACCGCAGTGCCGTCATCGACCCTCAGGGCGAGGCGAGTTACGCGGAACTGGACCAGCTGGTGCGACGTCTGGCCGCCGGCCTCGCCGCCGCCGGCGTGCGCTCCGGCGACATCGTCGGGGTCCAGCTGCCCAGCGGACGTCAGGCCGTCATCGCCGACCTCGCGCTGGCGGCCCTCGGTGCGGTCGTGCTGCCCTTTCCGGTCGGGCGCGGCAGGTGCGAGGCGGCCTCGCTGCTCGGCCGCTCCGGTGCGGTCGCCGTCATCGGCGCCACCGAGCACCGGGGCAACCGTCACGCCGCGGACCTGGTCGCGCTCGCCGCCGAACTTCCCTCGCTCCACGCGGTGTTCGCCGCCGGCCCCGGAGATCCCCCGCCCGGCGCTGTTTGCTTCGACGAGCTGCTGGCGGCCGACGGCGCCGCCTGCACGCCCGCCCGCCCGGATCCCGACGCGGCCGTGCGCATCCTGGTTTCCTCCGGCTCCGAGGCCGAACCCAAGATGGTCGCCTACTCGCACAACGCGCTGGCCGGCGGGCGCGGCAACGTCATGGCGTCCCTGCTGGGCACGGGCCAACCGCCGCGCAATCTCTACCTGGTGCCGCTGGCCTCGGCATTCGGCAGCAGCGGCACCGCCGTCACCCTCGCCCGCCACGGCGGCACCCTGATCCTCCTCGACCGCTTCGACGCCGGCACCGCCCTCACCGCGATAGCCCGGCACCGCCCCACGCACCTCTTCGCCGTACCGACCATGATCCGGATGCTGCTGGAGCGCCTCGCTCGAACACCGACCGACACCTCGTCCCTCACCGCGATGGTGCTGGGCGGCGCTCCCCTCGACGCGGGCACCGCGGCCGAGGCCCGGCGCGCCTTCGGCTGCGCGGTGGTGAACCTCTACGGGTCGGCGGACGGCGTGAACTGCCACACAGGACTCGCCGAGCGGACCGAGCCCGATGACGGACCGGGCATCGCGGCAGGACGCCCGGATCCCCTGGCGGCCGACATCCTGATCGCCGACCTGGACGCCCCGCACGGCGAGGTCCTGCCGACACCTCCGGGTGTCGCGGGTGAGATCGTCGCCCGTGGCCCCATGACCCCGCTGTCGTACGTGGGCTCCCCCGAACTCGACGCCCGCTATCGGACCCCCGGCGGCTGGGTCCGTACCGGCGACCTCGGCATCCTGGACGAGACCGGCACGCTGCGCCTCATGGGGCGGCTGAAGGACGTCGTGATCCGGGGCGGCGTCAACATCAGTCCCAACGAGGTGGAGCGACACCTCCTGACACATCCTCAGGTGCGGGAGGTGATGTGCGTGGGCGTACCGGACCGGCTGATGGGTGAACGGCTCGGCGCCTGTGTGGTGCCCAAACCGGGCCAGGAGCCGCCGACCACCCCGGAACCACCCTCGCCGGAACTGACGTTGAAGGAGCTGTGCCACCACCTGGACGACCGCGGCCTGGAGCGCCGCAAGCACCCCGAGGCGCTGCTGCTCCTGGACGAACTGCCACTGACCCCGGCGGGCAAGCCGGACCGGGCGGCGCTGCGTGAACGGCTTGCCGAGACCGGTGGCGCCCACGCGGAGTAGGTGCACCCACGGGCCCGGGCAGGCAAGAGAAGAGGGCCGCGGCGCAGATCCGCGGCCCTTCACAGCACCGTCGCCCCACCGACCTGCCGACCTGCCGACCTGCCGACCTGCCGACCGAACAGCCAACTGGCCTGATGCACAACGAACCTGATGGTCCGTCGATTCCCACGCCGCTCTCTCAGGACGTGGACAGACTCCGCTCGATCGCGACCGCCGCCTCGCGGTACACCTTCAGCAGATCCAGGTCCTTGCCCGGGTAGTTGACGATCTCCACCTGCTTGGCGCCGGAGTCCGGCAGAACGGTTCCGGTGGACATATGGACGTTGTCCAGGACCAGCGACGGCTTCTTCGCCGACAGCTTCGACACCTGGCCGGGGGTCACCGGGTCCGGCCCGTAGGTGCCGAGCAGGTCGGCGCCCGCCAGCTGCGCGGCCCAGGTGGAGAACGTCTGGGCCACCACCGACGGACGGCGGCCGCCCGGCCATGCCTTCTTCACCTCGGCCGAGAGCTTGCCGTACTCGGCGCGGAAGGTCTTCGTCCAGGCAGCCGCCGTCTGCTGGGTGCCGAACTTCCTTCCCAGCGCCGCCACTTGGGCGGTTGCCTTGTCGGCGGTGTTGTCGAGGTCCACCTCGACGAGTTCGGCCTTCGACCCCGCGGCCTGCTTGATCTTCCCCGCGAAGGGCTCGAACGAGGCGTAGAGCACATAGTCGGCGCCGGCGACCGCGGCGAGGTCGGAGGGCTTGGGCTCGTAGTCGGGGGCGTGCTGCACGGTCGACGGCACGATGACCTTGACGTCCTGCGCACCGGCGGCGTGCGCGAAGGCCGCCTCCCAGGTGGTGGTGGCCACGACCACCGGCCCGCCGTGCTTCTTGCCGTGCGACCCGGTGTGCGCGGAGTCGTCGGTGCTGCCGCCGCCGGAGCAGGCGGTGAGCAGGGACAGTCCCGTCGTCAGTGCGACGGCGGAGAGGAAGGAGACGTGGATACGTGCCATGAGCGGTTCCTCCGTTCGGGGACGAGGTGCGCGACCAGGGCGGTCGCCCCGGCCACGAGGACGAGAATCGGTCCGGGCGGCAGGTCCAGGACCAGCGCCAGCAGGAAGCCGACGAGGTTGACGGCCGTGCCGATGCCGATCGCCCAGCCGACGATCGAGCCGAGGGAGCGGCCCAGGCGGCGGGCGGCCAGCGCCGGCAGCAGGGTGAGCGCGTCCACCAGCAGTGCACCGGTGAGCCGGATCGCGCCGGCCACCGCCACCGCGACGAGCACCAGCAGGATCAGGGTCAGCCGCTGCGCCGGAACCCCGGCACAGACGGCGAGTTCGCGGTCGTGCAGCAGCAGTGCCACCTGGCGGCGCCGCCACCGGAACAGCCCGGGGACGACCACCGCGAGAGCGGCGAGGACGGCCACGTCCCCGTCGCCCACCGACAGGATCGACCCCCACAGCAGCGCGAAGGCCCCGGCGGCGTTGACGCCGGAGACCGCCAGGACGAGCAGCGCCGCGGCGATGGCCAGGCTCATCAGCAGCCCCATCGCACCGGACAGCCCGTCGGGTGTACGGGCCAGTGGGCTGATCCCGGCTCCGGCCAGGGCGCAGGTGACGATCGCGCAGACGGCCGGGTCGAGTCCGGTCAGCATCCCGATCGCGATCCCCAGCAGCGCCACGTGCATCATCGCGAAGCGGACCGGCATGATGTCCAGCCCCACGATCACCACACCCACCACCGGTAGCCCGACGGCCGCCAGCAGCAGCGCGAGGCCCGCGCGCTGCACCGGCACCAGGCTCAGCAGCTCGCCGAGGTGCCCGAACTCGAACCCGTTCATCGCACCTCCCTGAGCCGCCCGGCGGCCATTTCCAGGACCCGGTCGCACCGCTGCGCCAGTCCCCGGTCATGGGTCACCACGATCAGCGTCGCCGGAAGGCCGGTGAGCACCTCGGCCGCCTCCGACTGCCCGTCGAAGTCCAGTGCGGCCGTGGGCTCGTCGGCCAGCAGCACTCCCGCGCCGGCCGCCACACAGCCGACCGCCCTGGCCAGATGGACCCGTTGGAGCTGACCGCCGGAGAGGGTGTGCAGGGGTCGGTCGGCGAGTTCACCGACACGCAGCCGCCCGGCCGCCTGCGCCGCCTCCTGCGCCTCCCCGCTGCTGGCCAGCAACTCCCCTACCAGCAGCGGGAAACGGCCGGCAGCGGGGCGTTGCGGAATCCAGGCACAGGCCCGCCGCCGCCATGCCCACTCGGCCGCCGTGCCGGCCGGCCGGCCGCCCACCATGATCCGGCCGTCGACATTGCGGTGCAGTCCCAGTACCGCACGCAGCAACGTGGTCTTGCCCGACCCGTTGGTCCCGGTCAACGCCACCTGTTCACCGGCGGCGATGTCGAGATCCACCTCGTGCACCACCTCCTGCCGGCCGTGACGGCAGGAGACCTCGGCCATGCATACGCCGAGCCCGTCCATCACCCCCTCCTCCCCGCGCTCATCGCGTGCCGCGTCCCGGGAGCGTGCACCCCGGCCATGGACAGCTGTCGGACATCGAACGCCTTCGGTTCCCGGCCTTTTTCGTCGCCCCCCGCGCGGGTCCGTTCCGCGGGGGCCTCGGCGGCCCGCAGCATGGTGATCAGTTGGTCCCGCGCCCGGGCGACGCGCGACCGCACCGTGCCCACCGGACAGCCGACCACCTGCGCAGCCTCCGCATACGGCAGGCCCACCACCTGCGTGAGCACGAACGCCTCCCGCCGGTCGTCCGGGATGCCGGCGAGCAGTTCGTCGAGCGCCACTCCCTCCTCGAAGCCCGGCAGGCCGTGCGGCTGACAGCGCTCCGCGCTCGCCTCCCAGTCCGCCACATCCGCCTTCCTCGGCCGGGCGGAGGCGGCCCGGTAGCGGTCCACCACCACCCGTCGGGCGATCGAGAGCAGCCACGTACGGGCCGAGGAGCGCCCGGCGAAACGCGACAGGCCGCCCAGCGCTCGCAGAAACGTCTCCTGCGCGAGGTCGTCCGCCGACTGCGCATCGGTCAGGTGGGCGACGAACCGCCACACATCCCGCTGCGTGGCCCGGACGAACGCCTCCACCGCCGCCGAGTCGCCGGCACGGGCGGCCAACGCCAGGGCGGTCACCTGCTCATCGTCCATCGCACACCCCCGGCCCCGGGAAAGCGACGGCACGTATACCCACGGGGGGCTTCCAAGGGGCGACAATGGAGGCATGATCTGCGCCCCCCACCGCGCCGCCCTGTCCGCCCGCCTCGACGGCGAACTCGACCACGACGCCCCCGAGTCGGAGGCCCTCGACCGGCATCTCGCCCGGTGCGCGGACTGCCGCCGCTGGGCCGCCGACGCCGAACGACTGCGCACCACGAGCAGTACGACACCCGACCCCGCCCCTGATTGGACGGACCGGTTGCTGAAGTCGCTGACGGCCCACCGGGACGGTCCGGGCGACAACTGAGTTCCTGAGCTTGGACGGGAAACGACAGGGAACCCGAAACGGGGCCCTCAGCCGGCGAACCACGGCGCGGTCGAGCGCACGCGCACGCCGGGAATGTATGCGTGTCATCGGGGTTCAGTCCTCGGTATACGGCCGCGCCGGTGCCCAACGCACCAGGGCACGGCAGATGGACGACCGCCGTCCGAGGACGGTCACCGCCACCGCATGGGTGCCGGACCGGGACGGGCGGCCGCAAGGCAGCACAGATCCCGCCGCGCACCCTCGACCACGGGGATCACGGGCAGCCGCGACGGTCGCTCACTCCACACGTCCATCGCCCGCGCGCAGGCGCCACCGACCAACGGGCCGGCTCAGCAGCCCGACGGTCCGGCAGCCCGGCAGCGCTCGATGGACGCTCAGCAACAGGCCAAGCAGGCCGACCCCGACGGCGGCCCGCGCCGCGACGCCACATGACACAGCAACACCGCCCGCAACCGGTCGACGGGCAGCTCCGCACGGGCCAGGGACCACACGCCGGTCCGCTGTACGGGACGGACGAAGCAGACGATCAGCAGCCTGAACGACCCGACGGCTCGTACGGCCAACATGCCCAGGCAGCGCAGCAGCCGGAAGAAGGCGCTCTCCCCCCACCACAGCCACAGCCCGCACACCGCGGCGACCAGCCCGTGCGCAACAACCATCCCGAGACAACCGTGCCCGCCATGCGCCACATGACCCATGCCGATGCCCGTTTCCAGCCCCAGGCCCGTATTCGCCGGCATGGGCATCTCCGCGTGCACGGGCACAGAAGTGGCCACGGGCATGGGCATGTTCATCGGCATGCCCTCGTGGGTTCCGCGCTGCGACCACGCAAAGAGATGGTGCAGCAGCACCTGCGTGCCCAGCGTCCCGCCCACGATCGCCACCGGCCCACGCTGTCGACCAGCCGCCGCCCAGGCGCCCGTCCATGTCACCAGGAACGCGGCGGCCGGCGCCCACCACGCGACATCGCGACCGGACATCATCACATGGCCGGCCGCGGACAGCACGACGCACGCCGCGGCGAACAGCGCGGCGCGCACCCATCTCGACAGCGATGCTGCGGACATGACCCCGCCATGCTGCCACCCACTCCGTCCGATCGGAGTACCACGGAAGATATATCCGACCGGACGGAAGCTTTCCGACCCTCACAAGCCGACAGATGCAACCACGCGCCGCTTGAGCCACACCAGGCCGGCTCCCTCCGGCCGGTCGAGGACGCCACGCCGGTGATGGTCGCACCGTGAGCAACCACGGACTGAGCAGCAGCCGCTTGCCGGCGCAACCAGTGCCATCGGGCAACCGAAGCGCCTTGTTATGGTGACGGCATGGCTTTCTTCTACTTCCTCTGAGTCCGGGCACGGCCGACGCCGCCGTTTCTGCTGCCCGTGGACACTTCGCACTCTCAGGGAAAGTCACATGCGCGAACGCGCCCATACCACTGTGCCCGCTGCCGTGGCCCAGCTGTCCGTCCAGCACATCACCAAGTCCTACGGCACCCGGACCGTCCTCGACCAGGTCTCCTTCACCGTCCGCCCGGGCGAGAAGGCCGCCGTCATCGGCGAGAACGGCTCCGGCAAGTCCACCCTGCTGCGGTTGCTCGCCAGGACCGAGGAGCCGGACGCCGGGGAGATCACCGTCAGTTTTCCAGGCGGCTCCGGCCACCTCACCCAGACCCTCGGCCTCGGTCCGGACCGCACCGTGCAGGACGCCGTCGACCACGCCCTGAGCGACCTGCGCGACATGGAACACCGAATCCGTGCGGCAGAACAGCGTCTGGGCGACGCATCCCCGGACGAACTCTCCGCGTACGGCGAGCTGTTGATGGCCTATCAGGATCGTGGCGGCTACGAGGCGGACGCCCGGGTCGACGCGACCATGCACGGGCTCGGCCTGGCCGGGATCAGCCGCGACCGGGTACTCGGCTCACTCTCCGGCGGTGAGCGGTCGCGGCTCGCGCTCGCCTGCGTCCTGGCCGCCGCCCCCGAGTTGCTGCTGCTCGACGAACCGACGAACCACCTGGACTCATCGGCCGTGCGCTGGCTCGCGGAGCACCTGCGTGCGCACCGCGGCACCGTCATCGCGGTCACCCACGACCGCGGCCTCCTGGATCGCATCGCGACCACGATCCTGGAGGTCGACCGGGATGCGCGTACGGTGCGCCGGTACGGTGACGGATGGGCCGGCTACCGCACCGCCAAGGCCGCCGCCCGAATCCGCGCGGAACAGGCACACGCGGACTGGCTTCGGGACGTCGCCCGTACCGAGGAGCTCCTCCAGGCCGCCGGAAAGCGACTGGCCATCACCGGCAAGGACCCGCGCCAGGGCTTCGGCAAGCACCGCCGGTCGCACGAGGCGAAGCTCGGCGGTCAGGTGCGGGCCGTCCGGGAACGGCTGGCTCTTCTGCAGCGCAACCCCGTGGCGGCACCGCCGGAACCGCTACGGTTCACGGTCGCACTGCCGGCATCAGGCGGCGAGCTTCCCGTCGACCGCCCGCTCGTCGAGCTCGACACCGTCGCGGTCGGCCAACGCTTGTGTCTGGCCGGGCCGTTGGCCATCAGGCACGGGCAGCGACTCCTGGTCACGGGCGAGAACGGCGCAGGCAAGACAACACTGCTGCGCATCCTCGCTGGCGACCTGGAACCGGATACCGGCACGGTACGCCGCGCCGCCCGGATCGGATACCTGCCGCAGGAACCACCCATGCACTGCACACGCCTGCCGCTGCTCTCCGCGTTCGCTGTCGGCCGGCCCGGTCCGCCTGAGGAGGAGTACGCCGAACAACTGCTGGCCCTGGGCCTGTTCCGCGCGGAGGACCTACACGTCCCGGTCGCGGCCCTGTCCGCGGGGCAGCAACGACGGTTGCAGATCGCGCACCTGATAACCCGGCCCGCGGACCTGCTCATACTGGACGAGCCGACCAATCACATCGCGCTCGACCTGGTCGAGGACCTGGAGGCCGCGCTCGCGGCATTCCCCGGGGCAGTCGTAGCGGTCTCGCACGACCGCGGCTTCCGCCAACGGTTCCCGGGAGAGCGACTGGAACTCCACCGCGGCCGCAGGCACTGACCGGCTTCGCTTCCCCGGCGGTTGCAGAACCGGCAACAACGGCACGACCTCACCGACGCGGGGCGGGGCAGTCTCACTGCCCCGCCCCGCGGCCGTTCACGCCCTCACGGGACGCAGTCAGACGAGATCGCTGGCGGCGCCGGCGGCATCGATCACGAGGTTGTCGACGTTCCCCGTCGGAAAGCCCAGCTTCGTGATGACCCTCTTGACCGGGCTGGCGGCCTCGTCGGCGCTGGCTTGAGGAGCCACGAGTCCGACGAGCGCAACAGCTCCGACGACGACGGACACGGCTCGGCGACTGCTACGGGGCATGGCGTTCCTCCTACGGCAGGTAACGGGGTGCTGGGTAACGCCGCCGCGTCTGGCCCGCAGCGACATGTCTGCAAGAGCGAATCCACCCGGTGGATGCGATGAATCGACCACTCTCCGGTCCGTGGTTGACAATACGGGCAGACCTGGTCAGCGGCCCGCCGGACACGCCTAGGGAGAGCTTCCCGAGTGAGCCCGCGAGAGTCCACCCCGGGCAACTCCAGGCACGGGAGACGCGCCCGCAGCTTCCTCTGAACGGCCGCAGAGCTCAATCAACTCCGTTACAGCTTCCAGAAGTTGAGAATGACGGTGGAGCGACCGGCACCCCAGCCCCTCGCCGCCGCACCCACACCGGAACGGTGACGCCGCACTCCCAGTGCAGCTATAGGTTAATTTGCCGAAATTATCGCGCTCCTCACGGAGCGGCCCAACTTGCTCCCCCACGACCAAGGTTGTTCGCGGGCGGTGCGCGATGGCCGCTGCAGCCAACAGATTCTCGTATCGCCTCAGCGTCCGCGCGGACGAGGTTCGACTTCCAAGTGCCAGCGTCGGCCAGGTCCCTTGACCATCAGTGCGTCGAATCCCCACAGCCGCAACGCCGAGGCACAGCAAGTAAGTTGCTCGTGTTCCTCGTAGCGGGCTCCGCTCCCCCGCGGGCCGACCCACTCCACGCGCACCCGACCGCCGCCCCCTCCGTCCCGACCATCCCGTCCATCCCCACCATCGGTCGCCGGGCTCGTCCGGTAGCCCTTTCTGGTCACCGCGCCGGACCGGTCGACGGCGGCCGGGACGATCCTTCCCGCCTCCAGCAGGAGACTGACGGCGCGCAGTGGTTGGCGGCGCTCCCACTCGGCGGGTAGCGCCGCCGGCTGCGACACACCCACGTTGGCCAGGCGGCGGATTTGCCGCAGTCCCTCCACGGCAGCTTCGAGCTGCCCCGCTCGCTCCTCGTTCTCCCACCATTCGGAAGGTTCCGTGCCCGTACAGACCTCAAAGCCCCCGACACCGCCCTCATGAACTGCCATGGACACCCCGACTCCACTGGTGCGACGGCCCGGCGTGGACAGCCGTGCTTGCCGTCCCGTCCTCCGCATGGTCAGATAATGCCAGCATCGCGTGCCGGTGACGGACTGCGTCAGGCATGGAGGTGCGGAATCGAAGGGACCGCCATCGATGGCCTCCCACGACGGCGACCGCGTAATCGCCTTGAGCCGACAGCTCGCGCAAACGCATCAGGAACTCCTCCACCAGGTCGACGAGATCAGGAACGGTCTCGGACGCCGAGAATTGAACGACGACGTGCTTCTCACCCACTGTCTGGCCTTCTGTGCTTCGCTGACCGCGCACCACAAGGGTGAGGACGACGGGATGTTCTCGCAATTGCTGCGAGAGCGCCCGGATCTCACCACGACGGTTGCGAAGCTGGTCGAGGATCACGAAATGATCGCCTCGATCTTGTCCCGGGTGCGCGAACTCGCCGAGCGAGCCGTCGGGTTGCACGGTCCGGCATTGGAAACGATCGGCCGTGAGCTTGACGGCCTGGCAGCCATCATGGAATCCCACTTCAGCTACGAAGAGCGGGCGATCAGCGAAGCACTCGACGACGGATTTCCGGATACCGGCTGGCCCGGCATGGTGTTCGGGTTCGGCCTCGGAAGGCGGCCGACCGGCCAGCGGCGATAGCCCAACCGGCCTAAGGTGGGGGCTCCTTATGGTGACGTCGATACCGTCGAGTCGTTGGCACGGCATGAAAAATACGCGTCGCACGCTCTTCGGGCTCGCGCTGGTGACTGTGCTTCTTGGCGCCATGCCGGTGTCGGCCGTGGCCACTCCGAAGGACGGCACCCCGATCCAATCGCATATCAAGATGCCCCTCAGCGAGCTCCTCACCGACAGTGGCACCCCGGTCAATTGGAGCGTCCTCGGAATTCCGCTCTGATCTGATACGGATACGTCGCGCGCACCACAACCCCTCCTTGAGGCCCATCGGCCACCGCCGGTGGGCCTCTTTCGGCTGAGGCCGAAATCCCGCCGGAGCGCAGGCGAAATGACCTGCCGCCATTTTCACCGAAGAGGTGCTGTCACCAGATGTACCTTGAATGCACAGGGCACACGTCCGCTCGGCGTGGTGAGTTCTCTCGTCTCCGTGAAGAAGGGCTGGCGCAGCTTCTCGACCATTGCCCGGTCGAAGGGACCAAGGTCATGGAGGCCGGACACGAGCGCCCAGACCTGCTCCACCGGGCCACTGGGATCGATGGGGACCGTCTCCCACTCCGTCTCCGCGAAGCCGACTGGCCCGAGGATTTCGTCGAGCCCCTCACGACTGCGTCGGGAAAGGGAAGGTCTTGCGCTCGGCCCTGTTCCAGCCTCGCCCGGGAGAGCTGAGGTCGCCTTCGTGCCAGCCTCAGCGACTCCGCGGACAGGTCCAGCCCCGCCAGTTGCCGTCCGTCGGTCCGGGCCAGCAGTTCCAGCAGCAGGCCATCGCCACACCCGAGGTCCAGCACACACCGGCTTCCAGCGACTCGATCACGCAAGGTCTCATAACTGGACCGACCGTCCGGAGCACGGCCACGGCTGAACGCCTCCGTCGTCACCGCAGGGTGCTCGGCGTGGAAGTCCCGCAGGAACGTTTCTTGTGATGCGGTAGACGCACCTGATCCAGTAGTCACCACGCGTACCAACCTGTGACGTCGGCTTCCGCGTGACCGCGTCAGTCGGGGAAGTCTCGCCTGGACGTGTGGGAGACGGGACGAGGCAGTTGCGGGCTGCGGTCGCGGGGCGGGACGGGACGGGGCGAAGTTGCCTGACGAGGCGCGCGGATGCGGCATGCCGTCGGTCCATCCCTACCTCGATCCCTGTCGCGGTGGTGGGGCGTCACGCATGGTTGCGCAGTCGCCCCTGTGACGGCGAGCACCCGCCAGTCCAGCGGTGCGATCCGCCCGTCGACCTCGCCCGCCTTGCCGGTCTTCGCGGCCTCGTCCGCACGCCTCACGTCTGGTGCGTCCGCCATCCCCGTCATCCTCGTCCCCCGTCCCCGGCGCTCTACCGCGTCGTCCGCAGGCTCAGTCCGTGGGAGGCTCCAGGGCCACCGGGCCCGGGGCGTTGGGCAGTGGTGTTCGTGGCTCGCGCACCCCAGCCTGGCCGCCCTCATCGTTGCCCTCGTCGGTGAAGTCATCCGGGCTCAGCTCGGGGCGTGAGCGACCGGAACCGTACTTCAACCTGCGGGACACCTTCCGACGCTTGGCCACAGATTCCTCCTCAACAGAGCTTATTTGTCGGCGACTTCAGGTGCGTTGACCGGCTCGGGCACGCAGCCGATCACTCGCTCAGTCGCTATTCGGATGGATTACTCGCTTTCTCGCCATTCGGCAACTGTGGGACGCCTCAAGGGCGTTGGCCGGTTCCATTGGTCGGCAGGGGCGGGGAGAACCAGGGCCCTGGAGGAGTTGCAGACCAGTCTGCGCCGGGTCTCGGGCACCGACGTCACACTGACCGCGCTGCGCGGTGCCGCGACCCGCTGTACGGGCAACGCCCGCCAGGCCGCGGCCTACCGCTCGGGGCGGGTGCTGCTGGCCGGCGACGCCGTTCGGCGGCCAGGGGCTCGATCTCGGTGTCGGTGACGCGATGAACCTCGGCTGGAAGCTCGGTGCCGTGGTCGCCGGGTGGGCACCCGAGGGGCTGCTCGACACCTACGAAGCCGAACGTCGCCCGCTCGGTGCCTGGGTGCTGGACCGGACGCGGGCCCAGACCGGCGTGCTGCGCGGGGACGCCAAGTCGGCCGCGATCCGGGAGGTCGTCGCCGATCTGCTGAGCACTCGGGAGGGCGCGACCTACGCGGTCAGGAAGATCTCCGGGGCCACCCAGCGCATCGACCTGCCCGGTGGCCATCCGCTGACCGGCCGGCCCGTCCCCGACCTGCGGCTGAGAGACGGCTCCCGCCTGGCGGACCACGGTCACGGCGGCGGGTTCCTGCTGCTCGACCACACTCCGGACCGCGGGTTCACCCGCGCCGCGGCCGCTCGGACCGGGCGAGTCGGCAGCGTGAGGGACGACCATGCGACACCGACCGGGGTGTCGGTACGCCCGGACGGCGTCGTCGCCTGGGCCGCCGACACCGCGGACAGCACCACGGCCACCGGCCTGGAAGCCGCCCTCCGCCGATGGGCCGGCTCACCATCGCCCGCACCCGAGCACGAGTCGGCAGCCTGATCCCAGTCGGCCGCGACCGCTCCGTCATACATCCACGTCGCGGGTGACCAGTCGCCAGTCATCGCTCCTGCCCACCCCTCCGCCCAGGGGGTTCGGACCCGTCATCGGCTGCGGTGAATGCCTTGACGGGGGCCTACCCCGCTGATGTGATCGCCGAGTACGTCAGCCGAGGAGACACCGATGCGCATACCCCGCTTCCCCGAGCCTGCCGCCGTCGGGTCCGTCACGGTCCGTGCCACCCCGGCCCAGGCATACGCGGTCGTCAGCGATCCGATCGCCATGGTGCGCTTCACCGAGGAGGCGTACCGCGTCCGCTGGCTGGGCGGTGGCACCGGAGCCGCGGTGGGCGCACGCTTCCAGGGCTGGAACCGCAACGGTCGGCGCCGCTGGACCACCCAGTGCCGCGTCACCGACGCAACCCCGTCCCTGCGCTTCGCCTACGAGGTCACGGCGACACCTCTCGCCCTCCCCATCGCGCGCTGGCAGTACGACATCGCGCCCACCGAGGAGGGCTGCGCCGTCACCGAGACCAACTGGATGCGGGTGCCCCTGTGGTTCATCCCCGCCGCCGTCCTCGTCACCGGTGTACGCGACCGGATGGGAGCCAACGGGTCCCACATCAGCACCACACTCGTCCGCCTCAAGGCCCATCTGGAAGAGGCGCCTGCGTCGCCCTCGTAAGGCTTGTCGTCCCGGCGGCGGAATCACCAACTCCCTTGCACACAGCTCCTCCCATCGATTGACACATCGGAATACGTCGATATGATCTCCTCATGTCGACCTTCGATGCTGCTCCCACCGCCCTGATAGTTCACGCTCACCCCGAGCCCCTTTCGTTCAGCACCGCCCAGATGACCACCGCGGCCCGGACGCTGCGCGACGCCGGGTACCGGGTCGACGTCCTCGACCTCTACTCCGACGCCTGGGCTCCGGTCCTCGGCCGCGAGGAATTCGCGCCGGTGGAAGGCCACTTCAAGCCGCAGGCCGAGCAGATGCGGGCCGTGAAGGACGGAACGCTCGACGCCACGGTCAAGGATCATCTCGATCGGTTGCTCGCCGCTGATCTGCTGGTGCTCTCGTTCCCGCTGTGGTGGTTCTCGCTGCCGGCCATCCTCAAGGGATGGGTGGACCGGGTCTTCGTGATGGGCGGGGTCTTCGGCGGGGACTACGGACTGTTCGACAACGCAGCCCTCGCCGGGAAGCGGGCGATGCTCCTGGTCACGACCGGTGGACCCGGCGAGTCGTTCCAGCCTGGTGGCACCCTGGGCTCGATCGACGACTTCCTCTTCCATATCCACCGCGGGATGCTGGAGTTCGTCGGCTACCAGACCCTCGCCCCCGTGATCACCTACGGACCGGCCCATATGACCGACCAGGCCAGGGAAGTCGCACTGGAAAACGTCAGGGAGGCCGTCGCCCTCGCCGCGGCGGATCCGCAACCCGCCGTTGGGTGAAGCCGAAGTCTCCCAGGTGGCGGTCGGACAACCCGCACCTACCGGCCGCCGCCGTAGTTGCCCGGATGACGAGCCCCGATCCGGTGGGGACCGGGTTACCCTGACCGGTCATGAACATCCTGATCGTAGGCGGCAGCGGCTTCCTGGGCCGCGAGTTGGGCAAGCAGGCGCAGGCAGCCGGGCACACCGTGACGGCGACCTTCGCAACCCGCGCCGGCGACGTCGGCGGGATCCGCTGGCTGCCCATGGACCTCCGCCGCAGTTCGGAGATCGCACCGGTGCTCAGGGAGTCCAGGCCGGACGTGGTCATCAACGCGGCCTATCGCAAGGCTGATTGGGCCGCTACGGCCGACGGCGCGATCCACCTGGCGATGGCCGCCGCTAGTTACGGAGCGCGGCTGGTGCACGTGTCCAGTGACGCCGTCTTCTCCGGGTCCGACGTCCACTACGACGAATCGGCCCTGCCGGATCCGGTCACCCCGTACGGGGCTGCGAAGGCCGCGGCCGAAACGGCGATCCGCCTGCTCGCTCCGGCCGCCGTCATCGCTCGCACCTCGCTGATCATCGGCGACGGCGGCTCCGTGCACGAGACACTCGTCCACGAGCTGGCCACCGGGCGACGCAAGGGCATGCTGTTCACCGACGACATCCGGTGCCCCGTCCATGTCGCCGACCTCGCACAGGCCGTCCTCGAACTGGCCGCCTCCGACTGCGCCGGCACCTGCCACCTTGCCGGATCGGATGCCATCAGCCGTCACGAACTCGGTGTCCTGATCGCCGAACGCGACGCATTGGACGCCTCCCGGCTGGCCTCCGGCCGCCGCGCCGGCACCGGCTCCCCGGGAGCGCTGGACGTCCGCTTGGACAGCACTCGGACGCAACGCACCTTGCGCACCACACTGCGCGGCGCACGCGACTTCCTCCGTCGCGAGCGCTGACGCGGACCACCGCTGCGACGCCATGGTCTGTGCGCACAGGCGTGTCAGCAGTCCCGGGCGGGGAGGCCGGCCAGGCCGGTTTCCGGGTCGGTCAGGCTCGCGCAGGACGATGCATCGCCCACGCACCAGCGCACCGTCCGTCAGGAGGACTCCACGACGGTTTCCAGGACCTCGACGGCCTTGCCCACGCCATCCCGGGCGAGGGTCCGAATGCCGAACTGTTCGGCCTTTTCGGCCAGTTGGCTGTCGCTGACGGCCAGGCGGAGTGCGGCGGCCAGGCGATCCTCGGTCAGGTCGTACTGCGGCAAGGGCGCCGACGCGAGGCCGAGTGCGTGCATACGCCCGGCCCAGAACGGCTGGTCGAAGGTGAACGGGCAGATGACCTGCGGACGCCCCGACCGCAGGGCCGATGCCGTGGTTCCGGCGCCGCCGTGGTGAACGATGGCAGCCATGTGGGGAAAGAGCCGGTCGTGCGGCACCTCGTCGGAGAAGAAGACTTCGTCGGTGCCTTGGAACTGCTCCCGTGCGGAGGTCATTTCGCCGCCCCAGTCGGCGGAAATCACGGCTCGGACCCCGGCTTTGCGCACCGCCGCAAGAACAGCCCGCCCTCTCGCGGCAGAACGGCTCACGACCATACTGCCGAATCCGATGTACACGGGCCGATCACCCGCCTCCAGAAACGCGCGCAGATCCGCGGGCATGCGCCACTCGCCCGTGGTCGGCAGATACCAGAATCCCGTGGTGTGTACGGTCGGAGGGTAACGAGGTGCGCCGGGCAGCACACCGGGATCGAATGCCTGCAATACGGTGGCCGGCCGTCCATCGGGGCGGGACAGAATGCCGGGTCCACGCGCCCGAGTCGGCAACCCCGGCAATTCTGCTCGCAGTCGCATCACGGACGATCCGTAGAGGAGACGAACCAGCCACCCGGCGTAGGCATAGGAGGCCCGACTCAGCGAGGCGGGCAGACGCACGGGCACCAGCGGATTGACGAAGTCGGGCGTGGGAGCCCAACCGGGCTGCAAACACACCGGCACAGCGGGCACCTTGAGCCATTCGGCGAGATGGTGCGCCTGCACCCAGGGCGCGAAAACCACCACGTCGGGCCGAGGAAGCCCTTTGACCTTGGCGATCAGGTCTTCCAGCAGCTTCGCGTAATACGGCCGGTTTCTGCTGAACCAGCGCATTCCGCGCACCACGCCGCGAGGCCCGCGGCAGTCCTCGTTGGCTTTCAGGACAACGGGATCGACGAGGAGTTCAAGAGGCCCGTCGACCACCGGAACGTAGGGAACTCCTGCCGAACGAGCCAGTTCCCGGAATGCGTCCGGGCCCATCAGCGTCGCCTCGTGCCCGGCCGCCGTCAAACGGCAGGCCAGGGCCACATACGGCTGGACATCACCGCGCGTGCCATGGGACACCAGCAAGACCTTCATCGCAGCGATCCTCAAATTCTCCTCTCGGGCCGCTGATTCGCGAATTGCGCCACTGCCGCGACCAGCACCAGAGCGTTGCGGACACCGATGTGGCTGAGGAGGGGAGCTACCGCGCCGTGGTAAAGACCTCGCCCCACAGACGGCAGGAGCTGACGGATCGAGGCAATGGCGGGATGCGCAGTGGCCAGCCGCGGAAGCTCGCTCCGGTTGATCGCCCACGGCATGGGTGGTGCCGGATATCCGCGCGCCGTGCGGACGGCGCCGGTAAAGGTATGGGCGCTGAACCAGCGTGGCACGGTGTCGAAGACGAGCGCGCCCCCGGGAAACGCTTCGGCGCAGCCGGCGAGCAGGTCGCGTACCTGGCCCGGCCGCAGGTACATCAGCAGGCCCTGGGCAGTGATCAGCACTCCTCGCGAAGGGTCGATCTCATCGCGCCAGGAGAGGTCGAGTGCCGAACACCCGAGGGTGCGTCGGCGATCGCCGTCCGGAAGCAGGGAGCGCCGCAGTTCGGCGATTTCCGGCAGCTCGACACCGAGCCACTGGGCGTGGCCGTTGTCGCAGCGCCAGAACTGGGTTTCCAGCCCTTCGGCCAGTTGAACGACGGTGCCGTACGGATGGGCGGCGAGGAAGTCCTTCACCACGGCGTCGAACATGCGGACGCGCAGGGCATGGCCTTGGGCGATGAGGCTGTTGGGGCGCCCGAAGCGCCGCTCGAAGGGGAAGCCGAGCGTGTCGACCAGTTCCACCGCTTTGGGGTCGTGGAGTACTGGTCGGGGACGGCGCGCTTCCCACGCACGCTGATACAGGTTCCACATCAGCGTTTCCGGGACGCCGCTGAGGGTGACGGCCTGTGGAGTACCGATGCCAGGGCCCATCGCGCAATTCCTCCCTCGGCTCGGCCGTCCCGCAGTGGTTGGAGTGGCTCAGGATGGGTCGTTCGTCCTTTGAAACCGCGTGGAACAACTCGCCGATGTTCAACACCTGCCAAGGCCCTTAACGTATTCCGTATAAAGGAGAGAGATCGTGAAGAACACGCGGTTTCAAGGTGCCCCCCGACCTCCGGAAGAGGCGTAGTGCCGCCTCGCTTGCTTCAGGACAATCTTCACCTCACACAGCAATAGGACTGTCTCTAAAGCGCGGTGAGGTTGGTGCCGGTGGCGCTGGAGGGAACGGAGTGGCCTGTCCTCTGCGCGGTCCGGTCACGGGCTGCACGGCCTGTTCAAATACTCCACAAGAAGTTCGAGATTTGCTCGATCCTTCTTGCGTTACCTTCCTGCCATCGCCTGACCGTCCGCCGTTGCGGCTCCTCTTCAGGCGCGAGGTCGATGGGGGGAACCATGGACATCGCACTTCCGACCGACGACACCGGTGGCCCGGCCCGCTGCTGTGTGTTTCTCTTCGAGAACCGGACCGGCGGCCCGGTGTCCGGGGCACTGGCCTTCCTCGAAGCCCAACTGACCGTTTCCGAACAGGGTTCCGGCCGCGAGGTGGGGGCTGCCGCCCGCGCCGACAGAACGGTGCGCATCCCACTGGGCCTGCTCGGCAGTGACCACGCCGGGTACTGCTCGTGGGACCTGGCGCCGCTGTGGCGGCAGGTGCTGCAACTGACCGAGCGGCCCGACGGATCCACCGCGGACGTACGGCTCGGCCATGTCTGGCTGTACCTCGGCGGTCCCCTGCAGAGCGCGGTGGACGTCCTGGCCGAGGCCGACGAGGAGGCCCAGGCACTGGTCCTGCGGCTCGGTGTGGATCGCGGTGGTGTCTTCACCGGTTCCACCACCGGTTTTCCGTCGATGCAGTCACCCTCGCTGCTCGACTGGTATCTCTCGCCGGGCTCCTTCGCGTACGTACCGGCCGAACTCATCGGGCAGGACGGCTGCGAGACCCTGCTGCCGTCCAACGTCGCCACCCAGCAGTACCAGGTGCACCAGATCGTGACCGTGCCGGATCTCGTGGCGCTCCTGGACTACGGTGCGCAGGAAGCGGCCCCCGCCGAGAGCGGTGGCGCCGCCGACCGGTTCGCCGGTTTTCCGGTGCCGATCGTGCTGGTCATCAGCTACGACGTCACCTGGATCCCGGTGGGGCACGGGCTCGGGCAGGTCACCTACAGCCTCCCGCTGGCGCCGGGCGAGCAGGTGCAGCTCGCGGTCGTGGACTGGTCGCGGACGTCGACCGACAGCCGGCTGGAGGACATCGCCCTCACGGACGACCTGGAGCACGCCCTCACCCGTGACCGGACGGTGGACGAGGTCGTCAAGGGTGCCGTCAACGAGTGGCAGCGTGGTGGTTCGGTCATGGCCGGCGCGGCGGGTGCGGCGTCCATGGGCATGTTCGGTGGCTCGGCCGCGCTCGGCGGCGGCTACGCCACGACGTCCGGTGACCGCAGTGTCTCGGCGGACACCGTGCAGAACCTGCACGACCAGATCCGGCAGCACTCCACCTCCGTACGCGATATGCGCAGCACGGTCGTCGTGCAGTCGCGGCAGGCGGAGACGTCCACCGCGCAGACCCGGACGGTGCGCAACCACAATCACGCGCACGCGATGACGCTGCTCTACTACGAGGTGCTGCGGCACTTCCGGGTGCTCGTCGAGCGCGGCAGGGTGCGTCCGGCCGTCCTGCTGCCCGCGGGGTCGCCGAACCTCGACGACGAGCTGGTCATCGTCCGCTACCGCCGCCTGCTGGAGGCCGGGCTGCTCGACCCGCAACTGGCCGGTGGATTCGACGCGGTGGAGAAGTACGCTGCCTGGCGAGAGCTCCAACCCGAGGTGCCGGTCCCGCCCGACCCGGGCAGTGTGCAGTTCATCCTCTTCCAGTTCCGCTTCACCATCGGCGACCTGTCCAGCTTCCAGGACCGCGTGCCCACGACAGTCACCCTGACCCAGCGAGCGCCGGACGGTGGCCAGAAGGACACCAACCTGGTCCGCCCGCAGCACAGCGACTGGGATCCCGATCCGACACATCTGCAGAATCCCGGGGACTTCCAGCACACCCACTCGATGGTCGACCTCGCCGGTGTGCCCAGGGCCGACGAACGGGTCAACTGGCGTGATCTGCGCACGATTTCGGTGACGATGATCCCGCCGCACACCGAGGGCAGGAACGACGACGTCGCCGTGGAGCATCTGGTCGTCACGGCCGTGGACACCGCGGGCAACACCCACCTCCTGGTCGACGAGCCCAGCGGCAAGCTCTTCCAGAAGCCGTCCACGACCTGGGCACTGGCCGTCCGCCAGGCACCGGAACCCGCCCCCGCACCGACCCCGTTCCAACGGCTCAGCGACGAGGAGAACCTGCTGCGGATCCGGCTGCGCAGACACCTGGTGCAGAACCGTGAGCACTACTTCCGGCTGATCCGGCTCGGGGAGGATCCCAACGCCCGGTGGACGGAGCTGGCAGGCAGCCGCCTCACCGTCGGGGGCGCCACGCGTCCGCTGTTCCAGGCCATCGAGAACCGCGCCCTGGAAGTGCTCGGAGACGCCACGGCCTTTCCGCTCGATCCCGCCCTGTTCGAGGGCCCGGGTGAGGGACGCGTACGCCTGCCCGAGGTGGCGCAGGCGCGCAGCGAACAGTTGGTCAGTCTGCCCACGCGCGGTGTCTTCGCCGAGGCCAAACTCGGCCACTGCAATGCGGCGGAGGTCATCGACAACACGCGTTTCTGGGACTGGCAGAAGTCGCCGGACCCGGACAGTGCTCCGCAGATCGCTCCGGTCTCCACGGCGAGCCGTGAGGTGGTCGTCTCCACCACGCCCTCCGGTCTGCCGGCGTCGGCAGTCACCATCGTCCAGCCGCCATCGGCGCCCGACCCGGTCGGCATGGCGGCAGCCCTGCAACTCCTGGGCAAGGGCGACATCTTCCGCGACGAGTCGATGCAGAAGGAGGTCGCCGCGCTGCTGACCTCACTGGCGAGCAACGCGGCCGGACTGGCCGGGAAGAACCCCGGCACGCCCGGCGGGCCCGGGACGCCAGGCACCGGTGGGACGCCGGGCGCGGGAGCAGGCAGCGGCGGTGCGGGGACCAGCACACCAGGCACCGGAACCGGTCCCGGCACGCCGACCGGGGGCGGCGCGGGAACGCCGGGCGGCGGCACCGGAACGACCGGCAGTCCGGCCCCAGGCACCGGCGGAACGGCTCCCGACCCCGGCGGCGCCCCCGGTACCACGGGCCCCGGTACGCAACCCGGCTCCGGCGACGGCGGATCCGGTACGCCGCGCCCGCCCGCGCCCGCGCCACGTCCCACCCCGCGGCCGCCGGTGCCGATCAGCTCGGACAACCGGTCGTTCGTCTTCAGCTTCGCCCCGGTGAGCTTCGGCCCGAGCGAGGCGGACTGGGAACGCGGCAGGTTCGCCATCGCCGTCTTCCAGGACAACCGGCAAGTGCTCGGCCAGGACAATGTGGTGCCCGCGGCTCCCAGCATCATCCTCAACGGCAGGATCGCCTCGGACAAACCGCTGGACATCGTCGTCGACGGCTCGTCCACCCACTGGGTGACCTACCCCTCGATCTACTCCTCCGCCATAGCCGGAAACCCGGCCGCCGTGGGCACGCCGCGCGGCCTGCTGATCACCACACATCTGGTCGGCAAGCTCACCCTGGCCGGCCTGGATCCCAGGCAACGCAGTTATGTGTTCTCGATCCAACGGGACGTCAAATTCACCTCGGTCACCCTGAGTGAGCAGCAGATCCGGCAGCAGGGTCTGGAGACGGCGGTGTCGGGGCAGATCAACGCCAGCTTCGACAAGGTGATTTCGTTCGGCGCGGGCCTCAGCTCGTCCGAGACCTCGTCGACCAGCAGCGGCACGACCACCAACAAGACGGACACCGTGCCCGTCACGTTCTTCACCGGACTGATGACCATCAACCCGGTCAAGAACTGACCGCCGTAGTGCCGCAGGCGACATGGCTTGCGGTGCGTCATGGGCGGCAGCGGTCGCATCGCGACGGGGGGGAAGGTTCAGGCACGAACGAGGTGTGTACGGCCCTCCTCCCACCGCCGTCGCACAGTCAAGACGAGCTTGCCCTCGAACCTCACTCGCCCGTCGGCCACTTCCCCCACGACCGTGGCTCGGTATGCAGGCTGGTCTGTCGCCCCGGCACTCGGTCCTGGCATTCTGTCGGCGAGGCCCGACGGCCGCACCGACAACGCCACACCGACGACGAGAGGGTCCCATGGCCGACGAAACGAGCCAGGCCGACACCGGTGTGCGGCCGGCGCACACGCACGTCAAGATCTTGGTGACCGACCTGGACGGCACCCTGCTCGGCGGTGACGAGGACGAGCGGCGACGGTTACGCCAGGCACTGCACCAACACCCGGAAATCACCGTCGTCTTCGCGACGGGACGCGGCCTGCCCTCCGTCCGGACGCTGCTGGATCGCGACCCCCTCGTCCCGTCACCACGGTGGATCATCGCGGACGTCGGGGCGAGCGTCGTCGACGCCACCGACATGAGCCACGTCGATGTCCTGGAAGCCCAGCTCCGGGCGGGCTGGCCGGGACACGACCACGTCCGCACGGCCCTGTCCGGTCACTTCCCACAGCTCGGCTACCAGGAGGAAGTGGCACAGGACGGCCGCTGCTCCTACTACCTGTCCCCGCAACACCTCACCGAGCGCCTCAAGTCAGCCGTCGAGGAACTGGGTTGCTCGTGGTCGTACTCCGAAGATCGCTTCTTCGACGTCCTGCCGCCCCAGGCAGGCAAGGGACCGGCCGTCCAGCAACTCGCCCGCAAACTCCAGTGGCCCGCATCCAGGATCCTCGTGGCCGGCGACTCGCTCAACGACCTGTCGATGTTCCGCCTCGGCACCCACGGAGTGATCGTCGGCAACGCCGAACCGGGCCTGTCCGCCCAAGCACCCACGAACGCCCGCGTCCACCGAACCTCCAGGCACGGAGCCTCCGGGGTCCTCGCCGCCCTGGAACGCCTGGGGTGGTTACGGACCCCCTCGCCGGTGGTCATCGCCTACCACCGCCCACCCGTGCAGTGGTCCCGCGGCCGGTGGCACCGCCCCCTGAGCCCCAACGGAATCCTGCCGGCCCTGACTTCCGCACTCACCGACGAAAGCGCCCCTGCCTCCGCTACGGTCTGGGCCGCCGCCCTTGTCCACGACCGCCCGGCCAGTGTCCCGGAACCTCCTGCCGGTCTCCCCATGGCGCTGCTGACGGTTCCGTTCCAACGGTGGGCGGGGTACTTCCACGGTGCCTGCAAGGAAACCCTGTGGCCTGCGCTGATGTCCCAGCCGCAGCTGATCCGGCACACGGCACCCCAGTGGGCCGCCTATGAGGCGTTCAACGAGGCCTTCGCCCAACACATCAGCGCGCACGCGCAACACGGCGGGACGGTCTGGCTGCACGACTACAACCTCTGGCTGGTCCCCGGCATCCTTCGATCCCAACGACCCGACCTGCGCACCGGCCTGTTCCACCACACGCCCTTCCCCGCCCCCGATACCTTCCGCCAGCTCCCCGTGGCCGAACAACTACGTGACTCCTTGAGAAAGTTGGACTGGGTCGGCTTCCACACAGCCACCGCCGCCCGCAACTTCCAGAACCTCCTCTCCGAAGACCCCGATCGCGCCGACCACTACGACCGCTCCGAGCAGGCGGACCGCGCCGACCACCTTCCGCGCATCGGCGTCCACCCCCTGGGAATCGACCGCCGGGCCGTCGCCGCCATAGCCCGCTCGCGCCCGCCGCACACTCCCGCTCCCGACGACGGCTCCGTGCTCGTCCTGTCCGTCGAACGCCTCGACTACGCCAAGGCCCCGGTCCAGAAGATCTGCGCCCTCGCCGCACTCCTCGAACAGTCTCCTGAGCTACGTGGGCGCCTCCGCTTCCGCCTGATCTGCCCACCGCCCGAACCGGGCATCCACGCCTACGACACCACACGCGACGCGCTCGAAGCGGCCATCGGCAGACTGAACTCCCGCTGGGGTACCGAAGGTTGGTCACCCGTCGACTACCGTCCCCAGTCCCTGCCCTTCCCCGAGGTCGTCGACCACTATCTGGCAGCCGACGTGTTCTGGGTGACGTCTCTCGCCGACGGTATGAACCTCACCGCCCAGGAATACATCGCCGCCAAGTCGGCCACCGGCCTCGCCGGCACCCTCGTCCTGTCCGGCCAGGCAGGAGCCGCCGAACACTTCGGCACGGCCGCACTCCTGACCGACCCACACAGTCCCCAGGACCTCGTCGACACCCTCCGCCAGGCCCTTGACATGCCCCCGGCCCAAAGACAGACCCACATCGCCCGCCTCGCCGCCCTCCTCACCACCCCGTCCCCCGCCGACTGGGCCCGGACCATCATCGCCGCCATACAGCAGGCAGGCGGCCCACAGCAGGACGCCCTCGGATAACCGATCGGATCGGTGGCCGTCACGTGAACCAGGCGCCCTCAGGCTTCGCTCCGTCCTCGCGGCCTCGGCTGGTCCTTTGCCGGTACGCAGGCCGAGGCGAGGAGGGCGGCGGCGAAGTAGGCAAGGGCGCCGATGGCCATACTGAGGCGCAGTCCGTTCCCGTAGTCGGTCGCCGTGGCGAGGAACGTGCCGCCGAGGGCGACTCCTGCGGCACTGCCGATCTGGCGAGTGGTGTTGAACAGCGCGGACGCGGTGCCCGCGTAGCCGGTGGGCGCGGCCGCCATCACCGCCGAGGTGGAACCGGTCAGGGCGAAGGAGGTACCGAATCCGGCAGCCATCATCGGGGCCACCAGCAAGGGATAGGCGGGGTGGGGACCGGCTGCCGTCCAGCCGGCCAGACCCGCCGCGGCCAGCAGCATGCCGGAGACGACAAGGGGTCGGTGACCGGTGCGGCGGGCCAGGCGGCCGGACAGGGCGGAGGCGAACGTGGTCATCGCCACCGCCGGCAACAGGGCCACTCCGGTCGCCAGAGCGCTGTAGCCGCGCTGTCGTTGAAAATCGAGACTGGCGGTGAACACCATGCCGTAGAAAGCGAAGTTGAACAGCAGACCGATGGCTGCTCCACCTCCCATCGGACGCGAGCGCAGCAGGCGTGGTGGCAGCACCGGCAGGCGTGCCAGACACTCGCGTGCCACGAAGGCGGCTGCGCACAGCGCCGAAAGTCCCGCCATGGCGAGGACGGCAGGGTCGAGCCAGCCGCGTCTGCCTGCTTCGTTGAGGGCGGCGGTCAGCAACGCCACCATCGCCGCGACGGCGCACTGGGCCGGCCAGTCCAGGGGCCGGGCGGCGTGCCTGGGCGACCGGCCGACGCACCGTAGGGTCAGCGCCAGACAGGCGGCGCCAACAGGCAGGTTGATGAGGAAGACCCAGCGCCAGCCCAGCGTGGTGACCAGAAGCCCGCCGAGCAGCGGCCCGGCGGATGCCGCGATGCCGGCCATGGATCCCCACAGGCCGAAGGCCCGCGAGCGTGCGTCCGGTGCGGGGTATGCCTGTTGGAGCAGGGCCAGGGAACCGGGCACGATCAGCGCCGCGCCGCCGCCCTCCACCAACCGGGCGGCAACGAGGAAGGCCGCGTCCTGCGCCAGTGCGCAGGCAAGTGAGGCCAGGGTGAAGACCGCCACGCCCCAGCAGAAGACCCGTCGGCTGCCCAGTCGGTCGCCCAGAGCGCCGCCGGTCAGCAGAAGCCCCGCGAAGACCAGGGTGTACCCATCGGTGATCCATTGGATCCCGGTGAGGGACGTGCCCAACTTCCGGCCCACCACCGGCACGGCCACGTTGATGATCGTCACGTCCAGGATCACCATGAAGTACCCGGCGCACACCGCCAGCAGCGGGCCTCGGGACCGCCACCAGCCTCCCGGGGTTCCGGGGGTCGGGTTTCCGTCGACAGTTTTCGTTTCCGCCATGTTCCTGGTCCTCGAGGGCGAAGTCCTGGCAGTGCTCAGTCTGGACCGCCCCGTCTCGTACGGCGTGCAGGAGGAGCAGGAGTCCGGATGGCACGGCGGACTATTTCGCTGTCACGGAATTGACGTTAGGCGGCGGGGGGAACGGCACGAAGAGGATTCTGGACGATTCAACCGGTTGGGCAGAATTTCAGCTCTCCGGTGGACCCGGACCGTCCCCCGATGGGGCTTCGTAAGGACCGACGTACGACTCTCGTAGCGTCCTGAACTGCACTGCTTCTGCCACGATCCGACCGATTCCCACTCCCCCGCTCAATCAACTATCTGACCGATACCCCCTGATCGCGGGAGCGCATTACCGTCGAAATTCCCGACGGCCAAGAAGACGACGAGGAAGACAACAAAGAAGGAGTGCAGTGCTATGTCGACAACGGTCAAGCGTGTGGTGGTCGGCGTGGACGGTTCGCCCGCCAGCGTCGCCGCGCTCCGGCAGGGTGCCCAGGAAGCCACTCGCCACAAGGCGCTGCTGTGTCCGATACATGCCTGGGCGCCCCCGGGCGGCGAGGCGGCGGACGCCGTCTACCCGGCGCCGGCGGACGTGCGCGCGCACTGGGAGCGTGATGCCGACGGCCGACTGGCACGGGCCTGTCAGGAGGCGTTCGGAACCGTTGGGAACGGGGCACGGATGCAGCCCAGGACCGTCCGTGCACCGGCCGGAATGGCCCTGGTGGCATATGCGGCCCGGGACACCGACGTACTGGTGGTGGGCGAGAACAGGCACGGCCCCGTGCACCGGTTGCTGCACGGCTCGGTCAGCCGCTACTGCCTCCGGCACGCGCACTGCCCGGTGCTCCTGGTGCACTCCACCGACGACGAGACGTGAGCGGCCGTGTGTCCGGCCCTGTCCCATCGGACGTTGGTCCCTGCTGGCGCAAGGCGCCCGAGCGGGGAGCGAAGCGATCCGCCTGCCGATCCCGAGGGTGCGATGTACGCGATCAGCCAGCAGCACCGGCACCTCGGCGGCGGCCTGCCGACCGGCGGCGGACTTGCCCGCCGTGCGCCCACGGACGGTGTGGTGCTCTCCCGCCGGGCATGGGCGCCCTTTCTGCCCTGGGCACTGTTGGTGGTGCTGGTGTCCGTCGATGTGGCGCTCCCGGCCTGGGTGGTCATCGCTCCCGCGTTGGCGGCGGTGCCCGCACTGGCCGCGGCGGTGGGACGTCGGGCGTCGTACCCGGTGGAGCTTGGCGTGGTCTCCGCCGCCGCCAGCTTCATCGACGCCTCCCACAACGACGGGATCTTCGTCGTCGGCCATCTGGCCACGCTGGATGCGGTCGCGCTGACCACGATCATCGGCTGTGCCACCGTGTGGGCGCGGGCGCGCGAGGAGCGGGAGCTGGCGCAGGTCCGCGTCACCGCCGAGGTGGCCCAGCAGGTCCTGCTGCGGCCGCCGCCCCAACGACTGGGACCGGCAAGGATCGCGGTGGACTACTCGGCCGCGGCGGCCTGCGCGCGCATCGGCGGGGACCTGTACGACGTGGCGCTGACCCGGTGGGGTGTGCGGGCGCTGATCGGTGACGTGCGCGGCAAGGGCCTGCCGGCGGTGTCCACCGCGTCCGTGGTGCTGGGCGCCTTCCGTGAGGCGGCCTACGACGAGCGCTGCCCGTCGGCGCTCGTCCGCCGTATCGCCTTCTCCCTGGACCGCGGCCTTCCGCCGGACACGGAGGAGTTCGTCACGCTGGCCGTGCTGTGCCTGCCGTCGTCGCCGAACGATGGGTCGGCCGACCTCCAGGTGGTCAACTGCGGTCACCCGGCTCCCCTGCTGCTCCGGGCGGGCCAGGCACCGGAGGCGTTGGATCCCCCGGAACCGGTGCCGCCACTGGGCGTGCTGTCGCCGGAGGACGTGCGCCCGCCTGTGCTGCACCATCCGGTACGGCGCGGCGACGCGGTGCTGCTCTACACCGACGGCATCACTGAGGCCCGCGACGCCGCCAGACGGTTCTACGGGCTGCGGCAACGCCTGGCCGCACTGCAGACGGGCGCCCCGGATCAGTTGCTGGCCCGCCTCCATGCGGATGTCCGGGCGCATACAGGAGGCGCGCTCGACGACGATGCCGCGGCGCTGTTGCTGCGTTACGAGCCGTGAGCCGGTCGGCCGTGCCTGCGTGACCGGGGGCGGCTGTTCGCTACTGTCGCAGCATGCACCGTCGCAGCAGCGACCGCCCGCGTGGTCGCCTGGTTCCACTGCCGACGCCGTGGCCCCGGGGTACGGCCGGCGACATGGCGGCGGAAGCCTCTCGGAATGTGGCCTGGGTCCGCCTGCTCATGCTGGTGCCACTGGTGCCGGCCGGGCTGCAGGCAGGCCGTTCCATCGCGGCGCTCCCTTTCGGCCTGCTGGCCGTCGGCTACGCGCTGTGGGCCGGGGCCCGTCTGCTGTGGGTGTACCGGCGGCCGGTCACCGACGTGCGCGGCGCGGCGGCCGCGCTGATTGTCGACCTCACGCTGATCACCGCCCTGGCAGCGGTGTCCGGTGGCCGGAACTCGGCTGTGCGCTACGCCTACTTCATGTGGCCGATGGCCACGGTCCTGTGGCAGCTTCCCCTGGTGACCGCGGTGTTCGGCCTCATCTGTGTGGTGGGGTACACCGTGCTGTCGGTTCCGGGACCGCCGTCGCAGTACACCGACTGGACCTGGTCGGTACTGTCGGACGAGACGTACCTGCTGTGGACCGTGCTGGCGTCCATCGTCATCGCCAAGCTGCTGAGGCGGCGCACCAATCGGGTCCATGAACTGCTCCGCGCCCGTGAAATGCTGCTGGAGGACGCGCTCCAGGCAGAGAGCCGCGAGCGGGGCGACCTCGCGGACGCGCTGCACGACGGGCCGGTGCAGACCCTGACGGTTGCGGTACAGGATCTGGACGAGGTGGCCGAACGGGGCGACGGCGATGTACTCACACCGGTCCGTTCACAGCTGCGCGGAACCATCGGGGAGATCCGGGGCATCATCGTCGATCTGCACCCGCAGGTCCTGTCCACGAAGGGCCTGGGGCCCGCGCTCAAAGCCATGGGCCAACGATGTGCCCAGCGCGGCGGCTTCAGTGTGGACTACGACATCCAGGCACCCGAGCCCGTCGCCCACCGGGAACTCCTCTATTCCGTGGCACGGGAGCTGCTGACCAACGTCGTCAAACACGCACGGGCCACCGAGGTCTCCGTGCGCCTGCGCACCACAGAGGAGGGTGGGACGGTGCTCTCGGTGCGCGACGACGGCCAGGGATTCGACCCGGCGCTGGTTCAACAGCGCCTGCGCGAGGGGCATATCGGTCTGGCGAGTCACTGTGCGCGGGTGGAGAGCGCGGGTGGGCAGTGGCAGGTGGAGAGTTCGCCGGGTGGCCCGACCACGGTCGAGGTGCGCCTGCCCGCCTGAGCGATCGGGGCGGCGTGCCGTCGCCCGCGCGGATCGCTCGTGCGGATCGCTGTATTGCTCGTGCGAGCGGGCGTTTACGGGGCGGGGTGGGTTGCCGCCGGCTCGGGTTCCCCATCGGGTACCACCAACACCGGGCCGGCCGCGTGCCGCAGGCAGTACCGGCCCACCGAGCCGCTGACCAGGCGGCTGAGCGGGCCCCGTGAGCCACCGCCGATGACCAGCAGGTCGCCCTCCCGGTCTGCGGCCCGCACCAGCAGGGGGCCCGGCAGACCGCGGGCCACCAAGGGAGCACAGGCCCCACAGTCGCGCTGATCGTCGAGGACGCTGTCACAGATGCAGGTCAGACGGTGCCTGGCCGCGCTGGCGAGTTCGCGCTCCATGTCGGCGTCCGGGGGCCAGAGCATGTCGACGTAGTCGCCCTGCGGTGAGGAGTAGATCATCACCGGGCACAGTTGTGCCCGGTGGCGGCGTGCCTCGTCGGCGGCCCGCCGCAGGGCGCGGGAGCTCCCGGCCGAGCCGTTGATGCCGACCACCACACGCCGCACCGAAGTCATCGTGTTCACCGTCAGCACTCCTTCCTCGTCCCTCGCGAGTCCTCTGCTCGCCGCATTCCACGATAGGAACGGCCCGCCACCGTGCGGATCGGCCGAGTGGGCCATCGGACGGTCGACGCCTCCTCCCCCGTCCAGCCTTTGTGATCAACATGGCTGGCGGTTACGTTGTGTCTCGAGCGCTTGTTTCCGGTTTCCGCACCTGACGGGAGTGGATGCCATGGAGACCGATTCCGGTACGCCGGTGACCGTGGTGATCGCCGACGACCACCCCGTCTATCTCCAGGGTCTTGCCCGGGGCTTCCAACTCAGCGGGAAGGTCGACGTGTTGGCCGAGTGCACGGACGGCGAGTCGGCTCTCCAGGCCATCCGCGACGCGGGCCCTCAGGTCGCCGTGCTGGACTACCGGCTGCCGCGGATGGACGGCATCGCGATCATCCACGCCATGACCCGGGACGGGCTGCCGACCCGGGCGCTGCTGCTGACCGCCACCACGGACAGCGCGGTCGTGTACCAGGCGGTGGAGGAGGGAGCGTACGGCTATCTCGCCAAGGACGCGCCGCGCTCGCGGATCGTGGATGCGGTGGTGAAGATCGCCCGGGGTGGTCATGTGATCTCGGAGGACGTGTCCGGGGGCCTGGCGGAAGAGATCAGGATGCGCGCGGACCATGACGCGCCGGTGCTCTCCGAGCGCGAGCGGCAGGTGTTGCGCGGTTTCGCCGAGGGCAAGAGCATCCCGCAGTTGGCCGCGGAACTGTATCTGGGGGCGAGCACCGTCAAGACCCACACCCAGCGGCTGTACGAGAAACTGGGCGTCTCCGACCGGGCGGCCGCCGTGGCCGAGGCGATGCGGCGACATCTGCTCGAGTGACCGCCCCTCGTGGGGGGCCATCCGCCCCGGCCGATCCGGGCCGCTCCGGCGTCGGGATGAGCGCGCGGACCGACGCCCTTACGGTGAAATCATGGCCCGAGTCAGGCAGCCCGCCTTTCGGGCGGCCAGCGTGCTGCCACAGGTGCGGGGAACGACGGTGTCGCGGTATGCGGCCGCGACGGTGTCGCCGTATGTGAGCGCCATGTTCGTCGAGCGACGCCAGTCGGATTCCGAACGGCAATGAGTCATGGCCGGCAAGGCGCCTCCCAGGTGGTGCCACGGCTGTGCTCGTACCGTGGTGATCCGTTCGCGTGCTCGCGCGGCCTCGGACGCGGTCACCACACTGCTGCGCCCCGAGGGACGGCCCCGGTATGCCGACGGCGTCGCCGCCGGGGTGGCGTTGGCCGGCCCGCTCGTGGTGGGTGCCTGGGCCGGCCATGCGGCCACGGGCGCGTCCGTGGCCATGCCCGCGGTACTGGTGGCGATGCCCTTCCCGGCCGGCGCCGGCCGCGCGGAGCGGGCCCGCTGCCTGGCGGTTCGTACGGTGGGCGTGACCGTGGCCGGGATCTATGTGGCCCTGGCGGGCAGCGGCGTGGCGGCCCTGGCGCCCGGGGTGGCGATGGCGGCCTTCGTCGGCGCGCTGGTGCCCCGGATGGGGACCACCGCCGCCTTGGCCTTGCTGCTGGTGGGCATCACCGGTAACCGTGGGCATCCTGTGCTGCTGCCGGGGCTGCCCCAGCTGGTGGGGTGTCTGTGGACGACCGCCCTGCTGCTGCCACTGCTGCCCGAGGCGGTCCGCAGCGACGCTCCCGGCCAGGCGCATACGGTCGGTCCATCGACCGTCGCCGTCCGCCATGCCGGCCGCCTGGCGCTGCTCAGCGGGGCTGCCACGGTGGCCACCGGCTGGCAGGGCTCGCTGTGGGGCGAGGGTCACTGGCTGGTGACCTCGCTGTTGCTGACGCTGCAACCCACCCCCGAGGGCACCCGCACCAAGTCCGAGAAGCGGGTGCTGGGCAACAGCCTGGGCGGGGTCGTCGCCGCCCTACTGCTGCTGGCCCGCCCAGGCGCGTACGCGGTGGCGGCGATCGTCGGCATCTCCGGCGCGGCGGCCTACGCCTTCCGACCCGCCAACTACGCCTACTGGGCCCTGGCCTCGCCGGTGCTGCTCCTGCTGCTGAGCGACTTCGACAGGCCGGTGCCCTGGTACGCGGCGGTGGTGCGGGTGGCGCTCAACCTGCTGGGCGGTCTGCTGGCCGTACTGGCGCATCGCTGGCTGTGGCCCGCCGCGCGCCGTGCCGGATGACCGGCATGGCCCGCGGCGGCCCGCAGCCCACGGCCGGTGGCCTGGTCGGCCCGGTGCGAACCGGGCGGCGGACCGCTGCCTCCACCGATCAGCGGACTGCCTGGCCGCCGCTCTCCTCTCTTTGGTCCCCCTCCGGACCCACCACACGACCGACACCCAAACGCTGTCCGTTTTGTACTGTTGACAGGGCAGGCCGGTCGACAAACGGAATCCCCCCTTGATCCCAGGTGAGGAGCTTGTTGCCATGGATCGCACATCCGCCGTGCTGCACCGCGCCCTTTCGTCCCTGCGACTGGCGGCCCAGCACATCGACGAACGGACCGCCGCCCCATCGCAGGACTGCAACTGCCTGCGGGCCGCAGCCATGATCTGGACCGACGAGCTGGTCGCACTCAGCGGCATGAGTGCGCAGATCGCGGTGGCTCACCCGCGGGGCGTGCAGCTCATCCACCACGTGTTCCGACCCGACAACAGTCCACAACGACTGGCCACCGGTGACGTACTGCCGCACGACTCCGCGGCCGCGCGAGTGCTGGCCGCACCGCACGACGGGCGCTGTGCGTTCGTACGCCAACCGAACTCGCACATCGCCGAGTTGGCCACCGTCGTACCCTGTCCGGAGGCACCGGAGTGCGCCGCCGCACTGAGCGTCACCGGGCCGGACGACCTCCTGGACCCGGCCGCTCCCGGGTCCGTCCGCTACCGCCTGCTGCTGTGCCAGACCGCGGCATCGATCCGATCGAGCCTGGTCGCCGGAACGCCCACCCGGGCCTGAGCGCGCCGGCGGGCGTCAGTCTCCGGTGCCCTGCCCGCGTTCCTGCCGCCGTTCGAGGCGGGCCCGAGCGGCGTCATGGGCATCGCGCAGCAGCTGCCCGACCATGTCCGT
Organism: Streptomyces sp. BHT-5-2; assembly: GCF_019774615.1. Taxonomy (NCBI): domain Bacteria; kingdom Bacillati; phylum Actinomycetota; class Actinomycetes; order Kitasatosporales; family Streptomycetaceae; genus Streptomyces; species Streptomyces sp. BHT-5-2. The sequence goes on along the minus strand of NZ_CP081497.1, from coordinate 1,222,204 downwards.
CGTCCTCTCACCAGGACTGACGACACAGACCCAGCCGAGTTCGCCGTACACCGGGTGCGGCAGCACGGTGTCGGTGCTCGCGTGGTCGCGGTGGCGGGCGAGGTGGCGCGGCTGTTCCCCGGTGAGTTGCGCGAACGTCGTGCGGTCGACATGGATGCTGACCCGCCAGCGGCCCGGAGCGTCCAGGTCGGACGCGTCGTCGCCCGGGTAGTTCTTGGTGACGATCGTCCCGTAGGGCTGGACGTTCTGCGGGACCTGCCCGTCGGGTGCGTAGTAGAAGAACGCGTCTCCCCACACCAGCTCCGGGAAGACGCCTCCCGGCTCGGGGACGACCACGAGTGCACCGTCGAAGCCTCGCACGGTCGCGATGATCTGTTCCATACTCATGGTTCAAGCATCACCTTAAAGTGCTTATGTGGGGTTGGCGTTGGACGAGCAGACGAACGGTCCGCCGCGGGCACCGCTCCGCACGATGGATGTCGCCGGCGCGTCGGGGTACTCGCTGCAACAGGTTCGCGACCTGGAGCGCCTGGGTGTGATCCCCCCGGCCACCCGGTCGAGCAACGGTTACCGGGCCTACGCGCCCCATCATGTACAAGCCCTTCGCGCCTATCGAGGACTCGCACGCGCCGTCGGCCCGGTCGCGGCCAGGCAGCTGCTGACGGAGTTGCGAACCGCGACGATCGCGGAGGCGGCTTCGGCGGTCGGCACGCTGCATGTCCGGCTCGCCCAGGAACGCGACGAGGCTCTGCGCGCCCAGCAGGCACTGCGGGCGATCCAGGCAGAGGACCCCGCGCCCACGTTCCGGTCAGCGAGCAGTGCGGGGAGCGCCGCGAAGAGTGCCGCGGAGCGCGACACCATGACGATCACGGAGCTCGCCGGTGCGCTCGGTGTGCGTCCCTCGACCCTGCGATTCTGGGAGCAGGAGGGCCTGGTCGCTCCCGAGCGAGTGACATCCCTGCGAGCGCGCCGCTACGGACTTTCCGACATCAGGGCGGCCCGTATCGTCGCGGCGCTGCGCAACGCCGGCTACGGCATTCCCGCGGTGCGCGAGATCATCGACAGCCTGCCCGGGCCCGACGGCCTGGAGGAGACCGAACGCATCCTGCAACAACGTCTGGACCAGATCGCCCTGCGGACCGTGGCACTGCTCGAAGCGGGCACGGATCTGGCGGCCGTCGTCAAGTCCACCCAACACCCGTGGATGGCTGGATAGTTGGAGCCGACCACCGCCCCACCTCCTCCTCGGTCTCCCGACAGCTGAGGAGGGCCCGCGTTCAGCCGCGGAAGGCTTTGCGGAGGTGCTCGGCGAACTCGGCGGGGTGCGTGGTCGTGCCGGTGTGCCCGCCCGGGAAGTGCAGCAGCGGTGTGCCGAGGCGCTCGGCCAGGGCAGCGGCCGTGCGGTACGGCAGCTCGTCGTGCGAGTCCTGACCGCCGGCGACCACGAGGCGTTCCGACAGCGTCCGCAGCCGGTCGACGTCCGGGGAGTAGGGCATGAAGCGGGGCACGATGCGGCTGACGAAGAACGGCAGGTTGGCCATCGTCTGCTCGGCCCGTGCCGCCGCCTGCGGCGGAAGTTCGAGCTCTGCCTCCGGCTCCGGTTCGGCGGTGTCCGCGTCCTTTTTCTTCATCCCTGCGGCGAACACGGCCATCGCCGGCATGAGCCCCTCGGCACGGAACGTCTCCTGCACGCGAACGATGAGCGCGCGGTGTTCGGCAGCGTCCGGCAGGACCTCCACCAGTGGCGGCTCGTGTGCAATGAGGCGCTCGACGCGTTCGGGGTGGGCGGTGAGCAGATGGAGGGCGGTGATCGCGCCCGAGCTGGCGCCGAACACGCGGGCGGGCTCGTCGGGCGACAGCAGTTCCAACATCCGCGACGCGTCGTCGGCGTGCTCGGCCACGCACTGCTCGGCATCGGGATCGTCCAGTGTGCTGCGGGACATGCCGCGCGGGTCGTAGGTCGCGACGGTGTATTCGGCGGCCAGGTCGTCGACGATGCCGTCGAAGGCGGCGGCGCCACCCGCCCCTCCGGGTATCAGGAGCAACAGCGGTCCGTGGCCGCGCACTTGGTAGTGCAGGGTCGCGCCGTAAACGGGCAGGCCACCGATGGTCGGGGCAGTCATGAGGGCTCTCCTTCTCGGGACGGGGGCCAGTGCTCCAGGAGGTTGTGCAGGGCGTCGAGGGCACGGACCCAGGACTGCTGGGGCGTACGCTCGTGTGCGAATCCGCCGACGGCCTCCAGGGCGACGAACCCGTGGAAGGTGCTGCGCAGCAGCCGGACCGCGTCGGTCAGGTCGGGTTCGGCCAGTCCGTAGCTGCGCAGCATGCCGTAGGTCAGCTCGATCGCGCGCCGCGGTCCGGGTGCCTGTGCGACCAGCTCGGGGTCGATCTGGATCGGTGTCTGCGTCGCGGTGTAGCGGCCCGGGTGCTCGTGGGCGTACTCCCGCCAGGCATCGGCGAACGCGACCAGCGCGTCCTTGCCTGCCCGTCCGGCGGTTGCCTCCGCGATACGGATGGTCTTCTCGTCCGCCGCCAGCAGGGCGATCCGTCCGCGCAGGTCCGCCAGATTCCGCACGTGCGCATAGAGGCTCGCGTCCTTCACACCGAGCCGCCGCGCCACCTGCGACATGGTCACCTGGTCGAGCCCGACCTCGTCCGCCAGTTCGGCGCCCGCGATCGTCACCCGCTCCGCCGTCAGCCCGGCCCGCGCCATACGTCCTCCCGCAATCTCCTAGGGATCCTAGTTATAACCTAGGAGTCCTAGGAACGCCAGGCATTTGCGGGTCCCGGGCTGGGCCCCCGGCCTGCCGGTGCAGGGCACCGCGTTGCGCCCCCCGGCCGGGCCGGGGGTCGGGCATGTTCGGGGGCTTGTTCAGAGGGGACGGGTGAAGGTGACGCGGTCGAGGGAGGGGCCGTCGTAGTTGGGGATCGGGGTGGAGTCGGTGAAGCCCATGGCGTTGTGAAAGGCGATGGAACTGGCGTTCTGCGGGGAGGTGATGGCCTTGACGACGGTGCGGCCGTCGGCGCGGGCCGTTTCGAAGAAGCGTTGGTAGAGGTGGCGGCCGAGGCCGGAACGGCGCCAGGCGGGGGCGACGCCGGTGAAGTGGATGTACGCCTCGTCGGACTTGGACGGTGAGAGGAAGCCGATGACGAAGCCGGCCAGTCGGCCGTCGCGCTCGGCGATCAGGCTGGTTGCGAAGAAGTGGTCGACGAAGACGCGCGTCAGGTCGCGGGAGGCGGGACGGCCCCACCACTCGTCGACGACTTCGACGATGGCGTCGAAGTCCTCGGGCTTCGCGCGACGGGTTGTGAAGGGCCGCAGTATGTCGTCGTGGGACTGTGCACCGAGCTTCCCGCGGAACACGACACGGTGCTGGCCGGGGCCGTCGTAGTCGCGATGGACGGGCACACCGTCGGACTCGTGGTCGCCGGGGTCCAACTCGAATCCCATGGCCCGGTGGAAGGCGATGGAGCCGGCGTTCTTCGGTGAGGTGATGGCACGCACCTCGGTGCGGCCGGCCGCTGCGGCGCGTTCGAGGAAGAGCGTGTAGAGCCTGCGGGCGATGCCCTGTTGGCGCAGTCGCGGGTCGACGCCGACGAAGTGGATGTACGCCTGATGGTTGTCGTCGGCAGAGTGGAAGCCGACCAGGAACGCGCGGATGCCGGTCTCGTCCTCCAGGACCAGGCTGGTCGCGGCGAAGTGCTGGAGGAACAGCCGCGGCAGCAGAAGCGACAGCTCCCGTGCCTGTTCGGGGGTGCGGGAGTCGCCCCACCACTGCTGGACACACTCCACGAGAGTGGGGTAATCGGCCGTGCGGGCCCGGCGTATGTGGCGCATGCCTTGCCTTTCGTTGGTTCGGTCACTGCAGTGTGCCTCCGGTCAGCGGTGTGCCGGCACGCCGGTGACTATCACGCCGATCTCATCGGCCGCTTCGGGGCGTTGCCGGCCATGACGCAGATCCACCATCCCGACGTGGCAGGCACCCTGCCGGCCGTGGGCGAGCGGCGCTGGGTGCTGCACACCCGGCCGTCCCCGGACGGAAGCCTGTCCGCGGAGCACTGCACGGAAGCGGTGCACACGGCGGTCGGAGCGGCCGACATACCGGTGGAGATCCTCAGCGTGCTGCCATGGCGCGGAACCCTACGGATGGCAGAACGTTTCCGGTCCGGGCGGGCTTTCCTGGTCGGTGACGCCGCACGGGCCGTGACACCTCTGGGAGCGTTCGGTCTGAACACCGGGATGGCCGACGCCCGCAACCTGGCCTGGAAGTTGGCCATGGTGCGGGCCGGCCAGGCAGGCGACCGCCTGCTCGACAGCTACCACGAAGAGCGCCACGCGGTCGCCGAACTGGTCTCGCGTCAGGCGTTGTTGCGCTGGGAGAATCCTCGGCCGCACTGGGACCCGCCGGCCGCGGACGCGCGCCGGCCCGGTCGCGGACGTCCCGTCGACGGAGGACGTCGCGGCGAGCCTGGACGGAGCGTCGGGGTCGCGCGTTCCGCACCGTTGGCTGAACGGCTCGGAGGTATCCACCCTGGACCTCAACGCCTCCCGCTTCGCGGTACTGGCCGGACCGCGGGGGAAGACTGGTGCGAAGCGCGGCACGGAAGGTGGGCGGCTCGCCCAGCATCGATCTGCGTAAGGCACACCTCGACGGCTTCATTGACTGGCGCTCCCGGACGGGCGGCGACCCCACCGCTCTGGACGAGGTCCTGACCTCGATCACGGGCACGGAGCATGCGTAGAAGCTCGGCCAAGATCAACATATAGCGTACCGGGGGGCTTGCGGCAAGGCCCCCGTCATACCGCAGAATCGCCGACCGAAGCCGAAACGCAAGGGCATGGGAGTCGGGATATGCGTGTGTTGTTGTTGGCGTACGGGTCGCGTGGGGACGTCGAGCCCATGGTGGGCCTCGCGGTGAGTTTGCGATCACTCGGCGCCGAGGTGCAGATGTGCGCGCCGCCCGACTTCGGGGAGTTGCTGGACGGCTTCGGCCTCCCGTTGGTGCCGCTCGGCCAGTCGGTGCGCGAGATGGCGACCAAGGCGATGACCGGGACGACGAAGCCGGCGCCGGGGGTTGGCATTTCCGAACGCGCGGCCCAGATGGTCACCGCTACGTACGAGCAGATCGCCACGGTGGCCGAGGGATGCGACGCCGTGGTGGCGACCGGTTTGATCCCCGCGGCGGCCGCCGCACGGTCGGCGGCCGAGAAACTCGGCATCCCCTACGTGTTCGTGGCCTACTTCCCCACCTACCTGCCCTCGCCGCACCACCCGCCGCTCGTGTGGCCGGGCCGGCCGCTCCCGCCGGACGTGACGGACAACCAGGTGCTGTGGGACCTGAACACGGAGAACATGAACGCCCTCTTCGGCGCGGCGGTCAACACCCACCGCACATCGATCGGCCTGCCCCCGGTGGACAACGTCCGCGACCACATCTTCACGGACCGACCGTGGTTGGCGGCGGACCCCAACCTGGCCCCCTGGCTGCAGCCTTCGGACCTCGACGTGGTGCAGACCGGTGCCTGGATCCGCCTGGACGAACGCCCGCTCCCGGCCGACCTGGAGGCGTTCCTCGGCGCCGGCACACCACCGGTGTACGTGGGTTTCGGCAGCATGCCCATACGCGATGCGCAGGACGTCGCCCGAGCGGCCATCGAAGCAATCCGCACACAGGGCCGCCGCGCACTCGTCTCCCGAGGCTGGGCCGATCTGGCGCTGACCGATGGAGGGGACGACTGCTTCGTCGTCGGCGAGGTCAACCAGCAGGCACTGTTCCGCCGAGTGGCCGCCGTCGTGCACCACGGCGGCGCAGGCACCACGACGACGGCCGCCCGGGCCGGCGCGCCCCAGGTGGTCGTCCCGCAGTTGGCGGACCAGCCTTACTGGGCAGCCCGGGTGGCCGAGCTGGGCATCGGCGCGGCGCACGACGGCCCCACCCCGACCTTCGAGTCCCTGTCGGCCGCCCTCAAGACGGTCCTGTCCCCACAGACCCGCGCACAGGCGAAGCACATGGCGGGCCTGATCCGTACCGACGGGGCGACGGTGGCCGCGAACCTGCTGCGCGACACGGTGGACCGAGAAAGGCAGCCGGTCTCCCGGTGAACCACATATGACCCCCGAGCCCGGCGCGCGGCCCCGCGCCGGGCTGCACCGTTCACATCCGCATGCGCGAAGTCAGCGGCGCACTCGGATACCTACGGAAAAACCGGCTGACGACCCTTTTCCCATGCCCCGCCCTATTCCGGCGGTGCGGGCCGGGCAGGCCGCTCCGGAAGGTTCGTCTTCGTCGCGTTATAAATGCCGAGAGCGGTCGAGGTCAGGTATCGCTGCGAGGCAGCAGTCCCCGACTCGCCCTGTTCGGGAGATTCCAGCGCCAGCCGGGGACTGCAGAAGTGCCTTGTGCCGGCGATATACCCCGAGTACACAGTCCAGCAGGCACTCACGACCCATGGGGACGACGACCAAGCCCGGGCCGCGAGCCAACTCTAAGGGGCCACTGCATGCCCGGCAGGCAAGGACACGCATATGCCTGCAGCATTGCATCCGCAGCTTTTCCGCTTACCGTGCGGCGATCGGAGCGGGCGGACACCCGTAATGCCGTGAGTGCAGAACGGGAAATCCCAGAGCCCTTATAAATAAGATCGATAGTATTAACCGACTCGGACGGCGTCCGGGCAGGAATTTTCCCGACAATCGTGGAATCCGGCGAGTCACTCCATGGTTAAACGATAGACCCACTAATCTTTCGCACCGCAGGGAGTCGATCAATCGCCGATCGCATCCGCCTCAATCTACGGAGATGAAATGCGCAAGCTTCACAAGGCTGCCGTCATGCTCGCCGCCCTCGGGACCCTCGGCGCCCTCGGTGCCGGCACCGCCCACGCCAGGATGGGCGGACATGGCGGCAGTCAGTCCGGCATCAGCGAGGGAAACCAGTGTCGGTCGCACGACTTGAACGTCGACGTCCTCGGTGAGGTCGGGATCGCCAACGGCCTGCTGGGCGACGCGCTCGGCGGCGAGGGTTCCCCGGGCGCCCAGAGCACCACGATGGGCTCGGACATGGGCTGCAACGACTCCTTCGGTTCCGGCAAGGCCGGCCACGACGAGAAGTAGGTCGACCGAGTCTGCAGGAGCGCGCCCCTCAGGCCCGCCGCCGCCATGCTCCTGTTGACCTTCGGCCATGGGACGGCCGATGCCGCGGAGATGACGCACCTGTTGCAGGGGGCCGAGGTGCGCCGCTTGGTCGATGTGCGCAGGGCGCCCGGCAGTCGGCACAATCCCGACGCCGGGCGCCACGCCATGGAGCGGTGGCTGCCGCAGGGCGGCATCGCGTACCGCTGGGAGCAGCGGCTCGGTGGTCGGCGGACGGCACGGCCGGACACACCCGATACCGCACTGCGCAACCGGGCCTTCGCCGGGTACGCCGCGCACATGCGCTCCGCGGAGTTCCTCGCCGCGGTCGACGATCTGCTCGCCGACGCCGCCGTGGAGCGCACCGCGGTGATGTGCGCCGAGACCGTGTGGTGGCGCTGTCACCGCAAACTGATCGCCGACTTCCTGGTGCTCGCCCGCCAGGTCGAGGTGCTGCACCTGATGCACGACGGCACGCTGCGCCCGCATCTGCCCAGCCCGGAGGCGCGGCTGTGGCCCGAGCGCCGGGTGCTGGTCTACGACGCGGGCCAGCAGTTCCTGCCCGGCTGACGCCGGCCGACGGCCGGCAGTCCGGTCCGCGACCGGTTCCCGCTGGATCACGGGGAGTTGAAGTCGGTGGCGGGGAATGTCGCCTTGGGATCGTGTCGAGGGAGCCTGGTCGGCGACCCAGGGGCAGGGTCACCGCCCGGCGGTTTGCCGCCGCAGGGCGGTCATGTGGCCACTTTGCGTGACGTTGCGCCTGGCCCGATGTCACGTCCGGCCGGCAAGGACTGGGCTATCGGCGGGTCCGGGGCGACGATGGAAGTCAGTGGAGACCGTGGACGGCGGAGGCGGGCCCGGGATGAGCACTGCCGGATCCTTGTGGGCGGAAGGCGGCGCGTCGGCGTCCGGGCCGTTCGAGCCCAGCGGGCTGCTGGACGTGCTGGGCGTGGCGGCCGTCGTGCTGGACGCCCAGGGGCGCATCGTGCTGTGGAGCCCGCAGGCCGAGGAGCTGTTCGGCTACACCGCTCAGGAGGCGCTGGGCCAGTACGCGGGGCAGCTCATGGTCCACGAGCGGGATTTCGACACGGTGATCAAGCTGTTCGACGAGGTGATGTCGACCGGCCAGGGGTGGGCCGGCGCGTTTCCGGTCCGGCACAAGGACGGCAGCACGCGGGTGGTGGAGTTCCGCAACATGCGCCTCATGGACGGCGGCGGAGACGTCTACGCCCTGGGCATCGCGAGTGACCGGGCGGCCGTGCACAGGGTGGAGCGGGACCGGGCCATGTCGGTGCAGATGGTCTCGCAGTCGCCCTACGGGCTGGCGGTCCTGGACACCGAACTGCGGTACGTCGCGGTCAACCCGGCCCTGGAGCGGATCAACGGCATACCCGCCGACGCACACCTCGGCCGGACGGTCGGCGAGGTCCTGCCGTTCCTGGACGTCGATGACATCGAGTCCGCGGTGCGCCAGGTTCTGGACACCGGGACCCCACTGATCGATCAGCCCTCCGTCGGCCGTACTCCGGCAGCCCCGGACGAGGACCACGCCTGGTCGGTCTCCTATCACCGGCTGGAGGACGCCACGGGGACCGCGCTGGGTGTGGTCATCTCCGTGATGGACGTCACCGAGCGGTATTTCGCGGAGATCGAGGCCGACCGCGCCCGTCGTCGGCTCTCCCTTCTCGTCGACGCCTCCGCCCGCATCGGCACCACCCTGCAACTGGACCGGACCGCCTGCGAACTGGCCGAGGTCGTCGTGCCCGACCTCGCCGACATCGCCGCCGTGGACCTGCTCGACGACGTCCTGCAAGGGGACCGCGCCCATGTCTCGCCCAGCGGCCCGATCGTCATCCGCGCCCTCGCCGTCAAGACCGACCACCCCACCGAAGCCCTCCGCGCCGCCGACCCGCCCGGACACATCGCCCGGTACGGCGCGGACCGCCTGGTCACCCAGTGCGTGCGCTCCGACCGTCCGGTCCTGGTGCGCCATGTGGACGAACGGGACCTGAGCCGTATCGCCTGCAGCGACGAGGCGGCCGCGCTCCTTTCCCGGGCGGGACTCCACTCCTATCTCGCGGTACCGCTCACAGCCCGCGGGGAGGTGCTCGGCGCACTGGATCTCAAACGCACCCGCAATCCGCTGCCGTTCACCCAGGACGACGTCGTCCTGGCGCGCGAGCTGGCGGCCCGGGCGGCCGTGCAGATCGACAACGCCCGCTGGTACCAGAACGCGCGCAACACCGCGGTCACGCTCCAGCGCAGCCTGCTGCCCGACCACCCGCCCCACGCCGTGGGTTTGAAGGTCGCCTCCCGCTACCAGCCGGCCGGAGCCGCGAGCGAGGTCGGCGGCGACTGGTTCGATGTGATCCCCCTGGACGGCGACAAGACCGCACTCGTGGTCGGCGATGTGATGGGCAGCGGCATAGACGCCGCGGCGACCATGGGCCGGCTGCGCACCGCGACCAGCACCCTGGCGGAACTCGAAATGGCCCCCGACCGGTTGTTGGAACAGCTCGACAAGATCACGGCCCGCCTCGTCCACTACATCGCCACGTGCCTGTTCGTCATCTACGATCCCCACCGCCGGCGATGCCAGATCGCCAACGCCGGACACCTGCCTCCCGTCCGCGTACGCACCGGCCGGGATCCGGAGCTGCTCGAAGTGCCGACGGGCGCGCCGTTGGGGGTGGGTGGCGTCGCCTTCCGCACCACCACCTTCGACCTCTCCCCCGGGGACCAGTTGATCCTCTACACCGACGGCCTGGTCGAAACCCGGCACCAGCACCTCGACGACCGGCTGAAGAAACTCCTCGCCCTGCTCGATGATCCCCGGCGCCCCATCGAGGACACCTGTGACCATCTCCTGCGAGCGCTGCGCCACCCCGACAACCACGACGACGTCGCCCTCCTCATCGCCCGTGTGCAGGACCGGTAGCGCTGTTCAGTCGGACCGCTGAAGCCGGGCTGACCGAGGTCCGGTCCGACTGGTGTCAGGTGGTGGGGTCGGCGCGCGGGACCCAGCCGTTGTCGGCTCCGGTGTGGATCAGGTCCTGTGCGTAGCGCCAGAGGTCCGCGGAGGCGTCCTTGATCACGGACTTGCGGGTGAGGACGTCCTGCTCCGTCACTCCCGGGGTGCGCCAGGTCCCGCCGCGGTTGCCGTAGTTGAGGAGCAGGGGTTGGAGTCGGTCCATGGCCTTGGCGAAGCGTGCTTCGGGTGTGCGGCGTTCTTCGAACTCGTCCCATAGGGAGCGGAAGTGGGCCTGTTGGTCGGTGGGCAGGAGGGCGAAGAGCCTGTCCGCTGCGGCTTGTTCGCGTTCCCGCTGGTCCGCGGCGGCCGCGGTGTCGTACAGGAAGGTGTCTCCGGCGTAGATCTCCACCAGGTCGTGGAGGACGACGAGGGCGAGGACCTTGCCGGTGTCGATGGGCTCGTCCGCGTATTCGGCGAGTACGAGGGTCATCAGGGAGAGGTGCCAGGAGTGCTCGGCGTCGTTCTCCCTGCGGTCGGCGGCGAGGAGGGGGCTCCGGCGGAAGACGTCCTTGAGCCGGTCCACTTCGATGATGAACTCGATCTGGCGGCGCAGTCGTTCGGGGGTGCCGTCGGGCTGGGTGATGGACTCGGCGAGGCGGGCGGTGTCGTCGTTGGGCATGGGGAGGCTCCTTGACGCGGTGGCGTGCGCTGTTCCGATTCTGTTCAGAGGTTGAGGTACTGCAGGAGGACGCTGGCGGTGAGGACCGTTGTCGTCACCCAGAGAGCGGGGTGGGGTCGGCGGCGGCCGAGGAGGCCGGCGGCCGTGGTCACGAGGAAGGCGGCGGCCATGGCCTGGTCGATCGCGAGGGTGGCGAGGGTGACGCCGACGGCGGTCGCCGTGACGGCCGGGCCCAGGCGGTCCGGTGGGTCCGGCCGGCCGGTTGGGGTCGGCTGGTCGGTCGGAGCCTGTCGGTTCGTTCGGTTCGGCCGGTTGGTTCGGTCCGGGAGGGGTGCGGTGAGCATTTTGACCGCTACGAAGACCAGCGCGCCGGTGGTGGCCTCGACGGGTATGTGGGCGAGCAACGGGCCGAGGAACAGGCAGGAGAGCAGGAGCAGTCCGGTGACGAGTGCCGCGATCCCGGTGCGGGCGCCGGCGCGGATACCGACCGCGCTCTCCACGAACGCGACGAAGCTGGACGATCCGACTGCGGATCCGGCGACGGTGGCGCCGGCGTCGACGAGCAGTGCCTGGCGCATGCCGGGCACCTTTCCGTTGCCGTCCTGCAAGGGGGTGTGCGCGGACAGGCCGACGACTTTCGCGATGCTGCCGAAGAAGTCGAGGGCGAACAGCACCAGGACCACGCTCCAGGCCCTGGGGTCGGCGACGACGGTGAGGTCGAAGCGGAGCAGTGCGGCCCCGCTGCCGTGGATGCCGTCGTGGAGGGTCTGGGTGCGGATGCCGGCGAGGGCACAGTAGACGGCGGCGGCCGCGATGCCGCAAAGGATCGCTGTGGCGCGTGCGCCCAGGGCGTCCAGGACCAGGGCGGTGGTGAGGCCGATGTAGAGGGAAACGGCCGGTGGCCCGGTCCAGTCGCCCAGTCCGGACAGCCGGCCGTGGGAGGTGGTGACGAGGTGGGCGATCTGCAGGCCGACGAGGCCGATGAAGGTGCCGACCGCGGCGGCGAGTGCCGAACGCATCTGTGGCGGAATGGCGTTGATCACGGCTTCGCGCAGCCGTAGCAGGGATACGGCGAGCATGGCGATGCCGGACCAGAACACCATGCCCAGTGCCTGGGGCCAGGTGTAGGCGAGGGTGCCGACCACGGAGAAGGCGACCATCGCGTTCATCTCCATGCCGGGTGCCACCGCGAACGGCAGCCTGGCCCAGAGCCCCATGGCCATGGTGGCGAGGCCGCCGACGGCCGCCGTGGCGAAGAAGGCGGCGGCGTGCGGAATGCCTGCCCGGCCGAGGACGGCCGGGTTGACGACGACGATGTAGGACAGGGCCAGGAAGGTCGATGCGCCGGCGACGATCTCGCGGCGCCAGGTCGAGCCTCGTGTGCTCAGGGAGAAGTACCGGTCGACTGCTCCGGGAACGGACTCGGGTGCGGGTGACGGCGGTTTGGCGCGGAGTCCGGGCCGTTCAGGCGTGGTCACGTCGCGGTCCGCGGGGCGGGAAGGCGGGCGTGAGGGGGCTGATGGTGTCTCCGACGTCGCCGAGCAGCACCCGGTCGGGATCGTCGGGCTGGACGGCGTAGAACTTTCCGTTCAGCGTCCCTGAGACATGGCCGACGTGGAGGGTGAGGGTGACCTCCAGCTGTTCGGCGTACCTGGCCAGGGCCAGTGCCCCCTGGCGGGTGGCGTGGCAGGTGAAGATCTCGGCGTGGGCTCCGGGCCGGAGGGTCAGCTGCAGCATCGCCATGAGCGTGACGCCGCTGGCCACCACGCCGTCGACGACGACCAGTCGGTCAGTCGGCGAGGGCAGCCAGGCGTCGACGCCGACGAGCAGTCCGCCGTCCACCGGCATGCGTTTGGCGTGCGGTGTCCAGCCCCGCCGGTGGGGCAGGACGCCGAGGCGTTCGGCGAGGATGCGGCCCTCGCGTTCGGGTGCGATGACGGTCGTACCGGGTGCGGATGCGCTGTGCTGTGCCTGGATGGGCAGCATTCCGTAGATGTCCAGCAGTGCCCGGAGGTAGCGGCTGCGGTCGGCGACGCGCTGTTGGGGGAGGTTGGCGACCGCGGTGACGGTGGCCATCCGCTCGATCACTCCGGAACGGCCGGTGGAGGCGACGCGTACGGTGTCCGGCAGCGTGCCCGGGGCGTGCAGCGCCTCCAGCAGTCGGGGGTCGAAGTGGACCAGGTGGCTGAAGTAGGTGTCGTGGTGTTTCTCGAAGTCGTCCACCGTGTGCCGGGCCTGCGGGAGGAGTTCGGTCCTGGCGAGTAGGCGGGCAGCGGTCATCGACGGCCTCCGGTCCTGGGCTCTGAGGTCTGGTCTGGTCGGGACATCGGGGCGGGCGCTCGCCCGGTGCGGACGAGGAGGAAGAGCGCCGAGAGCGCGGCCGCCGTGGCGATGACCGCGGTGACGCTGAAGGTCAGGACGAAGTCGGGGGCCGTCGGGTGCTCCCCGTGGAGCAGGACCAGCAGCGCCAGGCCGAGCGAGCCGCCGATGTACTGCGCCGTGGTCACCAGGGCGCTCCCGGTCGCGTTGCTCGCCTGGGGGAGGTCGCGGGTCCCGGTGATGAACATGCCGGTGAACGCCATGCCCTGGCCGAAGCCGCTGAGCAGCAGGCCGGGCAGCAGGCCGAGGAGGTATCCGCCGTCCAGGCCGACGGCCAGGGCGAGTCCCAGGAGGCCGGCCGCGCCGGTGAGGAACGCCGTGGACAGCAGCCGTCGCAGCGGGATCCGGCCGGCGAGTCGGCCGGCCACCGTGTTCCCGACGGTGATGGCGCCGGCCAGCGGGAGGAAGGCCAGGCCGGCGGCGAGCGCGGTGTAGGCGCGGACTTCCTGGAGGTAGAGGGTGACGAGGTAGAACTCGGCGCCGAAGCTGGCCATGTACAACGCGGCGGCCAGGCAGGCGACTTGGAGGGTTCGTACGCGCAGCAGGGGCCGGGGGACGAGCGGCCTGCGCCTGGTCTGGCTGACTGCGAGGAGGCCGCCGGCCAGGACCGCGACAGCCAGCGCGGCGGCGACGACGGGGAGGGCGGGGCGGGTGCGGGAGAGTTCGGTGCAGGCGAGGACGAGGGCGACGACCGCGGCGCAGGCGGAGAGTGTGGCGGCGGTGGCGACGGGGGTGCGTGTTCCGGTTGCCGGGGAGCGGAGTGCGGTGCCGGCGGTGAGCAGGCAGAGCGCCACGATGGGGAGGTTGAGCCAGAAGATCCACTGCCAGGAGGCGACGGCGAGGATGCCGCCGCCGGCCGTGACGCCGAGGGCGAGGCCGACGGCGCCCGTGGTCCCCCAGACACTCACCGCCCGGTCGCGCTGCGGCCCTGCCGGGTAGGCGGAGCTGAGCAGGCCCAGTGTCGCGGGTACCAGCAGGGCCGCGGCCACTCCCTGGCCGACCCGGGCGGCGATCAGTACCGCGGCGGAGGTCGAGAGTGCGGCACCGGTCGAGGAGGCGGCGAAGACCAGTTGGGCGGTGAGGTAGATCCGGCCGGCGCCGAAGACGTCCGCCAGTTGCCCACCGAGCAGCAGGAAACCGGCGAAGAAGATGGCGTATGCGCTCACGATCCACTGGAGGGCGACGGCGGAGAAGTGGAGGCCGGCCCCGATGCCGGGCAGCGCGACGTAGATGATGGAGAAGTCGAGCGCCACCAGCAGTTGTGCCCCGGCCAGTGCCGTCAGTAAGCGGGCACCGGGCGTCGGAGCGGGGGAAACGGGCACGGTCGGTCAGCCTCCGTAGGTCGACGGGTCAGCCCAGGGCGGTGAGCGCCGTCATGAACACGTCCCAGAACCGTTCGGTGTCCAGGCGCGTCGCCACCCGGGCGTTGGGGGTCCTTCCGGTGACACCGTAGAGGTCGATCACGGTGGCGCCGCGGGTGAACTCACCATGGAGCTCGATGGAGACGGGGGCTTCGACGCATTCCACGAGGGTCGGGTCGAGGACGCGGGCGACGGCGACGGGGTCGTGCAGGGGCGCGTCGGGCAGGTCCCAGATCTGGTCGTAGGTGCTGGAGCGGAATCCGAGGAGGGCCGCGGACGCCTTGCTGATGTGGGTGCCCACGTCGGTGATCCGCTGGAGCACCTCGCGGGTGACGGGTGCCTGGTGTGTGACGTTGAGGCCGCAGTACGTCAGGGGGACGCCGCTGGCGAGCACTTCGTGGGCGGCTTCGGGGTCGACGAGGATGTTGTACTCCGCGTAGGGCTGGGTGTTGCCGCGATGGGTGGCTCCTCCCATGCACACGATTTCCTTGATCTTCTCCTTGTCCTGCGGGTGGCGGGCGAGGAGTCCGGCGATGTTGGTCTGGGGTCCGGTGACGACCAGGGTGAGGGGTTCGGGGCTGTCGGAGAGCAGGTTGTGGATCAGGTCCACGGCGTGCGCGGAGTGCAGCGGCACCTCCGGTTCGGGGAAGTCCCAGCCGTCCAGGCCGGTTTCGCCGTGTACGTCGTCGCCGATCAGCAGCTTGCCGGTGAGCGGCTTGGGGTAGCCGGCGGCGACCGGCACGTCGAGGGCCTTGGCCAGTGAGCACATGCGCCGTGCGTTCAGGGCCGTCTTCTCCACGGTCTGGTTGCCGGCGCTGGTGGTGACGGCCTTCAGCTCGACGCGGGGGTCGCCGACGGCGAGCAGGATGGCCATCGCGTCGTCGTGGCCGGGGTCGCAGTCCAGGATGATGGGGGTGGGCATGGAGGCTCCAGGTGTCCGGTACGAAGGCTGTGGCGGATGGGTGACGGTGTCGCGGGCGCGGGCGGTGGCCTCGTCATGCCTGGGCGGCGAGGGTTCGGTAGTAGGTCAGGTGGTTTCGGCCGGCGGTGGCGAAGCCGTCGCGGAGGCGTTGGGCCAGTGCGCGGTCGCCGGCCGTGGGTACGACCGGGGGCCGGTGTACGGCGTCCCTGAGTGCGCTGGTCAGTGCCTGGACGTCGCCGGCGGGGACGAGGGTGGCGGCCGAGTAGTCGGCCAGCAGCAACGGCAGGTTGCCGGAGTCGCTGGCGAGGATGCGGCGTCCGCAGATGACGGCCTGGGCGACGGACAGCGAGAACGGCTCTCCGTGTGCGCCCCGGTCGACGGTGGGGTGGATCACGATGTCGCTGGCGCGGATCGCGGCCCAGCTCTGCGGGGGACGGTAGTGGGTGAAGTGCACGCGTCCCTTCTCCTGCCAGGCTTCGGCGCGTTCGAGGAGGGCACGGGGGATGCCCGGGGGCCAGATGAGGTGTTGGGTTCCGGCGTGTACGAAGTGCAGTTCGGCACCCTCGTCCAGCAGGGACATCGACGCCTCCAGGCTCAGGTGGGAGCCCTTCCAGCGGGTCATTCTGCTGGGTTGGAGAACGGTGGGGTGTCCTTCGCCCGGGAGTCGGAAGGGTTCTTCCTCCAGCGGCAGGGCGAGCGCGAGGGTGGTGACGTCGGCATCGGACAGCCGGTGCCGGACCTCGTCGGCGACGAAGGCGGAGTGGGCGACGACCGGCCCGGGGAGGGTGGCGAGGAACTCCCATTGTTCCGGCTGTTCGTCGATGTTGTGCAGGTCGAGGACGAGGTGGCCGCGCCATCGGCGCTCCCGCAGCCGGTCCGCGACGGCGGTCACGACCTCGGGTTTGTGCCACTGGGGGTTGTGCCAGTGCACGATGTCCGCTTCCAGGCACCGTTCGGCGAGTGCGGCGGCGCGGGCGGGGACGAAGGGTTCGGCGATGTCGAGGGCGGGATCGTAGTCGCAGCCGGGTGACCGGCGGGTGCCGACCACGGCCCGTATGTCGCGGGTCAGGGCGCCGAGTTGGCGGACGACCGCGTGCAGATGGGTCTCGACGCCACCGGTGACCGGCAGTCCGGTCCAGTGGACATGGAGGATGCGCACCGCTCGTCACTCCTTTCCGGATGCCTGGGCGTCCTCGGCCAGCCGGAAGCCCATCGCGTACAGCGAGCGGGGGTAGGGACCATGCCGGCGCTGGCATCTGGCCAGGTCGCGGAAGCGGTTGAAGGCCCCGCCGCGGGCGATGCGGTAGGCCCCCAGTCTGCGGTACAGGTCGTCGTGGACGATTTCCCCACCCGGGTAGGGGCCGTAGGTGCTGCTGGTGTACTCCTCGACGTTGCCGGCCATGTCCAGGGCTCCGCACCAGGACCTGCCCTCGGGGAAGGCGCCGACGGGGCTGGTCATCAGCAGGCCGGTCTCCAGGGTGTTGGCCGCCTGGGCGCTGAAGGTGTCGCCCCAGGGGTGGCGCAGTCCTTCCGGTCCGGCTGCGGCGTACTCCCATTCCTGTTCGGTGGGGAGCCGGAAGCGGCGGCCGGTGCGGCGGCCGAGCCAGTGTGCGTAGGCGTCGGCGCTTTCGGCCGTGACCGTGTAGACGGGGTGGTTGGCGGCGGCGGGATCGAAGCGGCCGTAGTTCCAGTTGCTCGGCAGCTCCGGATGACCGGTGTCCTTCAGGAAGACCGCGAACTCCCCGTTCGTCACTGGATACTTGGCGATGTTGAAGGCCGCGATCGGCAGCGTGTGGCGGGGGCATTCCTTCGCCACCCAGGACCGCTGGACACCGAACTGGGCCGAGTCGGCGTGCAGTGCGTCGACCTCGCTGTCCGGAGTGCCCAGGAGCGCGCGACCGGCGGGGACCGGCAGCATCTCCGGGGCTTCCCAGTCGATCCGCGGGTCGCCCACGAGGGCGAGTGCGGTGCCGGCCGCCAGGCGGTGTTCGAGCGGGAGTGCCGCGTCCTCGACGAGGTCGGCCAGCCGGGCGGGCGGGGTGCCGGCGACCTGCGCGAAGTGCGCCAGGCGTTCCGCTCTGGGTTCCACGTAGCCTTCGGGCAGTCCCATCGCCGCCCTGTCGGTGAGGGAGTTGATGTCGGCGTCGACCAGGTTGGTGTGCGCGATGTGGGACGTCACGTCTCCTGCTTCCCGCGGACGGTTTCCGGTTCCAGTACGGTGCGCAGGTCCTCGCCGAGCCGCCGGGTGCCGAGGATGCGGAAGCCCGGCGCCGCGGCGCAGGACGGTATGTCGAGATCGCGCACGGCGGGCGCGCCGTCCTGTCCGAGCAGTCGGGCGGCGCTGTACCAGATGATCCGGTCCACCAGTTCCTCGCCCAGCAGGGCGCCGGCCAGTGTGGCCCCGCCCTCGACGAGGAGCGACCGGATCCCCCGGTCGTACAGCGCGTGCAGGGACGCGGTCAGGAAGTGCTCCCCGGGAGCGACCGTGAGCAGTTCGGCCGTGCCGTGGCGCCCCTCCCCCGCGGTGCGTGTGGTGAGGATCCAGGTGGGGGCGGCGCCGTCGGAGGCGAGGCGCGCGTCGACGGGGGTGCGCAGCCGGCGGTCGAAGACGATCCGGGCCGGTTGCCGCGGTCGCGGGCGGCCGGCCGTGTCGCGGGCGGTGAGTTGGGGGTCGTCGACCAGGACCGTGGTGCTGCCGACGGCGATCGCGTCGGTTCGGACCCGCAGCAGATGGGTGTCCCGGCGGGCCTCCGGGCCGGTGATCCACCGGCTGCTCCCGTCGCGCGCCGCGATCCGCCCGTCGAGGGTGGCCGCGAGTTTCAGGGTGACGTGTGGACGCTTGGTGACCGCGGCGGCCAGCCAGGCATGGTTGACCTCCGCGGCCTGCCGGGCGAGGAGCCCGGAGCGGACCTCGACTCCGGCTCGGCGCAGTGCCGTCGCGCCCTGGCCCGCCAGGGTGGGATCGGCGACGGCGTAGACGACCCGGCGGATCCCGGCGTCGAGCAGTGCCCGGGTGCAGGGGCCGGTGCGCCCCTGCCGGCTGCACGGTTCCAGGGTGACCACGGCGGTGCCGCCCTCGGCCAGTGGTCCCGCGGCGCGCAGTGCGTGGATCTCGGCGTGCGGCCCGCCGGCCTTGCGATGCCAGCCCTCGCCGGCCGGTCGGCCCGCCCGGTCCAGGACCACCGCCCCGACGACGGGGTTGGGAGCCACGGTGCCCAGCCCGCGCCGGGCCAGCGAGACGGCGCGGCGCATCGCGGCCCGCTCCTCCTCGGCGTAGGTCTGTGCGTCGTCGGGCGCGTCGGCCGTCACGGTGCCCCCTGTGGCGAGACGCCCAGCGGCAGTCCGGTGAGCGGACGGGCGGTGCCCAGGGCGTCGAGGTGGCCCATCAGACGGTCCTTGACTTCCAGGTACGCCTCGTTGAAGGGGGTGCGGAAGCCTCCGAGCGGGACGCGGTCCTCGACCACGATGCCCTCGGCGGTGAGCTGTCCGACCTTCTCGGGGTTGTTCGTCATCAGCCGGACCCGGCTGATGCCCAGATGCCGCAGGCAGTCGGCGGCCGTCCGGAAGTTCCGGCCTTCCGCGGGGAAGCCGAGGGCGAGGTTGGCGCTGATGGTGTCGTGTCCGGCGGACTGCAGCGCATAGGCACGGATCTTGTTGGCCAGGCCGATGCCGCGGCCCTCCTGGCGGAGCATGTAGACGAGAACGCCGTTGGACGACTGGACGATGGCGTTCAGGGCAGCGGACAGCTGGGGTCCGCAGTCGCACTTCTCGGAACCGAGGACGTCGCCGGTGAAGCAGGCGCTGTGGATCCGTGCCAGTGGCGGGGCGACGGATTCGCTGCGCGGGGCGATGGTCCGCAGGGTGACCACTTCTTCGGTCTCCTGGCCGTCCGTTCCGACCTGTCCGAAGACGGTCAGCTGCATGAGGGTGGAGCCGACCGGTAAGGGGGCACTGGCGAGCCGCGCCACCGCGGTCTCCTCGGCGGTCTCCTGCGCGGTCTCCTCAGAGGGCGTCATCGGGTGGCTCACCTGCTCCGGCGGGAGTTCACGGCGGCCGGGGCGGCGATCTCGTACACGCGGCCGTCGTAGGAGGAGGCCAGGAACCACCCCGGCTCATCGGCCGCGGTCAGGGCCGAGATGCCGGCGGTCGTCGGCCGCTCGTCGCGCACCCACTGCCCGGAGGCGGGGTCGTAGACGGCGACCCGGCCGTGGTATCCGCCGGTCGCGATCAGGCTGGTGTGCGGGTCGACCGCGACGCACTTGATGCTGTTGCGGTGTGGCGTCGGCACCACTGCCTGGCGTTCGCCGACAGCGGTCCAGATCCGCAGGGTCAGATCGCGGCTCACGCTGACGAACCGCCCGTCCGGTAGGGCCGCCGCACCGTTGGCGATGCGTGCGTGCGCCTCGTCGTTGCCGGCGACGAGCCGGAGGTCCGGCAGCGAGTGCCACCGTGCGGCGCCCGTGGCGCAGACGCTGAAGAGCACGTCGCCCTGGATGGCCAGGCCCTTGATGGCGTTGTCCTGGATGCGGTGCTCGCCGACCAGCTTCAGCCCGGCGCCCGCCTCGTCTCGCAGCACCAGCGCCTCACCCGTGTAGGTGCCGACGACCAGCGTTTCACCGTCCGAAGTCGCGTGCACGGCAGCGCAGTTGAGCGGGGAGCGGTGCTGGTACAGCATCGTTGCGGTGGTCGCGTCGTACAGGGCGCCGAGCTGGCCGCCGCTGACGACCGTGCCGGCGACGGGGACGACGAAGTTGCAGCAGCTGCCGAGTTCGGCGACCGCCTCGCCGTCGCGCCGGACGGTGCCGCTGTCGCCGACCGTGAACCGCCCCAGAGGGGTGCTCGCCACCGCGTTCAGTCCTGGCGTGGGTGCCACGGCGGACAGGTCCCAGTCACCGGTCTCCCGGTCGAAGACCGCGTAACTGGAGCCGAACGTCCCGAAGACCCAGCGGGTGGCGTCCAGTTTGGCGCAGGAACGCAGCCAGACATCGGCCGGCACCTGGCTGGTCAGGAGGTGAACGGGGTCCGCGCCCTGCTCCAAGTGCCACAGTCGCACCGTGCGGTCGTAGCTGGAGCTGAGCAGGATGCCGCTCTCGGCGTCGTGGGCGAGGCGCTTGATCCCGGCGTCGTGGACACGGTGGCGCTTGGTGCCCGACGGGTCGATCAGGATCAGTTCCCCTTCGTCGTTGCCGAGCGCGAAGCGGTCCACGCCGAGGACCGCGACCGTGTCCGTCTCGACCTCTCCCAGGTCGATGACGCTCAGTTGGGATCCGCCGGCCGCGTCCCAGCGCCGTACCGTGCCGTCGTCGCTGGTGGTCACCAACTCGGTGCCGTCTCGCACCCATTCGACGGACAGGACGTCGGCCCGATGCCCTTCCAGGCGGTGGATGAGCCGACCGTCCAGGTCGTAGATCCGCGCGTTGTGGTCACGCGAGGCGGTGGCCACCCGGGTCTCGTCGGGTGAGACCACGGTCATCTCCACGTCGTCCTTCTGGTCCGTGAGGACCGTGATGAGACGCAGGTCGGGGACGGACCATAAACGCGCGGAATAGTCGCTGCTGGACGTCACGACGATACGGCCGGAGGCGGAGAACCGGCATTGGTTCGCGAGATGGTCGTGGCGCGCCTCGGTGATGGCGGTGCGCGTCTTCGCATTCCAGAGAATGACCCGGTTGTCGTATCCGGCAGTCACCACAAGATCGCCGTGAGCATCGATCCCACTGATCGGCGAGGTGTGCTTGATCATGGACTCTCCTTGTCGTCACGTGTCAGCCCGAACAGACGGGAAGGGGTACGCACCCGGAGCGATGACGCCACATTGGTGGTGCGGATGAAGTCCGCCGACCGAATAGTCAGTGAAGGAAAGACGAACAATTCGCCAAGTGCCTGTGACAACTTTCTTTGAGCCGTGCGGAGATGAGCGAGCACGGCATGCGGGACGAGGACGGACTTTAGTTTTGGCGAAATTCCCACGTCAACACCGCAAAGGCAACTGTCTCGATTTCACATATCTCCACCAGCGCGCCGTGATCGCGGAATCGAGCCAAGATCGCAGCAACTCGGGGGTGGCGAGGCCCGGTCCGGCCTGCATAGACCTGCGGCATACGCCCCGCCGTCGATCCTCACCCGCCCTGCTGAAATCCGTCCGGTCACGTCGCAGGGACCACGGACGCCGGCACCCCGGCCGCCCGGGAATCAGCCAATGTCCATCGGCCATGTTGCCCACGGGGCAGCCGCACCTCACCCTTCCATGGAGAGGAAGCGATCTTTTGAGGGGGCACAGTGGACGAGCTGGACGGCGCGTTGCAGTACCTCAGCGGCTCCGGGCCGGAGTTCGGCCCCGGTGTCAGCAACCACGGGCCCATGGCTGCGGAGGCGCTGGGAAAACTCGGGCACACCGCGGCGATCGGAGCGTGGGTGTCCTCCTACCGGAAGCTCCTCTACGACGACACCTACGGGCACTTCCACGAGATCACCCACGACAACTGGCGCCCCGCCCTCGGCAACATGCGTCTCCTCGGCGACTGGACCGAATTCTTCCGACGCGAACTCGACGGCGCCGCCTGGACCGATGTCCTCGCCCGCTGGTGGCCACGCCTGCTGCCGGGCTTCGCCGCCGGTGGCGGGCACGGCGTCATCCGCACCGGGCACGCGGTCCGCATGCTGACCGAGGCCCACACCCCGTGGCGGGTCGACGAACTCGCCCATGGGCTCGGCTACTGGGCCGCCCGCTACCAGGAACTCCCCGAGGCCCCCTCGACACCACGTGCCCGGGACCTGGCCCAGACCTGGGAGGCCGTCCCGAAACTCCGCAGCGACCAGGGCATGGGCATGATCTTCCGGATCCGCCTCGAATCGGTCTGGCTCGAACCGGACTTCGCACCGGCCGTGGACTCCCTGCTCCCCGAGGGCGACGCGGAGCAGGCACTGAGCCGGCTCACCCGCGCCGCCGCCGGCAGCTATCTCACCGACGAGCACAAGACGCCCATGGCCTTCGTCCACGCGCTCACCACGCCCGCGGCGGTGCGCCTGGCCCTGCCGAGCCTGCCCACCGAACTCCACTGGCCCAGCGTCGCCGCCGCCGTCCGGTTCTCGGCGGCCATCCGCAGCGCCTACGGCACCGGACGACGCGAACACCACCCCGAGGAGCCGGTCCAGGACTACGTCACGCTCGCCGAACGGGCCGTGCGGAGCGAGGACCCGCACGCCATCAAATACGTGGAAGCCTGCCGGCGCGAAGACGCCCTCAGCCCCGATCCGGTGTACGCCACCGCGGCCACCGACTGGGTCCGCCGCTGCGAAACCGGCTCCTTCTGAACGCGGAAGGGGCCACCCGCCGATGAGGCAGCGTTCCTGGTGGAACGGCGCCGTGATCTACCACGTCTATCCGCGGAGTTTCCTGGACACCAATGGCGACGGCGTCGGGGACCTGAGCGGCATCAGCCGCCGGATCCCCTATCTCTCCTCGCTCGGAGTCGACGCACTGTGGCTCTCACCGTTCTTCTCCTCCCCCATGGAGGATTTCGGCTACGACATCCGGGACCACACCGCCGTCGACCCCCTCTTCGGAAAAGCGGCGGACTTCGACGAGCTCATCGACACCGCACACGGCCATGGCCTGCGCGTACTGATCGACTACGTGCCCAACCACACCGCCGCTGAACACCCCTGGTTCCAGGAATCGAGAAAAGGACCAGGAAGCCACCGGCGCGACTGGTACACCTGGCGGGATCCGGCACCGGGCGGCGGACCGCCCAACAACTGGATCACCCTGTTCGGCGAATCCGCCTGGACCCGGGAACCCGAAAGCGGCCAGTACTACCTGCACTCGTTCCTGCCGTCCATGCCCGACCTCAATTGGCGAAACCCGGACGTCCGGAACGCCATGTTCGACGTGGCGCGTTTCTGGCTCGACCGGGGCGTCGACGGATTCCGCGTGGACTGCGCCCCGCTCTTGGCCAAGGACCCCGAACTGCGCGACAATCCCCCGGCCGCCGCGGGAACCCTGGCCCATCACCGCCCCATGGGCGACTACGACAGTCAGCAACACCTCAACGACCAGGGCCACCCCGATATCCACGGAATCTACCGCGACTTCCGCACGCTGCTCGACTCCTACGGCGATACACCGGGCGAACGCATCTCCCTGGGGGAGATCCACGAATACGACTGGTCCGCCTGGAGCCGCTACTTCGGCCGCGACCTCGACGAAATCCACCTTCCCCTCAACTTCGGCCTGCTCCAGACACCTTGGCGGCCGGGTGCCGTGCGGGAACTCGTCCAGGCAGTCCTCCGTGCCCTCCCGCACGCCGCGGTGCCGACCTGGGTCATGGGCAGTCACGACGACCCGAGGGTGGCCGCACGCGTCGGCGCGGCGCAGGCCCCCAACGCCATGATGCTGCTGCTCACCCTGCCCGGGACGGCCGTCCTCTACAACGGCGACGAACTCGGCCTGCCGAACGCCGACATCGCCCCTGCGGACATCCGGGATCCCTGGGGACTGCGCAACCCCGGCCTCAGCCGCGATCCCGCCCGCTCCCCCATGCCATGGCACGACGGCCCGAACGCCGGGTTCACCACACCGGGCACCCGACCCTGGCTCCCCCTGACGCTTCCCCCCGGAGGCACCGCGGCAGCCCAGGAAGTCGACCCCCGATCCCTCCTCTCCCTCACCCGCGCCCTGCTGGCCCTGCGCCGCAACCACCCGGCACTCGGCGCCGGCACCGGCACCGTCGAATTCCTCGACGGCCCCGCGGAGGTACTGGCCTACACCCGCTCCGCACCCCCGGAAACCGCCTTCGCATCCGGCTCCGGCTCCGAGCCTCTCCTCATCACCCTGAACCTGACCGACCGTGCGATCCCCATCGACCGGGTTCTGGGAGACCGCCGCTGGGCGCGGCACCTGACCACCGCCCCGGGGGCCTCCACCAGCGCCGGCTCCCCCGTGCTGAGGCCCGACGAAGGGGCGATCTGGAAACCGCAGTCCCCCGGCCGCCGTCAGGAAGGGTCGGCCACCAGCGCGCGCTCCCAGTGCTGAGTGTCGGCGTACTCGCGCATGGTGACGATCCGCCCGTCGCGGACGGTGAAGACGGCGCTGTTCTTCTGCTGGTACGGCCGGCCGGTCCTGCCGGTCGCCCAGGAGTCCCACTCGACGAACACCTGCTCGCCCTCCCCGAAGACATTGGTCACGCGCACGCCGACCTCCCGCTCCGGGTCCAGGTGAGCGAAAGCGGTCGCCAGAAAACCGTTGATCACCTGTTCCCGGCCCTGCCAGGTACCGGAGATCGGCAGGTCACCGCCGTACCAGCAGCTGCCGTCCGCGTCCCAGGACTCCCAGATCACGTCCTGGTCGCCGGCCGCCAGCGCGTCGAAGTAGCGCCGCACCACGTCCTTGGGCTCAGTGCTGTTCATGAGGTGCTCCCGTCAGTCGTTGCCTGCTGTGGGCGGCTCTTCCGCCCGACCCACAGTCAACCCGCAGGCACCGCGCCGACCAAGATTCACTCCATGAACGCACCCTTCACGAACCGCGATCAATCAGTGTCCCGGTCGGTTGGGCCGGGCCATCAGATGCGCCAGGCGCGGAGGCGACCGGCTGTTTGGTAGACGGTGGTCTTGCCTGCCTGGATTTCACGGACGAGGTCGACCAGGGCGCCGTAGGGCGGGTCGATGCCCTCGCCGGCGGCGTGCATGTAGGCCACGGCGACCTGGCAGGCGTAGAGCGCGTTGCGGTGCGGCAGCGGCTGCAACCGCACCAGCGTGTCCAGTAACGACGCCGCCCGCCAGGCGGCATCGGGCTCGACCACGCTGGCACGGGGAATGCGGGTCTTGTGACGGGCGACGGCGGCGACCAGGGCGGAATAGTCGGCCACCGAGACGTCCTCGGGGACGGCCTGCTCCTGAACGTCGAGGAGCCAGGCGACGTCGATATGCAGGGGCATCAGGCGGCGCGGCCCTCGCCGCGCCGGGCGGCCGGCGGCACCTCGTCGGGGAAGGCGTCGTCGAACTCCGCGCGGTGGTCCTCGCCCCAGCTGACGGCGTGGCGGACGAACTGCAGGCGGTACCTCTCGCGCAACGGCAAGTCGTGAAGATACTGCTTGAGGGACTTGCCTTCGGCCGCGGCGGCTGCGCGGACCTCCTGCATCTCGTCGTCGGTGAACGTCACATTCAGCGATGGCATACGGGCAAGGTACCGGATTGGTACCTCGCTGGTCCACCTCGCTGCACACCCTCGCCAGGCGCCTGGAAGACCACGGCGTGGAGGTCACCTGGGACGACAACTTCCCCGGGTTCCACCGCTTCTACGCGTCCGACAAGCTGGGCAACCGGCTGGAGTTCCTGGAGCGCAGGACGAATCCGTAGAGTCGGTGGGCGGGCCCGTTGGAGCCGACAGGAGGGCCCGTTCGGCGCGCGAGCCGCCGGTGGCTCTCCTCCACGGACGGGTCCGCAGACGGGGAGAATCCTTCGCGGGAAAACCCTTCGCCTCCGCGGGCGCCGCCCCTCTATCGTCGCGAGCGTGCTGAGCGTCAGTCAGGTCAACGAGTTCATCGAGCGGGGCTTCGTCCTGGTTCCGCAGGTGGTGAAGGACGACGTACTGGGTCGGGCGGCCCAGCGGATCGACGAGGTCATCGCCGCCGATCCGCCCGCCGCCGACAAGCGCGGCGCCCACTTCTACTTCCTGCCGGCCAAGGAGCATCCGGCGCTGTTGGCGCCATTGACCGAAAGCCCCGCTTTTGGTCTCGCCGAGGAGTTGGCCGGGGCCGGGACGCTCGACGTCCCCTGGCAGGTCCAGGTGGCGCTGAACATCCCGCCGCACTCACACCGTCCCGGCCTCCCCCACATCGACGCCGCCGACCCCGAGCCGACCGGCGGGCCGGTCCGTAACACGTTCACGCTGCTGGCCGGTGTCCTGCTTTCCGACCAGCTCGCGGAGAACTCCGGCAACCTCTGGGTCTGGCCGGGCACGCATCTCACCCACGCCGCGTACTTCCGCGACCACGGTCCCGAGATGTTCTGCGCATACCCACCGATCGACCTGCCCGAGCCCGAGCAGATCAGGGGACGGGCCGGCGACCTGCTGCTCGCGCACTACCTCCTCGGCCACAACGTCGGAGGCAACCACGCATCCGAGCAGACGCGACGCGCACTGTACTTCCGGATCAGCGCCCGGGACCACGCATCCCATCGCAACCAGTTCCTCCAGGACCCTTGGCTCGACTACCCGCCGATCAAATCCCGGTCATAGACGCCGCCTTCGGGTACCGAATTCAGCGTGGTGCGGCGAGGTCCTGGGTCCACCAGGGGCCGCCGGGGCCGTGTGCGACGCCGATGCCGACCGCGGTGAATCTGCAGTCGAGCAGGTTGTCGCGGTGCATGGCGTCGCCCATCCAGTCCCCCACGACCGTCGTGGCGCTGTCCGAGCCCCGGTCGAGGTTCTCGCCCCAACTGCTCCACCGGTATCCGGCGGCGGTGATCCGCGCGTCGGGGCCGACGCCCTCGGGTGTGATGTGGTCGAAGTAGTTGCGCGCCGCCATGTCGTCGGAGTGACGTTGGGCCGCGAGGTGCAGTCGCGGGTCGATGTGGAGCGGGCCGCAGCCGGCTTGGGCACGCTTGTCGTTGACCAGGGCGGTGGCCTGTTGTTCCAGGTCGGGTGGGGTGGCGGAGGCGGTGGGGGTGGGCGGGGCGGAGGTCATCGGGGGTGTCGGGGTGGTGACGACGGTGTGCGATGGGGTGGGGGTAGGTGTGGGAGTGGGCTGAGGTGTGGCGGTGGTGGTGATCGCGGACTGTTCCGCCGTGGGCGTTGCTCTGGGCGCGGGGTGGTCGTCGTCGCGGGTCGTGCGCGGGTGCCACCACAGGGCGGCGACGGCGGCCAGCGTGAGGGCCGCAGCTCCGACGACGACTGTTTTCTTGACGGCCGCCCGGTGTGGGCGGGGGGTTGGCTGCGGCGCGGTCGGTGCCGTTGAGGTGCTCGGCGCCGTAGGGGTGGTCGGCTTCGCAGATGTGGTCGGCGTCGTTGACGTGGTCGGCGTCGTTGCGCTGGTGGGTGGTGCTGTCGTGGGAATGGCCGAGGCTGCCGCGGCCGGGGTGTGGGGGAGCGTGAGGTGTGCGGGGAGCGGGAGCATGGCGAGGCCGGCCAGTAGGCCCTCGGCGGGCAGCAGGTCGTTCCAGTGCTCGGAGCAGGTGGTGCAGTCGCGCGCGTGCCTGGCTATGCGTTTGCGCCACAGGGGCGCGGGGGTGTGGTCCCAGGCGGCGGTCAGCTCGGTGAGTTGGGGGCAGGGCGGGTTCCCCGCGAGGGCGCGGACGACGACGCGTCCGGTCTCCAACTGCTGCTTCATCCGCTGGACGCGGACCGCGGTGTGACGAGTCCCGCAGCCGATGGCGGTGGCGAGTTCCGGCCGGTTGATCTCGCCGGCGGCCTCCAGCCACCACAGCGACAGCAGTGACCGGTCGCCTTCGTCCAGCCAGCGGGTGGCCTCGGCCACCTCACGACGTTGGCCGGACAGTCCCAGTCGCAGGATCGTGAGGTCGACGAAGTCGGCGGCGCGGTCGGGCCGTTCGGCTGTCTGGTCCAGGCCGATCGTGGGGGCCTTGTGCGCGGTGGCCCAACGCCGCCGTACCTGGTTCATGGCAATCGCGATCAGCCAGGATCGGAACGCCGCGGGCTCCCGCAGTTCCGCCAACGACTCCAGGGCGCGCACCATGGTCTCCTGGACCACGTCGTCGACGTCCGCATGGCCGTCCAGCGCCCGGCCGACGACGTTGTAGATCAGGGGCAGGTACGCGGAGACCAGTTGCTCCCGGGCATCGTCGTCCCCCGCCCTGGCCGCCTCGACGGTCGCCGTACCGTTTTCCCACTTCACGCCTGTTCGGTCCTGTTCTTTCGCGTACACGTTCATCGCCCCCGCGCTCAGGAGACCCGTCCGGCGCCCGGCGACAACAGAAAAGTTACGTGGAAAAAGCCGTCGACTTTCTGTTGTCCGGGTCCGCTTCGAAGGTCTCCCCCAGTGACGGCCAACGGCACGGAGCGCACCGCGCCACGACCGGGGTCGCCAGCTGGAAACGAATCTGAACGGAACGGAACGGAGCGGAGCGGAATCATGGAGCGCAACGAGGGATTTGAGCCCGCATCGTATGAGGAGTCGACGATCGGCGGCGGACGGCGGGCCGACGGACCCACCGTGCATCGGCGTCATGCCGCGTCGCGTCCCGGGCGCCGGCCGGGAGGGAAAGGGGGGAGCCACCGTGCCGACGCCGCCCGCTCCGGTGTGAAGGTGGCGGTGCCGGCGATGGCGGCCGTCCTCGCGGTGGGCGGGACCTGCCTGGTCCTGATACGTCCCGGGTCCGGGGCCGAACAGGAGCTGGCGGCCGAGCTGGCCACGCCGAGGCGGCCCGCCACGCTCGCCTCCCTCCCGCCGTCGCCGAGCAGTACCTGGCACTCGCCGCGCCGCCACAAGCCGTCGCCCACTCCCTCGGCCTCCCGGCAGCAGGACGACGGGCATACTCCGTCCCCCACAAGCAGCTCCGCGGAGCACTCGCACGCGGCCCAGCAGACCGTGCCCAGTGCGCCGCGCGTGGCATCCGGGGCCGGCCGAGCCCCCGTTCCCGGCCGGTCCGGGGCCGCGACCGGCACCGCCGCGGAGTTCGCCCGGAAGGTGGTCGATCTGGTCAACGCCCAGCGGGCCCAGCATGGTTGTGCGCCACTCACCGTCGATCCCCATGTGCAGGCCGCGGCCCAGGGGCACTCCGACGACATGGCCGCCCGCAACTACTACGCCCACGAGACCCCGGAGGGTGTCGACCCGGGCACGCGGATGACCAACGCGGGGTTCCACTGGCAGAGCTGGGGCGAGAACATCTTCAAGAGTCCGCAGGACCCTGCCACGGCGGTGGACGGCTGGATGAAGAGCCCCGGCCACCGGGCCAACATCCTCAACTGCTCCTACAAATCCACCGGAGTGGGGGTCAACCTCTCCCCCAACGGGCCTTGGTGGACCCAGGATTTCGCCGCCGGCTTCTGACGTGGCGGCGGGCGCCCACGCCGGGGGGAGCCTCGACGCTCCGCGGGCGCCCTTCTCTCCGTGAACGTGCCGACGCCCGGCGTGCGCCGCTTCTTCCGGCGCACGCCGGGCACGCTGTGAGCCGCCTGATCAGGCGGTCGTCGTCGACGTGGTACTCAGTGTCGGCCGAGTACGGCACCGACGGGCCGGGTCGTCAACGGACGATCACGACGATGCCGCCGTAACCACCACGCCATCCCCCACGGCGCCAGTAGCCGTAGCCGTCGCCGCGGCACCCGTATCCCCAGTCGTCGCAGTCCCAGCCGCTGGTCTTGCGGTTGCGGGGGAAGAACACCTTGAAGGTCATCTTCGCCTCCTGTGATCGAGCCTCGCCGCAGCCTTCCCGGATCGTCTTCCGGTGGCGATTCAGTGCGTTCGCGAGGTTCGCCGTTGGAGGTTCGCCCGGCTGGAACGCCTGGCTGCGGCGTAGTCGACACTACGTCGCCCCAGCAGACCAAACAAGGATTTTTGTGAAAATTCAGGAAAAGGTACGCAATTCCCCTTACCTTCTTCGGACTGCTGGTAGCCGATTGATCACGTATCGTGCCCGGGCGGTTGGCGTGGCCGCCTGCCCGGTGGCTGCTACGCGCCGGATACCGAGGAGCCGGGTACCGAGAAGCAGAAGAGCCTGCCGGACGAGCTGGCGAAGAAGCGGCCTTCGGCGGGGAAGGGCGACCAGGAGCCGGAGCCGCCGGTGACCGGATAGTGCCAGACCTGCCGGCCCGTGTCGGCGTGGAAGCCGTAGAGGCCCTTCGGCCCTGCGGCGAGGAAGAGATCGCCCGCCGCACCCAGGAACTGCAGGGTGCCGAGGCCGGCGCCGGCCGTCCAACGGGCCGCCCCGGTGTGGGCGTCGACGGCATGCAGGGCCTTGTCGAGATAGCAGACGGTCGCGCCGGAACGGTCGTAGCCCCGGTTCCCCCGGGCAGCGGTCCGCACGCTCCACAGGCTGCGTCCCGTCGCGGGGGCGAAGGCCGCGAGCAACCCGCTGGTAGCGCCGTTGGCGCCGGTGCCCGGGTAACAGAACAGGATGTCGTCGTGGAGCCTCAGGGACCCTTCGTACATCAGGAACTGGCTGTTGGTGGGCGGTAGTCGGGTGGGTTGGTGCCGGAGCGTGCGGCCGTCGGCGGGGTTGAGGACGAGGAGGTTCATCCCGCCGTCGAGGGCGTAGAGCACCTTGCCCACGGACGGCGGGTAGAGGGCGACGAGGTCCCTGGACCACAGGCGGGCTCCGGTGTCCGGGGCCAGGGCGGTGTATCCGTTGAGGGTGGCGGTGGTGGAGGTCGTCGCGGCGCGGCCCCAGACGATCAACTGGTCGGCCCGGGTGGTGCCCACGGCCGCCAGTCCGCCGGTGAGCGGGGACTGCCAGCGCAGCCGCCCGGTCGACGCGTCCAGGCAGTGGAAGCGCCCGGTGTTGTCCATGGTCACCATCAGTGAGCCGTTGGCGAACTCCAGGTGGGGCGCGCCCGTTCCGGTCGGGGACGCGGCCCACAGTGCCCTTCCGGACCGGACGTCGACGGCGTGGACCTTTCCGTCGGTGCGTACGGTGTAGACACGTTGGTCGTCGGCGAGGGCGGCGGTGTTCTGGCCGCTGAGGTCCTTCCACAGGAGCTTGCCTGTGGTGCGGTCGAAGCAGGCTCCCGAGGTCTTGCCGGCACACAGCAGCGCGGACGGGGCCATCGCCATCAGCCCCATGTCGGGCTGTGGGAGGTCGGCGGTCCAGGCGAGTTCGGGGGTGGCGGGCGGGTCCTCGCCGCGCGAGCGGAGCAGCAGGAGGGTGCCTGTGGTGGCGGCGGCCGCGGCGAGCACCGCGCCGCCGGCCAGTATCCGGCGTCGGCCGGGCAGGGCGGTGCGCACCTCGTGGTGGAAGGTGCGTTCGGACTCGGCCACCTGGAGCTCGACGGCGCCCAGCCAGCCTGTGGTGT
This sequence comes from Streptomyces sp. BHT-5-2, assembly GCF_019774615.1. Lineage (NCBI taxonomy): Bacteria > Bacillati > Actinomycetota > Actinomycetes > Kitasatosporales > Streptomycetaceae > Streptomyces > Streptomyces sp. BHT-5-2. The sequence continues at coordinate 1,190,786 of NZ_CP081497.1, read as the reverse complement.
GGGGCGGGCGCAGCCACTGTTGCAGCTGGGCGATGGTGGGGCGCCTGGCCGGGTCCTTGTCCAGGCAGGCGGCGACGGTGCCGAGCAGGCCGTGCGGGACGCCGTCCAGTTCGGGTGGCTCGTGGGTGGCGCGGTAGAGCAGTGCGTGGATCGCGCCGGTGCCGAAGGGCGGGTTGCCGGTGGCGGCATAGGCGAGTACGGCGCCCAGGGCGAACACATCGCCGGCCGGGGTGAGTTGACCCCCGGTGGACTGCTCGGGCGACATGAAGCCGGGCGATCCGATGATCTGGCCCTGCGCGGTGAGTGCGGTGCCGTCGACGGCCCGGCTGATGCCGAAGTCGATGACGCGGGGCCCGTCGAAGGTGAGCAGGATGTTGGACGGCTTCAGGTCGCGGTGGATCAGCCCCGCACAGTGGATGGCGGCCAGTGCCTCGGCCAGGCCCGCGCCGAGCACGCGCAGGGTGGCCTCGGGCATCGGTCCGTGTGCCTCGATGGCCTCGTCCAGTGCGGGGCCGGGGATGTAGGCGGTGGCCAGCCAGGGCTGCGGCCCGTCGGCGTCGGCGTCGACGACGGGTGCGGTGAAGGCGCCGCCGACGGCGCGGGCCGCGTCCACCTCGGCCTTGAAACGCCGCCGGAAATCGGGGTCGGCGCTCAGCTCGGGGCGGACGACCTTGAGGGCGACGGCGCGGCCACTGCGGGATGCGGCCAGGTAGACGCGGCCCATGCCGCCGGCGCCCAGTTCCCGGATCAGCCGGTACGGCCCGATGTGTGGGGCGGCGGCGGGCCGCGTGGTCGGCGTCGTCATCGGGGGGTGCTCCGGAAGGCGTAGAGGGTGGTGTCGGATGCGGCGTAGAGGGTGGTGCCGGTGGCCTGCACCCGCCAGGCAGTGGTCTTGTTCGTGGTTGCGGCGCCGGAGTCCTGGTGTGCCCAGAGGACCTTGCCGTCGGTGGCGCGCAGGACGAGGAAGCCCGGGGTGACGGCGCTGAACAGCGGGTATGCCAGCAGGGACGAGGAGACGGCGGGGCCTGGATCGGTGGCGCCGGCGGGGGCCAGGGACAGTGGGCCGGCGGTGTGCCACAGCTGCTTGCCGGTGCGGGTGTCGAGGGCGAAGAGGGTGCCCTGGCCGTCCACGACGTAGGCCGTGGTGCCCAGGACGGTGGTGGGGTCGAGGGTGGTCGGCTCGTCGACGGCGGTCCACAGTCTGCGGCCGTCGGCCGCGCCGAACGCCTGCACCTTGGTGCTGGTGACGAGCAGGGCGTTGCCGTCGGTGGCCAGGTGCGGATAGTCGCCGGGCCTGGCGATGTCCTCGACCGTCCAACGCGCCGTGCCGGTCCGCAGGTCCAGGCCGTGGAGGGTGCCTGCGTCGAGCAGGAAGCAGCGGCGCCCGTCGGAGTGGGCCCGGAAGTCGCTGCCGGCCGCCTTGCGGGACCACAGCGCCTTCCCCGTGACGAGGTCCACGGCGTACACGCCGTAGCCGTTGTCGCTGCTGGTGCCCAGGAGGGCGACCGAACCGGTGGTGCAGAAGACGTCGTGGATGTGGGCGGGGAAGGTACTGCCCGCCTCCGGCCCGGTCACCGCGTGGCTGAACTTCACTGCGCCGTTGCCGTCCAGGCCGAGCAGATGGCCGCGGTCGCCCCAGGCCGTGGCGTAGAGCGTCGAGCCCTGGACGCCGAGCCATTCGGGCCGGCCGCTGGTGCCGGAGGGCAGGCGGGGCGCGGCCGTCCAGCGTTCCTCTCCGGTGACGGTGTCGTAGCCGATCGCCGTGGTCTGGTCCCAGCGCACGAGGGTGTCGCCGAGCAGCCGCAACTGTCCGTTCTGCAACTTCCGCAGTGGGCGCGACCACTGGGGTGCCGGGCCCGCGGGGACCTTGGCATTGGGCCGGATCGTGGCGCCCGTGGCGCGGCCCGGGGCGCGGTCGGGCGCCGTCCGCCATCCGGCCAGGACGGCAGCGCCTGCGGCCGCCGCGGCGCTTCCGCCGGCCACGGCGAGCCACAGGAAACGGCGGCGGCTCGGCGCGCTCGGGGCCACGGTCTCCAGCGGGGTGTCGGGCAGCGGAGGCGCGGCCATCAGGACGGCGGCGTGCGCCTGGCGCGTGGCGAGGTCCTCCCGCAGGCCCGGTGTGAGCAGGGCGGAGGGGTCGGCGGGCCCCAGCGCGGACAGCACTTCCGTGGCAGGCGGCCGGCGGGCGGGATGCTTCTCCAGGCAGGCCGTCACCAGGGAGCGCAGCGCCTCGGGTACGTCGGTCAACTCCGGCGGGGCGTGCACGACCCGGTAGAGGACCTCGGTGGGAGTCCCGGCGCCGAACGGCCCCTGCCCGGAGGCCGCGAAGGCGAGCAGGCAGCCGAGGGAGAAGACATCGGCCGCCGGACCGGCCTCGTGGCTGGAGACGAGCTGTTCGGGGGCCATGAAGCCGGGCGTTCCCATCACCGTGCCCGTCCGGGTCAGCTGGGTGGCGTCCACGGCCCGGCTGATGCCGAAGTCGATGACGCGGGGCCCGTCGTCGGCGACGAGCACATTGCCCGGCTTGAGGTCGCGATGGACGACGCCGGCCGCATGGATGGCGAGCAGCGCCTCCGCGAGGCCCGTGCCCAGTGCCCGCAGGGCCGGCTCCGGCAGCACACCGAAGCGGCGTACGACGTCGTGCAGGGACGGTGCGGGGATGTAGGCGGTGGCCAGCCAGGGTTGGGGCGCGTCGGCGTCCGCGTCGAGCACCGGCGGGGTGAAGAAGCCGCTGACCCTGCGGGCGGCGTCGGCCTCGCGCCGAAAGCGCCCGCGGAAGGCCGGCAACTCGGCGTATTCCGGTCGGATGACCTTCAACGCGACCAGGCGCGACCCGGGTGATCTGGCCAGGTGGACCTGCCCCATGCCGCCCTCGCCGAGGAGTTGGAAGACCTCGTAGGGGCCGATCCGGCCCGGACCCCGCTGCTGCGGGCCCGGGCCGTGCGGCTGCGGGAGGATGGTGTGCGGAGGGGTGGTGCGCGAAGGGGTCTGCCGCAGCGTCGCGTCGCTGCTGCGGCCCTGTCGGTGTGCGTTCACTGTGTGGCGGCGGGGTCAGCCGAGGGAGCCGAGCACGTCGTGGGCGGCGGCGACGGCGGCGTCCTCGGCCTGCTGCTGGTTCATGCCGGAGCGGCCGGTGTCATAGGTGTAGCCGACGGTGTACTCGGCGTTGCCCGAGCGGACGATCACCGTGGCCTCGGCCAGCCGCATCGGTTCGTTGTCGACGCCGTGGACGACGTGCGCCTCGTCGCCGAGGCCGCTGAGCGGCCGGGAGTCGGTGATCTTGCGCATCTTGCCCAGGGCGTGGAGCGCGGTCTTCTTGTGCATGTCGTACAGACCCTTCGCGCCCGGGCTGACCGAGAGGTTCACCCTCAGGTCCAGATACGCGCCGCCCGAGCCGAAGGGCGCCCTCCAGCCCGGCATCCTGGTGATCATCGCGGGCATGGTGGCGTTGTCGAACTGCGACGGCTTGCACTCGGTGCCGGGCGCGATGCGGGCGACGGTGGCCGCCTTGATCAGCTGGCAACCCTCGGGGACCTTGGTGTACGTCTTCCCCTCGGACGCGCCCGGTCCCGCCTCGGGCGCCGAGGCGGCCGGCGGCTTCCCCGACGCGTCGCTCGCGCCCCCACCCCCCGTCACGGCGACGACCACCCCGACGACCGCGGCCACGGCCAGCGCGGCGCCGCCGCCGATCAGCCAGGGCCGGGCGCTGCCGGGCATCCGTCCCGCGCCCGGGGCGCCGTTGTACGCCGGCGTCGACGGGCCGGGCTGCGACCAGGCCGAGGGCACCCCCGGCGACCGGCCCGGCACCGGAGGCGGTGCCTGACCCGGCATGGGCGGCACTGCCTGGGCCGGAGCCTGGGCCTGGGCGGGGGCCTGGGCCGGCTCGGGGACCTGGGCCGCGGGTTCCCGGCCCTGCGCTCCCTGCCGGAGGGGCTGGGTGGGGCGGCTCGCGCCGAAACCCTCTCGGGGGTCCGGCTTCGACATCTCACTCACGGGTCAACTCGCTTTAGTCCGTTCGGTTTTCGCCGCCGGGACCGGCACAGCCAAGTCCCCTGTGCCCCAGTCCCGTGCACCGAACCCTGGACAGGCGCACCCGAGGACCCGAAGCGGCGGACGGGAGTCTTTCGCGCAGCGATGTAATGCCGATGAAATCCCGCCGCCGGTGCGCTGACCGGGTTGAGCCCCGGCCGTTCCTGCCGGTCAGCGACGGTCCTCGAACCGGTCATTGGACCTTCCACCGAGGGGACTCGGCATCCATGGTCGGGAAAGCGCATTGCCTATGGGGCGTCGGAAGGTTGGACTGCCGTGGGGCCGCCGTGGGACTGCCACGGGACTCCCGTCGGATTCCGTTGCACTCCCCTCCGACTCCTCTCCGAGTCCCCTCAGACTTCCGATTCAAGGCGGTGGAAGGAAGCGAATGACCACCATGCTCGAAGGCTGCACGCCCTGGCCCGAGGTGTTCGTCGACCGCTACTGGGCGGTCGGGCACTGGCGCGGCAACACGCTGGACAACCTGCTGCGCGGCTGGGCCCTGGAGTACGGGCCACGGACCGCACTCGTCCACGGGGACACCCGCCTCACCTACGCGAACCTGAACCGACGGGTGGACCGCATGGCCGCCGGATTCCGGCTGCGCGGCCTCCGCCCCGGTCAACGGGTCGTCGTCCAACTGCCGAACGTTCCGGAATGCGTCCTCAGCGTGTTCGCGCTGATGCGTGTCGGCGCGGTCCCCGTGCTCTGCCCGGTCACGCACCGCGCGGCCGAGGTGTCCCACGTCGTGCGGGTCACCGAGGCCGTCGGCTATGTCGGGCCCTCGACGTACCAGGGCTTCGACCACAGGGCGATGGCCGCAGACATCGCCGCCCAAGGGCCCTTCCTGCGCCGGGTGTTCACCCTCGCGAATCCTGGCGGCGGCGCGTCCCCGTTCGGCGGCGGCCTCTCGACCGACCCGTCGGGCTGCCACTACTTCCCGTTGGGGTCGATCGACGCCCCGCCGGAGCGGGCGCGTGCGCAGAGCGCCGACCAGGTGGCGTTCTTCCTGCTCTCCGGTGATACGGGCACGGCGCCCAGACTTGTTCCGCGCACCCACAACGACTATGCCTACCAGGCACGGGCCGCCGCCGAGCTGGTGTCGCTCACCGAGCACGACGTGTATCTCGCCGCGCAGCCCGCCGCGTTCAACTTCGCCTTCGGCGGCCCGGGCATCGTCGGCACCCTCTCCGTCGGCGGCGCCGTCGTCCTGGCCGACGACCAGGAACCCACCACGAGCGCATGCCTTGCAACCATCGAACGGGAGCGGGTCACCCTCACATCGGTCGAATCCGCCACCGCCCGACGCTGGCTCGACCTACTCCCCACGAGTCAGGCCGACTTGAGCAGCCTGCGCCTGGTGCAGATCGGCGGCGCACCCCTGGACCTGCCGACCGCCGAACGCGTGGGGCCCGAACTGGGCTGTCGCCTCCAGCAGGTCTTCGGTACGGCCGAGGGGCTGCTCACTCTCACCCGGCCGACCGATCCGGACGAGACCGTGCTCACCACGCAGGGCCGCCCGCTCTCGCCCGACGACGAGATCCGCATCGTCGGCATCGACGGCGAGGACGTGCCCGACGGAGAGCCCGGCGAACTCCTCGGCCGCGGCCCGTACACCGTGCGGGGCTACTACCGGGCCCCCGACCACAACGCACGCTCTTTCACCGCCGACGGCTACTTCCGCACCGGTGCGCTCGCGCGGCGCACACCGGACGGCAACATCGTGGTGACCGGCCGCGCATAGCCATCCTGTCTGCGCCCGTCGTCGACCTGGCGGAGTTGTTCAGTCGTACCGCGGCGCCGGACCGCGCTCCGACACGGAGCCGGCTGCGGCCAGCCGCTTCGCGATCTCCTCGGCCGTCAGTACCAGGGCGAAACCCTTGCGCAGGACGGCGAGTTCCGGTTCCTGCCGGGATTCGTCGTCGGTGGCCGTGACGTCCGATCCGAAGACGACCTGGCAGCCGCGTTCGTATGCCTGGCGGGCCATGGTGCCGCAGCAGTAGTTGGTGAGCGTTCCGGTGACGATGACCGCGTCGCGGCCGAGGTCGCGCAGCACGGTGTCGAGCGGGGTGCATGCTCGAACTCGCGATCCTGGGATTCCTCGCCGAAGGTCCGCTGCACGGCCACCAACTGCGCCACCGCATTGCGGTCTTGTCCGGTCACGCCCGGCCGGTCGGTTTGCGGGACGCCGACGGCCTGGACATCAGCGACAGCACCCGGTACTTCACGGTCCTGGCCTTTCTCTCCCACGTTCCCGACACCGCCGATCGACGCGCGGTGCTGCGCCGGCGACCGGACTTCCTGGCGCAGCCGGCGAGCTTCTTCTGCGACGGCGACCGCCCGGTGCGCGTCGAACAGACCGACGACCCGTACCGCCGCGGCATGCTCACCATCGCCCGCGCCACCGGCCGCGCGGAGCGGTCCTGGCTCCGGCAGATGCGAGGCTCCCGGCGATCCCGCCCGGCCTGCGCCGAGCGGGCCGGGCCAGGAGCCTCGCGTCAGGTGCTCGGTACCGCTCGGTGCGACGCGGTCACCGTGACTGCTGGGCCTTGCAGGCGCCGGCGGCGCAGGCCGTGAGCCAGGTGTCGAAGTCGTCGTCGTAGCGGCTGCCGATGTCGTTGTTGTAGACGGCGTAGCCGCCCGCGTAGTCGCCGGTCCTGAAGTGCCCCAGCATGTTCGCGATGTCCTGGGGGTGCTTCTCGAACATGTAGCGGACCGCGAGGTAGCCCCAGGGGTAGGTGCGGGTCACGTCGCTGTTGGCGTAGGTGCTCTGGAAGAGCGTGCTCAACTTGTAGGTGTGCTTGCCCGCTTCGGTGACTGCCTCGGTGTCGGTGACCTTGCGGTAGCTGTAGGAGACGTACTCGGCCAGTCCCTCGATCCACCAGACGTCCGGGACCGTGGTCTGCTGGTTGAAGTCGCCCTTCATGTCGTCGCGGGCGTCGAGGTAGTGGGTGTACTCGTGGTTGAGGTTCCAGATCCCGGCCGGGAAGCCGTCGTCGGGGCTCTTCTGGTACTCGATGGACATCGGCTGGTTGTCGGGTTTGGTCGGGTCCCCGACCAGCGTGATGCCGCCGTTGTTGGTGTCGACGCCGTAGATCGCCCCGGCGTAGGTCTGGTAGTCCTCGCGGCTGCCGAACACGACGATCTGGATGGTCGACTCGTACTGGCCGGGTATCGGCCCGTTGTCCTGCACGAGTTCGTGGAAGAACGGGTCCTGGGCCAGGAGGCTGCTGCAGGCGGCGTCGAGGTCGGCCGCGTTCAGTGCCTGTGCCCTGATGGAGTGCGTCTTGTCGCAGGAGTGGGTGACCGGCAGTGCCGCCTTGGTGAGCTGGTCGGCCAGGTTGCACACTCCGTAGAACGAGCAGTTGCCCTTGTCGTAGGAGTCGGCCTGGGAGGCGACCGTGACCCACAGGGGCGCGGTCGGTCCGGTGATCTTCGAGGCGTCCAACAGGCCCTTCATGAGCGGACGGACCTTGTCCTGGAGCGGCTGGTGCTCGACGTAACGGCCCACGTTCATACCGGCGTTGGAGTCCAGGTAGGACTTGTCGGTGCCGAGCAGTTCCAGGTGGTCCCGGGCGAACGAGTCCAGCGTGTCGATGATGCTCGGGTCGGCCGTGACCGCCTTGACGTAGTCGTCGTTCCAGTTGCCGCGCCAGAGCGGGGTGTAGACGTCGTTGACGGCGGCCAGCATGCTGGGGATGGCGTCGTAGGAGCTGTTGTAGCCGGTCAGTACCTGCTTGTAGACGTTCAGGTAGCGGCCCTGCTCGTTGGCGCTGTCGGAGAGGACGAGGACCTCGCCGAGGACGTCGCCGTTGCCCGCGGAGACGTCCTTGGAGTGGGCGTTGGCGAAGAAGGCGTCCAGGCCGCCTTCGGTCGCGGTGGCCAGGTCCTTGCCGTATTGGCCGACGTCGGAGGGGTGGTTGGACTGCACGTAGTAGCCGGCCCGCAGGAAGAGCACCAGCTGCCACACCTTTGTGGAGTCGTCGCCGGGATACGACGCCGCCCCGTCCTTGAAGGCGTTGGCTATGGTGACCATCTGCTCCTCGCGGAACACGTCGTGCGCGTCCTTGCCGGTGACCGAGAAGAGGGTGTTGATGCAGTCCATGGACGCGGCCTTGACGGCCGTGACCAGATCGGCGCCGGTCCGGCCGCCGAAGTCGCCCGGGGCGCAGGATGCCGGGGCGGGGTGCTTGTTGCCCTTGTGCTCCGCCGCCGCAGTCGAAGAAGTGGGGGGATTCTTCGCGCTGAGCGGGCGGAGTCGGGCGGGACTGAGCGGGCGGCCCTGCACCGCCGGCCGTTCGTTCGCCCCGGTGAGCGGGCCGGTCGGCGGCGGTGCCAGGTGAGTTGTGGCATGGGGCCCGGCCGTGGACGTGGGGGCGTCCGCCGGTGAGGGTGTGGCCAGCGCAGGCGTCGCCACGAGACTGGCGATCGTCGCGAAGGCGGCCAGGCCGCCGACCACACATCTGGGCCAGGTGAAGCGATAGCGCATCCCTGCTCCTTTGTGGACAGATGCGCCTCGGGAGGTTGAGGCGTGATCGGCACCTTCTCAGGGGCCTCCCGCCGCCGACAATGAGGTGTGACATAGCACATGGGGCTGGCCTGCCATAACATCGCCCACGGACGAACTCGGCCGCGTCGGCCGGCGGCAGCCCCGTGCGGCCCCGACGACCGGCCCGCGCCGCCCCTACGGCCTGGCCACGTTCCAGGTCCGCGTGGCCCAGGTCCGCAGATGGGGCGACTGGGCGATGAGCGCGCGGTACGCCGAGGAGGCCGCGCCGACGAGGGTGTCCGCGATCTCGTCGGCGACGCTCCCCCGCCGCCAGGCCAGTACGTAGCGGCACCACAACGGCGTGCCGATCAGCGGTTTGACGACGACACCGGAGATCGGCCGGAGGGTCGCCTGGACGACCGCCACCCCCAGGCCCTCGGCGATCATGCTCTGCAACTGGAGCTGGTCACCGAGGAATTCATGGACCGCCGCCGGGGTGAAGCCGGCCGACTCGCAGGCCGCATAGAACACTCCCGGCCAGCCGGCCCCGTCGTCCGGCGTCACGAACCAGGCACTGTCGGCCAGATCCGCCAGCCCCACCTCCATACTGTGCCGGAGCCGGTGCCGGGCCGGCAGGGCGACGAAGGACGGCTCGGTGACGATGCCCCGATGCGACACCGCGGCCGAGTGCCGCAGCTCCAGCCCGGGGTAGTCGGCGGCGATCGCCGCGTCCACCGCTCCGTCCTCCAGGAGTTGGACGATCTCCGAGGACGGGTAGACGCTGCTGACCGTGAGCGCGACGTCGGGCAGCCGGCTCCGCAGTCGGACGACCATGCCGGAGAGCACCGGGGAGTTGGTCGCCGCCAGACGGAGCGGACGCAGTGGCGCGGCACCGCTGCCGGCCGGACGGCGCCCTATCGCATCCGCACGGGCCAGCACGTCGCGGGCCTGCGCCAGCACCTCCGCACCGTACGGGGTCAACTCGACGCCCGACATGGTCCGTTCGAAGAGCGGTGTACCGAAATGCCGCTCTATGCGGCGGAGTTGGGTGCTCATCGCCGGCTGTGAGTAGCCCAGTTCGGACGCGGCCCGGCCCACGCTGCCGGCATCGGCGATCGCGCACAGCACTCTCAGGTGCCGAAGCTCCAGCTCCACGTGCACTCTCCTCCCGTTCGGCCGGCGCATGACGCGGGCGCCGCGCGCAGCGGGCACTTCATACACGAGTCGTCGCTCATATCGTGCGTTTCATGCCCCAGGCGTCCGGCGTGGGGGCCGGACCGTCCAGGCGGAATTATTGGCGATCTCTTGCGGAGGGCAAGTACGTGGGGGCGGCACGAGCCATACGGGCGTTGCCGCCTCGGCCCCGTCCCGCCCACTCGATCCGTCCTACCCGCGGGCTCCGTCCTGCCCACGGTTTCCGGACCGGTTGAGCGCCATCGGGAAGAAGCGCCTGAGGATCGCCCTGCACACTGGGTTGCGGTGCGTCACGGCATGCTCGAACGGGACGAGGTGGCACCCCATCTTGCGCTTCCCGTCATAGGCGGTCTGGGTGAGGTTGATGTCGGCCATTCCCATCCGAATCGCCTCGTCGATGCCGCGGTAGTAGGTGACCTGGTAGAGCCGTAGGTCCCGCGAGCAGCCGTAGTCGATGCCGATCCGCATGGCCACCGCGTGCTTCTCCCCGAACAGGCAGACCAGGAACGCCACCAGACGGCCCTGCTGCCAGCAGGTGACCGCCTTGGCCGAAATCCTGGGGTCGGTGGAGAGCAGGGACAGGAATTCCGGTGTCCACACGTCCAGCCGGCTCTCCGCATGGTCGAGCACCGCCGCGTAGAGCGGCATCATGGCCGGTACGAGGTCGTCGAAACGCTCGCGCACCTCGATGGTCACGTCGTCGTGCTCGGAGAACCTCGCCAGATTGCGTCGGGCGGTACTCCGGTTGTTCCTGGACAGACCGGAGACGAATTCCTCGAACGTCGTGGCGTGCAGGGAGACATGGGCGTCGGGCATCGCGGGGGCTCGGAAGTATCCGGCTCTTCGCAGTGCCGGGTCCAACCACTCCAGGTCAGCCTGCGGAAAGTCCTTGAAAACGGTCCACCGAGTGCCCGCCGAAGCGGAGAGTTTACGCAGCGCTTCGATCAGGAGGTGCGGAGCGGATTCATCGAGTCCGTCCGTGTGCAGGACTCTCCCTTCTCCCAGGAGGTGTCCGCACATCAGGAGTCTCATCCGCAGCGGTCTGCCCATGATGCGGTGCAGCGGCCGCAGTGCTCGCCGGCCCTCGTTTCCCAGAATGTCTTCCAGCGACAGCGCGCGATAGACGCAGGTCGGCAGGACGGCCCTGATCTGCTGCCCTTTTCTGAGCACGAGGTATCGATAGGCGTCCGGGCCGATTCCGGTCCGTTCCATGGCCTGGAAGAACGCGTACTCGTAGATGGGGTCGTCGGGCGGTGCGAGTCCCCGCCACACTTCCGGCGGGATCTCGGAGACGCTGTCGACCACCTCGACCCGCCAGGTGGCCCGGGAGGCCGGCACCGTGCCTTCAGGGCTGGCCACCGCCACCCTCCAATGGCGCGACGGCCAGGTCCTGGCACTCGGTGACCTCTGCGGTCGGGCCGAAGACCCCGTGCATCATCTTGGTCACGGTGTCCGTCATGGCCCGGCCGGCGACGGGCTCCAGGAGGTCCGCCATTCCGGGCACCCCGAGGTCGAAACGGGCGCCGAAACGGAGCGCGCTCCCCTCCGGGTGCGGCGCGATCGACCAGTCACCGGCCAGGGCGAGCAGGTCGCCGTCGATGAGTTCGAAGTCGATCCTCAGCCGCTGCTCGTCCAGGCGGTCCCGTTCCCGCCACTTGAGGATTCCGCCGGCGAAGTCGACCTCCCAGGTGGAGATCCGGTCGCGGTCCGGGCCGTCCTCCAGGGATACGGAGTGCACCACATCGGAATGCCGGGGAAAGCTGGCGAAATCCGAGAGCGAGTCGAATACCTTCCTCGGCTGTTCACCGGGAATGTGAAGAGCAACGCGGACCTCGTGCACTGCGCCCCCAATTGTTCCGAGCCGTGGGTGGAGGGAAGGCGTGATGTTCGGCAGCCCGACAACGCCAGGCACTGCGTACCGTCATGCTAGGTCCCGGTGCGGCGCGCACGCCTGCCGGGAGCTGCGACCTTCCGCCATCCGGGGAAGGCCGCAACGAGCGCGGCACGAGGTACGGGGAATGGCGCCGCTGCCGGATACGGGTGGTGCGCGGGGTGAACGCATTCTGGAAGCGGGCCGGCCTGATGGTGTCTCCGGTGGTGGCCGCTCCGACACCTCCATAGCATGTTCCTCGGTTCCTGAAGTAACGGTGCGCTACGTCCGACAGTTCTCCGGCCGCCCCGACGGGAGGAGGTGAACCGTGGGTATCTCTTCTTCCCAGCGCCCCGGGCCGGCGCCGCCGGCCCGTTCTCCCGCGGAGAATTCCCGATGGAAGGACACAACACCCATGCGGCAGACCGAAGTCGGGGGCCGACCACTGAATGTGCTGCTCACCGGCGCGACCGGAGTCGTGGGCAGTGCTCTGCTGCCGCGCCTCGGCGCGCACCACGTCACCTGCCTCCTCCACGAGACCGCGCTGAGCGCGCCGAGGGTGAAGACCGTGCGCGGAGACATCAGACTGCCCTGCCTGGGACTGTCCCGTAGCGAATTCAAGGAGGTCTGCACGGAGATCGATGTGATCGTGCACGCCGCGGCCGACACCAGTTTCGGCGCCGCGCCCGCGCTGGCCGAAACCAATGTCGCGGGCACCCAGCGGATCATCGAACTCGCCCGGGAGGCCGAGGCGCGACTGGTGTACGTCAGTACCGCGTTCTCCGCGCTGGGCGCCGACGGTGAATCCTCCGCACCGGCCTACGCCAGGACCAAGGCGCAGGCCGAGGAGCTGGTGCGCGCCAGTGGCCTGTCGGCGGTCGTCGTCCGGCCCTCGATCATCGTCGGCGACTCCCTTACCGGCCATATCGCCAGGCATCAGGGGTTCCACAAAGTGTGCGGCGCGCTGATGGGCGGCCACCTGCCCATCATCCCGCTGGATCCCACCCGGCTGGTCGACTTCGTGCCTCAGGACGTCGTGGCGGAGTACATCGCCGGCCTCCTCGAAGCGGAGTCCGACCGGACGGAGCTGTGGCTGACGGCCGGATCTCGCGCCCTGCGGATCGACGAGATGACCAGCGAGATCCATGCCGCAGCGGAGGAACTGGGGCGTCCCTTTCCGGCCACCCGCTTCGTCGAGGAGGAGATGTACGAGCGGCTGATCGTGCCGGTGTTCCTCAAGTCCCTGCCGGAGGAGGCCCGGAGGTTGATCCAGGCCCTGGCCGAGCAGTTGACCCCCTACTTGTCCGTACGGCACCCGTTCCCCAGTGATGTGGCGAAACTCCCCGACCAGAGAGAGACACTGCGCGTCTCCCTGCTGAGGTGGGCGAAGGCGAACGGGATGCATGCCCGCGACACCTCGGGAGCGGTGCGGTGACTCCGGCGGGTACCGGCCGGGCGCGAGCGGTCGCGTTGGACCACCTCCGCGAGCACGTCAACCGCGGCCACTCCCGCATCGCCTCGCTGCTCGGCCTGCCGTTGGAGGTGCGCTCCGAAGGCGCCCTGGTGTACGACGAGGAGGACAGCCCCTATCTCGACTGCGGCGGGTACGGGGTGTTCCTCCTGGGTCACCGCCACCCGGACGTCGTCGACGCCGTCGCGGGGCAGTTGGGTCGGCATCCGCTGGCGACGCGCGCCCTGATCGAGCCGAACCTGCCGTCCGCGGCACGGGCCCTGATCTCGGTGGCACCCACCGGTCTGCAGTACGCCTTTTTCGCCAACTCCGGTACGGAGGCGGTGGAGTTGACGATGAAGCTCGCCCGGGCGAACGGCTGCCGCCGGCTGATCGCCGCCCGGGGCGGCTTCCACGGGAAGACCCTGGGTGCGCTCAGCGCGACCGGCAACGACCGCTACCGGACCGGTCTCGAACCGCTGCTGCCGGATGTGGAGTTCGTCCCGTTCGGTGACGTCGACGCCCTCAAGGCCACCTTGCGCGACAACCCGACACGGGCCTGTGTGCTGCTGGAGCCGGTGCAGGCCGAGGGCGGGGTGCGCATCCCCCCCGAGGGCTATCTCGGGCAGGTGCGCGAGCTGTGCGACGAGTTCCGCGCCCTGCTCGCGATGGACGAGATCCAGTCGGGGCTCGGCCGCCTCGGTGCCTGGTGGGGCTGTGCCGAGGAGGGGGTGCGCCCGGATCTGCTGACGACGGGGAAGGTGCTCAGCGGCGGGGTCGTTCCGGTCGCCGCGACACTGGCCACGCCCGAGGTCTACGAGGTGCTCAACCAGGACCCGCTGTTCCACTCCTCGACCTACGGTGGCAATCCGCTCGCGGCCGTGGCCGCGGCCACCACGATCGACGTGCTGCGGCGGGATCACCTGGTGGAACGGGCCAGAGAGCTCGGCGGCCGGCTGCTGCCGCAGATTTCCGATGCGCTCGCCGCCGCCGGTCCGCAGCTCGTCGTGGAGGTCCGTGGACGCGGGCTGCTCATCGGGATCGAGTTCGCGTCCGAGGCGCTGACCGGGCTGTTCCTGACCCATATGCTCCGCGAGCGGGTGCTGACCTCGTACACGCTCAACGCCAGCACGGTGATCCGGCTGACCCCGCCGGCGATTCTGGAGTCCGACCATGTCGACTGGCTGCTGCGTGCCCTGAAGCGGTCCGCCGTGGCGCTGACCGGCGCCTGAGTCCAGGCATCGGGCGGTGGGCCGCAGCTCAGCCGTTCAGCCTGGCCTGAATGGCCGCGGCGAGTTCGGCGACGCCGGTGTCCCGCAGGGCGCTGTAGTGGTCGGTGTCGAGATCGATCGCGGTCGGGGGTGTGGCGGAGTAGCCGGACCAGGTGTCGACGAACGAGGAGTCGTCACCGGTGGCCCTGAAGAGGGTGACCGGCGCATGGAGCTGCCGGGCTGCGAGTTCGCGGACGTTGTACTGGAACTCGTAGGTCAGCGCGACGATCCGGGTGATCCGGCGGATCAGCTGTTCGTCCAGTGCGGGGAGCAGATGGTGGATGAAGGCGACGAAGCTGCTCTCGTCGCGGACCGCCGCCGAACATTCGTCGAGGTCGGGCCCGGTGATGGAGCCGGTGAAGACGGAGAACAGGATCGTCAGATAGGCCGGGTTGGTATAGGACGCCCGGTGCCCGTGACGGTCGGCGTTGGCATGGTGGACCTTCGGGTTGCCCGGGCACAACAGCAGTAGGTTGTCCACCGGTTGGCCGGCCTGCTCCAGCTGCCAGGCGGCCTCGAAGGCGACCCGGGCCCCGAAGGAGTAGCCCCACAGGGTGTACGGCCCCTCGGTCTGCACCCGCCGGATCTCGGCGAGGTCGGCGGCGGCCATCTCCCGGATGGTCGGGTAGGGCTCCTCGCCCGGGTTGATCCCGTGTGCCTGGATCCCGTGGAAGGGCCGTCCCATGCCTGCCTGGCGTGCCAGCAGGCGCAGGTTCATCGGGTAGCCGCCCAGCCCGGGCCAGCAGAAGACCGGTCGGCCGAGGCCCGTGTCGTGCAGCGGCACCAGGCGGGAGGAGGGCCGGACGGTGCAGTCGGCGATGCGGGCGGCGAGGTCGGCCAGCTTCGGGTGCTCGAAGACGACCTGGAGCGGCAGCCGCGTGCCGAACTCGCGGTTGATCGTCAGGACCAGCTCGACGGCGGTCAGCGAGTCGCCGCCACAGGCGAAGAAGTCGTCCTCGGCCGAGACCTGGTCGTACTTCAGGGCCCTGCCCCACGCCTCGGCGAGCCACTTCTCGTGCCTGGTCGCGGGAGCGAGGTAGGGGGTGGCGCGGTCCGCCGAACGGACGTGGTCGGAGGCGGTGAGTGCCTTGACGTCGACCTTGCCGTTCGCCGTCAGGGGCAGCCGGTCGAGCACCAGGACCCGGTCGGGGACCATGTAGTCGGGCAGGATACGGAGCAGCTCGTCCTTGATGATCTCAGCCGGGCCCTTCATGTGGACGATGTCCTCGCGCATGCCCTCGCCGCGGATCTGCTCCTCGCTGACCTTGCCGCCGAGGAAGAAGTACGAGGGGCCGGTGGGCAGGCCGCAGGCGGCCAGGATGTCGTCGATGCGTTGGGCGGCGGGCAGGGGGTGGCCCGTCTTCGAGCTGTATCCCGAGGACATCATGCCCAGGCGCACGCCGTTGCGTTGCAGGTGGTGGAGTTTTCTGCCCAGGGCCACGTACTCCAGCCAGGGTCGGTCGGCGTGGCTGACCGCGGTGATGCCGAAGCTCGCGCGCCGGTAGACCTGCTGGTTGATGGCGATGACATGCTTGGGCAGTACGAGTTCGTCCGAGATGTGCACCAACTCGCCGTCGACGTGGCGGTATTGGCCGGCGGGCAGGCCCTGGACGCGTCCCTGGTGGGACTGCACATAGATCTCGGTGGGGTCCGGCCAGGCTCCCCCGCCGGCGGGGCCGATGGCGAACGTGCCCAGGTAGTAGTCCTCGACGGAGACGTCCAGGAGGTCCTTGACCGACTCGTCGTGGGCCAGCGGACGGATGGTCAGCCCGTACTCCGGCAGCACGTCCTCGAACAGTGCGGCCATGTGCCCGGCCTCGATCTCCAGCACTTCCTGGATGTTGTTCTTGTACACCGGTTCCATGGCCCGCTTGCAACCGAGGAGGTGGACCGAGAGGTAGCCGCCGGGTCGGCGGGAAGCGGGGCCGATCCGTACGAGAGTGTGGTCGACGGGGTGGTAGTAGTACACGCCGGGCGCAAGTCCCGCCACGCCACCGCCGGTTTCCAGGTACAGCTGCGTGGCGTACAGGGCGCCCGGGGAGGCGTAGGCGTACTTCGGCAGCAGCCGCTGGTCGCTGTGGTACGCACCGAACCACCGCAGCACTTCGCCCAGTTCCGCGAAGGTCAGCTCGTCCAGTCCGCGGCAGGGGCCGCCCACCGGGCGTTCGGCGAGCAGGGCCAGTACGGCGTCGCGGGTGACCGGTCCGCCGTCGTAGAACCGGTAGGTCTTGCGGGCGAAGACCTCCCGGCGCTGCCGGGGTGTCTCCTGTCTGCCGGGCAACTCGACCACGGGTCGACCGGCCAGCTGCTCGCGGCGGCGCAGTCCCGGGTTGGACAACTGCGCCCTGACCTGGAGCCGGCTTGCCTTGGACTGGTGGTGGGCGCCGTGGTTGCCCTGGTCCATCAGCGCCGCTTCCTTGGGGTTCAGCTCGACGCAGGCAATCAGGTTCGGCGAGCCGGTGCGCTGGTTGTCGGTGACGACCACGGCCGCGCGTCTGACCCAGATGTGCTCCTCGATGGCCAGCGCGACCTCGTCGAGCTCGACCCGGCAGCCGCGCAGTTTGACCTGGTTGTCGGCCCGGCCGGCGAACTGGATGGTGCCGTCGCGGTTCCAGTACGCCAGGTCGCCGGTGCGGTAGAGGCGCTCGGTTCGGCTGAACGGCGAGGGGATGAAGCGCTCCCGGGTCTGTTCGGGTTGGTTGAGGTACCCGCGTGCCAGTTGGATGCCGCCGATGTACAACTCGCCGGTCTCCTCGATGCCCACCGGCGCCAGGTTGGCGTCGAGGATGAAGCACTCGGTGTCGCCGACCGGCGCCCCGATGGACACACTGCCCGTACCGGCACCGGCCGCGTGCGGGTCCACCAGGCAGGCGGTGGCGTTGATGGTGGCCTCCGTCGGTCCGTACAGGTTGACCAGCGAGACCCACGGAAGCTCCGCGGCCAGCGCACGGGCGAGCCGCCACGACAGTGCCTCGCCTCCGGAGAACACCCGTCGCAGCGAGGTGCACCGGCCGAACTCCTCGGAGTCCAGGAGCGCTTGCAGCAGCGTCGGCACGCACTGCAGCGCGGTCACCTGGTGCCGCACCACCGCGGCGACCAGGGCCTGCGGATCCCGGTGGATGCCCGGTGTCCCCATCACCACGCGACCGCCGACGGCGGGGGCCAGGATCTCCCACTGCGCCGCGTCGAAACTCATCGGTGTCTTCTGCAGCACGGTGACGTCCTGGCCCAGGTGGCCGTACTGGTACATCCACCGCATCTGGGAGGCGATGCTGCGGTGCTCGATCATCACGCCCTTCGGCCTGCCGGTGCTGCCGGAGGTGTAGATGACGTACGCCAGCGAGTCCGGCCGCACCGCCACCGGGGCGATCGTGGTGCGGCGGTTGCCCAGTACGTCGGCCGGGGTGACGATCCGGGTGCCTGTCGGGGCCAGCTCGGCCAGGCGGGCTGCCAGGTGGGGCTGGGTGACGATGACGCGGGTGCGACTGTCGTCGATCATGTAGCGCAGCCGGCTCTCCGGGTACTCCGGCGACAGCGGCAGATACGCGGCTCCGGCGTACAGGATGCCCCACACCCCGGTCATCAGCTCCAGGGACGGTTCGACGAACAGCCCGACGCTCTGCTCCACATCCGCACCGACCTGGCGGAGGTACGCCGCCAGTCCGCGCGCCGCCTCATCGAGTTCGCGGTACGTCAGACTGCGGTCGTCGCAGACCACTGCGACGGCGTCGGGCCGTGCCTCGACCTGCTGCCTGAGCAGGTGGGGCAGACAGCCCATGCCGCTGTGGTCGATCGGTGCGCGATGCGGTGCGGTCTTCACGGTCTTCCTCTGCGTCCTCATGACACCGATGTACGCGGGCCCGGCCGCGGTGGCGCCGGAGAGGCGGCTCGAACAGCCCTGCAGGGAGGGGTGATGGGACCACGGCCGCACCACGTCACCGGCCATCAACTGCCACGAACGGCAGCCACTCCGTCTACGGCGGCCCTGCCCGTTGGTGTGTGCCTGGCCCCGCATCCACGAGCGGGCCAGGCAAGTGCGTGACAGACAGTACACAGGTGCGCACGACACCATCTCCGATTCGCCGGATGTGCGCCGGGGGCGGCAGTGCGGCCCTCACCAGCTCTCCAGCCGATCAGCCGGGTTTCCGTTCCCTACGGGGAACTTCACTGATACTTAACCCAACCATACGCGCAACGGGGCCGGGGCTCACGCCGTGGACTTCCGCCCGGTCGGAACGGCCCGGCCGCCCCCTTGGGCGCCCTGCGCTCCGCCCGTCCCTGCCGCCCGCTCGTCAGGGGTGCATCAATTGCGGCGCGCCCCCCTTGAAGGCGGGCGTCGGTACGGAATTGGATGAGCGATGTGAACAGCGCCTGGCTCCTTTTCGGCCGCCCTCCTCATCCGACGGACCCGCGACGCGCGACGCGCCGTACCAAGTGAAGACGTCCGCCTCCCGCTGAGACGTCTCGCCCCTCCGAGGGGCCATCCGCCCTCCTTCGGAACACCCCACTGCCGTACGCCCGGCGGCCCGTCAGCGCCCCGGCGGCACTGCATGACACCTCATCAAACGAACGGCCGGCAGGCCAAGTTCACACGTCCATGCGCAAAAACCCAAACGCAAGAACAAGGCGCACCGCACCGGCAAGGCCGGCCGGAGCTGAACCACCGAGCGGGGCGGCGCCAGGCACCCCGCGGCACCACCCGCGAGCGTCACAAGGAGCACCGTGATCAAGCTCTCACCCCGACAAGCCGCCGCAGTTTCCCACTGGTTCGCGGCCGGTCCCCCTGGGACGACGGCACTGGCCGAACACACACTGACCTCGGGAGCCGGTCGCTGGTGGGCCGATCGTCCCGTCGACCCCCGCACCATTGCCGTGGCCTGCGCCGACCACCTGCTGCTCCGTGGCGAGCCGACCGCCCTGGCCCCGCTGGCGCTCGCCCCGTTCGCCGCGCACCACGTCCAGGCACCGGCCCGCTTCCTCCCCCTGCTGGCCTGCGCGTTCGACCGGCTGGTGCCGTGGGAACGTATGGGTTACGTCCACCGCGTCCCGGTGGCATGTCCGCACCCGCCCCGGGGAGTGACGGTGCGTCGACTGACGCCCGACGACGCCCCTGCGATTGCGGCACTGGGTACCGAGTCGGCCTGGATCCACTCCAGTTGGGGCGGACCGGCCGGTCTTTCCGCCTCCGGTCACGGCTGGGCGGCCTTCGACCGGCACCGGGTGCTCGCCTTGGCCTGCACCTACTTCCGCGGCAGCCGGTACGAAGACATCGCCTGCCTCACCGTCCCCGAACACCGCCGCCAGCGCCTGGCCCTGGCCTGTGTCACCGCCCTGTGCCGGGACATCGCGGCCCGCGGCCACACCCCCAGCTGGACCTGCTCGCGTGACAACCGCCCCAGCCGGCTCCTTGCCTGGACCGCCGGCTTCCGCCTGGAACACGAGTATGTCCACCACCTCACCGGGCAGCCGGCAACCCGCGCCCCGGGGCTCGCAGCCTGAAATCCACCGACACCGACATCGAGGAGCCCGTCCGGGTACGGCTCGCCCTCCTGCGCTGCACTCCCCTACCGAGGACCGGCGCCTGCGACCACCCTCCCGCCGACGACGGTCTCGACGGGATTGAGGTCGCGCAGGATGTCGGCGGGGCAGTGCGCCGGGTCCCGGTCCCAGATGGTGAGGTCGGCGAGGCGGCCGGGGGCGAGGCTGCCGCGCAGGTGTTCCTCGCCGGGCAGGTCACGGACCGTGGTGCGTGAACTCGCCCGGTCGTCCAGTCCGTTCGGATCGGCCGAGACGGCCGCGATGTGGTCGCCCCGTACGGCGAGCGCCCGCTGTGCTGCCCGGCCGGGCACCAGGGTGTGCACCGCTCCGGCCCGGATCACCAGATCGGCTCCGTGATCGGTCGTGATCTTCTCCGCCCCCTGGAGGTTGTCTGGACGTTGTCGTCCGGCGGGTGTCCGCGGTCGCAGTCCGCCGACCACACCACTGCCGTACGGGCCCAGGACACCCTATGCGCGACAGTCGTCCGCAACCCGGAGCCCTGTCCACGGCTGATCCCCATGGCCTGCGCATCCGCTGCCGCCCCGACAAGACAGCTCCGCCCGGCGGCCGCAGCGCGTGGACCAGGCACACATGGCAGCTCCACTCCACGCCGGTATGATTACTGTTCGTATCGACATGACTGCGGGAGGTGGTCGGGCGTATGGGTGGCGGATGCGGTTCGGCAGTGGTGACCGGCGTTGCGGTGGGCTTGCCGGCGATCTCCTACAGTCAGGAGGAGTGCGCGCGCCTGGGGGGCCTGGGAGGCAACGACGCCAAGCGACGGCTCATCGACCGGATCGTCGGATGCTCAGGCATTTCGCGGCGTCATGTGGCGGTGAGCCCACTGCTCGACGACGTCAAGCACTGGTCCACGGCCGCACGCATGTGCCGCTACCAGGAAGAGGCGCTGCCGCTGTGCAAGGACGCCGTGGCGTCGGCCCTGGCCGAGACCCGCACCGAACCGGCCGAGGTCGGCCTGATATGCGTGACGTCCTCCACGGGATACGCCGCCCCGGGCCTGGACACGCGCCTGGCACGGGACGTGGGGATACCGTCGACAGTGCAGCGCCTCCTGGTGGGGCACATGGGCTGCCTGGCAGCGCTGCCGGCTCTGGCCGCGTGCGCCAACTTCGTGCGTGCGCAGCAGCAGTCGGCCGTGCTCGTCAACGCGGAACTGTCGTCGTTGCACCTCCAGCCGCCGCCCTGGAACTCCACCCAACAGGTGGTGAACGCGCTCTTCGGCGATGCCGTCACGGCCACCGTCATCCGGCCCGAACGCCCCGCCGGCGTCGAGCACGGGCTGAAGATCATCGATGTGGCGGCGCAGACCGACACCGAGCACGAGGACTACATGTCGCTCACGGTCGGGGACCATGGCTTCCGGATGGGTCTGTCGCCCCGCGTGCCCGAGGTACTGGAACGCTATCTGCCGACGATGGTCGGCGATCTGCTCTCACGTCACTCGATCAGCCTCGACGACGTGCGCTGGTGGGCGGTCCACCCAGGTGGGCCCCGCATCCTCGACACCACCGAGAGCAGCCTCGGCCTGCCGCCCGAGGCCCTCACCGCCTCCCGGTACGTGTTGCAGGAGCACGGCAACTGCGCCTCCGCGGGCCTGCCCCTCGTGATCGAGGAGCTGCAGCGCCGGTCCCCGTTGGCGCCCAAGGAGTACGGCCTGGCGTTGGCCTTCGGCCCCGGGCTGACCCTGTACGCGGTACTGCTCCTCGGCGTCTGACCCCGCGCAGGGGCAGGCTCCGAGCCGATCCACAGGAATCACCGTGTCCAGACCCATCAGCACCACCACCGCGGCCGACGACCGGCCCGACGGGGTCGGTCCCGGGACAACGGCCGAACGCTCCCGGCTCGCCGCTCTCGGACGCCTCGTGGTCCGCCTCCGCCTGCCGGTGCTGCTGCTCGCGCTGCTGGCCATGATCGTGGCGATCCCGATCGGCGGGGGTGTCACCGACCGGCTGTCCAGTGGCGGCTTCACCGACCGGGGAGCGGAGTCGGCGAAGGCCCAGACGTTCCTCACCGACCATTTCGGCTCGGGTGTCCCCAACCTGGCGCTACTGGCACGTGCTCCCGGACCGGTCGACGCGCCACGGAGTGCGAGCGCCGGGCGGGACCTCGCCGAGCGGCTGGCCCGGCAGCCAGGCGTCCTGTCCGTCGCCTCGTACTGGACCGTCCCGCACGACTCGGCAGCCCCGCTGAAGGCCCGCGACGGGCATGCGGCACTGGTGCTCGTACGCCTGGCCGGCGACGAGGACCAGGTGCGCAGGACCGCCAGGCAACTCGGTCCCCACTTCACCGGTCGTCAGGGGGCGCTGCGGGTCTCCGCGACCGGGTCCGCGCAGGTCGCGGTGGAGGTCCAGAAGCGCAGTCAGCAGGACCTCTTCAAGGCCGAGGCGTATGCGGCCCCGGTCATCCTGCTCATTCTGCTCTTCGTGTTCGGGAGTGCGGCGGCGGCCGTGCTGCCGCTGCTCATCGGGTTGTTCTCCATCCTGGGCACGTTCGTCGTCCTGCGGGTGCTCTCCGAACTGACCTCGGTGTCCGTCTTCGCAACCAACATCACCACCGCACTGGGGCTCGGACTGGCCATCGACTACAGCCTGTTCATCGTCACCCGATACCGGGAGGAGCTGGCCCGCGGACTGGGAACGACCGAGGCGGTCGCGCAGAGCGTCCGCACGGCCGGCCGCACCGTGCTGTTCTC
The DNA here is from genome assembly GCF_019774615.1 of Streptomyces sp. BHT-5-2. Taxonomy (NCBI): domain Bacteria; kingdom Bacillati; phylum Actinomycetota; class Actinomycetes; order Kitasatosporales; family Streptomycetaceae; genus Streptomyces; species Streptomyces sp. BHT-5-2. The sequence goes on along the minus strand of NZ_CP081497.1, from coordinate 1,168,232 downwards.
CGCGTTGACGGTGGCCCTCTCGCTTCTCGCCCTGCTGGTCTTCCCGCTGTACTTCCTGCGCTCCTTCGCCTATGCGGGCGTGGCGGTGGTGACGCTGGCGGCCTTCGCCGCGCTGGTGGTGCTGCCTGCGACTCTGGGGCTGCTCGGCCCGCGCATCGACGCGCTGGACGTACGCCGGCTGTTCCGGCGCGGAAGGCGGCCGGGCACCGACCCGGACATGGGTTCCGCGCCGGGCGCCCGGAAGGGCTCTTTCTGGCGGCGGCTCGCCTCCGCGGTCATGCGGCGGCCGGTGCTGTGCGCGGTCGCCGTGGTCGCCGTCCTGGTGGTGCTGGGACTGCCGTTCACCCGGGTCTCGTTCGGCATGGTCGACGACCGGGTGCTGCCCGCCGACGCACCCGCGCACCGAACGGCGCAGTTCGTCCGGGAGGAGTTCGCCAGTCGTGAGTCCTCCGCCCTGTCCGTGGTGCTGCCCACCGTCAGCGGCTCGGCGGACCGCGAGCAGCTCGCCGACTACGCCGGGCGCCTGTCGGCCCTGCCCGGCGTGGCGCGGGTGGACACCGTCACCGGCTCCTACGCCGCGGGACGGCGGGTGGCGCCTCCTTCCACCGGGTCGGCCTCCTTCGCCGCGGGCGGCGCCAGTTGGCTCTCCGTGGTGCCGTCGGTCGAGCCGTTCTCCGCCGCCGGGACGGAGCTGGTGGAGCGGTTGCGGGCGGACGGCGCGCCGGGCCCGGTGCTCGTGGGTGGTGACGCCGCGGTGCTTGAGGACACCCGCGCCACGCTCGTCGACCGGCTCGCCCTGGCCATGCTGGTCATCGGCAGCACGACCATGGTGCTGCTGTTCCTCTTCACCGGCAGCGTGCTGATCCCGGTCAAGGCCGTACTGCTCAATGTGCTCAGTCTGTCCGCCACTTTCGGCGCCATGGTGTACGTCTTCCAGGAAGGCCATCTGCGTGCCCTGGTGGGCGGCTTCACGGTGACCGGCTCGGTGGAGATCACCATGCCGGTGCTGATGTTCTGCGTCGCCTTCGGACTGTCCATGGACTACGAGGTGTTCCTGCTGTCGCGGATCAAGGAGGTGTACGACGAGACCGGAGACAACACCCTGGCCGTCGCCGTCGGGCTGGAACGCACCGGACGCCTGGTGAGCGCCGCGGCCGTGCTGGTCGCCGTCGTCATGATCGCGCTGGCGACGTCCGGGATCACCTTCCTGAAGTTGTTGGGCGTGGGGTTGGCACTGGCCGTACTGCTGGACGCCACGCTGGTGCGCGGCGTCCTCGTGCCGGCCGTGATGCGGCTCGCGGGACGGGCCAACTGGTGGGCTCCGCCTCCCCTGCGCCGCCTGCACGCCAGACTGGGACTCTCCGACGGGGCGGAGAACAGCGGTGCACGGCGGGAGTTCAGCTCCCGCTCTTCGTGAAGCCGTCCGTGACCTTGTCGAAGATCGGGCGGTAGGTGTCCCACTGCGTCTCCGGCGCCGAGAGGTAGATGTCGTACTCCCGGCCGCCCTCGCGGCCGAAGCCGAGCTCGATGCCACGGTACGAGCGTTCCCGCCCCCCGAACGTGAACTCCCATACGACGGCCGGCTGGTCCCGGAAAGAGGTCTGCTGCATCCGCAGTCGCCGGTACACGGAGTAGTTGAGCTTGGTGTTCGCCTCCATGTCCGCGAAGTGCGGCATGGGGTTCGACCCCGCGGGCGACGTCATTCCGACCGTGATGCTGACCCGACGGGACTTGTCCGCGTAGATGACGGTATCGCTCGTCCGCTTGATGGCCGTCCAGCCGTCCGGCACGCGGAAGGCCGCGCCGATCTCGCTGACCTGGTGAAACCCCTGCGGCATGGGCGGCGGGGGGTACGAGGGGGTTGCCGAACCGGGGCTCCGACCGGCGTCGGTACCGGGTGTCTGCGGTGTGCTACTGCCGTCGCGTTCCGATGTCACGTACAGCGCGCCTGCGACGGCCGCGGCCGCCACCGTGCTGGCGACCACGGCTGTCACGAGGCCGCGGCGCCTGCCTCGTCGACGCCGTTCCCCGGCACTTTCGGCCCGGGTGGGTTCGGCCTGGGCGAGTTCGGTATGCACCGTCTCCTCGCCGGTGGGGCGGGACAGTGCCTGGCCGGTATCCGGAGACGTGGGCCGGGCCAACGTCGGTCCGCTCGTTGCCTGCGGTGCGGTCGGTGCCGTCGGCGCGACGGGCGCGGTCGGGGCGTCGGCGGCGGTTCGCGGGACGGGCGCAGTCGCACCCCCGCTGGACCGCGTGGCCCCTGCGGCCCGCAGGGCCTGCTCGGTCGCCTCCGCGGACGGCCGCTCGTCGGGCTCCTTGGACAGCAGGGCCGAGATCAGCGGTTCCAACGGCCCGGCCAGTCTCATCGGCTCCAGCGGGTCGACGACGATGGCGTAGGCGACCTCCATCGCAGTCGGCCGGTGGAACGGCGGCCGGCCCTCCACCGCCTGGTACAGCGTGGCACCCAGCGCCCACAGGTCCGAAGCCGGTCCGGGCTTCCGCCCACGTACCCGTTCCGGCGCCATGTAGTGGATGGAACCCACCATTTCGCCGGTCTTGGTCAGGGTCGAGGCGCCGGCGGTCATGGCGATGCCGAAGTCCGTGAGCACCACCCGGCCCTCGGCGCCGAGCATGACGTTGCCGGGCTTGACGTCGCGGTGCAGTACGCCTGCGCTGTGCGCGGCCCGCAGGGCGGCGACCATGCCCAGTCCGATACGGGCCGCCTCCGCCGGTGCAATCGGCCCATGGTGCTTGATGTGGTCACCGAGGGTGACCGCAGGCACGTATTCCATGACGATGCAGGGCTGCCCCGCGTCATCCACGACGTCGTGGACCACGACCACGTTGGGATGCACGATGCGGGCGGCGCTGCGCGCTTCCCGGCGCATGCGCTCGTAGAGGGTGGCACGCTCGTCGTCGGACAGGTGAGGCTGCGCGTGCAGGCGCTTCAGCGCGACCTCGCGGCCCAGGACCTCGTCCTGTACCCGCCACACCGTGCCCATGCCGCCACGGCCGATCTGCTCCGTGAGCCGGTAGCGCCCGGCGACGAGCCTCCCCTCGTCCGACACTGCCTGCCCTCCACCAGCTTTCGGCCACGTTCCCGTCGACGTTTCACCATAGTCGCCTCCTTCCACCAAGGGGCCGGGCAGGTTGCGTGCGGCAACAGCTGGCTGAAAAGCGGGCGGAGCCCGGGGCGACCGACGGAGCCGGGGACGACTGTTGGTGACCACGAGCGAACCATGCGTGAACGCGGACGCGCCATGCGAAGACCTCCAGCGTGCCGGGTCTGCGGGCGGTGACGACGGGGGCGGCGGCGTTGCGCGGTGCGTAGCTGCTCAGGCCGCGGACGCGTTCGGCGGCGTCCGGGCCGAAGCGGAGCTCTTGCGGCGCGGTGGCGGGTGCGCCGGGCAGCCCCGTGGCCGGAGCGCCGGCCGACGTCGGGCCGGTGTCGGTGATGGCACAGGCGGTCGACAGCAGGAGCAGCAGCGCGGCCGCGCCGCGGGCCGCCGACCCGGCCCGCGACCGCGACGGGCTGCGCCTCGCCCAACACCCTGGCGCGATAAGGCCGCTGGTGCTGGCCCTCGCCGACCGACTCGACCGCGCGCCCCGGCCCGCCACCACATCGAACCAGCCGCTCACCGGCAACCTCCTGCGCCAGGCCATCCAACAGGCGCTTACCGAGGACGCCGGCTTCCCCAATCACCCCTTGCGCCTTCTGGCACAGCGAGCCGGCCGACAAGCCGGTCCACATCACACCGGACGGACCCTCCAACGTCCTGATGATCCAGAACCTCCGGGACCCCACCACGCCCTACTTCGGTGCACTGCGCATGCGAGCCGCCCTCGGCAGGCGCGCCCGTCTGGTCACCGTCGACCACGGCGGCCACGGCGCCTACCTGGCCAACGGCAACGCCTGCGGCGACCGCGCGGTGACGGAGTTCCTCCTCTCCGGGCACCGCCCAGCTGCCGACCGGCGATGCACGGCCCAGCTCGGACAAGGTGTAGCCGAGAGTGCCGCGGGATTGCACGGGCGGGCAGACGGAACCGGTCGGGGTGCTGGACGCGGCGGCCAGATTCCCTGCCCTCCACCCCGCGAGAGGCTGGGAGACGCTGTGCACGAGATGCGCACCGGTCCCCCGACGACTGGCGCTTCCGGACGGGTGTGGCACATCACGGCCGATCACGCTGCCCGCTCCACCCCGTGCGGCCGAAAACTGGCTGGCGCTGCCGGGCCATCGGCCCACAAGGAAGTCCCGACCGAACGCCATTGCTCACCGTGCACAGCTGCCTTCCGCAGCGACCAAACGGCTGACTACGGAACTGCGACGGGTACGGCCTTCCACATTCGGGCCAGATGGTTCCGACCATTGGTCCCTGTCGGCACATCCGGCGCGACGTCCGGAGCGTGACGGTGAAGGCGGCCGACTTTCACGGCGTGAGGAGTTCCGCCATGCCCCCTGCACTTCCTATGTCCACAGCGCCCGCAGCGGCCCGGCCCAGGCCGGCACTGCTGACGTTCATGGGCGGCGTGGGCACCGTCACCGGCAGCAAGTTCCTCGTCGAGAGCGATCACACCCGGATCCTCGTCGACTGCGGGCTCTTCCAAGGGCTGGGCGAGCTCCGCCGCCGCAACTGGCGGGATCTTCCCCGCGACGCCGCCGACATCGAGGCCGTAGTCGTCACCCACGCGCATCTGGACCACTGCGGCTATCTGCCCCGCCTCGTCCGCCAGGGCTTCCGCGGGCCGATTCTCACCAGCACGTACACCTCGCGACTGGCCGGGATCGTGCTGCGCGACAGCGCCCGTCTGCAGATGGAGGCGGCGGCCCACGCCAACGCACACGGCTGGTCCAAGCACCGGATCGCCGAACCGCTCTACGACGACGCGGACGTCGAGCGCACCCTTCAGTACTTCGATCCGGTGCCCGTGGACACCGCCGTCGACGTCACCACCGGAACCACCCTGACCCTGCGCCGCGCCGGCCACATCCTCGGCTCCGCGTGGGCTCACCTGGCGCTGGAGGACGGACACACCCTCGCGGTGAGCGGCGACCTCGGACGCCCCGGACACCCCCTGCTGCGCCCGGCCGAGCCGTTCTCCGGCGCGGACGTGCTGCTGGTGGAGTCGACGTACGGCGACCGCCGGCACGACGACGAAGCCGGCCGGGCACGGTTCGCCCACGTGCTGGCCCGCACGCTGCGACGCGGCGGAATCGTGGTGATTCCCGCCTTCGCCCTGGACCGCACGGAGATCGTCCTCAACGAGCTGGCCGCCCTGCGCATCCAGGGCACGCTGCCCAAGAAGGTCCCGGTGTACGTCGACAGCCCCATGGCTCTGAAGGCCCTGGACGTGTACCGGGACGCGATCCACTCCCGCGCCGCCGAGCTGCTGCCCGACATCACGTCCACCGGAGTGGCCGCGCTGAGTCCCGAACCGTTCACCGCCGCCCGCTCCGTCCAGGAGTCGATCGACATCAACCACACCCAGGGCCCGGCGGTCATCGTGTCGTCGGCGGGCATGGCGACCGGCGGACGCGTGCTGCACCACCTGCGGCGACGACTCCCCGATCCCCGCAACGCCGTGGTGATCGTGGGGTTCGCTGCCGAGGGCACCCGCGCCCGCGACCTCGTGGACGGGGCCCGCGCGCTCAAGATGTTCGGCGAGTACGTTCCCGTACGCGCCGAGGTGGCGAACGTCCCGCACTTCTCGGCCCACGCGGACGCGGCGCAGATCGTGGACTGGCTGCGTGCCGCGCCGCCTCCGCACACCACCTACCTGGTGCACGGCGAACCGGACGCCTCCACGGCGCTGCGGGACCGTATTGCCAGGGAACTGGGCTGGCACGCGGTCGTGCCACGATCAGGAGAGAACGTCCTGGTCCGCTGAGCCGCCACCACTTTCGCCGGCCTCCCGGAGATCCGATCGGTGGTCCGCTGCCCTGCCTCGTCATCAGTCTCCTCGGCAAGCGGCAGTTCGCCGTCCCGCGCCATGGCACGCATCGACCGACACGGAGACTCCTGGTTCTTCGGTGAACGGTGGAAAGCTGCCCCCGTCCCCGTCGCCCCCGCCTAATGGTCAGTTGGTCGCGCAGACGACCTCGACGAAGTGGCCCACCTGCTCCTCCGGCAGACGACGTGCGAGGTCCGCCTCGGTAGTCATCGAATGAGAAGCGCAGTCCTTCAGCACGCCGGCGCGGACGCTCGCACGTCACGTACCCCTCACCGTCGGCTTCACGGCCACCGGCGTACTGGGGACGGCAGCAGCGCCTCCACCGCCGTTCCAGGCTCTTACGAGAGGGAGGCAGGCGCCATGGAACCAGTCCTCACCGTGGGCCTCGACGGCTCACCCGAAAGTCTTGCCGCCGCGCATTGGGCCGCAGCGGAAGCCGAGCGGCGCAAGCTCACCCTGCGTCTGCTCCATGCGTGGCCCCTGCTGGCACCGGAACCGCCTCCTGTCCTCGCGGAGGTCGACCAGAACTACTGGGCGAAGCGGATCGTGCACAACGCGCGGGCGGAGCTCCAGGCGCGCCACCCCGCCGTGACTGTCGTCGGCAACCTGGTGGCCGACGACGCCCGGAACGCACTGCTTCAAGCGGCATCGGAGTCCGAGATGCTGGTGCTCGGCTCGCGTGGACTGGGGACCGTAGAGAGCTATTTTCTGGGCGACGTCAGCACGGCGGTCGTTGCGCGGGCCGAGCGGCCGGTGGTCCTGGTGCGTGCTGGAGTGGGCGAACGAGAGCCATCGCCCGTTCCTCGTGCGGCAGGCGACGTGGTGGTGGCGCTGAAACTCCACGGTCCGTGCGATGACCTGCTCGCGTTCGCGTTCGGTGCGGCCGCGGCGCGGGACGTGCCCCTTCGAGCCGTCCACGGCCGAAGCGTGCCGCTTCATGCGTACGTTCCCTGGGGTGTGGACCACACCATCACCGAAGAGATCACGCAGGACGTGCGGAAGCGTCTGAACCGGGTCCTCGGCCCCTGGCGCGAGAAGTTCCCGGGCGTGGTGGTCACCGACGCCGTCCGTCTCGAAAGCCCGGCCCGGGCCGTCGTACGAGCGGCAGAGGGCGCGGGACTGCTGGTTGTCGGCCGACGTGAGCACCGTCCCGCCCTGGCGCCGCGCCTGGGCCCGGTAGCACAGGCCGCCATCCATCACGCACGCTGCCCGCTCGCCGTCGTTCCCCATGTCTGAGTTGGGCCACCATGGCTCAGCGGCTGCTCTGTGCAGGGTCCGACGGCTTCTGTTGCCCGGAGGGCCTTCGGGGGCGACGGTCTGTTTCCCGGCCGGCGGCCTCCGCACGCCTCGGCGCCGATTCGGCCGAACTGACTGGCGCAGGATGTGGCTGTCGAGGCCGCCGGGGATCCGGACAGTTCCGTGCTCGATCTGGTGGCATCCGGATGCCACCAGATCTCCGAGCTCGTCACCCACGCCTTCGGCCTCAACAGGATGGCGGACGCCTACGAGGTCTTCTCCCACGGCACCGACACCGGCGCCCTCAAGGTCGCGCTGCGTCGCGAGCAGCGGCCCGGGCCGAAGCGCAGGCGTGGCCTGACGCTGCACCTACAGCAGGGCATGCTGGGCCATCGGCCTGGACCGTTCGGCCCTGCCGCGTGCCGGGCGGTCGGTGGTGCCGTGGAAGCGACCCGAGAGCAACCCATCGGAATCTGCCGTCGTGTGCGGCTCGGGCCGGGCCCGGCGGCCCAGCGGCAGACGTCGGGAGGAGCATGTCCATGCGTGGGGAGACGATTCGCAAGGACAACGCGCCGAGCGTCACGCCGAATCTCTCCGACTACGACCGGGCTCGTTCCGCGTTCAACTGGTCGCAGGCGCGCACCGCGCTGTCCGGGCTGCCCGGCGGCGGGCTGAACATCGCCCACGAGGCAGTCGACCGGCATTCCGGACCCGGCCACGGGGAGAAGATCGCGTTGCGGTGCGTATCCCGTGACAACACCGTTTCGACGGTCACCTACGCCGAACTGGCCCGCCGTACGGCCCGCTTCGCCCATGTCCTGCGGTCGCTCCGCATTGGCCGGGGGGATCGGGTGTTCACCCTGCTCGGCCGCTGTCCGGAGCTGTACACGGCGGTGCTCGGCACGCTGAAGAACACCAGTGTGCTGTGCCCGCTCTTCTCCGCGTTCGGCCCCGACCCGGTGGAGCAGCGGCTGCGGCTCGGCGATGCTCGCGTGCTGGTGACCACCGCTGTGCTGTACCGGCGGAAGGTCGCGGACCGCCGCGCATCCCTTCCCGGCCTCAAGCACGTGCTCATCGTGGGTCCCGGTGCCCAGGAGCTTCCCGGCACGGTCTCCTTCGACGCTTTGATGTCCGCGGCACCGGAGCGGTTCACCATCCCGCCGACCTCGCCCGAGGACATGGCGCTGCTGCACTTCACCAGCGGAACCACAGGCACCCCCAAAGGTGCGGTCCACGTCCACGAAGCGGTCGTCGCCCATCACGCCACGGCCGCGTACGCGCTCGATCTGCACCCGCAGGACGTCTACTGGTGCACCGCCGACCCCGGCTGGGTCACCGGCATGTCCTACGGCATCATCGCCCCGCTCGTACACGGCCTGACGGTCGTCGTCGACGAGGGCGACTACGACGCCCGGCGCTGGTACCGGATCCTCGCAGAGCAGCGGGTCAGCGTCTGGTACACCGCGCCCACCGCCCTGCGGATGCTGATGCGCACGACGCCGCGCGAAGGTCCGTACGACCTGCCGCGCTCGTACGACCTGTCGGCGCTGCGGTTCATCGCCTCGGTCGGCGAGCCCCTCAACCCCGAGGCCGTGGTGTGGGGTCAGGAGGTGCTGGGCCTGCCGGTGCACGACAACTGGTGGCAGACCGAGACCGGTTGCATCATGATCGCGAACTTCGCGGCCTGCGAGATCCGTCCCGGCTCGATGGGACGGCCGCTGCCGGGTGTCGAGGCGACCGTGCTGGAGCGGGGCGAGTCCGGCCGGGCGCTGATCGCCGACGGCAGGGTGACGGAGGTGGAAAGCCCTGACGTCGAGGGCGAGTTGGCGCTGCGCCCGGGCTGGCCGTCGATGTTCCGCGGCTATCTGCACGACGACGAGCGTTACGCGGCGTCGTTCGCCGGCGGCTGGTACCTGACCGGCGACCTGGTCCGGCGCGACCGGGACGGCTGGTTCTGGTTCGTGGGGCGCGCCGACGACGTCATCAAGTCGGCGGGCCATCTGGTCGGCCCGTTCGAGGTGGAGAGCGCGCTGATGGAACACCCGGCGGTCGCGGAGGCGGGCGTCATCGGCCGGCCGGACCCGGTTGCGGGGAACGTTGTCAAGGCGTTCGTGTCGCTGCGCCCGGGCATCGAGCCGGCCGGGGATCTGGAGCGGGAGCTGCTGGCCTTCGCCCGCCGCCGGCTGGGCCCGGCCGTGGCGCCCCGGGAGATCGCCTTCGATCAGAACCTTCCCAAGACCCGTAGCGGCAAGGTCATGCGCCGAGTGCTGCGCGCGCGTGAACTCGGCCTGCCTGTCGGTGACTTGTCGAGTTTGGAGGGGCCGTCATGAGTTCCGTCCGCGCCACTCACGCCCGAAGGGCCCCGGTACCCCCGAAGCCTGCGGAGAACGCCGAGACGAGCAGGCGGAAGGCGGGGAGAGAGCCTCGCACCGGCCGGCCGGCCACCGAGCACCGGGGGAAGCTGCTGACCGCGATGCTGCGCATCCGGCGGTTCGAGGAGCGGTGCGTCGAGCTCTACAGTGCGGCGAAGATCCGCGGCTTCGTCCACCTCTACATCGGCGAGGAAGCCGTCGCCGTCGGTGTCAACGGGGCGCTGAACCCCGAGGACGCGGTGGTCTCCACCTACCGCGAACACGGCCATGCGCTCGCCCGCGGCATCCCCGCCGAGGCCGTCATGGCCGAGATGTACGGCAGGACGACCGGCTGCAGCGGAGGCCGCGGCGGATCCATGCACCTGTTCGACGCCAGCCGCCGCTTCTACGGCGGCAACGCGATCGTCGCCGGCGGGCTCCCGCTGGCCGCCGGGCTCGCCCTCGCCGACCGGATGCGCGGACAGCACCGCGTCACCTGCTGCTTCTTCGGTGACGGGGCGTTCGCCGAGGGCGAGTTCCACGAGACGGCGAACCTCGCCGCCCTGTGGCAGCTTCCGCTGCTGCTCGTCTGCGAGAACAACCTCTACGCCATGGGCACCGCCCTGGCACGGCACGAGGCACAGACCAACCTGGCGATGCGGGCCGCCTCGTACGGCATGGTGGCCTGGGCCGTGGACGGCATGGACGTCGAGGCCGTCGAGCAGGCCGCCCACCGGGCCACAGAGGCCATCCGGGCAGGCGCCGGACCCCACTTCCTGGAGGCGCACACCTACCGCTTCCGCGCCCACTCCATGTACGACCCGGACCGCTACCGCGACAAAACGGAGATCGAGCGGTGGCAGGCCCGGGATCCGATCAATCGGCTCGCGGACCGCATGCGTGAGGACGGCGAGCTGGGTGACGAGGAACTCGCCGGCATCGAGCGCCGGGTCACCGACGAGGTCGACCGCGCCGTCGAAGCGGCCGAGCAGGCGCCGGAAGAGCCGGCCTGCGACCTGCTCCGCCATGTCACCAGCAGGTCGGCGGAGGTGAGTTGACCATGGGCACCGGCGAGCAGCCGGCAGCGGCGCAGACGACCTACCGGGAAGCCATGCGCGAGGCGCTGCGGGAGGCACTGCGCGCCGACGACCGGGTCTTTCTCATGGGCGAGGACGTGGGCCGGTACGGCGGCTGCTTCGGCGTCAGCCTCGGCCTGCTGGAGGAGTTCGGGCGGGAACGGATCCGTGACACCCCGCTGTCGGAGTCCGCATTCGTGGGCGCGGGCATCGGCGCGGCTGTAGCCGGAATGCGTCCGATCGTGGAGATCATGACCGTCAACTTCAGCCTGCTGGCCCTTGACCAGATCCTCAACAACGCCGCCACCCTGCTGCACATGTCCGGCGGCCAGCTCCCCGTACCGCTGGTCGTCCGCATGACCACGGGCGCGGGGCGGCAGCTCGCCGCGCAGCACTCCCACAGCCTGGAGGGCTGGTACGCGCACATCCCCGGCATCCGTGTCCTCGCGCCGGCCACCATCGAGGACGCCCGCTACATGCTCGCCCCGGCGCTGGCCGACCCCGATCCGGTGCTGATCTTCGAGCACGGAAGTCTCTACAACGCCGCCGGTGAGCTCGCTCCTCTCACGGCACCGGTGGACCTGGACCACGCCGCGGTGCGCAGGTCCGGTACCGACATCTCCCTGATCACCTACGGGGGTTCGCTGCCCAAGGCGCTCGCGGCGGCGGACGAACTGGCCACCGAGGGCATCAGTGCCGAGGTGATGGACCTGCGCACGCTCCGTCCCCTCGACGGCGCGGCCATCGCCGGCTCCGTCTCGCGTACGCACCACGCCGTGATCGTCGACGAGGCGTGGCGCACCGGCAGTCTCGCCGCTGAGGTCTCCGCCCGCATCGCCGAGGGATCGTTCTACGAACTGGACGCGCCCGTGGAGCGGGTGTGCAGCGCGGAGGTCCCCATCCCGTACGCCCGGCGGCTGGAGGAGGCCGCCCTGCCGCAGACCGCCGGCATCGTCGCGGCGGCACACCGGGCGGTGGACTGACCATGACCGAGTTCACCATGCCGTCCCTGGGTGCCGACATGGACGCGGGCACGCTCCAGGAATGGCTGGTCCAACCAGGCGACGAGGTCCACAAGGGCGACCTCGTTGCCGTCGTCGAGACCGCGAAGTCCACCATCGAGGTGGAGTGCTTCGAGACCGGGACCGTGAGGAAGCTGCTCGTCGCGCCAGGTACGACGGTGCCGGTCGGGACGGCACTCGCGCTGATCGAACCGGGCGCAGAGAAGCCGCGGAAGCGGGAACCGCTCAAGAAGGAGCCTCGGGACACGGCACCCCAGAGACACGAGCGGCATCGAGAAGCCGAGGGCGAAGGGCCGGTTCAGCCAGGGCGCACCGAGGCGGGGCCCTTGCTCCGGCACCTCGCGGAGCGCGCCGGCATCGCGCTGGAGCCCCTCGAAGGCTCCGGGCCCCGAGGGCGCCTCACCCGGGCCGACGTCGAGCAAGCGGCGGCCGGCGCTGCCGCTCGGCCCCCACGCGTCCGGGCCACTCCACTGGCCCGGCGGCTGGCCGCCGAACTGGACGTCGACCTGGCCTCGGTGACGGGGACGGGCACGGGCGGCGCCGTCCGCGCCGTCGACGTCCGCACGGCAGCACCAGGACCGGCCACACCCCCGTCCCCGCGCCACGTCGCCCCCGCTCCCGCGCGTCCTTCTTCCGAGGACCGGACAGCCGCGATGCGCCGGGCGATTGCCAACCTGATGACTCGGTCCCATCAGGAGATCCCGCACTACTACCTGTCCACCACCGTCGACATGGCCACCGCCATGGACTGGCTGCACGAGCACAACCGTCGCGCCCCGGTCGGCGAGCGGCTGCTTCCCGCGGCCCTGCTCCTCAAGGCCGCGGCCCTGGCGGCCCACGAGGTCCCCGAGCTCAACGGCTTCTGGACCGAAGACCACTTCACACCAGGCGACGGGGTCCATCTCGGTGTGGCCGTATCCCTGCGCGGCGGCGGACTCGTCGCCCCCACCCTGCACAACGCCGACGCCCTCGAACTCCCCCTTCTGATGGCTGCCTTGAAGGACCTGGTCACCCGCGCCCGCACCGGCAGACTCCGCGGCTCCGAAGTCTCCGGCTCCACCCTCACGGTCACCAACCTCGGCGACCAGGGCGTGGAAACCGTCTTCGGCGTCATCTACCCGCCACAAGTCGCCCTGGTCGGCTTCGGACGGCTCATCGACCGGCCCTGCGCCGTCGACGGCCTGCTGGGTGTACGGCCGGTCGTCACCGCCACCCTGTCCGCAGACCACCGCGCGACCGACGGCGCCGTCGGAGCGCGCTACCTGACAGCGGTCGACCGCCTGTTGCAGAAGCCGGAGGAGCTGTGAACCGTACCGAAGCACTGGGCATCGTCAAGGCATCGATCGCCCACGTCATCCCCGACGCCGACGTCACCACCCTCGGCCCCCACGACACGTTCCGCGACGCCCTCGACATGGACTCACTGGAGTTCCTGCACTACGTCGAGACCCTCAGCGAACGCACCGGCATCCGCATCGACGACGAGGACACCCCCCAGCTCACCACGCTGTCCGGCAGCGCCGACTTCCTCGTCGCCCACGCGCGATCAGACACGCAGTGAGACCGCGCAACGAGGCGCGGTCGCACGCGTCAAACGAGTACGCCAAACTCATCGGCGGGCAGGACTTCGAGCCGCCTGAAGAGAACCCCATGCTGGGCCGGCGGGGCGCCAGCCACTACTACAGCGAGGGCTACCGGGCAGGATTCGGCCTCGAATGCCGCGCCATCCACCGGATCAGGAACGCCATGGGACTGACCAACACCATAAGAACCCCACAGCAAGACCGGCACCCAAGAGCCCAGACGGTGATCCGCTCACCCCGGCACCGGCACCGGCACCGGCATCATCCGCCACGGCAGAGGTCGATCGAGCAGCCTGGAACCTTCCTTGCCCAGGAGCAGGGCAGTTGGGGTGCAACAGCCACCTGGGGAAGCGACCTCTGCACCAACTTCAGGAGCAAGGGAAGCTCACTGCCGGGTCTTCTCCTGCCCGGAGGGCGGCCTTGGCCCGGACCTCGTCCGTGGCGTCGGCCGCACCTCGCGTCGGAGGCTGTCCGCAACCTGGCAAGCGATGCATCCGTGGCCGCATCCGGCGCGGCAACCGCGCGGCGTGGACGGCGGGGCCAAGCGGAGCGTCAACGACTGACGAACCGTGGCCTGGCCGCCCATACGAGGGCTTCATCGAGTTCGTCGTACTCGAACCGCCGCACTTCGGCCCGAACGAAGTGATTCGCAAGCTGGGGTACCAGGGCGGCGACCTTGCTGTCAGCCGCCAGTGCGATCTTCCCTACCTTCCGGTGGTGGTCGCGAATGAACCGCACATGACGGATCAAGCCGCCGATGTTCTCCCATCCGGGGAACTCTCGCGCGTGGATCACGACGCCGGCCAATTCGGCGTGCGTCCCGAGCCAGGTGTCCACGGTCAGTGCAAGGGCGTCGAAGTCCTGTGCACGCAGGGGTTGTTCGACCTCGACCACGAGTACTTCGGACTCGGTCAGCCGGTGGGAAATGCCGGGGCCCTCGGGAAGCGACGCCAGCCAGCGCAGGGCCTCGTCACGCTCCTGGCTTCCGAAGACGCGCACCGGGCAGGCCATCAGAAAGCTCGTCAACCGGGTCGACTCACGGATCCAGCGCGCGTCACTGACGACCGCACACCCCTCGAACAGCCTCATGGCCCCCATGCCGACCTTGAGGTCCTCCCAGGCGGCTCCGGGGGTGAAGGACGTGAACTCAGGGCCGATCTCGCACAGGATCCGAATGCGGCGGCCTTCCCTGCGAGCATCCTCGATGAGTGGCTCGACCACCGACTGGTAGTCGCTCTTCGACACAGTCCCGATCGCCTTTACCACGTCGACGCCGGCAGGTGCGTCCTTGGCTCTCTCCAGCATGTCCTTCACCTCTCCCGTTCCCGGTCGACGTGCGGTCCGAGCGGAGGCCAACGCGCGGCCCGGTGCGACACTGATTCAATTTTTACAGAAAATGCCTTTTCGGGCACAACTGAATCCATGTGGCAGCAATGGGCAAATTTCGGGTCCTTGCAACGTTCCGTAGTCGAGGTCCGGGCCGGGCGGGACGATGTGCTGGCTGCGGCGCGACGCGGTCTCGAAGAGCACGAGTGCTTCGCGGGTCTCGCCCTCGATGTCGACGGCGATGTGGTCGATGCCCTCTTCGTCCAGCAACCTGTTCAGGCGGCAGCCGACCTCGCGGCCGGCGGTGCGGACGGCGGTTGCCCGTCCTCCGAGTCGCGCCACGCCGCGGGCGACGTTGATGCCTCCACCCCCGGCCGCCACAGACCTGACCCGAGCTCGGTTCTTGCCGATGTCGGCAAGGTGGTCGACATCCCAGCACCCATCGCCGTCACGGCGGTCGGCGACGCATGCCGACGCGACCCCCGCCACCCCGATCAGCGTCTCCGTGCTCACAGCCGGAGTCTGGCAGCCTGGTTCCACAAGCTCGGCGCGACAGGCATCCCCGAGCCCCCAGGCAGAAAGTCACCCCACCATGGCCTCTCCCACTCCTCCGGGCCGTCGCTCCCGCGGCGGCGGCATCCTCCTGGCATGTGTCGGGCTGACCGTGGCCGCCCTCCTCATCGGCGGCGCGCTCTGGGTCAGGGCCAACATCGGCACGCTGAAGGAGGCACGCGGCGGCAATGCCTGGGACCTGGTCTACGAGGGCAACGCCGTCAGCGGTGACGCGCGGGCCGTCACGGTGCGTTACCGGCGCAATCCCGACCGTTTCAAGTCGGAGTACAAGGATGAACAGGTCGGGACCACTCCCCTGCCGTGGCGCAAGGAGGCCCTGGTCAACACCGGCCAGGTGGCCCGGGTGGTGATCGAACCGGAGCCGGGGACGGTCGCCTCGTGCCGGATCCTGCTCGACGGCGTCCGGGTCGTCGCACAAGGCAAGTCACCTGTGCCGGGCCGCCCGGCCGTATGCCAGGTGACCACCAGCAGCACCCCCGAAAAGTGGCCCCGCTGACGGGTCGTCTTCCTGCGGTCGGCGGGTAGGCCCGGCACGCAGACATCGCCCTCGCCGATGCCGGCACTTTCATGAACCCGTGCTCGCGGCCTGCGGCACGACACCAGCCGCGCCCCAACCGCCCCAGTGGGCCCGCCGCAGGTGCCGCCTTTCAACAAGTTCACGCACTTGGCAGCGCGAGCGGCTTCCGCTGCCCGGCGCCTACCCGGTCTCCTGGAATTGCACGCAGCCTGTGGCCGGCGTGCCGCGCGCCTTGCGGGAGGAGGACCGGATGGCGACGACCGCATCGGACCGCCCTATGTCACCGCTCGAAGGAGTGGCCGGCCCTGCCGCCCTCCGCATCCTTCCTGCAACGACGCCCCTGATCGCCGCGCTCCTCTCAGGCTCCGGTGCGCCGCCGTTCCCGGCAGATCCGTGTCGGGACAGTACCCGTCGTCGGCGGCGCACCGGTCAGCGTGCCGAAAATCCCGCATCGTCGGCGCCCCGCTCGACGAGGCCCCGTTCCTGGCGAGCACGGCCAGCGGACCACGGTGACGGACCCCAAGGCCCCCGGCGCTCCCGACGCCCTCAACTTCCCCAAGGCAGGTGACCGTTCGTGACCGCCACCGTCCCCGCCCAGCGCATCCCCACGCCACTGGACCTCAAGAGCCTGCGCCGCGATGTCGACGCCGCGCTCCACCAGTTCCTTCAGGGCAAGACCGCCGCTGCCGCGGCCCGCAACCTCCCTGACCAGGCCGCCCGGACGCTGGAGGAATTCCTGTCCGCCGGAGGAAAGCGGCTACGCCCGGTCCTGTGCGCACTCGGCTGGCAGGCGGCCACCGGAACGCCACCGCCGAAGCCGGTGGTGAGGGTGGCGGCCAGTCTGGAGATGTTCCACGCCTTCCGCCTCATCCACGACGACATCATCGACGACAGGGCCACCCGCCGCGGCGCACCGACTGTCCACCGCACCCTGGCCACCCGTCACACCGCACACCACCCGGAGCCCCTCGCCGAGCACCTGGGATCCTCCTGTGCACTGCTCATCGGCAGCCTCGCCCTGACCTGGTCCGACGAAATCCTGCACACCGCAGGGCTGACCAGCAGTCAACTCCTCGCCGTACTACCGGTCCTGGACGTGATGCACACCGAGGTGATCTACGGCGAGTACCTGGACGTGACCGCCACCGGACACCCCACCGTCGACCTGGACCGCGCCCTGGCGATCGTCCGCTACAAGACCGCGAAATACACCTGCGAGCGCCCCCTGCACATCGGCGCCGTCCTCGGTGGCGCACGGCCGTCCCTGCTTCGCGAACTCACCGGCTACGCCCAGCCGTTGGGCGAGGCGTTCCAGCTCCGTGACGACCTGCTGGGAGTCTTCGGCGACCCGAAGGCGACCGGCCGGTCCCGGCTGGAGGACCTGCGCGCGGGCAAACACACCATGCTGCTGACGCTCGCCCTGCGTGACGCTTCCCCCGCACATGCCGCCGTCCTGCGCCGCCTGATCGGCAACCCACACCTCACCGAGGCGGACGCCACCCAGATCCGCAACATCCTCACCGTCACCGGCGCCCGCGCCCACGTCGAGGGCATGATCCACGAACGCCGTGAACGCGTCCTCCGGCAGCTCGGCACCGCCCACGCCATCCACCCCGAAGCCCAGGACGCCCTGCGCCGACTGGCCGAGGCCACAACCAGGCGGACCACGTGAACACCACATCGACTCCCGCCGGCCGACCCCGGCCCCCCTCGTGCCGCACCCAGCGTGAGGCCCTGCCGTGGAGCCCCCACGGCCTGCTCACCGGCATCTGAAGCGCGTGCGCAGGCCGGTCTCAGGTCCGCAGACGTGGCCCGCCGAGTGCCCGCGTCCGGCGGAACAAGGTCCGGACCGCTGCGGCGCAGGCGAACCCGACCACGCAACCCAGGGTGTTGGCCAACAGGTCGTTGATGTCGGCCGTACGCCCCGAGGCGGTGAGGTACTGCATCGTCTCGATGCCGAAGGAACCGAGGAACCCCCAGGTCGCCGCACCCAGAAGACGCACGCCTGCGCTCGCCAGGAGCAGGCCGCCGGGGACGAACATGAGCACGTTGAGGAAGAAGTCCCAGGCATCGGCGGGGTTGGAGAGGTCGAGCAGCTTGAAGTTCAACGCCTGGCCGCCGCCGGAGCGCGTCCCGAACGTCAGGCCCACGACCCCGGCCACCCACAACCACCCCAAGGCAGCGCACACGCGATGGGACACCTTCCGGGGACGCCCCGTCAGAAACGTCACCACCGCGATGGCAACGCAGCCGAGAACACCGATGCTCAGGGCGAGGGGAAAAGACACAGACACTCTCCTTCGATTCCGAATCCCGTGGGTCGGGCGGCCGATGTCGAGTGGAGAGACGTACGGGCGAAAAGTCCGGTTCTCTTCTGACTGGTGACGTACTTCACGACAGAGTGGGCGAGGGGACGGCGAGGGAGTCGTCAACACGACGGAGCCGTCGGCCAGGTCGGCCGGAGTGCCGTCGGGACGGGAGGCGACTCCCGACATCAACCCCTCCCGCTTCCCCCTCCCCCCTTGCTCGCGAGCCAGCGGGAAGTAAGTTAGGTTAGGCAAACCTAAGTAGCCTTCCTTTGGAGGACCGGATGCGTGCGACTCGTACCCGTGCCATCACACCGACCCCAGCCGAGCGCATCCGCTCGATCCTGACCGTCGCCCACTCCATGACGGTGGTGAGCGACGGACTCCGCAGCGAAATCCACCGTCTCAGCGGCGGGGCGACGGGCCTCTTCCACCTGCACGCCCCGTGCGAGGCCACCGACGCCGCCCCGACCCGGCGCGTGCCGGTCCGCTTGGAACTCACCGACATCGCCCCCACGTCCGTACGCGACCGGCTGCGTGCCCGGGTCACCGTGGCCGGGCTCCTCACCGCCCCGTACAACCCCCACTCCGACAAGAGCACTTGCCTGGAGTTCGGCCAGGCGGTCCTGGAAGACACCTCGGAACGCACCTACGTCACGCTCCGGGAGTTGGAGGAAGCCGAGCTCGACCCGCTGGCGAAGAGCGAGGCGGAGATGCTGACGCACCTCGTCGACGCACACAGCGAGATCGTCCCGCTCCTGCTCCGCCTGGTCCGCCCCGTCCCCAACGGCGTGCTGCGCGCCCTTCCGGTGGCCATGGACCGCTACGGCATCACCCTCCGCCTTGAACACCCGCACACCTTTCACGACGTCCGTCTGCCGTTCACCACTCCCCTGACACAGATCGAGCAGGCCGCTCCCCAGATCCACGCCCTCCTGGCCACCGCCCGCCGCCTCTCCCACACCAACAACATCCTGGCGTGACCACAGGCATGCTCCACACCGCTCGGCACCGGCCCCGACAGCGCATGTATCGCGCTTGCGCGGCTATCACCGGTCACCTGGATCGCGCCGTTTCCGAACGATTCCGGTGCGGCGATCGGCGGTGCCACCGACCCGGCTGGACGGCACCGCGCGACCGCAGACCACCGATGCGTCCCTGAGCACCGCCACCGCACGCACCCTTGCCGCGTACGAGCAGCTCGGCGGCGTTCCGGTGCTGTGCGACACCAGCGCCAACCTGAACGGCCGGGATTCTTCCCTGATGTGGCATCCGCGGCCAAGTGGGGCGGCACCCGCTACATCCGGTCGGAGGGGCAGCTGTACACGCACCCGTGGAGTTGCGGGTCGCGTTCAGCGCGCCGCCGATGACATCGACCGGCATCGGCAGGCGTCGACCGCTTCGACCGCGTCGACCGGCGCATCCGCACAACACGCGGTTGTGTCTCCCGCCACGTCGGTTGTTTGATCCGAACGTCCTCGTACCGCTTGGATGCCGATGGGTCAGCGGTGTGTGGTTGTCCGGATCGACGAGAGCGGCGTGGGAATGTCAGGCAGGCGGGGACTGGGGCGGCAGTTCGGGTGGTTGTGGGCCGCGTATGCGGTCAGTGCGTACGGGACCGGGCTCGGGTTCGGCGCGTTTCCCCTGATCGCGGTCCTCGTGCTGCATTCCGGGCCGACGCAGGTGGCCGCGCTGGCTGCCGCGGGGCGGGCCGTGGGCGCCGTGGTGGCGGTGCCGCTCGGTCCGTGGATGGAGTTCCGCCGCAAACGTCCGGTCATGGTGGCGATGGATCTGGCCCGGTTCACTGCCCTGATCAGTGTCCCCGTGGCGTTCGCGCTCGGTTGGCTCGGTTTCGCCCAGTTGCTCGTCGTCTCCGTCATCGTCGCCGCGGCGGACATCGCCTTCAAGACGGCCAGCGGCGCACATCTGAAGGCACTCGTGCCGCCGGCGGATCTGCTCGTCGCCAACAGCCGCTTCGAGTCGACGACTTGGACCGCTACCGTGGTCGGACCACCGCTCGGCGGGGCCGCGATCGGGCTGCTGGGCCCGGTGACGACCGTGCTGGCCGATGCGTTCAGCTATCTGCTCTCGGCGCTGGGTATCCGCGCCATCGGCGGCAGCGAACCGCACCCCGCCCGTACCGGTGCACCACGCCTGCGGGCCGGCGATCTCCTCGAAGGATGGCGCCACATCCTCGCCCATCCCACGCTGCGCCCGCTGTTCCTCAACTCGATCACGGTCAACGGCCTGATCATGGCCTCCGAACCGCTGCTCGCCGTGCTCCTGCTGGACCACCTCGGCTTCGCGCCTTGGCAGTACGGCCTCGTGTTCGCGGTGCCGTGCATCGGTGGTCTCGTCGGCTCACGTCTCGCGCGCCGGCTCGTGACGCGTTGCGGGCAGCGCAAGGTGCTGCTCACCGTCGGGGCGCTGCGCGCCTGTTGGTCCGTCGGGTTGGCGTTCGTCCAGCCCGGGGTCCCCGGGATCGTGCTCATCATCGTCGTCCAATTCGGCCTGGTGACCTGTTGCGGCGTCTTCAATCCCGTACTGGCCACGTACCGGCTCGACCACGCCGCTCCCGACCGGGTCGCCCGCACCCTGTCCGCGTGGTCCGTCAGCAGCAGCACCAGCATCGCGGCCGTCACCGCCGTGTGGGGCCTGCTGGCCGCCGTCACCAGTCCCCGCACCGCGATCGCCCTCGCCGGAGTCATCCTCCTGGCCACCCCGCTCCTGCTCCCGCTCCGCGGGCACGCTCCTCGGAACGCGGGGGAACAGGCCGCCGGCCTCGCCTGACAGGCAGCGGGCAGGACCGGGTGTCCTACGGCCGCGCCGGCTTCGGCTGCAGTCAACTGACCATCCCCGGAGGGATATTCCCGTCCGAGCTCCTACGATGGCGCCATGAACCGGTCCGACCTGAAGCCGTACTGGAACACCAACGTCGCCAGGCACCCGGGCATCCTGCGCGCCGTCCCCAGCGGGTGCGGCAACGCCCTGGACGTCGGCTGCGGCGACGGACTGCTGGTACGGAAGCTCGCCGAGCGGGCCGAGCACGTCACCGGCATGGACAAGTCGCCGGAGATGATCGCCCGCGCTCGCGAACTGGCCGCCGACCACCAGGATCTCGCCTTCGTCGAGGGCGACTTCCTGGCCGCGGACCTTCCCGCCGCCAGCTATGACTTCGTCTGCTCGGTCACCGCGATCCACCACATGGACTTCACGGCAGCCCTGATCCGCATGCGCGATCTGCTGCGGCCCGGCGGCACGCTGGTGGTGGTCGGCCTGGCGCGTGAGGCGAGTCCGGCCGAGTGGGCGGCGCTGATCGCGGCCGCCCCGGTCGTGCGGATCACCAAGGTGTTGCGCCGTGCCGGCGGCCCGCCGGGCATGCCGGTCGTCGATCCGCAGATGAGTTACGGGCAGGTGCGCGCTGCCGCCCGACGGTTGCTGCCAGGCGTCCGCTATCGCCGCCATGTGCTTCGCCGGTACTCGCTCGTGTGGGAGAAGCCCACCCACTGACCTGATGCCTCAACTTGGGCATCACCGGCACGAGTCACCGCGCCGCACACTCCATTCCGCCTCCGCCGCACTCCGCCGAGGATCGTCGTTGTGCAAGCACGAGACGGGACGACGTGGTGGCTGCACGAAGAAGACCGTGCGCTCCATTGCCGTGGCGTTCGCCCCAACCGCCACGCTCACCGTGGCCGTGCCGACCGGCAACGCTTTCGCCATCGACCACGTCGCCTGCCGCGGTGGGACGCCGGCGCCGCTTGCGGCCTACCGGATGACGGAACGTACCGACTCGGGTGTCCGGCCCACGACTGTCGTCCCGTCGTCGGCTGTCGGGGTCAGATGAGGCCGGCCAGGGCCAGGAATTCGACACGGGAGCGCGCGTCGTTGCGGAGGGTGCCCAGGAGCACGCGAAGTTCTCGACGACGCGGGCGAGTTCGGACAGACCGAGGGTGCGCCGGCCGGGCAGGTAGCCGACGTGGGCGGTGCCGACGAACGGCGGCAGATGGTGTTCGCAGACCGAGCGAACGGGGATGCTGCGCGCCAGGACGCGTTCGTCGTAGCCCTCGTCGCCGCCCGCCCAGGCCCCGATCTCGTCGACGCCGGCCTGCTCCGCGCCCGGTGCCGGGCCCCACGACGGAGTGATGCGCGACCGGCCTGCGTACTACCCGTAGGAGAGGTTGGAACAGGGGTCGTCGTCGGCGGAACGGGCCTTGTCGGCCGCGCCGGAGGACATGTCGCCGGCGGAGGCGGCACGGGCGGGCGCGGGGGCCTCGGCGTAGGACCGGCCGAGGGTGACGGCGATGCCGGGGGTGGTGGCCTGCTGGAGGTCCGCGCCGGGGAAGAGACGGGCCAGGGTGTGTGCCTCGGCTTCCCGGCCCGGTCCGTAGGTGATCACCGTGGTGGTGCGGTCCTGGGTCGGGGCGGTGGCGGTGCCGGTGACGGTGAAACCCACGGCCCTCAGCTCGGCGGCGGCGCGGGCCGCCAGTCCCGCCACCCGCGTGCCGTTGCGGACGACGACGCTGATGCCGGCCCCCGAGACCGAAGAGGCCGGGGCGCGGGAGCCGTTGGGCCCGTCCTCGGCGTCCTCGTTCTTCCTGCCGTGCCGGGCACTGGCGTCCTTGCCGTCGATGGTCCGGTCCGCCCTGAGCGCGGCCCACAGGGCGTCGGCCGCCGGATGCACCACGGCGATCCGCGCGCCTTGGTAGTGCCAGGGCATGGTGACGAACTTGGTGTTGTGCAGATCGATGTCCTTCATCGACATCACGAACGCGATCAGCCGGTTCGCCGACCCCAGTCCCGGGTCGACGGTCATCGACTGGGTTGCGGCGTTCGCCAGCGGAAGGAGCGTCGAGGGATTGATCCCCTCCGACTTGATCTTCTTGATCAGACTGGAGACGAACGCCTGCTGACGCTTGATCCGTCCCATGTCGGATCCGTCCCCGATGCCGTGCCGGATGCGGACGTACTCCAACGCCTTCTGCCCCGACACCAGCTGCGGCCCCCTGGCGAAGAGGACCTTGCCCTTCGAGCCCCGGTTGGGGTTGAGATCGCCCTGGTAGATGTCCTTGGGGAGGCATACGGGTACCCCGCCGACCGCCGCGGTCATCTTCGAGAAGCCCTCGAAGTCGACGACCACGGTGTGGTCGACGCGTAAGCCGGTCAGCTTCTCGACGGTGTTCTGGGTGCAGGCGGGGTTGCCCTTGGCCGTCAGCCCCACGGTGAAGGCGGAGTTGAACATCACGTTGCGCTGCGGCCGGGCCCAGTCGCCGTTGGGCAGCCGGCACGGTGGGATGTCGACCAGGCTGTCCCGGGGGATGGACACCGCGACCGCGTGCCTGGCATCCCCGTAGACGTGCAGCAGGAACGCGGTGTCCGAGCGGCCCACGTCCCCTTCCCCGCCGCCCAGTCTGCGGTTTCCGCCCGAGCGCGAGTCGGAGCCGATGACCAGCACATTGCTGCCGCCGGCCCCCTCGGGCGGCCGGTCCTCGCTCACGCCGTCCGCGCCGAACGTGGCGATGCTCCCGTTGAGGCGGAGGTAGACCCAGCCCGCTCCCCCGACAAGCAGCACGAGGAGCGAAGCCGTTGTCGCGGCAGCCATGCCCACCTTGCTGCCGCGTTTGCGCCGCCGCCGCGAGACGGGCCGATTGCTGTGGCGTCCGGCCCGTGCCTCCTGGCTGCCTGTCAACTGTGCACCCATGTCCGTCCGGTTCCTGCAGAAGAGGGGCGGTTTCCCTTGAGGAAGGTTATACAGTTGCGCAAGGTAGCAAATGAGTGATGCCGGGCGGCGCTGCGCCGACCCGCCGGCGGGAGCCCGTTACCCAGCTGCCGCGCCCCGGCCTTTCCCCGCCCGCCGAAGCCGGCGCGGCGTCAAGTCGGCGCCCGCACAAAACACCTGCGGGGCTGACGACCACAAGGGGCCGGAGCGTCCCCTCTTGGCCGGTCCGGTCGCCATGCGCGGTAGCCCTCCGGCTCCCCACCCCTGCGGCGAGGTCGTCCGTGCCGACATCGGCCGCGGTGTCGGACGGCATGCTCGCACAGCCGACCGCCCTGCACCCGGCCAGGCATCCTGGCGGGGCGGCGGCGCCCTGCCTGGCATAGAGTGCCGGTGACCAGCCGTTCTCGTCCGCGCTACGGACGGACACATACCCAAGGAGTCGACGTGCCCATCGTTGTCGCCACTCTCCGGACCAAGCCCGGCCGCCGGGAGGAGGTGCTCGCGGCGTTCCGTCGGCACGCCTCCGCGGTGCACGCCGAACCCGGCTGCCTGCTCTACGCCGCCCATGCCGGCGACGACCGGGTCACCGTCGTCGAGAACTGGGCCGATCAGGCCGCCCTCGACGCCCACTCGGCCGGGCCGGTACTGGCCGCGCTGGGCGGGGAGATCGCGGACGCGCTGGCCGGCCCGATGGATGTCGCGGTGCTGGAGCCGGTGCCCGCCGGTGAGCCGGACAAGGGCCAACTGCCCAACACCTGAGCCGGACTCCCCGCCGTCCGGCACCTTCCCACCCAGCAAACCGCGCCCGCGCCGCGCCACGCGGCCGCCCTCAGCCGCCCCCGGTCGTCACCACGGCCGGGGGCGTTGTGCTGCCGCGCACCAGCGCCTCTCAACGACCCCTGAGACAAACGTGACCCACGTATTGCCCCCGCTTTAACCGGCGGCGATACGTTGCAACCGCGGGGCTGACGGTATCTCACCTGGGGGGAAAGCGGTGGCACTGGAACTACCCGATGCGGTGGTGACGTTCCTCGACTTCGTCGGCGTGCACTGGCCGAACGTCAACGAGGACAAGGTCAGCGAATTCGCCAGTCATGTGCGGGACTTCGCGAACAATCTGCAGCAGAGTCACCAGGACGCCACCTCCTCGGTGGAGCAGTTGTCCCAGATCTACCAGGGCGCGTCCTACGATGCCCTGATGGCCAAGTGGGGCCAGATGTCGTCGAGTCACATGAACGAGCTGGTGACGGCCTGTCACACCGTGGCGACCGCGCTCGACGCCGCGTCCGGTGTCATCGTGGGCATGAAGGCGGCGGCGATCGCCGAACTCGTCGCGCTGGCCGTGACGTTCGTCGCCGACCAGGCCGCCGCGGCCGTCACCTTCGGGCTCGCCGAGGTCGCGGAGGCCGGGATCATCGCGGCGGCCCGCAAGGCGACGAGCTATCTGGAACAGCAGTTGGAGCAGTACGTCGTCGGCCAGGTGATCGAGGCCGCCATCACCCCGCTCGTCGACGTGGTCGGCAAGGCGGTGAGTGGGCTCGTCTACGAGGGCACCGCCAAGGCCCTCGGCGTGGCCGCCGGCGGGGGCGTCGGGGAGAGCTTCTCGGTCCATCCCGAGGAGCTGCACGCCCGCTCGCAGAAGCTGTCCGCACACGCCGAGAAGGTGGCGGCGCACGCCGAGGACTTCAAGAGCAAGCTGAGCGGGGTGAGTTTCGCGTGACGAACCGCATCGTCAAGGCGCTGGAGGACGGCGCGGTGCGACTCGGCAAGACGCTCGGCGACGACGCCGGGAAGGCCGTCAAGGACCTCTACCACGACACCGGTGAACGCCTGCGGCAGGTGGCGAAGAACCACGCGGAAACCGACGCCAAGCACGCGGCGGACATGGACGGCATCCTCAAGGGCCGGCACGGCGACCTGCCCAAGGCCCCGCACACGGGCCCGTCCTCGGCGCCGCATCCGTCCTCGTCACCGCACCCGTCCCCGGGGACGGACGGTCCCAAGGGCCCCTCGAAGGGCCCCGGGTCCGGGCGGCCAGGCTCCACCGACCCCTCACTGCGGGACGGGGCGAACCGCGACGGCGTGGGATCGTCCAAGCCCGCGAACGGCCGCTGCAAGGGCGGCGACCCCGTCGACCTGGTGTCCGGCGAGATGATCCTCACCGAGACCGATGTGCGACTGCCCGGCCTGCTCGATCTCGTCGTCGAGCGCACCCATCTGTCGTCCTACCGGTGCGGCCAGTGGTTCGGCGGTTCGTGGGCCTCGACCCTGGACCAGCGCCTGGAGGCCGACGAGCACGGGCTCGTCCTGGCGACCTCCGACGGCATGCTGCTCTCGTACGACGTGCCGAGCCCCGATGCCGTGGTCCTCCCCCACCACGGCCCGCGCCACGAGCTGTACTGGGACGGGACGCCGGCCGGCGAGATCCTCGTCACCGACCGCGGCACCGGGCACACCCTGCACTTCCTGCCCGCCACCGTGACGCCGACGGAGGCCGCGGCCGGCCGGGTGTCCCTCCCCCTCCAGGCGTTGTCCGACCGCAACGGCAACCGGGTCGACATCTGGCGCGACGACGACGGCACCCCCTTCGAGATCCGGCACAGCGGCGGCTACCGCCTCGCCGTCGACACCGACGACAACCGCGTCGTGGCGCTCCGCCTCCTGGGCACCGAGGACGGCGACACCGGCACGGTGCTGCGGCGTTACGCCTACGACCAGGGCCGGCTCGTCGGCGTGACCGATTCGTTGGGCCACACCACGCACTTCCGGTACGACGAAGCGGGCCGCATCGTCGAACGCGTCGACCGCAACGGCGGCTGGTACCGCTGGGAGTACGACGCGGCCGACCGCTGCGTCCGCGGCACCGGGTCCGACGGCTACCTCTCCTGCACGCTCTCCTACGACCCCGTCAACCGCGCCAACCGCTACACCGACTCCCTCGGCCACACCACCGTCTACCACTACGACGAGCAGCGGCGCCCGACCGGCTGGACCAACGCCGAGGGCCACCGCACCCACCGCACCTGGACCGGCCCGGACCTACTCGCCTCGGTCACCGACGAGCTGGGGCACACCAGCAGCTACGCCTACGACGAGCACGGCAACCTCACCTCGGTCACCCGCCCCGACGGCCGCACGACCCGTGCCGCCTACGACGCACTGGGCCTGCCCGTGGAGATCGTCGAGGTGGACGGCGCGACCTGGCGGCACGAGTACGACGCCCACGGCAACCAGACCCGCACCACGGACCCGACCGGCGCGGTCACCGCCTTCGCCTACGACCGCGGCAGGCTGGCCGCCGTCACCGACGCCCTGGGCAACACCCGTACGATCGCGAGCAATCCGGCCGGTCTGCCGCTGGCGGTCACCGATCCGCTGGGCCACACCACGGCCGTCGAGCGCGATGCGTTCGGCCGGGTCAGCTCGTTCACCGACGCCGGCGGGAGCACCGAGCGGTTCGGCTGGACCGGCGAAGGCAAGCCGGCCTGGCGGCAGTTCGCCGACGGCACGACCGAGATGTGGGAGTGGGACGGCGAGGGCAATCTCGTGGCCCACACCGACCGCCTGGGCCAGGTGTCGCGGTTCACCTACACCCACTTCGGGACACCCGTCACCCGCACCACGCCCGACGGCACCACCCACACCTTCGCGCACGACACCGAACTGCGGCTCACCACCGTCACCGACCCGCGCGGCCACACCTGGGACTACGCGTACAACGCGGTGGGCCACCTCGTCCGGGAGAGCGACTTCCAGGGCCGGGCCGTTGCGTACCGGCCCGATCCCACCGGTGAACTCGCCGCCCGCACCGGTGCCGCTGGACACACCACCGTGTTCGTCCGCGACGAGCTGGGCCGCACCGTCGAGGAGCACTCGGCCGACGGTGTCGCCACCTTCGCCTACGACCCGGCCGGCTGTCTGCTGCGGTCCGCCAACGCCACCACCACCGTCACCCAGACCTACGACATCCTCGGCCGCAAGCTCTCCGAGGACGTCAACGGCCGCACCACGACGTGGACCTACGACGCACTGGGCCGGCGCACCGGCCGGCGCACCCCGAGCGGGGTGCTGTCCACCTGGTCGTACGACGCCGCGGGGCGACCGTCCGCCCTGGACGTCGGCGGCGACCGGGTGGGCTTCGCGTTCGACGACGCCGACCGGGAGGTGCGGCGGCTCATCGGGCCCGATCTGGTGCTGTCCCAGGAGTGGGACGCGGTGGGCCGGCTCAGCACCCAGGCCGTCGTCCGCGGCGCCGACACCCTCCAGCACCGTGCCTACGCCTATCGCGCCGACGGCCGGCTCCACGGGGTCACGGACTCGACGGGCGGCACCCGGCGCTTCGAGCTCGACCCGGACGGCCGGGTCACCGCCGTGCGCGCCCAGGACTGGACCGAGACCTACGCGTACGACAGCGCCGGCAACCTCACGCACGCCGCGACCCCCGGTGACGACCCGGCCGGTACCGAGCGCACCTTCACCGGCAACCGCATCGAGCGGTGCGGCCGCCACACCTACGCGTACGACGAGGACGGCCGGATGGTGCGCCGCACCACGCGGCTCCTCAACGGCCGGACGCGTACCGCGCATTTCACGTGGAACCGGGCGGACCAGCTCACCGACGCCGTGCTGGCCGACGGGTCCCACTGGACGTACGAGTACGACACGGCAGGCCGGCGCACCGCCAAGCGCCGTCTCGACGGGGACGGCGGCACGGCCGAGGAGATCCGTTTCGTCTGGGACGGCACCCGGCTCGCGGAGCAGGTGACGTCAGACGGGACCGCCACCGCATGGGAGTACCACTCCGGCACCCACCGGCCGCTCACCCAGACCGTCGTGCACGCCGGGGGCCACCGTGACTTCCACACCGTGGTCACCGATGTCTCGGGCGCCCCGACGGAACTGGTCACCCCCGACGGGCGGATCACCTGGCGGCTGCGCACCACCGCCTGGGGCAGACCCGTCGGCGACGGGACCGGCGAGCACGGCTGCCCCCTGCGGTTCCCCGGCCAGTACGCGGACCCCGAGACCGGGTGGAACTACAACTACTTCCGCCACTACGACCCGGAGACGGCCCGCTATCTGACCGCCGACCCGCTGGGTCTGGCGGCGGCGCCCAACCACTACGCCTACGTCGACAACCCGTTCACCACCGCGGACCCGCTGGGCCTGGCGCCGCAGCGGGGGCCGAACGGCCGCTTCATCCCGAACCCGAACGGCCCGGCGACCCACAACCGCGACACCGAATACCCCAGCAGCTACCGGCAGTCGACGCATGACGCGATGGCGGCCAAGTGGACGGTCGAGGGCCAGGCCCAGGGCGGCGTGCCCCGCTTCCCCGCCGGCCACCCGGAGGCCGGCCAGCGCATACCACGGGATCAGCTCAACTGGTTCAACTCCAAGGGGGAATCGGTACCCGCCGGCAAGGACCAGCTCACCTACGAGCACCTGCACCCGGTGGTCGACCACTGGAACAAGACGGGCTACGACGCCGACCGGGCCACCCGTAACGACTTCTACAACGACTTCAATAACATGGAGCCCATGTCCCGCAAGAACAACTCCAGCGGCGGCGGCAAGATGACCTCCACCTACCGCCAGGACACCGGCCCGAACTACTCCTGCACCTGAGCAGGACGATCCCCACCCCAGAGGAGCCACCTACCATGGACCTGACGTCGAAGCTGGCCGACCAGCCCGGCGCGGAGCCCGTACCCGGCGTGCCGGACGCCTGGCACTGGTCACGCATGATCTTCTCGTTCGACGCCGTGGTCGCGCGCGGCCGCGTACTGGAGATGCGCGTGATGGGCGAGTACGACCCGGCGCTGGCCCGTGCCGTGCTGGAACTGGCCCGGGACCGCGCCGAGCAGGTCGTCGGCGGTGAGCGTCCGCTCGTGGTGCTGGACGGGCTCGCCTGCCCTGGTTGGGACTTCGACGCGGTCGCCGCCGTCGGACCGGAGGTGCACGAGTACCACGGGCAGGAGGACGCCGATCTGCACAAGGCGACGGTGGCGCTCTTCCCGGCCTGGCGGCGGGAGTTCTCCGGCACCGAGACCCTCGCGGAGGCCCGCCACCAGTTCGACCGTGGCCTCCAGCCGACGCGGCTGCGGCGTGAGGTGGTCCCCTTCCTGCGCATGAGCTACCGCAATGAGCGCACCGGCAGTCACAGCGAGGGCGCCGAACGCGGCCTGGCAACCCTGGACGTCCTGCGGCACGAACTGTCCCTGCTGCCCGGCTCCCCCGGCAGCCATGTCGAGTGGGAGAACCGCCTCGGCGCCGTCTTCCGGGCCGAGTGCGCGGCCGAGCTGACGGTGCGGGGAGCGGACGGAGCACAGCCGACGACCGGGGACGCCCTGGTCGCGCTGGCCGAGCAGTCGGTGCTGCACCCGGAGGAGGCCGCGTGACCGCCACCCGCGCCCTCACCGCCACCGGTGCCGTCCACGACAACCCCGACGCGGAGACCCTCTACGACCTGCTCAGCGAGCTGAACCTGGCGCTTCCGTTCCTCGTCGTGGAACGCGCGGACGGCCGGGATCCGGAGCAGCACTACATCCAGGTGCACCTCGCGGAGGACGGCAGTTGCCTGGTGGAGTACCGCGAGGGCGGCCCCGACCAGCACTTCCGCACCATCGTGGCGCCGCCGTACGCCATGAAGGGCCACGACGAGGTCGCGGCGCTCGTCACTAGCTGGGCGCAGGACGACGGCGAGTGGCGCCTCCGGGGCCGGTGGCAGCGGATTCAGGTGTGAGGACGGCGCCCGGTGCCCGACCTCCGCCCTTATTGCGAATAGGTTGCAACTACACTACTCACGCAATATGTCGGCAGTCGTGAGGGAGTGGCCATGCCGCAGGGCCGGATCGTGCTCGGTATCGAGTCGTCGTGTGACGAGACCGGGGCCGGGATCGTGTCCGACGGGCGGCTGCTCGCACATGTGGTGGCGTCGAGCATGGACGAGCACGCCCGGTTCGGTGGCGTGGTGCCGGAGATCGCCGCGCGTGCGCATCTGCACGCCTTCGCCCCGGTGGTGCGCGAGGCCCTGGACCAGGCGGGGCTGCGGGTGGGTGATCTCGACGCCGTGGCCGTGACCACCGGCCCCGGCCTGTCGGGCGCCCTGCAGGTGGGGCTGGCGGGAGCCAAGAGCCTCGCCTACGCAGCCGGAGTTCCCTTGTACGGCGTCCACCACCTGGCGGGCCATGTCGCGGCCGACACCCTGGAGCACGGCCCGCTGCCCGACCCGTGCCTGGTGCTGATCGTCTCCGGTGGCCATACGTCGCTGCTGCTGGTGCGGGACCTGGTGCGCGACCCCATCGTGCACCTGGGCGACACCGTCGACGATGCCGCCGGCGAGTGCTTCGACAAGGTGGCCCGGGTCTTCGGCCTGCCCTATCCCGGCGGCCCTGCGATCGACCGGGCGGCCCGGGGCGGGAACCCGTGCGCGGTCGCCTTCCCCAGGCCGTTGACCAGCGGGAAGGGCGACCCGTACGCGTTCTCGTTCTCCGGTCTGAAGACGGCCGCGGCGCGCTGGGCCGAGACCCACCGCCTTCGGGGCGAGGAGGTCCCGTTGGCCGACGGCGCCGCCTCGCTCCAGGAGGCGGTCGCGGACGTGCTGACCCGTAAGGCGCTGGCCGCCTGCCGGGAGTACGAGGTGGGGACGCTGGTCGTGGTGGGCGGGGTGGCCGCCAACTCCCGGGTCCGGGCGCTTGCCGAGGAGCGGTGCGCGGCGGCCGGGGTGGCACTGCGGGTCCCGCCGCTGACCCTGTGCACCGACAACGGCGCGATGATCGCCGCCGTCGGCGATCTGCTGGTACGGGCCGGTGCCGCCCCCGCCCAACTGAGCATGTCCGTCGACCCGTCCGCGCCGCTGGAGTACGCCGCGCTGCACCCCGTCGCCGGGCCCGTCCTCGCTGCCTGAGTCGAACAACTCGGCTCGCCACGGGCCGAGTTGACGGACAAGATCAGCACCGTGCCGGAAAGGCGAGGCACCTGCGGAAAACAGACAGCCGCCGGAACCGTCCGTGGTCGGTTCCGGCGGCTGTCCGAGCCGTGCCGTCTCAGGAGGCGACGGCCTCACGTTCCCCGGACCGCTGGCCGGGCAGGACGGTCGGCTCCGCCGCCGGCTCGGGCTCGTCGGGGTGGAGGGGATCGGGGTCCGTCAGGCCCGCGCGATGAGCCTGGACACCGGCGCGTACCGCCCAGAAGTAGAAGCCGAGAGCCGATACGCCGACCACGGCCACGTCCACACCGCCAGGCAGGACGCCGTAGCCGCCGAACTCCCTGCCGCCCAGCGCCGAGACCACCGACAGCCACAGCAGGAACCCGATCAGCCACCAGGCCGCGTTGAACTGCCGGGCCAGATTCCGCTCGCCCCGGCGGCGCAGCACCAGCGCCGCGATCGGCACGGAGACCAGCACGAGGAGGGTCACCTTGCCGGTGTTGGGCCACTTCGACCAGTACAGGGCGCAGGCCGCGAAGGCGAAGGTGATCGGGCAGAGCACCGAGGCGGCCGGCAGGCGGAATGGCCGCGGCAGGTCCGGCTTGGTGCGGCGCAGGACGCCCACCGCGATCGGGCCGATCAGGTACGAGACGACCATGGCGGCCGAGACGACACTGGCCAGGGCCTCCCAGCTGTGGCCGATGGTGAGCAGCAGGAGCACGGAGACGCCGAGGTTGAGCCACATCGCGGGGCGGGCGGTGCCGTAGCGGGGGTGGACCTCGGCGATCTTCTTGGGGAAGAAGCCGGTCTCGGCCAGGTTCTGCGCCAGGTACGAGGCCGAGGCCACGTTGGCGATGTTGGCGCCGGAGGGCGAGATGAAGGCACCGAACTGGAGCAGGGTGACGACCCAGTGCAGCATCAGGAGCTTGGCCAGGTCGGCGAAGGGGGAGGCGAAGTTGATCCCCTGCCAGCCGCCCGCCTGGGCGAGCTGCTCCGGCGGGACCGCGCCGAGGAAGGCGATCTGCAACGCGAGGTAGATCACCAGGCCCAGGGAGAGTGCACCGACCAGCGCGAGCGGAATGGAGCGGCCCGGGTTCCGGGCGGCTCCGCCGAGGTTGACGACGGCCTGGAAGCCGTTGAAGGCGAAGACGACGCCCGAGGTGGTGACCGCCGTCATCACGGCGGACCAGCCGTTGGGGGCGAAGCCACCGTGGTCGGTGAAGTTCCCGGTGTGGAAGCCGGAGGCGATCAGGGCGGCGACCGCGAGCACCGGGATGGCGAACTTCACCAGCGTCAGCACCGTGTTGGCGCGGGCCAGCAGCGCGACCGACCAGTAGCAGGCGAACCACAGGGCGAAGGTCAGGGCGAGGGCCATCACCATGCCGGAGGCCGTGAGGCTGCCGTCGGCGACGAGCGCCTTGGCCCAGCCGAAGTTCCAGGACGCCATGTACTGGGTGCCCGCGATGGACTCGATCGGGATCAGGGAGGCGATCGCGATCCACACCGCCCAACCGCTCACGAAGCCGAGCACCGGCCCGTGTGAGATCGAACCGAAGCGCGCCATGGCACCGGGGAGCGGATAGGCGGCCCCGACCTCGGCGTACGACATGGCGATCATGCCGATGAAGACGGCTCCGATCACCCAGGCGACCAGCGCCGCGGGGCCTGCGACCTGTGCGGCC
Source organism: Streptomyces sp. BHT-5-2 (assembly GCF_019774615.1). Classification (NCBI taxonomy): domain Bacteria; kingdom Bacillati; phylum Actinomycetota; class Actinomycetes; order Kitasatosporales; family Streptomycetaceae; genus Streptomyces; species Streptomyces sp. BHT-5-2. The sequence goes on along the minus strand of NZ_CP081497.1, from coordinate 1,134,961 downwards.
TGGCCGGCTCCGAAGAGCCATCCGGAGCCGAAGATGGACCCCAGCCCGATCATGATCAGGGCGAAGAGACTGAGGTTCTTTTTACTGGCCGCGCTCATGTCCATGGCGGGCTACGTCCGTTCTGCCGTGCGAAGTGATCCGCACACACCCTAATTCAACTTTTTCGCATTTCGTTCGAGCGTTGAAATCGCTGCCCCATTATCGATCGATTATCGATCAAATAGCCGAAGCTGCAGGTCGGGGGTGGGGCCGGGTGCCAGATCTACCCGTGACTCATCAACGGGCACGGTAATGACGCGCATACGTGGCGCGCCCGGTCGACCCGACAAACAGTGGGACCCTTGTCCGTTATGAGAGATATGCCGTATATGGCGGTTGTGCGTGACTGTCACAACGCGCCGGCCTCCGGAAGGGACGGATGTGGGGAGTAGTGACCGCGGTGACGAGGCGCACCGCCCCAAGCACGACCAGGCGGACGGACAGCCGGGCGGAAAGACTGGCGGCAGCCCGCCGGACCGGGACAGGCAGGCAGGACGGCGGCGCGCCCGCACTCCTCGTCGCCTGACCGCGCTGCTGGGCACTCCCCCGCCGGGCCCCGCGCGCCCGGACTTCTGGCGCAGCCCGTTGCGCGGGCCCTGGCTGACGTCGGTGCTCGGGTTGGTGTTGCTGATCGGCATCACCGTGCTGTTCGTGACCGGGTTGCTGTCGTACGCCGCGTACAACCCGGACCTGGCACCGGGCAACGACCACACGCCGGACAAGGGCTGGTTGGGCTTCTATCTCTTCCCCTGGCCGACCCGGCCGTACTGGCTCTACCGCCTCACCCAGGGGGTCCACGTCACCCTGGGCGTGGTGCTCGTCCCCGTCCTGCTGGCGAAGCTGTGGTCGGTCATCCCGAAGCTGTTCGGGTGGCCACCGCTGCGTTCCCCCCGCCACGCGTTGGAACGGCTCTCGCTGCTGCTGCTCGTGGGCGGTGTGCTGTTCGAGTTCGTCACGGGCGTGCTCAACATCCAGCTGCACTACATCTTCCCCGGGTCCTTCTACCCCCTGCACTTCTACGGTGCCTGGATCTTCATCGGCGCCTTCGTCGTACACGTCGCCTTCCGCATCCCCGCCATGACGACGGCGTTGCGCAGCCGCAGCTGGCGCAGCGAGCTGCGTACCCCGGTCACGCGTACCCGGCCCGAACCGCCGGACGACACCGGGCTGGTGACCCCCGACCCCGCACCGCCCACCACGTCGCGCCGTGGCGCGCTCGGCATGGTGGGCGCCGGTTCGCTGGTACTGCTCGTCGTGACGGCTGGTCAGAGCATCGGCGGAGCCCTCCGCAGGACCGCGCTGCTGGCTCCGCACGGGCAGGAACCAGGCACCGGACCCAACGGCTTCCAGATCAACAAGACCGCCGCGGCGGTCGGCATCCGCGCCCGCGACATCGGCCCGGACTGGCGCCTCGTCGTACGCGGCCCCGGCCGGGAACGGAGCTTCACCCGGGAACAGGCGCTGGCCCTGCCGCAGCACACCGCCGCCCTGCCGATCGCCTGCGTGGAAGGCTGGTCCACCGACGACCAGCACTGGAGCGGCGTACGGCTGTCCGACCTGGCGGCCCTGGTCGGGCTGCGGGAGAGCCCGCCCGGGGTCTTCGTCGAGTCCGCCCAGCGCCCCGGAGCCTTCAGCTCCGCCCATCTGCGCGACAACCAGGTCCGGGACCCCAGGTCGCTGCTGGCTCTGCGGGTCAACGGCGCGGCTCTCTCGGTGGACCACGGCTATCCGGCGCGGATCATCGTCCCCGCCAACCCCGGTGTGCACAACACGAAATGGGTCACCCGCCTCACCTTCGGAGTACCGCGATGACAGGCCGCGGAAGGGCCCGGATGAAAGAGCTGGCGAGGGGTCTGGGCCAGGCCATGGCCAGGGTGACGGGCACGGCCAGAAGCATGGGCATGGGTGTGGCCAGGGGCATCCGGGCGCGCTACGGCGGTTCGCTCGCGCACCTCGTCCTGGTCCTGGGCTCGTTCGCCCTGACCGGCTACGCCGGACTCCGGCTGCTGCGAGGGGACACGCTCGGCATCGTCATCTGGTTCGTCGGCGCGGCACTTCTGCACGATCTGGTCCTCCTCCCCCTCTACACCGTCACCGACCGCGCGGTGCAGCACCTGTTCCGGAGGCGCCGGAGCAGGGAGGCAGCAAGCCGCTCCCGTCCGGTGGCAGGCCGTATCGACTACGTCCGGGTGCCCGCCTGCCTGGCCCTTCTGCTGCTCCTTGTCTGGTACCCGCTCGTCCTCGGCCGGGTCTCGGGCTTCAGCGCCTACACCGGCCTGCCGGCCGACGTCTTCTGGGGGCGCTGGCTGCTGATCACCGCCGTGCTCTTCGCGGTCTCCGCGGTATGCCTGTTGGTGTCGGTGTGGCGCGCGCGGCCGCGCCGTCCGAAGGCGGGATCAAGCGATCGATGAACCTCCCCGAACGTGCCGGCCGCCGTGGAGCCCGGATCCGATGAGCACCGACGAACAGACACCTGAGCCCCGCGCGGTCCCCGAGTCCCGGCACGAGGACCCCTACGCCCAGGCGCTCGCCAGAGGCCGCGGCCCGTTGTACATGCGCTGTACGGACGGCGGCATCCTGCTGTCGGAGGTGGACCGTTGGTGTGCCGCACCGGACTCCGCCGACCGCAGCGTCCTGCGGCGCTGCCACGGCGCGGTGCTCGACATCGGCTGCGGGCCGGGGCGTCTGGTCGGCGCCCTCCGCGCACGCGGCCATGTCGTGCTCGGCATCGACATCAGTCACGCGGCCGTCGCGCGGACCGAGCACACCGGGGGCCCCGCGCTGTGCCGGTCCGTCTTCGACAGACTGCCGGGTGAGGGGCTGTGGAACACCGCCCTGCTCATGGACGGGAACATCGGCATCGGCGGCGACCCCAGGGCACTGCTGGCGCGCATCGGCTCTCTTGTGGCGCCGTACGGGACCCTGCTGGTGGAAGCGGCCCCCGAAGACATCGACGAACGGCTGGACGTGCGGTTCGACGACGGCCGCGGCCGCCTGGGCCGCCCGTTCCCCTGGGCCCGGGTCGGCCTCCCCGCGCTGCGCCGCAAAGCGGCGGCCACCGGCTGGCAGACCGGCGACCACTGGACGCTCGACGACCGCCACTTCCTGGTACTGCGGCGCCCCCATCGCACCGGCTCCGATCACGGCCCGGCACCGGCCGGCAGGCCGCGCTGAGGAATGGTCATGCCCTGTTGAGTGTTCGTCACCATCCCGTCAGCAGAAGGTGGTTGACCAGGAGTGCGAGGACGGCTTGGCCGGCCAGCCACCTGCCGTGCATGCGGCGCGGAAGCAGTGCGCAGGCAGGCAGCAGCCAGATGGCGAAGGGCAGCCAGATGCGTTCGGTCTCCGCCTTGCTCATTCCGGACACGTCCGCGAGCAGCATCGCGCAGAACGCCGCTCCGACCAGGACGGCCAGCGCACCGCTACCTCGTGGCGCCGCACGCCGCATCCCGCGCAGGGCCGGCCACAGCCCGGCGGCCGCCCGGCCCAGTCCCGCGACCGTCGCCAGTCCCACCGTCACCACCTGGGCGGCCAGGTTGGCCCAGACGAAATAGGCGTACGGGCGCACCTTCGCGGCCCCCTGGTAGTACCGCTCGACGAGGGTCGTATAGCCCTCGGGCCACCAGAATCCCAGCGCGGTGAAGCCCACCACCCAAGGCAGCACCCCCGCCACCACGAACGGCAGGGGCCGGGCGGAACGGGCCAGGAGGAGAACGGCGGCACCCAGCACGACCAGGACGGTCAGACCGTAGGAGAGGTACCAGGCGAGCCCCAGCAGCAGCCCGGCCCCCAGGGCCGCGAGGCGGGGCACCCGGGTGGTGCGGGTGGCCGCGAGCGCGAGCAGGGCGATGGCCCAGGCGGCCACTCCGGCGAAGTAGCCGTCGGCGCTGACGCCGATCCACACCGCCGCGGGGGCCAGTACCAGGAACGGGGCTGCCGTCCGGGCCCACCGCTCACCGCTCAGCGCCCGTAGCGTCACCATGACCGCGGCCGCGCCGGACGAGCCGATGGTGATGCACCAGGCCGCCGCCCAGGCACCTCCGCCCAGCCCGATCCGGTCCAGGCCGACGAACGTCAGCAGTGCGCCGGGCGGGTGTCCGGCCACATGCGCGGGCCAGTTGTGCGGCGAGTCGGCCAGGATGTGGTGGGTGAAGTCCCTTAGGAAGGCGGGCACTTCATGTACGTCGGCGACGGATCGCAGGTACTCCATGCTGCTGGTGAGCCGCCCGGCGACGCCGCGCTGCCAGCCGTCCACGAGTGCCAAGGACCAGGTCCAGGCCATCGACGCGCCCCAGACGGCCGGCACCAGCGCCCGCCACCGCAGGCACTGCGCGATCCGCGGGCCGTGGACGACCACGAGCGCGGCGACGACGAGGGCTGCCGGCGTACCGGGGCCGAGGTGCGGCAGCCATGACGCGTACAGCGGCGGCCACCCCAGTCGCAGAATCCCCTCGGTTCCGTAGACGGTGCGGTTGAGGGCGCGCCCGACGACCACCGCGAGCACGAACAGCACCACCGCGGCCGCCACCGCCCGAAGATCGCGGCCGACCGTCCGCTTGCGTACAGGCCGCACGGACCGCACGGGCACGGACGGCGGAGCGGCCTCGGCAAGCGGCCCTGCCTGGTCTCCGTCCTTCCCCACAAGTCCGCGGTCCTGGCGGCGGACTTGGCGCGGCGTCATCGGCTGCCCACCCGTCGCAGCCTGGCCAGGGTGGCGGCGAACCGGCCGTCGGGTGCGCCGGCCGCGACCCGGTCGGCGTCGTCCGCGGTGTCGACGTCGCACAGCGGCGGCAGATCCCGCACCCGCAGCCCGGCCGCGGTCAGCCTGGCGCGCTGCGCGGCACCGGTGCGGGCGGTGGACATGGGGACGCCGCGCAGCAGCCCGGGGTCGGGGACGGCCAGGCCGAGCGCCCAGAATCCGCCGTCGTCGGCCGCCCCGAACCAGGCATCGCAGTCGTCCCAGGCACCGAAGTCCACTGCCGGGGCGAGGAGTTGTGGTGTGACCTGCGGGGTGTCCATGCCGATGAGCAGCGTCGGTCCGGTGCTGTCCGCGAAGGCCGCGGCGAGCCGCTCGTCGAGGCCGCCGGTGCTCTGCGGTCGCACGTCGAAACCGGGCGGCAACCAGTCGCCCGGCCGCCCGTCGAGGACCAGCACCCGTCGCCGGGCGGGCAGCGCGCCGACGGCCCGCAGCGTGTCGCACAACGCCGCTTCGGCCAGTTGGGCGGCCTCGTGCGGGGTGTAGGGCGGCGTCAGACGGGTCTTGACCCGTCCGGGCACCGGTTCCTTGGCGATGACCAGGACCGTCGTCGGGCCGACTGCCGGCCGCGGCCGATCGGGCCGGCCCGCGGGACCGTGGGAGCCCCGCAGACTTTGCCCATCCGGTGGAAGCTGTGCGGCCCCGGTCATTGCGCCACCTCCGGTACCCGTGCCGTCAGCGGCGGCTGGTTGAGGACGCGGCGCATATCGCGGACCGCGTGCCAGGTGCCGCGCCAGGTGCCGGTGACCTTCGAGCGGCCGGTGCGCGGCCGGTAGGGCACATCCCGCTCCTCGATGCGCCAGCCGGCGTCGGCGGCCCGGACGACCATCTGCAACGGATAGCCACTGCGACGGTCCGTCAGATCCAGGCCGATCAGGGCGTCGCGGCGGGCGGCCCGCAGCGGGCCCAGATCGTGCAGCCGCAGACCGGTGCGCCGACGCAGCATCCGCGCCAGGACCACATTGCCGGCCCGGGCGTGCGGCGGCCAGGCACCACGGCCCTGCGGGCGGCGGCGGCCCAGTACGAGGTCGCTCTCCCCGTCGCGTACGGCGTGGACGAACGGGGCGAGCAGCGCCGGGTCTAGCGAGGCGTCGCAGTCACAGAAGCAGACGATGTCGGCCTCGGCGGCGAGCAGTCCGGCGTGGCAGGCAGCGCCGAAGCCGCGCCGCGGTTCGTGGACGACGGTGGCGCCGAGGCCACGGGCGACCTCGGCGGAGCCGTCGGTCGAGCCGTTGTCCACGACGACGGCCCGCCAGCCGTCAGGGATGCGCGCCAGCACCCACGGCAGCGCGGCCGCCTCGTTCAGGCAGGGCAGCACGACGTCCACCGGGGCGGGACCGGGCCCACCACCGGCAGGCCCCGCCGCCGGACCCGTGCCGTGCCGGGCCGTGCCCGCCCCCTGCACCACACGCTGCACCGCACGCTGTTCCGGGCCCTCCCGCATGCCCTCCCGCGCGAACTCCGCCATCCCTTCGGCGAATCCGGTCTCCGCCCGCCACCCCAGTTCGTCGGCGATCCGCCGCGAGGAGGCGGTGATGTGCCGGACGTCGCCCAGCCGGTACTCCCCCGTCACCACCGGCGCCGGCCCGCCGTACGCCTCGGCCAGCGTGCACGCCATCTCGCCGACGGTGTGCGGTCGCCCACTGCCGGTGTTGTAAGCGGTCAGTGTGCCTTCCCGTCGTTCCGGGAGCGCCTCCAGAGCGACGATGTTCGCCGCCGCGACGTCCCGGACGTGGACGAAGTCCCGCCGCTGACCGCCGTCTTCATAGACGGTGGGCGACTCGCCACGGGCCAGCGCCGAACGGAAGAACGACGCCACCCCCGCGTACGGGGTGTCGCGTGGCATGCCTGGCCCGTAGACGTTGTGGTACCGCAGCGCGATGGCCCGGCCGCCGGTGGCCCGGGCCCAGGAGGCGGCCAGATGCTCCTGGGCGAGCTTGGTCGCCGCGTACACATTGCGCGGATCGACGGGCGCGTCCTCGTGGACCAGGCCGGGCAGCAACGCGGCACCGCAGCGCGGGCAGTCCGGCTCGAACCGCCCGGCTTCCAGCTCGGCGACCGCCCGAGGCCCCGGCCGCACGGCGCCGTGGGCGGGGCAGCTGTAGTGCCCCTCCCCGTAGACCACCATCGATCCGGCGAGCACCAGTCGACGCACCCCCGACGCGGCCATCGCCGCCAGCAGTACGGCCGTTCCCAGGTCGTTGCAGCCGACGTAGTCGGGCGCGTCCGCGAAGTCCTTGCCGAGGCCCACCATCGCCGCCTGGTGGCAGACCGCGTCGACGCCGGCGAGGGCTGTCTCGACAGCCGCCCGATCGCGTACGTCCTCGACGACACGGTGCACCCCCGGGGGCGGCGGCGGGGGCTCCGGATGGGCCGAGGGCAGCAGTGCGTCGAGCACGACGGGTTCATGGCCCCGCCCGAGAAGTGCCTCGACGACCTGCGATCCGATGAATCCGGCACCGCCGGTTACCAGTACTCGCATGCCGATCACGCTAAGCCTGGCGACCCGTTCCGAGGTGCGCCACGACGCTCACGTCATGACTTCGTAAGACCCTGCCTCCGCCAGTCGGGTCGTTGCGCCTCTCCCGACTCGTGCGCCACGCCGTCGCCACCGGCCAGCCGCGCCGCCCGAGCCTGGTAGGCAACGGTTGCCGCACCGAAGACCGAACCGCCGGCCCGACGCCGGACCGGCCCCGCGCAACACGACCAGGAGCTGTCGCGCCCATGGCACATCTGACGATCGGGGAGGACCAGTTCCTCCTCCGCCTGACGTGGCCCGAGATGGTGGCCGCACGTCGCGTCCGGATCCGCGTACCGCTCGCCGCGGTGCGCACCGTGGTGGTCGAACGGGACTGGTGGCGCGCCTTGCGTGGCAGACGGGGACGAGGCGTGTGGGTACCCGAAGTGGTCTGTGTCGGCGTCCGCCGGCACTCGGCCGGCAGGGATTTCGTGGCAGTACGGCCCGGCGGCCCCGTGCTGTGCATCGGGCTGTGCCCGTCGTCGCCTTTCAGCCTTCTCGCCGTCTCCGTACCGGATCCCGATGCCACCGCACACTGTCTGCGCAACGCCGCACCGAACCTCGCCGACGTTGCCGGCGGCGGACTGTGGCGCTCGCTGCCCGTCCCCAACGAAGCGCCGCAAGCGGGCAGCTGATCCTCCATCAGACAGGATCGGCTACGGCGCCGGAGCAGCTCAGCGCTGATCTCGCTTTGGGAGTGCGCCATGCGGAGCCACGGGCGTGTCGGTCGTGGTCGAAGCGCGTCTGCGGGCTCGATAGGCCGCGGCCTTGACGCGATTGCCGCACGCGTCCATCCCGCACCAGGTGCGTCGGGCGCCACGCGAGCGGTCGAGGTAGATACGGGTGCAGTCAGCGCGGCCGCACTCCTTGAGACAGGCATGGGGATCGGCGAGCAGGGCGATACCGCTCCTGGCCATGTGGGAGAGCACTGCACGGAGGTTCCCCGACCTGTGCAGCCCGGCGTCGCTGAGCCTGAGCGTGAGCACCGGCCCGGCGGCCATCTCGTTGACGATCTCAAGGCCGGCCGGGTCGAAGGGCCGATCGAGCACACGGTCGAGAGCCAGTCGGTAGAGCGCCTCCCGCAGTGCCAGTGCGGACTCGAAGGTTGCGGAGTCGACGGCAACACGGTCGGGGAGCTCGTCGCATTCCGCCACCCACCGTTCGAGGTCCGCGGGCGTGGCCAAGAGGTCGTTGGGCTCGTCTCGACGAGATCCCACGGTGCCGGTCAGATCGAGAGCGGGGTCGCCGCTCACAAACGCGAAATCCACGTCACCATCTTGACCGGTGACGCGCCGCCGCGACAAGATCCGTCACCTGTTGAGATGGTGACGCGGGCGAACGGGACACGGCGAAGAAGGACAAGAAGGAGAAGAAGGAAGGAAAAGGAGGAGGAGGAGTTATGACCGATTTGACCGAGATCCGCGACATCGCGGTCGTGGTCTTCGACGTCCTGGGGACCCTGGTCGACGAACCCAGTGGGCTGCGCGCGGCGATTCGCGAGGCGGTGGCGGCTTCCGACGCGGCAGCGCCCGTCGACGAGTTGCTGAAGGTGTGGCAGGGGTACGTCGAAGAGGAGCAGCACCGCATTGCGCAAGGACGGCGCGCGTACGCCAACACCGAGATCATCGACGGGGAGGCCGCTCAACGGGTGGCGGACCGGGCAGCGCTCGCCGATCCGGCGGCCGTCGCCCGGCTGGCCACCGCCGGTCAACGCCTGCCACCGTGGGGCGATTCGGTCGCCGGCCTCCGGCGGCTCGCGCGGACATTCCCCGTGCTGGGGCTCTCCAACGCCAGCCGCACCGCTCTGCTGCGGCTCAACGCACATGCCGGGCTGCGCTGGCACCAGGCGTTGTCCGCCGAGTCCGCCCTCGCCTACAAGCCGGCACCCGAGGTCTATCAGCTCGCCCTCGACACCGCCGGTTGCCCACCGGAGCGCGTGCTGATGGTGGCGGCCCACGCCTGGGACCTTCGCGGAGCACAGGCACAGGGCATGCGGACCGCCTACGTCCGACGGCCGGTCGGCGATCCGCCCGCGGACTCCGACCGCTTCGACCGGCAGTTCAACGGACTGGAGGAACTGGTCGCCGCCATGACGGCGCGGTAGCCGGACCGCGTCGATCCGCGCGAACCGCCCCTGACCGCTTTGACTCTCACATCGATGTGAGGCTCTAGCGTTCCGGCCATCACCACCAGCACCCGGTCATGACCATCGGCACGACGCCCTCGACGACCGGCGGTCCGGCCGACGCGATCTGCTCGGCCGGAACCGCTCCGACAGAATCAGGAGAGACCCCATGCCCAGCGCTCTGCCCGCTCCCCGTCTCGGCCGCGTGGTGCGCGGGAACGGCCCCGGCCTGCTGCTCGCCCATGGCGCAGGCGGAGGCATCGACGCCAACTACGGCCCCGTCATGGACGTACTGGCCGCGCACCATACCGTCGTCGGCCCGGACTACCCGGGCACCGGCCGGACCGAGCGCGCCGACACGCCCCTCGCACTGGACGCACTGGCCGACGAACTGGTCGCCGCCGCCGTCGAGGAGGGCCTGGAGACCTTCGCCATCGCCGGGTACTCGCTGGGCTGCCCGGTTGCCGTCCGGGCCGCCACCCGGCACCCCGACCGCGTCACGGCCCTGGTCCTCACGGCGGGTTTCGCCCATCCCGACCCGCGGTTCCTGCTGACGGCCCGACTGTGGCGCGACCTGCTGCGTGCGGGCGAGACGGAGCAACTGGCCCGTTTCCTGACCCTGATGGCCCTCAGCTCCCCCGCCCTGGACGCCATCGCCCAGGGCGACCTCGACACCGCCATCACGACCACGGCGACCACGATCCCGCCAGGCACGCCGGAGCACGTCGAGCTGATCATCGACGGTGTCGACGTCCGGGCCGACCTCGCGGCCGTCGCCGTGCCGACCCTGGTCATCTCCACCGCGCTCGACCAGCTCGTCTCCCCGCACCACCACCGGCAGCTCGCCGACGCCATTCCGGGGGCGCGCTACGCCGAGATCGCCTCCGGGCACCTCCCCTTCGTCGAACGGCCGGAGGAATGGGCCGCCCTCATCCGCGACTTCCTTCACGACAGCCATAACTGACGGTCGTAACTGAGCAACTGACAGCGTCGCCCCGGCAGCCATGCCGGGGCGGCCTCATCCGCACCCACACCCCAAAAAACAGACCCGCCTGTCGCTTTTGCGTTTCGTCTGGAATTCGGCTTCGAGAAGTGGATTTGCGCTGCATCGCCGATATTCCACTTGGAGTCGGCGAGAGAGTCTGGTTTTCGATGATTTGCCGCCCGGTCGGCGTGGAATACCGACCGGTAACGCCAGATCAGGGGCCGGCCGGGAGGCCGCGACACCGCAAAGCGGGCATCCCATCCGTTCGACCAGCTGGACATGGAACCCTGTCGGAGTGTCAGCAGTTAAAGTTCCATTTACCTTTGACAGATGTCTGCAATATTCCCTGTGCTGCGCGACGGCGATCGATTAGCGTCCGCCGTGACCGATACACGCGCAACCGCTTCGCCCCGTCACTTGCGAAATAAATTCGGAATTCAACCAATGGGAGTGAAGGGGCCGTACGCATATGCGGCGCGATGACGTGCCGTACTGCACACCGTGCGCACAGGCACGGACCGGGGGAGGAAAACATGAACGTGAGGGAGATCGGCGCGTCCGATGCGCCGTCGAGAGCCTGGGACGTTTTCGACGCGGTGAACCCGGACGTTCTCCGCTCCGGCATCGGTTCGAAGAAGTGGCGGCAGGCGGCCGCCGGCGTGCTGCCGGCCGGGCTGGCCGAGATGGACTTCCCCGTGGCGGAGCCGATACGCGAGGGACTACGGCGGTATCTCGGCCGCGGCGCCCTCGGCTATCCGTACTGGCCGGACGGCAGCCCGGTGCGAGAGGTCTTCGCCGAACGCATGGCGAGGCGATTCGGCTGGCACCCGCAGCCCGGAGCGGTCAGGGAGTTCGCGACCGTCACCCAGGGCGTCCATCTCGCGGTCCACCTGGGCACCGAACCCGGCGACGCGATAGCCGTGCACACCCCCGTGTACGGACCCTTCCGTGAGGGCCTCGCCCGGCTGGGCCGGCGGCTCGTCCCGATTCCCCTGCACGACGGCCCCGGCGGTTGGACCTGGGACTCCGGCGAACTCGCCCGTCTGGTGGCGGACCACGGCTGCCGTGCCCTGTTGCTGGTCAACCCGCACAACCCCACGGGACGGGTCTTCACCCGGGCCGAGCTTCTCGAACTCGCCGAACTCGCCGAGCGACACGACCTCCTGGTCGTCTCGGACGAGATACACGCCGACCTGACCCACGCCCCGCACCGCCACATCCCCTTTGCCTCGCTCTCCCCCGAGATCGAGCGGCGCACCGTCACGCTCACCTCGGCGACCAAGGCATTCAACCTCGCGGGCCTCCGCTGCGCCGTGGGGCACCTGGGCCCGGCCCGGCTGCGCGCGGCCTGGGACGACCAGCCCGTCGAACTGTACGGAGCCGCCAACGTGCTCGGTGTGCATGCCTCGTTGCTGGCCTGGACGGAGGGGGATGCCTGGCTGCACGCCGTTCGGGAGCATCTGACGCGCCTGCGGGACCGGCTCGCCGCCGGGCTGGCCGAACGGCTGCCGCAGATCGGGCACCATCCGCCGCAGGGCTCCTATCTCGCCTGGCTCGACTGCCGGGCCTTGGGTTGGGGCGCGGACCCGGCAGCCCGGTTCCGGGAACGCGGGGCCGTGGAACTCGGTTCCGGCCCGGGATTCGGCCCGGGCGGCGACGGGTTCGTGCGCTTCAATTTCGCCACGTCAGGACCGCTGCTGGAGCAGCTCCTGGATCGCCTGGCCGAGACGGCGGAAGCCGGAACGGGCCCGGCGACGGGCGGTGCGGCGGGCGCTGCGCCTCGCGCGTCGGCCCGTACGGACTCCGACACCGCATCACGTCCAGGCACCGGATCCCACCGGGAGGGCCTCCCCCACGCCCTGACCGGAGAGCCCGCATGCTGATCACGGTGGGTGAGTTACTGCACGGGCCCGTGGGGGAACGCACCACGGACGCGGCCGTCCTGGTCCGGGACGGGAAGATCGCCGCGGTCGGCCCGCGCGAAGCGGTCGTGGCCCGGGCACCCGCATCCGTGGCCCGGTGGGACTTCCCCGGCGGGACGCTGCTGCCCGGCCTGATCGACGGCCATGTGCACCTGAGTTTCGACGCGGGCCCCGAACCCTTCAGGGCACTGATGGAGAGCGAGGTGCCCACACCCAGGCTCCTGGACGCCATGGCCGGGCGCGCCGGTCGGCTGCTGGACTGCGGGGTGACCACGGTCCGGGACCTCGGCGACCGCGGGGCCGCGGCGATCCGGCTGCGCGAGGCCATCACCGCCGGCCACGTCAGGGGTCCGCGGATTCTCGCCGCGGGGTCCCCGCTGACCCCTCCGGGCGGGCATTGCTGGTTCCTGGGGGGCGAGGTGGCCGACGAGGCCGAACTGCGGGCGCTGGTACGGCGCAACGCGGAGGCCGGAGCCGATGTGATCAAGGTGATGGCCAGCGGCGGGCACATCACCGAGGGCGGCGCGGCGATGTGGGAGTCCCAGTTCAGCACCGAACAACTCGCCATGGCCGTCGACGAGGCGCACCGGTTCGGGCTTCCGGTGGCCGCCCATGCACACAGTGCGGCAGCCGTCGCCTCGGCCGTGGCCGCCGGGGTGAGCACCGTCGAGCACTGCCTGTGGATGGACGGACCGGAGGGCGTCGACCGCCGCACCGCCGTCGCCCGGTCGATGGCCGCACAGGGGATCGCGGTCTGCGGCTCCCTGTGCGGGTATGACTGGCGGACCAAACTGGCGCGGGACGGGGAAGCCGCCACCCGCGCCTTCTACGACCGGCTGAGCTGGCTCGACGAACTCGGTGTAGCCCTGATCACGGGCACCGACGCGGGTATCCCGCAGGCCGTGTTCGACGACTACGTCAGCATGCTGGAGCTCTATGCCTGGCTCGGCTTCCCCGCCGAGCGAGTGATCGAACTGGCCACCCTCTCCTCCGCCCGTGCGCTGGGCCTGTCCGGGACGACCGGACGTGTCGCGCCGGGTCTCGATGCGGACCTGGTGGTCGTCGACGGTGATCCACGCGTCGATCTGTCAGTCCTGCGTGCGGTGCGCCTCGTCGTGGCCAGAGGCGAGCCGTATCCCGTACGCGGCGCCGAAGAACGCGCCTGACGCAAAGTCAGGCCAGAACCGGAGACCGTCCATCAACCAACGGGGGACCTGTGAAGAGCAAGAGAGACCTGGGCCTGCTCACCGTGACCCATGGGGTCAACGACATGTATCAGGGCGCGATCCCCGCATTGCTGCCGTTCCTACAGGCCGGACGCGGCTACAGCTACACCCTGATCACCGGGATCACGCTCGCCGCCACCGGCCTGTCCAGTCTGATACAGCCGGTGGTCGGGCTGTTGGCCGACCGTCGGCCGATGGGTTGGCTGGTCCCGGCCGGAATGGTCACCGCGGGCGTGGGCGTGGGTCTTTCCGGCCTGGGTGACACCTATGTGTGGACCTGGTTGGCCGTTGCGCTGGCGGGAATCGGGCTGGCCGCGTACCACCCGTCGGGCGCCATGGCCGCACGCGTCATCGGCGGTGGCGACACCCGGTCGATGAGCGTCTTCGCCGTCGGCGGCAACATCGGCGTCGCCCTCGCCCCGCTCTACGTGTCCTTGGTGATCAACGGCTCGGGAATCCCGGGCACTTGGCTGCTCGCGCTCCCCGCCCTCGCAATGGGCGTGGCCTGCTGTCTGGTCCGGCGTTTCTGGCGGGTGGCCCCCGCGACGGGGCCGCGCGCGCAGGGAGCGGACGGCGGCACGGCGCAGGCCGGACGACCGGATGACTGGCGGGCCTTCGGCAAGCTCTCCGTCATCTCGGTGTTCTGGTCGATTCCGTACGTCGTGATGGGCGCACTCGCCGCGCCGTATGTGATCAGCCGCTTCGGTGTCTCGGCGGCGACCGGGGCGGCGGCTCTGACCGCGTTCACCGCGGGCGGTGTCATCGGCACCCTCGCGGGCGGCTGGAGCGCCGAGCGCTGGGGCCGCCTGCCGTCCCTGCGCTACGGCTATCTCGTCTCCGTCCTCGCGGTCGCCGGCATGGTGCTCATGCCGAACATCGCCGGGGTGCTGGTCTGTGCGCTCGTCTACGGAACGGTGTTGTTCGTCCCGTTCGCCGCGCAGGTGACCCTGGCCCAGGACTACCTGCCCACCCGCATCGGCACCGCGAGCGGGCTGACGCTGGGCGTGACCCTGTCCGCCGGCGGGCTCCTCTCTCCGCTGTTCGGCATGCTCGCCGATGCCTGGGGCGTGCGCGCCGTGCTCGCCACCTTGATCGGCATCCTCCTCGTACCGGCCGCCCTGGCGTGGCGACTGCGCGACCCCCGCAGGGCCGAAGCGCTTCCGAACGGCGGGAACGACGGACGGCACGCCCCACCACCGCGCAGTCCGCAACAGCCGACCGGGACGCCACTGCGGCAGCGCGGCCAGGCACGGGAGAGCCGATGACGACCACCGTGCACGGACTCGCCGAGCTCGCGGGGCTCGCGGGAACGGACCTGGGCCGGACGCCGTGGGTGCCGGTCGACCAGGCGCAGGTGGCGGCCTTTGCGCACGCCACCCATGGGCGCACCCACGACTGCGACGCCACCGAGGAGGGTTCCGCCCCGCCGCTGGGCGGACCCGTCGCGGACGGCTTCCACACTCTGGGCCTGGTGGGCACGCTCGTCGACCGGCTGTTGGAGTTCCAGGAGATCCGGATGAACGTGATCTACGGCGTGAACCGGCTCCGGCTGCCCAGTCCCGTACCGGTCGGCGCGCGGGTGCGGCTGCACGCCGTGGTCGGCACGGTCGCCGAAGTGCGGGGCGGGGCAATGGAGATGCTGGTGGACGCCACCGTCGAGGTCGAGGGCGATCCCAAACCGGCGTGCGTCGCCCAGGTGGTGTACCGCATCTACGCCTGACGTTTCCCTCCCCTGCCCGGCGCCCCCAACCTCTCCCCTCCCTCTCTCCTCCCCCGACGGAAAGGAACGTTCCGGCATGCCCGTTTACGCCCTGGGCGACGTGGAACCGCAGATCCATCCCGATGCCTATGTCCACCCCGACGCCACCGTGATCGGCGATGTGCACGTGGCCGCCCATGCGTCCGTCTGGCCGCAGGTGGTGCTGCGCGGCGACGACGGCCGAGTCGAGGTGGGCGCGCGGACGAACATCCAGGACGGCAGCGTGATCCACGCGGCCCCCGAGACACCCGCCGTCATCGGTTCCGGCACGGTGATCGGGCACATGGTCCATATCGAGGGCGCGCGGATCGGCGACGGCTGCCTGGTCGCGTCGGGTTCGATCGTGCTCAACTCCGCGGTGATCGAGTCGGGTGCCATGGTCGCGGCGGGCGCGGTCATCACCTTCGACGGCCATGTGCCGACCGGCTGCATCGCACTCGGCGTTCCGGCGAAGAACCGGGAGAACACCCTGTTCCCCATGGACGCCGTCGCGGACATCGTCGAGGACTACGTCGCGACCGCCCGGCGGTTCCGCACCTCGTTGCGCAGGGTGGTGTAGCCGTATGACCCCGGCAGACCAGCCGACTGCGGCGCTCCGCACCGTGGTTTTCCAGGACACCGACGATCGGAGGTACCGGCGGATGGCCGAGGAGAAACGATGTTGAACAGTCCGGGCTGCCACCCCTGTGTGAAGATCATCCGCTGGCCACGGGAGGCGTACAAGCGGGAATGGTGCCGGAAGTCCGGCCAGTTGAGGCTGCTGGTCATCGACGAGGGCACCGACGCACCCGTGTGCGCGGACATCCGCGAGGACTGGATCCGGTTGCCGACCAGGAACGAGGACATCCAGGTCCGTATCGCCACGCTCCGGGCCCGCAACCTCGGCCACTACGCTCCGCAGGTCGATCCCAACGGCGTCATCCGCCGCGGCTCGTGCACCGTGACCGTCTCCCCCACCGAGGCGGAACTGGTCCGGCTGCTGACCGTCAACTTCGGCGAGGTCGTCTCGCGCGAATCCCTCAGGAAGCGGCTGTGCCAGGGCGACCGCCACGCCAGTCGCAACGCGCTCGACCTCCACATCATGAGAATCCGCCGCCGGCTCACCCCGCTGCGGCTGGAGATCCGCACGGCGTGGGGGCGCGGCTACACCCTCACCGCCTGCGACGGCGGGGAAGGCGACGCCGACCTGGTCGGACCGCCCAGGCCCGGCGAGGTCGATCCGGAATTCCCAGGCACGGCACCCGCGAACCGGGCGCGCCCGGCGGGGAGTTCGGCGGGACACAACGGCAGTGGCGACGGAGGCACCGATGTTTGACATCGCACTGGAGTCGATGACCATAGGGGAAGTGCTCGCGACGCGGGCACGGAGCCACCGTGACGAGACCTTCCTGAGGTTCCACGACGGTGACCTCAGCTTCGGACAAGTGCACCACATGTCCAACCGGGTGGCCCAGGGCCTGGCGGCCCTCGGCGTCCGCCCCGGCGACCATGTCGCGGTGATGCTGCCCAACTGCCCCGAACTCCTCCACACCGTCTTCGCGTTGAGCCGCCTCGGGGCCGTTGCGGTTCCGGTGAACACCGCCCTGTGCGGCAACCTCCTGCGTCGCATCCTGGCCGACTCCGGCTCCCGTTATCTCGTCATCGACGCCCGGTACGCCGAGGAGCTGTCGGCCCTCACCCCCTGTCTGCCCGGGTTGGCGCACCTCGTCGTACGGACCCATGACGCTTCCTCGGTGCCGTTGACGGCGCTGGGCAAGCCGGCCGTCTCGCTCGCCAGTCTGCTGTCCTACGGCGCCGAGACCCCGCGCGCCGATGTGTCGTTCTGCGACCTCCAGGCAATCATGTACACCTCGGGGACGACCGGCCCGTCCAAGGGCGCGATGGTCTCCCATTCGCTGGCCCTGGCCTGTGCCCTGGACTCGCTGGACTTCCTCGACCGGTGGGGCAAGACGGCCTACTGCCCACTGCCGCTCTTCCACGCCGCGGGCCTGTGGGACGGCGTGCTGTCCGCGCTGCTGTCCGGCAGTCCACTGGCCGTCGCCGACCGGTTCCATGTGTCGCGGTTCTGGGACGATGTGCGGCGCTTCGACGCGCAGGTGGCGTTGAGCGTCTTCTCGATGATCCCCATGCTGCTCAACCAGGAGCCGACCGAGCGGGACAAGGACCACCCCCTCGAAGTCTTCTACATGGGCAAATCTGCCCTCGACAAGCCGTTGCACGACCGCTTCGGGGTCCGCTCCGCGGAGTGCTACACCAGCACCGAGGCCGGCATCGCGACCGGCAGCCCGTACGGCGAGTGGCGGCTCGGCTCGTGCGGCCAGGCACACCACGAGCGCTTCGAGGCCGGCGTCGTGGATGAACTGGACCGGCAGGTCGGCCCGGGCGAGCCGGGCGAGTTGGTACTCCGCCCCAAGCAGCCGTCCATCATCACCAGCGGGTACTACGGCGCTCCCGAGGCCACCGCGCACTGCTTCCGCAACCTGTGGTTCCACACCGGCGACCGGGTCTGGCGCGACGCGGACGGCTACTTCTACTTCCTGGACCGCATGAAGGACGCCATCCGCCGGCGTGGCGAGAACATCTCCGCCTTCGACCTGGAGTGCGAGGTCAATCTGCACCCGGCAGTGGTGGAGTGCGCCGCCGTCGGTGTGCCGTCGGAGCTGGAGGAGGAGGACGTGAAGCTGTTCGTCGTCGCACACCCCGGATCCGGCCTGGAAGCCGCCGAGTTGCTGGAGTTCTGCCAGAAGCGGCTCCCCAGGCACATGGTCCCCCGCTATCTGGAGTTCCTCGACGAACTGCCGCGCACCGCCACCGACAAGGTGGCCAAGCACCTGCTGCCGAGGGGCGGTGCCCGGTGACCGGGGCGCACTGGGAGGAGACGGCTCAGGACGCGGAGTTCCGCCGGGAGGTACGCGCCTTCGTCCGGGAGTCCTTCCCCGCCTGCTACCGGCCGGACCCGGAGGCCGAGAACAGCCTGGAGCCCGAGGATGTCTGGGGCTACGACTGGCCGGCCGACCGGTGCTCCCCGGACCCGGAGCGGCGCGCCGGCGCCCTTGCCTGGGCGGCGGCCCTCGCCGAGCGGGGCTGGATCGCCCCGCACCTCCCGGCCGCATACGGCGGTGCCGGACTCTCCCCCATGCGGGAGTTCATCCTCCGCGAGGAGATGGTGCGCGCCGAGGTGCCCACCGTGAACGGCATCGGGGCGATGCTGCTCGGCCCGACGCTGATGGAGTTCGGAACCCAGGAGCAGCGCCGGGCGCATCTGCCGGGCATCGCGTGCGGCCGGACGGTGTGGGCCCAGGGCTTCTCGGAGCCGGACGCCGGCTCGGACCTGGCCGCACTGCGTACCACGGCGGTCCGTGAGCCGGCCGGCCCGGCCGGGCCCGAGGCGTACCGGGTCACCGGGCAGAAGGTGTGGACCTCGTCGGCCCAGTACGCCGACTGGCTGTTCGTCCTGGTACGTACCGACCCGGACGCGCCCAGGCACAAGGGCATCACCTTCCTGCTCATCGACGCCACCAGCGACGGCGTCAGCATCCGCCCCATCGAGGACATGCGCGGTGCCACCCCCTTCGCCGAGATCCACTTCGACGACGTACGGGTCCCGGTCGCCCACCGGGTGGGCGCGGAGAACCAGGGCTGGTACGTGGCGATGGCCGCACTCGGCTTCGAACGCGCGGGCATCGGCGCCCCCGTGAAGTTCGAGCAGCTGCTGAAGCGACTGGTCGGCCGGCTGCGCTCGGCCGAGGGACAGGAGCTCGTCCGCGCGGACACCACCGTCCTCCGGCACGAGATCGCCCGGCGTTATGTCGAGATGCGTGCGCAGTACGCGGTGGCGCGCCTCACCGCCGCCGGTCACGCCGCCGGAGCGGTGCCCGGCTACGAGGCGTCGGTCAGCCAGCTCCTGGGCGCCGAACTGCACCAGCGGCTCGCCCGCACCGGCGCCCGCGCCTTCGGCCCCTACGCACAACTGTGGCAGCGCGGCCCGGCCCCGATGGCCGCCGCGTTCGCGCATATGCGTTTCGACGCGGTGGCCGCCACGCTCCTCGGCGGCACCACGGAGATCCAGCGAAGGGTCATCGCGACCCGCGGCCTGGGCCTCCCCCGGTCCTGACCCCCAGCAACCCCCTCGATCCCATATCCCCACTTCCCCACTTCCCCATATCCCCATATCCCCATATCCCCAACATCCTCGACATCGGAGCGGCTATGGACCTGACGGCCACCGAGGACCAACGGCACATCCGGGCGGCGGCGACCGACCTCCTGACGGACAGACGTGCCACGGCCGGCGCACGGGCAGTACGCGACACCCCACTCGGCCACTCGCCGACGCTGTGGGACGAGATGACCGAACTCGGCTGGCCCGCACTCGCACTGCCCGAGGAACACGGCGGACTGGGCGGCGACTTCATGGATCTCTGGCTGCTCTGCGAGGAGCTCGGCCGCCACCAGACACCGAGCCCACTGCTGACCACCGTGGCCTGCGCGGCGCTCCCCCTCGCGCGCCACGGCAACCCCTCCCAGTGCGCGCAGTGGCTGAGCGCGGTGGCCAAGGGCCGCATCCTGAGCTACGTCCGTGCGGCACCGCACGGCCACTGGGGCGCGGCCGGCTCGGACATCACGGCGACCCCGTCGGGCGAGGGCTTCCGGCTCGACGGAACGGCCCTGTTCGTACCGTACGCCCAGGCAGCCGACGCCCTCGTGGTCATGGCCCGCACCGACTACCGGGAAGGACTGACGGCACTGTTGGTGGACACGACCACCCCGGGCCTGGGCCGGCACCGCCTCGACGTCGTCGGCACCACCCCCGAATACCGTGTGGACTTCACCGCTGCCGCCGTGCCCGCCTCGCAGGTGATCGGCAAGGTCGGCGACGGCGGCGCCGTGGCCGAGACCGTCGCCAACCTGGGCGCCGCGGCGACCTGCGCCGAGATGGCCGGCGCGGCCCAGGGCGTACTCGACATGACGGTGGACTACGCCAAGACCCGCACCCAGTTCGGCCGCCCCATCGGCAGTTTCCAGGCGGTCCAGCAGCACTGTGCCGACATGGCCGTGCGCGTCCTCACCACACGCCTGCTCGCCTACGAGGCCGCCTGGCGGCTGTCGCACGATCTCCCCGCCGCCCTGGAGGTCTCGCTGGCCAAGGCTTGCGCCAGCGAGCAGTACCAGGAGGTGTGTGCACTGGCCCATCAGGTCCACGGCGCGATCGGCTTCACCGCCGAACACGACCTGCATCTGTTCACCCGCCATGCGACGGCCACCGCCCTGGCCTTCGGCGACGCCGACCACCACACCTCCCAAGTGGCCACGGCCCTGGGGCTCTAGCCCGAACCCGTTCGCATTCCGCCCTCGGCCGAAGGCGCCTCCCCGTTCCGGCGCTGCGTCGAAGGAGCCCGCTGCCTGAACGACCCGGGGGTGTGTCCGAAAGCGCGCCGGAAGACGTCGATGAACGCGCTCGCGGAAGCCCAACCGCACAGGTGCGCCACGGTGGTCACCGGCATGTCCTCGGCGAGGAGCACCAGCGCGTGGTAGAGCCGTAGTTGGGTCCGCCACTGACTGAACGTCATACCGAGCTCGGCCTGGAAGAGCCGGGACAGGGTGCGGTCGCTCGCTCCGATCTGCCTGCCCAGTGCGGCCAGGGTGCGGTTGTCGGCCAGGTCGGCGTGCAGGATGTCGCACAGCGCCCGGAGGCGGGGCGCGTTGGGGGCCGGCAGGTGCAGTGGCTGCTGCGGGGAGATGCGCAACTGGTCGAGCAGGACCGCACGCAGCCGCGCCCGTTGCGGACTGTCACCGGCCTCGGTGTCGCGGGTGTAGGCGAGGATCAACTCCCGTAGCAGGGGGCCTACTTTGAGTACCGTCGGGTACTCCAGGGCGAGCGGGTTGTCGGCGGCGGGCAGGCCGACCAGGTGCAGTTCGAGTTTGCCGTGGGCACGGTGGGCGTGCGGGGCCCCGGCCGGTATCCAGACGGCGCGGTTGGCCGGCGCCACCCATGAGCCTGCGTCGGTGGTGACGGCCAGTACTCCGCGGCTGGCGTAGGCGATCTGGTGGTCGTCGTGGCGGTGGGCATCGATGCCGGCGCCCGGCGCCAGACACCGCATGTGAGTCGGCGCCACCGGCTGATGGCGGACATGAGTCATCGCCTGCCAGACTATCGAAGGCCGGTCCTAACGCCCTTCGTTCTGTTCCTCCCCGTGCCGAGGCTCCTCCCCGTGCCGAGGCCGGCCCCGGCGGACCGGACCACGTCCTCTCCACCACCGCCACCCGCCGTCCGGAGCCGTGACGGGAGAAATGCGTTGTCGTGACCCCGTTTCGGGCGCCATGCTCACGGCCATGCCCGCACAAGACGACTCCATCGACGCCACGGCCGGTCTCTCCGTCGACGCCACCGTCGTGATGCGCGTCAGTGTGCGCGACCTGCTGCCCCGAGATCTGCCCGCGTGCACATGGTCCGGCTCGGCCACCCACCTGCGCCAGGTGGAGCGCGAGCTGGCGCGCACCGCGGCGGGCGAGGTGGACTACCTGGCCGTCTGTACTCCGGTGGATCTGCCGGTGGCCATCGGCGGCATCGACTACCAGGTCTCACCGGGAGCCGGAACCCTGTGGCAGCTCGCCGTGCTCCCCGCGCTCCAGTCCCGCGGCCTGGGAACTCTGCTGGTCCGTGCCGCCGAACGGCGGATCGGGCACCGCGGTCTGCGCAGGGCCGAACTCGCCGTGGAGGAGAACAACCCTCGGGCCCGCTCCCTGTACGAGCGCCTGGGCTATGTCGCCTACGGCCGCGAACCGGATGCCTGGGACGAGGAGGGGCCGGACGGGTCGATCCGCCGCCACGAGACGATGTGCGTGCTGATGCGAAAGGGCCTTTGAGCCGCGCCCCTGTGGCCGCGCGGAATCCGCAGGACCCCGGACCGCCGACCGGGTGGCGGCACACGGCAGTTGCAGTGACCCGGTCAGTTGGGTCGGCGCGCTTGGGCGGGGAGGTCCGGGCGTCGCACTTGCGCGCCTCTCGGAGGCGTCGGCAACGCTCTGACGTCGGCGTACCCGGAGAAAGCCGTCGGCGGACCCCGTTCAACGGGCCCGCGACACGCCCGCACTGGGGCATGGCAGCGCTCGCCAAGGTCGGAATCGATCCGGCGCGTCGACAGATGCCTGCATCATATTTCGTATTAGCCTTCCGCAACTGTACGGATTCGGCAAATCCCATGCCGAATCACCCCAAACTTCCGGAGAAGAAATGCACAAGCTTCACAAGGCGGCCGTCATGGCTGCCGCCCTCAGCAGCTTCGCCCTCTTCGGCGCCGGCACCGCCCAAGCGGCCGCCCGTGGTGGCGGCGGCTTCGACGTCTCCCAGCACAACTCCTGCCGCTCCCACGACCTGAACGTCGACGTGCTCGGCGAGGTCGGGATCCTGAACGGCCTGCTGGGCAACGCGCTCGGCGGCGAGGGCAGCGCGGGTGCGCAGGGCACCTCAATGGGCTCCCGCATGGGCTGCAACAACTCGGTCGACGGCGAGACGGGTGGCGGCGAGGGCCACGGTGGCGGCGGTGGCGGCGGCCACGAGGGCGGCGGCAGCGGCGGCCACGGCGGCGGGATGGGTGACCACGGTGGCGGCGGGGACGGTGGCCACGGCGGCGGTGAAGGCGGCGGCAAGAGCGGCGGTGAAGACAGCGGCCACGGCGGCGGTGACATGTAACGGAATCAGGTAGGGCAGATGGGCCCCGGCGTTCCGATCCCATCGATTCGGAACCCGGGGCCTGTCGGCGTCCGCGCCGGGCTCAGCCCACGCCGACGGGGTTGACGTAGGTACCGGGGTGGGTGGCGCCGGACTGGTCCAGGATGGCTCCGCCGTAGGGCCAGGCAAGGGTGACGTGCGCCTTCTCGTCGGGCGGGGTGATCAGGACCTTGCTCGGCACGAACGCACCCGCGCCGTGCTCGGCGACCGGCAGGATGGTCAGGGTGACCAGGGCCGTGTCGTCACCGGGCCGCAGGGTGATGGTGCTCGGCCGGTCCGCGGACCGGCGCAGGTCCCATGCCTCACCGGATTTGCCGATCAGGCGGACCCCCGGGAAGCCGTGCAGGGTGCAGGTGCGCCCACCGTTGTTCTTCAGTCGCACCGCCGCGATCTGCTGGTCGGTGGCGTCCATGTCGGGGCGACCGCCGTGCGCGGAGTCCCAGCTGTAGCGCAACTCACCGGCGTGGCAACGGCTGTTGCCGGCGGCGGACGGTGCACCCTTGCCGGCCGCCGGGGCCGTGGCCGCCGCCTTCGGCGTCGCCTGGGCCGCTCCCGCTGCCGTCGCACCCGCCATCACGGCAGCGGCAGCGACAACGGCGAACTTCCTGGTGGTACGCATCACGAACTCTCCCTCTTCGCTCGGCGGCTCACAGGCGTTCCACCGGAACCCCTGCTCACGTCACTCCTCCCCACCAACCGGCCCGAGAAATGTCCTGAGACCGTAACGACTGAGCGGAATGTCCTCGCGTCGGAAGTACCGCGCCGGCTCAGAAGGCCACGGCGATCTTTCCGGCCAGGCTTCCGGCGCGGAAGCGTTGGTGTGCGGCATGGATCTCGTGCAGGCCGAAGGTGGAGTGCACCCGCGGCTGCAGGGAGCCGCTGTCGACAAGCTCGGTCAGCTCGCCCAGCCCCGCCCCGTCCTCGTGCACTTGGTTGACGATGGTGCGGACGCCGCGTGCGGACAGGTCGGGCACCGGTCCGGCCTGAGTGGCGATCGACGCGTACCGGCCGCCGTCCGCCACCGCCTCGGTCAGGAAGGCCCCGAAGGTGTCGAAGACGGCATCGTAACGGCGGTCCTCAAAGCCGTTCCGGTCGGTGGTGACGAAGCCGGCGCCATGGTCGCGGGCGAAGGCGGCCTGCGCGTCCCGAGAGACCAGCGCATCGACCTCGACGCCCCGTGCCCGGGCGATCTGCAACGCCATCCCGCCCACGGCGCCGGCGGCACCGGCGATCAGGAGCCGCCGGCCACGGGACACCGCGAGCCAGTCCAGTGTCTGGAGAGCCGTCAATCCGGGCAGCGGCAGAGTGGCCGCCTCCACCAGGCTGACCGCCTGCGGCGCGGCGGCCACCGCCGCCGCCGGCAGGGCGACCAGATCGGCCCAGGTCCCGCGGCCGGAGCTGAGCTGGTGCGACATCGCGATGACGCGCTCCCCCGTGCGCAACCCGCTGTCGCCGCCGTCGACCACGATGCCGGCCAGATCCCAGCCGAGTGTCATCGGCAGCGGCGGCGTCCCCTCGCCGATGGCTCCCTCCCGCGTCTTGTCGTCGACGGGGTTGATGCTGGTCGCGACGGTCCGGATCAGCACCTCCCCGGGCCCCGGCTCGGGCCGGGCGACCTCGACGAGGCCGAGGACATCGGGTGTGCCGAAGCGGTCGATCTGTAGAGCGCGCACGGAGAGCCCTTCGTTCAAGTGCTGCTGACGCACGGTGCAACCCACGCGATGATCACGAGATTCCCGACCCCTCGGGCGCCGCTTGGCAGGCCGAAGCCCCGGTCACGTCGGACCGGGGCTCCAGCGAGGGGCTCGTCACCGGAGTTGAGCCGATGGGCTGCTCCCGCTACGACCGGTAGCGGTATCGGATCCGGCCGCGGGTGAGGTCGTAGGGGCTGAGTTCCACGAGGACCCGGTCGTAGGGGAGGATCTTGATGTGGTTCTTGCGGATCTTCCCGCTGATGTGGGCGAGCACCGTGTGCCCGGTCTGGAGTTCCACCCTGAAGCTGGCATTGCGCAGGCACTCGGTGACGGTGCCCTCGACTTCTATTCGGCCTGCTGATGTTGACATGGTCTCTCACTTCTCCCGTTCTGAGACGGTGCGTTGACGGTGCGTCGACTGCGTACCGGCGGGTTGGCACGGCCGTCGGCGCGCCTGCTGTGGGCGCGGCTCGGCCGGTCGTTCGGTGCGGTGTGGCGGAGCGTCAGTGACGGACGAGCTCCAGGGTGCTGCCGGTGCGCCGGGCACCGATGCCCTCGAACAGGGCCGTGGCCGCCGCGTTGGACTCGTCCACCTCGGCCCAGGCCGAAGCCGTACCGGAGCGGTGCAGTGAACCGAGTGCCTGGGCCAGCAGGGCCCGGGCAGTGCCGCGGCGGTGCCGGTCGGCCCGGACGGCGATCAGCCCGATCCGGGGCTGCCTGGTCAGCGGTGCCACCCGGACCAGTCCCACGTACTGGTCCAGGTGTTGTGCCACCGCGTACTTCGAGGGGTCGATCAGGGTGGTCCCCGCGGGACGGGGCAGTACCTCGGCCGGCATCGTGTGCCATCCGACGGCGGCCTCGACCTCGTCACGGATGGCGCGGTCCAGGGCGCGCAGCGGGCCCTCCGCCGCCTCGCCGGCGGGCAGGATCGTCACGCCCGACGGGGGCCGCATCGAGGCGAGCCCGGTGGCCTGGGGATCGGTGGGAACGTGATAGCCCCACTCGCGGCGGGCGACAGCGAAACCGGCCCGCTCCCAGGCGGACCTCGATTCGTGGTCGGCCTCGTCGACGACGGTGTACAGCGGTGTCGGCAGGTCCGCCGGCATCGCGTCGGCGATGCGGTCGAAGACCTCGCGGTGCCAGGCGTCGATGCTGATGAAGAGCCGCCCGTCGGGTCGGCGCGAGGCATCGCCGCGGCCGACCGTCCGGTCGTCCTCGACGGCGTGCCACTGCGTGTCCGACACCCGCGTGACCACGACCGCGGGGCTGCCCGTGCCCGAAGTGGAATGTGCAGAGTTCATAGGTGTTGCCTCTCGGGAGTGCCTTGTCCGAGGCGCTCCCGGCGACACCTGCGTCAATCGCCCACCGTGACGAAAAGGGGGAGCACCCACATGGATACAGCCTTCATGGGTCTCACCTCCTCGCGTTCTCTCACGGCTGCTCAGACCGTAGCAGCAGGTGCCGAACAGCCCAACCCATTTAAAGTCGGCTGCGGATCACCGATGGGTCATCGGTGGACCGTCGGCGGGGCATCGGTGGGTCATCAGTGGTCACCATCGACCCTGGCGATCAACTCGCCCTAATGAGTGGGGAATTGGGCGGGGATAAGTGGCACATCGCGCTGAGTCCGGCCGGGTGGCCGGCCGGACTCAGCGGTTCGTCCGAGGGGTCTTCAGTTCAGGGGTTCGGTCAGTGGCCGCCCTCGTCCACGACCGCGATCTCCTCGATGTTCTGCTCGATCGCCTCGGGCGGGACGGCGGTGGCGAGGGCCCAGTAGTAGATCCCCACCGAGAACACCGTGATGATCGCCATGTCCCACCACATCGGGATGTGGTTCTGGCCGCCGAAGCCGCCCTGCCAGGAGATGACGCCCATGCCGATGAGGTAGACGGGAAGCCACTGCGCGGCCTTCCAGTCCAGTCGCGGAGCGTTCGGCAGCCGCTTCTTCGTGGCGTACCAGGCATAGCTGCCGAGCAGGACGTAGCCGATCACGATCGCCCAGCCGAGCCGTTCCAGGGTGGTCCAGCCGGCCCAGTAGATGATCAGGCTCGCCACCGCGAAGGACAGCGGCGCGAGGACGTTGCCGCCGGGCAGGCGGTAGGGACGCTGGCGGTGCGGCAGGCGCCCGCGGAACACACCGAACGCCAACGGGGCGCCGGCGTACATCAGGACGCTCGCCGAGGTGATGAAGGAGACCAGCTCCTGCCAGCTCGGGAAGGGGAGGAAGCAGATCACGCCGGTCACGAAGGAGATGATCAGGCCGAACCACGGCACTCCGCGGCGGTCGGCCCGCTCGAACAGCCGGGGCGCGTAGCCGTTCTTGCTCAGGCCGTAGGAGATCCGCGAGGTCGAGGTGGTGTAGATCAGGCCGGTGCCGCCGGGGGAGATGATCGCGTCCGCGTAGAGGATCCAGCCCAGCCAGCCGAGTCCCACCACGGTGGCCAGGCCGGCCCACGGGCCGCTGATGCCGGCGTAGTCGAGCTTGGCCCACCCGTGGGCGAAGGACGCCAGCGGCAGGGCGCCGATGTAGACGACCTGGAGCAGGGTGTAGATGACGGCGCCGATCACGACCGAGCCGATGGTGGCGCGCGGCAGGTCACGCTTGGGGTTGCGGCTTTCGCCCGCGAGCTGGATGGCCTGTTCGAAGCCGAGCAGCGCGAAGATGATGCCGCTGGTGCTGATGGCGCTGAGCACGCCCTTGGCGCCGAACGGGGCGAAGCCGTGGGAGGTGAAGTTGTGCGGGTGGAAGTTGGTCGCCGCGATGACGAAGATCGCCCCGAGGGGTACGGCGATCTTCCACCAGGTGGCCGCGCTGTTGGTGTGGGCCAGCACCTTCACGCCCAGGAAGTTCACCGCGACGAAGATCGCCATCAGGACGACCGCGACGACGAACCCGCTGGCGGTGAGGGTTCCGTTGGCGTGCTGGAGCGACTTGGCCCATGACCAGTGCCCGGCGTAGCCGATCATGGCCTCGACCTCGATCGGGGCCACCGTCGCCGCCTGGAGCCAGGAGAACCAGCCGAAGGACATGCCGGCCAGGCCGCCGAAGGCGTAGTGCGGATAGCGCGCGGTGCCGCCGGCCACCGGGAAGAGACCACCGAGCTCGGCGTGCACCAGTGCCAGCAGAACGATCGCGACCGCGCCGATGCTCCAGGAGATGATCGCGGAGGGGCCCGCGACGACCACGGCCTTCTGGGCGCCGTAGAGCCATCCGGATCCGATGATGGAGCCGACCGAGGCCCACATCAGGCCGATAAGTCCGACATCCCTGCGCAGAGAGCCTGGTGAGCGTGCCTTCAGTGGCGTGATCTGGTCAACGCTTGCCATGAGGGGGCCTTTCAAGACAGCTGGCCGAAAAGTTGCCTCAGCGTAGAGAGCTTTCGAGGTTCTGCAAATAGCGGTAACGGAAAAGTTACTTTCCGCAGAAAATTCATGGCGGACTCATAGATTCGGGGTCGTGGTAAAGCAGCCGAATATTGGGCCAGTTGGGGCCGATGAGTCGATCCGAGCACCTTGCCGGAGATATTCGATCATCCATTCATCCCCTCAATGCGGGAATTCAATTTGGCGAAAACTTTGAAATCACAGGCCACTGGCATTACTTTTCGGCGCCTACTGTTTTGCGCTTCCCGGCGATGAACGGCCTGGCGATCACATGCGGGCCGCCGCCCGGAAGGGACATTCTGGGGAGAGTGGTACGGCGAGGCCGGACGACGGCACCGCCGCCCTGGAGCACTGAAGAGCACCCACATGACCGGCAATCCCGGCAACGCCTCGTCTCCCCCGCCGGCGGATGACGGCAACGGGCCCGCCGTCCCGCGCGGCGAGTTCGACGCGCTCTTCGCGGCGGTCCGTACCTGGGGACGCTGGACGCCGGCCGATCGCGGCGCCTGGAACCGGGTGGCCCCGGAGCACGTGCGGCGGGCCGCCGCCCTCGTCCGGACCGGCACGGTCGTCCCGATTGCGCGCCCGTGGGACACCGCCGCCGGCCCGGACAACGGCAGGCCCGCCCTGCACTTCATGTCCGCGCTCGGCGAGGTCGAGACCCGGGAGCCCGCCCCGGAGCCCACCTCGTACAAGGACTTCGTCGGCGCCGACTACCACGGCAAGGCCGTCAGCCACCTGGACGCGCTCGCCCACATCGCCTACCGCGGGCAGCTGTACGACGGCCGGCCCGCCGACGCGTGCGTCGATGCGCGGGGCGCCCGGTTCGGCGCCGTGTCGGCACTCGGCTCCCTGGTGACCCGGGGCGTGCTGCTCGACCTGCCCGGCGTCTCGGGGAGCGCCTGGCTGGAGCCCGGGCACGCGGTGCACGCCGAGGACGTCACCGCGGCGGAGCGGGCACTGGGCGTGACGATCGGCGAGGGCGACGCGGTACTGCTGCGGACCGGCAGCATCCGGCGACGCGGGGAGCTGGGTGCCTGGGACCCCGGCACGGCCAGTGCCGGCTTCCATGTGGACGCCGTGCCGCTGCTCGCCGCGCGCGGGATCGCACTGCTCGGGAACGACGGCGACAGCGATGTGCGGCCCTCGCCGGTCGAGGGGGTGCACTCCCCCGTCCACGCACTGGCCATCGCCGCGATGGGAGTCCCGCTCCTGGACAACCTCGATCTCGAAGCGCTCTCCGACGCCTGTGCGGAGGCAGGCCGCTACGCCTTCCTGTTCGTGGTGGCCCCGCTGAACATCCCCGGCGGCACGGGCTCGCCCGTCACCCCGCTCGCGGTTCTGTGAGGCCCCTCCACTGCCCCGGCACGACCGCCACTCCCCCGAAACAAAAGCCCTACAATCGGGAGCAAACGGTACAGCTGCTCCGAGCGGACGGCAGGAGGGTGACTGGCGGCCCTGCGGCAGGTACCGAAAGGGAAGTGATTCCGATGGGGCTGGTGGGAGTTGGTGTCGGCCCCGCACGCGCCCGTGACCAGTTCCTTCGAGGCGAGTCGGTCGCCGAGGCCGTACGAGGCCCGATCCTGAACTCCTGGGAGCGCTCGCTCGCCCTGGGCCTCTCGCCGGCCGGATGCGAACTCCCCTACCGCGCCGATCTCGATCTGGAGGGCCGGCTCGCCCGGGCGGCCGGGCCCGTGCTGGACCGGCTGCAGGAGCTGTTCGCGGACCGGAACATGAACGTCTCCCTAGCCGACGGCCGGGGCGCCGTGCTGCAGCGCCGCTTCGGCAGTCCGTCCCTGGTCAGACGGCTGGCGGCGATCCAGAGCGTCCCGGGCTACGTGTTCGCCGAGGAGTTCGGCGGTACCAACGGCATCGGTCTGGCGCTCGCGGAACGGCAGTTGATCAACGTCTACGGTGCCGAGCACTTCGCCGAACGCTCCCAGTCCAACGCCTGCTCGGCGATCCCCGTCCGGGACCCGCTCAGCGGTCGCATCGAGGGCGTGCTCTGCCTGGGCTATCCGCTCACCGACGTGGACGCCACGCTGAACACCGTGATCCGCAAGGCGGCCGGCGCCATCGAACGACGCCTTCTGGAGCAGAGTTCGCAGCGGGAGCGCGCCCTGCTCCAGGCGTACCTCGACGCCAGGCGCCAGATGCCGCCCGGCGACGGTCAGCCGGGCGAGCCGACCGGCAGCGTGCTGGACTGGCGGGACCAGATGATCCTCAAGGAGAAGGCCGCCGATCTCATGGCGTTGGCCCAGCGGGCGGCCATGGAGGTGCCGCTTCCCGGCGGTCGGTGCGTGACCTTGCTCAGCCGGCCGGTCACCAGCCCTGCCGGGGTCGAGGGCATCGCCGTCGAAGCGCTCCTCTCCACGGGGCACCTGCCCGTCGTCGTCACCGCCCCGCCCGAGACCCCGTCCGGTCCCCCGGCAACGCAGGGCGCCGAGCCCGCGACCCGGCGGCTCCGGCCGGCCTCCGGCGCCGTACCCGGACGAGCGGCCACCACGGAGCACACACCCGAAGCCGTCTCCGGGCACGCGGCGAGCGGGCTGGTGCTGGTCGGCGAGCCGGGGGTGGGGAAATACGCCGTGGCGGCCCGGCGCCGCCTGGAGCTGCTGTCCGAGGCCAGTACCCGCATCGGCACCACCCTGGACGTGTCCCGCACCGCACAGGAGCTCGCCGAGACGGCCGTGCCCCGCCTGGCCGACTTCGTCACCATCGAGCTTCCCGAAGCGGTGCTGCGCGGCGAGGAGCCGACCGACCCGCGCGCCGGTCTGTACCGCGTCGTACTGCACGGCTACCGGGAGGACTGCCCCTTCTACCCTGCCGGTGAGCCGATCGACCTGCGTCCCTCGACGCCCCAACTCCGTTGCCTGGCCGGCGGGCGGGCGGTGCTGGAGCCCGACCTGAGGACGGCCGCGGGCTGGATCGCCCAGGATCCCGCGCACGCCCAGCGCCTCCTCGACCACAACGTGCACTCCCTGATCGCGGTCCCCCTCATCGCCCGTGGCATCGCCCTGGGCGTGGCGAGCTTCTACCGCTCACGGGATCCGGCCCCCTTCGGCGACGACGACCGTTCGCTGGCCCAGGAACTCGCCACCCGTGCCGCCATCTGCATCGACAACGCCCGCCGCTACACCCGCGAACACAACATGGTGCTGGCGCTCCAGCACAGTCTGCTGCCGCAGGGCTTCCCCGAGCAGAACGCCGTCGAGGTCGCCCACCGCTATCTGCCCGCCGAGTCCGGGGTCGGCGGCGACTGGTTCGACGTCATTCCGCTCTCCAGCAGCCGCGTCGCGCTCGTCGTCGGGGACGTCGTCGGGCACGGGCTGCACGCCGCCGCCACCATGGGCCGACTGCGCACGGCGGCCCGCAACTTCGCCGAACTGGACCTGCCCCCGGACGAGGTGCTCACCTGCCTCGACAACGTCGTGGCGCGCCTGGCCCGGGACGACGGCGGCGAGGAGCCCGACGGAATCACCGGCATCATCGGCGCCACCTGCCTGTACGCCGTCTACGACCCCACGTCCCAGCAGTGCGTCATGGCCCGGGCCGGCCACCCGCCGCCCGCGCTCGTCCATCCCGACGGCACCGTCGTCTTCCCCGACCTGCCTGCCGGCCCACCGCTGGGGCTGGGCGGTCTGCCCTTCGAAACCGCCGAACTCCATCTCCCCGAAGGCAGTCAGCTGGTCCTCTACACCGACGGACTGATCGAGGACCGCCACCGCGACCTGGACACCGCCCTCGACCGGTTGCGCCGAGCCCTGGCGTTCCCGAACCGCCCGCCCGAGGACACCTGCGCGGAGGTCCTCCGGTCGGTGGTCCCCCGCCACCCCACCGACGACATAGCCCTCCTCGTGGCCCGCACCCACACACTGGACGCGCACCGGATCGCCACCTGGGCGCTGCCCGACGACCCGGCCATGGTCTCCCGCATCCGCGCCGAGGTGACGAGTCAACTGGCCGCGTGGGGACTGGACGAGGTGTCGTTCGCCGCAGAACTGGTGCTCAGCGAGCTGGTAACCAACGCCATCCGCTACGGCACCGCACCGATCCAGGTCCGCCTGCTCTACGACCGTGCCCTGACCTGCGAGGTCGCCGACGGCGGCAGCACCGCCCCCCATCTGCGCCATGCGGCCACCACCGACGAGGGCGGCCGCGGCCTGTTCCTCGTCGCACAGCTCGCCCAGGCATGGGGCACCCGTTACACCCCCGACGGCAAGGTCATCTGGGCCGAGTGCGCCCTGAAGGTGTCCGGCGGGCGGCCCGACGCCGCCGCGGCCCACCTCGCCGACGTTCCCGCCATCTGAGCGACATCCCCGGGTCGGGAGGCCGAGGGGACGGCAACAGGGGCCGTAGCATGCGCGAACGTGCCGGATACCGGCAGTGCACCGAGCGGCCGATCCCCGGAGAACTCCGTGCCCGACACTCCCGACAGCAGCCCTCCCGCTCCCCACGGCCCGGAGCCGCTGGTCCGCATCCGCGGCCTTGGCAAGCGGTTCGGCGGCACCCTCGCGCTGGACGACGTCGACCTCGACATCCGCTCCGGCAGCGTCCTCGCCCTGCTCGGTCCCAACGGCGCGGGAAAGTCCACCCTCATCAAGATCCTGGCCGGTGTCCAGCACGCGGACCGGGGCGAGGTGACGGTCGCCGGCCATCCGCTCGGCACCGAAGCGGCCGCCCGCGCCATGTCGTTCATCCACCAGGACCTGGGACTGGTCGAGTGGATGACGGTCGCCGAGAACATCGCGCTGGGCACCGGCTACACCCGCCGCGCCGGACTGATCTCCTGGCGGAGGACCCGTGAGCGCTGCACCGAGGCGCTCGGCGTCATCGCCGCCCATCTCGACCCGCGCACCCTCGTCGCCGACCTCCCGCGCGCCGAACGTTCCCTGGTCGCGCTCGCCCGGGCGCTGTCCACCCGGGCCCGGGTCATCGTCCTCGACGAACCGACGGCCAGTCTCCCGGCGGCGGACTGCGCCCGGCTCTTCGACGTCCTGCACGCTCTGCGCGACCAGGGGCACGCCATCGTCCACGTCACCCATCGGCTCGACGAGGTGTACCAGGTGGCCGACGCCTTCGCCGTGCTGCGCGACGGCCGCCTGGTCCGCCACGGCCCGCTCGCCGGCCACCATCCGGCCCGGCTCGTGCGCGACATCGTGGGCCACGAACCCGGCCGCCGCCGCTTCGCCCCGGCCACGGGCCGCACCGTCCTGAGCCTGGACCGGGTACGGACCTTCGACACCGCACCGGTCGGCCTGGAGCTGCACGCCGGCGAGATCCTCGGCATGGTGGGACTCACCGGCGCCGGACACCTGGAACTGGGCCGCGCCCTCGCCGGCGCCGGGCACCTCGTCGGCGGACGGGTCCTGCTCGACGGACGCCCCTACCGACCTGGCTCGGTCGCGGCCGCGGTCGGCGCCGGGGTCGGCTTCGTCAGCAGCAACCGCCAAGAAGAGGGCTGCGCCCCCGAGTTGACCGTGCGGGAGAACCTCCTGGCCAACCCACGGGCGAGGGGCCACCCGGCGCTCCGCTGGACCGTCCCGCGGCGCGAACGGGCCGAGGCCGACGCCCTGTTGACCCGGTTCGCCGTGCACCCCCGGGACAGCGAGGCGCCGATCTCCACCCTGTCCGGGGGGAACCAGCAGAAGGTCATGATCGGCCGGTGGCTCGGGACGCACCGCAGGCTGCTGATCCTCGAAGAACCGACCGCCGGGGTCGACATCGGCGCCAAGACGGCGCTCTACGACCTGCTCCGGGAGGCGCTGGCCGACGGTCTCGCCGTCCTGCTGCTGTCCACCGACTTCGAGGAGGTCACCGACGTGTGCCATCGGGCCCTGGTGTTCGTCCGCGGGGCGATGACGGCGGAGCTGCGCGGTACCGCACTCACCGTCGGCGCGCTGACCCGGGCCTCCTCGGCCATGCCGGCGCTCACCGGGACCACGGGCCCGTGACCCGCTCGGCCCGTCGCCCGCCGGGCCGCCGGTTCGGGCATCTCCTCGGCGCCTACGGCCTCCTGGCCCTGGCCGTCCTGCTGTTCCTGGCGTTCTCCCTCGCCCTGCCGGACACCTATCCGACCCTGGACAACATCTCCGCGGTGCTGTCCAACCAGTCGATCCCCGCCCTGCTCGCGCTCGGCGCCACGCTCCCCATCGTCACCGGCAAGTTCGACCTCTCCCTCGGCTACGGCCTCGGCCTGGCGCATGTGACGACGATGCAGCTCATCGCCGTCGAAGGCCGGCCCTGGCCGCTCGCCTGCCTGGTGGTGGTGCTCGGCGGGGCGGTCGTCGGCGCCTTCAACGGTGTGGTCGTGGAGTTCGCGAGGATCAACTCCTTCATCGCCACCCTCGGCACCGGCAGCATCCTCTACGCCGTCACCGGCCGGATCACCGGCGGGGCGCGGATCGTGCCCGGTCCACAGGGCCTGCCGGCCGCCTTCACCGACCTGTACGACTCCAGATTCCTGGGGCTGCCGGTGTCCGCCTACTACGTCCTGATCCTCACCGCCCTGCTGTGGCTGCTGCTGGAACGGCTGCCCCTGGGCCGATACTTGTACGTCATCGGCTCCAACCCGCGCGCCGCCGAACTGGTCGGCATCCCCGCCCGGCGCCATGTCGTCCACGCCTTCGTCGGCTCGGGACTGGTCGTCGGCATCGCCGGTGTGCTGCTCGCCGCACAGCAGCGCATCGGCAACCCCAGCGTCGGACTGGACTATCTGCTGCCCGCCTTCGTCGGTGCACTGCTCGGCTCCACCACGATCAGACCGGGCCGGGCCAACGCGCCGGGCACACTGGTCGCCGTCGTCGTGCTGGCCATCGGGCTGGCCGGCATCGAGCAGTTGGGCGCCCAGTTCTGGGTGATCCCGCTGTTCAACGGTGCCACGCTGCTGCTCGCCGTCGGCCTGGCCGGCTACACCGCCCGCCGGCAGGCGCGGCAACGGCGGAAGGGACCTCCGCGGACACTCTCCGACCTGCCGAAGGTCACCTCGTGACCACCTCCGGTCGGCACGCCGGCGCCGCGCGCGGCGTCCTCGTACGCTCGCGGCGCCGGACGGCCCCGGGCGGTGCGGTCGCCGCCTGGTCGCTGGCGGTCGCGGTTCTCACCGGCGTCGCCGTCGTCGGCTGCGAGCGCGGTGCGTCGGTCGGCGGGGGATCGTTCTCGCCCGGCCCGGCGAAGACCGGCTGCCCCGCCGCCCTGGCCCGCGCCACGGCGGCCGTTGCGCGGGCCGAGAAGAGCGTCCCCGCCACGCCCGGCCCTGCCGACGGTCCGCGGGCGGTCTCCGGCAGGACCATCGTCTATGTCGCGCAGACCATGACCAACCCCGGCGTCGCGGCAGCCGCCGAGGGGGTACGGGAAGCCGCCCGGGTCATCGGCTGGCGCCTCCGGCTGATCGACGGCCAGGGCACCCCCACCGGAATCCAGGCGGCCTTCGACCAGGCCATCGGCCTTCGGCCCGCCGGCATCGTCGTCGGTGGCTTCGACCCCGATCTGACGTCGACTCAGGTCGCCGGGGCCGCCGCCAGGCACATCCCGCTCGTCGGCTGGCACGCGGTCGGCTCCCCCGGCCCGAGCCGGCACCCCGCGCTCTTCAGCAACGTCACCACCAGGGTCGGGGACGTCGCGAAGGCCGGCGCGGACTGGGTCATCGTGCACTCCCGCGGTCACGCCGGAGTCGTCGTGTTCACCGATGCCTCGGTCCCGTTCGCCAGAACCAAGTCCGCACTGATCGAGCAGGAACTCGCCACCTGCCCCGGTGTACAGGTGCTGGCGGAGGAGAACATCCCGATCTCGGACAGCAGCAGCCGCACCCCCGTCGAGGCCGCCTCACTGCTCTCCCGCTTCCCGGACTCCTGGACCCACTCGGTCGCCATCAACGACCTGTACTTCGCGGACGCCGCCCCGGCCCTGCGCGCCGCGCGCCGGAAAGGCGCCGGGGCCCCGTTCAACATCGGCGCGGGCGACGGGGATCCGTCCGCGTTCCAGCGCATCAACAGCCGGCAGTTCCAGGCGGCCACCGTCCCCGAGCCGTTCGCCCAGCAGGGCTGGCAGATCCTCGACGAGCTCAACCGCGCCTTCGCCGGCGCGCCCGCCAGCGGCTACGTCGCTCCGGTGCACATCGCCACGGCCGCCAACAGCCACGGGGCGACGACCTGGGACCCGCCCGGCTATCGCGCGGCGTACCGGAGGATCTGGGGCAGGTGAGGGCGCGGCAGTCCGCGCCCGCCAGGTGTCGGGGTGCCGGCCGTCGCCCGTGCCGGACCGCGGAGGGTCTCCCCGGCCCGGCACGGGCGACCTTCCCGCCTCAGTTCCCGACGTTGTCGGCGTTGCCGTTGGCGTCCGCCGAGGCTACGGCCTGCTGGGCCCCGTCGGCCTTCTTCCGCATCTGCGGCAGCTGGTCCTGCGGGGTTGCCGTACTGCTGGCGGCCGGGGCCGCACTGCCCGACGGCGACGAGGGTGAACAGGCCGCCGTGCCGAGCAGGGGCAGCGCGAGGGCCGCGGTCAGCAGGACGGCGGACGGCCCGCGGCGGCGCCTCATGAGGCCGCGGCCGAGGTGCCGTCGTTGTGGGTGCTGCACCAGGTGGCGACCGCCTTGAGGTCGGTCTGCTTCTGCTTCAGCAGCGGCAGCAGCGTCTTGCGGGTGGTGAGGCGGTCGCCGAGGAACGTGGCGATGGCCTGGTGGTCGGCCTTCTTGGCGTTGGCGATGCGCTGCTCCAGGTACTTGATCGAGCCGCGGGTGCCGACGTCGCCCGTCATGCGCGTGATCCGCTTCTCGATCCGCTTCTCCAGCTTCGGCACCCGGCGGCACAGCGCCTTGGCCCCGTCCCCCTTCGGGCCCTTGGCGTGGGCGGTGGCCGTCGAAGCCGGTGCCGCGCTGTCCGCCGCGTACGACGGGGCGCCGGCCGCGACCGTTCCCGCCAGGGCCAGACCGGCCAGGACCGCGCTCAGCGTCCGCTTGCGTCCGTGCATGTCTCTCTCCGTTCGCCGTGCTGTACGAAGGCCCGCTGCGCCGGAAGCGCGGAGCGGGCCGGGTGTGGGCGAAGGTAGGGGCCGATCTTGTGGTTTCTTTGTGGCCCGGTCAGCTGCCCCGTGACGGGTCGGTGGCGGGCCCCTCGTCGCGCACGCCGCTGCCGTCCTCGACGATCAGGGCGCCGCACAGGACGAGGGCCAGGGAGAGTACCGCCGCGGCGAGCAGGGCGAGCACCACCTCGGTCGTACGGGCGACCGGCAACCGGCCGCGGCTCTCCTCGCGAACGTGCGTGGTTGCGGTCTTCGTGGCCGGCACGGGCATGTGTCCTCCTTGTGGCGTGAACGTCGCCGTTCCGCACAAGGAGCACCTTAGGAACGGTTCTTGTGGATTTCCTGTCGAAGGTCGTGGGTGTCCGACAGCCAGTCCCAGTGCGGTTCCGCCGGTCCATCGGGGCCGGGGCGGGTGAGCGGGAAGGCGACCTCCAGACGCGCTCCCCGACCGCCGGGAGCCGTCCGCACCTCCAGCCGCGCACGGTGCAGACCGGCCTGCTGGGCGACCAGGGTGAGCCCCAGGCCGGACCCGGGGCTGTCGGCCCGTCGCCGGAACCGCTCGAAGATCGTCTGCCGCTCCTCCGGCGGCACACCGGGCCCCTGATCGTCCACGGTGAGCACGGCCACCGGGGCACCGTCCTCGTCGGCGCCCCGTAGCGCCACCGCGATTCGGGCCCGCCCATCGGCGGACCGGCCGTGTGCCAGGGCGTTGGCCAGGAGGTTGTCCACCAGCGACCGCAGTCCCGGCTGCCAGCCGTGCACCACCAGTCCCGTGGTGCACTCCAGCCCCACCTCTGCGTCGGGGTGCGCACGACGGAAATCGGCCACGGCGACGTCCATGAGATCGGCGAGATCGACGGACGCGAACGCATCCGCCTCGACCAGATCCCCCTGGGCCAGCGCCCGCAACATCACCAGCAGCGCCAACAGCCGGGCGTGGCCGCGCCGCAGATCCTCCACGGTCTCCGCCCGGTCCTGGGCGTCCAGCTCCTGGAAGGCGTCGAGGATGTCCAGGCTGGTCTGCATGCTCGTCAGCGGTGTGCGCAGTTCGTGCGAGGCCGCGGCCGAGAACGAACGGGCCGTCGCCAGCGCCTCCGCGGTCCGGGCGGCCTGCTCGTCGTAGCGGGTCAGCACCGTCTGCACGGTGTGCGCAAGGTCGTCGACCTCGGTGATCCGGGTCGGACGGTGTTCCAGCCGGACGTCGCTGGTGCGCGGATCGAGGCCGCTGGTGCGCTGCTGGAGCCGCCGCAACGGCCGGGCGGCACCGGCGGCCAGCGCCCACGCCAGGCCCGCGGACGCCGGGGCGGCGAGCAGCGCGACGGTGATCACCCGGCCGCGCACGAGCCCGATCTGGGCCTGGTTGACGGAGTCGGGCGAGAACAGCCACACCGTTCCCCGCACGCCAGGCGCCTTGCCCGTGACCCGCTCGGCCAGCACCCGCCAGGTCTCGCCCCGCGCATGGACGCTGACCGGCTTGCCGGGCACCGTCGGCAGCCGTACGGACGGATCCGGCTGCGGGCCCTCCTGCACGGTGCGGTCCGGTCCCTCCAGCCGGATGCCGACGTCCAACGCCGCGCTGAACAGCTTCCGTTGACGGGCGTGCTCGGCCCGCGGCCGGTCCTGGGAGGCGGCGCGCAGCAGCCCCCGGGCGGCCGCCGCCACGCCGTGGGCGCGCTCGGCGAGCCGCTGGTCGGCCTGCGCGTGCAGGTCCCTGCCCACCAGGTCCACCAGCAGCCACCCCGAGGCCAGCACCAGAAGCGGAACGACGGCACCCACCACGAGCGCTATACGGGTCGACAGCCTCATGGCGCGCCCGTGCCCGCCGCCGCATCCGTCCCCTCATCACGGAGGACGAACCCCACACCGCGCACCGTATGGATGATTCTGGGACGCCCGTCCCTCTCCAGCTTGCGCCGCAGATAGCT
The DNA here is from genome assembly GCF_019774615.1 of Streptomyces sp. BHT-5-2. Classification (NCBI taxonomy): domain Bacteria; kingdom Bacillati; phylum Actinomycetota; class Actinomycetes; order Kitasatosporales; family Streptomycetaceae; genus Streptomyces; species Streptomyces sp. BHT-5-2. The sequence goes on along the minus strand of NZ_CP081497.1, from coordinate 1,095,878 downwards.
CACGAAGGTGTCCACGGCGTCACTGCGCACGTCGAAGTCGTAGCCCCACACCCGCTCCAGCAACTGGTCGCGGCTGAGCACCAGCCCCGCGTTGCGGGCCAGCACCTCCAGCAGCTCGAACTCCCGCCGGGTCAGCTCGCGCTGCCGACCGTCGAGGCTGACGGTCCGCGCCGTCGTGTCCAGCACCAGTCCGCCGACCCGGACCGTGCCGGTGGCGGCGGGCGGCCGCCGGCGCAGCAGCGCGTGCAGCCGCAGCACCAGCTCGTCGAGGGCGAACGGCTTGACGAGGTAGTCGTCCCCGCCCGCCTGCAAGCCGGCCACCCGGTCCGCGACCTCGTCCAACGCGGACAACATCAACACCGGTATGTCGTTGCCGTCCGCCCGCAGCCGACGGCACACGGTGATGCCGTCGAGGTCGGGCATCGAGATGTCCAGCACCATGGCGTCGGGTGCCTGGTCCGCCGCCTTCGCCAGCGCGGCACGGCCGCCCTCCGCCAGATCGACGCTGAACCCGTTCAACCGCAACCCTCGCCCCAGCGAACGCCGAATGGCGGCATCATCGTCCACCACCAGAACCCGCCCGGCCCCGCCCCCGCTGCCCATCCCGCCTCCACTGGCCGCCCACAACAACGCCCGCCATCATGCGCCACGACTCCGGCCGACCCGCACCGGGGCTTCGGAACACCCCGACACCCCGGCCCCCAACCACAGAGAGTGACTGGCCGGGGGCAGGCCCCTGTCCCGCTCGCCGACCTCGCCGCTAGCATGGTTGGTCCGGCGCGCACCTCACCCGCGGGCGCGACCTTCTTCTGGCAGGAGTGTGACGCTGTGCTGCGCACCATGTTCAAGTCCAAGATCCACCGGGCCACCGTGACCGAGGCCGACCTGCACTACGTGGGGTCGGTCACGATCGACGCCGCCCTGATGGAGGCCGCCGACCTGCTGCCCGGCGAGCTCGTCCACATCGTCGACATCGACAACGGCGCCCGCCTGGAGACCTACGTCATCGAGGGCGAACGCAACTCGGGCGTCATCGGCATCAACGGCGCCGCCGCGCATCTGGTCCACCCCGGCGACCTGGTCATCCTCATCAGCTACGCGCAGGTGGACGACGCCGAGGCCCGCGCCCTCCGACCGCGGGTCGTACACGTCGACGCGAACAACCGCATCGCGGCCCTCGGCACCGACGCCTCCGAACCGGTCCCCGGCAGCAACACCTCACGAAGCCCCAGGGCCGCAACAGTCTGAACGGCTCGCCGCCGGAGCCGCACCTCCGCGGCCCCGGCGGCGAAGGTGCGGCTCACGGATCACCTCTCACCCGTCTCCCCCATCTCACGCGTCTCACCGAGTGCGAACGATGCACGCCCTTGCCACCTCGCACCGTCATGCACCATGAGGTCAACCGAGGAAACCCACGACGTAAAGGGAAGCTTGCCGAGCAGCTCGGCCTCGATCTCGTCCAGCTCATCCGGGACACCATCGTCCTGACTGTCTGCAACGGTCAGATGGGGCACGACCTCAGTGAACTTCCCACCGTAGGGCTGCGCTTCGGGCCACCGACCAGCGACAGCCTCGGTGAGCCGCCGCAACTGCCCGTCCGGCTCGGGAACGAGATACAACACCCCCGGAAACCGTCCACAGCGCGCAAACCGCAGGCCAAACGCGCCGTGCCGGCCAAGCACATCAGCAAGCACCGAGCAGACACGCGCATCTATTCGCCGCTCGTCGAGGAACGGGAAAAGCACCGTGACATGTGCGGGCACTCCTGCTCGCGCTGACGGATCAAACCGCTCACGCCAGGCACGGACCGCCGACTCCGCCTCCGGAATTCTTACGACAAGGCCCGTCTGGCCCGTCTGAAACATTCGTGGGCTCGCAATCAGGTGGTGGGATAGAACTGGCGGGTCCAGCGGCGCCAGGCGGTGATCGGACCGTCGCCCTCGGCGAGTCGGGGTCGTTCGAGGTAGGACTTGTGGTGCCAGATGCGGATGTCCTGACGAATGTCGCGCAGGTACTGGGGCTGACCGGCACGGGTCAGCACGGTGGCGAGGAGCCTGTCCCACAGGGGTGCGTTCGTCGGGGCCCTACCGCTGTCCGCCCTACGTCTGTCCAGGGCGGTGCTGATGCGGGTGCGCATCTGGAGTTGGCCGGGACTGGTGACCGTGACGGCGTTCAGGACACGGCCACGGATGCGTAACCGGGGGATGTGGGTGTCGATGGCCGTGAAGCCCAGTCCCCAGTAGCAGTAGCTGATCTCGGCGCCGATGCCATGGCGGCCGAAGGTCTTCGTGCCGCTGACGGTCAGTTCGGCACGGTGCAGGTCCGTGGTGAGCGCGTGGACGGGGCGGGCCCCGGTGATGCGGTGGACTTGGGCGAAGTGGCCGAGGTCGACGCTGTTCTCCCCGGGATCGTCGGGATGGCCTCGGAAGCAGTGGGAGGTCTCCACGGTGTCCGGATATGCGTTGTCGGACAGGCAGGGTAGTTCCCATTGCGGCGGCAGCCCGGCATGGTGCTGCCAGACAAAGACGAATCCGTTGGCCTCCTGGCTGTGACGGAGCCGTAAGGCCGTCCTGGGCGGACGGGTTCCGTAGCCGGTCGCGACGCATGTCCCGTCCGCATCGAAGGCGAAGCCGTGGAAGGGGCAGACGAGCCGCTCGCCCTCGACCCGGCCGCCATGACCCAGATGCGCGCCCAGGTGCGGACAGTGGGGGTCGGTGACCCGGACGAGGCCGCTGCGGGTGCGGTAGACGACGACCTCGCTCCCCGCGATCCGTGAGCGACGCACCCGGCCCGGTCGTAGGTCACTGCTGAACGCCACAGCGAACCAGCCGTCGGGGAACGGCGCTTGGGGCGTCATGCTCATCGAAGGGGTGCTCCTTCCTCGTGGGGTGACTGGCGACCGGCGCGTGCCGGATTGCCGCCGCGGAGTGCCGGGGTTGCGACATAGCCGTGACGGGTGCGGATGTGGAAGACGGTGAAGGCGGCTGCCGTCGCGACGGCCCACCAGGTGAGGCCGGCCAGCAGCCCGCTCGCCGGGAAGCCGGTGGTGAAGGCCGAGACGAGAGCGGCCTGCGTGGGGCCGTGCATGGGAAGCAGGCGCAGACTGGGCCCGCCGGCGAGCTGGCTGGCCGCGGGGTTGTGCAGCCCCATGTCGATCATGCTCGCCATGACCACGACGAAGACGCCGGCCAGCTCACTGCGCAACAGCGCGCCGAGCAGGATCCCGATCCCCCCGTAGGCCAGCGCGGCCGTGCCCACCGCGCAGGCAAGCGACCAGGGCCGGCGCACCGGGAAGAAGGCGCTCAGCAAGGCAGTGGTGTAAAGGGCAAGGAGGCAGGCAACGGCGCACAGCGCGAGTGTCTTGCCCAGCAGCAGGCGAAGGCGGGGATAGCCGGCCAGAACGAGCCGGTGGTCCAACTCCCCGGCCCTGGTGGTCGCCATGAACATCATCAGGCCGGTCAGGAGGATAACGGCGTTGAGCGCGCAGGACACGCGCATCACACGGTCCGCGGCAGCAACCGCCGGACCCGCCGCGTCGCCGAGCGCGAGCGGCAGTCCGGTGGACGGCGCGGCCGTGCCGGTCACGAACACGAACAGGGGGAGGAAGAAGACGGCCAGTCCCAGAGCCAGCCGGTTGCGGACGTGACCGAGCAGCGCGAAGCCTGCCGCGGTCCACAGCGGACGCCTCCTGCGCATCAACCGCCCACCACCCCACGGCCGTTCGCAACCGTGGCCGCCGCTTCCGCTACGCCCGAGGAGTCGTACAGCAGACCCTCGCGCAGATAGTGGACCTCGTCGAAGCGGCCGATGTCCAAGGCCAGATGAGAGACCATGACAATGGCTCTGCCACGTTCCCGCAGTCGGACCGTCAGCTCCCAGAATCTCTGGTAGGTCTCCCAGTCGAAGCCCTGATACGGCTCGTCCAGGAGCAACAGATCGGGGTCGTGCATGAGGGCGAGGACGAGGTTGAGCTTCTGCCGCGTGCCGCCGCTGAGCACCCCGGCCCGCTCCCCGCGGAAGCCGGCGAGCGCCAGGATCTCCAGCAGTTCCTCGGACCACCTCAGATCCGGCAGCTGGTAGGCGACCTGAAAGTAGCGAAGGTGCTGTTCGACAGTCAACGCGTCGTCGAGCACCAGGCGTTGAGGGCAGTACCCGACCGCCCCGGTCCTGCGGACCTCGCCCCCGTCCGGTGCCAACTGCCCGCACGCGATCCGCAACAGCGTGCTCTTGCCCCCACCGTTCTCACCCACCACCCCCACCAGCATCCCGGACGGCACCGTCAACGATGCCCCGCGCAGGACCAGCCGGCGCCCATGGGCCTTCCGTACTCCTCGTAAGATCAGCCGCGCGCTGTCCACCCGATGTCCGCTCCCTTCCCGTGCCGACCATGGACATCCCACAGCATTTCCCCGGTCACCGTGCTCACACCACGCCGCCGGTTTCCCGCCCTGAAGAACCGAGGCATCACGAACGGGCCCGGACCCCGGCACGTCGGAGAAAACGAGGTGCGCGCGCCCCCCATCGGTGACAAGGTGCGCCGGTGAATCGTGAACAGGTATCCGGTATCGCTCACACCGAGCACCCGATCAAGTCTCCGCTCGACGACGACTCGGTCCATCGACTGTTGGAACGCGGGCTCCCGAGGGGAGACGAGCGCGTCCTCGACCTCGGTTGCGGCAGCGGGGAATGGCTCCTGCGCGCTCTGGCCACACGACCGCAGCTCCATGCCGAGGGCGTGGACATCTCCCGGGACGCCCTGGACCAGGCCGCCGCTGCCGCGACTGGTCTCGGCGTCCAGGAGCGCCTCGTCCTGCACCATCGGAAGGCCGAAGAGTTCGTGTCCGCAGAGCCGTTCGACGTCGTCCTCAGCTTCGGAGCCACGCATGCCTTCGGTGGCCTGCTCCCCACCCTTGCCGCGGCTCGCAGACACCTGGCGCCCGGCGGCCGGGTGCTCATCGGTGAGGGATTCTGGGATCGCCCACCGTCGCAGGAGGCCATCGAGATGCTCGGGGACTTCACCGACCTGGCGACGACTGTGGACCGAGTCGTCGCCGACGGTTGGACTCCCGTGGACGGGCACGTCAGCACCCGCCAGGAGTTGGACGACTACGAGTGGGCCTGTTGGGGTTCGCTGGCCGCCTGGGCCCTGGACCACCCCGCCGACCCGGACAGCTCCTACGCGCTCGACACAGCCACGATTCGCCGCTCCGAATGGCTGCGCACCTACCGCGACACCTGGGGCTTCGTCTCCCTGGTCCTACGCCGGACACCCGGCCGAGCCTGAGAGCCGGTGCTCTCGCCCGGGCGGACTTGGGCAAGAGCACCGCGCCACCGGCACTCGCAGGCCGCCAGGCCGCTATCGCACGATCCCCATGAGGCGCAGTGGATGATCCGCCGGCATCTCGTACTCGCCCTCGGACCGCCTGATGACGTTGCCGCAACAGAGCCACCAGAAGCCGGCAGGCACGTTCCCTGACGGCTGGTTGAGCTGCATCGGCTGCTCACAGGTGGGGCATACGGGAGTCATCGCCACCTCCTCGGGTATCTGTCATTCACGATGGCAGGCGCGTCCTCGGATCGGGCACCGAAACGCGACGACTCCCCTTCGACCCCACCCGTGTCGCCTCGCGCAGCTTCCGCTGGCCGCACACCGCACAGCGCCCCTCGGCCACACCGACGAGCTGCGCCTGCGCGCCGTACCGGAACCGGTCAACCACCGCGCCGACGCAGCCATCGGTGCCGCACGGCGCGGAACCCACCACCTCGGCGAGCGGGGCATGCGCGACGGCAACACTCCGCTGACACTCCATGCACGGCAGCGCATGAAGACCACCCGGTGGGGTCACACAATACGGGACAGCATTTGGACTGCTGCACAGTGGGCAGATCCAGGCCATACCGAACTCCCCTTCCCCTCTAAGGCGCCCGCCGGAGTACAACGAGGGGGCCATTGCGAGGTCACAGAAGTTCAGGCGGTCGGTTTTCACGGGTGCCGGGCGGTTTCCGAGGATCGGCTCCGGGAGGTCAGCGCATCCATTCAATTCACCCCCGGAATCAAGGACTTCGCCGCCGACCCGACGGCAGTGCTCCGACAACCACTCAGGCGCCCACCGGGCGTTGGAGACGAATGGACTGCAGTATGCCGATCGCAATCCACCCGGCGAACATGGATGACCCGCCATAGCTGACGAAGGGCAGCGGCAGACCGGTGACCGGCATGATGCCGAGGTTCATGCCGATGTTCTCGAACGCCTGGAACGCCAACCAGGCAACGATTCCCGCCGAGACCACCGTCCCGTACAGGTCCGGGCACTCTCGCGCAATGCGCAGCGCCCGCCACAATACGATCCCGAGGAGGGCGATCAGCGCACCGGCGCCGACAAAGCCCAGCTCCTCCCCCGCGACGCTGAAGACGAAGTCCGTCTGCTGCTCGGGCACGAACTGCCCGCTGGTCTGCGCCCCATGGAAAAGGCCCTGCCCCAGCAGCCCTCCCGATCCGATCGCGATACGGGCCTGGCTGGTGTTGTAGCCCACCCCCGACGGGTCCAGGGCGGGATCGGCGAACGCGGCGAACCGGTTGACCTGGTACTGGTCCAGCAGATGCAGCTGCCACACCGCCAGCGCACCGACCACGCCGACGGCCAGGAGCCCGGCGATCCACCGCCTGGACGCGCCCGACACCAGCAGCACCCCGAGCACGATCACACCGATGCCCATGAACTGCCCGAGGTCCGGAGTGAGCAGCACGAGGGCCGCGGGCACACCCGCGACCGCCAGCGCCTGCATGACGCTGCGATGGTCGGGACGCTGGCGGTCGCCGACGTCCACCTTGGTAGCCAACAGCACGGCCATGGCCAGCACGATGGTGACCTTGACGAACTCCGCGGGCTGGATCGACATCCCGGCGATGATGATCCAGCGCCGCGACCCGTTGATCGTGGCGCCGGCCGGGGTCAGCACCAGAAGCACCAGCACGAGGGTGACGCCGTAGAGCGCGGGCACCAGGTCCCGCAGTCGGCGCGCGCCGATCCACACCGTGCCCGCCGCCAGGGCGATGCCGATGACGGTGTTGACGACATGCTGGATCAGGAAGGAGTACTGGTCACCGCCCGTCAGCTGCGTACGCCCGCGCGTGGCGGAGTACACCAGCACCGCGCCGAGCGCGGACAGGGCCAACGCGGCACCCAACAGCGGCCAGTCCAACCGCCGCAGGATCGAGCCAGGCGCCACAAGGGCCCGCCATCCCGTCGGCCGGACCCGCCACATCCCCAACGACTCGCTCCGGACCTTCACTGCCAACCACCTGACCAGGGCGAGGAGACGGACGCACCACACCTCGGGACGGGGCCTGATACGGACACCGGCTCGGCAGAGGCCAGGACGGCAACCGGCCCGGCCTTCCCACCGCCCGAATCCACCACCGGCGCGAGACGCTCCCGCACGATTTCCCTCCCAGGTACCCCACTCGCGGTCACTTTGTCCGCGTACTGCGCGGCCAGCCGGGGATCCGGACTGGGCGGGACGCTACCACCCGCCAGTTGCGCAATCGTTGAACTATGACAGTGTCGCCCGGGCGGCGTACACCCGGTGCATGTTTCGGTCAACAGCCGCCCAACCGAGCCCCAAGAACCTTTGATGGCCGTCTTTTCCCACAGTGAAGCCGTAGAGACCGACCGGTTTGCCGCAGTGCGCATTGTCCCCGTGGCGCCGACGACAGCCGTCTCAGCGCGCTGAAGACCCCACCAACCCGGACTCGACGGTCAAGTTTGAGTCAAGGCACCGCCGCCTCGCCCACGGGATGCGGATTGAGATTGACGGCAGTACGTGCAGGCCGCGAACCCAACGCCCGCAGCATCAGGAACAGGGGGGAACAGGCCGGCCGACGACTGCGAGACTGCCGTCATGACGACGCATCTCATCTCCGTGATCGGAAGTAGCCCAGGTGTCGGAAAGTCCACCCTGTGCCGTGCGGTGGCCGAGTGGCTCACCGGCCTCGGCGCATCGGTCGACCACTTCGAGGAGGCCGACATCCTCACCCGGTCCGCCTTCAAGCCCGTTGCTGAAGAGTTCGTGGGAGGGGCTGTCGCGGTCCGGCCGGCGACCTTGGTCGAGTGCACTCGCGCCTACGTCGCGGAGTCCCTCACCGAGGGCAAGGACTACTTGGTGACCGACGCCCTTCTCCCCTTCATTCCGTCCCTTGTGGCATGGGGGCACGACGAGGCGACCCTCGTCGACGTAGTGGAACAGCTTTCCCGGGCCGTGGAGCCGGCCCAGGTCACCGTGGTCTACGTCCACGACGACCCGGAGAAGGCACTGCGCCGCGCCATCGAGCGAGAGGGTGCTGCCTGGGAAGACTGGTACGTGCGGAAGCTTGCCGACTCCCCTGGCACTCGGGCCGTTCACGACCTCTCGTCGGCGGCCGCCCACCTCCGCTTCGAAGCCGATCTGACCAGGCGCCTCCTCGCACAGACTCCGTGGCACGTGCTGAACGTGGATGTGGGGAGGCGCAACGCCCAGGAGGCATACGCCCACACCCGGCACCGGCTGTTGGACGTTCTGGAGTTGTCGGGCCCACCCTCCGCGTAGCAGTCACCACGCCATACACAGGCGCGGACACGAGCGCGGGCACGTCCAGCTACGCGCGACAGGAGTGAGCCCCGGTGCCCAGGCAGCGGCTCGGCACCGGGGCTGTCCGTTGGCGCTTACTTCTGGAAGGCGCCGTTGTTGCAGCCCATGCTGGAGCCCAGCTTGGTCTGCTGCGCACCCGAGGAGCCCTCGCCGTTGAGCGCGTTACCCAGCGCGCCGTCGAGGGCGCCGACCGCTCCGAGGACGTCGATGTTCAGGTCGTGCGACCGGCACTGAGTGCCCTGGGAGACGTTGAAGAGTCCGTCCTTCCCGCCTCCCTTTCCGCCTTCTTGCCCCTCGCTGGAGAAGGAGTTCGTCCCGCCCTGGTTCCCGCCATAGGCGTTTGCGGTGCCGGCGCCGAGGAGGCCAACGCTGCCCAGTACGGCGATCACAACGGCGGCCTTACGAAGCTTGCGCATTTCATCTCCGGTAGGTCGAACGGAAGCGATCAGAAGTTGATCGACTTCGTACGGCTATGAAAACTAATGCGGAAGATGTCGCAACTCCTCGGTGACACGCTGGTTTTCACGACTGCCGCGACCTGGATACGTCTCGCTTATCGGATAACTCGCACTCTCGGCGGCCTCAGGGTATCGGCGCAGTAAATGGATAAGGTCAGCAGATTTCCCTCCGACAAGAGTGTTCTCTTCACCTGGAATCCTCATGACGGGTGACGGGTGACGCCGTGGTCAGGCCCTGTCTCGGTGCCGGTTGGTCGGTTCGTCGTCCGTGGCGTGAGGCAGTGCGGAAGCTGTTCGGTATGCCTTGAGTTGGGCGGTGGCGGTCTTGTCCCAGTCCAAGTGGCGTACGCGGGCGGGGCCGTTGGCACCCAGGGACGTGCAGCGGGACGGGTCGTTCGCCAGGGCGGTCAGGGCGGTTGCGTAGGCGTCGACGTCGGCGGGTGGGACGCGGACGCCGACATCGTCGGTGACCAGGTCGCGCAGGTGCGGGATGTCGAAGGCGAGCACCGGTGTGCCGGTCGCCAGGGATTCGGCGGCGACCATGCCGAAGGTTTCGTAGCGGCTGGGCATGCAGAGCAGACGGGACGAGGCGAGGAGGTCGAAACGGTCCGCGCCTTCGATCCGGCCGAGCCAGTGGACGCGGGCGGCGATGCCCAGTTCGTCGGCGAGGGTACGGGCACGTTGGGCGTGCGGGCCGTCGCCAGCGATGTGGAGGTCGCCGGGGACGGCGGGGGCGGCTTTGGCATAGGCGTGCAGCAGGAGGTCCAGCCCCTTCGAGGCCATCTCCAGTCGGCCGAGGAAGAGCAAGTGGTCCCCGCGCACAATGGTGCGGCGGGTGAAGGCTGCCGGATCGAGTCCGTTGGGGATCACCGTGACGGTTGCGGTGGTGTTGCGGTGGCGCAGTTCGGCGCCCAGGCCGTCGCTGACCGCGATGAGCGAGCTGTGCGAGGCGATCCCGCGCCGTTCGACGGCGTCGAACGGCAGCCCGTACTCGCGGGCCTTGGCCTCCGCGGCCAGCGCCTGCACCACACCGACGACGGGTCGGCGGGTGAGGTACGGGATGCAGACGGACGAGAACGGGACGCCGAACTCCTCTACGACGAGGTCCGGATCGTATCGGTGGGTCAGGCGCCCCAGTGTCGTGACGACCGCTGCGTAGTAGGCGAGTTGGGGCACGAAGCGGCGGTGGACGAGCGGGCCGAGGTGGGCGGGCAGGGGCAGGTAGCGGACCCCGTCGCGCACCGTTGCGGAGCAACCTGGCCAGGGTGCGCAGACAACGGTGATCTCGACTCCGCGTGCGGCCAGTCGCCGGTTGACCTCGTGGGTGCGCAGTGCGCCGCCGCCGGCGCCTGGCTGCTGGGGATCCTCGAAGCCCAGGTGGAGTACGCGATAGGGGCCCGGGCGGCGCCGACGCGGCCGGGCGGCGCAGGCGGCGCAGGCGGCGCAGCTCACGGTGGTCAGTGCGGCTGCGGCCCACAGTGCGGGGTGGGCGCGGAGCGCCAGCAACACGGTGGTGATTGCGGCGCCTGCGGTGAGTGGGGCGAGGGCCCCGGAGAGTGGGCCGAGCCCGACGAGCCGGCGGCGTGCGAGCGAGGTTGCGGTGACGGCGACGGTGCCTGTGACACCGGCCGAAGCCCAGGCAAGGGCCTGGAGGTTGGCGGCCAGGGCGGCGTAGAGGGCGCCGCCGGCCAGCCCGGCGGCTGCCAGCGTGACGGTGACCGTACGAGCCGGGCCCCATGCCTGGAAGACGGTGGTCATCAGGACCGTGGTGGCGCTTGCGAAGCCGGCGAGGGCGAGCGGCGGCAGCAGCCCGGCCGAGGAGGCGTAGTGCCGGGGCAGGACGAGGGCGAGCAGGGGTCCCGGGCAGGTGGCGACGGTTGCGGTTACCACGACCCCGCTGATCCAGTGCACCCGGACGGCTTCCCGGAAGCCCGCAACGATGTGGCGGTTCTTGGCCGACATGTTGGTTGCGGCCAGGCGGGGAAAGACGACCGTGGCCAGGGCGGTGGAGAGGAAGAGCGGTATCCGGGCGAGGACGAGCAGTGCCTGGTAGGGCGCCAGTTCGGCGGAGCCGTCCCGCACCGCCGCGGCGACCAGCACATCGAGGGTGAAGAGAAGGCAGGTCAGGACCTGGATGCCGCCGATGGGCAGAGCGCGGCGCCAAAGGCGGTCGTCGTATGGCGATTGATCGTCCTGGCTCGCCTGCTCCTTCTTCTCCCCTTTCTCCTTCCTCTTCCCCTTCCTCTTCCCCTTCCTCTGCTGCTGCCGCTCCTCGTGCCGGCTTTCTGTTCCTTCTCGCCGCTGTCCTGTCGTCTCCTGCCGTGCGACAGCGGTGAGTCCGGCGGCCGAGGTGACCGCCGCGCCGACGGCGAACGCGCCGATGGCGCCGCCGCTGCCCCAGCCGGCCAGCACCGCACCCATGGTCACAGCGATCCGTACGACCATTTCGGCCACGCGCAGCAGGGCCAGCCCGACGAAGCGGCGGCTCCCCTGGAGGTGTCCGGCGCCGACCGAGTTGAGCCAAACCGTCACACATGCCGCGGAGAGTCCGGCCAGCGGGCCCGGCCCGGCGTAGGAGGCGACGGCCCCGCAGGCCGCTGCGGCGCACAGCAGTGACAGTCCGAGCGCCAGCAACAGGCAGGAACGCAACGCCAGTCGCCGCCGTACGCTGCCCGGCGCGGTGATCGCCACCTCGCGGGCGAGCACCCAGGGCACGGTGGCGCCGGCGAGCGTCCCGACGCTGAGCAGCACCGAGGAGACGGAGGAGTAGACCGTGAACTCGGCCGGGGGCAGCAGGCGGACCAGGAAGAGTGAGAGGCCGTAGTTGCTCACCCCCACCAGTACGGCGGAGAGGGTGAGCAGGCCGGCGCCGCGGACCGCGGTCCCTTCGGTCGGGGACGGCGAGGGCGCGGGTGTCGGGCCGGAGGCAGTGGGCGCGGGCGATCGGCGGGAGAGTGGCACGGTCACCGTTCGTCCGCCTTCTCGTTCCCCTGCACGGCGGCCAGTCGGCGTACGTCGTAAACGCGCAGCTCGCCGGCGGTCCGCCCCGGTTCGCGGTGGAGGAGTCGTGCGTGCCGCTCCAACTGGCCGGCCAATCGTCGTCCCAACCGCCCGTATCCCTGTGTTTGCAACTCGGTGGAGAGCACGACGTAGTCGGCGTGTACTCGTGCCAGGTCCGCCGGTGACCGCCAGGCGTCCAGGCGGGTGCCGGGCAGCAGGAAGTCGGCGGTTTCCTCCTGTGCCGCGATGACGCTGTCGTGCGGGAGGTGCGTACGGACCCAGGCCAAGGTGCGTCGGAAAGCGTCGTCGTGCCTGGTGTGGACGCGTACCCATACGAGGGCGTCGACGGTGAGCGCGACGGCGGCGAGCGCGGTGAGGGCCCTGCCCGGCGCGGTGCGTCGAAAACGGTGGCGGCGCTGGGGACGTTCGCGGCGTCGGGGCAGTGTGGAGGTGGAGGGGCGGAGGGGAAGGGCGAGGTCGGCGGTGAGGGCGAGTGCGGCTGTACTCGTGACGACCAGGGGGTAGAACATCTGCTCTTCCAGGGTGCCGACGGCTATCGCGTATGCCAGATGCAGCAGGGTGCACACGGCCCAGGCGATCACCGGTGTCCGTCCTGGCGGGCCGGCGAGGCGCATGGGTCGCCGGAGTCTCAGCCACAGCAGCCATACGGTGGCCGCCGAGCCGAAGGCGATCAGCGCGTAGGGGACGGCGAACTGGCCGAGTTGGGCGAGCAGTCGTGCGGTGAAGCTCACCGAGCCGTCATTGCTGTTGAAGCCGCTGATCTGTTTGATGCCGAGGGCGCGGGCGATGCCGTCGGTCTTCTGCGCCCACCATGCGGGCCAGGCTCCGGCGGCCACCGTCGAGGCGAGGTAGACCGCGTAGCCGGCGAGGGTGACGACGGCCGCGGTCAGTCGCATGCTCCGGACCGAAGGGTGTCCGAACCACGCCAGCATCGTCACGGGTACGAACGTCTCCAGGGCGTACGGCTCTTTGGAGGTGACGGCCGCGGCGAAGAGCAGCCCTGCGACCGCGCCCGCGGCGATGCGGCCTCGTGGGGTTGCGGGCCTGCGAGCGAGGGTCAGCCAGCCGAGCGCGGCGGCCGCGACGGCCGGCGCTTCCAGGAGCACCCGGCTGTCGAAGCGGTTGAGGAACGGGTCCAGCGCCAGGAAGAGGCCGGCGGTCAGTGCGATGGGCCACCGGACGGCGCGGCGCAGCAGCACGGTCACCGCGACCACGGCCAGCGAGCCGACCACGGCGAGCACCGGTCGGAGCTGGAGTACCAGGTGGAGCAGGTCGGCGGAGCCCAGGCCGGTGATCCTCATGACGGCTGCCAGCAGTGCGAAGACGGCGGGTGGGTGGAGAGCGAAGAACTGCCCGTCGAACGTCGGGCCGTGGCCGTCGGCGAGGTTGTGGCTGATGACGGTGTAGTAGACCTCGTCGACGAAGACGTCGTAGGAACGCTGGATGAAGGTCAGCCGGAGTGCCAGTGCGACGACGAAGAGGGCGAAGAGCGTGCAGGGAGCGCGGAAGGAAGTGGGAAGCCAGGGCGGGGCGGTTCGAGGAGCCGACCGACCCGGGGGCTGATCCGTGGCTCGGAGTCGCTGTGGTTCTTGCCGTCGGGGCGGCGGGTGGGCGGGCCATCCGAGGATGTCGCCGTGCCTGGCGAGGCGTATCGAGATGCGGGGGTCGTGCGGATCCAGTCCGATGCGCTGCAGGATGCGTTCGGCGTCCCGCTCGTCCGCGCCGAGCAGGAGCAGGCCGGGGTCGGGACCGGTGGTGTCCACCAGGTCGGTGGCGCGCAGCGCACCGGGTTCCGCGCGCCGGAGCAGTGCGGCGGGTGCGCTGACCAGTGTGCAGGTGTCGGTGACGGTGCGGCGGTCGGTTCGGGTCCTGCAGTGCAGCCGGTGTTCTTCGGCGGTCAGCACTGCGAGGAGGTGGCCGCCGGTGGCCGTCCAGGTGAATCGGGCCGCCCAGGCTCGGCAGTCCGCCTCCCAGCGAGCGGCCTCTTGCGGGGTCTCGACGGCTCGCAGTGCCTTGGCGAGGCCGGCCGCGAGGTCCGCTTCGGGTTCCAGGAGCCAGCCGGTGACGCCGTGCCGGATCGTGTCGCGCAGTCCCGGGACATCGAAGGCCACGGCGGGGATGCCGGCCGCCGCGGCCTCCATCACGGACAGGCCCCATCCCTCGGCGCGTGAGGCGGACGCGGTGATCCATGCGGACTCGACCAGTGCATCCCGGTCCTCCGCCGCAACCCGGCCGTGCAGGACGACCGTGTTGTCGAGGCCGAGGTCGTCGACGAGAGCGCGCAGCCCGTCGTAGACCTCGCCGTCGCCGACGATGTGCAGTTCCGCGTCCGGTACCTCGCGGCGCAGTGCGAACATGGCCCTGACCAGGCAGTCGACGCGCTTCTGCCGGACGAGCCGGCCGACACACACGATGCGTGGTCTGGTGGCACGCTGCCTGGGCGGCGTTGCTGTGCTGGCCGAAGTCACCCCGGTGGCAACGGAATCGGGGGTCAGGCCCGCCGGTGCGAAGTGCACCGGTCCACGCAGCGCAAGACGCCCGCGGACCTCGGTCCGGGTGGAGGGCGAGACCGCGCAGATCGCCCGGCGGCCGTACACCAGACCGCTGCCCCGGTTCTCCAGCCAGCGTCCGAGGGCTGCCAGGGGCGGTGGGAACCACAGGGCGAACTGGCCCTGGTGGACGTGGTGGATGAGGAGCACCACGGGGGTGCGGCGCGGAACGACCAGTGGGGTGAAGAAGGGGATGCCGTTCTGGGAGTCGATCACGCCGTCCACCGAGCGGCGGTGCCGCAACAGCCACAGCAGCACGAAGAGGTAGACGGTGGACCGGCCGCCGCCGCGCACCACGGCGCCGTGGTCGGTGTGCTCACGGCGGGCCGTGCCGCGCGGGCGGGCGGTCAGGAAGGTGACCTGTGCACCGGCCCTGCGCAGCTCACGGGCGGTCTCCTCGCAGTACAGTTCGGCGCCGCCGGCCTGGGGGTGGCGGCCGTCCCGCCAGTTGCACACCACCACGTGGCGGCCTCGCCAGTCACCGGCCTCGGCTGACGCATCGTCCTGGCTCATCCTGCTCCCTCGGACAGGCGGGAGGGGATACGGGGCAGTGTGCGGTGCAGCCGCCACAGCTCTGCGGCCACCCGTCGGCCGTCTGCGAACGGACGGAAGGTGGAACCCTGTTGGTCGTTCCACATGACGGGGAACTCGGTCAGGCTGAGCTGACGGGCCCTGGCTCGCGCGATCACTTCGAGGTCGAAGGCGAAGCCGGTGGCGGTGACGTCGGCGAAGAGCCGGCGCGCGGCCGGTGCCTGGAAGAACTTGAATCCGCACTGGGTGTCTGCGACGGGGCCGCAGAGCCGTCGGGTCAGCAACCGGAAGCCGGCGCCGCCAAGCCGTCGGAGAGCGGACTGCGGCACCGGTATGCGTGCCCCGTGACAGCGGCGCGAGCCGAGCACGACCTGCCAGCCGTCTCGTAGGAGGGCGAGCGCGTCGTCGAGGGCGGTGGCGGGCGTGGCCAGGTCGGCGTCGCAGAAGCCGACCCATCGGGTCGCCCGGGTTGTGATCATGCCTCGGGAGACGGCTGCTCCCTTGCCGCGCCGGGAACAGCCGGTGACGGTGACGGGGATGCCGGCGGCGGAGAGGCGGTCCACGCACTCGGCGGTGCGGTCGCTGCTGCCGTTGTCGATGACGCGCAGCGCGGCGGTCAGCGGCAGGCCGCGCAGATGCTCGGAGAGGGCCTGCACGGTGGGGGCCAGGCGGTTTTCCTCGTTGTAGGCGGGGATGAGGAGTTCGAGGTCACAGGAGCCGACGGCCGGATCGGAAGCGGTTGCCGGTATCGGGACCGGAACGTCTATGCCTGCCACCTGGGGCGCTTGCACTACTGAGGTCTCCTTCTTGCCATGCCTGGGTGCTCTTGCGGTCCTGCGTGGGGCCGAGGGACTCTGGCGGATCGCATCGGAGCCGGCGGTCCCGCCGTACACGTGCCGACGTGACGGACGAGACCACCGGCTCCGGGCGCCCAGGTCTATGGAGCGGGCGGCGCGGGGCTGAGGCGGATGTGTGCGAGGAGCATGCCGGTGTCACCGTCCGGATCGGCGCTGAGCTCGTGGTCGAAGCCCGCGCGTCCGGGGTTGGCGAACCGCACCGTCACCTGGTAGACGCCGGCCGGCGTCCGGAAGCGGAGCCGGCGCTTGCGCCAGCCAGGGGCGTTGAGCTTCGCCTTGGCGGGGGTTTCCTGTTGCCCGGTGTAGTACTGGACGTAGTCGTCCCAGACCAGGGTGGGGCCCTCGGCTGCGGGATCTCCCACGAGGACCTCGGCCCGGAGGTAGGTGGGTGCGGAAACCGGCGTCCGCAGGAAGTGGTAGCCGGTGTAGAAGGACAGTTCGTACCACGAGCCTGGGCTCACCGTGACGGTCTGCTTGATGAACCCGCAGGTCTTGGCCCCGTCGATGTCGACGATGTTCTCGTGCGGGACGAAGGGGTACTCCGTGTCCTGCGGGAAGTTCCCGATCGTGTCGCCCTTGAGCAGATCGACAAGGGTCCCGGGCTCCCCGGTCTCCGAGGTGTGCCAGGCACCCTTGCCCTCGTACTGGCCCACCTTCCAGGAGCCGATCTTCCGGAGGTCCTTGGCGTACTCGGTGCCCTTGTTGTCGTACCAGCCCTCCGCCGACTTCCACTCGTAGTGGACGAACCCACCGTTGACGATGAGGTTTTCGGTCGGCTGCGGGACGGTGATCTGGATGCGCAGTGGAGCCTTGCTCGCGCCGATCTCGACCTGGCCCCAGACCAGTCCGGGCCGCGCGTCGTCGAGCACCCTGACGCCGACCGAGTAGAACCCGCCGGCCTCCGGCGAACCGTCGTCGAGGTGAACGGTGTTCTCGAACCGCAGCAAGCGGTTGGCCTTGTCGTAGTCCAGGACGTGCAGCTCGTGCCGGACCACGCCCGGGGCGTTGTAGAAGACCTTGCCGTCGTCGGGGAAGGTGACCCCTTCGGGCAGTGTGACGGCGAGCACAAGCTTCTCGCCCTTGATGGGCTCACTGTGCGGCGTCAGCAGCAGATCGATCGGAAAGAACCCGTACTCGCCCTGCTGGAGATTCACCGGCAGCGGTAATCCCTGGGCAATGATGAAGGCCATGACTGTCCCCTCTCGCATGTCCGGCTGGGATGGGAGGAGACGCTACCCGAGGCCAAATCCCGTGACGCGCAAAAGTTTTATGCTTCATACGCGTTCATGCACATCAGGCCAGCCGTCCGACGGCACTCCCCCATCTCGGCCAACTGGGCATCGAACGCGCGATACCCCCGTCGCCGATGCGTTGTCAATGCACCGCGACCAGGGGATATTTGACCCGGCAGTACGGCTCGAATCCGGCGATCATCCCGGAAAACGAGAACAAGCCACCTCGGGTCACTCACACTTCCATGGGAGAACCACGATCAAACGGTTCGCCCGGGCCCCGGGCGTGGCAATTCGGCCAACGCACACGAATTTCCCTTCGGCGGGTTCTTGCTCGCTCGCAAATCCGCACCTGAGACTGGTCCAACGAGACGGGGGCATCGCAGCGTTCGCGGTCCGTGAGAGCGGAGGTCGCCATCCCCGCCTCAATCGGGCCGGCGTCTTCCCGTGGCTCTTCGACGTCAGCACAGGCGCGCCGAACTCAAGACCGGCAGTCCCCCTGGCGGCGGGGCCGACCGTGGCCAGCTTGCGAGCGACCTCGACTCATCGCAGGACAGTCGCGACACCAACCCGAACAGGAGAACGAAGCAATGACACTCTTTTTCGAACGTGTTCCGATCGATGTGAGCGGCAACTGCGTGGACGGGATGTTGGGGGCGGGCAACTTCACCATCCCCGGCAAGGTCCGGCGGGACGACGACGGTGTGCCGATCATCAACGCAGCCATCAGCACGTTCGCCCTCGAGTACAAGAACCCCAAGGAATCCGTCATCGGCCGTGAAGAGATCGGGGTGGAGGTGACATCGGGGGCCAGCCGGAACGGCACGGTCGCGGCGAAGCTGAACCTGCGGCCGGCGTCTCCGGACCGAAACTGGCTCTGCACCGGCACGGTGATCGCTCTGGTTATCGCCGAGTTGGAAGACGGCCACCGTTGACCCGGTAATCCCCAAACCGACCCGTCATGCCGACACGACCCGCCGGCACTGACTTCCAGCGGAGGAAATTCCTCATGATCGCCTTTGTGCCGCAGAAACTCACCATCAGCGCCACCGGTCTCGACCAGCCCGCCGTAGCCGCGGCGGGGGTCGATTTCCAGGGCAAGATCCGGTCGAACGACAAGGGCCGCCCCATCGTCGACGTCGCGCTCCGGTCGTTCCACCTGGAAGTCACCCAGAACGGCAGGTCCGAGGACTTCGAGATCGGACTCGAGGACATCACTCTGTCGATCGACCCGAACGCGTACCAGCACGATGCCGAGATCACGGTACGGGCCCAGCTGAGCCCCCGAAGGGACGCACGACGCGACGCGAGCTTCGCGTACAGCGGTTGGGTCGAGGTGCTGGTCATCGCCGAGCTGGAGGACGGGCACCGGTGATCCGGCCGGCAGACCAGAAGTAGTCATGCCCGAGCGTCCGCCCCATTGCCGACGACGCAGTGCGGCGGACGCTCGGGCACTCTGCCCCGTCCTCTGCCCCGTCCCGTCTTCCCCAAAGGGAGCGCCCCCACGGTGAGTTCACCCACCACCCTCGAAGGCTCGACGCCCGACCGGCCCCCGCACGACCCGTCCCTGCGACGCTCCCTGGCCCTCTTCCGCTCCTTCCGGCAGGAGCAGACCGACCCGGAGAACTGCTACGGACTGCTCGCTCGCGACTCCGCCGACCAGATCGAACGTCACATCTCCCTCGACGATGCCCTCGTGATCGACATCGGCGGTGGCAGTGGGTACTTCACGGAGGAGTTCCGCCTCCGAGGCGCGCGGACCTGCCTGGTCGAGCCCGACCTGCGCGAACTGACCGCCCAGGGACGGGCTCCCCACCACGCGGTGATGGCCGACGGCTGCCGCCTTCCCTTCGCCGACGGCGCGGCCGACGTCTGCTTCTCCTCCAACGTCCTGGAACATGTGCCGGAGCCTCGGACCTTCCTGAACGAAATGGTCCGCGTCACCCGGCCCGGCGGACTGATCTACTGCGCCTTCACCAACTGGTTCTCGCCCTGGGGCGGCCATGAGACCGCGCCCTGGCACTACTTCGGCGCCGATCGCGCCCGCCGGCGCTATCTGAAGCGCACCGGCCACCCGGCCAAGCACACTCTCGGCAGGAACCTCTTCGCCGTCCACATCGGCCCGACCATGCGCCACGTGCGCAGCCGTGCGGACGTCACCGTGCTGACGGCCCGATCCCGCTACGCTCCGTTCCTCGCCGAAGCCCTCCCCCGCCTCCCAGGCATACGGGAGTTCGCCACCTGGAACCTCCTCCTCATCCTGCGGCGGCTGCCTTGAGCAACGGCTGCTGCCTCACCGGGCCGACGCGGCCCTCAAATCAGCCCTCGATCCCCACGGATCGACAGCGTGGGACGACGGCCGCCATGACCGGTCAGATCTGGGTGGCACTCATATCGTTGGGTGGCGTCGTCCTCGGCGGCATGCTGTCCTACCTCGTCCAGCACAGAACGCAGCTGTCCGCGGAACGTGCTGAACAGCAACGGCAACAGACGGCCCGGTCAGAAGCCCGGCGCGCCGAACGGCTGGCGCTGCTGGAGCGGTTCATCGAGGTGGCCGGCCGAGGCGGAGCGTTCCGCGTTCGGGCCGGCCGCCCGAGTTCGACGACACCCATGCCTGGTTCCTCCGGACTCAGGACGTGATGAACAGGCTGTGGGTCGCGGAGCGGCTCGTCCGCATCCAGTTTCCTCGGCCCGTGCATGACGCGGCACGCGCGTACTCCCTCGGCCTCAACCGGACCGTGTGGGAAGGCTTGCCGGACGGCGAGAGCGTACGGGACTACCTGGAGGACAACCGACTGACGTTCCTCGACGCGGCCCGGTGGTACAGGGCGCGGGCACGCGTCAGGTCTGCGGGACCGTCGTGGCCGAGGTCGAAGAAGTACCTCATCTGCCATGCCTGGGTGCCGCGGGCCTGTCGGTTGGTCGTGGTCACCCAGGGCGGATAGACGCGGAATCCGCGCTTCCCACCGGAGCCGTTGCGGGAGACGATGCCGCGCTCACACAGCACCTCGGACGGGAACACGAACTGTCCAAAGCCGCTGTCGTCACGACTGCTGATCACAAACAGGTCGACCCCGTCATCGGCGTCGAAGGGCCGGATCGGCCCCTCCTCGGACCGCTGCCAGACGGTGACGAACTGACCCACCTTCGTCGGGGTGGTCTTGGCCACGCGGAACCGGACCGACCGGCCGTCAAGGGTGAACCCGCAAGCCGCGTACTCGGCGCTCTCCGGTTCGGACACCGGCCGTGAGCAGGTGAAACCGCCCGGGCCGTACACCGACTCCTTCGCCACCAGCAGGTCCCCGTGGAGCCCCGCCCACGACTGATTCGTCACCATGCCGCCATCCTGCCACGACACCCGTGCACTGCCTGGCCCGTACCCGCTCCGCGAGCAAGGTCGAGCGACAGTCGAGCACTCCGCGGGCGGGTATCCACCCGGACTCCACCCCTGAGTGGATCCGCTCCACCCGCTCCCGGTGCAAAGCTGACGCCGTACGACCCCGCGCCGGGGTACGGGGTCCGGGAACAGCCGGGAGGTGCCGTGCTGCACCACGTCGTGAACACCGCGCTCGTCGTCACTGCCTGGGTCTGGGCGGCGGCGGAGATCCTGCTCCAGATACGCCAGCGAATCCGTAGCGAGCGGACGAAACGGACCGAGTGGCTCAGCCTGCTGGTCTTCGCCGTTCTGATCGACGGCGGGGCCACACTGGCCGCACCCGTCCGGGAAGCGGTGCCGGCCCTCTCCTACTCCACGGACCTGTCGGCTGTGCGCATTGCGGTGCTGATCGTGGCCTGGTCCGGGATCGGGATCCGGCTGTGGGCCGTGATCACGTTGGGTCGCTTCTTCCGCGGCACGGTGCACATCCAGCACGGCCACCAGGTCGTCACCAAAGGGCCGTACCACTACGTCCGCCACCCCGCCTACACCGGAATCCTGCTCGCCGGAACGGATCTCGCGCTGCTCCTGGACAACGCGGCCTCCTGGTTGGTGATGACTGTCTGCTGTCTGATCGCGGTGGGCTATCGGATACGCGTCGAGGAACGAATGCTGCTCGACGCCCTGGGCGAGGAGTACCAGTCGTACGCAGCCCGGACGCCCAGGCTGATCCCTGGAGTGTGGTGAAGCCGACCCGACGTCGTCGGCGCCGGTCGAGCGGCCGCCCGTCGCGTCCACCCCCGTGAATCCGCTGCGACAGAATGATTACCGGCCGTAACTTGCCCGTCGGTCGCCACGTTGGCCCTTGCGATCCGGATCTCTGACGAACGGCTCACGAATCACTTCGGAGCCCTCCTCCCCGCAAGGAGCACCGTATGAAGCTGCGTTGGTCGAGACTGCTCACCGCCGTCCCGGCGGCCACTCTGGCCATCAGCCTCACCGCTTCGCCCTCCGCTGGTGCCCGCCCCTCGGCCACCGCCCCCACCGGCAAACCGCTCGTCGCGCCCGCCCAAGCACCGGCCATCGCTTCGCTCGCTTCCCTACGGGGCCCCCTGGGACTGCCGCTCCTCCGGCCGTCGGCCACCGCCATCCCACACCATGCTCCCTGGACGGCCTCCGTCAGCAGCGGCTGGAACAACTTCTCCTGCAAACCCTCCCACCACCATCCTCGTCCGGTCGTCCTGACCCACGGCACCTTCGCCAACGGCATCGACAACTGGCTGGGCCTCGCGCCCTACTTGGTCGCCCGCGGTTACTGCGTCTTCTCCCTGACCTACGGCCAGTTGCCCGTCCTCCCCGTCGTCGGGGGGCTCGGTCCGATCGACGACTCGGCCAGGCAGCTCGCCGGATTCGTCAACCGGGTGCTGGCCGCGACGGGCGCGAGGAAGGTCGATATCGTCGGCCAATCGCAGGGCGGCATGATGCCGCGGGTGTACATGAAGTTCCACGGCGGCCGCCACAAGGTCCATACGCTGGTCGGGCTGGCCCCCGACAACCACGGCACCGACCTGCACGGCCTGTCCAAGCTCGTGGACCTCGCCCCGATCAAGCAGACCCTCCACACGCTCACACCGGGACTGATCCAGCAGAAGGCCGGCTCCCCCCTGTTGCGCCGCCTCAACGCCGGGCGCGAGACCCTCCCCGGAGTCCACTACACCGTCATCGCCACCAAGTACGACGAGGTCGTCACGCCCCTCGGCTCGGAGTTCCTCCACGGTCCCGACGTCCACAACATCCTGATCCAGGACCTGTGCCCGCTCGACATCTCCATGCATGCGACCATCGGTCTCCTCGACCGGATCGCGTTCCACGAGACGGCCAACGCACTCGACCCGGCCCATGCCACCCCCACCACCTGCGCCTCCACCCTCGGCTAGGGACCCTCGACCAAGTCTGCCCGGGCACTACAGCGACGCGCCGGCAAGCCCTGGCTGCTCCACCCGCCAGGCGTCCCGACCTTTTCGGGCTGCCGGCAGCGCCCAAGCCTGGAAGGAAGGGGGAACGAGGAGCGGGCGCCGAGGGGCTTTCGATCGTTGGGCGATGAGGTACCCCGTACCCCGCGCCACGTTCCGGGGCGTGGGCTCGACGCCGTTCCCGATCCGGGGCACCGTGCGGTGGTGGCCGGCGTTCCGTCCGGCACCAGTGGCAGGCCATCCACCCGCGTCGCCGACACCGATCGACATGACCCTCTGATGTCTCAGGGGTGATGCCTCAGGGGTGATGCCTCAGCGGTGTGAGCGTGGGCAGCAGTTGGGGCAGCAGGCAGCGGCGGGGAGTGGTCCGCGGCGTGCCCTGGGACGACTTCGTCGTCGACACGCCCGCCGGCGGGCTCTCCAACCCCCAATCACTCGCCCTCGGATCAGTGTGCGAAGCGGGTCACCAACGAGGGACACGATTGGTGCTGGTCACGGTGCATGCGTGCCCGGGAAACGTGGTAGCCGGGGGCGCGCGGAATCCGTGATGGTGATCCGTCTGCATCAATCCGGTGTTTGCGCCCCCTGAACGCGAGAGCGCCCCCCTTCACGCCGTATCAGTGATGATCTCCTGCCTGTTTCGCTTGTCTCTGCGGACGGCGGCCTACGTCCTCCTGCGCGCCAATCGCCGTACTGCCCACCCCTGTTCACGTCCCGGGAGGGAATGTGTCCACACCGGACAGCGTCACCGGTTCCGTCGCCGAAGAGCCCGTACCCCAAGCCCTCGCGGACGGCTCCGGCAGCAGCCTCAGCACACAGGCCGCACGCCAACTCGCCACCACCACCAAGACCGTGCCCCAGATGCAGGCCATCACGTCGCGGTGGCTGCTGAAGATGCTGCCGTGGGTGGACGTCAAAGGTGGCACCTACCGGGTCAACCGACGGCTGCAGCTCCGGGTCGGTCGGGGACGTGTCCAGTTCGAGCAGAACGGCGCGGACGACATCAGGGTGATCCCCCAGACCCTCACCGAACTCCCGGTGCTGCGCGGCTATGAGGACATCGAGGTACTCAAGGAGATCGCCGGCCGCTTCCGCGTCCGGGAGGTCCGGGCCGGGCAGGTCCTCTTCGAAGCGGGGCAGCCCGTCACCGAGGCGTTCCTCGTCGTGCACGGCCGGTTCGCCCGCTACAAGCCGGGCAAGTACGGCGACGAGGAGGTCATCGGCGTCGTCACGGACGGCGACCAGATCGGGGACGAGGCGATCGGCCGGCCCGACCCGCGGTGGTTGAGTTCCGTCCGGGCCGAGACCGCGGCCGTGGTGATGGTCCTGCCCTGGGACGTGCTCCAGGAGTTCACCGGCCGCGCGCCGAGCCTGGCCGCGCACCTGTCGGCGTACGCGGAGCGGCAGCAGCGCCCCATGAACCGCAAGGGTGAGGCGGATGTACCGGTACAGGCAGGGCATGTCGGCGAGCCGACGCTGTCCGGCGGCTTCGTCGACTACGACCTCGCTCCGCGCGAGTACGAGCTCTCGCTGACGCAGACCGTGCTCCGGGTCCACAGCCGGGTCGCCGACCTCTACAACGAACCCATGGACCAGACCCAGCAGCAACTCCGGCTCACCGTCGAGGAGATCCGCGAGCGCCAGGAGTGGGAGCTGGTCAACAACCGCGAGTTCGGGCTGCTGCACAACACCGACTACGGCCAGCGCATCAGCACCTACACCGGCCCGCCGACCCCGGACGACATGGACGAGCTGCTGTCCATGCGCCGCAAGACGCGGCTGTTCCTGGCCCATCCCAAGGCGATCGCCGCCTTCTTCCGGCAGTGCAACAAACGCGGTCTGGCGCCGGGCACGGCCGACGTCGACGGGCACGAGGTCCCTGCCTGGCGCGGTGTCCCGATCTTCCCGTGCGGCAAGATCCCGATCGGCGACACGCACACCAGCAGCATCATCGCGCTGCGTACGGGTGAGGCCGACCAGGGCGTCGTCGGCCTGTACCAGACCGGCATCCCCGAGGAGTTCCAGCCGGGGCTGAACGTCCGCTTCATGGGCATCGACCAGGCAGCCATCATCAAGTACCTCGTCACCGCCTACTACTCGCAGGCCATCCTCGTGCCCGACGCCGTCGGCATCCTGGAGAACGTCCAGCTCGGCCGGAGCGCCGACTGAACCCCGGTGGAGTACCAACCATGAGCACGCCCCCCAAGACCGACTCCGGATTCTCGATGCCGGGACCGCCCCGACTCGTCCGGGACCTGCGAGCCCGCCGCGGCGGAGCCGTCCCCGGCCTGAAGTACCGGCCGGCCACTCCCGCCGACCCGGAAAAGGCGGAGGAGATCGACCGCAGGTTGGAAGCCTGGGCCCGTGGCCTGGACCTCTTCCCCCCACAGTGGACGGGGGACTTCGCGGAGTTCCAATGCGGCCGGGCCGTCGTCCTGCAACACCCCGGCGCACTCGATCTCGAACACCTCACCGTCGCCGGCAAGTTCCTGCTCGCCGAGAACGTCGTCGACAGTTGTTACTGCGAGGAGGACGAGGGCCGGGGCGCCTCGCGCAGCGAACTGGGCGGCCGTCTGATCCTGGCCCAGTCGGCCCTCGACCCGTTCCACGGCACGCCCGCGCTGGAGGCGGAGTGGCACGAGGGCATGCAGGCCGACGGGCCGCTGCGCTCGTACTACTGGGCGATCAAGGACTTCGCGGCCGTCGCGACGCCCAGCCAGACGGACCGGTTCGTGCACGACATGGCCCGGCTGCACCTCGGCTATCTCGCCGAGGCGTCCTGGGCGGGGACGCGGCACACACCACATGTCTGGGAGTACCTGGTCATGCGGCAGTTCAACAACTTCCGTCCCTGCCTGTCTCTTGTGGACGCCGTGGACGGCTACGAGCTGCCCGAGGCGCTCTACGTCCGTCCCGAGGTCCAGCGGGTCACCGCCCTGGCGTGCAATGCCACGACCATCGTCAACGACCTGTATTCCTTCACCAAGGAGCTGGCCAGTGACCCGACGCACCTCAACCTGCCGCAGGTCGTGGCCGCCAACGACAAGCGCGGTCTGAAGGCCGCGTACCTGAAGAGCGTCGAGATCCACAACCAGGTCTACGAGGCGTTCGAGGCGGAGTCGGCCCCGCTGGCCGCCCTCTCCCCCCTCCTGGAGAAATACGTCCGAGGACTGACCGACTGGGTCGCCGGCAACCACGAATGGCACGCCACCAACACCGACCGCTACCAGCTGCCCAACTACTGGTAGAGCACAAGCACGTACCGTCACAAGGAGTCACCGTTGACGATCACCCACACCGACACCGCCACCCGCACGCCGGTGCCGACCCAGTCCACGTACCAGTCCCGGGTCGCGGACTACTGGAACGCCGAGGAGAACCCGGTCAACCTGGAACTCGGCAGGATCGACGACCTGTACCACCACCACTACGGCATCGGGGAGGCCGACTGCTCGGTGCTGGACGAGCCGGACGCCGACCGCCGTCGCGAGCGGGTCACCAGCGAGCTGCACCGGTTGGAACACGCCCAGGCCGAACTCCTCGCGTCCCACCTCGGTGACCTCACCCCCGCCGACCGCGTCTTCGACGCCGGGTGCGGACGCGGCGGCGGCAGCGTCGTCGCGCATCTGCGCTACGGCTGCCACGCCGACGGGGCCACCATCTCCGCCAAGCAGGCCGACTTCGCCAACGAGCAGGCCCGCAAACGCGGAATCGACGACAAGGTCCGCTACCACCACCGCAACATGCTCGACACCGGCTTCACCGCCGGCGCGTACGCGGCGTCCTGGAACAACGAGTCGACGATGTACGTCGAACTGGACCTGCTGTTCGCCGAGCACGCCCGACTGCTGCGGCGCGGCGGCCGCTACGTGACGATCACCGGCTGCTACAACGACGCCTATGGGCGCGCCTCCCGCGAGGTGTCCCTGATCAACGCCCACTACATCTGCGACATCCACCCCCGGTCGGCGTACTTCAACGCCATGGCCCGCAACCGGCTCGTCCCCGTGCACGTCGAGGACCTGACGGAGGCCGCGCTCCCGTACTGGGAACTGCGCCGGCAGGCCGACCACCTGGTCACCGGCATCGAGGACACGTTCCTGAACGCCTACCGCAACGGCAGCTTCCAGTACCTGCTGATCGTCGCCGACCGGGTGTGAGGACCGGGTAGGGATCAGGGGCCGCGCCTGTGACGGGCGCGGCCCCTGACGCACGACCGGCACACGACCGGCGACTCGGCCTGTGCCTGTCTACGTGCCTGTCTACCGGGTGCCGGCTTCCTTGAGTTGATACAGCTCAGGCACCGACACCTTGATCGGCTCCTGCGTGGTCCGCGCGATGACGACGACCACGGGTTCGTTCGGGTCCGGATTCTCCTCGCGATGCGGAACGAACGGAGGGACGAGGAGGAAGTCGCCCGGGCCCGCGGAGATCCGCACCTCCTGTGTGCCGTCGTGGAAGACGAACACGGGGTGTCCGCCCACCACGTAGATGCCCGCCTCGGAATCGCCGTGGTGATGGTTGTCCGTGGCGCTCAGCGGTGGGTTCTCGACCAGCCCCATCCACAGCTTCTTCGAGCCGACGGTGCCGCCGCTGAGAGCGGTGTAGCCGTCCAACTCGCCGGCTCGCACGTGGTGGACGCGGTTGTTCGGCGGTGCCGTGTCGTCCGGGCTCGTTGCGGACCCGGCGCCTTCGCGGGTGGTCATCGTGTGGCCTCCTGGCTGTTGTCGACGGCCTTTGGTCGAACACCAGGCTGCGACCACCATGACCGCGACGGCAAACGTTGTTGCTGTATTGGCAACGACGTGCAGCGTCGGCGTGGTGTGGG
Source organism: Streptomyces sp. BHT-5-2 (assembly GCF_019774615.1). NCBI lineage: Bacteria > Bacillati > Actinomycetota > Actinomycetes > Kitasatosporales > Streptomycetaceae > Streptomyces > Streptomyces sp. BHT-5-2. Next base: position 1,068,425 of record NZ_CP081497.1, on the reverse strand, counting down.
CATCGGCGCGTCAGCGGAGTATGTGCCAGGCATCACTGCGGTCAACTCCCCGTGCCAGTAGGGTTCCTGGGTTCGTCTCCACTGTGCGGTGAGACGCTTTCCGACTTCTGTGGGAGGCATGGCATGGATGCAGTCACGTCGCGGCATGACGGTGAGTGCCTGGAACGGGTGCATCGCCCCGCCGATCCCTGGGAGGGAGTGGATCGGGCGGGACTTGCGCGGGCGGTCCGGGCGCAGGCGGGACGGCCGGTGTCGGGGATCGGGGACATGGCCTCGTACCTCGCCGCGCAGGTGTCGGACGCCTCCCACCGTGAGGTCGTGGGCCCCCTCCTGGACGGACAGGGGCCCAGCGGTGTCGTGGTCCGGCGCGGTACGGTCCTCGCCTCGTGGGGCGACCCGACTCGGACCGAGATGGCGTTCAGCGCCACCAAGAGCGTGCTCTCGCTGGTGGGCGGCGTCGCGTTCGACGACGCGAGGCTGCGCCTGGACGAGCCGGTGGCCGAGTCCGTGGACCTGCCGCAGTTCGGCGACTCCCATGGGCATGCGATCACCTGGCGTCATCTCCTCGACCAGACCAGTCAGTGGGAGGGCGAGTTGTGGGGCAAGCCGACGTGGGCGGACGCCCAGAGCACACGTGAGGGGACCGAGTCGGCCGGTGGGCCTCCCGGCCAGGGTTGGGCCTACAACGATGTCCGTGTCAACCTCACGGCGCTGGCCCTGACGGTCGTGTTGGGCCGCTCGCTTCCGGAGGTCCTGCGCGAACGCGTCATGACGGCGATCGGTGCCTCCGGCGGCTGGTCCTGGCACGGCTACCAGAACTCGTTGGTCGACGTCGACGGCACCCAGGTGCCGGTCGTCTCCGGCGGCGCCCACTGGGGCGGCGGTCTGTGGATCGGCGCCCTGGACCTGGCCCGCATCGGCCATCTCTGTTTGCGCGGTGGCACATGGGCCGGGCGTCAGGTCCTCTCCCGCCGCTGGATCGAGGAGCTGTGGACGCCCTGCCGGGCCAAGCCCAACTACGGTCTGTCCTGGTGGCTCAACGACGACCGCACCGTCTGGCCCCAGGCTCCGCGCACCGGCCGCTGCGCCCGTGGCAACGGGGGCAACCATCTGCTGTGGGTGGACCCGGCACGCGATCTGGTGATCGTCTCGCGCTGGGGCGCAGATGTCGAGCGGCTACTGGCCGAGGTATCGGGGGCGGTGTCGCCGGAATCGCCCATGTCACCGGTCGTTTGACGGCCCTTCAGTGAGGCAGCTTCAGGGGCTGCGCCTGCCGGCACTCGTGCCACCGTCACCGACAGTGGCACGGGGGGGGTGGAGCGTCCCGGCAGGGAGTTGACCGCCTGGGGCGGCGACGTCACCGGGTGGTGATGGTGACCCGGTCGATGGTGGGTTGCGGGGCGTGGGGGCCGGCGGCCAGTTCGCCGGGGATGGTGGTGGACGGCACGAGGGAGACGGTGACGGGTCCTTCGGCCCACATCCCCTGTTCCTGGAGCTGGCGCACGCGTTCGGTGATGTCGTAGCTGAACTCGTTGCCGTCTCCGTTGCCGTGGTGTTCGCCCTCGCTCGATCCGAAGAAGGAGACCCAGCCGACGAAGTAGGCGTCATCAGGCCGGCCCTCGCCCTGGCCCTGCGGCGGGTTGAGGTAGATGCGGTACGGAGTCCCCGGAGGGACGTTGGAACGGATACCCCGCACGGTCAGGATCAGACCGTTCTCGGGCACGGCTCCGCCGGCGAGGAAGTCCTGCGTCTGGCTGGAGTCGTTGGCGGCCTCCAGCGGGACTTCGGTCGGGCCGGCGAGGCTGAGCGGGTGGCCGGGGTTGGACATGACCAGAACCCTCTCCTCGGCCGGTGCCAACTGGCGTGCGCACACGGCCGGTTGTTCTCCCGTTCCGCTGTCCAGCGACTGGTACTCGTAGTCGCCTGCGCTGGTCAGGACTTCCTCGGTGGTGGGGGTCAGCAGCGTCCCCGCTTCGTCGAAGAAGGTGTACTTCCTGGTCAGCCAGCTCTGGTCGTTCGGATTCTTGCGGCCGTCGCCTCTTCGCAGCCATGCCGGCCAGAAGTGTCCGGTACGGCTTGACTCTGCACATGTCAGCTCTAAGCTGCATCTGATCTTGCAGTGGTCAACGTGACCTTGCATCGAGCGGTGGGGTTAGCCGGACGTGGTGCATGCGTTAGAGGTCCTGCCGGGTGGTTCTGCTGGGCCTCCGGCGTCTGGGTTCGAGGTCGCGTACGTCGCCCCGGACGGGACGGGGTTGCGGCGTCCGCTGCCGGAGGCGTGGGCGGTGTCGTTCGAGCACGCCCGTCCCGTACGGGCCTTCGCGTCGTACCGGCGGCAGCGGAACCTGCCGGGCCTGTGGTGGTCGGCGACCACCGGCGGGCACGTCGGGTACGAGTCCTGGCTGGAGCGCGACCAGGTCACGCTGCTGGACTTCGATCCGGCGGTGGTGGGGATCTCCTCGCAGCCGTTCTGGCTGTTCTGGTCGGCGGCGAACGGGCGGCCGGTCTCGCACGCGCCGGACTACTTCGCCCGCCGCGAGGACGGGACGGGTGTGGTCGTCGACTGCCGTCCGGCCGATCGCCGCGGCCTGCGGGACGTGGTGAAGTTCGAGGCGACGGCGGCGGCCTGCGCCGAGGTGGGGTGGGAGTTCCGGCTGCTGGGTGCCCCGGATGCGGTCGTGGTCCGCAACGTCCGGTGGCTGGCGGGCTACCGGCACCCCCGGCATGGGGTGGAGCCGGCCGCCTCGCGGCTGCGGGAGGTGTTCGCCGAGCCGCTGCCGCTGATGGACGGGGCCGCGGCGGCGGGTGAGCCGCTGGCGGTGCTGCCGGTGCTGTTCCACCTGCTGTGGTCGCACGAGCTGACGGTGGATGTGTCGGTGCCGCTGCACTCCGGCTCGCTGGTCTCGCCGGGGGCGGGCCGGTGACCGCGGGCGGGGGCTCGGTGCTGCGGCCGGGTGACTGGGTGACCTTCGACGGCGGTGAGCATCAGGTGGTGGCTCTGGCCGGGACGGCGGTGCGGCTGCGGTCCGCTGCCGGGGCGGAATCGGTGGTGCTGGCCTCGTATCTGATGGCGGCGCCGGACTTCGCTGTTACCGGCGCCGAGCCGCTGCCGGAGATGGAGCCGTTCGGTCTGCTGGAGACGCTGCCGGAGCCGGCGCGGGCGGCGGCGGTCGAGTGGCAGCGGCATGTGGTGGAGGTGGAGACCGGGCTGCCGCCCGGCGCCGAGCCGGGAACACCTGCGCGGCCGGAGTACGACCTGGTGTCGCGGACGGTGGTGGAGCGGGCCCAGGCGAAGGCCGACGAGCTGGGCGTGAGCCTGCGCACGGTGATGGACAAGCGGTCCCGCTACGCCCGGCAGGGGTTGTGGGGGCTGGTTGATCAGCGGTTGGTGCGGGTGAGGGAGGCGACCGGGCGGGCAGATGCGCGCGTGGTCGCGGCGATCCGCCAGGTGCTGGACGACCAGACGCAGGTGTCGACCGGGACGCGGTCGCGGGTGATCCGGCGGGTGGTGAAGCTGGTGGAGGCCACCCACGGCGAAGGGGTGGTGCCCCTGCCGAGCCGGAACACCTTCTACCGCCTCATCGACACGCTCTCGGCCGGGCGGCACGCCTTTGGGTCGGCGGTCACGCGGCGGCAGACGGCGAACCGGCCGGCGGGGCCGTTCACGCCGACGTTCGCGGACCGGCCCGGGGAACAGGTGCAGATCGACTCCACCCCGCTGGATGTGATGGTGGTCCTGGACTCGGGGGTGAGGGCGCGGGCGGATCTGACGATCGCGGTCGACGTCGCCACCCGCACGATCTGCGCGGCGGTGCTGCGGCCGGTGGGCACCAAGGCGGTGGACGCTTCGCTGCTGCTTGCGCGGATGCTGGTCCCGGAGCCGATGCGGCCAGGCTGGTCCGCGTCGCTACGGATGGCGGTCTCGCGGATGCCGCACAGGCAGCTGCTCGGCGTCGACGCGCGGATGGAGCAGGCCGCGGCGAAGCCGGTGATCGTGCCGGACACCGTGGTCATCGACGGCGGGAAGGTGTTCATCTCCGACACCTTCCTGCGGGCCTGCGAACGCCTCGGCATCTCCGTCCAGCGGGCGCGTCCGCGCACGCCGACGGACAAGGCGATCGTGGAGGCGACGTTCTCCGCGATCAACACGCTGTTCTGCCAGCACCTGGCCGGTTACACCGGCCGGGACGTCACCCGCCGCGGCGAGAAGATCGAGCAGGCCGCCGTCTGGACGATCCCCGAACTACAGGACCTGCTGGAGGAGTGGCTGCTGGCCGGGTGGCAGATGCGGCCGCACGACGCCCTGCGCGACCCGTTCCGGCCGGGCAAGGCGATGTCGCCGAACGACAAGTACGCCTCCCTGGTCGCGGCGGCCGGCTACCTGCCGCTGGTGCTGCGCGGGGAGGACTACCTGGAGCTGCTGCCGGTGGCCTGGCGGGCGATCAACGACTACGGCATCCGCATCGGCCACCGCACCTACGACGCGCCCGAGCTCGGGCCGTGGCGGCGCCAGCACTCCGGCCACGCGGCCAAGCGGGGTCTGTGGGAGGTGCACTACGACCCCTACGACCTGACCCGCGTCTTCGTCCGCACCACCGGCGGCTGGATCACCGCACCCTGGGTCCACCTGCCGCTGGTGAACGCCCCCTTCGCGGACTTCACCTGGGACCACGCCCGGCGCCTGGCCGCCGCGGCCGGCCTGGACGACGCGAACGAAGCCGACGTCGCGCGGGTCCTGGACGCGCTGCTGACCCGGGCCGAGCACGGACCGGACATCCGCACCGCCCGGGTCCTGGGCCGCACCCGCACCGCCGCCGCACTCCCCGCGCCCGCGGCGGAACCCGAGACCGAGAACACGCCCGACCCCGCCGGGCCCGACTCCGCGCCGTCCGCGGAGGTGGTGCCCTTCGGGGTCTTCGACGCCCACGCCGAAGCCGAAAGGTGGCTATGAGCACGCCCGCGACCGCGACCCCGCAGCCGGACACCGACGAGCAGGCGCCGCCGGACTCCCCGCTGACGACGAAGGAGGGTTGGCGCCGCTACGTCGAGCACGAGACCGCGGCGCCGAAGCTGCTGCCCGCCGCCGAGCGGGCCGCGCTGACCGGGCGGGAACGGGCCCGGGTGGACGAGCGGCGGCGGGAGTATCACGCGGACCTGCCGCTGGTGAACACCCCGACGATCCGGAAGGTGATCTCCACCGCCCGGCTGCTGATCCAGCTCAACCGCCACCAGGTCTCCGCCCGCCGCGGCGTGATCCTCTCCGGCGCCTCCGGCACGGGCAAGACGACCGCGCTCACCCAGCTGGGCCGCGCGCACGAGCTGGCCACCCGCAAGCGCCACCCGCACGACCGCTCCCGCCTGCCGGTCGTCTATGTCACCGTCCCGCCGGCGGCCACCCCGAAGATGCTGGCGCAGGAGTTCGCCCGGTTCTTCGGGCTGACCTTCCCGGCCCGGGCCACCCACACCGACATCGTCGACGCCGTCTGCGCCACCGCCGCGCACGTCCACGTCGACCTGGTCCTGGTGGACGAGCTGCACAACCTCAACCTCGGCTCCCGCTCCGGGGCGGAAGCATCCGACCAGCTGAAGTACTTCGCCGAGCGGCTGCCGGCCACGTTCGCCTACGCGGGCATCGACATCGAAAGCCAGGGCCTGTTCGCCGGCACGCGCGGCCGGCAGATCGCCGGACGGTTCGTCGTCATCCGCGCCGCCCCGTTCTCCTACGCCACCACCGGCGACAAGGAAGCCTGGCGGGGCCTGGTCGGCACGCTGGAATCCATGCTCCGCCTCCACGAGCACGCGCCGGGCACGCTGAGCGCGATGAGCGACTACCTCTTCCACCGCACCGGCGGCATGATCGGCAGCCTGTCGCAGCTCATCCGCGGCGCCGCCGTGCTGGCCATCGAGGACGAGAGCGAACGCATCACCGAGGACCTGCTGGCCCTTGTCCCGATCGACTTCGCCGCCGAGCAGTCCGAGCAACTCACCGCTCCGGCCAAGGCGACCGGGCGGCGGAGGCGCGCGGCCTGATGCTCCGCACGCTTCCCGACCCCGTTCCGCCCGCCCGGCACGAGATCCCCCCGTCCTACATCAGCCGCCTGGCCACCCTGCACGGCCTGGACGTCAACGGCCTGTGGTTACAGGTCACCCAGCCCGCATACCCCGGGGCAGGCCGCCGCGTCGTCGTCCCCGAACGGCTCGCCGCGCTGACCGGCCGCAGCGTCCACGCCCTGGCCGGGGCGATGCCGGAACTGCGCGACCCGCCGCCGAACTGGGAGATGTTCCGCCACCAGCCGCAGACCGGCTGCCACCTCTGCGACGCCCGCCATCCCGGCGGCCGGGTGGTGCGGCTCTTGCCCCACCACGCTTACGTCTGCCTGCGGCACGGCACCTGGATCGGGCCGCCCGACATCGACCACCCCGCCGTCGATCTCACCCGGCTCCCGGACATCATCGACGCACAGCGGCGCCACCTGCTCGTGCTGCGGCGCTACGGCTGGGCCGCCACCTACGACGCGGTGCTGACCGGCCTCATGCTCTGCGCGCATATGTGGTCTCCGGAGGGGCGCCCGTCGCCCTTCGGCCGCTGGGACGTCTGGGACGACCGCCTCGACGTCCTGATCCCCTTCGACCGGGAGAAGCAGGACTACGTCGGCTTCAGCACCTCGAAGCTGTTCGCCGCGGTCTATCCCGAAGCCGTCGCCCTCGCACCGCTGATCGCCTCCCCCTACTGGCGTCGGCTGGCCGGCGGCACCGAAGCCGAGCAGGCCCGGTTCTTCGCGGAGGTCGCGGGCCGCGTCACCTACCCCTACAGCCCGCCCGACCGGACCGGTGACGCCGTCGCCCACTGGGCGCTCTCCGACTCCTGGCGACCGCCCAGCCGGCCCCTGACGACCTACACGCCCGGCCGCGTCCGCGGCACCCTGCCCGGCGTCGCCGCGAACCGGCTCGCCCGGCACGAAAAGAGCGCGTTGTGGTTCAGCCGGCTCCGCCGGAACCAGGGCCGCACGCTCCTCTTCCACGGCCACCTCAAGCCGGTCCTCCTGCGCGACGGCGAACCCCAGTACGTGAAGTGGGAGGGCACCATCTGGCACAGCACGCGCACTGACGATCAGTTGAAGGAACAGGCCGCGAAAATGCGCCGGGCACTCGAAGTCACATGCTCTCGCCTGCCGCACCAGCGCACGGAAACCGCAAGATCAAATTTCGCAGAACCTCCCGGCCGCCCGCTGCCTTAGGGCGTGTCCGGTGGGTCACGGGTGACCCACCGGACACGCCCTAGTTGTACGTCGCGAACAGGGATGAACCGACCGGCCCTTGACGTGGGTCGAGCGGCGGGGCGGCTTCGGTGATCGGAGTCCGGCGGAACAACCCGTCCAGCCGTCAGCGCTGCTCCTGTACAGCGGGTACTGGTGAACCATGACCGGCACCTTCACCACCCGCACCGTCGACGTGACAACCGGCTCCGCCGAAACCATGCACGACCTGACGAACGCGTGCTCCGCGTTCCTCCGGGAGGTCGCTCACGGGAGAGACGGACTGCTGAACGTCTTCACCCCGCACGCGACGTCCGGCCTGGCCGTCATCGAGACCGGGGCCGGCAGTGACAACGACCTGCTGGCGGCCCTCCGTGAGGTTCTTCGCGCGGACGACCGCTGGCAGGACCGCCACGGCGGTGCGGTCCCCGGCCGCGATCACATGCTCCCGGCCCTGGTCCCGCCCCACGCCACGCTGCCCGTGGTCGGCGGTGAGCTGGAGCTGGGGACCTCGCAGTCCGTCGTTCTGGTGACCACCGGCCGGGACACCCCCGACCGAAAGATCCGGCTGTCCTTCCTCGGCTGACCGTACGCCGCGCTGCCCAGGCGTTCAGGTCCGCGGAGTGCTGCCGGTGTCGATGAGGATCTGTTCGGCCCGGGTGACATTGTCGGCCCATACGGCTCTGGTCATTGCGGCCCGTGCCGCGTCGGGTGCCGCGTCGGGCGGGACCACCAGCAAAGCGAAGTGATCGTTCTCGCCCCGGGTAATGAGGACCGTGTCGTCACCGACCGGGAAGGAGTCGATGCGCACGACCCGGTCGTCAATGGCCAGCCGCGTCGGGAGCTCCTGCCAGGCACTCTCGTCCAAGCCGACGCGCGTGACGGGGCCGAGGTGCTCGGTCAGGGCAGTGATCAGACCGGGAAGCTCGGCACCGATGTCGCGGGAGCGCGGCCACCACGCGCCGTCCAGGACTCCCCCGCGCTCTTGCGTCGTCTCCAGCCGCAGGAGCGCCGTCCCAGGTCTCACAGAATGGTAAATCGCATCCGGCAGAAGCCCGGGAAGGCGTGGGGTGCCGGAATCGGCCATGAGGTGCTCGCCTGTCTCCGAGAGTTCCGCGCATTCGCTCGTCGTCCGGAATGTGCCGGCAGCACCGGGCGAAGCGCTCGCAGTAATCCCACCGTACTCCGCAGGCCGGCGGCGGGTCGCCCACAGGGTCGTCGCACGCCCGCGTTCCCGCAAGGTTGCCTGGTCGCGCGAGGCCTGCGGACCCGCCTGCCGGAGTAGGGTGAAGAAGCCGAGAACACTTCGCGCACCGGCGCCCATGCGGGTGTCGTTCCCGGCGATTCGCACTGCCGGGCCGTCGACGACGAGCCCGGGGCAGGGTTCGCATCATGGCTGTCACTGTCGACCGTATGACCACCGACGAGCATGCCCCTCCGCCGCCCGCTCGCCTGTCCCTGACGCCGGGAACGGTGCCGGGGCTTCTGGATGGTGCCTGGTGGCCTCGCTCGCGTGACCTCTCCCGCGAGCTCCCCGCACTGGCGGAGAGGCTGGACCACTCCTGGGGGCGGGTTACCCACGTCACGGTGAATCCGGCCTTCTGGCCCGTGATCCCGCGCAAGGTTCCCGTCACCGGACACACGGTGCACGTGGGGTGGTTCACGAATGAGCAGGACCCGCACAAGCTCCTCGTGTTCTCCTACACCGCAGAGCGCCTGGACCTGCTGATCATCCCGCCGGAGACCGCCCCGGCCGCGGCCGCCAGGCTGATGTCCGCCGCGACCACCCCCGGAGGCCTCCTCACCGCGAGCAGGCTGATGGAGGACGAGCGAGCGGCCGACGACGCAAGGGAGTCACGGGACCGCGAAGAGGAATGGGAGACCGAGGGTGGGACCACACCACCACCGGCCGGGAACCCGACCGGGCCTCCGCCCTCCGCCCGAGGGATGTGAGGGCAGTGGAGATCGCCGTCATCCTGGCCTTGATCCTGGGCCTGATCACTGTGGGAGCCGTCCTGATTCGTCGGCTCAACGCCCAGCACGACGAAAGGATCGCAAGCTTCCACTACAGCGGCGTCCTGCCGTGGCGCGACAGCAGCAGCCGGAAGCGCCCCCGGTCGACCATCGACCCCGCCGGCCCCCTCCTCGCCCGTAACCGCCGCGAGCAACCGCACGGGGACCGCGGACGCCGCCGGATCTACTCCGGACGGAGGCGGTGATCATGACGTCCGCACACGCCACGCCCACCCCCGCACCAGCGGATCCGGTACCCCCGGCGGGATACGCCGACATCCGCGTCGTCGCCGCGTCCCCCGAGACCGCCCGCCGCGTCGCGGAAGTCCTCCGGCACTGCTTCGATTCCACCGAACAACGCAGCTACCCGGCCGGCCGCGAAGGCGGTACCCGACTCCACTTCACTGTGGACACAACGCATTCCGCCGAACCCGCGCGATCCTGGCTGGCGACCAGCCGGGCTTCGGCCGCCGACCGCCCACAGCACGGCGACGTCTGAACTGCCCGTGCAGTGCATGCCCCTGCACAAGCCCTCAGGTCAGCGACCTGAGGGGCATCGGTGAATCGCCACCTCGACTTGATCGGCTTCACCCGTGTGAAGGAGGCTCCGCCCCGTGCCAGGCTGCCGTGAGCAGGAGCAGGGCCCCAGCCAGTGGACGCCGCGACCTCCCCTCGTCCCCGAGGGCGAAGCTCACGAAAGTACCGTAGCGTTGGCCCATGAGCGTCTTCATCAAGCTGGTGGAGAATCGGCCGCCAAAGGAGTACGCGAACGAGCGTAGGGCGGATATCTCCTACGACGACACCGTTGAGGAGAATTCCGAGATCTCTTACCAATACGACGTACTTCCCAGCGGGGCCCTGAGAATCCTCCGGGTTATGAGAGGAGCGGAAGCCGTCATCCATGCGGTCTACGCCCCGGGCCTGTGGTTCCGCGTCGAGGGCCTCTGCCGCGGCACTACGGAATAACGGCACGAACAGGGCCCGAACAGGAAACGTCATACCTCGGCTGCTGGAACACACCTTGCCGGGGTGCTCGCCCCATATCCCGCGCCTCTCCTGTTCAGCAGGACCGTTGCCAGTCAGGAGCCTTCAGGGACCGTCCGGGGACGTTGATCACCCTGCGGTGGCTCCTTCCACCGCCCGCCTCGCCTGACGTTCCGCAGCAGGTGCGACTTCAGCCGGGCCCACTCGGCGTCGGGTAGATCACCCCGCCCCACAAGAGTCGGAACGACATGGACGCCGCCCAGTCACCAGACCCGTAGGACACTGCCTAGACCAGCGTCCCAACCGGGTAGCCGGGCCTCACGATGCAAGGTAAATCTACGCAACTCGCACACCTGCCGTGCAGGGATACCTTTCATCTCGCTGGTCACCATCAATGAACGATGCACTGTCGAGCTGCACCGGACAAGAAGCGGTCGATGTTGGCATGGTGCAGCCAGAAGATCGGGTCGCGGGCAGAGCCTGCCACTTCACCCATCCAGCCCGCGACACCGTCGTGGATCATCCCGTGCGGGGTCAGTTCGAGGACTCCGGGCCCCCTCTTCTCGTAGTGCGGCATGTCGTGGTCGGTGTTTCCGCTGCCGAAGCTGGGCTGGGGCACCGGAGGTCCCAGCGGGAGGGAGAAGAGGTTCCGCAGCATGGCGCAGTACGGGCTGGCCTCGTCGTAGGGGACGACCTCGGCGGCCGAGTTCTTGCCCACTCCACGGTGCGGTTTCTTCCAGAAGTCCTTTTCGGGGACAGCTGCGTCGGGGAGGTAGAGCGGGTTGGGCACCTGTTGGCCGCTGCCGTCCGGGTGTTCGGGCATGGTCGGTTCACGGAACGCGGCCGGAAGTGCGCGCGAGGTGAAGGCGGGGAGTTCGCCTGCGGGGTCCCGCGCGTAGTTCCAGTAGGGCAGGGCCCAGTCCTTGGGTGCGATGTGTCCCTCGCGGGTGGCGATCTGCTGGATGGCGGCCCGGACGATCTTCTCGAAGTACCAGAGGTAGCCTCGGTGCCAGGGCAGGAAGAACCATCCGCCGTGCGGGCACTGGTTCCAGCCCGGTCGGGTGTCCTTGGTGAGCCTGCTCTTTTCGACACCGTGGATGCGTGCCTGGTAGACCCAGCCGGTGGGGTCCTCGTCGGGGTTTCGCTGCTGCATTTCGCCGACGGCCCGGGCGTACCAGTACAGCACCGGGTCCCAGGTAGCCATGGCGGTTGCGTCACGCCGGATGTACTTGGCCATGCGTGTTCTCCTTCGGAGTTGCGTTGCTGGTGGGAATCGTGCCTTTCCCAACGATGAACCGATCCGGCAGGTGCTACCACCCGAGCGGGTCAGCGCCACCCAACAGACCTTGCAGATGCAATTGCAGCGGGCGGCCGCACGACGGAACGAGGCTGACCGTGCCGCGACACCGGCCAACGTCCCGTTGTTTTCCCGTCGTTGGACGATCTGCCGGTCGCCGCCGCCATGGCCCGCATGCCATCACGCACTGTCGTCCGGCCCCCACACTCCGCCCCGCGTCACCCGGCTGGCGGACCGCGTCTGCTGGCGGGAGCCTGGTTCGTGGCGTACTGGAGTCCTGCCGCCGCGTGAGGTGGAAGCGGTGAATGCGGTGAACGCTCGGACCGTCGAAATGACGCAACTGGCTTTCGCACCACTGGGTTTCACACCCGGGGCCTATGCCGGACTGGCGCTGGTCGCGCTGGGCACCCTGGCCGGCGCCTGGTCGGTACGACGTTGGCCGCGGCGCGGAGGAGTGTTGCTGCCTGCGGCCGGCGGCGTCCTCCTCGCCCTGGCGGTGTTCGATCTTCTGCCGCACGCTCTCGGTGATGCGCGGACAGCGGGGTTGCCTGCCTGGACGGTGCCTGCCGGGGCAGCCGCGGGCTATGTGGTCGTGCCCGCGTGCGGAGCGCTGCTGTGCCGGATCGGCGGACGCGGGCGGGGTCACGGCCTGGGTACGGCCGTCGCCCTCGTACTGCACCGGGCCGTCGAGGGGATGACGGTGGTCCTGCTGCCGTCAGTGCCGGTCATAGCGGCACTGGTGGTCCATGCGGGAGGTGAAGGGCTGGCGCTGACGGCGCTGTTGGAGGCCAGCGGCCGGCGACGGCTTTCGCCATGGCTGGTCCTCGCCTGCCTGGGTCCGCCGCTCGGCGGCCTGGTCACTCAAGCCGTGCCCCTGCCCGACGGCACGGACGCACTGTTGATGGCGGTGGTGGCGGGCGTACTGCTGCGCGGTGCGACCGCGGCCGCCGTCCTGCTGCGCGAACGGTATCCAGCGGCGCACGCGCGGAACGGGCGCCTGGCGCTGATGGCCATGGGCTCGGCGCTGGCGGTCACCGTCGCGGCGGTGGTGATGTTGCGCTGAACTGCACAGCCAGCCCCTCCCCCGCACCTTTCCCCCAGGACACACTCTTCCAAGGCACACTCATTGCCGCCAGTCGTGATCCGAGTGACGCGCCGCGATATGCCTGTTTTCCGTACGTCACCGACCGAGCAGGTCCTTGACCGCCTGGAGCACGGCGTCGGGGCGGCGCCAGTGAATGGAGGCGTGGCCGACGCCCTCGACGAGGCGGTTCTCGCCTCGCGGGACCGACGCGGCGAGGTCCGTGTAGAGCCGCCGCTTGCCGTCGATCTCCTGGCGCAGCTGGGCCTCGGACTCGCCGATCAGGACCGCCTTCTTGAAGTCGTCGATGTCCATGGCGGTGAGGAGGATCAGCGGTACGTCGGGCAACGGGCCTGCCTGGCGCATCTCGTCATGGAACCGGTCACGGTGCGGCAGGATCTTGTACCCATCCATGATCCATTCTCGGCTGACGTGGCGGTCGACGAGTGGCTCGCGGATCTCCCGAGGCCAGTCCGCCATCATCTCCCCGAGCAGCCGACGGTAGAGGCGGACGGCCTCCTCGGGCATCCCGTCGGGGAGCGCCTCTTGCGGGTCCCAGGCTTCCCGCATCTCGCGCAACTCCTGGGGCGTGTAGGCGCTGTAGTCCTCGTGATCGGTCTCCATCAGGACCAGGCCGGCGACCTCGTCCGGGTGGCGCGTCGCATACAGGCGGGCGTAGAGGCCGCCGAGGGAGTGGCCGACCAGGACATAGGGGCCGGGCACCTCGGCGGCTCGCAGCAGCCGGCGGAGCTCGTCGGCGACCTCTGCGCAGCCGGGCGGCTCCTCGACACGGTCACTCCAGCCGGTGTCCGTCCGGTCGTAGACCACGCTCGTGGTCAGCTCGGCGACTTGGTGGTGGATGTTCCAGTAGTCCAGGCCGACCGCGCCGCCACCCGGCAAGAAGACCACCGACGGGCCGCCGCTCCCCGCCCGGTGCAGCAGCAGACGCCGACCGTCGATCTCGTAGAACCGGCCCAGCGGCGGCGGGACGTCGCTCGTCGCCTCCGACCGGGTTTCAGGCTGTTGCTCGGACATGGGTGGCCCCTCCTCGTGCATTCCAATCCATTCCCAACTTTGGGAACGGTAGCAGATATGGGATCGTGTGCGAGTGGACAAGCTCGACCTGCTCCTGCACCCGGTACGCCTGCGCATCGTGCACGCCATGTCAGGCGGAGGCACACACACCACCTCCGACCTGTGCGCCGGCCTCCCCGACATCCCGAAGACCACCGTGTACCGGCACGTCGGCCTGCTGGCCGACGCCGACGTACTGGAGGTCACCGACGAGCAGCGGGTGCGCGGTGCCGTCGAACGGCACTACCGACTGCGGCGCGAGCGTGCAGTGATCAACGCCGACGAGGCCGCGTCGATGTCCCTGGACGACCACCAGAAAGCCTTCACTGCGGCCCTGGCGAGCCTGCATGCCGAGTTCAACGCCTACCTCGGCCGCGCCGGCTCCGAACCGACCGCCGACTCGGTGGGCTACACCCAGATTCCGCTCTGGCTCGACCGAGACGAACTCGCCGAACTGGTCGACGAGATCGTCACCGCCATCAAGTCCAAGAGGCACAACGAGCCCGCACCGGGCCGCCGCCTCCACCTGCTGAGCCCGATCCTGTTCCCACTGGAGGGGCACTCGCCGGATGACGCGTAACCCCGCCGCTCGCTCTGTGTGGACCGGGCCGTCGCGGACAGTGCATCGGTAACAAAATATTTCGGTCACCGATACAATTGGAGCGTGGTAAAGCCTCGAGCCATGGAGCAGGGGGAAGCGTGACCGGACCGACGATGCCTCGGCCCCGCTCGGCGCTGAAGGTTCTGACGCGCGAGCGGCCGCGGCCGGATCGCATACGTACGCATCCGCTGGCCTGGTGGTTGGCGGTGGCGACGGTCTGCTTCGGTGCGTTCATGGGGCAGCTCGACGCCAGCATCGTGACGCTGACGTACGGCAGCCTGCAGCGCGAGTTCGGCGCCTCGCTGGCGGCGGTGGAGTGGGTGTCGCTGGCGTATCTGCTGACGCTGGTCGCGCTGCTGGTGCCCATGGGCCGGCTGTCGGACGCACACGGGCGCAAGCTGATGTACCTCTACGGGTTCGTCGTCTTCACCGTGGCATCGGCGGCCTGCGGCCTGGCGCCCGCACTGGGTGCGCTGGTGGGCTTCCGAATCCTGCAGGCGGTGGGGGCGGCGTTGATGCAGGCCAACAGCGTGGCCCTGGTGACCACCAGCGCACCGCCGGACCGGATGCGGACGGCCCTGGGCGTGCAGGCGGCGGCCCAGGCACTCGGCCTGGCGCTGGGGCCGACGGTGGGCGGGGCCCTGGTCGCGACGCTGGGCTGGCGCTGGGTCTTCGGCGTCAACGTGCCCATCGGACTGCTGGCACTGGTCGCCGGGCAGTACCTGCTGCCGCGGACCCGCGCCCACCATCCCTCCTCGGGATTCGACTGGGCCGGGCTGGGCTGGTTGGCGCTGGCGACGACGTCCGCGCTGCTGGGGGTCTCGGCCGCGTCCGGGCTCCCGGTGCCTGGTTGGGGCATCGCCGTGCTGTTCGTCGTGGCCGGTGCCGCGGGGTGGGCTTTCGTCGCCCGGCAGCGGCGGGCCGCGGCACCGTTGCTGGATCTGGCACTGCTGCGCGGACGGGCCGTGTCGACCGGGCTGGTCGGTGCGCTGTGCGGCTATCTGGTGCTGTTCGGCCCGCTGGTGCTGGTGCCGATCACGCTGACGACGGGCGGCACCTCGGAGCTGGTTGCCGGCCTGGTGCTGACGGCGCTGCCCGGCGGTTTCGCCCTCGGCGCGACCGCCGCCGACCGTCTGCTGCCGAGGGGCCTGTCCGAACGGGCGCGTTGCCTGCTCGGCGCGCTGGGGTGTGTGGGCGCGCTGGCCGCCATGGTCGTGCTCCCGATGACGGACCGGACCCTGCCCCTGGTCCTTGCCTTGCTGGGACTGGGGCTGGGCACGTTCACCCCGGCCAACAACGCCATGATCATGGGGTCGATTCCGGCCGGCTCGTCGGGCACCGGTGGTGGCCTGGTGAACATGGCGCGGGGCCTGGGCACCGCGCTGGGGGTCGCCCTGGTCACCCTCGCCCTGCACATCGCCCCGCCCGGCGGTACGGGCCTGAACGGCGCGCGGTGGGCCGTGCTGATCCTGCTGGCCGCCGCGGTGATCACCGTGGCGGCCGCCTGGCTGGGCCCGCGGAAGCCGCTGGGGCCCGGGCCGGGCGCACCGCGCCGCGGCCAGTCATAGCGTCTGCCGCGAAGGGCCGGGCCGGCCGGCCCGGCAACTACCGTCGCCGCGCGCCCTGTTCGCGTCCCGCGGCTCCGCCGGTCGCACCGTCCGCGCCGCCTTCGCCTTCGGGAGCGCCACCGTCGTCGGGGTCCGGGACTCCCCCGTCGGCGACCACCGCCCCGTCGCCTTCTCCGCCGCCGGTGTCGGACGAGCGCCTGCCCCTGGTGACGAGAAGGTAGATCAGCGCGGAGAGGATCAGGACCGCCGAGACCCAGTCGTTGAGCCGGATGCCCAGGAAGTGGTTGGCGTGGTCGATACGGAGGGCTTCGATCCAGACACGGCCCGTCGCGTACGCCAGGACGTAGCAGGCGAACAAGCGCCCACGGCCGAGGCGGTAGCGCCGGTCGAGCCACAGGAGCAGGGCCATGACGCCGATGTCCCACAGGGATTCGTAGAGGAACGTGGGGTGGTAGAAGGCGACGCCGGGGGTGTCCACGGGCCGGTGCGCGGGGTCGATCAGGAGCTTCCACGGAAGGTTGGTGGGGCCGCCGTAGAGCTCCTGGTTGAAGTAGTTGCCCCAGCGGCCGATGCCCTGGGCGAGCACCAGGCCGGGGGCGACCGCGTCGGCGAAGTCGGCCAGTTTGATGCCGCGCCGACGGCAGCCGAGCCAGGCACCGAACGCGCCGAGGGCGACCGCGCCGGGAATGCCGAGCCCGCCGTTCCAGACGTACAGCGCCTCGATGGGGTGCTTGCCCGGTGCGAAGTACAGCTCGGGGTCGGTGATCACGTGGTAGAGCCGGCCGCCCAGCAGACCGAACGGCACCGCCCACATCGCGATGTCCGCGACCTCCTGCGGGTCCCGACCGCGCGCCGCCCACCGGCGCTGTGACAGCCACACCGCCACGAATATGCCGAGGATGATGCAGAGCGCATACGCGCGGATGGGCACGGGGCCCAGGTGCCAGACCCCCTGCGAAGGGCTCGGCAGGTACGCCAGGTTCATGCGGTCGACCGTTCTCACGCGGCGGGCCCGGTCGTCTGCCGGGAGGTACGGGCCCGAGATTACAACGGACACCGAAACTCCTCCCAGGATCCCGCGCAAGTGACGTGGGTAGAGTGCCGTTCATGCCCTCGCAGTCCCGTTCCCGCCTCCCGGCCACCCAGCCGGGGGACACCACCGACTCCCGTCGGCTCACCGAGGCCGTCACGCGCCTGCGCCGGGCCCTGCGTGCCTCGATCCGCACCGACTATCCGTGGGAGACGCTGCCCATGGCCCAGGTCGAGCTGCTCCAGGTCCTCGCCGAGCACCCACCGGCCCGGATCGGGGATCTGGCGTCCCGGCAGCGGCTGGCCGCGAGCACGGTCAGCGGCCTCATCGGGCAGATGATCAACGCGGGCCTGGTCGCCCGCGCCGTCGACCCCGCGGACCGCCGGGCCTCCGTCGTCACCCTCACCGAGGCAGGCCGCGCACAGCTCGATGCCTGGACGCGTGCGCACGAGAACCGCCTTGAGGCCGCCCTGGGGTCGTTGGACGAGGTCGACCGCGACGCCGTCCGGGCCGCGCTGCCCGCCCTCTTCCGGGTCGCGGACTTCCTGGAGGACGCCGAGGACTGACCGGGCAGGCCGGGCCGCCCTGGCGCGTCGGCCGGGATCACCTGCAGGAGCCTCGTTGGCCGCACCGCGCAGGAGTATGTTCGCCCCATGGTTGAGCATCGCATGATCGACGTGAACGGCATCCGGCTGCACATCGCGGAGGAAGGCGAGGGGCCGCTGGTCGTGCTGCTGCACGGCTTCCCCGAGTCCTGGCACTCCTGGCGTCACCAGTTCGCCCCGCTCGCCGCCGCCGGGTTCCGGGTGGTCGCCCCCGACCAGCGCGGATACGGCCGCAGCGACCACCCTCAGGACGTGGACGCGTACACCATCCTCCATCTGGTCGGGGACGTGATCGGGCTGATCCACGCCCTGGGCGAGCGGGAGGCGTTCGTCGTCGGGCACGACTGGGGCGCACCGGTGGCCTGGCACACCGCGTTGCTGCGGCCGGACGTGGTGCGCGGGGTGGCGGGGCTGAGCGTGCCGCCGCCGTTCCGCGGGGAGCGGCCTCCGCTGGCGGCCATGCAGGAGCGGTTCGGCGGGCGGTTCTACTGGAACTACTTCAACCGGCCCGGCGTCGCCGACGCCGAGTTCGCCGAGGACACCCGCACCGCCCTGCGCAAGCTGTTCTACTCCGCGTCCGGCGACGGCCCCGGCGCCGGCCGTCCCGACCAGGCACTGGTGGCCGACCCGGCCCGCGGCTGGCTGGCCGAGATGACCGACCCCGAGGTGCTGCCGGACTGGCTCACCGAGAAGGACCTGGACGAACTGACCGAGAGCTACGCGAACGGCTTCACCGGCGCCCTGAACTGGTACCGCAACCTCGACCGCAACTGGGAGCTGACCGCCGCCTGGCAGGGCGCGGTCGTCCGTACGCCGGCGCTGTACCTCTACGGCGACCGCGACCTGGTCCCGGCCTTCCCGGGTACGCCTGAACTCATCGCGAAACTCCCGGAGTTGATGCCCGGCCTGCGTCGTGCGCCGATCGTGCTGCCAGGCTGCGGCCACTGGACGCAGCAGGAGCGTCCCGAGGAAGTCAACACCGCGCTGGTCGAGTTCCTGACGGAACTGCGGGGCTGAGGTCGGTCGATCCGCGGGCCGGCTTCCGGGGGGCGACCTGCGTGCACGGCACCTGACGTCCGGAGCGGTCCCGCGGTCCCACGCCGGGCGGGACCGCCGCACCGCCGTAAAACGGGTTCCCCTTCCGGCTCCTCGTGCCAGGATGGCCGAGTTAGACTTCAACTTCTGTTCATGCGGAGGGAATTGATGTCTGGTTCGGGTGCGAGTGGTGAACGGTGGTCGGTGACGGCCGAAGGGGCCGAGGCCGAGGACCGGCTCCGGTCGCTGCAGGAGTGGCTGGTATCGGACGACCGGCTGCGCGGGCGGGTGGAGTGGCTGCGACGGCCGCCGCAGCAGGGTCATATGGGCGCCGCACTGGACACCCTCACCGTCGTCCTGGGCACCGGCGGGGTCGCCGCACTCGTCACCCCGCTCTGCACCTGGCTGTCCAGCCGTCGCCCCGACGTCTCGCTGACCGTCGAACTCCCGAACGGCCGCAAGATCAGCGTCGACGTCAAACGGGCCCACGACGAACGTGCCGTGATCCGCGAGATAGCGAGCCTGCTCACTCCGCCCGACGGGCCCGAGAGGTGATCGAACGATGGTCGCCGCACGGCCCCGCCAGTCGGGCCGTGCTGATCGGCACGGGCAGGTTCACGGACGACGCTCTGCACCACGTCCCCGCCGTCGAGGCGAACATCCGCTCACTGCGGGCCGCGTTGACGCATCCGACGCACGGTCTGTTCGCCCCTGAGCACTGCCGACTGGTGTCCGATCCCGCCGACCACAAGGCCGTGGGGGCGGCGCTGAGTTGGGCGGCCCAGGAGGCCGACGACCTGCTGCTGGTGTACTACGCCGGGCACGGCGTGTTGGATGGGAACGGGCTGCTGCACCTGGCGCTCGTCCACACCGACCCCGCGCACGCCGGTTTCACCGCCGTCCCGATCGACCTGGTCAAGCGGATCGTGGGCGAGGCCCGGGCGACGTCGCGGGTGCTGCTGGTAGACTGTTGTTTCTCGGGCCGGGCGGGGTCCGCGATGGCCGAGCCCAGCCACCTCGCCGTGGGCCAACTCGACTGGTCAGGCACCTACACCCTCACCTCCACCACGAGGAACGAACCGGCGCACGCGCCCGAAGGAGCCAGCCACACGGCGTTCACCGGCGCGCTGCTCCAGGCACTGGCCACGGCGCCTGCGCTCACCCTCGACGAGGTCTACGTCGCGGTGCACCGCGAACTGACCGGCCGCGCGCTGCCCCCGCCGCAGCGCTGGTCCGCGGGCGCGGCCGGGTCGCTGGTCCTGATGCGGACGCCGGCAGGGACGTCCGGCGGACCACCGCTCCACCCGCCCCCGTTCCAACACGCTGCGCCGGCTCCACCCCCGGCCGTTCGCGGACGCGGCCGACGCCGAGTGGTGGCGGCCGCAGCCGGCGGCGTGCTGGCCACGGCGCTGGTGGCGACCCTGGGGTTGTGGGCGATGCATGCCAGCGGCCAGTCCGCCGACAGCGCACTGGGCAACGGCAGCACACCGCACTCCGCCACGCCACAACCCACTCCCCGCAGCACTCCCCCGCCGACGTCCTCCTCCCCCTCTCCGCACCCGCGCCCCGACCCCTTGGCATCGAAGAAGGCCGGCTATCACGACAAGTCCATCACCCTGCAGGCGAGTTGCAAGCCGAGCACGATCCAGCTGCTCGACCTGGACAAGCCCGCCGTCACCACCATCACCGCCGATGCCCTGGCCTACACCGAGGACGCCGACCTCGCCTACTCGGGCTGTTACGGGGCTCTCGCGTACAACTCCGACAACCCGCGGGTGAAAGTCGGTCTGGCCGCACCCGATACCCATACGGCCGGTGACTGTCGGGCCGCGGCCGGGCGCTCGCCGCTGCCCCAGCCCATCGAGGTCACAAGGATCACCCCCGGACTCGTCTGGTGCGTGATCACCACCGAGAACCGGGTGGCGAAGGTGACCTTCACCAAGGTGGGACCACCCCGCGAAAGTGGCGCGGAGACCAACTCACCGAGCCCCGCCCTCGAACTGACCGCGACGTTGTGGGACACGCCGTAGGGTGCCGATCATCGTCGTTCCTCGCACCCGGGCGTGGAATTCGGGTTCGTGGAGGTCTGCCGTCCGTCCGGCGGGGAGGGCACGGTGTTCACGTCATGGCGCGGACGGGGCTCGGGGTCTCCGGGGTGTTCGGAGTGGTGAGCAGCCTGGTGTGGATCTTCGGCCCCCAGGCGGTGACGGTGACGGCCAGTGCGGCGGCGATCACCAGTTGGGTGTTGGCCACGTAGGGCTCCAGGAGGAGTTGGGCCAGCAGGGCGGTGCCGACCAGCGCCAGTTTGGCGCACATCAGGCGGGGTGCGGACAGTGTGGGGCGGGCCGACGGCGGGGTGCCACGATCCCGCGCCCGGTGGGCGGCACGGACCTGGAGGGGGATGGTCAGCAGGACGAACAGCACTCGGACCGCGAGGGCGCGGAAGTGGTGGTCGGGGTGGGGGTCCAGCAGGTGCCCGAGGAACGTGTTGACGGTCAGGGCCGCGGTGACGATCAGGATCCGGGCGGCGATCAGCCGGGCGAGTGCGCGGGCGGGGTGCCTGGCGGAGTGGAACGCGGCGGTGAGGCGGCGGTTGGTCGGCAGCAGGAGCGGCGGGAGGATCAGCAGGAGGACGACGGTGCGCAGCCCGTGGGCCCAGGCGGGCTCGTCGGTCTCGCCCAGCCACATCAGGGCGAGGACGGTGCCCGACACTGCGTAGATCGTGCGGATGTTCCCGGCGGGGTTGCGCTTCGGCACGTGCGGAGTCATGACGGCTGCTTCCGGCAGGTGGGAGGGGCGAGGGCCCTCGTGTGCGACCGGCCCTCGCGGGTGACCGAAGGGGAGGCGGGCAGGGCGCTCCGGTGACTTGTCAGCTGTGGTCCGTACCGCCTGCCGGGGCGGCGCCGGAGACGATGCCGGCGAACATCCAGACCAGTGCCTGGCCGAAGAGCTCTTCGGGGACGCTGTCCGGATCGACCCGCCGCAGGCGCACCAGCCCCTGGAACAGCGCGGCCACGACCGTGGCCACGGATTCGGCGGGGATGTCCGTGGGGGCGCCCTGCTCGGTGAGCCAGGTGTCGATCAGGCCCTCCAGTGCCTGGCGTGGTTCGCGGAGCGCGGCGGCCATGGTGTCGAGGACGTGCGGATTGCGTACCGCGTAGAGCCAGAACTCGGCCTGGAGCGGGGCGAAGTCGGTGTCCTTGTCGGCGACGTGGACCAGCAGGCGCCCCAGCTCGGCGGCGGCCTCTCCGGTGCCGGCCTCGTGCCGTTCGAGGGTCTGGGCGGCTTCGGCGACGCGTCCCAGTCCGCGTTCCGCCATCAGTTCCAGGAAGAGCGCCTCCTTGCCGCCGAAGTTGGAGTACAGGGCACCGATGGAGAAGCCGGCGGACTCGGCGATCTCCTCCACCGAGGCCCCGGCGAACCCCTTGCGCGCGAAGACCCGGGCCGCCGCGTCCAGCAGGAGGCGGCGGGTGCGGGCCTTGGCCTCGGCGCGGGTCAGGCGCTGGCGTACGGGTTCGTTCTGCTCGGCACTCATATCGAAAAAGCTATTCGCATAGTGGTTGCTATGTCAATGCCTGGATAGCGTGTACAGTCTGAATAGTGATCGCTATCTGGATGGTGCTCACGATCGGAAGTGCGGGGCCGTGCCGGGCCCGCCACCGATCGCCGAAAAGCGCCGCCACACCCCACTGACCTGGGAGGAGAGCGCAGACATGCTCCCCGGATCCACTGATTTCGCTGATCTCCCCGACTCGGGCGCAGCCGCCGACCCGACCGATCCCACCGCTTCCCCGCCCGACGGGCCCCGGCTGGTCGTGGACCTGAACCGCTGCCAGAACTACGGGCAGTGCGTCTACGCCGCGCCGACCGTCTTCCGGTTCCACGGCGAGGAGGTGCTGGAGTACGACTACGCGCCCGCCCCCGGCACCCGTCGGGAGGTCGAGCGGGCCGCCGCGGCCTGCCCCGTACAGGCCATCACCCTGGGCAGGGCCACCGAGCCCGCCCCGCGAGCGCCGGAGGGTGTGCGATGACCGCGCCCGAGCGCATCGTCGTGGTCGGCGCTTCCCTGGCCGGACTGCGTGCCGCCGAGGCGCTGCGGGACGAGGGGTTCACCGGCGAACTCACCCTCCTCGGCGACGAGCCGTACCCGCCCTACGACCGCCCGCCGCTGTCCAAGGCGGTGCTGTCCGGCCGGCTGTCCACCGACCGCATCGAGCTGCCCCGGGTGCGCGACATCGGCGCCCGATGGCTGCTCGGCACCCGCGCGACCGGCCTGGACGCGCGGGCCCGTCGGGTGACGCTGGCCGACGGGCGGCAGGTGGACTACGACCGACTGCTGATCGCCACCGGCACCCGGTCCCGGCCCTGGCCCGCGGAGCGGGGCGGCGCCCTGCACGGCGTGCACCTGCTGCGCTCCC
Source organism: Streptomyces sp. BHT-5-2 (assembly GCF_019774615.1). Lineage (NCBI taxonomy): Bacteria > Bacillati > Actinomycetota > Actinomycetes > Kitasatosporales > Streptomycetaceae > Streptomyces > Streptomyces sp. BHT-5-2. The sequence goes on along the minus strand of NZ_CP081497.1, from coordinate 1,045,463 downwards.
GTGACGACGCGGACCGGCTGCGGGCAGTACTGGCCGACGGGCCGGGCCGGGTGCTGGTCATCGGCGCCGGCTTCACCGGCGGCGAGGTCGCCTCGGTCTGCCGCGACCTGGGCCTGGCGGTGACCGTGACCCAGCGCAGCGGCGCCCCGCTGGCGAGCGCGCTGGGCGGGGTGATCGGCGGCGTCGCGGCCCGCTGGTACCGCGACGCGGGCGTCGACCTGCGGCTCGACACCACCGTCAGAGCCCTGGAAGGCGATGCCGACGGACGGCTGCGACGCGCGGTCCTCGCCGACGGCACGACGGTGACCGCCGACGTGGCCGTCGTCGCCGCCGGCGCGCTGGCCAACACCGAGTGGCTGGCCGGCTCCGGACTGGCCGCCGACGACCACGGCGTGACCTGCGACGCGGCCTGCCGGGCCCTGGCCGAGGACGGAACACCGCTGCCGGACGTCTTCGTCGCCGGCGACGTCGCCCGCTGGCCGCATCCGCTCTACCCGGGGCAGCTGCTGCGCCTGGACCACTGGGACAACGCCGTCGCCCAGGCACGTACCGCCGCCCACAACATGACCCACCCACCGCACGCCCACCGAGACCACCGACCGCTGCCGGCGTTCTGGTCCAACCAGTTCGGGACGAACCTCAAGTGCATCGGCCTGCCGGCCCTCGCCGACCAGGTCGTGGTCACCCAAGGCGCCCTCGACCAGCGGCAGTTCGTCGCCGCCTACGGGCACCGGGGACGTCTGGTCGCCGTCGTGGCGGTGGACTCGCCCCGCGTCCTCGACGGGTACGCGGCACTGATCGAGGCCGGGGCGCCCTTCCCGCCGGTGATCAACGCCACCGACGGACCCGACCGGCTCGAACCCGTCGATGCCGCGTTCCCCCGGTCTGCCCCCACCGCGACCGACCGGCCCACCGGTCCGGCACTCGGACGCCTGCCCGCTCCGTCCGACCCGCCGGTCCCCGTCGCTCCGCCCGCACCGCACACACCGCACACACCGCGTACCACGCCCACGGCGTCCGCCCTGGCCGCACACGAGTGAGGGAGCCCACCATGACCTCCGCCGTCCAACAGCGCTCCGCCGCAGAGCTGTTCGCCCAAGCCCTCCGGTACGAGAACCGCGCCGACCCCTACCCCCTGTACGAGCAGCTGCTCCAGGAACCGGTGGTACGGCTCACCGACGGGTCCTGGCTGGCGACCGGGCACCGTGAGATCGGCCTGCTGCTCCGCGACCCCCGCATCAGCGCGGACCGGCTCAACCCGCAACAGCAGCCGATCCGCAAGAGCCTGCTGATAGCGGACCCGCCCCGGCACGACCAGCTGCGCCAGGCGGTGACCCGGCAGTTCGTCCCGCGCATCATGGGCATGCGCGGCCACATCGACGGCCTCGTCACCAGTCTGCTGGACGCGCACACCAGCGAAACGCCCGGAGAGTTGGACGTGGTCGGCGACCTCGCCTACCCGCTTCCGGTCACCATCATCTGCGAACTGCTCGGCGTACCGCGCGAGGACGAGCGCCTCTTCGGCAGTCTGGCCCGCCGGCTGACCCGCGGCCTGGACCCGGTCGAGACCCAGACCGAGGAGGAGATCCACCAACTCCAGCAGACCCGCGTCGAGTTGGCGGAGTACCTGGAGGGACTGATCGCACGGCACGACGCCGACGGCGGCGGCGATCTGCTGGCCGGCCTGATGAACGGCCAGAGCCCGGGCGGGCCCATGGACGCCATCGATCTCCGCGTCACCCTCGGGTTGCTGCTGATCGCGGGACACGAGACCACTGTCAACCTCATCGCCAACGGGACCCTGGCGCTGCTGCGCAACCCCGGCCTCCTCGCCCGGCTGCGCAACGACCCCGACCTGGTCACACCGCTGGTGGAGGAGGTGTTGCGGCACGACCCGCCGGTGCAGATGTCCGGCCGCAGCACCCTGGCGGACATCGACATCGCCGGAACCACCATCCCCAAGGGGGCGCGCATCCGCCTGTTGCTGGCCGCAGGCAACCGCGATCCGCGGCGCTTCGCCGACCCCGGCAGCTTCCTGCCCGACCGCGCCGACAACGCCCACCTCGGCTTCGGCGGCGGCATCCACTACTGCATCGGTGCCGCCCTCGCCCGCGCCGAGGCGCAGATCGCGCTGACCGCGCTCGCCCGCCGCCTGGACTCCCCCCGTCTGGTCGCCGACCCGCCGCCGTACCGGGAGAACGCCATCCTGCGCGGCCCGGAACGGCTCCCGGTCGCCTTCGCACGACTGCTGCCGGACCCACCACGGGAGCAGTGACGGCGCACCGCGCACGGTGGCGAAGCCGGCGTCCCCTGCACCGCGTCGGGGTGCAGGGGGTGGCACTGGTACCACCCCGGATTCGGCAGTTGGCTTCATGGATCGCCAGGGGCGTGCGGACCAGTATCGAGGGCACCGCTATTCCTCAAGGGGGAACCGATGCCCGTATCCGGGAAGTCCGCGCGCTGGGCGGCCGTCGCCGCATCCGTGCTCCTCACGGCCGGCGCCCTGCCGGTCGCGGGGGCGAGCAGTGCCACGGCCGCAACAGCACCGCGGCCAGGCACCGTGCGCACACCCGCGCGCTACCTGAACCAGCATCTCGACTGGCAACCCTGTGCCTCCGGTGCGCTGGAGTGCGCGGCCATGTCCGTGCCACGGGACTGGCACCATCCGGCGCAGGGCCCCAGTCTGACCGTGGCGGTCTCCCGGCACCGGGCGACCGGTCCCGCCGGCCGGCGCGGGGTGCTGATGATGGCCGCCGGCGGCCCCGGCGCCTCCGGCCTCAAGCGGCCCGCGGGTCTGGCCGCCTACGCTCCCGGCCTCGCTGCCGCCTACGACATCGTCAGCTTCGACCAGCGCGGGGTCGGCAACAGCACCAGAGTGACGTGCGCCGACCAGTCGGCCGTCGACGCCTACTTCACCGGCGACAAGCGCGACCGCTCCGCCGACGCCGTCCGCACCACCTTCGCCCGGGCACGCGCCTTCGTCCGCGACTGCCAACGCGACTCCGGCGACCTGCTGCCCTACATCACCACCGAGCAGGCCGTCCACGACATGGACCTCTACCGCTCCCTGCTCGGAGCGGACACCCTCTCCTACTACGGCCCGTCCTACGCCACCGTCCTCGGCGCCTCCTACGCAACGGAGTTCCCCCGTCGTGTGGCACGCATGGTCCTCGACAGCAACATCGACTTCACCCGCACCTGGCAGGCGTTCATGGAATCCCAACCGTTCAGCTTCCAACGCCGATTCGACCAGGACTTCCTCCCGTGGCTGGCGAAGAACGACGGCGTCTACCACCAGGGCCGCACGACCGCCCAGGCCAAGGCATCCTTCGAAGGACTGCGCGCCAGGCTGCACCAACACCCGCTCGTCCTCGACGGGACCACCATCACGCCCGACCATCTGGACGCCCTCAGCAGCAGCGCCATCTACCAGGCCGACCCGGGCTTCGAGAAACTGGCCACCGCCCTGACCGTCCTGGAACACCCCGACAGCGCACCGCCCGCCGTCAAGCAGTCGCTCGCCCAGGCACTGGCACAGCCCATGAACGCGGGCTTCGTCGCGGACTTCTTCTCCGTCACCTGCAACGACACTCCCTGGAACCGCAGCGCCGCCTACTGGATCGCCCAGAGCGACCGCATGACACGCAACTACCCGCTGGTGGGCGCCCGTTCGCTGGCCTACACCGCGATCTGCGCCGCCTGGCCGCGCTCCGCCGCACCGCGCATCCACATCACCGGGCGCAACCTGCCGCCCATCCTGATGCTGAACTCCACGCATGATCCCGCCACTTACTACGAGGGTGCCCTGCGCGACCACCGGGCCCTGCCCACCTCGCGCCTGGTGACGGTCGCCGGCGGGGGCGACCACGGACAGTTCCAGAACCACAACGCCTGCGTCGACGACCTGGTCGAGGGTTATCTCGTCAACGGAACCCTCCCGCGCACCGACACCACCTGCGCCGCCAACCCGCTCCCGGCACCGAGGCCGGCCGAGGGGCACGTTCGCGGCCGGTGATGTGCCGGGGTCGGGCCCGCTGAGGTGGTGCTCACGCTGTGATGGTGAGGACCTCGTCCACTGGGCGGCGCGGGGTGGGTGGTCCGTCGGGGCCGTAGCCGAGGCGGAGGACCATCTGGACGTGGCCGGGGCCGGAGAGCGGGTCGCGCAGCAGCCAGCACAGGTCGGGCCATTCCAGGGCCTGGGGACCGGTCGGCCCGGCCGGGGACGGCCGGCCGGTCGAGAGGGCCAAGTGGCTCATACCGGTGCGCCCACCGGGCCGCCCACGCTGGAGGTGTGGCCGCACCCTGGGCCGCCGGGGCGGAAGGAGCCGGAGATGGAGCATCGCACGATAGGCGAGCTGATGACCCGGAAGGTCGTGAGCGTAGGGCTGGAGACTCCTTTCAAGGAGATCGCGCAGACGCTCGCCGACCACGTGGTGAGCGCCGTGCCGGTGCTCGACAGTCTCGGCAGGCCGGCCGGCGTCGTCTCGGAGGCCGATCTGCTGCGGAAGGCCGCCGACCGGTCGGATCTGTCCGGCCGGACGCCGCTGCCGCATCTGGAGGCGTGGGAGAAGGCCCGCGCGGAGGGGCGCACCGCCGGAGAGCTGATGTCCGCCCCGGCGGTGTGCGCGCACCCGGACTGGACGGTGGTGGAGGCGGCCCGCCTGATGGAGGTGCAGCACCTCAAGCGGCTTCCCGTGGTCGACGAGGCGGATGTCCTGCTGGGCATCGTCAGCCGCAGCGACCTGCTGCGCGTCTTCCTGCGCAAGGACCGGGCGATCCGGGAGGAGATCACCCGCGAGGTCCTCGGGCGCACGGCACGGCTCGGCGCCGCCGGCGTGACCGCCGAGGTCAATCGGGGCCAGGTCGCCCTGCACGGCACCGTGACGGACGCACTGCTGATCCCGGTGCTGGTGCGGATGTGCGCGAGCGTCGACGGTGTGGTGTCGGTGTCCGAGGACCTCAAGCCGACGCCGGCGGCCGACGACCGGACCGTCCGGATCGGCGAAGGACGAACCAAGGAAAGCCGGACGCCATCATGAAGACCGCCGTCATGAAGAGCGCCGTCACGAAGAACGTCATCACCGTCGGCGTGGACGGTACCCCCCATGCCCTGGCGGCAGCGACGTGGGCGGCACACGAAGCGCGCCTACGACAGTCCCGACTGCGGCTCCTGACCGCCTGGGAACCCCGGCGGCGGCCGAGCAGCGCAGGTACGGAACCGAAGCGCTCGACCGGACCGAAGCCATGGTCAGGGGCCGCCACCCCGGGATCGCGGTGACGGCGGAGCGGGTGGACGAGGAGGCCGCCGACGCCCTGGCGGAACGCAGCGGCACCGCGACGGTGCGGCGGGCGAGCGGGAGCTGCTGTCCGCGAGCATCGCACCGTGGCGGGAGAAGTTTCCCGATGTCGAGGTGATCGAGCGAGTGGCGGACGGGGCAGGGCCGTGCCCGTGCTGCCGGCAGCCTGTTCCCGGGCCGGGCTGCCGGCCATCGGGCGTTGTGTCGAACGCGCGCCGATGCCTGTCGGGCCGTCCGTGCTCGCCGTGTTGCACCACTCGCGCTGTCCGGTCGCGGTGGTTCCGCGGAAGTGTCTGTCGGTGGCTCGCCTCACCTCGGCGGCTCGCAGCACCTGCTGCTGGAAGCGGTGCTGTCGGTGGGCACCGGCCTGGAGCTGCCACAGGCGCTGCGGCACATACGATCCTCGGCGGGGCAGGACCAGGCCCTGACGCACCGATTCCCTGACGCACCGATGCGCCGATGCGCCGTTTCGCCGGCTGCCGCACGGCTCTCTAGCTTCCCCGTTCCATACCCGCCCCCACCCCGTGCTGCGTGGCGAGCACCGCCGCCTGGATACGGCGCTCGACGCCGAGCTTGGCCAGCAGCCGGGAGATGTGGTTCTTGACGGTCTTCTCGGACAGATAGAGCCGCGCACCGATCTGACGGTTCGTCAAACCCTCCCCGATCAGCTCGAGGATCTCCCGCTCCCGCGCCGACAGCCCAGACAGAGCATCCTCCTCCGACGGCGCCACGTCCTCCTCCCCACCCCGCAGACGACGCATCAACCGCGCCGTGGTGGCCGGATCCAGCATCGAACGCCCCGACGCCACCGTACGCACCGCGGCGACCAGATCCGTGCCCTTGATCTCCTTCAGAACGTAACCAGCAGCCCCGGACATGATCGCATCGAGCAGTGCGTCATCATCGTCGAACGAGGTGAGGATCAGGCAGGCCACCTCCGGCATCCGCGAACGCAACTCACGACACACCGAGATCCCGTCGCCATCCGGCAACCGGACATCGAGCACCGCCACATCGGGCCGCAACGCCGGCCCCCGCGCCAACGCACGATCGGCCGTTCCGGCATCACCCACCACCTCGATGTCCGGCTCCGCATCGAGCAGATCCTGCACACCACGCCGGACCACCTCATGATCATCGACCAGGAACACCCGGATCGGCCACTGCGGGGAGAACACACCCGTCTCGCTCATCAGGCCCTCCGTCCACAAACCCCACCCCCCGCTCCATCCTCACCCCACCCAAGCCGACCCGCCAGGGCCGAACAGCCCCCACACCACCCCCACCGACCACACCTCCAAGCCTCGCACCAGTCGGGCTACGACGGCAGCAGCGCACTGTCGCGGATCGGCCCGCGGAGTGTCACCACGCCGGCAGACCCGTCCGAACGCTCACAGGGAGGAGCGCTCCGCCGGCGGGCCGACACGTACCGGTGCCACGCCCGTCACGTCGTACTCCACGTCCACCACTCCCTCGATGCCGCGCACCAGACGCGCCACCACGGGCACCAGCGACCGGTCGCGCAGCTGTCCGCTCAGCGTGACCACCCCGTCGGTGACCGCGACGCGCAGGTCCCTGGTCGGTGATGCGAAGTACGTCCCCAGCACCCGCCGTACCTCCTGCGCGAGCTCGTCGTCGGAGCGCAGGAACACCTTCAGCAGGTCGGCGCGGCTGACGATGCCCACCAGCAGGCCGTCGCCGTCCACGACCGGCAGACGTTTGACCGAGGCCGTGGCCATCGTCCGTGCCGCCTGGGCCAGGGGCGCGTCGCCGTGCACCGTCACCGCGGGACTGGTCATCAGCTCCCCGGCCGTCACGGCCTCCGCCCGGCGCACGTCGTCGGACAGTCGCAGACGTTCGAGCCGGTCCTCGTCCGCCTCCCGGAACCCCTCCTTGGGCAGCAGGTCGGCCTCGGAGACCACACCGACCACCCGCCGCTCGGCCGAGACCACCGGCAGGGCGCTCACCCGCCATCGCTGCATCGTCTCGACGATCGTCTTGAAGCCGGCCGCACGATCGACGGCCGCCACCGGCTGCGTCATGACGTCGCCGACCCGGTGTGGAGTGTTCGGCATGGTGGCGCCTCCTCGGAATCGGAAGCAGCTCCGCGCCGCACAGTCCTCGGAGAGCCGTACGGCACGCTCTGTCCCGTATCTCCCTTCAGCCTGCGACGTGCCGCACCGGCCGGACAGGGCCGTCCGGCCCCTTCCATACCGCAGTGGCACCCCGGCGTCCGTTGGTCCCCCGTTCGGGCCCCTTGCCGAACCGCAACCGCCCCCGCGCTCCGTACCGTCGATGCATGGTGGACGATCAGGAGGGCAAGGGGCACGGCTCGGGGAAGCTGCCGAAGGCCCGGTACGAACGCGAGCTGTACCACCTCCAGACGGAGTTGGTGAAGCTCCAGGAGTGGGTCCGGGCCGAGGGCGCCCGGCTCGTCGTGATCTTCGAGGGACGGGACGCGGCCGGCAAGGGCAGCACCATCAAGCGCGTCACCGCCTACCTCAATCCCCGGGTGGCCCGCATCGTCGCGCTCCCCCGCCCGACCGAACGCGAACGCAGCCAGTGGTACTTCCAGCGCTATGTGGAGCATCTGCCCGCGGCCGGCGAGATCGTCCTGTTCGACCGCAGCTGGTACAACCGGGCCGGAGTCGAGCGGGTCATGGGCTTCTGCACGCCCACCGAGTACCAGCGCTTCCTCCACCAGTGCCCGGTCTTCGAACGCATGCTGATCGAGGACGGCATCCTGCTCCGCAAATACTGGTTCTCGGTCAGCGACGACGTGCAGGAACAGCGCTTCCGGCAGCGACTGGACGATCCGACCCGCCGCTGGAAGCTCTCCCCCGTCGACCTCGAATCGCTGACCCGCTGGGAGGAGTACTCCCGGGCCAAGGACGACATGTTCGTGCACACCGACCTCCCCGAAGCGCCGTGGTACGTCGTCGAGAGCAACGACAAACGCCGGGCCCGGCTCAACATGATCGCCCATCTGCTGTCGACCGTGCCGTACCGCGACGTGCCACCACCGGTGCTGGAACTGCCGCCTCGCCCGCCGGGCACCGGGTACCGGCGCCCACCACGCGCCCTGCAGCACTACGTCCCCGACCACGCCGCCCGGCTGGAGAAGTGACGCCGGCCCGTGGAGATCCCGCCCGTGCGGCGTGCGCCGAACGGAGTCAGAGTGGAAGCACAGCCCCCAGTGGGAACGGTGGACGCGGACATGGACGTCGCTGTCACGAAGGAGTGCCCGTTCCGGTTCCGCATCGACCGGCAGGGCGACATGCGTGTGCCGGGCGTCGTCTTCGCCAGCCGCGAGCTGCTGCCCGAGGCGACCGGTGACCGGGCCTTGGAGCAGGTGGTGAACGTGGCGACGCTGCCGGGCATCGTCCGTGCCTCCTTCGCCATGCCCGACGTGCACTGGGGGTACGGGTTTCCGATCGGCGGGGTCGCCGCCACGGAGGTCGACGCCGCCGGGGTCGTCTCGCCGGGCGGCGTCGGCTTCGACATCTCCTGCGGGGTCCGGCTACTGGCCGCCGGCATCCAGCGGGCCGAGCTGACCCCGCACCTGCGGAGCCTGATGGACGTCCTCGGGGACACCACCCCGCGCGGCGCGGGACGCGGCGGACTGTGGAAGCTGTCCGGGCGCGCCCAGATGGAGAAGCTGCTCACCGGCGGCGCCCGGTACGCGGTCGAACGGGGCCACGGCGTCCCGCGGGACGTGGCTCGCTGCGAGGACTGCGGAGCGCTGACGGGCGCCGACCCGGGGCAGGTCGGGCAACGTGCCGTGGAGCGTGGACTACAGCAGGTGGGCAGCCTCGGCTCGGGCAACCACTTCCTGGAGGTGCAGGCGGTGGACCGGGTGTACGACGAGCGGACGGCGACCGCGTTCGGCCTGCGGGAGGGGCAGGTCTGCGTGATGATCCACTGTGGCTCCCGCGGCCTCGGTCACCAGGTGTGCACCGACCATGTCCGGGTCATGGAGCACTCGCTGCGCGCCTACGGCATCGTTCTCCCGGACCGGCAGCTGGCCTGCGCGCCCGTCGTCTCCCCTCCCGGCCGCGACTACCTCGGGGCGATGGCCGCCGCGGCGAACTACGGCCGCGCCAACAGACAGCTGCTCACCGAGGCCGCCCGGCGTGCGTTCGCCACCACCGCCGGTGTGGGCGTGGACCTGGTGTACGACGTGTCCCACAACATGGCCAAGATCGAGACCCACGAGGTGGACGGTGTGCCGCGTCGGCTGTGCGTCCACCGCAAGGGCGCCACCCGCGCCCTGCCGCCCGGCCACCCCGATCTGCCGGCGGACCTCGCCGGGGCCGGTCAGCCCGTCCTCGTTCCCGGCACGATGGGAACCGCCTCGTACGTCATGGTCGGGACGCCCGGCAACGACGCGTTCCTGTCCGCGTGCCATGGGGCGGGACGGGTCTGGAGCCGCCATCGGGCCCTGCGCGAGGTCCGTGGCGAGCAGGTGCGGGACGCCCTCGCCGCCTGCGGCATCGCGGTCCGGCCCTCCTCCTGGCGCGGCCTCGCGGAGGAGGCGCCCGCCGCCTACAAGGACGTCGACGCGGTCGCCACCGCCACCGTGGGCGCCGGGCTGGCCCGGCTGGTCGCCCGGCTGGTCCCGCTGGGCGTCGTCAAGGGGTGACCGGGAGGGAGCGTCACACATCGAGCGTGAACGAGCACTGCCAGCCGCCTGGCCCAGGAGCGAACGTCAGGCCGTGCAAGGTGACCGCCTTCGGGGCGGCTCCCAGCACCGGAAGCGTCCCGATGTCCGCCATGCACAGCAGGGCCCGCAGCCCGCCAGGCACGGCCGTGAGCCGCACCTCGACCGGAACCTCGTCATGGGTGTCGAGCCAGTACACGACCTCTTCCAACAAGGCCACCAGCAGATCCTCGTCCGTGTCCGCCCGCACCACGACCTCCCGCCGACGCACGCCGGCCGCGCCGGCCAGGTCCAGGAAGGATCCGCACATCCCGCGCACCGCCTGCGCCAGGCACGCCGCACGCGTCGGACCCCACGCCTCGATCCGCAGGTCCGCGGTGTGCGGAACGCTGCGGTGCCCGCCGAGCAGCGGGGAGTCTTCGGGCAGCTCCATGCTCGCCTCCCTCGACCGAGCCGTACCACCTCGGCCGGCACTTCACCACGTCCCGGCCGCGTACGGCCTACCGGAACGGCCCGAACCGCCCCGGGACCATCCAGCCCGTCGGCTTCTCGCCGGAGCAGTACCACGCGGTCGACCGGGCCGGCATGTCTCAGGCGGGTTCGGCGAATGCGCCGGCCGTTGCGGCCAGCGCCGCGGTTCTGGCCGCGCTGCCCGGCAGCCGGGGGTCGGCGGGCGTGCCGAGGAGCAGCAGTTGGTGGTACATGGGCGCGGTGGCGGCGATGAGCAGTGGCCGGGCGGCGGTGTGCGGGGGGAGTTCGCCGCGCCGGACCGCCCGGTCGACGACGATCTCGCAGCGGGCGTACCGGTCCTCCCAGAGCCGGCGTTGGGCGTGCGCGGCCTTCTCGGAGCGGAACGAGGCGGCGATCAGGGCCGTCACGATCGGTGGCTGTCCGGTCAGGGCTTCCTGGATCTCCTGGTTCAGCGCCGTCAGATCGCCTTCCAGTGAGCCGGTGTCCGGTGGCTGCCAGTCATCGTCGCTCGCCGCGTCGAGCACGTCGGCGAGCAGGCCGCCGACATCCCCCCAACGTCGGTACACCGTGGTGCGGTGTACTCCGGCGCGGGCGGCGACACCGTCCGTGGTGAGCCCGTCATAACCGTGGTCGCCGAGCTCCGCGAGGACCGCATCGAGTACCTGTCTGCGGATGCGCGCGGTGCGGCCGCCTGGGCGGCGTCGGGTCGGGGTCGGCCGGGTGCCTGCTGATGCCGGGGCTGCATCCGCATCCACGTCCGGCTCTGGTTCCGCGGCTTCTTCCGGGGCTTCTTCTGCGGCTTCTTCGGGGGACTTTTCCGGACCTGTGGGAGTCATCGTGGAAATTCCGTTTGCTCGGGGGGACTTGGCTGTGGCAACATCTTAAAGCATCAGTTGTCGCACTAGTGGAGTGATCCATGCTCATCCAAAGCGTTCGCCCGGCCGCGCGGCCCGTGACTGCCGCCTCCTTCCCGAATGCTCTGGAGACCTCGTATGCCCACACAGATCACTGCACTCGCCGTCAGCAAGTCCTTCAACGGCCGGCTCGTCCTTGACTCCGTGACCTGCTCGCTCACCGCGGGCGAACGGACCGGGATCATCGGTGAGAACGGCTCCGGCAAGTCCACCTTGCTGCGGCTGCTCGCCGGTCGTGAACGGCCCGATCAGGGCGAGGTCGTCGTCCAGGCCACCGGCGGCGTCGGCTATCTCGCCCAGGACGAGCGGTTGGCGCCGGAGGCGACGGTCCAGCAGATCGTCGACCGGGCTCTGAGCGACCTGCGCGCCGTCGAACAGCGCATGCGCTGCCTGGAGGCCGCGATGGCCGACGGCGACGAGTCCGTCATGGCCGAGTACGGCGAACTGCTGACGGTCTTCGAGCTGCGCGGCGGCTACGACGCCGACGCCCGTGTGGAACGCGCTCTGCACGGTCTCGGCCTGGGACTGGTGGCCCGGGACCGTACCGTGGGCAGCCTGTCCGGCGGCGAACGCGTCAGGCTGCGGCTGGCGGCCGTCCTGGCGGCCGCGCCGGAGGTGCTGCTGCTGGACGAGCCGACCAACCATCTCGACGACTCCGCGATGAGGTGGTTGGAGGAACACCTGCGGTCCCGTCGGGGCACCACGGTCGCGGTCTCCCACGACCGGGACTTCCTGGATCGGGTTGCCACCACCCTGCTGGAGGTGGACGCCGACCGGCGCCGCGTCGTCCGGTACGGCAACGGCTACACCGGCTACCTCGCCGAGAAGACCGCCGCCCGACAGCGCTGGGCCCAGGCACACGACCAGTGGCAGACCGACATCGACCGGCTCCGCGAGACCGCCGCAACCACCGCCCGCCAGGTGGCCCCCGGCCGTCCCATGAAGGACGGCAACAAGATGGCCTACGACCGGGCAGGCGGCCGGGTGCAGCAGTCACTGGCCAGCCGGGTGCGCAACGCCGAGGAGCGCCTGCGGCGACTCCTGGCCGACCCCGTTCCGCCGCCGCCGGAGCCGTTGCACTTCGCCCCCGTACTGCGGGCCCGCCGCTTGCCGGACGTCGTACTCGACGCCGCGGACATCGTCGTCCGGGACCGGCTCGACCGGACGGGCCTCACCGTCAAGGCGGGCGAGCGCCTGCTGATCACGGGGCCGAACGGAGCGGGCAAGAGCACCCTGCTCCGCGTTCTGGCCGGGGATGTCGCACCCGACAGCGGGAGCGTCACCCGTCACGGCAGGATCGGCTACCTCCCCCAGGAGCCGCAACCCGGGGAGCCGCACGAGACCGTGCTGGCCGCCTTCGCCCGGGGGCGGGCAGGGGAAGCCGCCGGCCACACCGAACTGCTGCTGTCCCTGGGCCTGTTCGAGCGCGACCAGCTGACGACGCCGGTCGGCCGGCTGTCCACGGGTCAGCTGCAGCGCCTGGCCCTGGCGCGGCTGCTCAGCGAGCCGTCGGACATCCTGTTGCTCGACGAACCGACCAACCATCTGTCACCCGCCCTCGTCGAGGAGTTGGAATCCGCTCTGGCCGGCTACGACGGCACCCTCGTCATCGTCAGCCACGATCGCCGGCTGCGACGGCGCTGGCAGGGCACCCGGCTGAACCTGCAGGCGGCCCCGACGCCCGCCACGACCAGCGCCTGAGGTCCGGGCACACGCACCTCGCGCTCCCTCCACAGACACCCCACCGCCCGCAGGAAGGAAACCATCCGTGACACCCCCTGTTCCCGCCGACCCGACCGTGCTGCATCCGATGCCCGAGCAGCCGCGGGTGGTGCTGCTCAAGCCGCTGATCACCTCGCCGCTGATCGAGGTCGGAGACTTCTCCTACTACGACGACCCGGACGATCCGACCGCCTTCGAAACCCGCAACGTGCTGTACCACTACGGGCCGGAAAAGCTGGCCATCGGGAAGTTCTGCGCGCTGGGCGAGGGCGTGCGGTTCATCATGAACGGCGCCAACCACCGTATGGACGGCCCCTCGACGTTCCCCTTCCCCATCATGGGCGGTGCCTGGTCCGAGCACTTCGACCTCATCACCGGCCTGGCCGGACGCGGTGACACCGTGGTGGGCCATGACGTCTGGTTCGGCTACCGGTCCATGGTGATGCCCGGCGTCCGCATCGGCCACGGAGCGGTCATCGCCTCCGGATCGGTCGTCGTCGACGACGTCCCGGACTACGGCATCGTCGGCGGCAACCCCGCCCGCCTCATCCGCCGCCGCCACAGCGACGCCGACATCAACCGCCTGCTCAACCTCGCCTGGTGGGACTGGCCACTCCAGCACCTCACCGAACACCTCCGCACGATCATGTCCGGCAGCATCGACGACCTGGAGAACGCCGCGCCCCCGCTCCCGGAGGGGTGACCTCGCGTTTCCGCACGTCAGAGTTGCGTTTCAAGTTCTGAGCCAGGGAATCGAGTTACCGGTATGCCTGCTTCCACTCCCCGCAACCCCTTCGCCGACTGGCTGCGCACCCACGCCGTCCCCCTCACCCATCTCGACCGCGCGGCACCACTGGACGACCTGGAGCCGCTGCGCTCGCTCATCGGCGACGCCCGCGTCGTCGCGATCGGCGAAAGTTCCCACTTCATCGACGAGTTCGCCGTCATGCGGGAGCGCATCCTGCGATTCCTGGTCGAACGCTGCGGATTCACCGTACTGGCCTTCGAGTACGGCTTCAGCGAGGGCTTCCCCCTTGACGCGTGGGCTCAGGGCGAGGGAACCGACGACGGCCTGTCGGACCACCTCGCCGCAGCGATCCCCGTGGGACTGGACGAACCGCTGCGCTGGATGCGCCGGTACAACCGCGCGGCCGCGCAACCGGTCCGCTTCGCCGGCGTCGACATCCCCGCGGCCGGCGGTTCCCTGCTCCCCGCCCTGGCTCCGGTCGCCGACTACCTGCGTCGGACCGACCCCGAGATCCTGCCGACGGTCCGAACCGCCATGCAGATCGCGGAATCGTTCGCCGGTGGTTCCGGAGCCGTCGCCGCGCCCGCCTGGGCGCGGCTGACCAGCACCGAACAGGACACCCTCAGCGCAACCCTGATGCGCCTGCTCGTCCGCTTCCGCTCCGTCGAACCGCTGTATGTCTCCCGCAGCGACCAACGCAGCTATGACACCGCCCTGCAACGCCTCGAAGGCGCCTGCCACGCGGACTACACCTTCCGGGCCATGGCCGACCTCTTCGCCGGCAGGGGGCTGGCCGCCGACACCTCGGCCCGGGACATCTACATGGCCGGGTCGGTCCGGTGGCACCTGGAGCGCCTCGAACCCGGAACCCGCGTCGTGCTGGCCGCCCACAACGCCCACATCCAGAAATCACCGATCTCCTTCGACGGCCACCTCACCGGTCTCCCGATGGGCCAACACCTGCACCGTGCACTCGGTGACCACTACTTCGCGCTCGGCCTGACGAGCACCACCGGACACACCGCGGACATGCCCCGCGACGAGAACGCGCGCTTCGGCTTCACCGTCGACGCCACCGCCCTGGAGCCGCCCGAGCCGGGCAGCATCGAAGCCGCCTTCGCCGATGCCGGACTCGGCCTCGGCATCGCCGACCTCCGCCGGGCACGCTCGGCGGCCCACGGCAACGCCGACCTTGCGCCGATCCCCGACCGCATCCGCCTCCAGAGCGGCTACATGAACAGCCCCGTCCTCGATGCGTTCGACGCCATCCTCCACACCCCGACCTCCACCGTGGTCGACAACCTCGAAGACATGTGAATGCGAGGACGGGTGAACGCGAGGACGCGTGGGTGCGAAAACGTGCGCTCAAGGCATACGGGCGCAGCGGGCCGCCGTCGTCACGGCGCCAGCACGTGCCGCAGATACGCCCGCGGGTCGCTGAGATAGCGCCGCCAGTGGTCCACCAGCCCCAGCTCCGCCCACTGCGCCGACCGCATCCCGTGCTCCCCCACCTCCACGATCTCCGCACCGGGCAACGCGGTCAGCAGCGGAGAGTGCGTGGCACAGACGACCTGCGCGCCGGCCCTCCCCAACTCGTCCATCAACGCGACCAGTTCCAGGCACGAGGAGAACGACAGCGCCGCCTCCGGCTCGTCCAGCACATACAGGCCCCGCTGGGCGAACCGCTCGCGGAAGGCCAGCAGAAAGCCCTCCCCGTGGCTCATCTCGTCCGGATGCCGGGAGATCCGCTGCGAGGCCCGCTCGCCGCTCAGCGCCTCCAGCGCCGTCTCGGCCCGCAGGAAGAATCCCCGCCGGCGGACCCGCGGCGCACGCACCATCGCCCGTCCCTCCCGCGTCGGGTCGAACCGTATCCGGCTGCCCAACGGGGACACTTCCCGCGAGCCGGCGTACTTGTAGCCCGCCGACCCGCCGTACGAGTCCAGCCCGAACCCCTCGGCCAGCGCCTCGACCAGCGTCGACTTCCCCGACCCGTTCTCGCCCACCAAGAACGTCACCGGCGCCCGGAACGCCAGCCCCTCCTGAACCAACTGGCGCACACACGGCACCGTCCAGGGCCAGCCCTCCTCGGCCGCCCCTGCCCCCTCCGGGAGATCCACATAAGCCCGTTCGATCAGCATGTCCCCAAGCTCCCACAGCCCACTGACAACGCGGCCCCGCACATCGCCCGGCCCCGCATGGGGACCGCTCCCCCACCACCCGACGAAGCACAACCATGCAACGACCTCGGCCGACGACCGAGCGGTGCCTGAAACACAACCTTGGGCAGGCCGAGACGAGGGCCGCCTAGCTTGCAGGTCATGGGCGTTCGCCAACGCCCGGCAAGGTCCGGCCAGTCCCGGACGCCAGACCATACGCATCCGTAGAGGAGCAATCATGCGTACCCAGGCCAAGCCCTCCGACCGACGTGGTAAGCGCACCGCGCTCCGCACCACCCTTGCTGTCGCGGTGACCGGCGCGGCCGTCGCCCTGCCGGTCGGGGCGGCATCCGCCATGCCGACGGACTACGTCAAGCAGGTCAAGGTCGACAGCGGGGAGACCGTCACGCTGGACGGCTACTCCGGTACCGCCACCATCAAGGACCCCGAGCACGGTGTCACGAGGGTGCTCAACCATGACAAGCACGGCCCGGTGCCGAGCCGGATGGATCCGAACGGGACCTTCACGCTGTCCGAGCCGAAGCCCGCGGCGCAGGCCGATGCCACGGCCAAGATCGTCTACAGGCATGACGGCAAAACGGTGAAGACCATCTCCTTCCCCAAGGCCCCGGCAGACCTCGGCTGAGCGTCTCCGGCGGCACAACGGCGGCCCCGGCTCGGGTTTTTGAGCCGGGGCCGCCGGTGTGTGTCCGTGTCTGTGTCCATGTCTGCGATCCGTGTCTGTGGTCGCACGTCACGACGGTCGGAAGCCGGTTCCGGAGGCCGGTGCCGGAGGTCGGTTACTGGGGCTGCTCCGGGGGAGGCGGGAGGTGGAGTTCGGCGACCGCTCCGCCGTCGGGGGCGTTGGAGAAGCGGAGGGTGGCGCCGAGGACGTGGGCCTGGCCCGTGGCGATGGTCAGGCCCAGGCCGTGGCCGGTCCGCTTGCCGGCGTCGGATCCGCCCGACTGGCTCCGAAAGCGCTGCGGGCCCTGGTCGAGGAGATAGGCGGGATAGCCGTCACCGTGGTCGCGCACGGTGATGACCGGGGCGTCGACGGTGACCACGACGGGCGCACAGCCGTGCTTGTGGGCGTTGATGACAAGGTTGCCCAGGACCCGTTCGAGCCTGCGCCGGTCGGTCTCGACCCGGTCGTCTCCGACGACGCGGACCTCGGTCGCCGTTCCGGTGGCCCGTACCGCGCGCTCGGCCAGCGGGCCCAGTTGGTGGACGTCGATGTCGGCGCTCTCGACCTGGGCGTCGAGCCGGGAGATCTCCAGCAGGTCCTCGGTCAGTCCGCGCAGTGCCTGGACGCGGTCGCGCACCATCTCGGTCGGCCGGCCGGGCGGCAGCAGCTCGGCCGCCGAGTGGAGACCGGCGAGCGGGGTGCGCAGCTCGTGGGAGACGTCGGCGGTGAAGCGCTGTTCGCGGTGCAGCCGGCCCTGGAGACTGGCGGCCATCGCGTCGAGCGCGGTCGCCACGGCGGCGGCCTCGTCCTGGGCGCGGTCGGGGCACCGGGAGCGGGGGTCGTTGACGCGGGCGTCGAGATCGCCGGTACTGATCCGCCGGGCAACCCGGGCGGTGTGGTGCAGTCTGCGGGTGATGCGGGAGACGGAGATCAGGCCGGCCCCCAGGGTGAGGGCGATCGCGGCGGTGGAGGAGCCGATGATGGCCGCGTCCAGACCGCGCAGGGAGGCTGCCTGTTCGCTGTAGTCCAGCCGCAGTGCGAGCACCTTTCCGCCGGTGGCGGGGGTGGCGGCCCACATCACGGGGTGGCCCTGGTGGGTGGCGAGTTGGGTCCCGCGCTCGTGTCGTTGCAGGGTCATGTCGCGGAGCGGGGCGGGGAGGTCCGTCGGGTTGACCGAGATGTTGCGGTCGAGGGGGGTGCCTGCGACGTACGCGGACTGGTTGCGCTCCAGTTCCGCCAGTGCCGTGTGGCGCGCACGGTCCTGGGTCTGCCGGTCGACCAGGACGTGCACCAGGATGCCGAGCACCGCGGCGAGCAGGCAGCACATGACGGTGATGAAGACGGCGGCCTTCCAGTAGAGCGTCGCCGTCCAGGCATGCAGCCACCGCGGCGCACGGGGCCGGAGAGTACGCACGCTCACCTGCCCGAGGGGATCGTGGCGGACGGGGCCCGCCGGCCGTATCCCACGTCCTGGATGGTCATGACGTGGTGCCGCGGATCCCACACGTAGACCGTGCGGCTCTCGAAGCCGGGCGCATCGCCTGGTTCGTGGATGACCAGTTTGTGGTCGGCGACCTCCACCAGCTGCGGGGAGCTGGTGGAATCCAGGATCGAGGTCACCACCCCGTTCCTGAGCGTGTAGGCGTACATGATCAGGAGGTTGCTTCCGCTCCGGACGCCGATGATCAGCTCGTCCTTGCCGTCGCCGGTCAGGTCGTGGTACTCGGGCGCCCGGATCGGACAGGAGGCCGAGCCCGGCCTGTCGGCACAGGCGCGGATCTTGCGTTCCTCGTCCTTCTCGAAGACCGCCTGGTCGTTGCGCTTGTCCAGGTCGATCTGCGCCAGGAGGACGGAGCCGACGGAGACCTTGCGAATGTCCGCGGACGGCACCCGCGGCAACGCGGTCAGCGGCTTCGGCTTCTCCTCCCCGCCCGTCTGCGGTGGCGTCGCCGGCGCGGGCTTGCTGCCGGGCCACAGGGCCACCGGGCCGGTGACGGGGGCGGCGTGCCCCGCGCTCTTCGGCGCACCGGCCTCCGTACACCCGCCCAGCAGCGCCGCGGTGCCCGCCGCCGCGGCCGCCAGCGCCACCGCCCGTACGGCGGTACGAGGCCGGCGCCGGCCAGCGGCGTGGGGCATGGCGCTGCTCTCAGAAGGCCCGGAAGGCGCAGGGGCTGGGACGTGAGAAGTCAAACGTTCTCTCCGCATGGCTCTGCGACGATCCGACAAGTCCGGAAACGGTAACCCATCGGTCGCGCTACAGGTCGTGGGCCAGGTCACAGGACGGTTTCACTCGGGCGGGAAGCGGGCCGCCCCACCTCTCCGTGCCCGGTGAGTGGCAGATTGCGACGCCTGGGGCGCCTCGCTCACCGGCTACCCCGTGCTGTCCCTCCCACACCGTCCCTGAACAGGACGGGATGAGGCCGCCGATCCGTTCCGTCGTCGGCCCGTCCGTTCCGTCGTCGGCGTTCCAGCGTCGGTCCGTTCCGTGGTGCGTCCGAGCCTGCTCCCAGGCACTGTCAGTCGGCTAATGGGGCACTAACGCGCCGCTAAAGCGGTACCGGCCGGGCCGGGCCGGTCGGGAACCCCGGCGTGTGCCATGTGCTGCCGTCCGGGGTGACCGTGAAGCCCTCATGGCCGTCGAGGGCCGCCAGCCAGTCCCGGGCGTTCGGTCCCATGGCGAAGGCGGCCGTGGCGTAGGCGTCGGTGGTGGTGAGGTTTCGGCCCACGACGGTGACCGAGGCGAGAGCGGTCACGGGGTTGCCGGTGTGCGGGTCGAGGATGTGGGATCCGCGCTCGGCGGTGCCCGAGGTGGCGACGGCCAGGTCGCTTCCGGTGACGACGGTGCACAGTTCGCCCGGACGTTGCGGATGGGCGATCCCGATGCGCCAGGGCACGCCGGGGGCCGCCTCCCCGCAGAGTTGGAGGTCGCCGCCGCCGTTGACACAGATGTCGCGGGCACCGGCGGTCCGCAGCAGCCGCGCGGCACGTTCGACCGCCCACCCCTTGACCAGTCCGGTCGGGTCGAGGCTGCCGCGCGCGGTGGCGCTGAACCAGCCGTCGGTGGTGTGCCCCACCCGCTCGCAGAGGTCGAGGACCTCGCGGACCTCCGCGGGACAGTCGTCGAGTCCGATCGCGCCGCGCGCCAGTCGGCTGACCGCACTGTCCGGACGGTAGGTGGAGAAGACCGCGTCGACGTGGTGCAGCCAGGCAACGGCGTCGAGCAGGGCGGACCGGATGGCGGCGGTGCGGGCGTCGGGCGCACGGCGGGCGACTCGGATGTCTTGAATGTCTCGGATGTCGAACGAGAAGACCGTGCCCATCGCCCGCTCGACATGGCGCAGTCCGCGGCGGGGCTCAGACACCGGCCCGGTCCAGGGCGCTCTGGAGTGACTGGATGTACCCGGCACTGGTGTAGCTCGCGCCGGACACCGCGTCGATGCCGGCGCTGTGGGCGCTGAGTGCCTCCTGCGTCAGGCGCGGCACCGCGTATCCGGCGATCTCGCGGTCGCGGTCGTTGTCGGACGGGGCCTGCAGCACTTTGACGGCGGTCAGTCGGCCTGCCGTGACGGTGGCCGCGACCTGCACGGTTCCGTATCGGGTGCGGACCCGATCGCCGGTGTAGGTGCCGTTGGACGGATGGCCGGCCCGCGATGGACGGCCGGTGGGCGTCGAGGGCGGTGCGGTCCCGGCCCGGGCCAGGCCACCGGTCAGGCCGGCGGGCTGATGCGGCTTGAGGGAGAGCAGGAGGACGACCAGTGCGCTGGTCGACGCGGTGGTCAGAACGGCTCGGCGCACGGCGGCTCCTCAGAACGCGAAGGACTCGTGGTGGATGCGGTGCCGGGGCACCCCGGCCCCGCGCAGGGCGTGCCCGGCGGCGACGGTCATGCCTGGCGGACCGCACAGGTACACCTCGTGCTCGGCCAGGTCCGGGATCAGGTGCTTGAGTGCGCGAGCGGTCAACGGCGTGCTGTGGCCGGCGGGTTCGTCGACGGAGTAGTGCACGCGGGCACCACGGGCTGCGGCGATGGCATCGAGTTCGGCGCGCAGTGCGAGGTCTGCCGGGCGCCGTGCCCGGTAGACGAGCGTGACCTCGCCGGGGAGGGTTTCGAAGAGGGTGCGCAGGGGGGTGATGCCGACGCCGCCCGCGAGCAGCAGCACCTTCGCGGACCGGCGGCGGGCTTCGGTGAAGGCACCGTAGGGTCCTTCGGCCCACACCCGGGTGCCCGGCCGCAGCCGGGCCAGGGCGGCGCTGTGCCCGCCGGCCGCCTTGACGGTGATGCGCAGGTGGCGCGGGAGCGGGGGCGCGGAGAGGGAGTAGGGGTTGGCGGACCACCACAGGCCGGGCGCGAGGAAGCGCCAGCGGAAGAACTGGCCGGGCCGGGCGCCGAGTTCGGCCAGGCGTTCCCCGGTGAGGTACACCGACACCACTCCCGGCGCCTCCTGGCGGACGTCGGCGACCCGCAACCGGTGCCGCAGGGCCCGCCGTACCGGCACCACGAAGCGGTACCAGACGAGCACCGTGGTCACGGTCAAGTACAGGGCGTACCAACCGAGTTGGGCGGGGCGTCGACCCACGAAATCGGCGCCGTCGGAGAGCTGGTGACCGAAGGTGAGGAAGAGGGCCAGGTAGGTGGCGAAGTGGAGGTGGTGCCAGGTTTCGTAGCTCATCCGGCGCCGGGCCGCCCGTGCCGAGAGGATGCCGGTGCCGAGCAGCAGGACGAAGCCCGCGGTGGCCTTGAGCAGGTCCGGGTAGTGGAGGACGAGCGTGGTCGTCTCCTGCACGACACCGCCCTGCGAGGTGAGGGTGTAGCCCCAGACGATCAGCAGGACGTGCGCCAGCACCAGCGAGATCGTGTAGCGCCCGGCGGCCGCGTGCCAGCGCGCGAGGCGGTCGGTGCCCAGGGTGTGGTCGAGCAGTGGCACGCGGGCCATCAGCGCGACCAGTACGGCGCAGGCGTAGCCGGCCAGCAGTCCGGTGATCCGTCCGGCGCCGGTGAGCCAGCCCGCCGGGCCCACGACGGACGAGGTGCCGGTCCACCAGAGCACCAGGACGCCGACCGCTCCCGCCCCGATGGCGCCCTGCACCAGCAGGGGGGCCAAGGGCGGCAGCCGGCGCGGCGGGGCGCTGCCGCGAGCCCCGCGGTGGGCGTGCGAGAGGGTGCTCATGGGCGTTCCTTCCGTGATCGGCGCCAGCGTCGCAGCGCAACCTCTGAGGAACCTCTGAGCAGCGCCGCGCCGGGCGATTCACAGGAAACTCAGAGCCGGCTCATGCCTGCGCACGCCTTGCGGGGAGGGATGCTGGAGTCACCATGCACAGTCACCGCTCCCCTTTCCCGCTGCGCGGCACCGACGGCTCACCGGTACGCGTCCTGGTCGTCGACGACGAGCCGGATCTCACCGAGGTGCTCTCCGGTGCTCTGGCCGGCGAGGGCTGGGAGGTCCGCAGCGCGGCCGACGGCGCCGCCGCGCTCGCGATGGCCAGGACCTTCCGCCCGCACGCCGTCGTCCTCGACTGGATGCTGCCGGACATCGACGGCCTGGCGGTCCTGCACCTGCTGCGAGAGGAGTTGAGCACCGTCTGCGTTCTCTTCCTCACCGCACGTGACGCGGTCGAGGACCGGATCGCCGGCATCACCGCGGGCGGCGACGACTACGTGACCAAGCCGTTCAGCCTGGAGGAGGTGCTGGCACGGCTGCGCGGTCTGCTGCGGCGGGCCGGCATGGCGCAGGAACAGGAAGGGGACGGCGACCACCTGGTCGTCGGCGACCTCGTCATGGACGAGGAGGCCAGGGAGGTGGTCCGCGGCGGCGAGCTGATCGAACTGTCCCGCACCGAGTTCGAACTGCTCCGGTTCCTGATGCGGAACCCCCGGCGGGTGCTGTCCAAGGCACAGATCCTCGATCGGGTCTGGTCCTACGACTTCGGCGGCCGGGCGCACGTCGTCGAGCTCTACATCAGCTACCTGCGCAAGAAGATCGACGCCGGCCGGACCCCGATGATCCACACGGTCCGCGGCGTCGGCTACGTCCTCAAGCCGGAGCCCGCGTGAAACGATTCCTGCCGCGCACCCTGCGCAGTCAGCTCACCGCCGGGCTGATGGCGCTCCTGGCGCTGGCCTGCCTGGCGGTCGGGGTGACCACGGTCGTGGCGCTCGAAGGGTTCCTGGTGAGCCGCCTCGACCAGCAGCTCTCCGCCTCCGCCGGCAGGTTCGCGGCCAGTCTGGAACACGAGGCCCAGCCGGACGCCGACAACCAGCCGGACACCCGCGGCCAGTCCGAGGGCACCTTCGGCGCCCGCCTGCTGCGCGGCACACCGACCCGGGCCGCCGTCGTACGGGACCGGACCGATGCCCGGGTGCCGCTGACCGCCGACGACCTCCGGGCACTGGCCGGCCTGCCCACCGACGGGTCCGGACACGACATCCGGCTGTCCGCGCTGGGGCGGTACCGCGTCAACGCGGTCGAGGGCGACGACCGCGACGTCCTGATCACGGGACTGCCGCTGCACCCGGTCGAGGAGACGGTGCACCGCCTGGAGGCGGTCGAGGCGGTGGTGTTCTGCGGGGCTCTGGTGGTGACCGGCGTGGTGGGTGCCCTGTGGGTTCGTCTGTCGCTGCGCCCGTTGCGCCGCGTCACGACCACGGCGGCGCGGGTGGCCGAGCTGCCGCTGGCCAGCGGGGAGGTCGCGATGCCCGCGCCGGTGCCGGTGGCCGACCCGCGCACCGAGGTCGGGCAGGTCGGCAATGCCCTCAACCGGATGCTCGGGCACGTCGGCAACGCCCTGGAGCGCCGGCACGCGAGCGAGGAACGACTGCGGCACTTCGCCGCCGACGCCAGTCACGAACTGCGGACCCCGGTGGCCAACGTCCGCGGCCATGCGGAGCTGGCCCTCCGGCACAACGCGCCGGTGCCCGGTGCGGTCCGGCGCTCCCTGGAGCGCATCCAGGCGGAGTCGGAGCGGATGGGTCGCCTGGTGGACGATCTGCTGCTGCTCGCCCGCCTGGACGCCGGCCGGGCCCTGGAACGCACGCCGGTGGACCTGACGCGCCTGGTGCTCGACGCGGCCGACGACGCGCGGGCGGCCGGACCGGACCACCGATGGCTGCTCGACCTGCCGGCGACCGCGGTCACGGTGGTGGGCGACGAACACCGCCTGCACCAGGTCGTCGCCAACCTCCTCGCCAACGCCCGGGTGCACACCCCGCCGGGTACCGCCGTGACGGTGCGCCTGGCCACCGACGGCCGGGAGGTCCGACTGGCCGTGGTCGACGACGGCCCCGGCATCCCCGAGGCGGCCCGGCACGAGATCTTCGGCCGCTTCGTACGCGTCGACCACCATCGCTCGCGCGCGGCCGGCGGCACCGGACTGGGCCTGGCCATCGTCGAGGCCGTCGTCACCGCCCACGGCGGACGGGTCGCACTGCACAGTCACCCGACCCACACCGAGTTCACGGTGACCCTGCCCCGTTCACAGTGACCGGCCCGGTCATCGCCACGCCGCCCCTGCCCGTCCCCGACACCCGACCCTCGGCGGTCAGCAGCCGCCCGCAGTCGCCTGGCGAGCCAACTCGGCGGCCAGGCGTTGCATGACCGTCCGGTTGGCGCGCCGCATCGTGGCCCGAACCGCGGGCGCCAGCAGGCGGTCGGCGAAAGGGGCGCGCTCCCAGGCATACCGGAACGAGACTCGGCTCCCGCCGCCTGGCAGGGGTTCGATGACGTAGGTGCCGTGGGCCAGCCGCCGGCCGCCCGCGCTGACGTTGCGTTCGACGATGCGGCGCGGCGCTTCGGCCTCGACGACCTCGATGGTGACATCGGTCCTGCTGCCGCCCAGAGCGGCGGTGACCGTGGCGCAGGAACCAACGCCGCGGCCGGGGCCGCTGTACCGCCAGTCGGTCAGATAGTGGTGGGTGAAGCGCTCGTGGTGAGCCATGACATCGAGAAAGTCGTAGACCTGCTCGGGCGTCTGTGGAACGTCGATCGAAACGGCGACGGACTTCACGGGTCGGGCTCCTCGGTGACCTCGCGCATCTCCTGTTGCAGAATCCTCACACGGCCAACTTAACGCCAGGAGAATCGAGTTGACCTGTACTTGCCGAATCCGGCCCGGCTGGGATGCCCGGCTATCGCGTCTCTTCAGGGACCGGGGCAAGGGCCGGGACAGGGGCAAGGCCGAGCAGGGATGATGAGGGGATGGATGCCAGGTCGCGTGCTCATTCGTTCAACTCGGTGGCTGCCCAGTACGAGGCGAGCCGCCCTTCGTATCCGGTCGCGCTCTTCGACGTCGTGGAGGAGTTCCTGGGGCGGGCTCTGGCGGGTGCCCGGGTCGCCGATGTGGGTGCGGGTACGGGGATCGCGACGGCGCTCCTGTGCGAGCGGGGCGCCGACGTGGTGGCCGTGGAGCCGGGGGAGGCGATGGCCGGCGAGTTCCATCGGGTGCTGCCGGACGTGCCGATCGTCCGGGGCGACGGCAATGCGCTCCCGCTCGCCGATGCGTCCCACGACCTCGTCACGTATGCGCAGTCGTGGCAGTGGACCGATACCGGTCGTTCGGTCCCCGAGGCGCTGCGTGTTCTGCGGCCCGGCGGTGCGCTCGCGATCTGGTGGAACACCACGGCCTTCGACGTTCCGTGGTCGAGTGCCCAGCACGAGCGCATCGCACGGCACTGCGGAGCGCCGCCGCGTTCTTCGGTGCGTCCCGACGACCGCGAAGCCGTCCGGCTCGCCGGCCTGACCGGGCTGCGGGTGGTGCGGCGGCAGATCCGCTGGCAGCGCAGGGTCTCCCTCGACACGCACCTCGCCAACATCGGCAGCCGCTCGGCGTTCCTCGTCCTCGACCAGGCCGCGAACCGGTCCTTTCTCGCCAAGGAGCGCCGGCGACTGCGCGAGGTCTTCCCCGAGGAGACGGTGGAGGAGACCTATGTCGTCGATCTGCTGGTGGCCGGTCGGCCATGACGTGGGCCGTACTCGCTCGGCCCTGATGCGGGGGCTACACCCGGCGCTTCTCGAAGCGGAGGAATGCCTGGCGCATGCCGCCGGACTTCCACTCGGCTTCCAGTTGGTGCTGCATGGCGAGCGAGATGCGGAGGCGTCGGCGTTCCCGGCTGTCGATCGTCTCGCTGCCCTGGTCGTCCAGTACGGCCCGGGTCCAGTCGATGCTCTCCCGCCAGAACGGGGTGGTCTCGGCGGTGATGTCGACGTCGTCGACCAGGGTGAAGCCGGCCGCGTCCGCGGCCGTCACATACTCCTCCACGGTGCCCGGGCGGGCGTGGAAGTAGTCGGCCCAGACAACCGCTCCCCGGGGGCGCAGGGGGAAGACGTCCTCGATGCACACGCTGCCGCCGGGGCGGACGAGCCGGCCCAGGCGTTGGAACCAGGGGCCACGGGCGATCTGGCAGCTGCTCTCGATCGCCACAGCGGTGTCGTACCGCTGGTCGACCGGCACGTCCGTGGCGTCGCACACGAGAGTGCGGATCTGGGCCTCCACACCGACCTGCCTGGCGAAGTCGCGCAGGACCGGCGGATGTTCCGGTGCGATGGTGACGGCGGTGACCTGTGCGCCGTACTCCTGGGCCCAGAAGAGGGAACCGCCGCCGAGGCCGCAGCCGACGTCGAGCACGCTGCCGGTGAAGCGCCTGGGCGCGTCCCAGAGTTCCGCCGCGCGCCGCAGGTGGAGTTCCTGGTGGTGCCGGATGCTGTGGCGGACCGTCTCGGGCGGGGTCCCGGAGGCGTGGGTGGGCGCCGTGCGGTCGGCGTAGTAGCCGAGGTGGTAGTGGACGCGCGGGCCGGGCCCGTACTTGTTCCTGAGCTTGGCCGTCATGCCGTCGTAGTAGCCGCTCAGCACCCCGGGATCGAGTTCCGGAGCGAGTTCGATGACGTTCACGTCAGACTCCTTGCCTGTGGTGGTCCGCGCCGGTCGAGGGGGCGGGAAGGTGGGTCAGGACGCGGGCCGGCGGGACGATCGCGCGGCTGGGGTCGCAGACGGCGCCGAGCCGGGCTCGGTGGCTGGTGAGGGC
Organism: Streptomyces sp. BHT-5-2; assembly: GCF_019774615.1. NCBI lineage: Bacteria > Bacillati > Actinomycetota > Actinomycetes > Kitasatosporales > Streptomycetaceae > Streptomyces > Streptomyces sp. BHT-5-2. The sequence continues at coordinate 1,018,797 of NZ_CP081497.1, read as the reverse complement.
GGGGAGCCGATCGGTCCACTCGTCCACCGTCAACCGGGCCGGGGTGAGACGGCAGCGGGCCTTGGCCGTGGTGTGCAGCAGCGCGCCGTCGCGGGTGCCGAAGAACCAGAGCGGCACCGGCAGTCGCCCCGGGACGTTCCTGCCCGGTGTCCAGGTGAGGGTGGTGACGGGGCCGTGGTCGTCGCTGACGCGGACGTGGTGGTGGCTCCAGTCGAAGGTGGCGAGCTTCTTCGGCAGGCCCCAGATGTGGACTCCGCCGAGGAGTGCCGGTTCGTTGTCGACCCAGATGTGGCGGATTTCCAGGCCCGGGCGCAGGCCCCGGCGTGCGTAGGCGGCCAGTACCAGTTCGCTGTAGTCCAGCGTGCCCTGCCGATAGCGTCCGAGGAACAGCAACAGGCGGCGGTCGAGGAGGTGGCGCAGGCCGCTCGTCGGGGTGATCGGGCGGCGGGCGGTCACCTGTCCCAGTACGATGCGCCCGTCCAGGATCCATGGCGCGTCCGGGTATGCCTGGTCCGACGGTGTGGGTGTGGGTGCGGTTGCGTCCTGCATCGGGTCAACTCCCTGTGGTGTGCTGGTGTCGGCTGCGGTCGCCTGTGGCCGGGCAGGTCGCCCCGGTTGGAGAGTCCTGCTCCGGTGCGCGTCTGCTCAGCAGTTGTCCACCTTTCTCCGCCCGTCAGGGGTGTGTCCGGCTCGCCGCAGGGCCGTCTGTGTGCAGGCCACGACGGAACGGCGGTCCGTGATGTGCCATGCCGCACGCTCGGCCCGCACCCTCAGCCGCTGGTCGGGTTCGAAGGCCACGGGAACGCCGACGAGTTGCAGGATCTGTGCGTCGGCGGCCGAGTTGCCCAGGGCGTAGGAGCGGGCGGCGTCGACCCGGTGGCCTCGCAGCAGTGTGTGGAGCGTGCGTCGTTTGACGCCGGGAACCCCGGTGGGGAGTTGGACTCGGCCGTTGTACACACCGTTGGGTGCCGCCATCACGGCGCCCTGGCAGGTGCGTACGCCCAGGTGGTCGGCCATCGCCTGGATCACCTCGTGGGGGCTGCCGGAGAGCAGTACGAGGTGCAGTCCGTGTCCCCGCAGTGTCGACAGGAGGTCGGGGACGAAGGGGAACAGGTCTCCCGCCACCCGGTGCCAGGTACGGCGGGCGGCGTCGGTGACGTGCGCCGCGGACAGCCCGGCGAGCACGGCGGCGAACCCGTTGTTGGCCGCGGCGATCGTGCGCGCGGAAGAGCTGCCCCGCTCCGTCCAGCTCCGCTCCACGAGCGCGTCGAGCGCGCTCACGTCGGTTGCCTGGCACGCGCCGTCCTGGCTGAGGGTTTGCAGGAGTTCGATGCCCAGCATCGAGGGGGTGAGGGTGCCGTCGACGTCCAGTACGGCGATCGCACGTGTTCCCGAAGGCATACGTACAGGCTCCGATCCGCGGGGATCACGGACCAGTAGGTCTTCGGACAGCGGCGATCGGGGCTCGATCGGCGTACTTGCGGAACGTCGTCGGTGCGGGGGCGGGTGCCTGGCCAGGCACCCCCGTGGAGGTGTGGAGAAACGGCGAAGTCCCCAGGTGACCTGGGGACTTCGCGGATTCGGCGACGGTGGATCAGCCGTCCGGTGAGGCGGCCGCCGGGATCGGTGCCCGGCTCATCCTCCGGGATGGTGTGCCGGTGCGGGCTTGGTCAGACGGCGAACCAGACGCGTTCGATGTGGGTCTCGCCGACCTCGTAGAGGGCGACGGCGGGGCGGACCTCGTCGCCCTGGAAGCCGGAGACCCGCTCCTGGTCGATGACGATGCGGCCGTGGGTCACCCGGGAGACGAGTTCGGCGTGCAGGTCGGGACTGGCGTCGAAGAGGGCGCGGTAGCGCTCGCGGAAGGCCGGGCCCGAGCGGTCGGCGAGCACCTCGCCGGAGGGGAAGGCGTGGACCGGGACGTCCTCGACGTAGTAGCCGAGGAAGGCGTCGAGGTCGCGGGCGTTGTAGGCGGCGAGCTGGCCGTCGACGATCTCTTCGGGCGTCATGGGAACTCCTTGGGTCAGGCGACCGGCACGAGGGCGCGGCGGCGGGTGCGGGTGCGGATGGTGAGCAGGGCGCCGGCCAGGGCGATTCCGCCCACCACGTGGGCCAGGCCGAGCAGCAGCAGTCCCGTTCTCAACTCCAGCAGCAGTCCGACGAGTTGTTCGCCGATGCCGAAGACCAGGCCGAGGTAGAAGATCATGCTGGCACGGATCTGGCCGAGGTGCGCGGCGGGTGCCGGTTCGAGTATGCGGGCGTTGGTGAAGTGGATCCAGTAGGCGTTGACGAAGGTCAGCGCCACGTAGAGAGCCATGTGGACGGGGAAGGCGGAGCGGCCGATCAGGGTGCCGAGCACGCCACAGGCGATCAGGACGCCGGCGAAGGCCAGTGCCCAGCGGCGGGCCCGTTCGGGGTTCCGCAGCAGGGGGGCGGTCAGCCAGAAGGCCAGTCCGTAGAAGAACCAGCCACCGGAGAAGGCGATGCCGGTCGGGACCAGTGTCTGGGCCTCCGCGATCACGCTGGCGTAGACCATCATGCCGGAGAGGCTGACCAGGAAGGCCAGTTGGAGGAGGTTCCACGGCCACAGTTGGGGCAGCCAGTAGCTGCGCACGGCGGCGGCGCCGCGGCGCAGGACGTGGCGCCACTCGAAGCCGAACTCACCCTCGCCGTGCTCCGGGCGGGCCAGCAGCAGCCAGATCACCAGGAGCGAGGAGACGATGTCGAAGACGAGCGCGGTGACCAGGGTGTGTGCCGTCCAGGCAGGTACCGCCGCGCAGATGACGGCGGCGAAGACCATGGCGCCCTGCGGGGAGGTCACCATCTGGAGCACCGCGCCCTGGGCACTGGAGCCGGAGGCGTCGGCGAGCAGCCGGTAGGCGAGGACGGAGCTGGCGCCCACCAGCGTGAACCGCAGTGCGGTCCACACCAGGACGAAGTCCGGCCCTGCGGTGCCGAGCCAGGTGAGCAGGAGGAAGACCACCGCCAGGGCCAGTTGCAGGCCCTGGAGCAGGGCGAACTTCCGGCCGATGCGGCCCCGGTCGGCCCAGACACCGACCAGGAGCGCGCCGACCACCCCGAGCACCTGGCGCTCCATGCCCAGCAGGCCGACCAGTCCGTCGGAGTGGGTCTGGGCCTGGAAGCTGGGCACCAGCAGGAGCCATAGGACCGTCGATCCCAGGGAGCTGAGGAGGATGGTGGAGAACGTCGCCTTCATGTCACCGCCCCAGGGCGTCGGTCAGGGCGGTGCCGTCGAGCAGTGCCGCCAGCGGGACGTCGATGCCGAAGCGGTGGTTCAGCGCGTGGGCGAGACGGAGGGTGGTCAGGGAGTCCAGGGTGGGCACGGTGCCGTCGGGGGTGCTTCCGTCGGTGGCGGTCTCGGTGTCGGTCTCGGTGTCGGTCTCGGTGTCGGTCTCGCCGAGGAGTTCGGTCAGCAGGTCGCGGAGGGCCGCCGGGTCGACGGCGTCCAGGCCGGCCGTCCGCTCGGTCGGTGCCGGGCGGTCGGTCGGTGCCGGGCGGTCGTAGGGGTGGCGCTCGCCGTCGGCGGGCGGCGGGAGCTGGGCGAGCAGCGCGGTGAGGTCCGGCCCCTCCCCCGGCTTCGCCCCTTCCCCCGACTCGTCCAGCAGGTCGGCGAGGACGGCGCGGTAGACGTCGGCGACGGTGCGGACCGCGTCGCTGCCGAGGACATGCGCCGCGGCGTTGAGGTTGACCCGCATGCGGCGGGTGAACAGGTCGGCGCTGAAGGTCACCAGCAGGGCGAAGTCGGCGTGCTCGAACCACTTCAGGTCGCCGATGAGCTGCCCCCCGTCCTCCCCCAACTGGTCGGAGTACGCGGTGAAGTTGACGAAGTTGAACGCGGTCTCGACCAGGCGGCGCCCGCCCATGGCCTGCTGGATGCCGGCGTAGGCGTAGCGGCGGTGCGGGAGGTGTTCGTGGCCGACGCGGTTGACCGCGGCGATCAGTTCGTCCCACGAGCCGTCGGTGGCCGTACGCAGCGGCACGATGTTGAGGAAGAGACCCACCATGCGGTCGGCTTCGAGGTGTTCGGGGCGGCCGTGGCCGAAGACGCCGGTGGTCACGTCGGTGGTGCGGGTGATCAGCGACAGGGCGCGGAAGTGCGCTGCCAGGCACAGGTGCTTGACGGACACTCCGTGCCGGGCGGCGAGCGCGATCAGCCGGTCGTACTGCCCCTCGTCCAGCAGGAGTTCGGCCTCCGACCAGCGGCGTCCGACCTCGGGAAGTCGGGGCAGCGTGGTGTCGGGGGCGTCGGCCAGCAGGCCGGTCCAGTAGTCCCGGGCCGCGGTGTCCTGCTGGGCGGCCAGGTCCAGGGCCACGTAGTCGCGGTAGGCCAGCGGTGCCGGACGGTGCGGCGCCGGGGCTCGGCCGGCCAGCACGTTGCGGTAGTCGCCCAGCAGCCGGGCCATCAGGCCGGAGAAGCTCCAGCCGTCGATGATCGCGTGGTGGAAGCTGACCGAGAGGTAGAAGGAGTTCTCGGTCGCCCGGTGCACGAAGAACCGCATCTGGGTCGGCAGGTGCCAGTCGAACCCGGTGCTCTTCTCCGCCTCGAACCAGGCGTCGACGTGTGCGGTGCGCGATGCCTGGTCGAGGTGGGTGAGGTCGTGGACGGTGAGCTCGACCCGGCCGTGCGGGTGCACCAGTTGCAGCGGCCGGCGGTGGCCGTCCAGGGCGAAGGAGGTGCGGAGGATCTCGTGGCCGTCGGCGTCGACCATGGCGGTCAGCAGTCGGGTCAGGGCCTCCTGGTCGAAGGGGAGGTCGACGCGGTAGCGGATCAGGTCGTGGAAGACCGCCTGGGCCGGTTCGAGGTCGGTGTGGAAGATCATGCCGAGCTGGAGCCGGGTGGCGGGGTAGGCGTCCACGACGTCCGCCGGGAGGCGCTCGCGGTCCGTGGCGTCGAGCAGGTCGAAGGGCCGGCTCTCGGGTGCCCGGACCGATGGGGCGCCGGTACCGGTGATCATGCCCTGGTCGGTCAGGGCGCGGATGGTCTGCAGGCGGAACAGCTCGTGCAGCGGCACCTCGTAGCCGGCGCGCCGGAGGGCACCGACGAGTCGGATGCCCTGGAGGGAGTCGCCGCCCAGGTCGTAGTAGGAGTCGTCGATGCCGACCCGCTCCAGGCCGAGGACGTCCTGCCAGACGGCGGTCAGGCGGGCCTCGGTGGCGTTACGCGGCGCGGTGTGGGCGCGGTCGGTGCCGCCGGAGTGGTCCTCGGGATGGGGCAGGGCGCGGCGGTCGGTCTTGCCGTTGATCGTCAGCGGCCAGCGTTCGACCTCCACCAGGAAGCTGGGCACCATGTAGCCGGGCAGCCGCTCGGTGAGGTGGGTGCGCAGTTCCTGCCGGTCGAGGGTCTCGCCGGGCAGCGGGACGTAGTAGCCGGCCAGGGCCTTGCCGCCGGTGCGGCGGGTGAAGGCGACGACCAGGGCCGAGTCGATCCGCGGGTGGGCGACCAGTGCGGACTCGATGTCGCCGGTCTCGATGCGGTAGCCCTGGATCTTGACCTGGGCGTCACCGCGGCCGAGGTACTCGACGTCGCCGCCGGGCAGTCGGCGGGCCAGGTCGCCGGAGCGGTAGGCGCGGGTCGGTCCGTGGCCGAGGTCGAGTGCGACGAACCGCTTGGCGTTCTCCTCGGGCCGGTTGAGGTAGCCCAGGGCGACGCCGCCGCCGGTGACCGCGATCTCGCCGGGGGTGCCCAGCGGCACCGGCCGGCCCAGGTCGTCGACGAGGTAGAGGCCGAGGTCGGGGATGGGTTCGCCGATCATGCTGCCGGGGGCGCCGGTGTCGGCGGCGCGCACCGGGCGGTAGGTGACGTGCACGGTGGTCTCGGTGATGCCGTACATGTTGACCAGCTCGGGGCGGGCGTCGCCGAAGTGGTCGAACCAGTCGGCCAGGCCGGCGAAGTCCAGCGCCTCGCCGCCGAAGACGACGTGCCGCAGGCGGACGTCGTCGGGGCCGACCCGGTCCATCAGGGCCTGCTTGACCTGCCCGAACGCGGACGGGGTCTGGTTGAGGACGGTGACGCCCTCGGCGACGAGGAGGTCGGCGAAGTCCGTAACGGACCGGCTGACCCAGTAGGGGACGACCACGAGGTGGCCGCCGTACAGCAGGGCGCCCCACAGCTCCCACACGGAGAAGTCGAAGGCGAAGGAGTGGAACAGCGCCCAGGTGTCGTCCTCGGAGAAGCCGTACCAGTCCTCGGTCCGGGAGAACAGGCGCAGGACGTTCCCGTGGGTCACCAGAACACCCTTGGGGCGGCCGGTGGAGCCGGAGGTGTAGATGACGTAGGCCGGGGAGTCGGCGGTCAGGCGGTGCTCCGGTCCGTGGTCGGCGCCCTCGCCGACGAGGGTGTCCAGGGCGTCCGCGGTGCCGGTGAGGGTGGCGCGGTCCGGGAAGAGCGCGCAGACCTCGGCGGTGGCCAGGACGAGGCGGACGCCGGCGTCCTCGACGGTGGTGCGGATGCGGTCCTCGGGGTAGCCGGGGTCGATCGGCACGTACACCGCGCCGGCCTTGAGGGTGGCCAGGATGCTGACGACCATCTCGACGTCGCGCTCCAGCGCCAGGGCGACGAGATCGCCGGGGCGCACGCCTCGGGAGGCCAGGTGGTGCGCCAACGCGTTGGCTCGGCGGTCCAGTTCGCGGTAGGTCAGCCGTCGTCCGTCGCAGGAGACGGCGGTGGCGTCGCCGTGCTTGTCGGCCATGGCCGTGAAGCGGTCGACGAGGGTGGCGCTGCCGTCCAGTTCGGGGACGGTGGGGTGGGTGACGGCGGGCAGCAGCTCGGCACGTTCCTCGGCGGTGAGCGGGACGGTGTCGGCCCAGGGGCGTTCGCCGGCGTCGGCCAGTGCCTGGAAGCAGCTGCGGTAGTAGCCCAGGTAGCGGTCGATCTGCTCGGCGGTGAACTGCCCGGGGTCGTAACCGATGCGGTACTCCCAGCCGCCCTCGTAGGCGTTGGCGCCGACGTAGACGACGAGCGGTGCGTTGGTCTGCTCGAAGTAGTCGACGGCGCGGACGGCGGGGCCGTCGGCCGGGGCGTGGTGCCGGTGGACGTGGAAGTTGGTGAAGTTGAACAGCACGTCGAAGACCGGGCCGCCGTGCAGCTTCTGGATGGCCGGCAGCGGGTACCAGCGGTGCGGCTGCAGCCGCTGTTCCAACGCGAAGCAGCGTTCGGCCAGTTCGCGCCAGCTCTGTTCGGTGTCGAGGTCGAGTCGGAACGGCAGGGTGTTGAGGAACATGCCGAGCGCGGTCTCGGCGCCGTCGACCTCGGGCCGGCCGTTGGCGACCAGTCCGGTGGTCACCTGGCGCCGGTTGGCGACGAAAGCCTGCACCCGCAGGTGTGCGGCCAGGAAGACGCTCTTGAGCGGGACGGACCATTCCTGGGCGCGGCGGCGCAGCGTCGCCAGCAGCTCCGGGTCCAGGGCGCGGGCGGCGACGACGACCTCGGAGGTGACTCCGTGGCCGCGGTCGGTGCCCAGTCGCGGCACCTCGGTCATCTCGGCGCCGTCGAGTTCGGCCGCCCAGAAGTCCCGCTGGGCGGGGTCCTCCTCGGCCTGCCGTTCCAGGACGGCGTACTGGGACTGCAGGGTCACGGCGGGGGTGGGGGTCTCGTCCCGGCCCTGGAGCAGGTCGCCGTAGCCGCGGACCCACTCCTCCACCAGGGAGGCGACGCTCCAGCCGTCCAGGAGGGCGTGGTGGAAGCTGAGGCCGAGGACGACGCGGTCGGGGGCGGTGACGAAGATCCGGACGCGGTAGACGGGGGCGGTGCCCGGGTCGATGGGGGTGCGCTTCTCCTGTTCGGCCCAGGCGGCGACGGCGGCGGCCGGGTCCGCGTCGGTGCGCAGGTCGGTGACCTCCACCGGCAGCTCCGGGGCGTCCTCGACGACCATGTGGGGCCGGTCGAAGGTCTCCAGGTCGAAGCGGGCCCGCAGCACGGGGTGACGCTCCGTCAGTCGGTGCCAGGCAGCCACCAGGGCGTCGTCGTCGACGCGGGGGACGTCCACGTGGTAGCGGAAGATGTCGTGGTAGACGGGCACCTCGGTGTCCACGCTGCTGTGGTAGATCATGCCCTGCTGGAGCGCGGAGGCCGGCCAGGAGCCGGTGTCCCCGGTCGCGGGCTCGGGCCGGGCCGACTGCCCGGCCGGGCGCACCACCGCCGCGAGCTCGGCCAGTCGCTGGTGGGCGAAGACCTCGCCGACGGTGACCTCGTAGCCGGCCTGTCGCAGCGCGGCGACCACGCGGATGCCGAGGATGGAGTCGCCGCCCAGCGCGAAGAAGCTGTCCTGCGCGCCGACGCGCGCGGTGCCCAGGACGTCCGCCCACACCGCGGCGATCAGGCGCTCGGTGTCGGTGGCCGGTTCGACGTGCTGCTCCTCGACGTTCTGCTGGGCCGGGCGCGGCAGGGCGGCCAGGTCGCGCTTGCCGTTGTGGTTGGTGGGGATGGCGGGGACGGTGACGACGAACTGCGGGACCATGTAGGACGGCAGCTCGGCGGCGAGCGCGGTGCGCAGCGCCGACTCCTCGAAGCCGGTCCCGGTGACGACGTAGGCGCACAGCGCCTTCTCGCCGCGGTCGCCCTCGACGGCCGCGACCGCGCACTCCACGACCCCGGCCACGCCGCCGGCGAGGTGCTCGATCTCGCCCAGTTCGATGCGGTAGCCGCGGATCTTCACCTGGGTGTCGAGCCGGCCGAGGTACTCCAGGATCCCGCCGGGCAGCCATCGGGCCAGGTCGCCGGTGCGGTAGAGGCGGCCGAAGCCCTCCGGGCCGGCCACGAAGCGTTCCGCGGTCAACTCCGGTGCGTGCAGGTATCCGCGGGCCAGGCCGACGCCGGCGATGCACAGCTCGCCGGGCACCCCGATCGGGGCGGGCGCGCCGCTGCGGGTGCGCACCAGCAGTCTGATGTTGTCGATGGGCCGGCCGATGGGCACCGAGCGGGTGGTGTCGACGGTGTCGCAGTCGAAGTAGCTGACGTCGACGGCGGCCTCGGTCGGGCCGTAGAGGTTGCTCAGCCGGGCGTCCGGCAGCGCCTCGCGGAACAGCTCGACATGGGCGGCGGCGAGCGCCTCTCCGCTGGCGAAGACCTGGCGGAGCGTGCGGAGTTCGGAGGTGGTGCCGGCGGCCCGGGTGAAGGTGAGGAAGGCGTGCAGCATGCTGGGCACGAAGTGCAGGGTGGTCGCCCCGCTCTCGGCGACCCGTGCGGCGATCCGCTCGGGGTCCTTCTCCGCGCCGTTGGGCAGGGTGGCGACCGAGGCGCCGGCCAGCGACCACCAGAAGATCTCCCACACCGACACGTCGAAGGTGAACGGCGTCTTGTGCAGGATGACGTCGTCGGCGCCCAGGGGGTACCGGCGCTGCATCCACCACAGTCGGTTGACGATGGCGCGGTGCTCGACGACCACGCCCTTGGGGCGGCCGGTGGAGCCGGAGGTGTAGATGACGTAGCAGGCGTCGTCGGGTCCGGTGACGGGTTCGAGGTCGCCGTCCTCGGCCGACCGGTTCGCCGGGTCGTCGAGGTCGAGGGTGGGGTGGGTGCCGAGCACCTCGGCGGTGTCGCCGGTGGTGAGCACCAGTTCCGTGCGGCTGTGCTCCAGCAGGTAGGCGATGCGGTTGTCGGGCAGGGTGGGGTCGATCGGCAGGTAGGCGCCGCCCGCCTTGAGCACGGCGTAGATGGCGGTGAGCATCGCGGCGGACCGGGGGATGCAGACGCCGACGATGCTGCCGGCGGTCACGCCGCGGGCGCGCAGGGTGCGGGCCAGTCGGTTGGCGTCCGCGTTGAGCTGGGCGTACGTGGTCCCGCTGCCGTCGGCGACGGCGATCCGGTCACCGTGTTCGCGGGCCCGCTCCTCCAGGAAGCCGTGCAGCAGCCGCCCGCCCGGGAACTCCGCGTCCGTGTCGTTGAACTCGCCTTCCAACAGGGCGAGTTCAGCGTCCGACGGGGCGCGGAGGGCGTCGGTGGTGGTGTCCGGCGCGGTGGTGAGGGTGTGCAGCAGGGTGCGGTAGCCGTCCAGGAGGCGTTCCGCGGTGGCCTCGGTGAACAGCGTCGGGTCGTACCGCAGGGCCAGGCGCGGGTCGGCGCCGGTGGTCAGCGTGAACAGCAGGGGGGCACCGGCCTGGTCGGCGTCCTGCGGGCCGAGGTCGCCGTCGACCGCGATCATGAAGTCGGTCGGACGGCTGCCGGCGCGCTCCAACAGGTGCCGTACGGGCACGTCGAGATGGGCCGCCGCGTCGAGGTATCCGGCGCGGACGGCCCCGAGGAGCTGCTTGGCCGCGGTCTGCGCCGGTATCCGCACATCGAGCGGGACGGCGCGGTTGGGGGCGCCGAAGTGCTGGGGCGGGACGGGCAGTTGGACGACGACGTCGTCACGGTCGGTGGTCCGCGCGGCGAGCAGCGCCAGTACGGTGGCGGCGACGGTGCGCAGCAGCACCGCGTCACCCGAGGTGATCCGCGCCAGGGCGGCCGAGGTGGCCGGGTCCAACGGGACGCCGGTGGTGCGGTGCTCGCCGGCGCCGGGGCGCAGGTGGTCGCGGATGACCTGGACCGGTTCGGTCCAGCCCTGGCTGCGGGTCTCCCAGAACTCCTGCTGGCGGGGGTGGTTGCGGAGGGCCTGCTGGACCTGAAGTGCGCTGGTCATGGGGTCCTTCTAGAAAGAGAAGTCGGCGTAGGCGGGGGTGACCGCGCTCGTGGACGCCGGGGAGTCGAACAGGGGGGTGTGCGGGGCGGCGTCGAGGTCGTCGATCAGCTCGGCCACGCGGTTGAGCAGGTATTCCGCGGAGGAGGCGGTGAACAGCGCCGTGCTGTACTCCAATTCGAGCGCCGTGCCGTCGGGCCGCTGGTACGCCTGGAGGTTCAGGTCGAAGCGGCAGGAGCCCGGATGCAGCAGGGTGACGTCCACCTGGAGTCCGTCGCGCGCGAAGCCGTGGAAGTCGATGTTCTGCCAGGCGAAGAAGGCGTCGAGCAGGGGAAGTCGGGCGGTGTCCCGGGGTAGTCCCAACTGTCCGACGATCCGGTCGAAGGGGTACGCCTGGTGTTCCAGGGCTTCCTGGTGCCGTTGCTGGGCGGCTTCCAACAGGTCGGCGAGAGTGGCGGGTTCGCCGACGGTGAGGCGCAGCGGTGCGGTGTTGACGAACATCCCCACCACGGACTCGAAGTCGGGATGGATCCGTCCGCTCATCGGACTGCCGACCACCACGTCCCGCTGGCCGGACAGCTGCATCAGCGCTGCGGTGTAGGCGCTGAGCAGCACCGCGAACGGCGTACTGCCGGAACGTTCGGCGACCCGCCGGACCGCCGCGTCGCGCTCGGGCGTCGGCGCCAGCCGTACCACCGCTCCGCTCTCGGCGCGCACGGGCGGGCGGGGATGGTCGGTGGGCAGCTCCAGCCGCGGCGGATCGGCCAGGACCTCCGTCCAGTACCGCTCGTCCGCCGCGAACGCCCCTTCGGCGAGCCGCTCGGCGTACCACTGCGCGGCGTCGGCGTAGCCCCACTTGGGCTCCGGCAGAACGCCGCCCGAGAGCAGCTCCGTCAGCTCCTCGGCGACGATCCGCAGCGACACCCCGTCGAACACCGCGTGGTGGACGTCGAGGTAGAGCCGATGGCAGCTGTCGTCCAGGCGGATCAGCAACGCCCGCAACAGCGGCCCGCCCTCCAGGTCGAACGGCCGGACGAAGGAGGCCAGCAGCGACCGGTCGTCCTCACCTGCGAACACGTCGGAGTCGGGCGGCCCCACCATCTCCACCACCGCATGCGGCTCGGTCAGCTGCCGCACTCCCTCGCCGGTGACGACCAGGCGCGTCCGCAACGCGTCGTGCCGACGCACCAGTTCGCCGAGCGCGGACCTGACCGCCGATGCGGTCACCGGTCCGTCCAGGTCGATACGGAGCGGAATGTGGTAGGCCGCCGACGCCGGGGCCACCTGGGCATGGGTGTGCAGTCCGTGCTGCTGCGGGTGGAGGGCGGTGGGGACACCGGTCGGGGCCGGCGCGACCGGCGGCAGACCGGCCGACGACGATGCCTGCCCGGCCCGTCGTACGGCCTCCGCCATCCGCGCCAGGGTGCGGCCGTCGAACACCTCACGGTACGACAGGGCCACTCCGTCCTGCACGGCCAGTCGCCCGATGAGCGCCCCGGCGGCCAGGGAGTTGCCGCCCAACGCGAAGAAGTCGTCCTCCGGCCGTACGGCGCGGCCCTTCAGCCGCAGCACCACGTCCCACACCTCGGCGAGCCGCCGCTGCTCCGGAGACAACCCGGCGTACGTCTCATCATTGTTTGACGCGACGTCACTTTCCGTCTCTCCAACGGGAAGTGCGGCCTTGTCGACCTTTCCGTTGGCGTTCAGCGGGAGCCGGTCGAGCACCACCAGGCGGTCCGGCCGCAGATAGTCGGGCAGCCGCCCGGCCAGTGCCGCCCGGACCCGTTCGGCATCCGCGCCTTCACCGAGGACCGCGTAGCCGACGAGCCGCTTCCCGGCCTCGTCCGCCTTGTCCGCCTCTTCCGATGCGACGATCACGCATCCGTCCAGGACACCTGGGCAGCCCAGCAGAGCCGCCTCGACCTCCTTGATCTCCACCCGGTGTCCACGGATCTTGACCTGGTCGTCCACCCTGCCGTGGAAGTGCAGCAGACCGTCCGCGTCCATGGTCACGCGGTCACCGGTGCGGTAGCAGCGCTCGCCGTCGATCACCACGAAGCGTTCCGCGGTCAGATCCGGCCGGCCCAGGTAGCCGCGAGCCAGTCCGCTCCCGCCGGTGTACAACTCGCCCGGCGTGCCGGTGGGCACCGGCCGTCGTTCCTCGTCCAGCACCCGCACGGTCGTGCCGTTCAGCGGGCGCCCGATGGGCACCGCGCCCGGCTCCTCGTCACGCACCTCGTGGGTGGTGGTGAAGGTGGTGTTCTCCGTCGGGCCGTAGCCGTTGATGATCCGCAGCCCCGGGTACGTGGTCCGCAGTTCGCGTGCCTGGCGGGCGGGGAGCACATCGCCGCCCACCACAACCGCACCCAGCCCGGCGAAGACCGCGAGGTCGGCGTCGACGGTCTGACTGAACAGCGGGGCGGTCATCCACATCACGGTGATGGCGTGCTGATGCAGGAAGGTCTTCAGCGCGGAGGGGACCAGCAGCGTCTCCTTGCCGGTCACATACAGCGTCGCGCCGTTGAGCAGGCACCCCCAGATCTCGAAGGTCGCCGCGTCGAACTCCAGGGCGCCGGTCAACAGCAGCCGCTCGTCGGCCGAGAACCGGAAGAAGCCGTTGTCCCTGACCAGTCGGACGATGCCGGCCTGTTCCACCAGCACACCCTTGGGGCGCCCGGTGGATCCGGAGGTGAACATCACGTAGGCCAGCGGGGACCGCTCCCCCACACCGGGCACGGCCTCGGCCGGCGGGGAGATCCCGGCACGTTCCCCTTCGGCGATCAGTGCCCCGAGCGTCATGGCCCGGGTCGCCTGCGGTAACGCGGGGGCCAGCGTTCCGGCCAGTCCCGGTGCACAGACCAGCAGTTCGGCGCCGCTGTCACCGAGCATGTGTGCCAGGCGCTCGCCGGGGAAGTCGGGGTTGACCGGGAGATAGGCGCCGCCGGCCAGCACGATGGCCAACGTGCACACGATCGCGTCGGCCGAGCGCGGGAAGGCCATGGCCACCGGCGTCTCCCGGCGCACCCCCGACGCGATCAGTCCGGCGGCCACCCGGCCCGCACGTTCGTGGAGTTCGCGGTACGACAGCGTGGTCTCGCCGTCGACCACGGCCGGCGCGTCGGGGCGGAGTGCGACCTGCTCCCGGAAGAGCTCTTCGAGTAACGGATGCTGACTGGTGCCTGGCACAGGCGCCGTGTTCATCAACGGATGGACCTTTCACGTCACGCGCCGGTTGGGCACGCATACGAACCGACGGGCATCGGGGGTCGCCCGAGGCGCCGTCGCGGTGGAACGGTAATGAAGTGATGGGGTTGGGGGGGGTGGGGTGATGGGGGGCGAGGTGGTGGCGGGGCGTCACGGCGTCTGGCCGGCGGAGGACGACAGGACGTCACACCGCGGACCCGGACCCGACCCTCACGACAACTGACGCGACACTCCTCGTCGTTGCCACCGACTCACCACCGGCTCACCGTCCGGTTTTTCGGTCTCCCGCTACAGCGGATTCACCACACCGACAGGAATCTGATTCCGCAACAATAATGACGTGGCAAATGGTCGTGCGCCCCCTCGGTCGCCCTGCAACACTCCTCAACGTAGCAGCAGCCACACAGCCTGACGCAACGTGACCCTCTTCACACGAATTGCACATCGCGCCCCACGAAAAACCGACTCCGGGGGCTTTCTTCGGCCCACTCTCCCCCCCTCGACGGAAATTACCGTCGAGTAGATCCCCGCTCCCCGCACCACCCCCCGAAGGATCGCCGTCAGCTTTTGATGACTTCTTGACCTGGGACTCTGCCACCTCCGCCGCCCCTCGCTCGCCCACACCCCACCCCGAGCAGCCGGGCCGCCCATATCCCTTACAGCACAGGGGAATTAGCGGGGAGCGCGCCACTCTGGTCACCCCCGGACACTTCCGAACTCTCCGGGAATCCGCTCCCCGGAACCCGATTCCCGTTGCCTCGGCGTCCATATCCCGCCATGTCCCGGAAACCAGAAAAACACATACGGGCAACGGAAGAGCCAAAGCGGACGGCGTCCGCTCCAGCAACTGATTACCCCTCACATCGCGGCGACACCAATCCAGTTGCAGTGTCGTCGCGGATGACCCACTCCGGGCAGCCGTGCCGGCACACCCGACCGCGCCTCTTCGGACTGCTCGCCCTCACCGCGCCGCCGTCCGCAACCGCTACCGTTCTCGCGCTCCGGGCGTCGGCGCCTTCCACCAGGCTCGTACACCGCCGGGCCCGCAGCGACTGGTCGTCGCCTCCAGGAGCTGGACCCACGGCGAACGGCTCAACGCGCTCGGCCATGCCAGCGACCTCTGGGTCGCAACCACCAACGACCTGGGCCGCAGAGACGTCTACATCAACGCCGACCACCTCTCCCGCAACGCCCCCCACGACCCGCCACCCTGCATGTGAGGCGCGACGGCCGCTGCGCCGGGCACATCCGAGATGCCCGGCGCAGCGGCCTCTACCTTCCCGCCCCCTGTGTCACTCCCCGCCCTGCCCACCGACCGCGTGCACGGGGCCTTCCCCGCCCATCCGCTCGCCCCCGTCTTCCTTACCCGCCTTGCCCGCCTTGCCCTCGTGGCTCTCCCCGCCGTCCGGGCTGCCGCCCTTGTCCTCGTCCCCGCCGCGGGCTTCGCCCCCGCCGTGGCCTTCTCGACCCTCCGGGCCGCCACCCCTTTCGCCGCCGCCTCCCATGGCTGCCGTGCCGTCGAAGCTGTTGTTGCAGCCCATGGACGAGCCCATGGTGGTGCTCTGCGCACCCGGGGAGCCCTCACCGCCGAGCGCGTTGCCCAGCACGCCGTTGAGGACCCCGACTTCGCCGAGGACGTCGACGTTCGTGTCGTGCGACCGGCACGAGCTGCCCTGCCTGATCTCGAACCCAGTGCCGCCCATCCCGCCCTGCTGCCCGCCGTCCGCATAGGCGGTGCGGGCACCGAGGAAGCCGAAGCTTCCGAGGACGACGGCCACGACGGCGGCCTTTTGAAGCTTGCGCATTTCATCTCCGGTTGTCGAGCAATGCAATCCGTGATATAGGGACTCCGTTCAGCGACAAGAGGCTAATACGAGATAAGTCGTCGGCATTCGGTGACGCGCCGGGCCACGGCCGTCGCGAACGAATGCCCGTACCGACACTGGCGGCGCAGTGCGGTGTGACGCCTCCGACCTCTTGGAGGGCGCTGACCGAACCGGGTCGGTCGCCAAGGGCACACCTATGGCTGCACACCCATGGCCCGACCGGCCCGGATCGGGTGACGCCCCGTCAGCAGGTGGAGTTCATCGCCGGGGCCTTGAGGCGGCAGTGGGCATCGGAGCATGCCGCCGCCTTCCGCTGATGTGCTGACGTGGCTCGGCGGAGCGTCAGGTGGTGAGGCTGCGTTCGAGGGGTGTGCGGTAGCACGGGGTGACGCGAGTGTCCGCCAGGAAGGCCCGGGTGCGGTCGGTCTCGGCTTCGATGGCGGTACGGGCCTGGCCTCCCGGGTCGGTCAGGAGGTGGTGATTGAGGTGACCGTCGGGGTGCTGGGCCCAGGTGCCGATGATGCGGCCGTTCCACCAGATCGTGGGGCCGATGTTGCCGTTGCGGTCGAAGAGTGCCTTGGTGTGGTCCGGGTCGAGATACCAGTCACGATGACGCCAGCCCATGGGTGTGGGGTCGAGACTGGGCAGCAGGGCCACCGCGGGCCCAGCGCCCTCAGCGCCTTGGAGACCGTCTCGACCCCCGAGGTCTTCGATGTCTTCGATGTCCTCGGGTAGGAGATAGCCGGTGCCTTCGTCGAGTTCGACGGCCTGGGCGCCGGTGGCGGCGAGGGCTCCGCGGGTGTCGGTGAGGCTCCAGCCGGTCCACCATTTCAGGTCGGCCACGGTGGCCGGGCCGAAGGCGGTGAGGTAGCGGCGGGCCAGTTGGGTCTTCGCCTCGGCGGGTGGTACAGCCCGCAGCGGACGGGCCGGTGCCCAACGGAACTGTGCGGACGTCCACGACCCGGCCGGCCGGGTCCGGCGGATGCGTCCCTCTGCGGCCAGCAGCCCCAGGATGGGCGAGCTGACGCGCTGCCGGGACTGGTACGGCTTGCCCGGGAAGGTGACCATCTGCTCGCGCAGGGCGGGGATTTCGGCGGCGAGTTGGGCGGCGGTGGCCGCACCGTGTGTGGTGAGGGCCGCCAGGACGGCCGTTTCCACCTCGGCGCAGCGACGCTCGTCCCAGCCGAGGGCCTGGACCAACTGGGCGGTGGTGGCGGCGCGTTGACGAGGGGCGTCGCGAACGGTGGCGGACCGGACGGCCGGGGCCAGGTGGGCCGGAACGACGAACATGGTGCGGCGCATGCAGCGGATGCGTTCCAGTCCCGGTGTGCCGTTGGGGGCGTGGTAGAGGGAGTGGTCGATGGCGGCCGCGGTCGGCGTGTGCATGCGGGCCGCGGCGGTCAGATAGACGGTGGCGGGGTCGGTGGCGTGCAGGCCGACCAGCGCCTCGGCGACCGCCTCGGCCGTGTCCTTGCGCAGGGCGGGCGCCAGGAGGTGACGGCGGACGAGGCGGGAACGGCGCTGGGCGGGAGTGACGCGGGGCAGGGCGGTCGTGGTCATGGATGCAGTGGGTTCAGCGGGTTCGGTCGATTCAGCGGGGTCGGTGGTTTCAGTGGGCCGCGTGGATGCAGAAGGGCTGACCGGAGGGGTCGAGCAGGACGGTCCAGTGGTCTCCGCCGGGCTGATGGGCGGGTTTGGTGGCGCCCGTTTCCAGCAGTCGCTGCTCCGCCGCCGTGACGTCGTCGAAGGCGAGGTCCATGTGGAAGGGCAGCTCTTCCTCGGGCCAGTTGGGGGCGGCGAACGATCCGGAGGTGTAGAAGAGGTACATCGTCGCGCCGACGTAGAAGGCGCAGGCGGCCTCGTTGCCGTGCTCGTCCGGGAAGGTCTGGCGGACCTCGGTGCCCAGGGCGGCGGCGTAGAAATCGGCCAGCCGGCGGCCGTCGCGGGCCCACATGGCCTGGCAGAGGATCTTTCCGGACAGGGGGGCGGGGGCTTGGCTGGGCATGGGGAAGTGTCCTGTGAGGTGAAGTGAGGCGAGGCGCTGTGCCGTGGGCTCGCCGAGCGGGCAGGTCGCGTGCGTCGGCGCGCCGGGCCGCCAGGCAGGGCGGGGAGGCAAGGGGAAGCGGCCACGAGTGGCGGCTTCCCTGATTCCCGCGGTTTCCGCCGGACCAACCGCCGCCGAGGCGGTCGGCTCAGCGGACGACCTTGATGCCGAAGTGGCCGCCGAACTGCTGGCCCAGGCCGAAGCCGATCGCGGAGTGCATGTGCGCGTACATCTCCATGCCGCGGGCGCACACCAGCGGGCCGAGGTCGAGGATGTCGCTCCAGCCGTACTCCTTGAGCAGGTCGGTGGCCTGCTGCTTGGCGTCGGCGTGGTCACCGGCGACGAACATGGTGTGATCCCCGCCGCCGACGCTCGCCGGGGCGACGACGGTGCTCTGCTCCTGGGTGACGAAGGACTTCACGACCTTGGTCCGGGGCAGGGCGCGCTGGATCTGCTCGCCGAGGCTGTCGGTGTCCACCGGCTCCAGCTTCGGCATGATTCCCCACGGCGTGGGCCAGGGGTGCTCCGGCTGGTGCTGGTAGACGAACGGGACGGCGTAGTCGATCAGCGTCTTGCCCGCCAGAGCGTCGGCGGCGGCGGACAGGGCCGCCACCGCGTTGTGGCCGTCGATGCCGTTGATGACCAGCTCGTCGGCGGCGGCAGCGGCGTCGCCGAAGGACAGCAGCGTGGCGCCCGGGTGATCGGCGAGGAACTGCTTGAAGGGCGGGTTGCCCATCATGTCGGGCTCGGTGCGGGCCAGCGTGGCCTGTACGTCGCGGGTGCCGACCACCACCTCGTGGCCCAGCTCCAGCAGCTTGGCGATGTGGCAGCGGGCACCGCCACCGGTACCGAGAACAGCGATCTTCATGCGGAAACCTCCCGTTTTGCTCCATGCGGACGTCACCCACCGTAGAAGCAATTCAGGACAGTCCGTGTCCTCTGACCCGGGCATCATGGAATTCATGACGAGCGACATGACCGCCCGCGTGCTGCGGCTGCTGTCCCTGCTGCAGACCCGGCGGGAATGGTCCGGAGCCGATCTCGCGGAGCGACTCTCCGTGACCGTGCGCACCGTCCGCCGTGACATCGACCGCCTGCGCGACCTCGGCTATCCCGTCGACAGCGCCCGCGGCCACGCCGGCGGCTACCGCCTGGCCCCCGGTACCGACCTGCCGCCGCTGCTCCTCGACGACGACGAGGCCGTCGCCGTCACCATCGCCCTGCGCACCGCCGCCGGCGGCCTGACCGGCATCGAGGAAACCGCCCTGCGCGCCCTGGCCAAACTGGAACAAGTCCTTCCGCGTCGCCTGCGCGGCCAGGTCACCGCCCTCCAGAGCACCGCCTCCGGCATCGCCTGGGAGACCCGCGGTCCGCGCGCCGACCCCGCGCTGATGGCCGCTCTCGCGGTCGCCTGCCGCGACCACGAGATCGTCGCCTTCGACTACACCGCCCGGCGCGGCGCCACCACGGGCCGCCGAGCCGAGCCCTGCCATCTCGTCGCCTCTGGCGACCTGTGGTACCTCCTCGCTCACGACACCACCAAGGATGACTGGCGTCTCTTCCGCCTCGACCGCATCACCGGCGTCACACCCACCGGCCGACGCGTCCCGCCCCGCCCGGTCCCGGGCGACGACCCCACCGCCTTCGTCGCCGCCCGGCTCTCCACCGCCCCCACCCGCTACCGCGCCATCGCCACCGTCCAGGCACCCGCCGAGCAGATACGCGCCCGCACCCCCGGTCTCGGCACCCGACTGCGGCCCCTCGACGACCGCACCTGCCGCCTCGACGCCTCCGACGACCAGCTGCCCCGCATCGCCCGGACCCTCACCGGCCTCGATGCCGACTACACCCTCGACGCCGACCCCGACGTCCTCACCCACCTCCGCGACACCGTCCAGCGCACCCTGCACGCCCTCAACGGCTGACCTCGCCCGGCCGCACGGTCCAACCGCCGGCACCGCCACCAGCCGATCGGCCAGCCGGCCGGCCGTCTACGTACGCAGGTACTGTCGCAGCAGCCCGTCGCCGGTGGCCGCATCGAAGCGGAAGCCGCACTCCGCCAGCAGTTGGTCGGCCCGGTCCTGGGGGTAGACGCGGAAGCGGCGGCGTTGGTGCGCCACCACCTCGCCCGCCCGCCGGACGAAGCAGTCCTGCACATACCGATCGCCCGTCATGTAGCCCTTCGTACGGCCCTCCGTGCGGACCTCCTGCGCATACACCAGTCCGCCGGGCAGCGGTCGTTGGTAGGTCCGGTGGCCCTGGTGGACGGCGAGCAGCAGCGGCCCTCCGGGCCGGACCGCGGCGGCGAGGTTCCTGAGTGCCCGGATGTCGTCGCTCTCCTCCAGGAGGTGGCTGCACAGCGCGGTGCCGGTCGCGTCCTCGGCCTCGTACCAGACACCGGCGACGGAGTAGGCGGCGTCGAAGGCCGGCAGCCCGGTCAGCTCCGCGATGTCGTGCCGGACGAGCTGTACGCGGTGCCCGAGCCTGGCCCGCGCCTGGGCGATCGTGCTCTCGGCGTGATCGATCCCGGTGATCCGCAGAGCGGCCCCGCTCAGCTCCAGCAGGCGTTCGCAGACCAGTCCGCTTCCCACGCCGATCTCCAGGACCTCTCTCCGGTCGCCGAGCTGTGCCAGCAGGGTGCGCGCATAGGCGTCGTAGGCGCCGTAGTCGTAGTAGCCCGAGGTCACGATGAGGTCGTAGTACTGCGAGAGCGCGGAGTATGAGTTGGCCACCCGCCGCACCGTAGTCAGCCCAACCGCCCCGCAGTAGGGCGCAATTGAGACCGAGGGCGGCGGCTGCCCGGGTCGGGGCAGGAGATCTAAGAGGCACGTTTAAGGAGCTGTCCGTACGGTCGGCGGCGACATTCCCGGCCTTGGCCCTACCTCCTGCGGAGCTGCTCATGACAGCGTCGGAAACCCCTGTGCCTGTTACCCGCCGACCCCGGCGCAGGCAGGGCGCACTCGCCACCTCGGCTCTCCTCGCGGCGGGTGCGTTGGCCCTGTCCGCATGTGGCGGGGGCGGCGCGTCGGGCGGCGGCGAGGGGGCCGGCAAGGACACGTCGAGTATCAAGATCAAAGTCTCGGCGCGGAACGGCGCCACCGATGCCGGCCTCGACACCGGCGTCAGCGTCAGCGGCGGCAGGCTGACCGATGTGCGGCTGGTCCGGGTGGACAGCGGTGTCACGGTCAAGGGCTCGATAGCCGCCGACGGCACCTCCTGGAAGCCCTCCGCCCCGTTGGAGCGCGGCACCAGATACCAGTTGGTCGCCAACGCCAAGGACGGCAAGAGGCGTTCGGCCGCCGAGAAGTCCACTTTCACGACGGTCTCCGCGAAGAACAGCTTCACCGCCTCCTACACCCCCGACGGCGGCACGACCGTCGGCGTCGGCATGCCGGTGTCCTTCACCTTCGACAAGCCGATCAGCAACAAGAAGGACGTCGAATCCCACCTCACGGTGTCCGCCGGCAGCGGCCAGAAGGTCGTCGGGCACTGGTTCGGCGGGCAGCGCCTGGACTTCCGCCCCCAGGAGTACTGGAAGGCCGGCTCGACGGTCACGATGAAGATCGACCTGGCGGGCGTGCGGGGCGGCAAGGGCATCACCGGCGTGCAGTCCAAGACGGTGACCTTCACCATCGGCCGGTCGCAGGTCTCCACCGTCGATCTGAACACCCAGACCCTGACGGTCGTCCGGGACGGCAAACCCCTCAAGTCCCTGCCGGTCTCCGGTGGCAGCCCGAAGCACCCGACCTACAACGGCCAGATGGTGATCTCGGAGAAGCTCGCCCAGACCCGGATGGACGGTTCGACCGTCGGCTTCAACAACCCCAACGACACGTACAAGATTCCGGACGTGCCGCATGCGATGCGACTGTCGGCCTCCGGCACCTTCCTCCACGGCAACTACTGGAGCAGCCCTTCGCTCTTCGGCCGCTCCGGCACCAGCCACGGCTGCATCGGCCTGCACGACAACCAGGGCGGCGGGGGCGACACCCCGGCCAGGTGGTTCTTCGAGCAGTCACTCGTCGGCGACGTCGTGATCGTCAAGAACTCGCCCGAGCAGACCGTGAAGCCGGACAACGGCCTCAACGGATGGAACCTCTCCTGGTCCGAGTGGCAGGCGGGCAGCGCGCTGTGATGACGGGCGCCTTCATCGCGGCGCCGGACGGACCGTGGGCAATGGTGGTCGCGGACATGGTGGTCGTGGGCAATGCGATTGCCTTCCCCGCAGTTTTGACGCAGTTTTGACCCGGGGAATGCACATGAGCGAATCGGGCGCGCGCAAGGCGCACGACGGCGAATGGCAGCGACAGCCGGCAAGGGCTTCCGCTCGCGATCCGCAGAAGGAATTAGTACCTCATCTTCACGAGGCGTTCAAATGTCCTGACGCCAACTCGGCCACTGCTACTGGCGAGTTCGGTGAAATGCACAGGGCAATGGGATACCGCCGGGGGGCTTGGCCGGCGCACCAGATTGCCTGTCGCTGGGCATGTTTGGGCAGTTCGTGACGTGGCGCTGAGTGGAACACCTCGCCACTCACGGTCAAATCCCCGGTTTTCTTCTCCTGCGCAATCACGCGCACGGCGTGGCCCGGAAACGGGAGTCCGGTCGGGCCAAAGGTGGCCAACTGTGCGGTAATGAGAACTCTCCGTACGGGAAAGCCACTTGGGCCGACCACTGCGAATTACCTATTACGATGAGCGCCAACCGATCGCCGGACAGGTGGCGTTCGTCGTCTGGGAGAGGAGTTGCCCATGGGGAAACACGCACGAAGGCGCCAGAGTCGTTTACGCGCCCGGGTCGTCGGCACCACCGGGACCTTGGCCGTCGTGCTGGGAGCCGGTATCGGCCCCGCCACCGCCGCGGAGAAGACCGCCGGTGCACCCATGGCCAGGGCGACGGCCCTGGATCCACCGCCGGCTCCGGGCCAGCTGACTCTCCCCGCCCCGACCGGGCGCTATCGCGTCGGAACGGTCGACCTCCACTTGCGCGACGCCACCCGCGCGGATCCGTGGGTGCCCGGAAACCAACCGCGCGAGCTGATGGTCTCGTTGTGGTATCCGGCCACGCACACCGGTCGCTATCCCGCCGCGCGACTCCCGAACAGTCAGCAGGTGCTGCCGGGCGGGGCGATCCTGCCCACCACCGCCGGCCATCTCGGCGCCCCGGTCGACCGCCGGGCCGGCAAGCTGCCCGTGCTGCTCTACTCCCCCGGGCTGCACGGAAGCCGGGCATCGGGGACCTCGCTGGTGCAGGACCTGGCCAGCCGCGGATACCTGGTCGTCACCATCGACCACACCCACGATGCCTCCGAGGTGCTGTTCCCGGGCGGGCGGCGTGAGGTGAACACCATGCCGCCAGGCACCCATGCGTCCCATACGATCGCCGTGCGGGCGGCGGACACCCACTTCGTCATCAACCAACTGGCCGCGCTCGCCCACGGCCACAACCCGGACGTGGAACACGCCCCGCTCCCCCACGGCCTGGCCCATGCCGTGAACATGCACCGGATCGGGATGTTCGGCGCCTCCCTCGGCGGAGGAGCGGTGCCGGCCGCCATGCACGCGGACTCCAGGATCCGTGCCGGCGCGAACCTGGACGGGCAGCTCTTCGGCTCCGAGGTCAAAAAACCGCTCGACCGTCCCTTCCTGCTGTTCAGTTCCCAGCACCACAACCGCGGCACCGACGGGAGCTGGGCGCAGTTCTGGAAACACCTGCACGGGGAGCGGCTCGACCTGAGGCTGCGCGGCGCCGAGCACAACTCCTTCACCGATGCCGAGGCCCTGCTCCCCCAGGCACCGGGCGCATACGGGTACACCCCGCCTCAACTGGTGCCGATACTCGGCACGATCGCCCCCGACCGCGCCATCGAGATCCAACGCAGGTATCTCGCGGCCTTCTTCGACAAGCACCTGCGGGACCGGCACGGTCATCTGCTCGACGGCCCCTCACACCGCTACCCGGAGGTCGCCTTCGTGCGCTGAACCAGCGGAAGGCCACCGCCCGACGACTGCGACGACTGCACAGCGCGACGGCATGTCACGGCCATCCGCCCGCATCCCCCCACGTGCCGAGAGGACTTCCGCCCTGCCCCCGGTAGCTCACGCGCCCCGCCCCCACCGTGCGCGACGCCGTGCCGACATGCCTCTGCTCGGAGGTGTCCGCCCGCCGATCGCCGCTCTGCTCTGCGCACTGCTGGCGGTCGCCGCGTTCCCCACCCTCGCTCTCGGCACCGTCCAGGACCAGGAAGTCCCGCAGGCGGTACGCGTTGCGGAACGCCGGATCGCCGAGGACGCGGCGGCCTCGGTCCGGGCCGCCGTCGATGCCGGTGCCACTGCGGTGCGCCGTTCCGCGGCGTCCGCCACGCCCGCCGACGCCAGCACTCCGGCGGCCGTACTGAAGTCCCTTGTCCCTATCGGCCCCCCGGCGCCGGCGCTGGGTGGCGTACTGCTCGACCCGCAGACGGGCAGTCCGCTCGCGTCCAGCGGTGCGGCGGTTCCGTTGTCGGGTGTGGATGCGGCGGCCCTCATGCGGCCGGACACCGCGAACCCGGCCCCCCGGTTGGTCCCGTCGGGGAGTGACGGACCTCTGCTGTTGCTCTTCGCCCGGGTGACCGTGCCCCGTGCGGGGCACCAACTCCTGCTGGTCGTAGCGGAGAAGCTCGCCGCTCCGGTGGTGTACGGAGACGGGCGCACCGGCCAGTTGGTGGATCGGGACGGGAAGGTGCTCGCCACCACCGGCGGCGCCGGTACCGCCCCGGCGCCTGACGCCGAGGAGGGCACCCGGTCCGCCGCGGTGGTGCGGGCGGCCGACGCCGGACGGTCCGCCGGCGACACCTCCGGCAGCGTGCTCGGCGACGAGCACGCTGGATTGCGCCGGGTCACCGGGTGGGCATCGGTCGCGGCGGCGAACGGCAAGGCCGGCCGGGGCGACGGCCAGGACGAAGGCTCCCAACTGGGGCTGACGGTGGTCACGTTCCGGGAGGTGGCGTCGGCCAAGGGCGGAGGCGGGGGCGGCCATATGTCGTTCGCCCTCGCTGCCGCGGGCGCACTGGTGGTGATCGCCGTGCTGGTCACCCTGGTGCTGTGGGGCGCCGTGCAGCGTCCGCTGCTGCGGCTGCATCTGTCCGCCGCCCGGCTGGCCGGAGGCGTCTGCGACATGCCCGCGGCACGGGGCGAAGCAGCCGCGGCGCGGGCCGGGCTGGCGCGGCCGGTGCCGGTCGCGGC
Source organism: Streptomyces sp. BHT-5-2 (assembly GCF_019774615.1). Taxonomy (NCBI): domain Bacteria; kingdom Bacillati; phylum Actinomycetota; class Actinomycetes; order Kitasatosporales; family Streptomycetaceae; genus Streptomyces; species Streptomyces sp. BHT-5-2. The sequence continues at coordinate 993,866 of NZ_CP081497.1, read as the reverse complement.
GTTCGGTGAGCCCGCGAGGGTCGGCCGGGCGCTGGAGTCGATACGCCGTCAACTGCTGGGCGGGGCAGGGCCGGAGCCCGTGCAACCAGTGCGGCCCGCGCGGCGCGTACGTCCGGTGCGGTGTCGGCCCGGGGTGCGGTCCGTCCTTCTTGTCTGCGCGCTGGTGATCGCCGCGTGGGCGATGCCCCTGCTGTTCCTGTTCAACCGGGTACCGGCCGCCCAGGCGGTTCCGGCCACCGCCGTCGCCGACCAACAGGCACGTACCGAAGCCGCCGCCGACCGCGTCCGGCAGTCCCTCGACCAGAGCCGCACCGACCTCGCGGCGGTGGCGCCGGCCCTCTCCGACGCGCCGCCGGAAAGGGCGGAGGAGATCCTGCGGCGGGAGCGCGCCGACCATCCCGTGTACCGGTCGCTGTACGTACTGAACCGCGCCGGCGCGATCGTGCTGCGGGCGGGCAGGCGGCCGCTGCACCCCCTCGCCGACGCACCGGCCGGCGACGGCCTCGCCCAGGTCACCACGTCCGGCCGGAACCCCACACTCGCCGCCTACGCCCGGATCCCGGCGACCAAGAACGCCGAAGGGGCCACCGCACCGGCCGTGGTCGTCGCGGAGATCGGCGTTGGCGCGTTGGACGACGTGGTCGCGCGGCCGGGGCTGGGCCGGGTGTGGCTGACCGACGAGCGCCATCGGGTGCTCGCGGCGAACACCGACTTCCGGGCCTTCCAGCCGCTGCCCACCCGGGGCCTGGCCCGTCTCGTGGCCAGGAACGGCGCGGCGCACGGGGGCGCGGGCGACCCGGCATCGGCCGTCCTGGACGCGGCGACCGCCCCGGGCGAGGGCCCGTCGGTCGCGGCCGCGGCACCCCTGGCCCGTACCGGGTCGGTGGCCGCACTCGGCTGGCGGGTGGTCTCCGCCGAGGCCGCCGCCGACCTTGAGCTGACGGGGTATCAGCTCCAGGCGCGCACCATGCTGGCCGGACTGCTCGCCCTGTCCCTGGGCGTCGCCGGTCTGACCTGGCTGCACATCGTCGTCGCCAGGCCGCTGCGGGCCCTCACCAGGTGCGCGGAGCGCCTGGCCGGTGGAGACCGTCGCACCGTGCTGTACCCGGTCCACCACGACGAGTGCGGCTCGGTCACCCGCAACCTGGAACTGCTCCGGCAGGCACTGGTGGAACGGGACCGAGGTACCGGATCCGATGCGGCCCCCGCCGCCCCCTCGTCCCGGCGCGGCACCGCGCCATGGCAGCAAAGGACCGACTGACGTGCTCTTCCTCTACGTTGTGCTGCTGCTGACCTGTGCCGTGCTGGTGGTCGCCGGTGTGCTGGAACAGCGGCGGCACTACGCCGCACTGGCGCAGATCCCCGCTCGGGTGCTGGTCAACGGCATCCGTGGCAAGAGCTCGATCACCCGGCTGTGCGCGGGGGCGCTGCGCGGCGGCGGTCTGGTCACCGTCGCCAAGACCACCGGCACCGCCGCCCGGTTCATCCACCCGGATGCCACCGAGGAGCCCGTGTACCGGAAGCTGGGCATCGCCAATGTCGTCGAGCAGATCGGCATCGTACGGCGTGCGGCCGCGTACCGGCCGGACGCCCTGGTGATCGAGTGCATGGCGGTGATGCCGGCACTGCAGGAGATCAACCAGGAGAAACTGATCCGCTCCACCATCGGCGTGCTGTGCAATGTGCGCGAGGACCATCTCGACGAGATGGGTCCGACGCTGGACGACGTGGCGCGCTCGTTGTCCCGTTCGATGCCGGTCGGTGGGATCTGTGTCACCGCGGAGCAGGAACGACTGCCGATCCTCAAGGAGGAGGCCGACAAACGGAGTTGCCGGCTGATCACCGTCGATCCGGAGTCGGTCACCGACGAGGAGCTGCGCGGGTTCAGCTGGTTCACCTTCAAGGAGAACGTCGCGATCGCGCTGGCCGTGGCCGAGCTGCTGGGGGTGGACCGGGCCACCGCACTGCGCGGTATGTGGGAGGCGCCACCGGACCCCGGCGTGCTCTCCGTCGAGCGCTACCGCACACCTGGCGGGGGGCGGTTGCGGTTCGCCAACGTCTTCGCCGCCAACGACCCCGAGTCGACCCTGATGAACGTCCGGCAGCTGGAGCAGCTCGGTGCGATCCGCCGCCCGCTGAACGTGGTCGTCAACTGCCGTCCGGACCGGGTGGAACGCAACGGGCAGATGGGAGCGATCGTGCCCGCCCTGGCCCCGGAGACGGTCTTTCTCATCGGGCATCCGACCAAGAGCGCCCGCGACGGCATCCCGCCGGACTGGTCCTCGGGCCGGGTGGTGGACCTGGGCGGCGAGCGGCGCGACGCACGGGAGCTGACCCGCGCGATCCTCGCCGAAGTGGCCCCGGATTCCTCGCTGGTGGCCATCGGCAACATCCATGGTCAGGGAGAGCTGTTCCTGGAGCGCCTGGCCGAGCTGCCCCCGGACGACGTCGACGAGCCGCTTCCGGTGGCCCATCCGCCCGAGCCGGAGCCGTACAGCTGGGTGGCGTCGCTGAACGCCCCGGCATCCGGCCCGCCTGTTCCGATCCCGTCCTCCGTCCGTGCCGAAGCCCGGCGCCAGCCCGCAAGGAAACTGTCGTGATCCCCGTCGACGTCACTCCACAGACCGCCGCACTGGGAATCGCCCTCGGGTTGGTCTTCTCGCTGATCTGCTATCTGACCACCAACCTCTCTCCGGGCGGCATGATCACCCCCGGCTGGCTGGCGCTGACCCTCGTCACCGATATGGCCCGGGCCGCGATGGTGATCGGCGTCACCGTGCTCACGCTCCTCGCGACCAAGGTCCTCCAGCGTCATGTGATCCTTTACGGGAAGCGGCTGTTCGCCGCCGTCGTGCTCGCCGCGGTGCTGTTGCAGACCACGGTGGCGCTCGCGCTCCAGCACGAGTTCCCACAGCTCTACACCGCCCAGACACTGGGGTTCATCGTGCCCGGCCTGATCGCCTATCAGCTGGTCCGGCAACCGCTCGCGGCCACCGTGGTCTCCACCACCGCGGTCACCCTGGGCACGTACGTGGTGCTGGTCGCCGGCCTGCTGCTGGGGGCACTGCCGGTCGGCTGATCCGGCCGCCCTCGCCCACCACACCCGTCCGCACGTCGAGGAGGCCACCATGGGCACCGAGCCCGCTCCGCCCCGCAGGCCCAGTCGCCGTCAGATCCTCGGCTCCGCCGTCGGCCTGGCCGCCGCGGGGGCGGTCGGCGGATATGCCTGGCACCATTCCCACCGCGGCGCACCGGGCGACGACTTCCCGGTACCGACCGGCGGCTATCACTTCGAGCGGCGCACCGCGCCCGCCCGCACGGTGGCGCGCGCCACCGACGGCCGGGTGCTGGCCACCTTCACCGACGGCGCGCGCAGCGCGGTACTGGCCGGCCCGACCCGGGTCTGGAGCGAGTCGCGCACCACCGATGCCGTGGTGCGCGGCGATGCCTGGGTACGGCTGATGCCCGGCGCCTGGCGCCAGGGCAAGGAAGCGACCCGCTGGTTCCGGGAGTGGTTTCCCAAGGCCCTCGCCGACCGCGGTCCGGACGTCCTCGCAGTGGCCTTCCAGTACGGCGACGGGGCGCCCGACCGGCGCACCGCATCGGGCCTGCGCTACGCCGGCAGGGCCCACTTCGGGCCGGAGGTTCCCGGGCTGCCGCCCGGGTCGTTCCATCGCCGCGACGAGAAGTCCGACTTCTACGATTACCTCGGCATCCCCTGGACCTTCCCGGACGGCACCCGCAAGCACCCGGAGCAGGAGCGCTACGGGGATGTGGACTGCTCCGGCTTCATGCGCCTGGTCTGGGGCTACCGCATGGGATACCCCCTGCACGCCACCAACGACACGGGGGTGGGCCTGCCCCGGCGGGCCTACGCCATCGCCGCCCGGGCACCGGGCGTGTCCCTGATCCCGGACACCGGCACGCCACCTGCCGACCTCGGTGCGCTGCTCCCCGGCGACCTGGTCTTCTTCTCCATCGACATCGGCCGGCCACACGGCATCGATCACTGCGGCATGTACCTGGGGCCGGACGACGACGGGCATCCGCGCTTCTACTCCAGCCGCTCGCAGGCGAACGGCCCCACCATGGGCGACCTGGCCGGCCGCGCCACGCTCGACGGCCACGGCTTCTACGCCCGGGGGCTGCGCACGGCCCGCCGCCTGTGAAGCCGACGCGCCCCTTCCACACCCATCCGCCGCCCCCGGAGAGACCCCACCGTGGCCACCGCCTCCCCCACCCACGAACCCACCGACCGCCGCCGGCGCCCCACCCGGGCCGTCCACGCCAGGCACTGCCGGCGGCCCTCCCTCAGCCGGGAGTCGTCCGCGCTGCTGCTGATCCTGGCAACGGCCACGGTGCTCTACGCCTGGGGCATCGACCGTGCCGGGGTGCACCCGTACTACAGCGCGGCCGTGCGGTCGATGGCCGCGGACTGGCATGCCTTCGTGTTCGGCGGGCTGGACCCGAGCGGTTCGATCACCGTGGACAAGATCCCCGGTGCGCTCTGGCCGCAGGCCCTCTCCGTCCGGCTGCTGGGGCCGCACAACTGGGCGGCGGTACTGCCGCAGGTCCTGGAGGGCGTACTCGCCGTCGGGGCACTGCACCGGATCGTCCGTGCCTGGGCCGGCCCCACGGCAGGGCTGCTCGCCGCGCTGGCCCTCGCGCTCACCCCGATCGCCGTCGCCCTCGACCGGCACACCATCCCCGACACGCTCCTGGTCCTGCTGCTGGTCCTGGCGGCGGGAGCGCTGCAGAAGGCCGTCGCCACCGGGAGGCCGGGGCCGCTGCTCCTGTGCGCGACATGGGTGGGACTGGCCTTCCAGGCCAAGATGCTCCAGGCATGGCTCGTCCTGCCGGTCTTCGCCGCCGTCTACCAACTGGCCGCTCCCGGCTCCCGCCTGGACCGCGCCCGGCGGCTGCTGCTGGCCGGAACCACCGCCCTGGCCGTCTCCTGCTTCTGGCTCCTGCTGGTCTGGGCGACCCCCGCCACCGACCGTCCGTACGTCGACGGCACGACCAACAACAACCCCTTCACCCTGGTCTTCGGCTACAACGGGCTGAGCCGCTTCGGCCACGACCCGCATGCGCTGGGCGCCGTCGCCGGCACCGCCGCCAGCCGCACCACCGGCAACACCGGTTGGACGATGCTGGTCAACCAGAGCGTGGGTCCGCAGATCGCCTGGCTCCTGCCGGCGGCCGTACTGGCATTGGTGCTGGGCGTGTGGTGGCGGGCCGGGCACCCCCGCACCGACGGGTCGCGGGCGGGCTTTCTGCTCTGGGGCGGATGGCTGCTGATGCACATCGTGGTCTTCAGCAACTCCAACGGCAACCACGGCTATTACACCGCCGTACTGGCCCCGGCCCTGGCCGCGCTGTCCGGTGCGGGAGCCGCCGTCTTCTGGGCCGAGTACCGCGCCGGCGGCCGGCGTCGGGCGGCGCTGCCCATCGCGGTCGGCGTCACGACGTTGTGGGCCGCGGTGATCCACGGCCCGCACAGTCACTTCGCGCCCTGGCTGCTGCCGGTGGTCCTGATGCTCGGCCTGTGCGGGGCCGTCGGCCTGTGGACCGGCGGTCCGCACACCTCGCGCCGGGCGGTGCACAGCGCCCTCGCGGCCTGCCTGGCATCGGCGCTGCTGGCCCCGGCCGTATGGGCCGCCTCCTGCCTGAACCCGCGGTACCCCGGCTCACCGGTCGAGCCGCTGGCCGGGCCGGTCGGCCCCGGCTACCGCGATGCGCTCCACCACCGGGCCAGGATCCCGCGCAACCCCCTGGACGAGCCCTCCGCCCGGGACACCGCGCTCCTGCACTACCTCTCCGGGCACCGCTCGGGCGAGAAGTACCTGCTCGCCACCCAGGCCGCCTACGGCGCCGAGCCCCTGCTGCGCGCGACCTCCCGCCCCATGCTGGTCATGGGCGGCTTCACCGGCCTGACGCCGTACCCTGCCCCACGCCAACTGCGCGACCTGGTCGCCGCCCACCAACTGCGCTACGCCCTGCTGACCACGCACCGCCCGTCCACACCGGCCACGGCCTGGGTGCGGCGGAGCTGCACCCGCGTCCCGCCGGGCGCATACGGCCGCGCCTCGGAGGGCAGCTTCACCCTCTACGACTGCGCTCGACCGGGCGGCTGAGCGCGCCGGCGCGTTCGCGACCTACGGTCAGGCAGGTCAGAACTACGGCACGCACCTGCTGTGGACCCTGCTCCTGCTCACACCGGTCCTCTACGTCAACCAGGAGATGGTGCTGCGCCTGGGCGCCGTCACCGGCGTCCGGCACGCCCGGCTCATCCTGGCGCGGTTCGGGAAGTTCTGGGACGCGTTCTCCGTCATCGACCCGTTCCTGCTGAACGCGCTGACGCTGGTGACCGAGTTCATCGGCATCACGCTGGCCACCGGCTACCTGGGCCTGCCGAGGGCGGCGTCGGTGGTGCTGGCCGCCGCGATCATCATCGCGTCCGCGTTCACCGGATCCTTCCGCCGCTTCGAGCGGATGGCCATCGCGCTGTGCGCCGCCTCGCTGCTGCTGGTACCGATCTACTGCACGATCCACCCCGCCGCGTCGCAGACGGCCCGCGACTTCATCGGCATCGCGGTGGTGCCAAGGGCTCCTACGCCGTCTGCGCCGGCCTGGTCGCGGCCGCCGCCGCGCTCGTGCTGATCCCCGGCTCGCCACGGGGCCTGCTCACCGAAGGCGTCCAGACCCTCGCCGGCGTGCTGCTGCCGTCCGCCAGCGTCTTCCTGCTCCTCCTCTGCAACGACAAGGCCGTCCTCGGCCCCTGGGTCAACGGGCCGAGGACCAACGCGTTCACCTCGGCCGTCGTAGGCGTCCTGGTCGCCCTGTCGATCATCCTGACCGCCTCGGTCCTCTTCCCGGACATCTCCGCGGGCGCGATCCTGGACATCATGGCCGCCTGCGGCGTCGTCGGGGTGCTGGCCGCCGGGTACGCCTTCACCCGCCGCCGCACCGGCACCAAGGAGGACCCGATCGACCGCACCGGCCGGGACACCTGGCGCATACCCCCGCTCGCCACGCTGACCAGGCCGACCATGTCCACCGCGCGCAGGCTCGGCATGGGCGCGCTGCGCGCCTGTCTCCTCGTCGCGACGGACCTGGCCGTCATCACGCTCGCCCAGGTCGCCTTCGGCGGCTGAGGCAGTCCAACGCCATTGTTTCCGGGGCGAGTCGATCGCGCCCCGGACCCCTCTCACCGCACCGAACGGAGGCCCGTTCGCCATGCTCACCGCACTCGCCCATGCCCAACTCGCCGCCCGTCTGGAGGCGCACGGCGCACCGGTGGTGTGGCACGTCAGCGTGCGAGGCCGCCGCCGCTTCCAGACCACGGACCCGGTCGGCAACCGCCTGGAGTTCCCGGAGCCCGTCACCCCGGGCCCCGTTCCCGCTTGAATCCGGCGGCATCGGCCAGGGCCTCGAAGCGCCCTCGGGTGATGGCGCGAATCGTGGGATGCATGTCGTTGACGCCATCACGCCGGAGCCAGCAGGCTGAAGACGTGCAGCAACGTCGCATTGTCTTCGTGGTCTTCGACGGCTTCCAGGCCCTGGATCTGGTCGGTCCGCAGGAGGTGTTCCAGTACGCGGGAAAGCTCGCAGGGGGTTACGACTGTCAGGTCCTGGCACCCGCCGCCGGGCCCGTCCGGTCCTCCAGCGGCCTGGCCGTACACGCCGGGCACGGTGTGGCCGACCTGGGGCCGGACGGCATCGACACCCTGGTGGTGGTGGGCGGCAACGGCGTCGACCACGCCGTCGGGGACGCCACGCTGACCGGATGGATCGCCGCGGCCGGGAAGTCCGCCCGCCGCGTCACCTCCGTGTGCAGCGGAGTGTTCCTGCTGGCGGCCGCCGGGCTCGCCGACGGCCGCCGGGTCACCACCCATTGGTCCCGGGCCGGGCAGCTGGTCCGGCAGCACCCTGAGCTGAAGGTGGACTGCGACCCGATCTTCATCAGGGACGGGCGGGTGTGGACCTCGGCCGGGGTGACCGCCGGCATGGATCTCGCGCTCGCCCTGGTGGAGGACGACCTCGGCCAGGACATCGCCCGGGCCGTCGCCCAGGAACTGGTGCTCTTCCTGCGCCGACCGGGCAACCAGTCGCAGTTCAGCGTGCCGCTGTGGTCGCGCCAGCCGTCCACCGACCCGATCCGGGCCGCGGTGTCGGCGATCCACGCCGACCCCCGGGCCCGGCACGGCATATCCGACCTGGCCACGCACGCCGGCCTGAGCACCCGTCATCTCCAGCGCCGGTTCACCGCCGAACTCGGCACGCCCCCGGCGGCTTACGTGGAGCAGGTGCGCGTGGAGGCGGCACGCCGGGCCCTGGTCGAAGGCGACGATCCCGTCGAGGCCATCGCCCACCACTGCGGCTTCGGTACCGCGGAGACGCTGCGCCGCTCCTTCCACCGGCACGTCGGCGTGGCACCGTCCGAGTACCGGGACCGTTTCCGATCCATGAACACGAAAGAGTTTGCATGACGACCTATGGACTGCTGTTGTTCGAGGCAGCCGAGGAACTGGACTTCGTCGGGCCCTGGGAGGTGTTCACCTCCTCCGGCATGATCCGCGAGCAGCAGAACACCGCCGAGCGGCCGGACACCACCGTGCTGATCGCCGAGCGGCCGGGCCCCGTCCGTTGCAGCAAGGGCATGCGGGTGCTGCCCGACCGCACCTTCGACGACCACCCGCCGCTCGACGTGCTGCTCGTGCCCGGCGGGAACGGCACCCGGACCCAGGTGTCCAACCCCGCACTCGTCGAGTGGATCGGCAAGACCTCCGCCCAGGCCGCCTGGACCACCGGCGTGTGCACCGGCTCCCTGCTGCTGCACGAGGCCGGCCCGGCCCGCGGCCGCCGAGTGGCCACCCATCACGCCTTCGAGGACACTCTTCAGGCACGCGAGGACATCACCGTCGTCCGCGACGCACGCTATGTGGTCGACGGCCAACTGGTCACCAGCCAGGGCGTGTCCGCCGGCATCGACATGGCCCTGTGGCTGATCGGCCGACTGCACGGCCGCGACCACGCCCGCGCGGTGCGCCGTTACATCCAGTACGAGCCCGCACCGCCCTACCTCTCCGACGAGCCGTCGGGCCGCTGCTGAACGCGGGGCGGCCGTGGTCCCGGCCGGTCCGGGCCCACGGCACCCGTCCCTCGGCCCCGCCCCTCGGCCCCGTCTCCTGACCTCCTGGTCTCTTGGTCTCCTGCGGACGGGCTTCGGTTTCTTGGCCTGGTGCTGTCCGTCCCCTCTCCCTTTGCTGGCGGTGTGTTCACCTGCCGCTGCGTAGCGTTGTCATCGGCGTGAAGAGCCGGGGCGGAAGAAGCTCGCAGCGGCTCTTGGCGCGGATGGCCATGCCCGAGGTCACCCGGCCCGAAGGGACACATGATGCGAGAGCTCGAAGACCTCCGCCCGGCCCCGTCCGTGGCGCACGACGATCCGCTCCAGGTGGCGGCCGATGAAGTACGAGCAGCCCGGCCCGAGTTGACGGGGCCCTTCTTACGTTCCCTGCCCGGAGCGCAGGCCACGGTGCTGGGGCGCCTGTGGGGGGCGTTCGCCCGGGAGCCGCTGCCGGGAATCGCCGGCCGGCGCCGCACCGGTGGCACCCTGACCGTCTCCCTGGAGGACGGCGGGTGTCTGACGGGCGACGCGGTCTTCGCCGAGCGGTTCGTCCGGACGCCGCCCGGCTTCGCCGTGGAAACACCGGCGGGACCGGTGTCGGACCCGGTGCGGCTGCTGGCCTGGCTGGGCCTGCGCACGCCGGCGGCCCGCACACTGGGTGCCGAGCTGGCCAACAGCGTGGCCAACCTGGCCCTGGCCCGGGCCGCCGTCGGAGCCGGCCTGCCCGTGGTGCGCGACAGCGTGGACGCCGAACAGGCCGTGGTCGACGGCCACCCCCAGCACCCGTGCTGCCGGACCCGCACCGGTCTGTCGGTGGCCGAGGTGCTGGCCTACGCACCCGAGCACCGGCCCCTGGTCGACATGCCCTTGCTGGCCGTTCCCGCCCACCGGTGGCAGCAGGCCGGCGCCTGGCCGGCGGAACTGCGCGACGACGACACCGTGCTGGTGCCGCTGCATCCCTGGCAGCGCGACCATGTCCTCCCACGGTTCGCGGGCCTGCCGCTCTCCGGGAGGTCGCTCACGGCGCGTCCGCTGATGTCCCTGCGGACCCTCGCCCCGCTGACCGCCCTGCCCGGCCACCACGTCAAGACATCGCTGGACGTGCAGCTGACCAACTACCGACGCACCATCGCTCCGGCGGAGGTCGCCGACGGTCCCGCGCTGTCCGACCTGGTGGCGGCGGTCGTCGACAAGTCCGGCCACGCGGACCGGCTGTGTGTGCTTCGGGAGCTGGGCGGCGGAGCCGTGCGCGTGGACGGCCGGCCGTGCCCGTCCCTGGCCTCGATGGTGCGGGAGTCGAGCGACCGGTACACGGGCCCGGACGAGATCGCCGCCCCCCTGACCGCCGTCCACGCCACCGAAGCCGCACTGATCACCGGTGACGCGGCGGACTGGCTCGGGGAGTTCGCGGAACTGGTGCTGCCACCCGCCCTGACGCTGCTGTCCATGGGGGTCGCACTGGAGGCGCACGGGCAGAACACGCTGGTGGTGCTTCGGCAGGGCCGCCCGGTACGGGTGCTGTACCGGGATCTGGACGGCGTGCGGGTGAGCGGACGGCGCCTGGCCGCCTGCGGACTCGAACTGCCGCGGCTGGCCGGGAGCCGTGCGGGCGAGGACCCGTTCGCACTGCGGACCAAGCTGTTCGGCGCACTGCTGAGCGGCGTGTTCGGCGAGCTGGTGGCCGTGCTGACCCGGGCGCGCGGAGCCGATCCCGACGACCTGTGGGCCGTGGTCGCCGGCGTCGCCCGGAGGGTCTTCGCCGCGCTGCGTACCGAGGACGGTGACGAGGAGGCGTTCTTCGCCGCCGCCTGGCCGTTGAAGGCCACCACCGCCATGCGACTGGCCGACACCCCCGGCATGGCCCAGTGGGTGGAGGTGCCCAACCCGGTGGCCGCCCAGCGCGGTGGCGTCCGAGGGGAGGCCCGGCGATGACTTCTCCGACCCTCGGCACACCGGCCCCCGGCACCACCGCCACCGACGTCGACGGCGCCACGGCGGACGTGGTGACCGCGCACACCCTCCTCAACTGCCTGGTGCGTGAGGTCTCCGGACCCGAACGCCAGGTCACCGTCGCCGACGGACACCTCCTGGTGCGTCTGCCGCGCCGCGGGGTGCTGCTGCGGGTGGCGCTGCGTCGTCTGTCGCTGATCGGCGCCCACCGCTTCAGCGGGCCGCCCGAGCGCCGCGAGGGCACCGTCTGGTCCCCGCTCGGCTCGGCCGCCCTGGCGGATCTGATCCGCGCGGAACTCACCCTGTGCACCGGCGCGGACAACGAGGAGTTCACCGCCCAGGTGGCGGCCAGCCGGGCCACCATCCACTCCGTGCTCCAGGCCCGGCGCGCCCACCGGCCCGCGCCCGACGCCTATCTCGCCTCCGAGCAGTCCCTCGTCTACGGGCACCGCTTCCACCCCACCCCCAAGTCCCGTGGCGGAGACCCACACGAGTGGCTGGAGTACGGGCCGGAGACCAGCAGCCGGTTCGCTCTGCGCTATCTCGCCGTACGTCCCGAACTGCTCCGCGCGGAAGGCGACTCCGGCGCCCTGGACGCCCTGGGTCCGGGCCGGCCGGACCACCTCGTCCTGCCCGTCCACCCGTGGCAGTACCGGATGCTGTCCGGCCACCCCGCCCTGCGTACCGCGCTCGCCCGCGGCGACGTGCACGATCTGGGCAGCGGCGGTCCGCCGGTGGCGCCCACGGCCTCGGTGCGCACCGTGTACGAGCCGGCTGCCGACGTGTTCCTGAAGTTCAGCCTGAATGTGCGCCTGACCAACTGCGTGCGGAAGAACTCCGCCTACGAGCTGGCCGGTGCGGTCGTCCTGCACAGGGTCGTCCGGCCGGTGTTCGCGGCACTGCGCGCGCGGTACCCGGGGTGCGGCATGCTGGGCGAGCCGGGCTATCGCAGCCTCGACCTCGACGGCGACCGCGATATCCACGAGGGTTTCGGGGTGATCGTGCGCGAGGGCTTCGGCCGGCATCTGCCGCCCGCCGTCACCCCCCTGCTGGCCGCCGCCGTCGCCGACGAGTACCCCAACAGCCCGGCGCACATCTCCCGGCTCCTGGCCCGCCGGGGCTCCGACCCGCTGGCCTGGTGGGACGCCTATCTCCGCCTGTTGCTGCCGCCGGTCCTGGCCGCGTACTTCGAGCACGGCGTGGTCCTGGAGCCGCATCTGCAGAACGTGGTCGTCGGCGTGCGCCCGGACGGCATGCCCGCACACGTCCTCTTCCGCGACCTGGAAGGCACCAAGCTCGTCCCCGAGCGCCACCACCGGACGCTGGCCGCGCTGGACGAGGCGACCGGCGGCCCGCTCACCTACAGCGCCGCCCACGGCTGGGACCGCGTCGCATACTGCCTGCTGGTCAACCACGTCGCGGAAATGGTCAGCGCACTGGCCGACACCGCACCCGCGCTGGAGGCGTCCCTGTGGGGGCTGGTCCACGACCACATCGCGGCCTATGCGGCCGACGCGGGCGACCCGCCCAGGCTGCGGGCGCTGCTGTCCGGCGTGCCACTGCCCGCCAAGGCCAACCTCCGGTTGCGCTGGGCCCGCCAGGCGGACCGGCACGCCACCTATGTGCCGCTGCCCAGTCCGCTGTCCGACGACTTCACCCGGCAGGTGACCCCGTGAAGGCACACCTGGAAGACCACCTGCGGCGCCTGGCGGACGACGGACTTCCCGCCTACGTCCACGACTTGGCCGGACTGCGCCACCATGTCCGCACCATCCGGGAAGCACTGCCCGAACGGGTGGAGTTGTTCTACGCCGCCAAGGCGAACCCGGATCCCCGGCTGCTGCGGGTCCTGCGGGACGTCGTCGACGGCTTCGAGGTCGCCTCGGGCGGCGAACTCCGGCATGTCTGCGAGGAGTTGCCCCGGGCCCGCCTCGCCTTCGGCGGACCGGGAAAGTCGGCTCCGGAACTGGCACAGGCACTGGACGTCGGGGTGGAGCGACTGCACGTCGAGAGCGAGCACGAACTGCAGATGCTCGGCGCGCTCGCCGCGGCCCGCCCCGTGGAGGTGCTCCTGCGGGTCAATCTGCCCATCGGCCTGGGAGCGGTGTCGTTGGCGATGGGCGGGCGGCCCAGTCCCTTCGGCATCGACCCCACCCGCCTGGATGCCTGTCTGCGGCTCCTGGCCGCCCACCCGGGCATCCGGCTGCGGGGTGTGCACGCGCATCTGGCCTCCGGTCTGGATGCCGTGGCACAGCTGCGGATCGCCGAGCACGTGATCACCTGGGCCGTGGAGTGGGCCCGCTCCCGAGGCATCCGGCTGCACGAGGTCAACATCGGCGGAGGAATGGGCGTCGACTACGCCGATCCGGGGCGCCGCTTCGACTGGCCGGCCTTCGGCAGCGGCCTGCGCCGCATCCTGGCGGACCACCCGGGGCTGAGGGTGCGCATCGAACCAGGCCGGTCGGTGAGCGCGTACTGCGGCTGGTACGTGACCCGGGTCCTCGACGTCAAGCACAGTCACGGCGAGGCGTTCGCCGTGCTGGCCGGGGGCACCCATCATCTGCGCACTCCGGCCGCCAAGGGCCACGACCAGCCCTTCGAGGTCGTGGCCCGTGACGACTGGCCCTGGCCGTGGGCACGGCCGGCCGTCGCCGACGAACCGGTGACGCTGGTGGGGCAGTTGTGCACTCCCAAGGACGTCCTGGCCCGACGCGCACCCGTCGGGCGGCTGCGGGCGGGCGACCGCGTGGCGTTCGCGATGGCCGGCGCCTACGCCTGGAACATCTCCCACCACGACTTCCTCATGCACCCGGCGCCCGGGTTCCACTACCTGGACACCGCGTCACCGGATTCCGTACCCCCGGATCCCGTTCGCCCGGATTCCGCTCGCCCGGACTGCGAGGCGCCCCCGCCCACCGTGCACGCCCAGCCGTCCGGGGGAGGCCATGTTGCCCGGCGCCGCGGCTGAGGCCACGCAGGCGGAGACCCCACCGCCCGAGCAGGCCGCGCCGCATGCGCTCCGCGTCCGCGCCTTCCGCCGGTACGTGCTCGGCCAGTTGGTGTCCAACACCGGAACGTGGATGCACCGGGCCGCGCAGGACTGGCTGGTCCTCCAGCTCACCGGACACAGCGGCACCGCCGTCGGCATCGTCACCGCTCTTCAGTTCCTCCCCCAGAGCCTGCTCGGCCTGTGGGGAGGCGTCATCGCCGACCGGTACCCCAAACGCACCCTGTTGCTCCTCACCCAGAGTCTGATGGCCGGTCAGGCCCTGCTCCTGGGAGCACTGACGCTCGGCGGCACGGTGCGGGTCTGGCACGTCTACGCCCTGGCCACGGCCCTCGGGGCGGCCACCGCGCTGGACGGGCCGGCGCGCAACGCCTTCATCGGCGAGTTGGTCGGCCGCGCACGGCTGCCCAGCGCGGTCAGCGTGAACGCGGCGCAGTTCAACGCCGCCCGCTTCCTGGGGCCGGCCGTCGCCGGGGTGGTCATCGCCGCCCTCGGCAGCGGCTGGGTCTTCCTGCTGAACGCCTTCTCGTACGCGGCGGTCCTCGCCGGGCTGGCGACCATGCGCCCGCCCGACCCCGCCGCCACGCGCCGTCGGGCGGCGAACGGCGTACGGCTGACCGACGCCCTGCGCCATATCCGCGCCACTCCCCCGCTGCGCCGCACCATCGCCCTGACCGCCGTCATCGGCACCTTCTGCCTGAACTTCCAGGTGACGATCTCCCTCCTGGCGGTCACCGAATTCCACACCGGCGCGGCGGCGTTCGGCGCGCTGTCCGCCGCCTATGCCGCGGGCAGTCTGCTCGGGGCGCTGCGGGCCGCGGGCCGCAGCCGACCGCCGTCGCTGCGGCTGCTCGTGGGGTGGGCCGCGGGGTTCGGTCTGCTCGAAGCCGCGGCCGGCGTCATGCCCACGCCCGTCGCATGTGCCGTGGTGCTGGTTCCGACCGGAGCCGCCGCCGTCCTGGTGACCACCATGGCGAACACGCTCGTCCAGCTCAGCACCGATCCGGGCATGCGCGGACGCGTGCTGTCCGTCTATTTCCTCGTCCTCCTCGGGGGCACCCCCTTCGGCGCCCCCCTGATCGGCTGGATCGCCCAGACCTTCGGCGCCCGGTACGGGCTCGTCCTCGGCGGGGCGGCCGGTCTGCTGGCCGCCGGGGCGGTGGCCGTGAGCTGCCCGGCCCCCGCTCACCCGAAAGGGGAAGCCTGCCGTGATCCAGCCGTCGGCGGCCGTCGAGATGTGTGACGCTGCGGCCATGCGGGTGCTGCTCATCGAGGACGACAACGCCATCGCCGAACCCCTGGCCGAGGGCCTGGGCCGCTACGGCTTCGTGATCGACCGGGTCGGCACCGGAGCGGCCGCGCTCGCCGCTCCGGTGCCCGACATGGTCCTGCTCGACCTCGGGCTGCCCGACATGGACGGCATCGACGTCTGCCGTACCCTGCGCACCCGCTCCCGTGTGCCGATCATCATGATCACCGCGCGGGGTGACGAGACCGACCGCGTCGTCGGCCTCGAACTGGGCGCCGACGACTACCTCTCCAAGCCCTTCGGGATCAGGGAGCTCGTCGCCCGCATGCGCGCCGTCACCCGCCGCGCCCACCTCACCGACACGACGGCCCACGACATGACGCCCGGTGACGGGGTGCGCCCCGTCCGCAGCGCACCGCAGCGCGTCGGAGACCTCGTCATCGACCGACGGACCAGGAAGGTCCACGTCGCGGGGGAGCATGTCGCGCTCGCCCCGAAGGAGTTCGCCCTCCTCGCCCTGCTCTGCGAGGACCCCGGCGCCGTCTACTCTCGCCAGCACATTCTCGACACCGTCTGGGACCCCAACTACTTCGGCCCGACCAAGACCCTCGATGTCCACATCGCCGCCCTGCGCCGCAAACTCGGCAGCCCCGCCTGGATCGAGACCGTCCGGGGAGTCGGCTTCCGGCTGACCGCCCCCGGCGCCGGAGGCGAGGACCACCGGTGATCCACCGCGTCCTGCTCAGCTATCTCACCCTCACCGTGCTCGTGCTGCTCACCCTGGAGATCCCCTTCGGGATCCTCTACGCGCGCAGCCGGACCTCCGCGCTCACCACCACCCTCGAACGCGACGCGGTCGTCCTGGCCGAACTCGCCGAGGAGGACATCGAGCACGCCGACACCCGTGCGCTGCCCCACCTGCTGAACGGCGCCATCCGACGCGACCACACCCAGGCCGTGGTCGTCGACCGGCACGGAACCGTGCTCACCACCGCCCCCACGGCCCCCTCCCCACCGGCACGGAACCTCGCCGGCGCACCGGACATCATCGCCGCACTGCACAACCACCGCACCAGTGGCACCACCCGCGACCCCCTCTCAGGCGGCGAGGCCCGCTATGTCACCGTGCCCGCCGCCTCCGGGCCCACCGTCCGCGGAGCCGTCCGGATCACCGCCCCCACCCGCGGCACCACCGCACGCATCCACACCGCCTGGGCCCTGCTGGCCGGCGCCGGGCTCGCCGTCCTCGCGGCCATGACGGCGATAGGGCTCACGCTCGCCCGATGGACCACCCGGCCGGTGCGCAAGCTCGAACGCGCCACCGCCCAGCTCGCCGACGGCACCCTGACCGAGCCCCCCGCAGCCGACGTCGGCCCGCGCGAACTCCGCCGCCTGGCCGCCACGTTCAACCGCACCGCCACCCGCCTGCAGCACCTCCTCCGCGCCCAGCACCGGTTCGCCGCCGACGCCTCCCACCAGCTCAAGACCCCCCTGACCGCGCTCCGCCTCCGCCTGGAGAACCTCGAACCCGACATCAACGCCGACGCCCGCCACCATCTCGACCAGGCCATCGCCGAGACCGACCGCCTGGTGCGCATGATCCACGGGCTGCTCGCCCTGGCCCGCCTGGAGGAAGACCACACCGCCCCCACCCCCGTCGACGCCGACGCCGTGGTCCACGACCGGGTCGAGACCTGGTCGGCCTTCGCCACCGACCTCGACGTCACCCTCCGGCTCACCGGCGCACCCACCGGCCACGTCCAGGCCATCCCCGGAGCCCTGGAGCAGATCCTCGACAACCTCCTGGCCAACGCGCTGCGCGCCACGCCCCCCGGCAGCACCGTCACCCTCCACCGCGCCCCGGCCCGGGCCCCGCACCACCGGACCGCTCCACCCGCGCAACTCCACATCATCGACCAGGGCCCCGGCATGACCACCGCCGAACGGGAGCGCGCCTTCGACCGCTTCTGGCGCGCGCCCAACACCTCCCCCGGCGGCACCGGCCTCGGCCTGACCATCGCCCGCCAACTCGCCCAGGCCAGCGGCGGATCCATCGAACTCCACGCCCACCCCACCGGCGGCCTGGACGCCGTGATCCAGCTGCACCCCACCTCCCGTCCCCACGGCAACCGAGCCGGGTGAGCCGGCCGGGCGGCCGCGGTGCCGGCCCCGATCCGGCTGCTGGGTGTTCCCGGCCGCCAGCTGATCAGCCGTCACCAGTGCGGCCCCGGCCGCCGGCGGACTCGGCGACTTGCCGGGCGTCCCGCAGGATGGGCCCGTACTGGGGTTCAGCGACGTCCAGATAGGGGCTCAGGCTGCGGATGACGGTGCCGGTGTCGTGGAGCGCGGCTGCGGCCCGGCCGACCTCCAGGGACCGGCGGGCCCGCACCACCAGGAGAAACGCGAGGTTGCCCCGTGCGGCCATGGTGGTCGGGTCGTGAGGGCCGAACGCCTTGGTGGCGGCCGGGAGGGTCTGTTCGAAGACGGCGATGGAGTCCTCACCACGGCCGGCCTCCAGGTAGTAGGCGGCGAGGGTCTCCAGTGCGAAGACGGTCTCCGGAGCGCTGTCGCCGAGCACCCGCCTGGCATCGCTGACGGCCCGCTCCTCCAGCTCGATCGCGAGGTCGAGGTCACCGGCCGTGTGGCAGGTGTCGGCCAGGGCGCGCCGACGGCGGATGGTCATGGGGTCGTCGGTGCCCAGTACTCGTTCGCTGTCCTCGAGCGACCGCCGGAGCAGGGCTTGCGCCTCCTCGCCTCCCTGCACCTCCCGGTAGGCGAGCGCGAGGTTGTGGCGGGCGGCGAGGGTGTCCGGGTGGTCGCGGCCCAGTGCCCGTTCGGCGTCCGCGACGGTCTCCTCGAGCAGGGTGACGGCCTCATCGATCCGGCCGTTCTGCACATAGAGGGCCCCGAGGCCGAGACGGGACTCGATGGTGTGGGGGTGGTCACCGCCGATGACCCGTTCGCGCGCCAGGACCACCTGTTCCGCCACGTCGATCGCCTCGGACACCCGCCCGGCCGTCCGGTAGGCGAGCGCGAGGTTGTGGCGGGCGGCGAGGGTGTCCGGGTGATCGCCGCCCAGCGCCCGTTCGGCGTCCGCGGTGGATTCCTCGAGCAGGGTGAGGGCTGCTTCGAGTCGGCCTTCCTGCAGGTATGAGCCGGCGAGGTTCTGCCGGGCGGCGATGCTGTCGAAACCGTCGTCGCCACCGTCGACCCGACTGGTCCGACCCATCAGTTGACGTTGGATCAGCAGCGCGTCGTGGGTCCGCCCGGACCGGCTGTAGCAGGCGGCTAGGTTGCTCCGAATGGCCACGGTGAGCGGTTGCCGCGGGCCGAGCGTCCGCTCGGCGCGGGTGAGCAGCCGCTCGTGGAGCTTGACGGCCTCGCGGGTCCGGCCCGCGGCCTGGTAGGCGACGGCGAGACCGGCGGCACAGTTGATCGCGTCGATGTGCCGGGGGCCCAGAATGCGTGCGGCGTCGTTCTGGAGCCGCTGCCAGTGCGTCATGGCCGCCTCGTGCAGGCCCGCGCTGACGAGGCTCTCACCGGCCCGGTGCCGGATGCCGACACCGACGGTCCGCCAGAACCGGTCGTCGGCCAACGCGACCACGTTGTCGACGCAGGCGCGCAAGGCCGCGGCGAGTTCGCGGTGGGTGCGGTCGTCCTCCGGCCACAGTTCGCCGACGGCCTCGACGGCGGCTCGGTGGGCACTTCCGGCGTCGGCCGTGGCGTCCCGGGCGGCGCGGGCGGTCAGAGGGTGCAGGGTGATGGCGTGGGCACCGCCGTCGGGGCCGAGGTCGGTGAGCAGGTTGTAGTTGTGCAGCATGGCCAGGACGCGCAGGGCTGCGGCGCCGTCGGCCGCAGCGCCGGCGGCCCGGTTGCGCCGCAGCAACCGCCGCCACCAACGGGAGTCGGGCCGGGGACGGTCGTTCTCCGCGGGCGCCTCGGGTGGGGTGCGGTGCCTGGCGAGGTAGCCGGTGACGGCCTGGGTGGTCCACAGCTCTCGCGGGTGGCCGGAGGGGGCGAACACAGCGGCCAGCCGCAGGGCCGGCAGTGCCAGGCCCTGCGGCTCCTGTGACTGGGCCGCGTCGAGGGCGAGCAGCAGCGCGGTGGTGACCGGACGTCCGTAGTTCTCACTGTCCGCGGACGACGGGAGGACGGCGTCCAGTTCGACACTGCGTCGAGCGAACAACTCCACATAGTCGCCGGTGGTCCGATCGGTGTTGATCAGGTAGGAGGCGGCGTGGCCGAGTGCCAGCGGAAGGTGTCCGAGAGCGGCGGCCAGCTCGGCTGCCCGGCCGTCGAGGAGACGCTCGCGGCCTGCCTGGGCGAGCCGCCGGCTCAGGTAGGCGGCGGACTCCTCGGGGGTGTAGCGGTCGACGTCCACCAGGGCCCGGCCGGCGGCAGTCGCCACGGCGTCGCGCCGGCGGGTGGTGGCGAGCACCAGTCCATGGCCGGGCCTGGCGGCGGTGGGCCACAGACCGTCGGCGGCGAAGTCGGTGACATCGTCGAGGACGATCAGCCAGCTGCGCTCGGTGCCGGCCAGCCAGGACAGGAAACAGGCGGCGTCCTGCTCGGCGCTCTCGCCGGTCGCGCCGGGGGCCTGGACGACGGCGGCCGCACGGGCATAGGTGGTGGTGACACCGGCCGGATCGGCGGCGCCCACCCACAGCACCAGACCCGTACCGTCGGCGACTGCCTGATGGGCGTACCACGCGGCGAGCTGGCTCTTGCCGACCCCGCCCGCGCCTGACAGCAGCACAGTCCGCACACCGGCCGCCCGGTCGCGGGCCGCCGCCTCGAAGGCTGCACGGATCGCCGTTCGCGGCTGGAAGGCGCTGGCCAGCAGGGGAATCGCACCCAGCGCCACCTGGCCGGGAAGTACGGCGTGCGGGGACTGCTGGACGGTCACCTGCACATCGCCGACGGTGCCGGCCATGATGACGGGGCCGTGCACGACGCTGTCGCGCAGCGTGTTGGTCACCGAGCCGACTTCCGAGGTATGCCTTCGCGACGTGGTGCCCCGTCGGCGGCGGTCGTGGGGTCCCGGGTCCCGGTCGTCGCCATTCCGGTTTCGGTGTTCGTCGCCGGTCACGGCCGACCGCAACGTGCCTTGCCCGGCGGCTGACTTGCGCTCAGCGGCATGGGCCCCACCTCTCCGCCTCAAGTCCCCCGGTCGGGACCGCACCACCGTACTGCCCGGATACACGTCCTGTCTGGCGGTCGGGCACTCTGCCGGTCCGGACGCCCCGTGGAGGCGGTTGAGGTGATCCGACTGTCCGAGGTCGAGGGCCGGCCCGGAGCCGATAGTGTCAGGCACCGCGAGAGTGCCGGGGAAGCAGCCACCGGGCCCGGCCGGACCGGCCGACCCGAACCGAGGAGGACCGTTGCCACCACCGGAGCCGATGGCGGAAACCCTCAGCCACACCGCCACCGTGGGCCCGTTCTTCTCCGTACGGACCAACGCCGGAGCACCGCGGGAACAGGGCTTTCTCCCCCTGCCCGAGCTGTACCGACAGGACTCCTCACCGGCGCTGCACAAGCGGGTGGAGGTGGTGGCCGCGCGGCTCGGCACGACAGAGCAGCGAGTCGCCGCGTCCCTCGTCCACCAGGGTCTCGCCGGACGTCTGTGGTCGATCGCCCTCGCACCGGCGGCGCTGGCGGGACGCGTCCCCGACCTCGGCGACGACACCCTGTGGTGGCATCCGGCCCGGAGCGTACCGGACGAGTTCTGGCT
The DNA here is from genome assembly GCF_019774615.1 of Streptomyces sp. BHT-5-2. Lineage (NCBI taxonomy): Bacteria > Bacillati > Actinomycetota > Actinomycetes > Kitasatosporales > Streptomycetaceae > Streptomyces > Streptomyces sp. BHT-5-2. Next base: position 972,802 of record NZ_CP081497.1, on the reverse strand, counting down.
ACCCGCCCCGACCACACGGCCATCGCCCCCCGAGGAAGACCTGACGAGCCGACTGCGAGCAGCGGTCGTGCAAGGTCATCTGGTGCCGCTGCAACGGGCGATCAGCACCGTGTGCCCGATCTCTCCCCGGCTGCTGCGGGGCAACGCGGCATCGGCGCTGGTCGGCGCCCTCCGCGTGCTGGACGGTTGGTGCCGCAGGACAGGCCGCAAGGAGGCGGCGGAGCGGGCCGTGGCACTGACCGCAGCCGTGCTCGACGACCCCCTCCTGCGCGGCTCGGGCACGCTGGATCCTGCCGTTCCGCAGTTCTCCCGCCGCAGTTGCTGCCTGTACTACCGCGTTCCCGGCGGAGGACTGTGCGGAGACTGCGTACTGCGGAGGGCCGGACGGTAAGGCCGGAAGCCCGTTGAAACCCACGGCCTTGGCTGCGGCCCCTGACCGGGCCCGTCTGCGCCTCAGGTGCGGGGCCGAGCGTCCAGGAACCGGTGCAGGGATTCCGTCATGCTCGTCACGAAGGCGTCCCGGGTGCGGTCGGAGACCAGGTCCAGGGACAGGTACGGGTTGAGGTCCTCCAACTCGACGAGGAGCAGTTCGCCCTCCCTGGTACGACAGGCGTCCACGCGTTGGATGCCGTGGTCGAGGGTGTTCCAGTCGATGAAGCGCCGGGCAAAGGCCAGGTCGGCGCCGGTGGGCTCATACGGTTCGAGGACCCAGCGCCGCTCGGGATCGGGAGCGTGCAGGGCGTACTGGAACGCGTCGTCGACGTAGTAGAAGGACACCTCGTAGCGGAAGTCGATGCGTGGCTGGACCAGGATGTCGCCGTAGGCGAGGCCGTCCAACTGCTGCGGGGACACGAAGGACAGGCCGATGGAGTCCGCGCCCGCCTTCGGTTTCACCGCGTACTGGCCGGCCTCGGGCAGCAGGTGCAGGTCCTCGGGCCGGTCGATGGTGGGGATGACCGGGTACCGAGCGGCGGTCAGCTCCAGCAGGTACTGCTTGCCGGCCATGTCACCCCGGCCGGACAGCGGGTTGTAGACCCGGGTTCCGCCGGCCACGGCCTGTTCCCGGAAGGCGCTGTACTCCTTCTCGTAGTGCAGGACGGGCCCACTGTTGCGGACCACGACCGCGTCGAAGGCATCCATGAGGGCGGCGGCATCCAGCGGGTGGCACAGAGCGACATCGAAGTCGTCGCGCAGCCGGGAGGTCAGGAAGATGTCCTCGTCGCAGTAGCGCCGTCCCCGGGCCTGGTAGGCGAGGTCGGTGACGAACAGAACTCTGGGGCGGTCGGACATCGACATGGTGCGTCTCCTTGCAAACGGTGTCACCAACCTACCTGTCGCCCAGGAAACCCAGTGGCGCACCTGGGCCGTCGGACACCAACATGCAACGCATGAGCGAACAGCCCGCGCGATGGACCACGGCAACTGTCCACCCCGACATGTGGGTTGACCCGGACGACGATCCCCGCAACAACGACGGGCCCAGTCCGGACGGCGAGCTGGCGACGCTGCAGGACTTTCTGACGGACTACCGCCTGACGCTGCGGATGAAGTGCGAGGGCCTGGATGCGGAGCAACTGGCACGCCGGTCGGTCCCACCGTCGACGATGTCGCTGCTCGGTCTGGTACGCCACCTCGCCGAGGTGGAACGGGGCTGGCGCAACTGGATCAGCGACGGCGACCCGCTGCCGAAGCTGTACGGCGAGCGGGACTCGGACTTCCACGGCGCGATCGCCGAGCCGGCCGTGGTCGACGCGGCCTTCCGCGACCTGGAGCGCGAGCAGGCCGCGACCGATGCCGCCCTGGCCGAGCATCCGGACCTGGGCGAGCGCGTGGGGCGGGACGGGATCGCGGTGCGGGAACTGCTGGTCCACAGGATCGACGAGTACGCCCGTCATTCCGGGCACGCCGACCTGTTGCGCGAGTGCGTCGACGGAAGGGTGGGCCAGTAGCGGGGCGGGAGGGGTCCGTCCGTACCCCGCAGAGTGCTCCACAGCTCCCTCCCCGTAGGTCACCACAGGCCCGCACGGAGTCTCCGTGCGGGCCCTGCCGTGCTGACGGCTACCGGTCAGAGGTCGGACGATGCGGCACGACGTGGTGCGGGAGGCGAGGGCGGCACGGTGTGCGGCCCGCAGACGACACCCGTCGTCCGGCCGGCACTACTGGACGAGCTTGCCGATGGCGTTGGCCTCCTGGACCTGGCCGGCGAGGAAGTCCCAGGAGAGGTTGATGTAGCCGCCGTCGCCCCAGTTGCCGCCCCAGGAGTTCTCGACGCGGACGCCCTGGTTGTTGTAGCCGACGATGGTGATCTCGTGGCCGCCGAGCACCGGGTCGTCGGCGCCGCCCGGTTGATACGAGTAGTCCGCCGCCTGCTGCTGGGTGATGTCCTGGAAGCTCTGGTGGACCGGGAGGGAGATGGCGACGGGCTCACCGTCCGCGAGGGCCTGCTTCACGTCGGCCTGTATCTGGTTGCCGGTGTGCAGTTGGGTGTGGCCCGACAGCTTCCAGTGCGCGGCGTTCTGACGCTCGGCGTCGGTCGGCTGGCTGGTGAAGTCGAAGTCGCCCTGGGTGTAGTCGGCCTTCGAGTCGACGCCCTGCGACTCCGCGATGCCGAACGTCGCGTCCGGGGTGCTGCCCTGGTCGTTGCCCTTGGCTATCTGGGCGTAGGTGTACATCGGCGCCTGCGGGCCGGTGGTGATGCCCTGTTGCTTCTCCTGGATGCTGTAGCCGGAGTAGTCGATGGCCCAGGACACGCAGGAACCGACCTGTCCCTGGTTGCCCGGGTCGATCGCGTACTTGCTCAGGTCCACGCTGTCCGGCACGCCGTTGGGCGCGCCGTCCTTGTGCGGAGAGAGGGCCGCGAGGCGCGAGGCGACCGAGGTGTGCGTGGCGAAGGTGCTCACCTTGCCGCCGGACGGCAGCTTGGCACCGAGTGCGAAGTGGCGGTGTGCGGTGGTGGGGTTGTCGGGCGCACCCGAGGCCAGGGCAATGGTGCCGGAGACGGCGACGATGGCACCGCCGGCGGCCACGGCGATGATGGCGCGGGCTCTCTTGTTCGTCTTCTTCTTGTGCGAGGGGTTCATGTGGGGGGTCTCCTCAGGGGGATGGAGGTATGGCGGTTCTGGTGACCCGGTGCGGGTCACCGCCGCCGACCGGGACCGGCCGGCGGAGCTTGAACGGGCGACGGGGTGGGGGTGGGCGTGCCCGGCATCCGCTGTCCGGCGGTGCGTGACCGGGTGGTGCGGAGTCACGCGAGCCGGTGCCGGTACGGAACCGTTGCGAGGTCCGTTCCGCCGGTGCCGACCAAGGCGGGCCGCACTGGGCACTGGGCCTGACCGGCCGACCTACTGGCCTTCGGCAGGCAACGCATCAACGGCCTTGCAGGGCAGGCGCGTTGAGTGGGACAACCCCGTCGGGGAAGCGGCGCGGCCGCTGACTGTCGAGCCGAGGCGTGTGCCTGACTATCGCATGGAGCGCCGGGACCTCGGGACTGCTCCAGGGGTGCCTGTGGCCGGGTGCCAGGGTGCGGTGGCGGGTACGCCGGGGCGGCGTGGTCGAGATCCAGGCGAGGTCCGCAACGGAGTCTCCTTGCATAGGGAAGCAGCCTGTGCCCGCCGGCCGTCGGGAAGTGGCCGGGGTGCTCGGGCGGCTCCCAGGGGTGGGGGGAAGGAGCCTGCAGCGTCGGACTGCCGAGGCCGGAGGTTCCATCGGTGAATTCCGGTGGAACTTCTGTTCGGCGGGCCGACTTGGGGTGGGAAGTTATGCGGCTCCGGCACCGCGCGTCAATCTCGTCGAAAGCCCTGGTGCGGCCGCCAGTTGAGACAGATGCGACGTGAACAACCCAAACATCTCAAGCATGCTGGTGTGTCACGATGCAGGATGGTTGTCCGCTCTTGTCGTCCGGTGGTGTTGGTGGTGCCTGTGGGGCGCCGCCGGCCATGGGTTCACTTGCCTGGCCAGGGGAGATACGGTTGACGGAAGGCGGTTGGGCGCGGTGGACGCCACCGTCGAGAGAGGCGCGAACGACCGACGGGGCCGACCCGGCGAACGATGTACGCACCACCCACCACGCCGCCTTCCTTTTCCTTCTCTTTCCTCTCTCATGGGATTGGGTGGGGCACGCAAAGCACGCCGGCATGGAACTCGCCGCCAAGGCCCGCACGGTGAGGCCGGGTCATATCAAGCAAGATCATGCCCATGCCAAACCTTCCGCGACATCACCCGAGAGAAAGCGGAGTAGTGCTGCGGTGGCGGGGAAAATATCGGCCGTCACTCCACGCGACGGGAGCTCTCGGCATGACGATCAGTCACCGCACCATCGGAAGCGGCGCGCACAAGGTCCTGGTCCTGCATGACTGGTTCGGCACCAGCGCGGCCTGGGGGCAGTTCCTCGACCATCTGGATCCGGAGGAGTTCGGCTACGCCTTTCTCGACTACCGCGGCTACGGCGACCGGCGGGACGTGACCGGCGAGTTCACGCTTGCCGAGATCGCCTCGGACGCGCTCGCCCTGGCCGACCAGCTGGGCTGGGACACTTTCTCCGTGGTGGGTCACTCCATGGGCGGCAAGGCGGCACAGCGCATCCTGGCCCAGTCGCCGCAGCGGGTGCGCAAGCTGGTGGGGGTCGCACCCGTCCCGGCCAGCGCCTACGCACTCGACGGCGACGCCTACGAGCTGTTCCACGGCGCGGCGCAGAACCCGGCCCATCGGCGGGCCATCCTCGACCTGGTCACCGGCCACCGGGCATGCGACCGGTGGCTGGATGCGATGACGTCCCGCTCGGTCGCCGTCTCGCGGCCGGGGGCCTTCGCCGCCTACCTGACCGAGTGGACCACCCAGGACTTCGCCGCCAAAGTGGCCGGCAGCCCCCATCCGGTGAAGGTCTTCGTCGGCGAGCACGACCTCGCCCTGACTCCGGACGCGATGCGCAGCACCTGGCTCACCCACTATCCCCAGGCCGAGCTGGAGGTACTCGCCAACTCCGGCCACTACCCGATGTACGAGGTCCCGGTGGCCTTCGCCACCGCCCTGGAGCGCTTCCTCCGCAGCTGACGCAGCCGACGGAACCGGCCCGCTGACTCGACGGGCCCAACCGGCTCAACTCACGCAACTGGCCCCGCAGCAGGTGTTCACTGCTGCGGGGCCAGTGCTGAGGATGCCAGTACTGAGGAGTCGTGTGGAGGTCAGTGCTGGGGATGCGGGTGCATGTGGAACATGGACCGCAGGGACCTGTGGTGCCTGGCGGTGGTTCCGGGAGTGAGGCGGCCGGCTTCGACGCGCAGCCGGATGGCGTGGAACACCTCGACCACGCCCAGGACGATGGCCATGATGCCGGCCACCAAGGTGAGCACGGCGATCGAGGAGAACGGCGACACGATCAGCACGACGCCGGCGAGGAGAGTGATGACTCCCAGGAACATCTGCCACCCGCGTGCGGGTATGGCGGGTGCAGACCCGGCCGCCGCCGTCATCATGATGCCGCGCAGCAACCAGCTGAAGCCGATCCAGAGGGCGAGCAGGAAGATCGACTGCAGGGTGCCCCGGAAGGAGATGAGCCCGAGCAGCACGCTGACCGCGCCCGTGATGAAGTGCAGTGCCCGCAGGTGTCCGGGGACGTGCGCGCCGAAGGCCGCGGCGAGTTGGAAGACACCGCTGACCAACAGGTAGACACCGAAGGCCACTCCGACGACGCGCAGTGTCCCGTGCGGCCAGGCCAGAACGACCACACCCAGCGCGATCGATGCCAGACCGATGGTGATCAGGGCTTGCCAGCCGAGGTTCGCCAGGGCGCCCAGGGTTTCGTTGGCCGGTGAGGACATCGCCTCGGTCCGGGACTCACGTGGCGGGCCACCGCCCGCAGGATCGGAGGGGAATGTCATGCTGCCTGCCTCCCTCTCTCAGGGCCCAGCTCGATCAGGTCAGGGCTTTCCGGTTCCGTTCCATCGTCACTCCTTCGGCCCCGTCCCGCTCGGGGAGAGCCGGCGCCCACCCCGCAACGGTCGGGAGTCGCCTCGTGACAGGGGGTGGTCTGCTGCGCCCCCTGCACGAATCCGGCCCGTTCGCCGCACCGCACCGTCACTCCGCGATACCCCGCGTGAGCAGGACCGCGGTGACGAACCTGCGGTAGAGACGGATCGGGTCCTCGTCGGTCAGGCGGACGGTGACGGCGTCGGCGCGTTCGATGCCGGTGATCCAGGTGGCCATCTCCGCAAGGTCGGGGTTGCGGAAACGTACGGTGAGGGTAGCCGGCAGCACGATGCCCGGCGGGTCTGCCTGGGGCAGGGCACGCACCGCCTCGTAGGCGGCCTGGCGTATCAGGGCCCGGGCCTCGGTGGGGTGCAGGCTGTCGGCGGCGAACCGGGACACCGACGACTTGACCACGGCGCTGTGGATGCGCGGGCAGAACGGCTCGATCTCGGCGGCCGTCGTATCGTCCCCGGTGATCAGCACCACGGGCACGCCGTGTCCCAGCGCCACCAGCGCGTTGATCCCGCTCTCCCCCGCGGTGACGCCGTTGAGCAGCACCTCGCTGATCGCCCGCGGGTTGTAGGTGTGCGAGAGGGCGGCCGGCGCACCCGCCATCGAGCCGTGGTACGAGACGAAGAAGACGCCGTCGAACGACGGGTCCAGGCCCTGCATCATGTACAGGGGTTTGTGCCGGCCGGAGAGACAACGCGCCCGGCCCGCCAGGGTGTCGGGGCGCAGGTTCGCCATCTTCCCGTGCGAGTCGTTGACCAGGAACTCGGTCGCACCGCCGGCCATGGCACCCTCGATGGCGGCGTTGACCTCCTCCTGCAACAGGCCCCGGTAGTAGGCGTATTCGGGCTCCGGCGGGCGGCACTGCGTCCAGTCGACGACGCCGGCGGTGCCTTCCATGTCGGACGACACAAAGATCCTCACAAGCAGCTCCACGTGTGCGGTGGTGTGCGGTGGTGTCGTTCCGACCTACCCCGTTGTGCGTCGGGTGCACCGTGGAGATGACGTGCGCGGCCCTCGTGGGTGGTGCTGCGGGGCTGCTCAGGCGGCGGCGAGGGAGATCTCGGTCGACTTGATCAGCGCGACGACGGAGGTCCCGGAGGCCAGGCCGAGAGCCTCGACGGCGTCCTTGGTGATGGCGGCGGTCAGTTCGCCGCCCTCCACGGTGACCTTCACCGAGCCCATGGCCCCGCCGGTCGCGACGTCGACGACGGTGCCGGGGATCTGGTTGCGGATGGAGACGCCCTCGACCGGGCCGGTCGCGAGGGCCACCTCGGTGGACTTCACCAGGGCTTTGACGGCGGAACCCTCGGCCAGCCCCAGGTCCTTGACGGCCTCGGCGGTGATCGCGGCGGTGATGTCCTGACCGCCGGCCAGGCGCACCTTCACAGAAGCCATGGCCTCGCCGACGGCGACGGCGGTGACGGTGCCGGGAATCTGGTTACGAATGGACATACCCATGGCTCGAACCCCTCACAAATCCGGAATCGGAATGGCGGGCACGGTGTGACCGACATCGTGACTGACGCTATCGGACGGAAACCCCGGCCATTGTGATCGTGTCACATTTGCCAACCGAATGCGCGGAGCCGCATGGCGCATTCCGCGCAAGGCCACAGGCAAGTTGAGACAACGAGCCGTTCCCGCAAAGACCTCGCCCACCCCCCCCCCGCCACGAGAAAATCCCGTTCCACTGCAAAAAATATCCTGAGGGCCTTTTCACGGCGGCAGCTGCCACACCAGATCCCTGCCGGGCTCAGCATTTGCCAATCGTCGATCAGCAAACAGCAATCAGTGCGGAATCCCGCAGGGGGCGGGAAGGCGAGAGCGCCCGCCGGAAAGCGGCCCGGTCCGGCGCCTTCGGATCAGACGGTCAGTTGATCGAGGATGCCGGCCACCTCCGCCGACCTGAGCAGAAACCCGACGTGACTGGTGGCCAGCGTGTGCACGTCGTACGGGTTGTCGGGCGTCAGGGCATCCGCTTCGGCGATCAGGCGGTCCTGCATGGCCACGGGGAGCGACCGGTCGTCGGTGAGACGGATGTAGGTGCGGGCGATGGTGCCCCAGGTGTCGGCGTGACCACGCGCGTCGGACGTCATCACCGCCAGGGACTCGTCCGGTTGCAGGATGTTCAGGAAGGCCCGGAACTGCTCATCGGTGGCGTCCGCCATCATCGACGCCTTGAGCGCGGACAGCATGACCGGGTCGGCGGTGCGGTAGTTGGCCCGGCCGACGCCGAGTTCGGTGGGATCGCCGACGTTCAGCGCGGCCAGCGGTGCGAGCAGGTTGTCACCGAACTCGGGCTCCTGCATGTACTCGATGGGGTTGGCGCGCTGTACGCACGACCAGCCGGAGATGTAGACGAGCCGGCTCACCAGGTCCGGGACGGTGTTGCCCACGCCGGTGATGGTGGTTCCGCCGAGGCTGGCGCCCACCAGTACCACCGGCCCGTGACCGGCCATCCGCCGGACGACGTCGACGACCATGTCGACGTTGTCCTGGAGGGTGACCCCGGCCAGTTTCGACGGCTCGGCCGCCCACGCGTCCAGGTCCTGCGGCGCCTGATAGGCGGTCGGGTACTGCGCGTCGAAGCCGTGCCCCGGAAGGTCGACGGCGAGGCTGCGGTGACCGAGCAGCGCCAGTTCCCGCTGGAGCGGGGCCCACATCAACGAATTGGTGCACACGCCGTGCACCAGGACGAACGTCGGGCTCGCCGCGCGATCCCGGCGCGGACGGGACGAGTTGGTGGAGGTGGAGGTGGAGGTGGAGGTGGATGTCATACGGATCAGTCCAATGTCCGGTGGCCTGGCGCACGGAAGCCGACGGCGGCGGTCGACCAGCGCGTACCGCCTGGTCAGGGGCAACGCGCGAGGTGGACACGCCCACCGGCAACGGTGCGCGTGAAAGGTCGGGGCCCAGCGCGTCCGCGGGACGGGTGCCGTGAGAGGGGATGGCCTGCCGCGGGTTCCTGGGTCGGTGCCGGTCGCCGAGCGACTGCGGCGACGGACGTCTCAGGCGATCCGAAGGGGAACGAACATGCAGAACATGACTGGGACCCTACCAGCCGGCCCCTGCCAGGCGGTCCCTGCCAGGCAGAGAATCACCGCCGAGGCCGACTGACTTGCCAGGCACGGCAGTTCCGCACTCTCAGATGTGGATCGCCCTGCACGGGCTGGTGACGCTGAAGCTCGGCGGCTTCCCGATCCCGCCCTACGACGCGGAGCGCTCTCGCCGCCCAGGTCCACGGGCTGCCGGCGGGCGCCGGCGACGGCCCGTCGACGGCCGATCGCTCGCTGCGGCTGCTCAGCGTGCCCCACGGACGAAGTGACCCCAGGGGCACACGGTGCGCATCCGGGCACCGGCGGTCGCACCCGGATCATCCGTCCGGCGGAGTTCCCCGGCGGGACGCGGCTCGTTGCTCAACGCACGAGCACCGTAAGCGCCTTGTCCTCGTTCGTTGTCGTCTTCCCGGCGCTGGGTTCGGTGCGGCGCCAGATGGAGGACGCATGTCACAGCTGTTGCGGGTGCAGTGCTTCAACGTCTCCCGGGACGGGGTCGGTGCCGGTGAGGGGCAGTGCCTGGAGCGGCCCTTCGGGCACGCGGACCCCGCTCCGCTCTTCTCCCGGGCAGGCGCCACTGCCAGCTGGGTGAACCGCCCTGGGCGACACCACGTTCCACTTCCTCGACGCGAAGCCGGCCGAGGCACTGGCGCGGGCGACGGAGGCCGCCGGTGACCGGACGGGGCGAGCGGCTGCGGAAGAGCCACACCGAACTGCCCGACCGTTTCCATCTGGAGTCGGTGCCCAGCGCCGGCGGGGTCACGCACCTGGTGTTCCGGAGGCGTTGAGCACCCACATACGGTCACCCGCGCAGGGCGCATGCCGCGCTGGGCGGGTGACGTCATACCGGCCTTGTCGTCCGCATCGCGCATGGGGTCAGGTGCGCAGCGGCCGGCCCGCGGGTTCCGCGGGCCGGGCGCCGCACGTGGTCGACGAGGTTGGGGCCGGGCCGCGGCCGCGGTGAGCGGTGGCCGCGGCCCGGTGGCGTGCCGGCCTGCCACCCTGGGCCTGCGCTACACCATGGACGCGGTGCCGCTGGACCCGTCGTGCGTCCGCGGCTCGCACCGTCGCGTGCCGGACTCGTCCGCCGGCGGCCCCCTGGTGCTGTGCTCGGACCCTGACTGGCGACCGCATCCGGCCTCGGAGGGCGCCGTCCGCGCGGTGGACTTCCCGGACCTGCTGCCGCGTCCGCAGAGCCTGCGGGACTGAGTGCCCGGGCACCGACGTGTGCGGCGCCGGTGGCCTGCCCCGGGCACCTCGATCTGCGCTCCTCCCGTTAGGCTGCCCAGCGCATGTCAGATCCACGTCAAGCCTTCGGGGGACTCATGACCACACCGCCGCCCGGTTCGCCCGGTCAGCAGCCGTACGGCTTCCCGCCCCAACAGCCGCCCCAGTACGGCCAGTATCCGCCCTACGGACAGCAGCCACAGCAGCCCTACCCGCCACAGCCCGTACCCCCGGCCCCGGCCCCGAGCCCGGCCAGGAGTCGCTGGAACTTCGGCTGCGTCGGCTGGGGCGTCATCGTGGTGTGCCTGGCCATCGTCGTCGGACTGGTGGTGAAGTTCTTCTTCCTGGGCGGATCCGACACCAGCCCGCGCCACGCCAAGGTCGGCGACTGTGTGCACGCCGCCAACACCGCTCCCGGCAGCAAGGTCGAGAAGGTCAAGTGCTCCGACGCCACGGCGAACTACACCGTGGCGAAGCGGTACGAGTACGACGGCCTGATCGGCACCCGCAGCTGCCAGGACGTCCCCGGGGCCACCTTCCGGTACCACGGCCAGTACTACACCACCGTCCACCACCACCGGATCACGCACACCTACCTCCTGTGCCTGACCCCGCGCAACGGCACGTCGGGAAACCCGGCTCCGACCGGACGGCCCTGACCCCACCGGGACGTGCGACGCGGCCGCACCCTGCGCGCGGCGGGCGGCGCGCGGCGGGCGGCGCCGACGTCATCCTGGCCACCGGCCCGTCCTACCGGGCCGCCACGGACGTCCCACGCCTGCCGGGGACGTGCGGTGCCGGGCGGTGGTGACCCGCTGACCGGCCGCCGGCGCCCCGCACGGCGAGAATCGCCGCAGGTCGGAGCCGGTGCGTTGCCGGGTGACCGGCGGCCGGAAAGAATCTTCGGCGTCGATGTAGAGAACGGCGCACCGGCACCGACGAAGGGGCGAACGAGGCGCACTGGACGCCTCACGTCGTAAGGAGCAACACCATGAAGTACCTGATCATGATGTACCCGAACGCCGAGGTCATGGACGCGCTGTCGGAGGAGGAGCGGAACGCCGTCTTCCAGGGCCATGGCGAGTTCATGAACAAGATCAAGGAGACCGGCGAGTTCGTCAGCACCCTGGCGCTGGCCGGTACCGACCAGAGCTCCGTGGTGCGGGTGCGCGGCGGGGTGCCGGCGGTGACGGACGGTCCGTACGCCGAGTCCAAGGAATTCGTCGGCGGTTTCTACGTCGTCGAGGTCAAGGACCGGGACCGCGCCCACGAGCTCGCCGCGATGATCCCGGACGCCGCGGTGGAGGGACTGGGAATCGAGGTCCGGCCGATCGTCTTCAGCGACGGCGCTTCGGCGTGACTCCCGCCCGGGGGTCCCGTGCCCCCGGGCCCCGCTCCCCCTCGGGTGTCCGGCCGCCCGGAATCGAGTGGTGCCGCCGCACACCGGGCGCTGCGAGACCGAACGCGACGACATCCTCCTGGGCGCGGAGGTGGACGTCTACGCGGCGCCGCGGCTGTCCGTGCTGTTCGCCCAAGTCGGGGCTGCCGGCGCTCGCGCAGAGCCTGGCCACCGAGCGGGGACCGCAGGGCGTCCGGGTCAACAGCGTGGCGCCGGGCCCGATGTGGACCGACGAGGTCAGGAAGTTCGTCGGATGCCTGGCAGCGGCACGGCGCCCGGGGCCTGCGGTACCGTGTCGCCGTGCGCTGCCGGGGCGCCCGCCAGCACCGCGAGCCACGTCTTCGGGGATGGTTGGAATTCGGATGAGTGCCGCAGCGGGTGTCGGCCCCGCGTTCCCGGGGCGTCGCCGGGGCGCCCGGTGAACGGCGACAGCGACGTCGGGGCGCTGCTGCGGGACCTCGTTCCCCAGGTGGTGGGCACCCTGGTGCGCCGCCACGGCCGGTTCGAGGCTTGCGAGGACGCCGCCCAGGACGCGCTGCTCGACGCGATCGTGCAGTGGCGCAAGGACGGCGTCCCGGACAATCCGCTGGGCTGGCTGACGACGGTCGCCTACCGCCGGCTCGCCGACCGGGCCCGCAGCGACATCGCCCGGCGCCGCAGGGAGGCCACGGTCGCGGCCATGGTCCGCGCCGACGAGCCGGCGGAGTCCGGCCCCGCCGACTTCCACGCCGCCGGCCAGGACGACTCGCTCATCCTGCTCTTCCTCTGCTGCCACCCCAGCATCTCCCCCTCGTCCCAACTGGCGCTGACCCTGCGGGCCTGCGGCGGACTGACGACGAGTCAGATCGCGCGGGCCTTCCTGGTGCCGGAGGCGACGATGGCGCAGCGCATCAGCCGCGCCAAGCAGCGCATCCGGACGGCCGGCGCGACGTTCGAACTCCCCCCGCCCGAGGACCGCCCCGAGCGGCTCGGCGTCGTCCTGCACGTGCTCTACCTGATCTTCAACGAGGGGTACACCAGCACCTCCGGCGCCGATCTGCACCAGGTCGAGCTGACCCGTGAGGCGATCCGGCTGACCCGCGCACTGCGCCGGGCACTGCCCGACACCCCGGAGGTCACGGGCCTGCTGGCGCTGATGCTGCTGACCGATGCCCGGCGCCCCGCGCGGACCGACGACGACGGCGGTCTCGTCCCGCTCGCCGAACAGGACCGCACCCGCTGGGACGGGGTGGCCCTGAAGGAAGGTATCGAGCTGACCGCCGAGGCGCTGGCCCGTCAGCCGATGGGCCCGTATCAGTTGCAGGCCGCCATCGCCGCGGTGCACGCCGAGGCGGGCGCCGCCGACGAGACCGACTGGCCGCAGATCGTGATCCTCTACCGCCTTCTGGAGCAGGTCTCGCCCAACCCGATGGTGACGCTCAACCACGCCGTGGCGGCGGCCATGGCGCACGGCCCCCGGGCCGGCCTGGACCTGCTGCGGCCGCTGGCGGAGGACGGCCGGGTGGCCGACCACCACCGGCTGCACGCCGTGCGCGGCCATCTGCTGGAGATGGCCGGTGACCGTGCCGCGGCCCGCGAGAGCTACCGGGAGGCGGCGCGCCGTACCGCGAGCCTGCCCGAGCGGCGGTTCCTGGAGTCCCGGGCGGACCGCCTGAGCGACACCGCCGGCTGACCCGCGCGCGGCACCGCCCGTCGGGGAAAGAGTTCCGCGCTCCGGCCCAAGAATCCGCCGTCCGCTCCGACGACGTCGTGAACGCCATCCTGACGAGCGAGGAGACGCACGGCATGTCGCTCGTTCACGCTCATCCTGTCGACACTGGCGCCGGCCGGCAGGGTCCTGGCGGGTGCCGGTCCGACCGTGACCCAGCTGCGCCAGACGGTGCTGGGCTACCGGGCTGGTGGTCGGTTCGGTTCCGCCCGAGCGCGCGGGTTCGGCCGCGTCGCCAGCCGAGACCGCCAAACACCTCGGTGGCGCCCTCGGGTTGGCGGTGCCCTGCCGGCGGGGCGGGACGCGGCGGCCACCGAGCGGGCACGGGAGACCGTCGCGGGGGCCGCGGCCGAGGCCAGTCGCCTGTGCGGCGCTGCTGAAGGCGGCGCACTCGGCGTTCGTGAGCGGGTGCGCGGTCGAGGTCGTCCGCCCGGCTACATCTCGATGCCGGACGGCAGCATGAGCGGCCGCACCTCGATGCCCAGTCCGGCCGTGCGGGCCTCGGGGAGCAGGGCGGCCAACTCGTGGGCGCGGTCGACGGTTTCGCAGTCGACGAGGTAGAAGCCGGTGAACGAAAGCGGGGTGGCCAGGAGCGGGCCGTCGGTGACCGAGACCGCGCCGTCGGACACCCGGACCACGGTGCTCTGGGAGACATGGGTCAGGGTGTGGGCGGCGACCAGTTCGCCGGCGTCCGCGACGGTGTGGTGGAAGGCACGGTGTCCCTGCACGAACTCCTCCCGGGCCGCGTCACCGAGGGTGTCCCACGCGGCGGGATCCATGTGCAGCATCAGCATGTACCTCACCTGCGCTCCTCACGGCGGAAGCCTCCTGCGGACGTCACTCGCCGGTAAGTCGGTGCCGGTGGCCGGGATTCGACATCGTTCCGGCTCCGCGTGAGCCAGGCCGCCCTCCGACGACGGGCATGGGGCGGTGGGGCCCATACGGGTGCGGACCACGGCGGGCGGCGTGGCCGGACCCCAGGTGCCGAGCAGCGGCCGGGCGACGGCGCGCAGCGGGGCGAGGAGGTCCCGGGCCTGGCGCCCCGCGGAGCACTCGGGCACCACGGAATGACGGGTGGACCCGGGCGGTGTACGGCCGGGACCGGGATCATGGCCGGCGCCTCCCGCGCGGGTGAGCTTGGTCACGCGGGTCCGGGCGTCTACTACGCGGGGCCGTGGACCACAACTCCCGGTCGGCGTCCGACAAACCGGTGCCGATGCGGGGATACGGCACGGTCGTGGGCCCCCTCGGCGACCGTTGTCACTGGCCGCGGTACGCGCTAACAATGTCCGCTGTCGTCCAGTGCCGCCGATGCCCCACCCCGGCGGTGCCCTTCCCCGACGCGGGCATGCGGGATTCCGCATCCGGCCCCGCCCTGGCCTCGGCCTCCCGGCCCGAGCGCACGGAAGAAGGTGTCCCATGTCCAGCGTCGCCCTGCTCGTCCGACCGCCGGTCGGCGCTGCGCCGGCCGGAGTTGCCGGGGTGGCCGGCCGGGCGATGGCCTTCCTGGACCACTTCGCCGGCGTCTTCACCCTGCTCTCACTGACTGCCGTGGTGGCCTGCGGTCTGGCCGCCACCGACCGGCTGGTGCTGACCCCACGGCTGCGGGTGGCCGTGCAGTCGGTGCACCGGGCGAGCGCCGTCGCGGCCCTCGGCTTCCTCGCCACCCACATCGCAGTCAAGGTGATCGAGCGGCACACCACCGCACAGACCGCGGTGGCCCCGTTCACCGGCGGCGCCGCCCTCGCGGTGTGCCTGGGCACCGTCGCCGCCGATCTGCTCGTCCTGGTCGCGGTCACCGGCGTGCTCCGCGGCCGGTTCGCCAGCAGCCGCCGCCCCTGGCTCTGGCGCGTCCTGCATTCGACGGCGTACGTCTGCTGGCCGATCGCGCTGGCGCACGGGCTGACGGCCGGACGCCGGGCACACGCCTGGGTGGTCTGGGGCTACGGTCTGTGCGCGGCCCTGATCGCCCTCGCGCTGATCGTCCGTGGCCTCTCCTACCTGGGCGGGCGCCGGAACCTGAGCCGGAGCCGGCGGGGTGTCAAGGCATACCGTCCCACCGCCACCCGCCCGGCAGCACTGGCCGCCCTGTCCGCCCGTCCCCACACCGGCGTCCGCCCGAACGCCTGGGCCGCCCGGCCGGGGAGCGGCGAGTGAAAGGCACCCCTCTGGAGCTGCCCGAGGTCGGCTGGCTGGATGCGGCCCGGCTGGCCGCGGGACTGGACCGCCACCAGCGCCTGGACCTGGCCGCGCACGCCCGGGTCCATCCGCCGCTCCCGGCACCGGGCCGGGACGCGCTGCTCACCCTGGCCGAGGCCGTCGGCCTGCCCGGCCGCGGCGGCGCCGGCTTCCCGTTCGCCCGCAAGGCGCGGGCCACGCTCACCGCCTCTGACCGCACCGGGGCGCCGCCCGTCATCGTGATCAACGGCGCCGAGGGCGAGCCGGCCAGCGCCAAGGACAAGATGCTCCTGGCCCGCACGCCGCACCTGGTGCTGGACGGTGCCTGCCTGGCGGCGGCCGCGTTCGGCGCCGAGGAGATCGTGATCGGCGTCGCCGCCGGAAGCCCCGGCGAGATATCGGTCCCGGCCGCCCTCGCCGAGCGCGAACTGCCCTGTCCGGCCCGGACCGTGTGCCTGCCCGAACGCTTCGCCTCCGGCGAGTCCGGGGCCCTGGTCCGCGGGATCAACGGTCTGCCGGTGGTGCCGGCACCGTTGAAGGCCCGCGCGGCCGACGGCGGTGCGGGCGGGGTGCGGCGCCGCCCGACGCTGCTCTGCAACGCCGAGACCTGGGCCCAGCTCGCCATCGCGGCCCGGCTCGGGCCCGACGCCTACGCGGCGGTCGGCACCGCCGCCGAACCAGGCACGACCCTGCTGACCGTCAACCGGCCGGGCGCCGTCCCGCTGGTGGTCGAGGTTCCCACCGGCGCCCGGCTGGGCCCGGTGCTGGCTGCCTGCGGTCTCCAGCCGGGGGCCGGGGTGCTGGTGGGCGGCTACCACGGTGCCTGGCTGCACCCGTCGGTCGCCGTGGACGCACCGCTCTCCCGGGCCGGGCTCACCGCCCTCGGCGGAGCCCTCGGTGCGGGCGCGATCGTCGTGCTTCCCCACGACACCTGCCCGCTCGGCGAGCTCGCCCGGGTCACGGCATGGCTGGCGACCGAGTCCACCGGACAGTGCGGACCGTGCAGGCACGGCCTGCCCGACGCCGCCGAGGCCCTGGCGCTGCTGGCCGCCGGTGCTGCCGAGCCCGCGGTGCTGGAGAGCGCCCGGCGGGCCCTCGGCGCGGCACAGGGCGGTGGTGCCTGCTCGCACCCCGACGGCACGGCCCGCTTCGTGCTCACCGCGCTCGACGTCTTCTCCGCGGACGTCGCGGCCCACCTGTCCGGCCCCGGCTGCGGCCGTCCGGTCCGTGGTGTACTGCCCCTGCCGCCGGCGAAGGGCGCCCGGTTGGAGGTGGACTGGTCCCGCTGCGCCGGCCACGGTCTGTGCGCCGTGCTGGCCCCCGGCCTCGTCCGGCTCGGCCCGCACGGCTACCCCGCCGCCCCCGCCGTCCCGGTCTCCCGCTGGCAGGAGCACGGCGCCCGGCGGGCCGTGAACCAGTGCCCGGCCCTGGCACTGCGGCTCCGGCGACCCGGGGGATGACGCCCGGAGGGCTGGTCAGACGCGGTCGGCGGCGATCAGGAGGTAGTGGAAGCTGCCCTCGCGGTACGCGGTCAGGAACGGGTCCTCGACGCCGGTGGCGAGGGAGGACCGGGCGCGCAGCTCCCAGTACGGAATGGTGGCCGCCGTGAGGTCGACGACGTTCATCGGCACCAGGCCGTTGGCGGCGAGTGCCTTGAAGTAGGCGCTGCGGGGGTGGATGTTGCAGGTGTAGTGCTCGTCGATCCGGCTGACCGCCTTGGAACGGCCGCCGGTCACGTCGTTGTAGCAGCCCGTGATGACGACATAGCGGCCGCCGAAGGCCAGTTGGCGCGCGTGCTCGGCGAAGAGCGCGAACAGGTCGACGTACATGGTGGACTCGTTGTTCCAGATGCCCTGGAAGGCGCCGGTCGGGAAGCCGGTGTCCAGCATGTTGCGGAAGTGGTAGCGCACCCTGTCGTCCACACCGCGCTTGTGTGCCTGGCCGTTGGCGAAGTCGACCTGTGCCTGGGAGATGGAGACCCCGTCGACCTGGCAGCCGAAGCGCGCGTTGGCCATGATGCTGCTGCCGCCGCGGCCGCATCCGGCGTCGAGGAGGCGGTGCTCGGGCGCGATGGGGCCGAGGTGGTCGAGGAGGGTGTCGGCCTGTGCCGACTCCAGTCGGTGCAGTTCCTCGATGATGCGGGCGTCGCGAGTCTCCTCGGGCCCTTCCAGGACCGAGGGGTCGTAGTCGCCGAGCCCGTAGTGGTGGTGGTACAGGCCGTCGACATCGCCCAGGCTGAGGTTGACCGGGTCCTTCTCGTTGTTCCAGTACTCCGCTACGGACTTCTGGTAGGCCGTGCGCAGCACCGGCGCCGCGGGGGAAAGGGGGGTGGTGGTCATGCGGGTGCTCCTTGACTGCATGCGGAGGGAGGGGAGAGGCAAGACCGCGTGGTGGCGGTGGGAAAGGGGGGTGGGAAGAGAGGCTGGGGGTGGGCTCAGGCGGCGTGGTAGCGGAGGCTGCCGCTGTGCCACTCGCGGTTGCCGCCGAGCCAGGCCCAGACACCCGCGAGGAAGTGACGCAGCTGCGGCGAGCCGGTGACGGCCAGGGCCGCGGCCTCCGTCTCGAAGGTGCGCACCAGCTCGTCGTGGATGGCGACGCTGCGTTCGACCGCCTCCTGCGGCGTGCACCCCTCCTCCGCGGCGATCACGGTGGGCAGGTTGAACTCCACTCCCGAGGAATGGTGTTCCTTGGTCATCGAGTACAGGTCGTTGACGAGGGTGCTGGCCGTGGCGGCCATGGTCACGGCGCGGCGGACCCGCGGCGCGGAGTACTCGGCGGCCGCCAGCGGGTTGCCGCTGACCACGTCGACGAGGGCGATGCAGGGCAGGAAGCTGTTGATCTGACGGTGCGCCAAGTACTCACGGACAGTGGGCATTTGGCCGCGCGAACGCCAGGAGCCCTCCTGTCCGTAGCCCACGAAGAGGACGGCGACCTCATGGCGGAGCCGGGCCAGCTGGGAGGGGTCCGCGTAGCCTGCCAGGTCCCGTAGTCCCGCACGGAGCGCCACGCGTACGGGGTCGCCGGCCATGTCCTGTTCCCATGCGGATGCGTATCCGGACGGGAGGTGGGCCGGGTCGAGGGCCGCGTAGGCGGGGCCGAGGTGCGAGCCGAGGAGGTCGGTCCGCGATCCCATGGTCTCGTCGTCGCAGTAGTAGTCGTCCGTGGCCCACTCGGCCAGTGCGCACTTGGCCGCGGCCAGCAGCCGGTCCGGGTCGTCGCTGTCGGGGTGGGCCAGCATCATCAGGCGGCCGAAGTCGGCCGCACGCACACGTTCGAGGCGCCCGGCGTAGAGGCCGACCTGATCGGCCCAGTCCACCAGTCGGCCGTTGACCTCCCGGCCGAGTGCCTGGTCGTCCCGCATCGCGGGCGGGCAGTACAACTCGGGGACGCCGCTGTCGTGCCCACCCGCCGTGCCGGACGTGCCGGCGGCCGGTTTCCCGGCCGTGATACGGGCGGCCGAGGTGCCCAGCCCCGTCGGCCCGGTGGGCACGGCGGTGCGCGCCCGCCGGAGCGCGGTGCCCGGCAGGGCCTTCGGGGCGGGTGGGCGGATCCCGTTGCCGTGGGTGAGGAGCGTGGCCACGAGTCGCGCCACATGGTGGTGGGCCATGGGCGCGGCCATCCGGGACAGCTGTGACACCGGTTCTTCTCTCCGTTCGCGCCGTCGACGTCAGGACGGGGTGTGGAAGACCTCGACGTTCTCCAGGACGCCCAGCGCGTCGGGCACGAGAACGGCCGCCGAGTAGTAGGTGCTGACCAGGTAGGAGATCAGCGCCTGGTCGTTGATGCCCATGAACCGCACGTTGAGGCCCGGTTCGTACTCGTCGGGGATGCCTGTCTGGCGCAGGCCGACCACCCCTTCGTCCTCCTCGCCCAGGCGCATCGCGAGGATGGCGGACGTGCCCTCCTCCGAGACAGGGATCTTGCCGCAGGGCAGGATCGGTACGCCCCGCCAGGCGGGCACCGGGTGTCCGCCCAGGTCGGCGGTGTCGAAGGACAGGCCCCGCTTGTTGCATTCGCGGCCGAAGGCGGAGACGGCACGCGGGTGCGCGAAGAACGCCTTGGTTCCGCGCCGCATGCTCAGCAGTTCGTCCATGTCGTCCGGGGTGGGCGGGCCGGAGTGGGTGGAGATGCGCTGGCTGTGGTCGGCGTTGTGCAGCAGCCCGAACTCCGGGTTGTTGACCAGCTCGGACTCCTGGCGTTCGCGCAGTGCCTCGATGGTCAGCCGCAGCTGCTGCTCGACCTGGTCCATCGGTTCGTTGTAGAGGTCGGCGACCCGGGTGTGCACCCGCAGGACCGTCTGGGCGACGCTCAACTCGTATTCGCGGGGCCGCAGTTCGTAGTCGACGAACGTCCCCGGGATCACCGGCTCACCGGTGTGGCCGGAGGCGAGGGAGATCTCGGCCTCGCCCTTCTTGTTCTGCGGCCGTGCCTGCTCCGTCTGGCGCCGCCGGACGTGGGCCCGCAACCCGTGGTTGCGGTCGGCCACTTCCTCGTACGCGGCCCGGGGCAGGGCCAGTATCGTGCACGCCGTCATCGCACGGGCGGTGAAGTCCCAGTCCCCCGGTTCCTCGGCCACGGCCCGGCCACCGAAGAACCCGCCGTCGGACAGCACACCGCGACGGGTCTCCTCGCCGTACCTGCCGGGGCCGACCTTCTCCACCTTGCCGTGCGCGATCAGATAGACGTGGTCGACGGTCTCACCGCGCTCGGCGATCAGCTGGCCGGGCCCGTACTGCTGCTGACGGCACCGGTCGGCGAGCGCCCGCAGCGCCGCGTCGTCCTCGAACCCGCGCAGCAGCGGAAGTTCGCCGAGCTCGGCCGGGACGACCCGGACCGCGCTCCCCTCCTGGACGAAGGTGACCCGGCCGTCGCCGACCTCGTACACCAGGCGCCGGTTGACCCGGTACGTGCCGCCCTTCACCTCCACCCAGGGCAGGGTGCGCAGCAGCCAGCGCGAGCTGGTGCCCTGCATCTGCGGGGCGGTCTTGGTGGTGGTCGCCAGGTTCCGCGCCGCGGCGATCCCGAGGCTGAGCTGTGCCCGGCCCGACGGCTGCTCGGGCTGCTGCCGGTACGCTGCGGTCGACATCCTGGTCCTTCCATGGGGGCGCATGCATCAAGAAGGAGCCCTCGGAATCACCCGAGTGGGTGACGAGAGGCTCCTGTTGCGCAAGTGAACCAGCGGGTAGCGACGTTGGTCGAGACGACCGGAGGCTCGTTGATCATTTTGCGCCAGGCATCCGACCGGTCGGAGTCCACCGTCCTCGGCACGCGACGAGGGGCGCGGCAGCCCTGGACATCCGCTATGCCTGGTTAACCGGCCTTTTGGCCCGACCGATACGCGCGATGGTCGAGCGCATGGGACGCCATGGACCCGGTCTGCGAGGTGGCCGATAACCGACGCTCATACTCCGGCCAGCCGCCCCACCCCCCTGCCCCCTGGGTCTCGCCGCCAGTCAGTAGACGTCGCGGACATAGCGCTTGTCGGCGGTCAGGCGCCTGACATAGGCGTCGGCTTCGTCGGCGTCCATACCGCCGTGCGTGGCGGCGATGTCCCTGAGTGCCTGGTCGACGTCCTTGGCCATGCGGCCGGCGTCGCCGCAGACACGGAAGTGGGCACCGTCCTGGAGCCACCGCCACAGGCGGGCGCCGTTCTCGCGCATCCGGTCCTGGACGTAGACCTTGTTGCGCTGGTCGCGCGAGAAGGCCAGGTCCAGGCGGTCGAGGTGGCCGGATGCCTGGTATCCCTCCAGTTCCTCGCGGTAGTAGAAGTCGGTGGCGCGGCACTGTTCGCCGAAGAAGAGCCAGTTGGGGCCGGTGTGGCCGCGGGCCAGGCGGTCTTCGAGGAAGCCGACGAAGGGTGCCACGCCGGTTCCGGGACCGACCATGATCATGGGGGTAGCGGGGTCGGTGGGCGGACGGAAGTGCGGTGAGCGCTGCACGAAGACCTGTACGGGGCCGTCGTTGGCGCAGTCGGCGAGATACGTCGAGCAGGTGCCCTTGCGGTCGCGGCCCAGGTCGTTGGTGTAGCGGACGACGGACACGGTGAGGCGGACCTCGCCGGGGTGGGCCAGCGGGCTGGAGGAGATGGAGTACAGCCGGGGCTGGAGGCGCTTGAGGACGGCGGTCCACTCCGCGGTGGACGCGCGGACCGGGAACTCGGCGAGCAGGTCGGCGGCCTGGCGGCCCCAACTCCACCGCGCCAGCGCGTCCTTGTTGTCCGGGCGCAGCAGTCGCCTCAGGTCCTGGCTGCCGGTGCGGTCCGCCACGAAGGCCAGCAGGTCGGCGGTGAGGCGGGTGATGTCCAGGCGGGTGCGCAGTGCCTCTTCGAAGGGCAGGCGGGTGCCGTCGCCGAGTTCGACGGGTTCGTCGGGATCCAGTCCGGTCAGGGCCAGCCATTCGGCGACCAGGCCGGCGCCGTTGACCGGCCATACGCCGAGGGCGTCGCCGGCGTCGTAGGCGAGTTCGCCGTCGCGGGTGTCGAAGGCGAACTGCCGTACCTCCTTCTGGGAGCCGGGCAGGCTCAGCAGCCGGTTGCCGACGAGGAGGGTGGCGAAGGGGTCTGCCTTGGTGTGGTGGGCCGAGGTCGGGGCGGGGTCGGGCGACTGGGAGGCGGTGGGTTGCGCGGTGGGCGTCCCGGCCGTGCGCGCGGCCGCCGGATGCCGGTCGCCGGGGGCGGCCAGGGCGGTGGAGACCCGGCCGAGCCACTGTGCAGCGGCCTCCTCGTAGTCGGGCTCGCAGTCGGTGCGGGCGAGGAGCCGGGTGGCCCCCAGTGCGTGGAACCGTTCGTCGAGACGGCGGCCGTGGCCGCAGAAGTCGTCGTAGGAGGAGTCGCCGAACGCCAGCACGGCGTAGCGGACTCCCTCCAGCGGCCCGGAATCCGGGGCGGCGAGGGCCTGCCAGAAGTCGGCGCCGTTGTCGGGCGCGTCGCCGTCGCCGAAGGTGCTGGTGACGATCAACAGGTCGGTGTCCGGGGTGAGTTGTGCCGGGGCGAGGTCCACCATGGGCAGCAGTTCGGGGTCACGGCCGGTTTCGGCGAGCCGGGCGGCGACGGTGGCCGCGAACTCCTCCGCGTTGCCGGTCTGCGAGGCCCACAGAACGACCAGGCGACGGGAGGGGGTGTCCGTACCTGAGGTCCGGGTGGCGGTCCGCGCGGACTCCGGTGCCGGTGCGGTGGGTGCGGCGGTGCGGGAGAACATGCCGGCCAGGACACCGCCGACCCACAGCGCGGTGTCCGGGGCCAAGGGCGCGTCGGGCGGCAGCGCGGGGACGCGCCCGTCGTGCGGGACCGCGGCGAGGCCAAAGAGGTAGCCGGCGAGGTAGCGGCGCTCCGGCTCGGCCAGGGATACGGGGGCGAGGTCGGTGAGGCCGAACAGCGTGGCGAGCGCGGCTACCGCGCCGTCCGCAGGGGTGGTTGTGGCGGCCGGGTCGGGTGCGGGGTTCACGGGCGGTTCCTGGTGTGCGGGGGTCGCCGGGGCGGACTCGGGCCGGCCGCCGGGGCGTGCGGCGGGGACGGGGGCGGCCGTCCTGGCGAGGGCGACGGCGCAGACCTTGGACTCGGGTTGGAAGGAGACCGGGTCGACGGCGTCGTTGGTGACGGCGTTGACGCTGAGGTACTCGCCGAACAGGTCGTTCCAGTGGAAGGGCGCGAAGCAGGTGCCCGGCCGGACTCTGTCGGTGACGGTGGCGGGCAGTACGGCGCGGCCGCGGCGGGAGGCGACCTCGACCTGGTCGCCCTCCGCGACGCCCAGGGCGGCGGCGTCCTCGGGATGGACTTCCAGGAACGGGCCGGGGTTGAGTTTCGTGAGTTTGGCGACCTTGCCGGTCTTGGTCATGGTGTGCCACTGGTGCTGGAGACGGCCGGTGTTCAGCACGAACGGGTAGTCGTCGTCGGGGAGTTCGGCCGGTGGCAGGTGTGGACGGGCGAAGAAGCGGGCGCGGCCGCTGTCGGTGGGGAAGGCCAGGCGGGGGCGGGTGCCGTCCTCGCGTTCCCGCGGGGTCTGGCTGACGCCGTCGTTGCGGTAGCGGATCGGGTTGCGGTCCGGGCCGTCGGCGGTCGGGGCCGGCCACTGCACCGGTGTGCTGCGCAGCCGCTCGTAGGTCACGCCGCGCAGGTCCCAACCGGTCCGGGGGTTCCATGCCTGTTTGAGTTCCTCGAACACCTCCTCGGCGGAGGCGTAGCCGAAGGCGTCGGCGAAGCCCATCGCGCAGGCCACCCGGGCGATCAACTGCCAGTCGGGCAGGGCCTGTCCGGGTGGGTCGACGGCCCCTTGCACCAGGGTGAGGTTCCGCTCGGAGTTGACCATGACGCCGTCGGACTCCGCCCACAGCGTCGCCGGCAGGACGACGTCGGCGTAGGCGTTGGTCTCGGTCTCGGCGAAGACGTCCTGCGTGACGACGAGTTCGGCGGCTTCCAGGCCGGCGATGACGGTCCTGCGGTTGGCGACCGAGGCGACCGGGTTGGTGCAGATGATCCAGCATGCCTTGATGTCGCCGGCGGCCATCTGCTCGAACATCTCGATGGTGCCGCGCCCGGCGCCGGTCGGCAGGGAGCCCTCCGGGATCTGCCACAGGTCCTCGACGAAGGCGCGGTCGGCGTCGTCCAGTACCGAACGCTGTCCGGGCAGGCCGGGCCCCATGTAGCCCATCTCGCGGCCGCCCATGGCGTTGGGCTGGCCGGTCAGCGAGAAGGGTCCGGACCCCGGGCGGCAGATGGCGCCGGTGGCCAGGTGCAGGTTGATCAGGGCGTTGGTGTTCCAGGTGCCGTGGGTGGACTGGTTCAGGCCCATGGTCCAGCAGCTCGTCCACTCACCGGCCGTACCGATCCACCGCGCGGCCTGCCGGATGTCGTCCTCGGCCAGGCCGGTGAGCTCCGCGACCCGGTCGGGCGGGTAGTCGGCGAGGAAGTCGGGTATCTCCTCCCACCCCTCGGTGAACCCGGCGATGAACTCCTCGTCGGTGTGGCCGTCGGCGACCAGCAGGTGCAACAGCCCGTTCAGCAGGGCGAGGTCGGTGCCCGGCCTGATCTGCAGGAAGAGATCGGCCTTGGCGGCGGTGGCGGTGCGGCGCGGATCGACGACGATCAGTTTGGCGCCGGCCTTGACCCGGTCCATCATGCGCAGGAAGAGGATCGGGTGGCAGTCGGCCATGTTGGCGCCGATGACGAGGAAGACGTCGGCGTGGTCGAGGTCCTGGTAGGAGCCCGGCGGGCCGTCCGCGCCGAGCGACAGTTTGTAGCCGGACCCGGCGGAGGCCATGCACAGTCGTGAGTTCGACTCGATGCGGTGGGTGCGCACAAAGCCCTTGGCCAGCTTGTTCGCCAGATACTGCGCCTCCAGCGACAGCTGCCCGGAGACGTAGAAGGCCAGCGCGTCCGGACCGTGTTCGTCCAGGATCGCCCGCAGTCGCCCGGCGACCGACGCGATGGCCTCGTCCACCTCCGTCCCGACCGGCTGGGCGCCGCGCTCGGCCCGCACCAGTGCCGTTTCCAACCGCCCGGGCGCCGCCATCATGTCCGCGCTGGTCGCGCCCTTGGTGCACAGGCGGCCTCGGTTGGCGGGGTGTGCCTGGTCGCCGGACGCCCTGACCACCCGCCGGCGGCCGTTTGCCGGGTCGCGCGCCACGTCCAGCACCATCCCGCAGCCGACGCCGCAGTACGAGCAGACGGTGCGGACCCTGCCGTCCGACGAGCCAGCTGCCACCGAAACCCCACCCCGTCGTACGTGTGCCTGTCCGAGCCGGGACCATTCCACCGTGGTGTGCGGCCCACGGCCAGCATCGTAGGAGGAACGAATTTCCGGCCCGTCACACGCCGGGAGCGCCCGGGGTTACGCCTCGCGCACATGTCACCGGAGTGCCGTGTGAGGTGCCTGGGCCGGCGCTGCCGCCGGGCCCACGCATGCCCGGGTCCGCCTCGTACTCCTCGAAGATCGGGCCGAAGTCGGCGAACGCGATGCCGTCGGACCCGGTGACCCGGTCCGGGGGATTCTCCCGGTACGGCAGGAGGGTGTTGGGACCGGAGCGGACGATCCGCTTGTGCCAGTGCTTGGCGGTGCCGAACATCTCGTTGGCCGGGTCGCGGATCAGGTCGCCGGCCTCGCGCTCGCCCCGGCCCGGGGCCACCGGACCGCGCGCCGCCACCTCGTCGAACAGCGCGAGGGCCTTCTTCCGGGCGGCGACCAGCCCCTCGGCCCGCCGGGCCTCCCGCACCTCCGCCGTCTCCGTTCGTCACGAGCCCCTCCCCTCCCTGGCCCGTGCCTCGCGAGCCGACAGCCACACCACAGACACCAGAAAACACGCGGCCGGCTGTCACTACCTCCAATATCCCACGCCTGCCCGCAAAGCAATTTGGCTGAAATGCCAAGCAATTGGCAGATCATTGTTGATTCCCGGCCGCAGATGCAGGATGGGGTTGCGCACCGGCCGGCGCACGAGAGCACACCGGCTCTCGTTCCCTGAATCCTGCTCACAAGGCGAGGCGAGGCTCGATGACCACACGCTCCCCGGACGGCAGCGCCGGCGACGTCGACTACCGCGCGATCGGCTCGGGTTACTCCTCCTTCCGCCGGCCGGACCCGCGGATCGCCCAGTTCATCGCGGAGACCCTGGGCGGGTGCCGGACGGTCCTCAACGTCGGTGCCGGCGCCGGGTCGTACGAGACCGCCGCCCGGGAGGTGACCGCGGTCGAGCCCTCGGAGTCGATGCGTGCCCAGCGACCGGCGCGGCTCGCCCCGGCGATCGACGCCGTCGCCGAGGATCTTCCGTTCGCCGACGGGGAGTTCGACGGTGCGATGACGCTGTTCAGCGTGCACCAGTGGTCCGACGTCGAGGCCGGACTGCGCGAGATGCGGCGGGTGACCCGCGGGCCGGTGCTCCTCCTCACCTGCGACCCCGCCCTGGTGCGGGACTTCTGGCTGTACCACTACGCACCCGAGGTCCTCGACACCGAGGCCGGCCGCTACCCGGCCGTCGACAAACTGGCCGCCGCCCTCGGCGGCAGCACCACGGTCCGGTCCGTCCCCATCCCCCTGGACTGCACGGACGGCTTCAACGAGGCGTACTACGGCCGCCCCGAGATGCTGCTCGACCCGGGGGCCCGCCAGGCGTGTTCGGCCTGGAGCTTCGTCGACGACCGGGTCCGCGAACACTTCGACACCACCCTGCGCCGTGATCTGGACTCCGGTGCCTGGGACGAGGAGTTCGGCGGGCTGCGCCGTCGGCCGACGTACGACGGGTCGCTGGTCATCGTCCGCGCGACGCCGTGAGCAGCGAGGTCGCGAGCGGCGTGCCGTGAGCGGATACGGCGTCAGCTCCGCCCGGTCAACTCCTCGGTGCGGAACGGGAGTTTCCATGTGTTGCGGCGGTGCACGGCGTGCAGCGTGCGGTGCAGCGGAGAGCGCGGTACGGCCAGCACCGGGCAGCGGGCGCGCGCCAGGCAGTAGCGGGAGACCGAGGGCCACAGCGCCCGGCGCAGCGGGCCGCGCGCGCCGGCTCCGATCACCAGCAGGTCCTCCGGGTGATCGGCGACCATGAGCAGGGCCGTGCCCGGCTTGCCGAGCACGATGCGCGGCTCCAGCGGCACCCCGGGCCCGGCGGTACCGAACGCGGTCTCCAGCGCCTCGACGAGGCGTTCGGCCGCCATGTTGCGCCAGGCGGCCATGGGCGCCGGGCAGGGTCCGCCGCGATGGACGATGTTGCCGCCCGGGGGTTCCCAGGCCAGTACGGTCCACAGTGCGGCGCCGGTGGCGCGGGCCTCCGCGGCGGCCCGGTGCAGAGCGGTCAGACTGCCCAGTGAACCGCTCACTCCCGCCACGACGCGGTTGCCAGGTCTGGTCATGGGGTCAGCTCCTTGCCCTGCGCCCTCTCCACATCGCTCCATCGAAGCGGCAGGGACACGGTTCCGGCGAAGTGTTGGCGTGTCCTTTGCGCAGGAGAGCGGGACCCTGACGCTTTCATGACACGGATCGGCCGGTCCGTCGGCGGCCCTGTTATTTTCAGGCCGTGACGGACTACGAAGACGGCAGGCAGCACCCCGAGGGATACCTCCTCGACAACCGGCAGGCCGAGGCCGGGGAGCGGTTCACGGCGCTGGCGGAGTTGTTCGATCCGGTGACGTTCCGGCGGCTGCGGGCACTGGGGGTCGCGGACGGGTGGAGCTGCTGGGAGGTCGGAGCGGGCGGCCCGAGCGTGCCCGCATGGCTGGCGGAGCGGGTCGGCGCGAAGGGCCGGGTGCTGGCCACCGACCTCGACACCTCGTGGATGCCGCAGGCCGGGGCGCCGTACGAGGTGGTGCGGCACGACGTGGGCTCCGACGAGGCCCCGGAGGGACCGTTCGACCTGGTGCACGCGCGGCTCGTCCTGGTGCATGTGCCGCAGCGCGAGGCCGCCCTGCGGGCCATGGTGGGGGCGCTGCGCCCCGGCGGGTGGCTGCTGCTGGAGGACGCCGATCCGGCGCTGCAACCGCTGGCCTGCCCCGATGAGTACGGCCCCGAGCAGCAGCTCGCCAACCGGATCCGGCGCGGTTTCCGCACCCTGCTCGCGGAGCGGGGCGCGCAGCTCTCCTTCGGGCGGACGCTCCCCCGGCTGCTGCGTACGGCCGGACTGGCCGAGGTCGAGGCCGAGGCGTACTTCCCGATCACTTCCCCGGCCGGGAGTGCCCTGGAGGCCGCGACCGTGCGGCAGATCCGCGGGCGGTTGATCGAGACCGGACTGGCCACCGCCGAGGAGATCGAGCGACACCTGACCAACATCGCCGCCGGACACCTGGACACCACGACCGCCCCGCTGATCTCCGCCTGGGGACGCAAGCCGTCGGAGTAGCACCCGACCGGTCGGCCAACTCCCCGCTCCCCTATGGTGAAGCCGCCGCCGACGCCGACGCCGGAACGGTGCGCCGGCAGCTCGCGCGGGGTGAGCCGGTCCTTGCGGCCGCCCAACAGCCGTCGTGGGGCGTTCGTTCCGCCGGCCACGGACAACCCGAGCGGCGCGCCCGCGGACCGGCGCGCCGCTCGGGGCAGGGGGCGGCTGCCGCTATGCGCCGGCGACCGCCTGCAGGGGGCTCAGGGCGGCCGCCCGGCGGGCCGGGACGGCCGCCGCGGCCACGCCGATCACCAGGGAGAGCAGGCACACCAGCAGCAGCGTGCCCCACGGGGGCGCGAACGTGTACTGCGCCATCGCGCCGTTGGCCAAGGCGCCGACCGCCCAGGCACCGAACATCCCGCCCGCCAGCCCCAGCAGCGTGCCGAACGCGGCGATGGTCACGGACTCCAGCTGGATCATGCGGCGGATGCCGGCCCGGTCCATGCCGATGGCGCGCAGCACACCGATCTCCCGGGTCCGCTCCGCCACCGACATGGCCAGGGTGTTCACGATGCCCAGCGAGGTGATCACCAGGCCGATGGCCAGCAGTCCGTAGGTCAGCGTGAGCAGGTTGCCGAGGGCGCCGGCGGCCTCGTCGACTAGCTCCGCCCGGTCCTGGACCTTCAGCAGCGGGTTGTTGCCGACCGCGGCGCGCAGCCGGTTCCCGGTGGTGCGTGCGGCACCGCCGTCGTCGGTGCGAACGAGGACCCGCTGCGTCGAACCCGGAGTGAAGCTGTTCTTCCGCACTTCGGTACGGGCCCCCAGGGCGTCGCGGGCGACCGGATTGTCCTCGTAGACGCCGACGACGGTGTACTGGGTGAACTGCTGGTCGCGTCCCATCCGCGCCGTCAGGTGGCCGCCGGTGGTCAGGCCCTGTTCCCGGGCGACGGTGCTGGACAGGGCGATCCTGCCGGGCCCGAGGCCCCGGGCGGAGCCGCTGAGGAAGCGCAGCGACATCACCGTGTCCACGGTGCGCGGGTCGACGCCGGAGATCTCGCGGACCTGGCCGCCGGCGAAGAGCGTGGAGTCCGTGACGGCGGCCGCGGTGCGCACCCCGGCGGTGCCGGCCACCCTGCTGACGGCCGCCGGGTCGATGCCGACCGTGGGAGTACGGGTGCCGATCACGTAGTCGGCGCTGAGGCCGGCGGAGGCCTGACGGTCGAGTGCCCGGCCGGTGGAGTTGCCGATGACGGCGAGCCCGGCGACCAGCGCGGTGCTGATCATCAGGGCGGACGCGGTGGCCGCGGTGCGCCGCGGGTCACGCAGCGCGTTCTCCCGCGCGAGCCGGCCGACGGCGCCGAAACGGCCGGTCAGCCGGCCGGTGAGGCGGACCATGGGGCGGGCGAGCAACGGCGCCAGCACGATCATGGCGACGGCGAGGACGCCACAACCGAGCAGCGCGCTCTGGAGGTTCTCGACCGAGGCGTCCTTCGCCCCGGTGAGCGACACCAGCAGTCCGGCACCGAGGGCGAGCAGGACCAGTCCTGCCGCGCCGCGCAAGCGGGACCGGGCGGTGGTGGGCGGCTGCTCGGCCGAGCGCATCGCCTCGACGGGCGCGATGGCCGCCGCCTTGCGGGAGGGCAGCCACGCGGCGAGGACGGTGATGCCCACGCCGACGCCGAGCGCGGCCACCACGGGACGCACGCCGATCACCAACGTGCTGTGCGGCAGCGGGTCCTGTGCGGTGCTCAGCAGGCCGGGCAGCGCGGCGGCGATGCCGAGGCCGAGCAGGAAACCGGCGATCGAGGCGGCCAGACCGAGCAGCGCCGCCTCGGCGAGCACGGAGCGGACCACCTGGCGGCGCGAGGCACCGATCGCCCGCAGCAGTGCGATCTCGCGGGTGCGCCGGGTGAGCAGCATCGTGAAGGTGTTGACGATGAGGAACGAGCCGATGAACAGCGAGACCCCGGCGAAGACCAGCGGCAGTTTGGTGTAGCCACGGGTCAACGTGTCGAGGAAGGCCGCCTGTTGGGTGGCCTGGGCGGTACCGGTGACGGCCTCGGCCCGGTCGGCGGGGAGGACGGCGCCGACCCGGTCCGCCAGCTCGAACTGGGACGTCCCGGGCGAGGCGGACAGGTCGATCCCGGTGTAGTGGCCCGGGGAGGCGAACAGCCGCTGGGCGGTGGCCTTGTCGAACAGCGCGAGGGTGCCGCCCGCGGTGACCCGGCTGTCCTCGGTGGTGACGATGCCCACCAGGCGCTTGGTCAGGACCGGACCGTCGGTGGCCAGGGTGACCCGGTCGCCGAGCGCGAAGTGCCCGGCGGCCGCGGTGCCGCTGTCCACGGCCAGCTCGTCGCCGTTGCGGGGGGCATGGCCCTTGACCAGCGGGTAGCGGCTGTCCTTGGCGTCCTTGCCCGGGACGTAGGCGCCGGCCAGGTTCGCCCAGGACGTGCCGGCCCTGAGCGGAGTGCCGTCCGCGGCGTTCAGGGTGGCCGAGCCGTCGACCGAGGGGCGTACCGCGGCGGTGCCCGGCACCTGGGCGAGTCTCCGGACGAGCGCGTCGTCGAGGACCGTGGTGGGCTGGTTCGCGGCGGATCCGGGCGGCGGGGCCTTCGGGGTGACGGTGACCGCGATGTCCGCGAAGTTCTTCGCGGCGGCGCCGCGGTATGCCGCGGCGGCGGAATCCGCGAAGACGAGGGTGCCGGAGACGAACGCGACACCTAGACAGACCGCCAGGGCGGTCATGGCCAGACGGGCCTTGTGCGCAAGGAGGTTGCGCAGGGTTGTTCGCAGCATGGGGAGCTTTCGGGAGCGAGGAAGTAGCGGAGGCGGAAGAGACGGAGGAGGCAGCGGGTGCGCGTCAGCGGGTGCGCGTCCCGATCTCGAACTGGAGCATCCGGTCGAGTACCGCACCGGAGGTCGGCTCGTGCAGTTCGTCGACGACCCGGCCGTCGGCGAGGAAGACCACCCGGTCCGCCTGGGCGGCGGCCACCGGATCGTGGGTGACCATCACCACCGTCTGTCCCAACTCCCGCACCGAGTCGCGCAGAAAGCCCAGGATCTCGGTGCCGGAGCGGGAGTCGAGGTTGCCGGTCGGCTCGTCGGCGAAGACGATCTCGGGCCGGGAGACCAGCGCACGTGCCACCGCGACCCGCTGTTGCTGGCCGCCGGAGAGTTCGGCCGGCCGGTGGCCCAGCCGGTCGGCCAGCCCGACGGTGGCGATGACCACCTCCAGCCAGGCACGGTCGGGCTGCCGGCCGGCGATCCGCAGCGGCAGCAGGATGTTCTCCGACGCGGTGAGCGTGGGCAGCAGGTTGAAGCCCTGGAAGACGAAGCCCACCTTCTCCCGCCGCAGCGCGGTGAGTTGCTTCTCCGTCAGGCCGGAGAGCTCGGTGTCACCGATGCGGGCCGAACCGGAGCTCACCCGGTCCAGCCCGGCCAGGCAGTGCATCAGCGTGGACTTGCCGGAGCCGGAGGGGCCCATGACGGCGGTGAAGCGGCCCCGGGCGAAGTCCACGGACACCGCGTCCAGCGCCGTGACCCGGGTCTCCCCCTTCCCGTACACCTTGGTCAGGCCCGTGGCGCGGGCGGCCGGCTCGCCGACGAGGGCGAGTGGGGAAGAGGACAGCTGCGACATATGAACTCCGCCGGGGATGCGACGGTCCGCGGACAGCACGCCGCGAACCGGATGGACTTCCCCATCCTCACTGCGCTGACCAGCGAAAACATCGTTCCGGCGGGTGGACTTGGCCTCTGCCGGAGGCAGGGGAGGAAGCCCTCCGGCCCCTGTCTTCGGACCGGCCCCGGGAGCGCGGCCTCTCCCTTTGGTCAGAGGCGGCCCGGGCAGCGGCGACAACCACGAACGAGCAGGAGCACGGGCCGGTCAGGAAGACAGTCCCGTCCGATGGGCCAGCAGCGCGGCCTGCACCCGGCTCGCCGAACCGGTCTTCTCCAGGATCGCGCCGACATGCGTCTTGACCGTGCCGATCCCGATGCCGAGCCGCCCGGCGATGTCCTGGTTCGACAGCCCCTCGCCGAGCATCGCGAGCACCTCCCGCTCCCGGCCGGTGAGACGGGCGATCCGCTCGTCCACACGTCCGGGGTCGCCGGCGTCCGCCGGACCGGCGCCGCTCAGCATCCGCGCGATCACCGTCCCGGTCACGCCCGGAGAGAGCACCGCGTCCCCGGCCGCGGCCGCCCGGACCGCGCTGATCAGCTCCTGCGGGCCCTCGTCCTTCAGCAGGAAGCCCGCCGCGCCCTCGCGCAGCGCCCGGAGGACGTTGGCCTCGTCGCCGAAGGTCGTCAGCATCACCACCCGCGGCGCGGGATCGAGGGCGAGCAGCGGGGCGATCGCGGCCAGGCCGTCGCACACCGGCATCCGGATGTCCACCAGCGCCACGTCCGGACGGTGGGCGGCGGCCAGGTCGACGGCCTGCCGCCCGTCCGCGGCCTCGGCGACGACGTCGATGCCGTCGGCGTGCCGGAGGATCAGGCGGACGCCGTGGCGGATCATCGCCTCGTCGTCGGCGAGCAGGACGCGGATGGGCCGGTTGGGCTCGGTCACGGGGTCTCCCAGGGCGTGGCGTCCCGGACCGACGGGACGGTGAAGCGGTCGATGGCGATCAGACGCTGTGCGGCGTCGAAGCAGTAGCGGGCGATGGTCAGGCCACCGGGGTGGATCTCGGTGGCGCCGTTGAACGGATAGACACAGCCGGCCGTGCCGGCGGGGCGCGGCGGTTCACGGCCGGTGGCCGCCGCCCGGACCGCGGCGTTGTCCAGTACTCCCGCGCCCGCCACCTCGTGGTAGGTCATGCCGATACGGGGCATCGGGGGCGGCGCCAGCTGGTGCGGCCGGGTGGCGTAGACGAACCCGATCCCGAGGACCATCAGCACGCTCAGCGCCACCAGCCCGAAGGCCAGCGTCAGCGCCTCTGTGTCCCGGCGCGCGGGCACGACGTGTGCCGTGCCGGCGGACCGGCCGCCGTCGGAGGACGCGTCGGCGTCCGCCGCCGGATCGGAGACGTCCGTCCCTTCCCCGGGCCGCTCGGGGGCCGGGGCGTCACCGGGTTCGGCGGGCACGGTCGCCGCCACCTGGAACCCGCCGGACGGCAGCGCGGCGGCCGCGAACGTCCCCCCGAGCAGTTCCACCCGCTCCCTGAGGCCGGTCAGGCCACGGCCGGTGCCGCGCTCCCCGGCCACCGTCGACGGCCGCGGCGGCGCACCGTTGCGGACGACGACCCGCACCTGCTCCTCGTCGTGCACCACCGTCACGGTGACGTGCGCCGCGGTCGCGTACCGGTGCACATTGGTCAGGGCTTCCCGCACCACCCGGTGCACCGCCCGGCGGACCCGCACCGGACGGGTGTCGAGATCCGGCCCCGTCCACTGGAGTCGTACGTCGATCCCGCCGTCGCGGGACGTCGCCACCAGCGACTCGACGTCGGCGCGGGTGCCGGTCGCGTCGGTGAGCACATCGGGCCCGGTGTCCCGGCCGAGCGGGCCGAGCACCCCGAGCGCCTGCCGCAGTTCGCGCATCGCGTCCCGGGTGGTCCGCCGCACCAGGGCGGCCTCGTCGCGCAGCTCGGGCGCCGCCCGGTCCAGGGCCAGCTCCAGCCCGCCGGCGTGCAGCGAGATCAGGCTGAGCCGGTGCCCCACCAGGTCGTGCATCTCGGCGGCGATACGGGTCCGCTCGTGGATGCGCGCCTCGCTGTCGGCGAGTCGGCTCGCCCGCTCCGCGGCGTCACCGCGCTCGCGCAGCGCCCGCAGCAGGCGTCCCTGCTGCCCTTGCGCCGTGCCGGCCAGGCCGGGCACGACCACGGCGGTCGGCGCCAGGACGAGGCCGAGCGCCACCCCGTACGGCACCGGTCCGGGACCGAGCCAGGGCGCGGCCGCCGTCGCCACTCCCACGACGAGGACACCGGCCACGGCCAGCAGTCGGGCGCGCCGGCGCGCGCGGACCGTCCGGCGCGCGGCGGCGTACGCGGTCGCGGCCGTGACCGGTCCGACGGCGGGCGACAGGCCGGTCAGCGCGGCGAGCACCAGCAGCACCGCCGTGGGGTACCGGCGGCGCAACGGGAACAACCCGACGGCGGCGACCAGCACCGCCAGCACGAACTCCGGGTACGGCACGCCCCACAAGTATCCGACGGCTCCATAGACCCCCAACCCCACGACCGCCACGCCCGCGGTCTCCGCCACAACCACGCGCGCCGCCCCACCCCGCCACGCTCCGGACACCAGCGGACGCCAGGCGGTACGACGGAGCGGACGGAACGCACGGGGCGGGCGAAACGGGCTGGTACCTGGCACGCCGACCAGTATCGACGCCCGGCCTCCCGACGGCATGAACCTCGCGGCCGATCCCCACCTCTGCCGAAAGACAGAGACACGGAGAAGGCACCGCGACAACAGGGACAGTGGCACGGACGGAACCCCAGGCAGAGAGGGGCTGGCGACGGGCCCCGGGTATGCCGCCCGGGCCGGCCGGCTCAGACGGTGGCCGGCAGCAGGGCCTCCCCACCGGACGGGCGGTTCGGCCGGCAACAGGAAGGTCATGGCGAGCGTCGAGCCCGGTGCGAGCCCGGCGATCTGCCGCAGGGTGGCCGCGGTGGCGTCCTTGGTGAGGTACATGCTGACCCCGGTGGAGACGATCACCGCCGGCCGACCGGCAGCGAACCCGGCAGCGGCCGGCTTCGCCAACCAGGCGATGCCGGCAAGCTAGCCGCGGCCCCTGGCCGCGACCCGGAAAATGGAGCCGCCGCGCAGCAGCCTGCGCTGCCCGCGCGGCCGCCGACGGGCCCGACGGGCGAACGGCTGTACGTTGGCCCCAACTCACGGGCGACTGCCCGTCATTCAGCCTGGAGGCCGAGATGGATGTCCTCTGCCCCCGCCTGCTGGTCACCCGCTTCGCGGAATGCTTCCGCTTCTACGACGCCGTGCTCCCCGAGCTGCTGGGGGCGGTCCGCAGCAAGGGCGACGAGTCCGGTCCGTACGCCAACTGGGACCTCGCCGAGCAGGGCGTCCTGGTGCTGTTCGACCGCGCCGCGATGGCCGGCGTGGTCGGCACCTCGGATCTGCCGTCCTCCGCCGGGCCGGCCCAGGACGGCGTGATGCCGGTCTCGCGGGTGCCCGACGTCGATGCGGCGTGGGGATTCTGCCTCGCCCACGGCGGGGTGCCGGTCACCCCGGCCACGGACCGTCCGGAGTGGGGACCGACCCTGCGCACCGCCCATCTCCGGGACCCGGAAGGCACTCTGATCGAGCTCCAGTCCTACGACGGACAAACCGGAGAATCCGCCCGAAAACCCTCCCACCTGCCCCTTTGGTAAGGTACCGCTCTCTTGTGCCCGTTCGGCGAGAGGTTGGGGAACAGGTTCCCCAACCGCCCGACTGTGGTGACCGACCGAGGAGGAATGCGGCGGCGGCAACACTGACCTGTCCGGCCGTTGCCCGGGGCTCGTCCGAGGAGACGGCGGCGCCTGACATCGTTGTGATTGTGGGGGGAACAGTGCGACACGGTCGCCTATCCATCTTCGTCTGGCCGGCTCTCCTTGCCCTCTCCCTGGGGCTGTGGGGCCTCACCCGTCAGCACAGCATGTGGCGGGACGAGGCGGCGACCTGGCAGGCGGCGCACCGTTCCCTGGCCGAGATATGGCACATGGTCGGCCGGGCCGACGTCGTCCACGGCCTGTACTACGCGGTGATGCACGAGGCGTTCGCCCTCTTCGGCGACAGCCTGATCACCCTGCGACTGCCTTCGGTGCTCGCCACGGCCACCGCGTGCGGACTGACGGCCCTCGTGGGCGCCCGGCTCGCCGGCCGCCCGGTCGGGATCGCGGCCGGACTGGCCCTGGCGATCGTCCCGGCCGTCCAGGAGCACGCCCAGGAAGGGCGCTCCTACGCCCTCGTCCTCGCCTTCGTGACCCTCGCGACCTGGCTCCTCACCGAGGCCCTGCTCCTGCCGGGCGGATGGCGTTGGGTCTGCTACGCGGGAGCGGTGCTGATCGCCGCCTGGCTCAACTGGTTCTCACTGTTCGCGCTGGTCGCCCACGGCGTCACGGTGGCCTGGGTGCGCCCGGGCCGTGCACGGTGTGCCGGGTGGGGACTGGCCGCCTGCGGCGCCGTTGTCGGCACCCTGCCGATCATCCTGACCAGCCGCAGCCAGGCATCCCTGGTCTCCTGGATCAAACCCCTCGGCTGGTCGACGGCGCTCGGGGTGCTGCTCACCATCGCGCTCGCGGCCCTCTGCTCACGCCTGCCGCAGGCCCGCCGGACAGACACCACCCATGACCCGGCCGCGCTCCCCCGTATCAACCTCGCCGCCGTTGCGCTCCCCCTTTGCGCGGTCCCCCAGGTGTCCCTGGCGTTGATCTCCGTCGTCAAGCCGCTCTACATCACCCGCTACGTGCTGTTCGCCTACGCGGGGCTCGCCCTCCTCATCGGCGCCCTCCTGGTCGCCCTCACCACGCGGCTCAGAGTCCGCATACACGTACTGCTCCCCGCCGCCGTGGCGCTGGCCCTCCTGGCACTGCTCCCGATCGAGCTCCGCCTGCGGACGGTGGAGAGCCGCGTCGACGACGTCCTGACGGCGGCAACCACGGTCGGCCGTGTCCGCCAGGCCGCCGACGGTGTCGTCTACATACCCGCCGCCCGCCGCGACACCGCCCTCGTCTCGCCCCGTCAGTTCGCCGGCCTACGGGACCTGGCCCTGGCCCAGGGGGCGGTGGAGTCCGGCACGTTGAAGGGCATAGAGGCCGAGCCGCGCGACATAGAGCGGGCGATGCTCGCCGCACAGCGCATCGTGCTCGTCACGGACCCGGGGCCCCGACGTGCCGGGTCCGTGCGCGACCGCACCAAGCAACACGTCCTGGACGCGTACTTCGTCCGCCGCTCGGACAGCGTCCAACGAGGCCGCCGGATAAGCGTCTACGAACGGCGCCAGTCACCCGCGCCCACGCGCTGAGCGGCCCCGCACCGATCGACCCCGCCCTCTCCCGTCCGGTCAGGCCGGCAGCTCGCTCTTCGACATCGCCTCCCTCGCCGTCTCCAGCGCCGCGGCGACCCGGATCAGGAGCTGCCCGAGTCGGGCGGCCCCGTCCGCCGCCTCCGCGACGTCCGCGGCCGCCGCATGCGCCGCGACCGCGTCGGCGGCGGCCTCTAACTGCTCGGCCACGGCTTCGAACTGCGGCAACGCCTCCGTCACCTGGCGCCTGGTGTGGTTCCAGTGCGCGTGGAAGGCATCCGCGGCAGGGCCCCGCCAGTTGTCCCCGAGCCGGGCGACCTCCCTGCCCTGCGCTTCGATGGTGCCCTCCAGACTGCGGGCCGTGTCCCGCCAGACCTCGGCACACGCCCGCAGGCGGGACGACCGGTCCCCGTCGGGACTCAAAAGATCGCAGATCTCCCCTGCCTGCGACGGGTGCTCCAGGTCCTGCTGCTGATCGGTCATGTCACTTCCCCCCGAACTGCTGGGCCCGCGCGGTCTCGGCCGCTTCGTAGGAGGCGACCGCGTGGTGCAGGCCGACGGCGTAGTGCCGCAGGCCGGCAACCACTCCTTCGAGAACCACCGTGGTCCGCTGGGTCACCTCCCGGTACTGGGACAGAACCTCGGCCGACTCGGGTATCGCCCCCCAGGCATCGTCCACGCGGTACGCACGCGTGGCGAAGTACCCTGCCGAACAGGCGAGTTGGTCGGCCGAGGTGGTGAAGTTCTCGGCCAGAGCCGTGACTGGCCCGGGCCGAAACGAATGAGAATGGTACGTATGCGCCGCCATCGCGGTTCCCCCTGCTGAAGCCGTGTGTGATCGTTTCCGCTCGGCGAGCGTAGACAAACGATCACCGCGGATCACGTGGATGGGGCACCGAATTCACGCATCCTTGACACCTGGTGAGGTCGGTTACCGCGTCCCGGCCCGCTGAAGACGATGCCCGGCCCCGCCGTTGAGCCGGACGAGTTCGGTCTTCATGTCGGCGGGCTCGATGCCCTGGTAGGTGACGGTACCGACGGCCGCGAACCAGGCAGCCACCGTGTCCGCGCCCACGACCGGGCGCAGTGCCTGGCGGACCTTGGCTGAGGGTCTCCAGCACCACCAGCATGGCCATCGACGACTCGCTGCTGACGACCACCAGATGCAGGCTGACCGCCCAGACGTGACATGACCCGGAGGTGATCCACGGCACATGCTTGCCACACTCGGTACGGACCGAACTCGACGGCTTCCAGGCCGTGTTGACGAGCGCCGAGGCACCCCGAGGACATGGAAGTCGTCGGCGTCAGCCGCGGTAGGCGCGGAGTGCGATCTGGACGAAGGAGCGGAGCAGCGGGTTCGTGTCGCCCTCGTTCCAGGCCACCACCAGGCGGCTGGGCGGCATGTCGAGCACCGGCACCACGGTGAGTCCCGCGGTCGGCTCGTGGCCCAGGAGCGTCATCCCCACCGTTCCGTTCCAGAGGACGGCCTGTCGGCATTCCTGGACGGCGCGCACCACCGGGCCCTCGCGGGCCTCACCGCCGTTCCAGTACGACTGCCAGAGGGGGTCGGTGCCGTCCGGGAAGCGGAACCAGCGGCGGTCGGCGAGATCGGCCAGCTTCAGGCTGTCACGGCGGGCCAGCGGGTCGTCGGTGCGCAGCAGCGCACCCACCGGGTCGGCACGCAGCTCGTGCACGGTCAGGCCGGTCCCGTCGAACGGCCTGCGGGTCAGGGCGACATCGACCAGCCCCGCACGCAGCCCGCAGGTGGGATCGGTCAGGTCGGTCTCGCGGATGTGGATCTCCATGCGCGGGTGCCGTCGGCGGTAGACACCGGCCAGTCGCACGGCGCGCGGGTCGGTGCTGTCGCCCAGGATGCCGATGGTGAGGGCCGCGGCGCCGGCCGCGGCGGCCACGCGGTCGCGTACCCGGTCCGCCCGGGCGAGCAGAGCGCGCGCCTCGTCGAGCAGTACCGCTCCCACCGGGGTGAGCCTGACACCGGCCGGGGACCGGTCGAAGAGCGCGGCGCCGACCTCGGTCTCCAGTTGCTTGATCGCCCGGCTCAGCGGCGGCTGGCTCATGTGCAGCCGAACGGCGGCGCGGCCGAAATGGAGTTCCTCGGCCACCGCCACGAAGTAGCGCAGGGTGCGTAGCTCCACGGTGCAACGATACCCGTTCGGTATCGAGGCCGCAGAACAGGTCTTGGACAGTCAGCACGGCCTGGCCGTGGAATCAAGACATGACTCAAGACATGGTTCAGGACATCGCTCGGGACGTTGCTCAGGACATCGCTCAAGACGTGAGTCAAGACGTGACTGTCGAATCGGACAAGCCCCATGCGCAGGAGGCCGGTGGGCCGATCGCCGCCCCCGCCGTATCGGTGGTGCGGCCGGAGGACGGCGAGCGGCTCGTCCTGGGCGCCACGCGGATGCGCGTTGTGGAAGACGGCGGCAACACCGGACACCGCCTGGGAGTCGCCGAGTCCGTCCTCGCACACCTTCGCCAACGTGACCGACCAACCGGCCGTCATGCTCAGCATGTTCACGCCGGACCTGTATGTGCAGTACTTCCGGGACCTCCAGGACATGCCGGCCGGCGGCCGGGCACCGAGCCCGCAGGCACACCTCCGGACGATGAGCCGTTACGCCACCGAGCCGGCAACGGACTTCCGCTGAGGACGGAAAGGCGGGAGAACGGCGGACGCCCGGGTCGGCCCGTGGGGGCCGGCCCGGACGTCACCGGAGGAGCTACCCGGGGGTCAGGTGATCACGCGAGGTCGAACCGGTCGAGGTTCATCACCTTGTCCCACGCCGCGACGAAGTCCTTCACGAACTTCTCCTTCGCGTCGTCGCTGGCGTAGACCTCGGCGACCGCCCGCAGCTCGGCGTTCGAGCCGAAGACCAGGTCCGCACGGGTGCCGGTCCACCTGACCGCGCCGCCGGAGTCGCGGCCCTCGAACTCGTCCTGCGCCGAGGAGGTGGACTTCCACGCCGTGTCCATGTCGAGCAGGTTGACGAAGAAGTCGTTGGTCAGCGTGCCCGGCCTGTCGGTGAGGACGCCGTGCCTGGACTGGCCGTGGTTGGCGCCCAGGACGCGCAGACCACCGACGAGCACGGTCATCTCGGGGGCGCTCAGCGTCAGCAGGTTCGCCTTGTCGAGCAGCAGGTACTCGGCGGGCAGGCGGTTGCCCTTGCCGACGTAGTTGCGGAAGCCGTCGGCGGCCGGCTCCAGGTTGTCGAACGACTCGACGTCCGTCTGGTCCTGCGCGGCGTCCACACGGCCCGGGGTGAACGGCACCTCGATGGCGAAGCCGCCGTCCTCGGCCGCCTTCTCGACGGCCGCGCCGCCCGCGAGCACGATCAGGTCGGCCAGCGAGACCTGCTTGCCGCCGGCGGCGTTGAAGGACTGCTGGATGCCTTCGAGGGTGCGCAGCACCTGCGCCAGCTCGTCGGGGCTGTTGACCTCCCAGTTGCGCTGCGGCTCCAGGCGGATGCGGGCGCCGTTGGCACCGCCGCGCTTGTCGGAGCCGCGGAACGAGGAGGCCGAGGCCCAGGCGGTCGAGACCAGCTGGGAGACCGTGAGGCCGGAGCCGAGGACCTGCTCCTTGAGGGTGGCGATGTCCGCGGCGTCGATCAGCGCGCCCTCGCGGGCCGGCAGCGGGTCCTGCCACAGCAGCACCTCGGAGGGGACCTCCGGGCCGAGGTAGCGGGCGACCGGGCCCATGTCGCGGTGCGTCAGCTTGTACCAGGCGCGGGCGAAGGTGTCCGCGAACTCCGCGGGGTTCTCGTAGAAGCGCCGCGAGATCGGCTCGTAGATCGGGTCGAAGCGCAGCGAGAGGTCGGTGGTGAGCATCGTCGGGCGGCGCTTCTTCGACGGGTCGTGCGCGTCCGGGATGATCTCCGGGGCGTCCTTGGCCACCCACTGGTGGGCGCCGGCCGGGCTCTTGGTGAGCTCGTACTCGTACTCGAAGAGGTGCTTGAAGAAGCCGTTGCCCCACTGGGTGGGCGTGGTGGTCCAGGTGACCTCCAGGCCGCTGGTGATCGCGTGCGCGCCGGCGCCGGTGCCGAAGGTGCTCTTCCAGCCGAGGCCCATCTGCTCCATGGGGGCGGCCTCGGGGTCCGGGCCGACGTTGTCCGCCGGGCCCGCGCCGTGGGTCTTGCCGAAGGTGTGGCCGCCGGCGATCAGGGCGACGGTCTCCTCGTCGTTCATCGCCATCCGGCGGAACGTCTCCCGGATGTCGCGGGCCGCGGCGAGCGGGTCGGGATTGCCGTTGGGGCCCTCGGGGTTGACGTAGATGAGGCCCATCTGGACGGCGCCGAGCGGGTTCTCCAGCTCGCGGTCGCCGGTGTAGCGGGCGTCGCCGAGCCACTCGGTCTCGGGGCCCCAGAAGACGTCCTCCTCCGCCTCCCAGGAGTCCTCCCGGCCGCCGGCGAAGCCGAAGGTCTCGAAGCCCATCGTCTCCAGGGCGACGTTGCCGGTGAGGATCAGCAGGTCGGCCCAGGAGATGCTCTTGCCGTACTTCTTCTTGACCGGCCAGAGCAGTCGGCGGGCCTTGTCGAGGCTGACGTTGTCCGGCCAGCTGTTGAGGGGGGCGAAGCGCTGCTGGCCGGAGCCGGCGCCGCCGCGGCCGTCGCTGACGCGGTAGGTGCCGGCGCTGTGCCAGGCCATGCGGATCATGAGCGGGCCGTAGTTGCCGAAGTCGGCGGGCCACCAGTCCTGCGAGGTGGTCAGCACCTCGGCGATGTCCCGCTTGACGGCTGGGAGGTCCAGGCTCCGGAACGCCGCGGCGTAGTCGAACTCCTCACCGAGGGGGTTCGCCACGGCGGGGTTCTTGGCGAGGATCTTGAGGTTGAGCCGCTCCGGCCACCACTGCCGGTTTCCGCCGCCCTGGGTCGGGTGCGCGGCGCGCCCGTGCGCGACCGGGCAGCCACCGGCGGCGTCCGTCGCCTCTGCGGCCTTTGCGTCATGGATCTCGGACTCAGACATGGGAATCCCTCCGGATGGGGCGGATCACGGTGCTCAGAAGTCGCGATGGTGGAGCAGTCGGGCGCGGGCCGTACGCAAAGTGCGGCAGGAGACGGCCGGTGCGTGCCCCGGGGGCGGTCGCCTCGACGCCCAGCT
This sequence comes from Streptomyces sp. BHT-5-2, assembly GCF_019774615.1. Taxonomy (NCBI): domain Bacteria; kingdom Bacillati; phylum Actinomycetota; class Actinomycetes; order Kitasatosporales; family Streptomycetaceae; genus Streptomyces; species Streptomyces sp. BHT-5-2. The sequence goes on along the minus strand of NZ_CP081497.1, from coordinate 930,380 downwards.
GATCACGGCCGGGGCGCCGGTGCCGAGCGTACGGGCGGCGCGCCTCGGGACGCCGGCGCTCGTCTGCTCGCCGCTGCGGGTGTCCGCGACCGGAGCAGCGAGGTTCGGAGGTGAGCGGACCCATCTGGTGAACCGTCACGTACTGTCCCTGCGATTGTCTCGTCCCTTGGCTATCGCCAGAACCGATCCTACGATGGACCGGATCCAAGTCAATAAGGCGACCAGATCCGTACCGAATTCATTCGCCGGACGACGCACGGTTAGGCTGGTGACCATGAGTGACCTGCTGGAACGGCTTCGCGGACGTGGCTGGCGGATGACCGCCCAGCGCCGCGTCGTCGCCGAGGTTCTCGACGGCGAGCACGTCCACCTCACCGCGGACGAGGTGCTGGCGCGCGCCACGGCCCGGCTGCCGGAGATCTCCCGCGCGACGGTCTACAACACCCTCGGGGAGCTCGTCTCGCTCGGTGAGGTGGTCGAGGTGACCACCGACGGCCGCGCCAAGCGCTACGACCCCAACGCCCATCGGCCCCACCACCACCTGGTGTGCTCACGCTGCGGCGCCATTCGCGACGTCCACCCCGACGGCGACCCGCTGACGGATCTGCCCGCCTCCGAGCGGTTCGGCTTCACCCTCTCCGCCGTCGAGATGACCTACTGGGGCGTCTGTCCCGACTGCGCCTGAGGGCGCCGGCGCGGCGCGTCTCAGCGCAGCGCGTGGCGTGCCTGCACCACCTCTGCCCAGGCCGACCGCACCTCGTCGATGGCCTGCAGATGCCCACCGTCCGCCGCGCAGCGTCCGGCCCGCTCCAGCAGCCGGCGGGCCTCCTGCGGCGCCGGACCGCCGCGGACGCGTGCCAGCGCGGTCAGGGCGAAGGCCAGGGCCGTGCCGCCGAACGGCTCGGCCAGTTCGACCGAGGCCAGCGCCAGCCGCTGGGCGTCGGCCCGTTCGCCGCGCAGCAGGTGCAGTTCCGCGAGGTTGGCGCGTTCGAAGGCGGTGGCCGTGGGGCGGCCCGCCTGTTCGGCCAGTGCCAGCGCGCGCCGCCCGTATGCCAGTGCCTCCCCGTGCCGCCCCGCGCGCCGCTCGGTCTCCCGCAGCACGGACAGCACGGTGGCCAGCAGCGCCCGGTCACCGGACTCCTCGGCCGGGGCCAGCGCCGATTCGGCGGGGCCGGCCGCCTCGGCGGCGAGGCCGGACAGGCCCAGGCAGACCGTCTGCTGCGCCAGCGAACGGGCCAGCAGCACCGGACGGCCCGTCCCCCGGGCGGCACCGGCGCAGGACTCCGCCGCCCGGGCCGCCGCCAGGGCCTCCGCGTACCGGCCGCGGTAGGACAGGACCGCCGAACGCGCCATGTGGTGGGCGGCCCGGATGTCGTCCGGAGCGTCGGAGTCCGGCTGATGGGCGGCCAGGACCGCCAGGGCCTCGTCGGCGCCGCGGCCACGGCCGAGCACCTCGGCCAGCCGGGCGGCGGCCAACGCGGCGGCGTCGCGCAGCCCTTGGCGTTGGTAGGTGTGGAGGGCCTCGCGAGCGACGGTCAGGGCTTCCCCGTAGCGTCCCGCGCGGTCCAGGTGCAGTGCCCAGTCGAGCCGGACCCGCGCCGCGTCCGCCTCGGCCCGGACCGCGCCGCCTCCCTGCGGGCGGCGGTATTCGGCCAGTGCGCGGCGCAGGTCGGCCCGTCGGTGTGCCAGCCGTTCGCGGGCCGGTTCGGCCCAGGGCGCATAGCGGTCCTCGGGCAGCAGCTCGGCGGTCAACGCGTCCAGGGCGCCGGTCAGTTCGCGGCGGTCGCCACCGTTCAGGGCCCGCCGGGCCAGGGCCTCGGCTTCGTCGACGTCCACGCGTACCGTGTCCGGTGCGAGCCGCAGCAGTTCGCCGTCGCCGGTCAGATACGCGGAGGCGCCGCGCGGCGGCAGCTCGGGCTCCAGCGCATGCCGGGCGGTGTGCAGCGCCACCCGCAGGCTGCCCAGCGCGGCGCGGAGTTCGGCGTGCGGCCAGCACACGGCCATGATCTGCTCGCGGTGCAGTGCGTGGTCGGGGGCCAGCGCCAGCAGCTTGACCAGGGTCCGGGCGCCGGGCCGGGACCAGCGCTCCACCAGCGGCGCCCCGTCCTCGCGTACCAGCCGGAAGCCGCCGAGCAGACGGACGTGCAGCAGTGGAGGGTTCATGGGCGGGACACTCTCATCAATTCCGAACCACTGTGGCAGACAAGGGCGTTACACCGGCGTTACTGGCCGGATCCGATCGCCGGTCGGGGCATGTCGACCGGGGTGCGACCGCGGGAACGCGTCAATGTCGCCGGGGCTGCCGGCAGGCCGGTGGTGGTGCGTTGACCATGCGGCGCGGGGTTGCCGAGGATGGGCCTGCACACCGCGCCCGGCCGGCGACGTCGTCCCCACCGACCGTCCTTGAGGAGGAAGCGTGAAGCGCTCCTATGCCCTTGCCGTGTCCGTTCTCGCCCTGGTCTCCGGCACGGCCGTGGCGGCCAACGCGGCCAACGCCACCGGCCCGGCGCCCCACCGACCTGCCGCCGCTCCCGTCCAGCACTCCCCGTCCGCGGACGCGGCTTGGTGCGCACGGCAGGGCGGCAGGGCGGAGACCCGCGTCCCCTACTACACCGGCACCGGCAACAAGATCACCTCGCTGGGCGGGGAGCGCGAGATGTGCCTGTTCAGCGCCACCGACGGCAGCGAGATCATGATCGCCGCGGACACCCTGGCCGCGGACAAGCCGACCCTGGCCGCGCTCGCCTACGTCCGCAAGCCCGACGGCCCGAGCAGCCCCGGCAACCCGTCCATCGCCTACTGCCAGGGCATCAACGGCACCGCCTTGTTCGGCAACCGGCCCACCGACGGAGGCGGTTGGGGCCCCAGGAACGAGACCGACCCGTCGAAGGCGACCTCCGCCTGCATGTTCGCCGACGGCTCGGTGATCGACGCCTGGGGACTGAAGTACCACAAGGGCGGGGTGATCCGCGGCACCGATCTGACGAAGAAGTTCCGCGCCACGATCCCCGGAGCGTGACACCACCGGCCCGTCGGCCCACCGCCGCCCTTCGGACCGGCGGGCCGACGGGCCGGTGTTCCGCACCTGCCACACCGGCGATCAGGGCCGGTTGGTCGGAGAGACGTAACCGCTGATCGCCATGTTCCAGTACGAGCTGTCGCCCACCGCGCCGCTGTAGGGGCCGTCGTGGTGGACGGTGGAGGTCGCGGCGTCTTCCGTGACCTCGTTGCCGCCGGTGCTCTCGATGCTGCCGTCACCGTTGACCGCCGTGACGATGGCGACGTGATCGGCGCTCCCGTTGCCCCGGTAGTCGAAGACGACCGCGTCACCGACATGGGGATCCGGATGCAGCCCCGCGCCGTACTCCGCGAAGCTGCCGGCCGCCGGTGACAGGCCGTTGACGTCGTAGCCCGCCTGCGCCCAGGCCCAGGCCACGAAGTCCGCGCACCAGTTCTCCGGCGAGCCGCCGTCGCCTGTGCAACTGGAGTTGTAGCCCTGTTGGCCCGCGCTGTTGGTGTCACAGGCGTGATGGTCCAGATTGGCGTTCGCGACCCCGACGATGTCCTCGGGCGCGGCCGACGCCGGGCCCGCGGCCAGCATCAGGGACGGCACCGCCACGGCTGCGGCCAGCATGGCCCTCACGGCGGTGTGCCGGGTCGTCCGAAGTGTCATGGCTTTCCTCTCGGTTCGGCCGAATCGGGCGTGCTCGTCCCCGTGCTTCGTGCACCGCGAACACGCCGGACGCGACGCTAGAGAGAGCCGGTGGAATCGTCGTGAAACCCCGCCCGCCGCGTCCCGAGCGACGAATTCGGGCCAACGAGCCCGGGCCGACCACCTCTTTCTTTGCCCTGCTTCACCGGCGTGGCACGATCCGTGCGCAGCCCGGAAAATGCGCCTCACCACGGGAGAGCGGCTACTGTGTTCGCGTGTCCGTACGGCACGCCACGGCCCCTCCGGACGAGTCCTCGTCGGGCGGGACGAAGCGGCCAGTGGAGCGGAAGGAGTAGGCACGGGAGTGGCGGACTTGTCCTCCAGGGCTCACCAGCAGCCCCGCAAGAAGCAACTCAAGGAACTGCGCCGGGCCTCTGCCGCGGTACTGGCGCGCCTGGACCTGTCCGACGGATGCAGTATCGCCACGGTGATGGAGCGGCTCAGCGCCGACCGGGGGCGGCCCATCCAGTTGGTACCGCTTCCCCTGGGGGCGGCGGCTCCCTGCGGTATGTGGCTGGCGACGGACGCCTTCGACGTCATCGTGGTCGAGGCGGACACCAGTCGTCTGCACCAGGACCACATCATCGCCCATGAGCTCGCCCACATGCTGTGCCACCACCGCGACTCCTCGGGATTCGACGCGGCGACGGTGCGCGGCCTGATGCCCAATCTGGACCCCAAGCGGGTGCGGGAGATGCTGGGGCGCACCAGCTACTCCACCGCGGAGGAGCAGGAGGCGGAGATCGTCGCCTCCCTCATCCTCGAACGCGTCACCCGCCCCGCGGTGGAGTCGGTGTGGCGTGTGCCGTCCGCCGATGCCGAGACGGTCGGGCGCATCGAGAGCTCGCTCAACCGCGGCGCGGGGCCCCATGCCCAGTAGCGGTTTCGCACGGTGCCCGGCCGTGGGACGGCAGGGTGTCTCATGAACGCGGTGAAGGCCGCCGTCTTCCCCGCGTGCGCCGTCCTCTGTGTGCTCGCGCTGCTGTACAAGCTGCGCGACCTGCGGCATCACCGGCGCGATCCGGCCCTGCTCGCGCTGCTCATCGCGTTCTTCTGCAAGGGGATCTCGTTCACGCTCTCCACACCCTCCGTCTCACGGGCAGTGGACGGGTACGTGGGGGTGGCCGATCTCGGGGCGCTGGGCATCCATCTCTTCGGCGGCGTCGCCTCGAGTGCCGCCTTTCTGACGGCGATCGTCTTCTGGGTGTACCCGCCCGAGGCCGCCCGGCGGCGGGCCCTGGTCCGGCTGCTCATCGCAGCCCTGTGTGCGGTCGCCATGGTCACCATGTGGGCGGCGGCAGGCAGCGGGGACCAGCGGCGCAGCGCCCACTATCTGTTGCAGAACGTGCACCGGCCGGTGGTCGCCGCCTATCTGCTGCTCTACGTCAGCGCGTTCGGCGCCGGCATGATCGAGATCATCCGGCTGTGCCGCCGCTACGGGCGGGTGGCCGGCCGGCAGTGGTTGCGAAGGGGCCTGTACAGCACGGCGATCGGGGCGAGCGCCTGCCTGGTGTACTGCCTGAACCGGCTGGTCTCGCTGATCGCGGTGCAGTGCGGACTGGACCCGCTCGACTGGGAACTGCTGACGCCGGTGGCCAACGGGACCGGTATCTTCTTCCTGGTGGCAGGGCTCACCATGCCTTCCTGGGGGCCGCGAATCGCCGAATGGCGGCGACTGGCCCGCAACTTCGTCACCTATCAGCGGCTGCACCCCCTGTGGGCGGCGCTGTACACGGCGGTGCCGGACATCGCGCTCAATCCGCAGCACGCCGGCCGCCTCGCCCGCTTCCTGCCCGGTGACATCAGCTACCGCCTGTACCGCATGGTCATCGAGATCCAGGACGGCCTGCTCACGCTCCGGCCGTACGTGGCGTCCGGCGCGGCCGAGGACGCCCGGCAGTCGGCCGAGGCGGCGGGACTGTCCGGCGACCGGCTGCACGCCATGGTGCAGGCCACCACACTGGTGTCGGCGCTGCGCGCCAAGCACGACGACCGTCCGCCGGTCCGTGGCTCCGTGGCGGTCGGCCCGGAGGCCGCCCGGGGCGGGGACTACACCCAAGAAGTCGGCCGGCTGCTGGATGTCGCCCGCGCCTACGCCACCGTCCGGTCCACCGACCGGTGCAGGGAGAGGAGAGTTCGTTGAAGTACCGCAAGCTGGGCAGCGACGGCCCCGAGGTGTCCGCGATCGGCCTGGGCTGCATGGGGATGTCGATCGCCTACGGGGTGCCGGACGAGGAGGAGTCCCAGCGCACCCTGGACCAGGCACTCGAAACCGGCATCACCCTCCTGGACACCGCGGACGCCTACGGCCAGGGCGGCAACGAGGAGTTGGTCGGACGCTGGCTGCGCAGACACGCCCAGGAACGCGACCGGATGGTGGTGGCGACCAAGTTCGGGCTTCGCCATGACGCCACCACGGGCCGGGTCGGCGACGTCGACACCTCCGCCGAGTACGTGCCCCTCGCCTGCCGGGCCTCGCTGCGCCGCCTGGGCGTCGAGCACATCGACCTCTACTACGCCCACCGCCGCGACCCCGCCACTCCCATCGAGGAGACGGTGGGTGCCATGGCCCGGCTGGTGGAGGCCGGACTGGTGCGGCACATCGGGCTCAGCGAAGTCAGTCCCGCGACGCTGCGCAAGGCCCATGCGGTCCACCCGGTCAGCGCGGTCCAGGTGGAGTACTCCCTCTTCACCCGCAACGTCGTGGAGGGCGAACTCCTTTCCACCTGCCGGGAGTTGGGCATCGCGGTGGTGGCCTACTCCCCGCTCGGGCGCGGCATGCTCACCGGCGCCCTCTCCTCCCGCAGCGAACTCGCCGCGGACGACAACCGCCGGCGCTGGCCCCGCTTCGCCGACGAGAACATCCAACGCAACCTGGCGCTCGTCCAGGCGGTACGGGACGTCGCCGAGCGCATCGGCTGCTCGCCCGCCCAGGCAGCGCTTGCCTGGCTGCTCGCCCAGGGTGAGGACATCGTGCCCATCCCCGGCACCAAGCACCGGCGCTATCTGCGGGAGAACGTCGCCGCGGTGGCTGTCGCCCTGTCCGACGCCGACCGTGATCTGCTGCGCCGGACCGTGCCGGAGGGGGCGGTGGCGGGCGAACGCTACCCGGCGGCGGCGTTGGAGCGCCTGGGACACTGAGCGCGGTGCCGGCACCCTCGTCCCGCGCACAGCCCAGGACTGACCCGGCCGGCAGCGCGACACCCGGCACCCCCGCGCTCCGTCGTCGTATACGGGTCCTAAGCAGCGCCCGGGCCGTCAAGGAACCCGAGCAGCACGGCGGCCTCGGCGTGGAGCCCGGCGGCTCGGTCTACATGCACGGGTGACGTCAACTGCGCTGCGGCTTCGAGGCGTTCGGCGACCTCGGCGCGGATGATCTCCACCACCCGGTGCTCGCTCAGCTCGCGCCGCGCCACTTCGGTGGCACCGGCGCCGACCGGCGACTGCTCCAGGGCCGCCGCGCGCAGCCCGACTCCGTCCTGGGGCACCGCCTCGGCGTTGTCCAGCGCGGCGAGCGTGGCGCGCAGCGCGCTCACCGCGGCCTTGTCGCGGGCGCGCATCGCTTCCGGCAGGGCTTGACGCATACGTAGACGCACAGACATGGCGGTGACCCTATGTCGATCGCCCGGCGCCCACAACGCGATATTCGTGGGCGCCGGGCGGGACGCGTTGGCGCCATCACAGGCGTCCCCATAGCGTGGAGGAGGGCACGACGACAGAGGGGTCGGACCATCCGGTGCGCGGGCAGCTGCCCGGGTGGGCGGCGCCCCCGCGGAGGGAGCCCCATGGAGAGCAACCGTAGGGAGAGCAACCGTACGGAGAGCAACCGTACGGAGGGTCGCGGGGCGGGACTCCGCGTGGTTGTCGTGGGGGCGACCGGCAACGTCGGCACGAGCCTGATGCGGGCCCTCGGCCAGGAACAGGCGGTGGGTTCCACCCTCGGCCTGGCCCGCCGGCCCTGTCGCCTGTCGATCGCCAAGGCCGCCTGGGCCTGCGTGGACGTGGCGGATCCGCAGGACAATCTGGAATCCCACTTCCGGGGCGCGGACGCGGTGGTCCACCTGGCCTGGCTGTTCCAACCCACCCACGACCCGGCCACCACGTGGGAGACCAATGTGCTGGGCAGTCTGCGGGTCTTCGACGCGGTGGCGCGCAGCGGTGTGCCCGCCCTGATCCACGCTTCCTCGGTGGGCGCCTACAGCCCCGGACCGAAGGACCGCTACGTCGACGAGTCCTGGCCCACTCACGGCTGGCCGGAGGCGGCCTACTGCCGGGAGAAGGCGTACCTGGAGCGGGTCCTGGACGCCTTCGAGGAACGCCACCCCGATATCCGGGTGGTCCGTATGCGCCCGGGCTTCCTCTTCAAACGGGAGGCGGCCTCCGAACAGCGCCGGCTCATCGCGGGCCCGTTGGTGCCGCAGCGACTGGTCCGGCCGTCCTTGATACCGATCGTCCCCGACCTCCCCGACCTGCGGTTCCAGGCACTGCACACGGACGACGCGGCCGACGCCTACCGTCGTGCGGTGGTCCGCGAGGTGCGGGGCGCCTTCAATCTGGCCGCCGACCCGGTCATCGACGGCTCCCGGCTCGCCGACCTGCTGGCCGCCCGCGCCGTACGGCTGCCCCAGCGGCCGGTGCGCGACGCGGTGGCGGCTGCCTGGCGGCTGCACCTCGTGCCGGCCTCTCCCGAATTGTTCGACGCGGTACTGCGTCTGCCGCTGCTGGACACGGCCCGCGCCCGCACGGAACTGGAGTGGACCCCGCGCTACGGCGCCGTCGAAGCCCTCGACGAGTTCCTGCACGGGCTCAGGGACATGGCAGGCATGGACACCGCCCCCCTGGCCGCGCGGCTGCCGGGCGGCCGGCTCCGCGAACTGGCCACCGGAGTGGGACAACGCCCCTGAACGCCCCTGCCCGGCGGCCCCTGCCCGACGGCCCTTGCCCGGCGGCCCTTGGCCAGGGGCAGGCCCTCCCGGCCGGGCCCGAGTAGACACTGTCTACTCGCCCTGGTAGACAGTGTCCATGCACACTGAGAGCTCCCTGCGGGAGCGGTTGATCGACGTCGGAGTGGACCTCGTGCTGTCCGAGGGCTCCGCGGCACTGGGGCTGCGCGAGATCGCCCGCCGGGCCGGGGTGTCGCACGGAGCGCCGCGCCGACACTTCCCCACGCACCACGCCCTGCTCTCCGCGATCGCCCGTCGCGGCTTCGCGGACCTCGGGGAACGGTTCACGGCCGCCCTCGCCGAAGCGACCACTCCACGGGCCCAGTTGCAGGCTCTCGCGCGAACGTACGTCGGGTACGCGCTGGAGCGCCGAGGCATGTTCGAGCTGATGTTCCGTCACGATCTGCTCGACAGCGAGCAGCAGCACACCTCGGACCAGCCGCGACTGCGCGAGTCGACCCTGCCGCTGTTCGACCGCATGGTCACCCTTGTCGACAGATGCCGGGCGGAGAAGGATGCCACGCAACTGCCGGACAGTGCGGGCGAGTTGGCGACCCTGGCACCCTCCGTCACGACCGCCGTCCTGTGGTCGAACCTGCACGGCATGGCACAGCTGTGGGCCTGGGGAAGTCTGCAACTCGCCCTGGGGAACGCCCGACTGCCCGGCGATACATCACAGCAAGGCGGCCGACTCGATCAACTCCAACAGCCCGATCAGAGCGATCAGCTCGATCGGCTGGTGGCGGCGGTGCTGGACACACACCTCGGCCCGGTGCGCACGTGATCGCGCACGGGGCGGCGTCGCCGCGGCGGCATGTCGCGCTCCTGGTCAGTGTGGCCGGTGCGATGCTCGTCGCGCTGGACGGCACGGTGCTGCTGGTGGCACAACCCGGTCTGCAGCGCGATCTCGGCGCGAGCCTGGCGCAGGTCCAGTGGACGAGCACCGGCTATCTGCTCGCGGTGGCCTCGCTCCTCGTCGTCGCCGGACGGCTCGGGGACCGGTACGGACACGGGCGGCTGCTGTTTGCCGGCGTGCTCGGCTTCGGAGCCGCCTCGGCCGGTATCGCACTCGCGCCGTCGATCGGCTGGGTGATCGGACTGCGCGCCGCACAGGGCGTGTTCGGCGCGCTGCTCCAACCGGCAACCCTGGCGTTGTTGCGAATGACCTATCCAGCGGACCGACTCGGTACGCCGGTCGCCGTCCGCACCAGCGCGATCGCGGTGGCCGCGGGAGCCGGTCCGCTCCTCGGGGGCGTCCTGGTCGCGCATCTGGGCTGGCGTTCGGTGTTCTGGATCAACGCTCCCCTCGCGCTCCTGATCGCCGCACTCACCCTGGTCGTACGGGCACCGGCACCGCCCTCCCCCGCCCGTTCGGAGCGGCTCGACCTCATCGGTACCACCGTCCTGACCGCCATGCTGGTGGTGCTGGTGCACACCCTGGCCGGGGTGCCGGCACATGGCTGGACCGCCGCGCCGACCCTGCTCGGGCTCGTCGCCGTCGTGGGCCTCGCCGTCGTCCTGGTCCGCCACGAACGCCGAATCGCGTACCCGGTCGTACCACCCGTCGTGGCGCGGTCCGTCCCGGTCACCGCGTCCATGGCCATCCTGTTGGCCGGCTCCGCCGGCCTGTTCGGCGCACTGTTCACGGCCACGTTCTATCTGCAGGACGTACTGCGCCTGGATCCGCTCGCCAGCGGTCTGCGCGTCCTGCCGCTGACCGCGCTGATGGTCCTCGGCGCGCCCGCCGCCGGCCGCGCACTGCGCCGATACGGTCCGCGCAGCACCGCGACCACGGGCATAGCCCTGCTCGCCCTCGGCATCGCGGAACTGTCCCGGCTCGGTCCGGACAGTGCCTGGACGGCGACGGGGCTGACGTTCGCCGTGATGGGCACGGGATTCGCCACCGTGATGGTCACCGCCACCGGGACCGTCGTCGGTGACGCGCCGCCCGGATACGCCGGGGTCGTCAGCGGGCTCAAACAGACCGCCATGAACATCGGCCCGACGCTCGGCATCGCCCTGGCCGCCAGCGCGACCGGACCGTCCGCACACGGCTCCCCCGCCACCACGGCCACGGCATTCGCCCCGGCCATGGGCCTGGCCCTGCTGGTCCTGGCCGGATGCGCGGCGCTCGGCCTCCTGCCTGCCTCGCTGCTGCCCCGGCATGCGAGCGCCCCGGCGAGAGCCTGAGCCGCTCGGCCGGGGCGACGCCGGACGAGGTGCCTGGCTGCCGAGGCCAGGCACGGCAGTCGCCAGGCGAGCTAGTCGCTAGGCGACGTGGTCGAGCAGGGCTTGCGCCTCCGCACGACGACGCCTGGCAAGGTCCCCATCGACATCGGCATGAGCGCCGACACCGGCATCGGCATCGGCATCGGCATCGGCATCGGCATCGACGTTGGCATCGGTGTCGATGTCGGCGGCGGCCGCGCCCTCCTCGTCGCCGTGGTCGGCGTAGTCGTCCAGGACGGACCGGGCGCGGGCGGCTGCCGCGGAGGTGCGGCCGAGATCGGCCTCCAGCCAGGCGGCCATCAGCCGGGTGCCGCTGTGGTCGTGGCGGGCGGAGCCGCCGAGGGCGGCGTAGACCTCAAGGGCCCGCTCCAGATGGACGAGGGCGGCCTCGTAGGCGGCCCGGGCCGAGCCGTCCTGGTCCTCCTCCCCCGGTTCCGACTCACAGGCACGGACCAGCAGTTCGCCGGTCTGCCGGTGGGTACCGGCAAGCTCGGACCGCAGCTCGGCGCGCCGGTCGTCGTGAACGCCGTCCGCGCCGTCCGCATCGTCCGCCCCGCCGGAACCGTCCGCGTCCTCAGGGACTCCGGCGACGGCGTCCGCGAGGATCCGCACCGCCCTGGCCATGAGGTCCCGGGCGGCCGGCAGCCCGCTGTCGGAGTCGCGCAGCAGAAGCCAGGCACGGGCGCGCACGGCGCGGGCCGCGCTGTCGGGACGGTCGAGGCCGAGCCAGAGTTCCTCGGCCCGGGCGTACGCAGCGGCGGCCTGTTCGTCGAACCCGGCCCGGTTCAGGGCGTCGGCGGCGAGGTGGGCGAGGACGGCGTGGTCGCGCTGTTCCTCCCAGCCCTTGGCGATGTCGGCGGCGAGGAGGAAGTGTTCGCCGGCCTGCCGGGGTTCACCGAGCACCGCCAGGCATTCGCCCAACCACCAGTGGGCCTGCACCACTTGGCCTTCCTGATGGTGCTCCCGGAGAGCCGGCAGAGCGCTCTCCAGGACCGCGGCCGCCTCGTCGAACCGTCGGAGGCGGAGCAGCGCACCGCCGAGCAGCAGTCCCGCCCACGCCCCGAGCCCGTCGCCCTCGTCCGCCTCCTCGGACGCGTCCGCCCAGTGGGTGGCCTCCAAGGCATGGGCGGCGACGTCGTTGTCGTCCTGCCCTGTCGCGGCCAGCGCTTCGGCGAGGAGGAGGTGCAGACGCGCGAAGCCCATCGGTGCGAACAGTTCCGCGCCGTGGTCGAGGGCCGCGCGGGCGGCCTGGACGGCCTGCTGCGGACGGCCCGACGCGAGGAAGAGTTCGGCGAGTCGGGCCTCGGTGTCCGCGGCCAGCCATGGGACGGCGGCCTCGTGGTACAGCTCGACCGCGCGGCCGTACAGCTCAGCGGCGTGCGGCAGCTCGCCGCGCCCGGCCAGCAGGCGCCCCAGGAGGGATGCGGCGTCGGCGATCCGGGACGGCATCCGCGGGTCCTCGGCGCGGTGTTCCTCGGCGAGGGCGAGCAGCGCACGGAGTTCGTCCGCGAGGGCGTCCGCGGCCGCCTCGGGATCCGGCGCTCGGTGCAGGGTGCCCAGACGGACGCGGACGGCGGCCAGCCGCACGCCGGTGAGCTGACGGGCCGTGGCCCGGCCCTCGGCATGCAGGGTGCTCAACTTCACAGCCAGCGCGTCGAGTTCGGCCAGACCTTCCACCAGGTGCCCGCCGACTGCCGTGGCGTGGGCGGCCCGCGCCAGACTGGCCAGGCTCTCGCCGGCGTCGCCCGCCTCCTCGTACCGCTCGGCGGCCTCGTGGAACAGCGCGACGGCGGTGTCCGGATCGGCGAAGGCGTCCATACCGGCGTGGTCGGCCACCTCGGCGCGGGCGCGCGCGTCCAGTGCGGTGCCGGTGCGCTCGGCCGCCACGGCGACCGCCCGCCAGGCGGCACGGGCCTCGGGATGCTGCGCCGCGGTACGCCGCTGGGCCTCCGCCAGCAGTGCGTCGACGTCGTCGGTGCCGGCGTCCGGCAGTGCGTCGGCGTGCCGGGTGCCGGCCGGCGGCGCCGGAACGGGCGCGGAGGCCGCCGCAGGGGAGCCGGTGCGGGCGCCCGTGGCGAGCCGGGCGCCGCCCACGCCGAGCGGGAGCCGGTCGGTGAGCGGGGTCTGGGCCAGCCGGTCGGCCAGCCAGGTGCCCACCCGGTCGGTGCCGTTGCGCAGGTCGAAGCGGCGGGCGAGGTCGTGGGCCGCGTCCCGGGTGCGGGTCAGGAGCTGTTCCGTGGTGACGAGGGCGGCGCCGGGCATCGGTACGGGGCGGTCGGCGTGGCCCAGTTCCACCAGGCGGCGCAGCAGCAGGGCGGCGGCGCCCTGCATCTGGAGCCGGGAGAGCGGTTCGTCCGCCATGTCGAGGTACGTCGCGTGCTCGGCGAGGATCTCCAGGCCGCGGGCCTCGTTGCCGGTCAGTGCGCAGAATTCGACGTGGCGGGCGATGGCCGGTACCAGGCTGCCGTTGCCGCGGGCCAGGCGGTAGCCGCGGAGGTGGTTGCGGCGCGCCTCGTCGAAGCGTCCCAGTCGCAGCAGCGGGAGCAGGGACAGGGCGAGGATGTGGTGCGGCTGCTCCGCACAGGACTGCTCGCCGTTCAGCACGGGTGCCCAGGCGTCGAGGGCGCGCTCGTCGTCCCCCGACTCGGCGTGCCACTCGCCCTGTTCGTTGAGTTCGCAGGCCAGGCAGTCGCTCATGCGGTCGCGGTCGGCGGCGTTCCACTCCGTGAGCAGCCGGACGGCCGCCGCCTCGTCCCCGATGTGCTGGGCAAGGTAGAACTCGGCCGCGCGGACGGGGCGCGGCGAGTGCCCGGCGAGGCGGTAGTGCCGCTCCATGTCCGGCAGCCAGCGGCGCACGGACACCAGCGGGATGTCCGGGTTGCCGACCAACCCGTACACCATCCACTTGAACTGCCAGTGCAGCCGGTGCAGGGCCGGACCGCCGAAGTCCTCGGGGCGCTCGTCCCACATGCGCAGCAGCCGTGCGAACGGCACGAGTGCCCTGCCGCTCTCCGAGCTGAACTGGTACGAGGTGACCAGTTGCAGCAGCGCGTCCAGCAGCAGCGCCCGGTCGTCGGTGGTCTCGGCGAGGGCGACGAGTTGTTCGGCCCGGGCGTTGCGGGCCGGCCCGTTGGGTTGGGAGTCGATCTCCCGCAGGGCGCGGCGGATCTCCTCGGGCGTGTGGAGCGGGTGGGCGTCGGTCGTCATCGGGCCTCCCCCTGGCCGTCGGATTCGGGGTGCGTGGCCCACTGGAGCAGGTCCAGGAAGGCACGGTTGAGCAGGGCCGAGTCGGCGGGCCGCAGCGGGCGTTGGGCCATCAGCAGCGCCTGGCCGTAGAGCGCCTGGGCGGCGGTGCCGGCGAGGTCCGGATCGCCGATCCGGGCGATCCTGCGGACCAGCGGGTTGTGGTGGTTGAGGACGAGCCTGGCGCGCGGTGCGCCGCCGCGCAGGCTGCCGAGGATGCCGGCCCACAGGTCGTCCGCCTGGGCCTCTTCCTCGGCGCGGGCCCGCTCCTGACGGGCGGAGCGGTCGTCGAGGTGGAGGGCGGGGACGGTCACCGGGTGGAAGGTGCGCAGGACGACGTCGCAGTCGAGCGGGTCGAGCTTGTTCCGGGCTGCGGCGAGGAATCCGGACAGGGCCAGTTCCTCGGCGGGATCCACCGGGTCGAGGTGGGCGGTGACGGTGTCGGCGTCGAGTTCGGCGACCGCGGTGCCGGGCCGTACCGTCGGCAGCAGCTCCACCAGTTCGGCATCGTAGGTGTAGCCGCCGTTGACGACGCCGATGCCCTGGGCGGCGGCGATCGCGGCGACCTGCCGGTACTCCTCGACGGTGCGGGTGAAGTGGACGACGGGGTGCCGGCGGGCGAACTCCGCCAGCGGCAGCGGACCGTCCGTGGTGTCGAACGGCAGCCAGGGCAGCATGGTGGTGAGCACGTCCCGATCGTGCCTGGCCAGCGACTTCACACCGAGGTGGTGCACGGACAGGAACTGCGCCAGGCGTTCGGGCTCGCCCGCCGCCAGTTCGGTGAGCCAGTCCTTCAGGCGCGCGCCGAGGGCTTCGCGCACGGCCGCGAGGGTCTCGTCGGAGTACAGGCTCTCCCGCGAGGCGGTGGGTCGCAGGCTGTCCGTGTCGATGACGCAGCGGACGAAGAACGCCCAGTCGGGCAGGAGTTCGTCGGCCCGTTCGGTCAGCAGCATGCCCTTGAGGTGGACGCGGTGCCCGGCGCGCTGGGCGGGGCTGACTGCGGAGGGCAGGACGTAGGCGACGCCGCGGACGCCCGCGACCGGGAGGTCAAGGTCGATGGCGTCGAGCGGGGTGAAGCCGAACTGCTGGTGGCAGTGGGCGGCGAGAGCCACCCGCCGCGCGGACGGGTTGGGGTGGCGGCGCTCCCAGACAGGCGGGCGGTCGGTGATCGGCTGGTCCCCGACGCGCACGTCGTGCGGCAGCAGCGATCCGAAGTCCTTGGCCAGGCTCAGTACCCGCTCCTCGCGCAGCCATTCGGCGGCGCCGGGCCGGGCCGTGAGGTGCACCGTGGTGCCGGGTTCCGGATGGGCGTCCGCGGGGAGCGTCCGCACGGTGTACGAGCCGTCGTCGCGGGCGGTCCACTCCACAGGCAGTGCCGAGGCATCGCGCGCGGAGCGGCTGACGACTCGGATCTCCTCGGCCACGACGAAGCAGGCCAACAGACCGATGCCGAACTGGCCGAGGAAGTCGGCCCGGGCCGACTCCAGGCCGTCGCGCTTGGAACTGCGCCCGATGGTGGCCAGCAGACTGTGCACATCGGCCTCCGTCAGGCCGACGCCGGTGTCCGCCACGTGCAGCCCCTCGGCGCCGGCGGTGATCCGCACGCGGGCCGGGCAGTCGGGCTGTTCCGCTCGGCGCGCGGTGATCGCGTCCACGGCGTTCTGCAGCAGTTCCCGCAGATAGACCTTGGGGCTGGAGTACAGGTGGTGGGAGAGCAGGTCCACCAGTCCGCGGAGGTCGACCTGGAAGGTGTGCGGTATGTGATCAGCAGTCATTCGTCCGTGCGCCGGCCGGGGCAGGTGCCCCGGCCGGCGCGGGCAGGGCGGCCCGGGGCCGCCGGTGATGGTCGGATCCGGCCATCATAGGAGCGACGGCACGAAGCCGACCAGGAAATTCCGCGTTGAGCGCCATCCCTCGGCGCACGGTCTGCGCAGCGCCGCCCCGCACGAAGCGGTACGGCCCGAACCGTGCGCCGCCGTGCCGCACGACGACACCGGTCGCCACGGCCCCCGGGCCGTCCGTCAGTGGATCTGACCCGCCTGGTAGTTGCCGGCCGGCTGCTGGGTGATGACGTTTCCACGGTTGAAGGCGTTGATGACGGCGATCTGCACGACCAGGTCGGAGAGCTGGTCCTCGTCGTAGTACTTGGCGGCGTTCGCCCACACCTCGTCCGGGACACCGCCGGCCGCGTCCGCGATGCGGGTGCCCTGTTCCGCCAGCTCCAGCGCGGCGCGCTCGGCGTCGGTGAAGACCGTGGCCTCGCGCCAGGCCACGACGAGGTTGAGCCGCACCGCGGTCTCCCCGGCCGCGGCGGCCTCCTTGGTGTGCATGTCGATGCACCCGGCACAACCATTGATCTGACTGGCGCGGAGCATCATCAGCTCGCGCGTGGCGGCCGGGACCGTCGACTCTGCGAGCGCCTTGCCCGCGGCGATCAGGTGCTTCATGGCCTTCGCGGCAACCGGGCTGGTCATGGGGTTCAGGCGAGCTTCCATCGTGCACTCCTATGTCGTCGTCAGTGGTTACACCCCCTTGGACGAGACAGCCCCCACCCCTTGTGACACGCACGAATGTGACCTGCGCCTCCCGCACACGGGCGGTTCCTCACGCCGGCCGCTCAACTCGTGCGGGGTGTCCGCCTCATCACCGACACGGTCCGCGCTCAGGTCGCGTCGGAAGCGGCGACGCCCTCGGCCACGAGGAGCGCCAGCAGGCCCGGAAACCGCTGCTCGACATCGGCCCGACGGAGCGTCGCCATACGGCTGTTGCCCCGGTCGACCTGGCGGATCAGCCCCGCCTCGCGCAGCGTGCGGAAGTGATGGGTGACCGTCGCCTTGCCCACCGGCAGCGCGAAGGAACTACAGGTACGGGCCTCGCCGTCGGGCCCGGCCGCCAGTTCCCGCACCACGCGTCGCCGCAGGGGGTCGGCCAACGCCGAGAGGACCCTGCCGAGTTCCATCTCCATCAGCTCGGGGTGCCCCTCCTCGTCGGGCATCACCATCACCTCCACCTCAGGTACGGCTTGCATCGCACCTTGCCGGCCGCTAGCGTCCCCTCGTCAAGGTACGAGAACAATCGTACCTATCCCAGCGGAGGCTTCCATGACCCAACCCTTCACCCTCGTCGGCACAGCCCACCCCAAGCCCGAGCGCACGGAGGACCTGCGCCGGCTCCTGCTCTCGTTCGTCGAGCCGACCCGGCAGGAGCCCGGCTGCCTGGAGTACCACTTCCACGAGGACCGCAACGAGCCGGGCGTGTTCGTCTTCTACGAGGCATGGCGAAGCGAGGCGGATCTGAACGCCCACCTCGCCCTCCCCCACCTCCGGGACTTCTGGGAGCGGCGCATGGACTACCTGGAGCGCGATCTGGAGATCCGCTACCTCACGATGCACAGTCCCTACGACCCGCGCGAGGAGCGGGCCGAAAACAATGCCCTCATCGTCGACAATGTCCATGCACCGCATGGACATTGAGAGCCGCCCGACGCTCCGGGGGCATAACTTTCCTATCAAAACACGCCATTTCAGGAGCTTGCGGGAACCCTGCGCTGCACAGTCGACTCCACTCTCGTAGAGACGCACACCGGTGCGTCTGACGCGAAGTGGGGGCAGAATGACACGTATGGCGCAACGGCCGATGGGAGCGCGGAGGGCGACCGCCGGCTCCGCGGCGGCGCTGGCCGCCGGGATGGCCCTGGTGATCGGGGCGGCGGCCCCTGGGCAGGCGGTCCCCGCAGCGGCGGCTGCCGGGGCACGGTCGGTGCCGAACTGCGGCGCGCCGGCCACAGGCGTCGCGGGCACCACAGACGTCGGGGGCACCACAGGCATCACCGGCACCACAGGTGATGCCGTCATGGCCGTCGGCACCGGAAGTGCGGCGCAGAAGCTTTCCTACAGCCTCGCGCCGGAGGCACCGATCGGCCTCTGGTCGTCCTCGAACGTCACCCTGCGGACTCCGGTCTCCAAAGGCACCGTCCATCTGGACGTCACCACGCAGGGCTTCATCGCCGCTTCCCTGATGATCCAGCGCTACGACGAGAAGAGCCACCGCTGGCTCGATCTCAACGTCCGGCCGGACAGCGGTGATCGACCGAACACGGGGAGGTTCTCCTTCCCCCTCTCCGTCGCGGCGGGCCCCGGCCGCCCCACCACGGTGGCCCTGCGGGTCCAGGCCATCGACCGCCCCGGCCGCCTGGCCGTGACCGCTTCGGTGGACGACGGCCACGGCCACACCTATCGCGCACCGACGCGCAACGCCGTCGTCGACCGGCCCACGACCACGGTCACGGGCTGGTCGCGCGGCACCGGCCTGGTTCGTGGCGGTACGGCGAAGGAGTTCGCGCTCACGGTCAAGAACACCACCAAGCGGGCCTACCCGGCACTGAACGCGGGCTACTTCGCCTACGGGCAAAGCGGCAGTCGTGCCGTGGCGCCCAAGGATCTGGTACTGCAGCAGTATGTGCCCGGCCGTGGGTGGCAGCGCGTCTCGTTGGTGCCCGGCGGCTGCGACCCGGGCATGAGCGCCGAGCTGATCCCGACCGCCAAGACGCCGCTGGCGCCCGGCGCGACCGCCGTCTACCGGATGCGGCTGGCTGTCGCGGGAGACGCTCCGGTGACCGACGTCGACGCGGGTGTGACGGTGGGCACCGGCGACACCTCGTTCTACTACCAGGCGTTGCCGTTCAAGATCCGCACCAAGTAGCCCTGCCCGCCCTGGCGGACGCCTCGATCACGCACGGGGAGTCGGGGGGGGAAGGAGAGCGACCGGGCCAAGGCGGCCGGACGCCTCCCTACCTCCGGCTCCCCGCCGTCGCATCGGTGTGGCCGTCCCCTACGGGCCCGGAGCGGACCATGCCGAACTCCAGCCCGGGCTCCCCTTCCCGTACGGGTTGCACCCGCCCGTCCCGCTGGAAGCCATGGCGGGCGTAGAGCCGTTCCGCGTGTCCGTTGCCCTCCGTCACCCACAGCTCCACCTGCGGAATGCCGTGGTCCGAAGCCCACTGCAACACCGCCCGCACCAACAGGTCGGCGGCTCCGCGCCCGCGTGCGGCAGGGTGTACCCACATCGACACGAGCTGGGCGGTGCCCGGCGCGTCCGGAACGATGCCGATCAGTCCGCGCGCCCGGTCACCGTCCTCCGCGACGAACTGATTGCGTCGGGCGAGGCGCTCGCGCCACGCCTCCTCCGTGAACGCCTGCTCCTGCTCCAGAGTGGAACCGAATGCCTCGGGGGCGTCCGCCAGCGCCGCCAGGCGAAGCGTGCGGTAGAGGGGCCAGTCATCCGATGCCAGCCGCCGCACGGAGATCGTCGTCATGGAGGAGACCATGACCTCCGTCGACGGGCGGGGCAAGCGAATTTCGTGGCTTGTCGATGACGGGGAGGCCCGGCCGACGGATGGACGAAAGACCGGATGGACGGATGGACGGCCCGAGGAAGCGCATGGACGGCCCGAGGAAGAGGTGTGGTCATCGACGCTGATGAATTGGTGCACGTGCTCGGTCTGTGGGGCAGGCCCGTGACGTCGGTGAAGAGGCTTGCCGGCGGTTGGAACTCGACCAGTTGGCTGGTCCGAGGGGCCTCCGGAGACCGGCACACGCTGCACGTCGCCAAACTGGCCGACTCGGCGGATGGTGACGCGTTCCGCAGCGGGTTGCGGGTGGCGGGCGCTGCCGCTGTGCGTGGATTCCCGAGTGGCGCACCTGTTCCCACGGTCGACGGCCGGCTGACCGTCGATGTGCCGGAGGGCGTGCTCGGCTTGCTCCGGTACGTTCCCGGACGGTCGCCGTCGGCGACGTCGGAGGCGGACCTGCGACGCGTGGGGAGCACCCTGGCCCGGGCCCAACTCGCGGTCAGGGAAGCGGCAGAGTGCGTGAGCGAGCAGCACAGGTGGCCGTGGGCGTGGGCCGATGTCTGTTTGCGGGAGGTGCCCATGGCGCCCGGGGTTCGCGCGGCGGCGGCGCGTGCCCTGGACGAGGCCCGGGCGGTCACCGCGCGTTCTTCACCGCGGATGGGAGTGGTGCACGGGGATCCGGGGCTGGACGCCTTCCGTTTGTGTGCCGGGTCCGTCCGCGACGATGGCCTCATCGACTGGGGCGCCGCGATGGAGGCACCCCTCCTTTACGACCTGGCGAGTTTCGGGGTGATGACTCGGGGGACGCCGAGAGCACTGTTGCCGTGCCTGGAGGGCTATCGGCTCCGTGCCCTCGAAGTCGGCGGAGAGCTGCGCCATTTCGACGCCTTGGTCAGACTGCGATGGGTGTGCCACGTGCTCTACTTCGCGTCTCGCCTGGCGCGGGGGATCGTTCGCGGTGCCGCGTCCGGGGCGGAGAACGAAGAACGGCTGGCCGAGGCGTATGCGAGCCTGAGGGGTGACGGCAACGGCGCTCCCGACGTCCTCAGCCCCGGCCGGTGAAGTGCCGGCCCACGCCGAGTCGGCGCAGGTCGGCCAGGACCTGCGGGTCCTGGGCGTCCAGCCAGTCGCAGAGCTGGCGGAAGGAGACCAGCCGGACGTCCTTGCGCTTGTCGTCGGCGATGTGCTTGAGGGCCTCCTCGACGGCGTCCATGTAGATGCCGCCGTTCCACTGCTCGAAGTGGTTGCCGATGAAGAACGGCGCGCGGTTGGTCTCGTAGGCCCGCTGGAAGCCTGCTATGTAGGCTTCCGTGGCCTGCTTGCGCCAGCCCGGGTAGTTGGCCGGCGGCGCCTTGGTGGAGTTCTTGGACTGGTTGGCCAGGATGTTGTAGTCCATCGAGAGCACCTCGAAGGAGTGGCCGGGGAACGGTACCTGCTGGAGCGGGAAGTTCCACAGGCCCTGCTTCTTGACCGGCCAGACCTGGAGGCCGCCGGGCGAGCTGGCGTCGTAGCGCCAGCCCAGCTTGCGGGCGGTGGGCAGCAGGTTGTCCTGGCCGAGCAGGCAGGGGGTGCGGCCGCCGACGAGTTCCTTGTGGTAGTCGAACGGCAGCGGGTCGAGGTCGGTGAAGCCGGTGTTGGTGCGCCAGTTGGTGACGAAGGCCATGGCCTGGTCTATCTCGGACTGCCACTGGGCGGGGGTCCAGTGCGCGACCGATCCCGAACCGGTGCCGCAGAAGTGCCCGTTGAAGTGGGTGCCTATCTCGTGGCCCTCCAGCCACGCCGCCCGCACGTTCGTCAGCGTCGCCCTGATGTGGTCGTCGTTGAGGTAGCCGATGTCGGAGGCGCCGACCCGGTTGTTCGGCGGGCGGTACATGCGCTTCTTCGCCTCGGGCAGCAGGTACAGCCCGGAGAGGAAGAACGTCATCGCCGCGCCGTGGTCCTTGGCGAGCTTGCGGAAGCGCGGGAAGAGGCCGTTGCCGACCTCGCCCGCCCCGTCCCAGGAGAAGACGACGAACTGCGGCGGCTTCTGGCCCGGTTCCAGCTTCTCCGGCGTGGACGGCTGGTTGGGCTGCCTTCCGGTGAACGCGGTCGAGCCGTCGCCGATCGGCTTGCCCGGCGTCCTCCCTCCTGACGTGGCTGCGACCCGGTCGGAGTTCGTCGACGCCCCGGAGAGCGAGCAGCCGGCCACGGAGAGCGCGGCCGCCGCCCCTATCCCGAGTCCGAATATGCCCCGGCGGCTGATTTCACGCATAGCGGATCCCCATGCATTCGTTCGAAGTTCTGGTGGTGGGGACGGCCCGGGAAGTGGGACGCCCAAGAGAGCGGGAAAGCCGATGTGCCGATGCCGAGCGGCTGGGCCTGCCCTCGTCGCAGCCGCACGGGCCGTCTGCCGAACCAACCCTTGCCCGACCGCGACGTACCGGATGGCTACGGCCTGCGTGCTAACCCCGGCAGCGCGCCCGCAGCCTTGACTGCGCAACCGTCGCTCGCTGACTTCCGCATACCGCGCTCCCCGTTCGATGGGCGGCAGGACCATGACGACCTCGGCGGCCCTCGCTCAACGCCCTTGGACGCCTATGACTCTGCGGGAGATCGCTACCGTGCCGGTAACGCCTCACTAACGGCCGTCTGGGAGGAGGCCGGGAGCGTTGGTGTGGGTGGAGGATTCCCCTCGGCTCGGCCAGAAGCCTGGAGCGAGCGGCGTGCCGTCTGTTTGGATACGCACCGGACGGCAGACACGGAGGGGTGAGGCGGACATGGTGTCCACGGAGAGCCTGTTGGGGTTCGCGGCGATGTCGCTGCTGGTGATCGCGATTCCGGGGCCGAGCGTGTTGTTCGTGATCGGCCGGGCCCTGGCACACGGCCGGCGCACGGCGCTGGCGACGGTCCTCGGCAACCTGCTCGGCTCCTACGTCCTGGTGCTCGCGGTGGCATGGGGCCTCGGGGCGCTGGTGGAGACCTCGGCGGCAGTGTTCACGGGCGTGAAACTGGCCGGTGCGGCGTATCTGGTGTACCTGGGCGTGCAGGCGTTCCGGCACCGCAAGGACCTGCGCGCGGCGGACCTGGACGCGCCGACGGCTGAGCGGCGCAGCGATCTGCGTACCGTCCTGGACGGTGCTTTCGTGGGTGCCACCAACCCGAAGGGCATCGTCTTCTTCGCAGCGGTGCTCCCCCAGTTCGTGAACCCCTCGGCCGGCCAAGTGCCCTTCCAGATGATGGAGTTGGGGCTGATTCCGGTGGCCATCGGCCTGGTCACGGACACTCTCTGGGGCCTGGGCGCCTCGGCGGCCCGTTCCTGGTTCGCCCGCTCGGACCGCCGTCTGTCGAAGGTGGGCGGGGCGGGCGGGCTGGCCATGATCGGCCTGGGTGTGACGGTGGCGGCGACGGGCCGCGCCGATTAGGACCCGGGGCCCGGCCGACGGGTCAGTGCCTGGACGAGGG
The DNA here is from genome assembly GCF_019774615.1 of Streptomyces sp. BHT-5-2. NCBI lineage: Bacteria > Bacillati > Actinomycetota > Actinomycetes > Kitasatosporales > Streptomycetaceae > Streptomyces > Streptomyces sp. BHT-5-2. The sequence goes on along the minus strand of NZ_CP081497.1, from coordinate 907,462 downwards.
CGAGGCGGCCGCAGGGCCGGCCCACCACCCCGGACGTCGACTGCTACCCCTGTTCACCGAATCCACACGCCCCGTTCACGGTGAAATCGATCATGGGCAACTCGCGCCCGGCCTCATACGATTGCCCGCTGCTCCGCTCGGGGCGGCACGCAGCTCTCAAGGGAACGGACAGCATGGCAGTACGAGCAAAAGGCAAGCTTGCGATCTTCGGCACCGTGGGGGCGCTGGCCGCCGCGGTCTTCGCGGGCAGTGCTCTGTGGCCGGGCGGCAGCGAGGCCGAAGCCGCCGGGTCGGCGTCGCGGGTCGCGTCGGTGGAGCTGAAGCACTGGCCCGCGCCCGTGGCCGAGAAGCTCGGCAAGGTCATCACGGACCACGGCCACCAGGGCGCGTACGCGGTCTTCGACGCGGACAACACCACGTACCGCAACGACCTGGAGGAGGCCCTGCTCCCCTTCCTGGAGCAGAAGGGCGTCCTGACCCGCAAGACCATGAACCCGTCCCTGAAGGTCATCCCCTTCAAGGACACGGCGACCCACAAGGAGAGCCTCTACAGCTACTACAACCGCCTGTGCGAGGTGGACGACCAGGTCTGCTACCCCTGGGCGGCGCAGATCTTCTCGGGCTTCACGCTGAAGCAGCTCAAGGGGTACGTCGACGAGCTCATGGCGTACGGGAAGCCGATACCCGCCGAGTACTACGACGGCGGCAAGCTGACCAGGACCGAGGTGCAGCCTCCCCGCCCCACCCCGGGCATGCAGGAGCTCTACAAGGCGCTGCGCAGCCACGGCATCGAGGTGTACGTGGTGAGCGCGGCCTCCGAGGACCTGGTGCGGATGGTCCTGAGCGACCCCAGGTACGGCTACGACGTGAAGCCGCAGAACGTCCTCGGCGTCTCCATGCTGCTCAAGGACCGCAGGACGGGCGAGGTGACCAGTTCCCGCAAGGAGATCGCGGCCGGCCGCTTCGACCCGAAGAAGCTCGCCGGCCATGAGCTGACGCCGACCCTCTGGGCCCCGCTGACCTGGTACGAAGGCAAGCCGGCGGCGATCAACACCTACATCGACCAGTGGAAGAAGCCGATCCTGGCGGCGGGCGACACCCCCAAGAGCGACGGCCCGATGCTCTTCCACTCCACCGATGTGGAGCACGGCGGGGTCCGGGTCTGGGTGAACCGCAAGGACAGCTCCATGAAGGAGCTCGACGAGATGAAGCGCTCCAACGCCGAGCGGCAGAAGGAGCTGGGGCAGAAGGTCACCGCGGACAAGCGCTGGCTGACGGTGACACCGGCGCAGATCAGCTGAGCGGAGACCGGGCAGATCGGCTGGGCGGGCAGCTGAGCGGATCTGCTGAACCGCTGCACTGACGCGGCCGGCACGGACGGCGCACACGGAACGGGCGGACCGCCCTGCCTGTTTCCGGTGTCCGTCCGTGGCCGGCCGCCCGGCCGTGGCATCGTGAGCACATGTGCGGTCGATTCGTGGCTACCCGCAGCCCGCAGAGCCTGGCCGGTCTCTTCCACGTCACCCAGTGGGATCCGGCGGACCTCGTCGCGCCGAGTTGGAACGTGGCACCCACCGACGACGTGTGGACGGTGCTGGAACGCCTGGACCGCGACACCGGAGCCGTGGAGCGGCAGTTGCGGGCGCTGCGGTGGGGGCTGGTGCCGTCGTGGGCGAAGAGCCTGAGCGTCGGCGCGAAGATGATCAATGCGCGGGTGGAGACGGTGCACGAGAAGCCCGCCTACCGCCGCGCTTTCACCAGGCGACGCTGTCTGCTGCCCGCGGACGGCTTCTACGAGTGGCAGGTGCTGCCGCCCGCCGAGGGCGCCAAGGCGAAGCCCCGGAAGCAGCCGTACTTCATCAGCCCCGAGGACGGGCAGGTCATGGCGCTGGCCGGCCTGTACGAGTTCTGGCGCGACCCCGGCGTGGCATCGGACGACGACCCGGCGGCATGGCGGGCCACCTGCACCATCATCACCACCGAGGCCACCGACGCCGCCGGCCGTATCCACCCGCGCATGCCGTTGGCCATCGCACCGGATCACTACGACGAGTGGCTGGACCCGGCGCACCACGACAGCGACGAGCTGCGGGCCCTGCTGACCACACCCGCCGACGGGAACCTCGACGCCCTGGCCGTCGGCACCGCGGTCAACAGCGTCCGCAACAACGGCCCCCACCTGCTGGACCCGGCCCTCCCCCAGGACCTCCCCGGGGGCTGAACGCCCAGGGCGCTGCTGACGGATCTCCGTGGACGCCGCGGAGATCCGTCAGAAGCGCCCTAGCCTCCCCGGTACCCAGTGAGCCAGTCCTCCGGGCTGCCGGACGTCAACTCCAGCCGGCCGCCAGGAAGTTCGTTTCCACCCTCCGGTGGGCCGTCCAGGAGAGCCAGGCGTTCCGGGGAGAGGATCTGGTACCAGCGCGGGCGGGGCTCGGCGGAGCGAGGGTCGGCCGGGTGGGGGTGGGAGGCGAGGAAGAACCGGTCCTCCTCGTAGATTCCGGCGCAGGCCCAGTCCAGTGCGTCGGCGCCGGCGCGCAGCAGGTCCCGTTGCCGGCGCAGGGCAGCGGCCAGTTCCGCCGGGGAGCGGTCGGTGCCGCCGGTGCCGAGGGTCAGGCCGTGGCGGTGGAATTCACCGAGGCCGACCACCGACCCGCCGGTGGCGAAGTCGGTGGACAGGACGTACAGCGAGCCGTGCGAGTCCAGCGCGGCGTCCACGACCGGGCGGGCGGTGCGCCAGGTCAGCGGGATCTCGGTGGAGACCACCAGGGCCAGCAGTTGGTGTCCGTCGCGGTGCGCCGCGCGCAGCCAGGACAGGGCGAGATCGACGAGGGCGGGCGCGGGCCGGTCGGCGACCAGCGGCGCGCCCGGGCCGACCCGGCCCAGCAGCCAGGCCCGGGCCACCGGTACGAAGCGGTCGAGCGCGGTGTAGCGGTCGCCGATCCGGGGCGCGGGCCCGATCTCGGCGTCCGTCACGCCCGCCTCCGCGAGCCGCCGGGCGAGGGCGTCCGGCAGGCGTTCCCGCTCGGCCGGCGGCACGTCCTCGCCGAAGTCGACCATCAGCAGCATGCCGCCGGGCACCGCCGCGGGCTCCGAGACGAACCGTGCCGTCAGATCGCCGGTGACCGCCCGGAGCGCGTGGGCCAGCGCCTCGGCCGCGGCCCCGGAGCGCACCAGGACGACCACCGTCGGACCGCCGCGCAGCGGCTGCTTCATGCCGCGCAGCACACGGATGGCCATGCCGCCGCTCCCCTCACCGGTCTCACCCTTCCCTCGCCGCTCCCCTCATGGCACCAGGATCGGTGGCTCCACCGGGGCGGGGGCGTCCGGCACGCCGGGGATCTCGATCGGCGGGGCCGCCGGTATGCCGCCCACTCCGTGCTTCTCGTCCGCCTTCGTCCTGACCTTGTCGCGGGCCTTGTCGTCCTGCGCGAAGTAGATGTGCCCGGGTGGATTGTCGAGGCCCCACACGTACACCGTGGAGTCGGTGAACGGGGTGCGCACCCACGACCAGAAGCCGGTGGTGACGTCGAAGCCGTCGGCCCAGTCCTTCAGCTCGTCGCTGGGCTGGAAGACCATCCCGTATCGCGCGGCGACGAGGGTGACGTACCCGGCGAGCTGGGTGGCGACCTCGGCCGTGGTCGCCGGGCCGTCCCAGCGTTTGACCTCGAAGATGCGGTGTTCCTCGGTGGTGATGTCGACGCGGAAGCGGGGCGACTGGCGGTCGCCCACCTCCCAGTCGACCCGGGGGCTGACCGTGGTGTAGCCGAAGACCTTGCCCCAGAAGGAGTCCCAGCCGCCCTCCCGGCGGCTGTTGAGCTCGTGCAGGGTCAGGGCGTGTGCGGCGCGCTCCGGGCGGCGGGTGTAGTACAGGCCCTTGAGCGAGCCGGGTTCGGCGTTGAGCGCGCCCTCCGAGAAGTAGCCGCGGACCCGCAGACAGCCCTTGCCCTGGAAGCACTTCCAGTGCCGGGTGATGTCGTTGCCCGGGTCGCCGGCACAGTTGGCGCAGTCGGTCAGGCCGGCCGGCACCACCGCGCCCAGCGCGCCACCCACCAGGTCGGTGAACGCCCAGGTGCCGTTCGGGTCGACCTGGTTCATCGGGTCGTTGCCCACGTAGGCGTAGGGGTTGTTGGCCTGGCTGCTCGCACCGACCAGCGCCACCGGGTCGGGGGTGGTGAACCGGCCCACGGTGGTGTCGTGGATCCGCGCCCGCAGGTACAGCGCTCCGCCGTGGGCCAGTTCGCCGCGGTAGCCGAAGGCCGGCAGGTGTGGCGCGAGCCGTGGCGCCCGGTCCGGCCGGGATCCGGGCGGGCCGCCGAACGGGTCGTAACTCTCGCTCTGTGTCCAGGGGCGGGTCTCCTCGGTGCGCAGCGTCGAGCCGTAGGCGTCCCGGGCGAAGGTGGCCGAGCCGTGCGCGGCGGTGGCGAACGTCCGCCCGTGGCCGTAGGTGAACCGGGCGCTGGCCAGGTCGCGGCCGACCGGTGCGGTGTCGTCCGCCTCCGGCACCTGGGTGCGCACGCGCTGGCCGAGGATCTGCGGCAGCCGGTCGCCGACGCTCCACCGGTAGTCCACGGTGCTCGACGGGGCGTCGTCGTCGCCGGTGGCCAGCGCGAACGTGGTGAGCAGCCCGTCGCCGTTGAAGGTCAGCCGGGTCTGCTCGCGGGCCCACGGCCGGGTGCGGGTGGCCTCGCGCAGCAGGCCGAGCCCGTCGTAGCCGAGGGCCAGCCGCCGGTCGCCGTCGTTCTCGCCGAGCAGCCGCCCGGACGGGTCGTAGGTGTACTCCACCCGCCGGCCGGCGTGTTCGACCGCGACGAGCTGGTCGGCGACGTCGTAGAGGTAGCGGGTCTGCGCGCCGTCGTGGACGAGGTCGGTGCGGTTGCCGACGAGGTCGTAGGCGAGGTGGGTCTCGCCGGTGGCCGCGCCGCTGGTGTGCACCGAGACGAGCTGCCCGGCGATGTCGTAGCCGTAGGCGCGGTGGACGCCGTTGGTGGCGTCGGCGACGATCCGGCCGTCGGCGTCGCGGGTCAGCGTGGTGTCGGTGACCGGCACGCCGGCCCGGATCTCGGCGAAACGGGACAGCAGCCCGCCGTCGTAGTGGTAGCGGCGGGCCCAGCGGCCGGGGAGCTGTTCGGTCAGCAGCCGGCCGTCGGGGTCGACGGCGTAGACGGCCTCGCCGGCCTGGGAGTCGCGCAGACCGGTCAGCCGCCCGCACAGGTCGTAGCGGTAGTGCACCTCGGCGCCGTCCGGATACTGCCAGCGGGTCCGCCGGCCGGCGGCGTCGTAGGCGGCGGTGAGCACCCCGCCGTCCGGGTCGGTGACGGTCAGCAGCCGGCCCGTCGTGTCGTAGGTGTACCGGGTGGTGCCGGTCCGGTCGGTCATGCGGGTGCGGCGGCCGGCCGCGTCGTAGGCGTACCGCACCTCGGTGCCGTCCTGCGCGGAGCGGCGCAGCAGGCGGCCCGCCGCGTCGTACTCCAGCCGCTGGGTCCGGCCGGAGGGTTCCACGAGGCCCACCAGGTTGCCGGCGGCGTCGAGTTCGCGGCGGGTGGTGCGCCCGAGCGGATCGGTGGCGGAGGTGCGGCGGCCGGCCGCGTCGTGGGTGAAGGTGTGGCGGGCGCCCTTGGCGTCGGTGATCGCGGTCAGGTCGCCGACCGCGTCGTAGTAGTAGCGGGTGATGCCGCCGCGGCTGTCGGTGCGGCTGATCAGCCGGCCGGCCGCGTCGTGGCCGAAGCGGGTACCGGCGCCGCCCGGGGTGATCACCTCGGTGCGGCGGCCCGCCGCGTCGTAGCGGTAGCGGGTGATCCAGCCGCGCGGGTCGGTCACCGCGACGAGGCGGCCGTCCTCGTACGTGAACCGGGTCACCAGCCCCGCGGGGGTGGTCACCGCGAGCCGGCGCCCGGCCCCGTCGTAGTCGAACCGGGTGTGACCGCCCTCCGGGTCGACGCGGTCGACCAGCCGGCCGGCCGCGTCGTAGTGGTACTCGGTGCGCCCGCCGATCGGGTCGGTGTGCACCCTCGTCCGCCCGCCCGCGCTCAACTCCCTTGCGGTGACGGCTCCGTGGGGGTCGGTGACGGTGACGGTGCGGTGCCTGTCGTCGTAGTGCGTGTGCCAGGTCGCGCCGGTGGCGTCGGTGTAGGCCACCGGACGGTCCAGGGCGTCGTAGGCGTGGTGGGTGGTTGCACCGGTCGGGTCGGTGACCGACAGCGGGTTGCCCCGCGGGTCGTAGTCGGTCGTGGTGGTGCCGTACGGGCCGTGCCGGGAGACGGTGTTGCCGTCCGCGTCGTAGTCGTAGCGGACGGCCGTGCCGAGCGGGTCGACGACGCCGGTGATCCTGCCCAGCAGGTCGGACTCGACGGTGGTCCGGGCCCCGGCCGGGTCGGTGATCGAGGCGAGGTTGCCGGCCTCGTCGTAGTCGTACGCGGTCCGTCCGCCCAGCGCGTCGGTGTCCGCCGCCAGGCGGCCGGCGTCGTCGTAGGAGCGGGCGGTGCGGGTGCCCGCGGGGTCGACGGTCTCGGTGAGCCGGCCGGCGGCCGAGTAGTGGTACCGGGTGGTGCCGCCGTCCGGGCCGGTGACGGCGGTCGGTCGCCCGGCGGCGTCGTACGCGTAGCCGGTCCGCCGGCCGACCGGGTCGGTCTCGGCGGTCCGCCGGCCCGCGCGGTCCACGGTGTAGCGGGTCACCGCGCCGGTGGGGTCGGTGCGGGCGATCAGGCCGCGCCGCCGGTCGTAGTCGTAGCGCCACCGGCCGCCGTCCGGTTCCTGCCGGGCGGTGATCAGTCCGTCGCGCACGGTGTTGCGGGTGACCGCGCCGGACGGGTCGGTGGCGGTGGCCGGGAGGTGACCGTCGCCGTCATAGGTGTAGGTGGTCAGCAGACCGGCCGGGTCGGTGACGCCGGTGACCCGGTGCCGCCGGTCGTAGGTCCAGCGCGTGGCGGCCCCGCCCCAGGAGTTGGCGATCACGTTGCCCGCGTCGTCGTATTCGCGCCGCACCGTCGTGCCGCCGGGTGTGCTGCCTTCGGTGAAGCGGCCCTCGGCGTCGTAGGCCAGCGTGGTGGTGCCGTCGAGCGGGTCGGTGACCCGTACGACCCGGGCGGCGGCGTCGTGCCGGAACGCGGTCCGCGCGCCGGTCGGGCGGTCGGTGACCACGGTCTCGCCGGAGGCGTCGTCGTAGGCCAGGCCGATTCCGCCGGCTCCGGCGAGGTCCTGGTGGACGATGCGGCCGGCGGCGTCGTAGTGGTTGACGACGGTGACCACGCCGTCGGGGTCGGTCACCCGGACCAGCCGGCCGGCACCGTCACCGTGGTAGCGGGTCACCGCGCCGTCCGCGCCGGTGACCGCGCACAGCCGGGCGTCGCCCTCGTCGTCCCCGTGCTCGTACGCGTAGGAGACCGTGCGCCCGTCGTCGGCGGCCACCCGGGCCAGCGTGCCGTCGGCGTGGTAGGCGAACTCCAGTCGCGCACCGGCCGAGTGCGTCACCGTGTGCACGCGTTCGTCGGCGTCGTGCTCCACCGCGACGCTCTCCCCGTCGTCGGCGACCGCCGCCAGTCGTCCCGAAGGATGGAAACGCCAGGTCCGGCCGGAGAAGTGGCGCAGCACGAAGGCGCCGGACTCCTCCTGGAAGAGGTCGGCGTCGATGTCCTGCGGTCTGCGGTAGCCGCCCTCGGGCAGCGGGTGGAAGGGCAGCGCCCGGCCGTCCCGGTCGTGCAGCACCACCGGCCCGGTCGCCGGTACGTCCAGTCTCGTCCCGAACCACTGACTCCAGCCGCGGCCCAGGACGCCGGTGCGGTCGTCCCGCGAGTTGTAGGTGCGCCCCCACGTCAGGAGTTCGCTCGCGGCCGGCAGGTCCACCTCCGCCCTGGTGTGGTTGCCGACGGCCGTCTGCACACCGTCGCCGACGAAGGCGTATCCGGCATGTCGGCCGAGGAGTTCAACGAGCGGGCGGTGGAATAACGGCTCCGGTGTCGTCACGAGCTGCCCCCATGTCGTGAGTGGCGGTGCGCCTGGAGCGAGGCTAGGGGCACGTTCGCGGGCCCTACAAGGGGTTCGAGGACCCGGACAAGGGGTTCGAGACCCGGGCGGACGAGAAAAGAAGCGAGGCGGCGGAAATCGGGAATTCGCGAAACACCGGCACTTTTCTCCGTCACCGGCCGGAATGCGCAGGTTTTCCGATGGGGTGCTGATGATCGACGTGGCCCTCGCCGGCGCCGGTCCGCACGGCCCGATGCCGGCCGGTCCGCGTCAGGGCGAACGCGGAGTGACGGCCGAGCCGGCCGACGGCCGGGGACGGCGACGATCGGGCGGAGCCGCTCGGCGAGCCACCCAAGTGATGCGGGGCCATGGCGAGTTGATCATGAACGGAAGGCGGCGCCGGAGGGAACGGGCGAATCCGCCGACCGAGGCACCGCCGCCGGGGCCCGAGCTGTGCTACGGTTTTGAAGTTGCAGTTGTGGTACCCATGAACCTATGTGCGCCTGACAGGAATGCTTCCTTCGGGCGCGTTATTTGTTTCCGGCATCTCCGGATGGGGCCTCTGCCTACAGAAGGAGAAAGTTATGGCACAGGGAACTGTGAAGTGGTTCAACGCCGAAAAGGGCTTCGGCTTCATCGAGCAGGACGGCGGCGGCCCCGACGTCTTCGCCCACTACTCGAACATCCAGTCCCAGGGCTTCCGTGAGCTCCAGGAAGGCCAGCGGGTCTCCTTCGACGTGACGCAGGGCCAGAAGGGCCCGCAGGCGGAGAACATCGTCCCCGCCTGATAACGGCCCGACGAAGGGCCTGATATCGGGCCCGAAATCCGGTCGCGTTTTCGCTCACCGGGGTCCGCACCACAATGGTGCGGACCCCGGTTTGCGCTGTTCCAGGAAGGCAGAACACTGCATGGCCCGTAGGTCCCAGAAGTCGAACCGGCGCACCGCGTCCTCGCCGTCCGCCGCATCGTCGCCGAGGGAGTTCCGGCTGCCGGAAAGCACGACGCCCGCACTTCCCGCCGTCGAGGACTTCGCCGGTCTGGACATGCCACCGGCGCTGCTGAAGACCCTCACCGCACAGGGTGTGACCACTCCGTTCCCCATCCAGGCCGCCACGCTGCCCAACTCGCTGGCCGGCCGCGACCTGCTGGGACGGGGCCGCACCGGTTCCGGCAAGACCCTGGCGTTCGGGCTGGCGATGCTGGCCCGCACGGCCGGACTGCGCGCGGAGTCCAAGGCACCGCTGGCCCTCGTTCTGGTACCCACCCGCGAACTCGCCCAGCAGGTGACGGACGCGCTGACCCCTTACGCGACGGCGGTGAACCTCCGGCTGGCCACCGTGGTCGGCGGACTCTCCCTCACCAAGCAGGCCACCACGCTCCGCCGCGGGGCCGAGGTGCTCGTGGCGACCCCGGGCCGGCTCAACGACCTGGTGGAACGCGGGGACTGTGTGCTCGACGACGTCCGCATCACGGTGCTGGACGAAGCCGACCAGATGACCGACATGGGCTTCCTGCCGCAGATCACCAAGCTGATCCAGCAGGTGAGGGCCGACGGGCAGCGCATGCTGTTCTCCGCCACGCTCGACGGCAACATCGACCGCCTGGTGCAGCGGTTCCTGACCGACCCCGTGGTGCACTCCGTGGACCCGTCGGCGGGAGCGGTGAGCACCATGGAGCACCACGTGTTCCATGTCCTGGACGACACCGACAAGAAGGCCGTCGTCACGCGCATCGCGGCCCGTGACGGCCGGGTCATGCTCTTCCTCGACACCAAGAGGTCCGCGGACCGGCTCGCCAAGCGGCTCCTGGCCGTCGGTGTCCGGGCGGCGGCGCTGCACGGGGGCCGTTCCCAGCCGCAGCGCACCCGGACCCTGGAGCAGTTCAAGAACGGCCAGGTCACCGCGCTGGTCGCGACGAACGTCGCGGCCCGGGGCATCCACATCGACGACCTCGACCTCGTGGTGAACGTCGATCCCCCCACCGATCACAAGGACTACCTCCACCGCGGCGGCCGCACGGCCCGGGCCGGCGGTTCCGGCAGCGTGATCACGCTGGTCCTGCCCGAGCAGAAGAGGGACGTCACCCGGCTCATGTCCCATGCGGGCATCCGCCCGCGGACGGCCAAGATGAGGTCGAGCGACGCGGAGCTGGCCACCCTCACCGGTGCGCGCGAGCCGTCCGGTGTGGCCGTCACCATCGAGGTCCCCCAGCAGGCGGCACCGGCGGCGTCCCGCCCGCCGCGGAAGGCCGGCGCCGAAGCCGGCAGGCGGCAGTCCCGCCGACGCCGCACGGGCGGCGGGGGCGCGGCCTCGGCCACCACTGCCACCGGGCAGGGGGGCCAGCGCTCGGACCGCCGGACGGCGGCCGGTACCACCACCGGCGGCGGCTCCGGTACGGGCGGGCGCGGCTCCGCCCACCGGGGAAGGGCCGGCAAGGCCACCGGCGGAGCCGGCCGCACGGGCGGCCGCAACCCCGAGCGCCGGGGCGGCCGCCGCGGCCCCGCGGCCTAGGGACACCGGGCCTGGGCACACCGGGCCTAGTACACCGGCAACGCCAGCAGAGTCGCGTGGTTGAGGACGAAGAGGCGGTTGCCGTCGGCGGCGATGGAGCGGGGCCGGCCCCCGGAGAGGGCGTAGGTCTGGGGCCGGCCCTCTCCGGAGCGGGGGAGGCCGCTCACGCCGGTGTCCTCGCTCTCCACGATCCAGACGCCGCCGCCCTGGACGACCGGTGGCTGCCACGGTGGGGCGACGCCGGCGATCATCATCGGGTTCACCGCCTGGCTGCCGTCGGTGCGCACCGACCGCAGTGCGTCGCAGTCCAGTGCGTAGACGACCCCGCCGGCCACGGCGGGCGGGCCCCAGCCGGCCGTGCCCCGCCTGGGCGGTCGCATCGGGTCCAGGGCCCAGCGTTGGCGGCCGCCGACGACCTCCACGGCCGCCAGGGTGTTGCCACCGAGATAGACGGTTCCGCCGTCGACGGCGGGCCGGAGCGCCCCGGCGGCCTGGCCCTTGCGGACCCAGGCGCGGGCGCCGTCCTGGGCGCGGACCGCGGCCACGTCACCCGTCTCGGTGCAGAACACCAGGTGGCCGGCGCCGAGGGCCGCGACGGGGTGGCCGCCGGACAGCGGCAGCGGCGGCGGCTGGGTCCAGCGCACCCTCCCGTCGGTTCCCACGCAGCGCAGCCGGCCGTCGGTGGTCAGTAGGTAGACGGCGTGGGCGTCGGCCGCCAGCAGGGCGCCCACCTGCGCGTCCACGGTCCAACGCGGCGATCCGGTGGCGGCTACCCAGGTGCGCAGGGTGCCCTCGCCGTCGGCGGTGGCCACCAGGCGGTCCCCGATCGAGAGGTAGCCGGCGCCCGCCTTCGCGTCGCCGACCCGCCACCGCTCCCGGCCGTCGGTGACCTCGCGGGCCGCGATGCCGCCGCCAGAGGCCGCGAACACCACCACGTCGCGCACCGGCAGCGGAGCCGGTGACCCGGCGTCGGCGATGTCCTGGACGGGTCCCCACAGCGGCTTCGGGGTGCCGTCGGCGGAGCCGAGCGGCGCGATCCGCACCTGGGCGGCCGGCGGGATGTCGAAGGGGTCGGCCGGGGCGTCATCGCGGGCGAGCCACCAGACGGTGCCGCCGCCCGCCGCGGCCAGCAGCGCCCCGCCGCCGGCGGCCGCGACCAACCGGCGCCGGGTGAGGCCGGGGCCGCCGCCGGCCGCTCCGGAACCGGTGGTGGGCGTGGGGCCGGTCGGCCGCGTCGTCAGGCGGCGTGCGGCGGCTTCGCGCTGCCGGATCTCGTCCCCCAGCGGGCCGGACTTCCACAGCTTCTCGGGCCGGCCCGGTGCCGCCGCGGCCTCGGCGACCTGGCCGGGCAGCGGGCGGGCCGCCGGGTCCTTGGCGAAGCAGGGTATGAGGAGGTGGCGCAGCGCCTCGGGCACGGCTCCCAGGTCCGGTTCGCCGTGCACGACCTCGTACAGGACGGCGGTGATCTCGGCGCCGGTGTACGCCGGCCGGCCGCCCGCGGCGAAGGCGAGGACGGCGCCGAGGGAGAAGACGTCGGCCGCCGGTCCCACGCGCCGGCCGAGGACCTGTTCCGGCGCCCCGTAGCCGGGGGTGACCGGGATCTGTCCGGTGCGGGTGAGGGTCAGACCGTGTTCGGGGCGGGCGATGCCGAAGTCGATCAGGCGGGGGCCGCGCGAGGTGAGGACGACGTTGGGGGGCTTGACGTCCCGGTGGACGAGGCCGGTGGTGTGCACGTCCTGGAGCGTGCGGGCCAGGGACCGCGCCAACTCCCGTACGGCGGCGTCGCCGAGCGGGCCGAAGCGCGTGACGGCGTCGTCCAGCGTCGGGCCGGCCAGGAACTCGGTGGCGATCCACGGCCTGCCGCCCTCCAACTCGGCGGCCAGTACATGTGCCACGCCCTGGCTGGTCACGGCCTGCGCGGTGCGTGCCTCGCGGAGGAAGCGGTCGGCCAGATGCCCGTCGTGGGCGAGTTCCGGCAGCAGGACCTTCACCGCGGCGGGGCGGCCGGCGGCGTCCGCGCCGAAGTACACCTTGCCCATGCCGCCCTCGCCGAGGACGCCGTGGAGGCGGTAGGGGCCCAGGCGAAGCGGGTCTCCCTGGCCGAGGGGTTTCACGGGTGGTCGTCTCCTGGATGGGGGGTGGAGGGGCGGGTCGGTCAGGCGAGCGGGAGGGCGAGGGAACGCTTCTCCTGGCGGACGTACAGACGGCCCGCCGTGGCGTCGCCGGTGAGGACGAGGGGCGTGGCCTCGTAGGTCCACACGGCCTTGCGGGCTTGGAGGTCGACGGCGCGTACGCCCTTGTCGTCGGCGCAGTAGGCGTACCGCTTGCCGACCGCCGGTGCCACGTCCCGCAGGCTCTTCCTGCCGGACAGTCCCTTCTCCTGCCAGTTCAGGGTGCCGGAGAGGGCGTCGACGGCGATCAGTCCCCGGTCGGCCTCGGTGCAGTAGACGACGCCGTCCTGGACGATGGGGGTGCCGTACTTCCGCTCCTCCCCCGCGCTGTCGCCGACGTCCCGCTGCATGCCGAAGACCCATGCCAGCTTCCCGTCGGACAGCTGACGAGCCGTCAGGCCGTCCGAGCCCAGGTAGACGTTGTGGTCGTCGAGGACCAGGCGGGACGGCGGGGTGCCCGCGAACGTCTCGGAGAGGTCCCACAGTTGGTGGCCGTCGGCCTTGTCGTGCACGGACAGCCGGATGAACTTCGAACCCTCCGCGGGGCTGCCGCACAGCACCACCCGGGCCCCCGACACGGCGCCGCACAGTGCGGGCGGAGCGCCCTCGGTCTGCGGCCCCTCCACCGGGCTGCGCCAGCGCTCCTTGGCCGTGCCCAGATCGGCCGCGACGAGGTACCAGTGCCCGCCGGAGGCGGCCTTGGCCACCAGGTACGCGACGCCGTCGACGACGCACAGCAGCTGGTTGAGCTTCTCCTTGCCGGCGAACGCGGACAGCTCCACCAGGGGCTTGCCCAGCGAGCCGTCGGTCTGGGCGACCTCGCACACCGCCAGCGACACCGCGTCCTGGTAGCCCCGCAGGGCGTACATCCGCGTGCCGTCGCTCGCCGACCGCCAGGTCTCCTCGATGCTCGCCTGCCAGGTCGAGCTGCCCGATTCGGCGTTGATGCCGCACAGTACGATGCCCGCGCGCATGGCCAGGTTGCGGCCGACCCGCATCACCTCGCCGCCGGTGGACGGGCACCACAGGGGCGTGGACCACAGCGCCGTCGGCGGCTTCGGCCGGTCGACGGCGTCCTTCTTCGTGGTGCCGCCCCCGCCGTCGTCGGAGCCCGCGAACAGCGCCCAGCCCCCGCCGCCGAGGAGCCCGCCGCCCAGGAGGGCGCCCCCGGCCACCGTCAGCAGCCGCCGCCTGGAGACGCCCGGTGCGGCGGCCGGTTCGGTGCGCGGCGGCTCGGCGGGCGCGGGCGGCGGCAGACGGTGCGGCGGCTCGTGCCACACCTCGTCGCTGCGCCGGGATATCTCCCGCAGCACCGCGTCGGGCAGCAGCTCCGCGAAACCGCCGCGGTCCGCCGGGGCGTGTCCGGCGCCGCCCAGTGCGGTCCGCAGCTCGGTGGTGGACGGGCGCTGCGCGGGGTCCTTGGCCAGACAGCGGGTGAGCAGGGGGCGCAGCGCCACGGGGACCCGGCCCAGCTCCGGTTCGCCGAACCGTACGCGGTACAGCAGGTCGGTGGGGGCGCCGCCGCCGAACGGGCCGACGCCGGTGGCGGCGAAGACCAGCACGCCGGCCAGCGCGAACACATCGCCGGCCGCCGCGTGTTCCAGGCCCGCGGCCTGCTCCGGCGACATGAACGCGGGTGTGCCCACGGCGCTGCCCACGTTCGTGAGGTGCTCGTCGCCGAAGGCCCGGGCGATGCCGAAGTCGATGATCCGCGGGCCCCGGGCCGTCATCAGGACGTTGGACGGCTTCAGGTCGCGGTGCACCACCTCGGACCGGTGGAGCTGCTCCAGTCCGGCGGCGAGCGACGCGCCGAGGGCGCGCACGGCCGGCTCCGGCAGCGGCCCGCCCGTCTCGACGGCCATGTCCAGCGGCGGGCCGAGGACATACTCGGTCGCCAGCCACGGGGTCGGTGCCTGGGGGTCGGCGTCGACGACCGCCGCGCCGTGCTCGGAGCCGATGACGCGGGCCGCGTCCGCCTCCAGCCGGAAACGGGTCCGCAGCGTGGCGTCCCCGGCGAGGCGGGTGTGCAGCGTCTTCACCGCCACCGTGCGGCCGGCCGCCGAACGCGCCAGGTAGACGGTGCCCATGCCGCCTCCGCCGAGGCGCGCCAGGATCCGGAACGGGCCGACGGTGTGCGGATCGTCGTGCAGAAGTGGGGAGATCATGGCCTCAGCGCTCGTGGGTGGGGAGTGCGGCGGCGAGCACCTCCGCCGACTGACGGGACAACGCCTCGACGACGCGGCCGGGCAACGAGATCGGCTCGGTGGCGCCGGCCAGCCCGCCGTACGCCGCGCCGGGCAGCAACTCCGCCAGTACCCTTGCCGGTTCGGGCCGGCCCCGGGGGTCGCGCGAGCGGCATGCGGTGACGATGTCGCGCAGGCCGACGGGGACCTCGGCGCGTTCCGGCACGGTGTGACCGGTCGCCGCGTAGGCCAGCACGGCGCCCAGGGCGTAGACGTCGCCGGCCCGGTCCGCGGACCCGCCCGCCGCCAGCTCCGGAGCCAGGCAACCGGTCTCCAGGCCGACTGCCGGTGTGGCGGACGTCGCGGTTGTCTCGGACGTCTCGGTTGTCTCGGTTGTCTCGGACGTCTCGGTCAGCGGGTGCGCACGGGTTGCGCCGAAACACCCCAACAACGGCCCACAGGCGGTCAGCAGTACACCCGCCGGACACACTCCGCCGTGCACGATGCCCAGCACATGCGCCGAGGCCAGCGCCTCGGCCAGCGCACCGCCGAGCGTACGGACCAACGCCTCCGGCAGCGGTCCGCCGTATGCGGCGAGCACGGCCGGCAGCGGCAGCGCGGGCCGGTAGGGCGTGGCGGACCAGGGGAAGGCCGCCGTTCCCCCGAGCTGGGCGACCGGCCAGAACCCGGGCTGCGTCAGCCGGGCCGCCTGCTGCGCCTCGGCGGCCCACCGCGCCGGGTCGCCACCGGGCGGCGGCAGACACGCCACGACGGTGTGCCCGCCGTCGGCGCTGCGCGCCAGATAGCGGCGTTCGGGAACGCCCCGGCTGCCGTCGGCGTCCAGGCGCGCCAACGTCACAAAATCCCCGATCCGCGGTGGATCGTCCTGCCGCAGCTTCTCCACTCTTCTGTTCTCCCCGTCGGTCTCGCTACGGCCGTGAGCCTATATACGGCCCACAGGCAGCCGACACGCGGGGCCGCGTCGAGAGGGGCCGGCGGCGGCCGTCCGCCGACCCCTCGTCGGGCGCCTGTCGTCGGAATCAGAAGACGAAGGGGCCCGGGGACTGCGGCGAAGTGGCGTTGCAGGTCGCGGTGATGCCCAGCACCACCACCTGGAGCGAGGAGGCGGACAGCTGGTCGCCCGTGGCGACGGTGCCGGTGAGTGGTCCGGTGGAGACCGCGCCACCGGCCGGGATCGCCGGGTTGGAACTACCGCTGAAGACCGTCGTATCCGAGCCGTTCTTGGTCAGTGTGAGCTGGGACGAGACCGAGTTCGCCCCGATGTCGATGGGCGAAGTGATCGCCGACGTGGAGAGGTTGATGGTCGCTTGCGTTCCGCTCTGGGTGGCGGTGAGCGTGGCCGTTCCGGAGCCATAGCTCCCGCAGTCGAACGAGAGGGTCGCGGTGTCCGGTGTCACCGCGGCCGAGGCCGGCGCCATCGCGAGAGTGCCCGCGAGCGCGACGCCGACACCGACTAACGCACCCGTGCCGAGCTTGCTGTGTCTCATGGGAGACCGCCTTTGTGAGGGGATGCCAATTGAGGCACGCACCCCTGAAGAGAACAAGGCAGATGCTCCATGATTTTTGACGTGAATATGCCAAGATTCATGTCAAGTCTGCCTTCCTCCCATGATTCCCGGTCCGCTCCCGTCGGGTCCGCCCGCGCCGGGCACGTTCGGCCGATCGCGCTGGAACAACAGCGCTCAAGGCCGGGCGAGCAGCCCTGACCTTGCGCGCTTCGTGCTTCACGCTTCGCGCTTCGCGCCTCAGATCACTGTTCTCCAGTCCCTCACTGCTCTCCGGCGAGGCGTCGTTGTTCGAGGTAGATGCCGGTGAAGACGGCGACCTTGGCCCGTAGAACCCACGGGTCGAAGGGCTTGCCGATGTAGTCGACCGCGCCGGCGGCATAGCCGCGCGCCGAATGCTCGGGGTCGGTCCCCATGGCCGTCAGGAAGATGATGGGCACATCGTGGGTGCGCGGCCGCCGCTTGATGTGGGCGGCGGTTTCGTAGCCGTCCATGTCAGGCATCTGCACATCCATGATGATCACGGCGAAGTCGTCGTGGTCGAGAAGCGCCTTGAGGGCGTCGCGGCCCGAGGAGACCGCGACCAGTTCCTGGTCGAGGGTGGACAGGACGGCGGTCATGGCCAGCAGGTTGTCCGGCTGATCGTCGACGACGAGAATCCTGGGCATGGCCCGAGGCACCGCGGGGGTCACGTCTGCGGCGGCCTGCTGCACCTGCTCGACCGCCTCCAACTGCCGTTCCAGCAGGGCACAACGCGCCTCGGCCTCGTCGCGCCGCACCTGCGCCTCCTGCAACTGGGCCGACAGGCGGGCGACTTCGACCCGCAGCCGATCACGTTCGTACAACAGCTCCGTGACGTCGGGGCCGGCCGCGGCCGCCAGGCGTTCGGCTCGCTCGCGTTCCGCGCCCCATTCGGCCTCCAGCTGGTTGAGGCGCACCTCCAGGTCCGCGATGCGGTGCTTGCGGTCCAGCAAGGCGTCCCCCAGTGCGTCCCCGCGGGCGGTCGAGCGGCGTGAAACACGGTCGGCTTCGGCGAGTTGCCGTTCAAGGACTTCGACCGCGTGACGGGGTGAGGCGCCGGTTTCCACCGCCGCCCGGTGCAGTCGCCGTACCAGTTCGATGGCCTCCGGGGTGGCCGCCATGCCACGGTGTTCGGCGACATCGGTGAAGAGATCCATCACCACTTCCCATGGCGGGACGCGGGTACCGCTGAGGTAGCGGGAAAAGGTCCCGGCGTCTCGTACGCGCCGGGCCGCGTAGCGGCGCACCGACACTCCCAGGCCCTCGAACAACTCCCGCAGCGCCACGGCCAGCGCCCGGGACTCCGGCGTCAGGTTCTGCCCCAGGGGGCGCAGCTCACCCACGGACGCTGCCGCCCTTCCCCGAACGCTCCGCCCTTGAACGATCATCCATCGCACCCGCCTCCTCAACCCGCCGCAGACCGGCCGGGACGGCGCGCCCCGATTGGGCCCGCCCTGCCATGCGCCACACAATGGCGGCAGGCGAACGGGTTGCGCCGGACAACTCGCAAACCGGCAACACCCGGCGGCTGTTGCGCCATCGGTCGACATCCCGCAACGTTCGAGAGCCGCAGCTCAGGGCCGCTCCACCGGTGACGGTGTTGCGCCAACACCCCCTCATGCCCGCGGGCGCGATGTTGACGTTCGGGCCGGGGTGCAACGGTGGCGGGCGTGCCAACACCGGACTCACAGGCGCGGTGTGTAATCACACGCACACACACCGGCATTTCCACGACTGGCAGGCGCCATCCGGCCCGAGGATGCTTGAGGTGTGTTGCTGCACGACAGAGCGGGAGCGTGGACGTGAGGGCGCGGAGTGCAGGGCGCACCAGCGTCGGTCGATGGTGTCTGCACCACCTCGAACTCGTCCCCGTCATCATGCTCGTCGGAGGTGCCGTCTTCGACTACTACACCCCTCCGCATGTCAGTGGAGAAGCCCTCTACACGGCCGCGCCGATGACGGCCGCCGCGCTGCTGTCGCTACGCGCGACGATCCTGGCGGGCATCGGTGCCTGTGCCGCCGACGTCGCGCTGCTCACGCACTTCGGCATGATCGGGGACTCCGGTGGGTGGAGCGAGTTGGCGGCGGTGGTGACCGTCTCCGCCCTCGCCATCGTCGTCAACCGCCTCATGTACTACAGCTATGTGCGCCTGCAGTCCGCGCGCAGGGTCGCGCTGGCCGCACAGCGTGCGGTACTGCCGCAACCACCGGGCTCGATAGGGGCACTGCAGATCGCGGTGCGCTACCAGGCAGCGGCGAAAGAGGCGCAGATCGGCGGCGACTTGTACGGCGCACAGGAAACGCCGTACGGCATGCGCTGCCTGGTCGCCGACGTACGCGGCAAGGGCCTGGACGCGGTCAAGGTGGTGGCCGTGGCCATGGGGGCGTTCCGGGAGGCGGCGGAGGAGGAACCTTCGCTCGCCGGGGTGGCGGTCAGACTGGAACGGGCACTGCTGCGCGAAAAGGCCCGGCGGACGGGGCCCGAACGGACCGAGGGGTTCGTCACCGGCGTTCTGGTGGAGATCCCGTACGGCGACGACGAGGTGCGGCTGGTCAATCGCGGACACCCGGCGCCACTGCTGCTGCACGCCGGCCGGATCCAGAGCGTGGACCCCGCCGAGCCGGCCCTTCCTCTGGGACTGGCGGAGCCGGACGGCGAACCGGACCGGATCGACACGGTGCCCTTTCCCATGGGAGCCACGCTGCTGCTCTACACCGACGGCCTGTACGAGGCACGAAACCGCGCCGGGGACTTCTACGACCCGGCAGCGGGCCTGACCGGAGTGGCCTTCACCGGCCCGGACGCGCTGCTGGACATCCTCCTCACCGAGGTCAACCATCACACCGAGGGCCGGATCGCAGACGACATGGCACTGCTCGCAGTCACCCGAACACCGTCCGTGCCGGCGGACGAGCCTGGTGGTGGCTGAGCGGGACGATGCGACCGATGGCATCAGGGTCGGTCACCTCACCACCGGGGACGCTGGCGGAGGCGATCGTCACGCCGACCTTCGCCAGGAACGGTGCGGCGAGCGCGGCAGACAGACCGGTCGCAGCGGTTCGTCGACGGGCGGTCGTGGTGGCTGGTGATGTGGTTGGCTACGGCCTATGAGAATCAGGCGAGCGCGCTCCGGGCGGGTGAGCGGGTGCGGGGTCGAGGCGTGTCGGGGTGGGTGGCGGACGGTGGGCTGCCGCAGGACGGTGGGGTGAGGCATGACTGATCGTCGCGTGTCGTCGGAGGACGAACAGGTCTCGGCATCGAGGGCGGCACCGCCGCCGTTCGATCCCGAACTGGGCGTCGTGCTCGCGGCGTTGGGGGAGGAAGCCAGGGCGCCGATCACGCCGGACGGTCTGGCGGTCCGGCAGGAGCGGGACGCCCGGAGCCGGCCCAGGCCGACGGTCGAGCAGTTGCGTGCCGACGGCCGGTTCGAGGTGACGGAGTACCGCGTACCGGGGCCGCCGGGCGGCGGACCGGAGGTCACGCTGGTGAGCGCACGCCCCGCCGGACTCGTCGGGCCACTGCCGCTGCTCTACTACATGCACGGCGGCGCCATGATCATGGGCAACGCCTGGTCCGTGCTGCCGCGGATGCTTCGCGAGTGGGCCCTTCCGCTGGGACTGGCCGTCATCTCGGTCGAGTACCGGTTGGCGCCGCAGGCGCAGTATCCGGAGCCACTGGAGGACTGCTACGCCGGGCTCGTCTGGGCGGCCGAGCATGCGGCCGAACTGGGCATCGACGCGGACCGCGTCGTCATCGGCGGAAAGAGCGCGGGGGGTGGGCTCGCGGCGGCCCTGGCCCTGTTGGCCCGTGACCGCGGGGGGCCGAGGGCGCTGGGGCAACTGCTGCTGTGCCCGATGCTCGACGACCGCGACAGCACCTTCTCCAGTCATCAGATGACGGGACTGGGCGTGTGGGACCTCACCTCCAACGCGACGGCATGGCAGGCACTGTTGGGCGACCGCTACGGCGCCGCGGACCTGCCGTCCTACGCGGCCCCGGCTCGTGCCACGGACCTGTCCGGGCTGCCCCCGGCCTATATCGACGTCGGGTCGGCCGAGATGTTCCGGGACGAGGACGTGGCGTACGCGAACGCGATCTGGCAGGCCGGCGGCCAGGCCGAGTTGCATGTCTGGCCCGGTGCCTGTCACGGCTTCGACGGATTGGCGCCGAATGCGGCCGTCAGCCAGGACGCGCGTGAGGCCCGCACGCGCTGGCTCCGGCGGCTGCTCGCCCAGGCGGGCACCAGGCAGGGGAACGGGCACGGGAACAGGCCGGCGACCGGATAGGTCCGCGCGGCAGAGCCGATGGAGCGGCGGCTACGCCCGTTCCGCAGCGTCCCCGCCACAGGTTCGGCACCACCACGCCGCCCCGCCGGAGCCGATCCGGCGGGGCGGTGTACGTGCGGTGGCTCAGTGGCCGAGAGCCCTCAACACCGCCTGCGACATGGCACGTTCGCCGGTGGCGTTGGGGTGCAGGGGCGCGGCGGGTGAGGTGGGCAGGAGACCTTCGATCCAGGGCGACGTGGAACAGCTGTCGTGTCCCTTGGTCGGGCCGAAGGTGTCGACGTAGGCGGCGCCCGCCGCGGTGGCGGTCCTGGCCACCTTGTCGTTGAGCTCGCCGAGGACGGAGCGCAGGAAGCGGAGGTCACCGGTGGTGACGGGCATCTTGCCCAGGCACTTCTTCGGATCGTCGGGAAGCACGGCCGGGTAGCCCACGACCACCACCTTGGCCTTGGGGGCCTTGGCGGACAGCTTGCGCAGGCCGTCGGCCAGGCGGGTCGCCGCCGAGTCGAGTCGTCGGCTGAGCGTGTTGCCGTAGAAGTCGTGGCAGGGCGAGCCGAAGGGGTTGGTGAGGGAGAGGCCCGAGCAGGCGACCGCGACGTCGACGAAGCCGAGGTCGGAGGTGCCGAGTTCGTTGCCGCCGAGGGTGAGGGTGACCAGGGAGGTGTCGGGTGTGACGGCATCGAGCTGAGGGCCGTTGACGACGATCCCGACGTCGGTCTGAGACGTGGTCAGCGCGCTCACCTTGGCGCCGGCGCAGGTCTTGTCCACGTACGAGGACGGGGAGAGGGCCGCGGCGACGAGATGCCCGTAGTTGTGGTCGGAGCGCAGGCACAGTCCCGCCGACTGGGCGGGAACGCCGGCCCCGGCGGCGTAGGAGTCCCCGAGGGCCACATATGTGCCGGTACCGGTTGGGACCGGGGTTGCGGCGTGTGCGGAGGTGGGGGTGGTGGCCATGGTGAGGGCGGCGGCGAGCAGGGCGGCACCGGTCAGTACGGACGCGTACCTGCCGGTGCCTGGGGCGCGCACGGCGACGGCGCCCGGGCTGACTGTGGTGCTGGTGGTGGTGCTTGTGGTGCGCGGTGTTGCGGCTCTGGGCACGGTTCCTCCTGGGGAGGCAGCACGAGGGGACAGTTCCGCTACCTGCCGGTAACGTCCTCGTATCGTGGCGGTCAAACACCGTACGGGCCATGTTCCGACGCACAGCACCACATGGGTCTCTGTTGTCACAGGGCACAATCCGCCCCTCCCCCGCCCGACCCTTTGTAACCTGCGAACATGAGCCGCACGCCCGACGCACCCGCCGAGATCGCGCCCCTCGCGGCTTCGCTGCTGCCCCGCAGCGAGGAACTGGGCGCACGGATGGCCCGCCGCATACGTTCCGAGGTCGCGTACTACCGGGGTGACGAACACGTTCCCTTCGAGGAGTTGACGGCATCGTGCCGGCGCAACTGTGAGCATGTGCTCCGACAACTCGTCGACGGCGGTGCCGGGGACATGGCGCCCGCGCAGGAGACCGGTCGCGAACGGGCCCGCCAGGGGACCCCGTTGGCCGAGCTGCTGCATGCCTATCGCGTCGGGTCCGAGGTGTTGTGGTCGGCGATCGCCGCCGAGGCCCGCTCCGCCCAGGGCCTGACCGCCGAGGTCATCATGTCGCTGGCCGCGTGGTGGGTGAACGGCGGTCTCGCGGCATCGGCCACGGATGCGTACCGCGAGGAGGTCTCCGAACTGGTACTGCAACGCGAGCGTGAGCGTTCGGCCCTGGTCGAGGCGCTGTTCACCGGTCTGCTCACCGACCGGACGACCCTGTGGGAGGCCGCCGACGTCCTCGGCCTGCCCACCGGTGGGCCGTATGTCGTGGTGGCCGCCGAGGTGCCTGGCCCCGGCCGGGAGGCACTGCCCGGGATCGAGGCCCGCCTGCTCACCGAACGGCTGCGGTCCGCCTGGCGTCTGCTGCCGGATCTGCATGTCGGCGTGGTCGCCGTCCAGCGGCCCGCGGCCGAGGAAGCGTTGGTGCGCGTGCTGGAGCGTGCGCTCACCGTGCGGGTCGGCGTCAGCCCGACGTTCCGTGACCTGCGGGAGACCCCGAGGGCCCTTCGGCTGGCCCGCCTGGCCCTCACCGGAATGCACGGTGTGCCCACAGGCATCGCCCGCTTCGACAACAGTCCGGCCGCCCTGCTGGTGGCCGCGGCTCCGGACGAGGCCGGGCGGATCGCCAGGTCCACCCTCGACGGCGTACTGCGGCTGCCTGCCGACGAGCGGGACCGTCTGCTGGAGACCCTGGACTGCTGGTTCGCGGCGGCCGGCTCGACGGCCGGGGCGGCGGAACTCCTGTACTGCCACCGCAACACCGTCCGCTACCGGCTGCGCAGACTGGAGGACCTGACGGGGCGTTCGCTGCGCGACCCCCGTGCGGTGGCCGACCTGGCCGTGGCGCTGCACGCCTTACGGTTGACGCCCGGCGAGTAGACGGCACGGCGCGCAGTCAGGCCGGGCTGATCGCCACGCCCGCCACACACCCCTCCCTGAGGTGGAGTTCGAGGAGTGTTGCCCGGCCGGGGCCGCCGGAACGCCCGGCGGCCCCAGTCGCCCCTGCCCGTCTGCCCATCTGCCCACCGCGGTCAGGACGCCGTACCGGTCCGCGCACGCAGCCCTTCGGCGAAGGTGCGCGCCGCCGCCAGGTCGGTGGCGTCGGGTCGCCCGTTGTTGATCCCGCCGACGAGCTTGAACGGAAACCAGGTGTCCCGTGCCCGGCACGAGAAGGTGTCGTCCACCTCGAAGCCCTTCTGCCTGAGACTCCGTACCAGAGGGCGGGTGAAGGGCCGGAACGGCAGCTCGGGCAGCCCGCTGGTGGCGAAGACGAACGCCCTGCGCCCCTCCCCCTTCGGGAGCGACCGGACGAACTCGCTCAGGTTCGGATGGAACTTCTGCAGGAAGATGCCCGAGCCGAATCCCACGAGGTCGCAGGCGGCCAGTTCCGCCGCATCGGCCTGTTCCGGCGCGACGACCGGGGCCTCCAGCACCTGCCCCATGACGTCGGCGACCCTCCTGGTGTTGCCATGAGACACGGACGTGCAGACGATGATGGCCTTCATGATGATGCTCCCTTCACTTCCACGATCCATTTGCGCGATCCACCGACGCGGTCCACTTGCGTGATCCACCGGGCGAGTTCAGTGCGGTTCCGGTCCGGCAGGGTCGGGTCATGATCTCGCCTTCCCTCTCCCAACGGAACGCACTTCGCTCATCGGGACACGGCCGCGGCCGGAGCCGACTCGGGCTCCCTCGACTCCCCCGGCCCCCTCGATTCGTTCGAGGTCGGCCCCGACAGCCATCGATAGGCGCGCGGGAACCGCATCGAGCCGACGGTGAGACGGCACACCCACTCCTTGACCACCGCCGCCACCCGCCCGGACAGCGCGAAGTCCCGAGGGGTGTCGTCGCGATCCGTGGCCTGGGCGAACCCGTCCCGCCGCCCCAGACTGATGCCCTGCCCCACCATGCCGATCGACAGCGGTGCCGGTCGCTCGCCCCGTATCAACGCGAGCACCGTGTCGGCACCGTGGGCGCCCATGGGCAGCGCTGCCTGGCAGCTCATCCGCAGATGAGCCCCGACCTGCCGAGGCGGTGCAACGGCGTCACCGACGCCCACGATCCGCCGGTTCCCCACGCTCACCAGGGCCTCATCGGTGCGCAGACGCCCATCGGAGGCCACCGGAAGGCCACTGTGCCGCGCCAGCTCCGGCACATCGAACGAGCCGGCCCACACCGTGCAGTCACTGGCCAGCCGGCCCGCGTCCGTCTCGACCCCGTCCGGGCGGACGGCCACGGCCCGCAGTCCGGTGCGCAGCACCACCCCGGCGGCCACGAGCTTGCGCTCCACGGTCGACCGGCTGGACGCGGGCAGCCAGGCGGCAACCGACGGCGCAACCAACTCCACCCGCAGCGCGGGGTACCGACGGGCGATCTCGGCGGACGTCTCGATTCCGGTGAGTCCACCGCCGATCACCACCACGCGAGCCCCTGCGGACAGACACCGCAGCCGCGTGCGCAGCGCCTCGGCGCCGTCGAGGTCGGCAACGCCCCACGCATGCCCTGCTCCGGGCAGACCACGGCCGACCGTACTGCCCACCGCGTACACCAGATAGTCGAAGTCGAGCGCACCACCGTCATCGAGCTGCACCGACCGCTCGGCGATCGAGTCCACCGTAGCCACCCGCAGCCCCACATCGCGGTGCAGCAGCCCGCTCAACGGCCGTACCGCACTCGACACCCCCGCCGCGTGCTCGTGCAACCGGACGCGTTCCACGAAGTCCGGGCGGGGATTGACCATCGTGACGCGCAGCTGCGACCGCCCCGCGGCCGCCAGTCGATTCGCGGCCATCACACCCGCATATCCCGCGCCGACCACCACTACCCGTGCCAACACGACCGCCTCCTGACCGAACGACGACTTCACGCCCTGAGGACCCCGCAGCGGCCCCGACTGTGACAGCGAGGCGACGTGACGCCAGTCACATCACGGCGTCGGCGGGTGCGGTGGGTTCGGCGGGGCCCGGCCCGCCGCCCGGCAGGAGGCGTCGGCACAGGCGGGTGAAGGCGTTGGGGGCGGGCAGGTGCGGGAGGAACTCCTTGATCTGCTGAGCACATTCGCGCGGGCCGGCCGCGCCCGTGTCGCACTCCAGGTCGTAGTCGCCGTGACTGTGCACCAGGCCGTACTGGTACGCGGCAAGGCCCGGCGGACGATCGCCCCGGGCCCGCTCACGGCGGGCCAGTTCGTCCGGCGGACAGTGCACACCGACGAACAGCACCTCCTCCGGCGGCAGCACGGTCAGGCAGTCGAGCAGCCGCCAGGGTTCGCTCAGCACATGGTCGACGACGATGTCGTTACCCACCTCGGCCATCGCCGCGATCGAACGGTGGAAGCCCATCCTGGTCCGTCGCAGCGCGGCGTCGAGCTCCGCCCCGTCCAGGTCCCGCCGGGTGCGCATCGCGCCGAATCCGTCGACCGCCATATGGAAGTAGACACCATCGTCCAGGATGTCCAGGAGCTCCCGGGCGATGCTCGACTTGCCTGAACTGGAAGTGCCGTTGAGGAAGATGATCCGGCCAGATGTCATGGCGGCATGATCACATGCCCGCCGCCCCGCCCAGGCCGCCGGGGCGCAGCACGCCAACCACCATCACAAGTGACGCATATCACGTCCGATTTGCCGGATTACCGGGGCGCCCCGCCCCGCCATGATGCCTGTCTCCACGAAGCAACTCTGCGACCGGAACGAGGCACACAGGTGGACGACAGGCAAGACCAGACACAACACTCAGCGCAGGACGACGGGCGAGAGGACGGACAAGGCGGCGGACGGGTCGACAGGCAAAGCGTCGGCTCATGGCGGGAGCTGAGGAGCCATGCCGGCACGGCCGCGGTGTTGGCCGGGGGCGTGCTCATCGGCGCGGTCAACATCTACCTGGCCGCGAGTCTGCTGCCGACGACGGTCGCCGACATCGGCGGTGAACGCCTCTACGCCTGGAACATGACGGTTTTCCTGACCGCCCAGGTCGTGGCGACCATGCTCGTGAACCAAATCCTTTCCCGTCGCGGCAACATCGGCTCCTACCTGCTCGGCTTCGGTGTCTTCGCGCTCGGCTCGGTGGTCTGCGCGGCCACTCCGAACATGCCGGTGCTGTTGGTCGGCCGCGCCGGCCAGGGACTGGGAGCGGGGTTGCTGACCGGACTGGGCTTCACCCTGATCTACTCGGCACTGCCACGCCGTCTATGGGTACGGGGCAGCGCGTTGGTCTCCGCCATGTTCGGCCTCGGCAACTTCGTCGGCCCGGCGCTCGGCGGCCTCTTCGCCCAGTTCGGCTCCTGGCGCCTGGCGTTCGTGGCCCTGGCCCTCACCTCGGTGCTGATGGGTGCGTTCGTCCCCCGGGTACTCCCCACCAGCGACAGAACCGGGACGGGAGCAGAAGCAGGCACCCCGCTTGGTTCCCTGCTGCCGATCATCGGTGCCGCAGGTGCCGTGAGCATCGCCGGTATCGTCTCCGACACCCCGACGATGATGATGCTCCTCGGCCTGGCGCTCGCCTCGATCCTGGTCTTCGTGGTGACGGAGAAACGCAGCCGCGTCCGAGTCCTGCCCCGCTCGACCTACCAGCCCGGCTCCGCGTTGCGATGGGTCTACTCGACCATCGTGTGCCTCGCGGCGGGCGTTGCCGTGGAGACCTTCCTGCCCCTGTTCGGCCAGCGTCTGGGCGGACTCCCGCCGATCACCGCCGGATTCTTCGGAGCGGCACTGTCGCTCGGCTGGTCGTCAAGTCAGATCGCGAGCTCCTCGGCACGCAGGGAGCGGACGGCCCGATGGCTACGAGTGGCCGGTCCTGCCCTCCTGGCAACCGGACTGGCCGTGCTCGCCCTGATGCAGCGCCACGACGCACCACGGTCTCTGGTCCTCGCATGGCTGCCCGTTCTTCTGCTCGCCGGCGCGGGCATCGGACTGGCCATGCCCCATCTGTCCGTTGCCGCGATGACCGGCACGCCGGACAAGGAGGAAGGCGCGAAGGCCGCCGCGGCGATCGCGACGGTGCTCACGCTGTCGACCGCCTGCGGTGCGGCGGTCGCCGGCCTCCTCGTCAGCCTCGGCGGCCCGTCGACTGTCGACTCCGCGCGCTGCCTGCTGCTCGGCTTCGCCGCCGTCTCCGCCCTCGGTACGCTCACCGCGCTCCGCGCCGACCGCCTCGCCCGACGGACCGAACCACGCCCCGAGTCCGGGCCGGCCTCCAAGGCCGGACCCAACTCCGCATCCGGGTCCAACGCCGAATCCGGGTCACGCTCCGAGTCGGTGTCCGCGTACGGTTCCACGTCCGAAGGTCCGCGTGGAATCCGCGTTGAGGACGTGAGCGAAGGGCGGCGGTAGTCGAGGGACAGCGGGTACGGCAGGGCCGGCCGACGACGCCCGGTCGGTCGGCCGGCCCGGTCCCGCTCCATGCGTTCCTCGCGCGCACCGGCACATCAGCCGGCGAACACGTCAGCCAAGGCCGTCCATCATCGATCCGCGGCTGCCCTGGTCCCCCTTGGGACCGCCCATCATCGATCCGTGACCGCCCTTGCCGCCCTTGTCGTCACCCTGGCCTCCGCGGTCATGGTCGAGGAGCCCGTTGCCCACCGCGCCCATGCCGTCGATGCCCCCCATGGAGTCGTCATCATGGCCGTCCTTGGGCTGCTGCACGGGGTTGGGCGCGTCGGCGTGGGCGGGGGCGGCCGTTACGGCGAGCCCCACCGCGGGGAGCGCGGCGAGTACCGCGGCCGCGGCGATACGAGACGGATGGAAGTTGAACACCTGGTTTTCCCTTCGTCGTCAGCGGTGACAGTGGAAGCCTGTCCACCTGTGACCATGGTTTTCGGTGCCAGGCGCCAAATCACCTGATGAGCCGTCACCCCACCGCTGTCCCAGGCTCCGGTGGCCACGTGTCGTGACCGCAACGACGCGTTCGAGTGAGCGGGCGCGCCTCAGCCGATGGGAACGTCCTCGGGCTCCAGCACTGCCTTGGCGGAGTGGCGGATGCGGGAGCGCAGCCACTGGTGGGCCGGATCCGCGTCGTCGCGTGGGTGCCAGGCCATGGACAGTTGCAGCGGCGGCAGGGGCATGGGCAGTTCCCTGGCGACCAGGCCGAGGGTGCGCACATTGGTGCGGTACTGACGCCAGGGGAAGAGGCCGACCACATCGTGCCGATTGGCCAGCATCAGCAGCGTGGCGGCGAACGTCGGCGCGACGACTGCGGCGTGGCGGCCCAGTCCCCGTACGGCCAGGGCGTCGTCCACCGGCCCGCTCAGCCGGCCACGGCGGGAGGTGACGATGTGCCTGGCGGCGGCCACCCGCTCGGCGGTGAGTTCGCCCCCGGCCAAGGGGTGGTCGGGGCGCATGACCATGACGGTGTGGTCGGTGGCGAGGAGTTCGGTATGGACCTCGGGGGCGAGCGGGCCCAGGACTCCCATCTGGAGGTCGATGCTGCCGTCCCGCAGCCCGGCATGATCGCCCGGCGGTTCGGCCAGGAACCGCAACGTCACCTTGGGCGCCTGTTGTTCGACGCAGGTGAGCAGGTGGTCTCCGACGGAGGTGACCATGGCGTCGTTGGCGGAGATCGTGAAGGTGCGGGTGAGCGAGCCGGGGTCCGGTTCGCCGGCCGGGGCGAGCACCGCGCGGGTGCGTTGCACCAGTGCGCGCACTTCGCTGCGCATGGCCACCGCACGGGGCGTGGGCTGCATGGTGTGACCTGCCCGCACCAGGACCGGGTCTTCGACGACCTTGCGTATCCGCCCCAGGGTCCGGCTCATCGCCGGCTCGGACATCGCCAGCCGGTCGGCGGCCGCGGTGACCGAACACTCCTCCAGCAGTACGTCTAGGGCGACGAGCAGATTGAAATCCAGCTTCGTATGCACGGGATGCATTTTATGTATCACTCCCATGCATTTGAAGTTAACTGGGCTCGTTCCTACGGTCGTTGGCGCACCTTTCGAGAAGGGAAGGACCATGACTGTCGACAGCGCAGCAGCAGGTGACGTCGCCACCGAGGATCGTCCGGGCGAAGGTCGTTCGCAGCATCGGCCCGGCCGGTCCCCACGCCCCGTGGCACGCGGGCGAACGGTTCCGCGCCTCATGAACGCCGCCGTCATCGCGATCCAGGCAATGGTCTCCGGCGTCAATCTGGCCGTTCCCCAGCTGTCCGGGAGCGGCCTGCACCCGTCGGCGACACAGCTGGTGTGGATCGTCGACAGCTATCTGCTGGTCTTCGCCGGACTCCTCATCCCGGCGGGGGCGTTGGGCGACCGCCTGGGGCGAAAGCCGGTCCTCATCGGCGGTCTCGTCCTGTTCGCCGCCGGCTGCCTGGGCTGCGCGCTCTCCCCGAACGTCACCATGCTGATCGTCGGACGGGCCGTCGCGGGACTGGGCGCGGCGCTGGTCATGCCCGCCACGCTCGCCCTCTCGTTGGCGGTGACACCGCCCGGCGAGCGCGGCAAGGCAGTGGGGGCCTGGTCCGGCGCGACCGGACTGGGCGGCATGGTCGGCAACCTCCTCGCCGGCACCACCCTGCAGTTCTTCTCCTGGCCGGTGTTCTTCACGCTCTTCGTCCCGGCCGCCGCCGTGCTCGCCGGGCTGGCCGGCCGCTGGGTCCCGCCCACCGAACGCCACTCGGCACCCTCCGATGTGCCAGGCACCATGCTGCTGGTCGCCACCCTCACCACCCTGCTCTTCGGCCTGATCGAAGGCCGGGAACTGGGCTGGACATCGGCATCCGTCCTGACGGCGTTCGCCGCGACCGTCGTCTTCGGCGTGCTGTTCGTCCGGCACTCCCTGCGCAGCGACCACCCCCTGATCGACCTGCGGCTGCTGGCCAGACCTGCGATCGGCTCCGGCGCGCTGGGAGTCGCGGCCGCCTTCCTCGGGATGTTCAGCCTCTTCTTCCTCAACGCCCAGTACCTGCACTACGCCAAGGGCTTCAGCGCCGTGGAGGCGGGCCTGGCCGTCCTTCCGCAGGGCCTGTGCATGAAACTGGTCTCGCCCCGCGCCGCCCGGCTCGCCGCCCGGTGGGGCACGCACCGGGTGGTGGCCACCGGCATGGTACTGATCGTGACCGGGTTGGCGCTGCTCTCCCTGGCGACCTCCGCGACGCCGTACCGGCTGTACGCGCTCGATCTGTTGATCATGGCCACCGGCATGGGACTGGCCACCCCACCCCTCTCGGGCGGCATCGTCGCCTCCCTGCCCGGGGCCCAAAGCGGTCTGGGATCCGCGCTGAACAGCACCGCCCGGGAGATCGGCAGCGCCATCGGCATCGCCGTCGTCGCCACCGTCGTCACCACCCAGTTCCTCGCCCATCTGCCGTCGACCGTCGCCCGCAGCACGCACTCGACCGCGGAGGCGATGACCGCCGCAAGTCACCTGACTCCCATTCAACACGCCTCAGTGGTAAGAGGTTTCACCGAAGCCATGGCCGCCGGGTACCGCACCGTCGCCGTCCTGGTCGCCCTCGCCGCCGTGACGGTACTCGTCTGGCGCCGCCACGGCGCCCGCACGGAGACCGCCCTCCCGGCCCGCCGGCACCGCCCCACTGCCTGACCGACCCGCCAGGCACCCTCCTGACCTGCCACGTTACGGTGTCGGAGTCCTGACCCCGCTCACTGGTTGCCCCGGAGACCGTTACATGCCCGCACGAACCGTCCTGATCCTGCAACACGTCGAGGTCGAGAAGCCCGGCATGATCCTCGACGCGTTGGACGGCAGTGGCCTCGACGTCGAAATCCGCAACCTGATCGACCTCCCGGCCGCCTCGGACGACGACCTTCCTCCGGTTTCCGACCTGGCGGGTCTGGTCGTGATGGGCGGACCCATGAACGCCGACGACCTGGCGGGCCATCCGGCCCTGAAGGTGGAGCGGAACCTCCTGGCCGACGCGCTGCGGCACGAAGTGCCGACGCTAGGCGTGTGTCTGGGAGCCCAACTTCTCGCCCGCGCCCAGGGATTGGCGGTGCGGCCTGGTAGCGAACTCGGTCGGAGCAGCGAGATCGGCTGGGCACCGCTGCGCGACGTGGACCGCGACGATCCCGTCGTCGGCCCGCTGGCGGACGCCCCCGCGGTACTCCACTGGCACGGCGACCGCATCGTTCCCGCCCCCGGCACCCGCGTACTGGCCCGTACCGACACCACCGAGTGCCAGGCGTTCCGGGCCGGGCCGGTCGCCTGGGGCCTCCAGTTCCACCTGGAGGTCACCCCGGACCTCCTCGACGACTGGCTCGGTGAAGCCGCCTTCACCGCCGAGGCGGCAGAAGCTCTCGGTTCCCAGGCCGTCGACACGCTACGGGCCGATGCCCGAGCCGCGGCCCCGGCCCTGCGCCCGCTGGCCGAGCAGAGTCTGTCCCACCTCCGGGCCCTCTTCCGGGCACACGCCGATCGCTAGACCGGGCGCCTGGTCGACGAAGGGACCGGCCACGGCAGGGGCCTGAGCTTCGGAGGGGGCCTGGGCTTCGGAGGGGGTTCACAGTCGCTCGGTGCGGTAGCGGACCCCCTCGAACGGCCAGTGCGACGACAGCCAGGCAGCCACGGCGTCGTGCAGCGGACCGTCCAGTGCGGCCCGATCCGCCCGCACCCACGAACGCACCGCCGCGATCCCGTGTCCCGACTGCGCCGGCTGTTCCGACCCGTTCGACTGTTCCGACCCATGCGGCTGATTCGGCTGATCCGGCTGATTCGGCTGATCCGGCTGCTCGGAGCGCGCCGGGTAGATGTAGACGCAGCCGATCACCTGATCGTCGTTGTCGAGAACCGTGTACGTGAAGCCGGCCCGCTTCGCGAAGTCGTCGGCATGGCGCTGCAGGTCGTGCAGATTGTCCGCGGGACTCATACCGGCGGGTGGCGGCCAGCCGCGGTCCCGGAAGCCCGGGGTGGCACGGATGTGCTCGATGCTCGACATCCATGCCTCGTGATCGGCTTCGTTGTGCTGCGGCCCCAACGGCTCCAGGCGGAAGCCCGCACCGGTGAGGTCCCGCGGCACTACGAACGTGTCGGGGACAAAAGCTCGAACGGCCATACCGGGAGACTACAGCCCCCCCCGGCGGCGCGGATCTCTGCCCTCGACAGGTAGCTTCCCCCCGATCACGACCCGGCAGGCGAGTCCAGCAACCCGACGAGTTCGCCCAGGAGTCGGGCCGTCGGCGCCGGGTCGACCAGCCACTTCAGGTGGCTGCCCGCCAACGTGCGGACGTCGTAGGGGTTGTCCGGCGTCAGTGCGTTGCCCTCGCGGATCAACCTGTCCTGAAGGGCGAGCGGCATGCTCGTGTCGTCGGCCAGGCGGACGAAGGTCTTCGGAATCCGACCCCAGGTCGCGGCTTGCGCCCGGTCGGCGGAGGTGCCCGCGTCCAGGTTCTCATCGGGCTGGAAGGTGTTCAGGAACGTCAGGAACTCCTCGTCCGTGCCGTCGTGGAGGAAGGCCGCCTTGAACACGGCGAGCACGGCCGGATCCGCGGTGCGGAAGTTGGTGCGGAGCAGGCCGAGTTCGGCCGGGTTGCCGGCCATCGCCGGAGCCAGGGCCGCGACGTCGACCGTGGCCATCTCCGGCTCGGCGTAGTAGCCGTTGGCGTCGAGGTCGACCGGGCACCAGGCCGACACATACACGATGCGGTCGATCAGGTCCGGTCGCGCGTTGGCCGCGGCCGTGGCCGTGATGCCGCCGCGGCTGTGCGAGACAAGGATCACCGGGCCGTTCCGCTTGGCCCGTTCCAGGATCCCGATCAGATGCGCGACGTTGTCGGAAAGCGTGACGCCCTTGATCGAGCCCGGCTCGGTGGCCAGCCCTTCGAGG
The DNA here is from genome assembly GCF_019774615.1 of Streptomyces sp. BHT-5-2. Lineage (NCBI taxonomy): Bacteria > Bacillati > Actinomycetota > Actinomycetes > Kitasatosporales > Streptomycetaceae > Streptomyces > Streptomyces sp. BHT-5-2. The sequence continues at coordinate 874,453 of NZ_CP081497.1, read as the reverse complement.
TCCTGCGGCGCCTGGTAGGAGCGCAGGTAGGTCGCCCCGAACCCGTGGCCGGGCAGGTCGACGGCGACCGAACGGTGCCCGAGCAGGCCGAGTTCGGCCTGGAGCGGCGCGAACGAGAAGGAGTTCGCGAAGGCTCCGTGAACCAGAACGACCGTCGGTTGCATCTGCCTACCCACTTTCTGATCTCCACGGCGTCGAGCGCATGCCCGTCGCCGATTCCAAGGGCATCGCGCACCCATTGACTGACGCCCGACGTGCTCACATTACTCAGCACTAGGCGAAAGATCATCAGCAATACCCAGGCCAGTCTCGGCTACTCCACTCCGCGCGTGCCGTCGGCCCCCTCCCTCACCCCTCGATGCCGGCCCTGGAGTGACCTGATGGGTAGCCATTGGAGCAGAGTGCGTCGCAGGGCTTCGGCGGCGCCGTGGTCGCGCCCTGGAAGGCATTTCCGGGCTGGACCGTCACGCCATCGGGTTGCAGCTTGGGGCTTCTCACTACAGAAGATCTACAGCTCGGTGCCACTGGTGGAGGGGCAGCCGATCGACGTGTCGACTCCCGAACTGACGGAAACCTTGGGTGCGTTGAGGGAGCTTCCCACCGCGTTCCACGTGTGGTGGAGCTGAGCCGAGGGGTGAATCGGAGCACCGTGCGGCAGCGCCCGGACGACGCCGGAAGTCAGGTCCGGGGCACTGCCGCGTTCGGACGGTGGCCGTGCGGTGGGTCAGGAGCCGGCAGGGTGGTCCTGGGCGGAGGGTGCGGCGTCGGCGGGCACCGTACGTCCACCGGCCGTCCGCAGCGTCACCGCGGCCGCGACGCCCGCCACCAGTCCGCAGGTCAGGGCGGCCGGGGCACCGATGCCGAAGCCGGAGACCAGGCGCAGCGGGTCTTCGCCCAGGCTCGCCCCGTTGATCAGCATCCGCAGCAGTTGGCCGACCAGCAGCCCGAGGACGGTCGCGCAGACCGTGGCCATGGCCATCGCAGGGACGGTGGCGCGGGTGAGGAGGCCGGGCAGTCGCCGCAGCGACCACCACACCACGACGAGCAGCAGCACATCGACGGCGCGGTCGAGGAGCCAACCAACGAGCGCTCCGCCTCCTGGCCAGTCCCAGCCGCCGAGCAGCAGCCACTGACGCAGCAGGTCGCCCGGTTCGGAGAGCAACCCGGTGCGCGGGGAGATGCTCTGGATGGCGGCGGCGACCGGCGTGTACGAGAGGACGAACAGGGACAGTGCGATCACCGCGGTCCCGACGGTGGCGGCCAGACGGGCCGCACGCACCGGAACGACCTTCTGCTCCCGCTCCGGCCCCGCGCCGATGATCCGGGCCAGCAGTACGGCCGCCACCGCCGCGACCAGCGCGGCCACCAGCACGACTTCCCGCCCGGTGGAGATGATGCTCGACAACTGGGGCAGAAGACGGTAACTGCCGTTTCCCCCCGAGGCGATCATCCACGGCGCGGAGACGGTCACCGCCAGCGTCCCGGCCACCAGACCCCAGGTCCACACGGCGAGGAGGGCGGCCGTCGTGCGGCCCTTGGCCGGCGCCAACCGGCGGATCAGCAACAGCGCCCCCACCACGAAGAAGACAAAGAGTGCGACGTACCGAATCTGCTGCGCGGTGGTGTACAGCTCGGCGTAGTTCATACCGTCGGTCGAGGCCGTGCCCCCGGCTCCGCCGAACGCCTCGTTGCCCAACTGGGCCGAGGCCGGGGAACCGTACGTCCAGGGGGCGAGCCAGCCCTTGAGCTCGCCGGCGGCCGGAATGCCGATGACGTTGGCGGCCCCCGGGAGGTCCAGCGCATGCGCACTCGCCCCCGCCCACCACACAAGCGCCAAGAGCAACAGCCCCCCGGCCAGCGCCGGTATCGCTGCGCGCCGGTATGTCATCTGGTCCCCCGACTTGTCGTGTATCCAATGAACTTCATGACCAGTTGGACATTACGGGAGTTCGATCACATAAGGATCACAGACGCATGCCGACTTGCGTAGACGGTGGCGGCGCGGCCGTCAGGTGCGCGGCCGCAGCGCGTCATGCAGCTGCCCCAGTCCCTCGGCGAAGGAGATCGGTGGGGAGAAGCCCAGGTTCTGCCTGGCGGCGGTGAGGTTGAACCAGTGGGGGCTGGTGAGTTCGGCGATCAGGAAGTGGCTCAGTTCACGGGTACCGGAGGTGCCGGTGAGGAGGGCGGCGGTCTCGCGGGCCGTGGCGGCGGCGCGGGCCAGTCGGGCCGGTGCGGACAGCCAGCTGGCGGGGATACCTGCGGCGGCCATGAGGAGGGTGACGATCAGACGCAGGGGGCGGGGCTCGCCCTGGGCGATGAAGTAGGCGCGCCCGGCGACGGGTTGGCCGTCGGCCGAGTGCCTGGCGTGCAGGCGGTCGAGCGCGACGAGGTGGGCGTGGGCGGCGGTGCGGAGGTGCGTGGTGTCGACGAGGTTGAAGCCGTCGCCGGGCATGACCAGGCGACGGCCGACGACCGCGCGCCGCAGGGCCGGGAGGAAGTGCGGGTCGCCGGGCCCCCAGATGATGTGGGGACGGAGGGAACAGGTCGCCAGGGCGGGGCGGTTGGCGGCCAGGACGAGTTGTTCGGCCTGGGCCTTGGTGCGGGGGTAGGCGGCCAGGTGACGGGTGGGGTACGGGGTGGTTTCGTCGGCGTACTCCAGGCCGGCGGGACGGAAGACGACACTTGCCGTCGAGGTGTGGACGAGGGTGCGGACGGCGTGGATGCGGCACTGTCTGAGGACGTTGCGGGTCCCGTAGACGTTGGTGAGCCAGTACGGGCGCGCCGGGCCGCTCACACCGGCCAGGGCCGCCGTGTGGATGACGGCGTCGCAGCCGGCGACCGCTCGTGCGACGGCCGCGGGGTCGGCGAGATCGCCCCGGTGCTGGTGCACCCCGAGGCGGCTCAGCGCCATGCTGGGGCGGCGGCTGAAGGAGTGGGTTTCGGTGCCGCGGGCGATGAGGCGCCGGCAGATCTCGGTGCCGAGGAAACCCGTACCGCCCGTGACGAGGACCCGCTCCGGGCCGGTCATCGGGCCCTCCGCAGTCGCTTGGTGGCCCAGTCGGCCAGCCGTTCCCGGTCGATCTTGGAGTTGTGACGGATGTCGGTGGGAAAGCCTGGGTGGATCAGGATCCGTTCGACGTGGTGCCCGTCCGGGTGCCCGGCGAGCGCCGAGCGCAGCGCGGCGGTGGCGGCGCGGGGATCACGTACCCTGCCCGCCGTCAACTCGGCGCAGAGGACGGCGCATTGACCGCCCGTCGGGCCGACGCCGACCAGGGCGGTGCGCGCCACGCCCGTTGCGGTGTCGGCCGTCGCTTCGATGCTCTCGGTCGTCAGGGCGAAGCCTCGTCCGGTGACACGGTGCGCCTTGCGGCCGTGGAACCACAGGCGTCCCCGGTCGTCGAGCCGTCCCAGGTCGCCGGTGCGGTGCAGCGACCCGCAGTCGTCGGTGACGCGGGAGGCGGCGGTGGCCTGCGGGCGGGCGTGGTAGGCGGGGCTGACGTTGCGGCCGGCGACGGCGATCTCGCCGACCCCGGCCGCGTCGGCTTCGAGGACCCGGACCCGGACGCCTGGCACCGGACGCCCCAGGCACGTCCCCGCGCGCACGGTCCGTGCCGGTGTGCGGAGCGAACGCAGTTCGGTGGCGCTGATGGCGCTGACCGGCAGGCACTCGGTGGCGCCGTAGACGCTGAGCACCTCGGCGTCCGGGCGGAGCACGGCGTGCAGGGCGTCCGCGAGGCCGGGGCGCAGCGGGGCGCCGAAGGAGAGGACGCGGTCGACCGAGGGGAGGGTCAGGCCGCGGCGGGCGCAGTGGGCGGCCAGCAGGCCCAGCACGGCGGGTGCGGCGGCGACGACGGAGGCGCGGTGTTCCAGGAGGGGGCGGAGGATGCTCTCGGGGCGGGTGCGGGCGGGGGCAAGGTGGTTGACGGCCGGGGCGACGGTGGTCAGTCCGAGGGCCGGGCCGAGGAGGGCGACGGGCAGGAAGCCGCCGAGCAGGACCCCGCCCGGCTCCGTGGCGAGCACCGGGGCGAGGGCCTCGGTCTGTCCCGTCAGCGTGCCGTAGTGGTACTCCACGCCCTTGGGCACTCCGGTCGAGCCGGAGGTGAACGCGATGACGGCGAGGTCGTCGGCGGAGGGTTCCCGGACGTCCTCCGGGGCCGGCCCGTCGCACTGCGGGACCGCGGTGGGCAACCGTCGTCCCAGGCCGGGGACGGCGGGGCCGGTCACCAGGGGTGTGGTGACGTGCCGGCGTCCCCATCCCAGGGCCCGGCGGGCCAGGTGCGCGAGCGGCTCGCCGACGAAGACCTGCGGGGCGACCTCGTCCAGGCAGGCGCGCAGGTGCGCGGGGGGCAGCCCCGGCTCGATCAGGACCGGTACGGCGCCGAGGGTCAGCAGCGCGTAGACGGCGGTGACGAGTTCGTACGGGTCCCGGGTCATGGTGACCGCCTTCTGGCCGCGGCGGACGCCGGCCGTCCGCAGTGCCCGGGCCGTCCGGTCGCAGCCGGCGAGCAGTCGGGCGAAGCTGATCGCCTCGCCGGAGCCGTCCCGGCGTCCGCGGACCAGCGCGGTGGCGTCGGAGCGCTCCTGGGCCCGCCGTGTCACCTGGGAGAAGAAGCCTGCCTCGGTCATCGTCGTGCCGTCTCCAGGAGGAAGTCGCGGATGTCGCGGCCGAGTTCGTCGGCCGCGTCCTCCATCACGTAGTGGCCGGCGTCGGCGTAGCGGTGGACGCGGGCCTGGGGGAATCTGCGGGTCCATTCGTCCAGGACGAGTGGGGTGAAGACCGGGTCGCGCATGCCCCAGCCGACGAAGACCGGGAGTCGGGCCAGGCGGCTCCGGCCCTCGGGAGGTTCCAGGAGCCGCCAGGCCGGGTCGTCGTCGCGGGGGATGCTGCGGACGAATTCCACGACGGCCCCGCGGTCCCGGCGATGGGCGTACGGCAGCAGATAGGCGCGCCGTACCTCCACGCGGAGCCGGTGGACGACACCGGCGCGTACGGCGGCTCGGGGGAAGGCGTTGGTGAGGTGCGCGAGCGCGGCGACGGCGGCCACGCCCCTGATGGACCTGAGGGAGAGCGGCAACCGGTATCCCGGCGGCCAGCGGAAGCCGATGGTGTTGAGGACGACCAGGCGGTCGACCACGCCGGGGTTGCGCAGGGCCCAGGCGATGCCGAGGGGCCCGCCCCAGTCGTGCATGACGAAGGTCCAGCCGCGGGGCGGGATGCGGCGGTGATCGACGAGGTGGGTGAACAGGGAGTCCAGAAAGTCGAGTTGGGCCGCATAGCGGTCGGCGTTGCTCGGTGGTGGCACGGGACGGGGGGACAGTCCCAGTCCCGGGAGGTCCGGGGCGAGGCAGCGGACGTGCGGGGACAGCACGGGCAGCAGGCGTCGCCAGACGTAGCTCCAGGACGGGTTGCCGTGGAGGAGGAGTACGGGGGCGCCCGCGCCGGCGTCGAGGTAGTGCTGGCCGGTCGCCGGGACGCGCCACCAGTCGTCTGGGGCCGGATAGCCGGGCAGCAGTCGGTGGGGCACGATCGGCGGCGGCCGGTCGGCGGGTCGTGGTGCCATCGCGTCCGCCGCCTTCACAACCGGATCAGGGCGAGACCGAAGCTGGTCCCGCTGGCCAGGCCGATCAGGCCGACGGTGTCACCCCGTTCGATCCGGTCCGACTGCTGTGCCCTGGCCAGTTGCAGCGGCAGGGAGGCCGCGGCGCAGTTGCCGTGTTCGGCGACGGTCGCCAGGCAGCGGTCGGCGGGCAGACGGAGCTTGTCGCGGGTGTCGTGGAACTGGGGCATCGAGATCTGGTGGAAGGCGATGAACGCGCTCGCGCGGATGGCCGCCATCTCGGGGTGGGGTTCCAGGATGAACGGCAGCGCGTCGAGCTCGTTGCGCAGGAGGTTGCCGCCGAGGCGGAGGGTGGTGTGCTCGTCGTCGACGGAGCGGGTGTGCATCGAGCCCCCTCCAGCCACGGTGCACGCCCGCCAGGCGCTGGAGTCACCGCCGAAGGCCATGGCGAGCAGTCCCGGACCGTCGGCCTCGGCCGGGGTCGCGGTCAGCAGCAGTGCGGCCCCGGCGTCGGAGACGGTGTAGCCGGGCATGGCCCGGAGCAGGGCGTCGTGATCGGGCACGCGCCAACGGGTGACCTCGGTGGCGGTCTCACCGCAGGCGATCAGGACGGTGCGGTAGCGACCGGTCGCGATGAAGGCGTTGGCGGTCTCCATCGCGTTGAGCACGCTGTTGCAGGCGTTCTTGATGTCGAAGACCGGGCAGGTGGCGCCGAGTTTGGCGGCCACGATGTGCGCGGTGGCCGGCTCGACGAGGTCCTGGCAGGTCGCGGCGAACAGCAGCAGGTCCACTTCGCCGATCCCGATGCCGGACTGCGCCAGCACCTGCTCGGCAGCGGTCACGGCGAGGTCGGAGGCCTGGACGCCCTCGCCTCGCACGTGGACGCCGCGTACGCCGGTGAGGTCTTCCAGCAGACCGGGCGGCGGTGCGTAGGCCCCGCCGGAGGCGGCGATCCTCGCCCGGGTCTCCTCCATCGTCCGGTAACCGGACGGCAGATGGGCGGCGATCGCCGTCAGACGGGCACGCGGGGCATCCGGCTCCATACCGCCACCATAAAAGGACGCAACATCAACTTCCGTATGTATCTGGGTAGTTCACCCGAAGTAGTTAAATAAGCCTTAGCCGACCAGCGAACGGGTAGGTCGACCGGGATGGCTGAACCAGTCGTACGTGGGGCGACGGGAGGCTGAGATGCAGCATGACGACGCGGCCGTGGCCGTGGTGGGAGCCGGCTGTCGACTGCCCGGCGGCATCACCGACCTGGCCGGACTCTGGGCGGCACTGCGCGACGGCCGCGATCTGGTCGGCGAGGTCCCGCCGGACCGGTTCGACAAGTCCCGCTTCGTGGATCCCGGCGCCGTGCGCACACGCCGGAGCTACACCGCCGCCGGAGGATTCCTCGACGACGTGAGCGGATTCGACGCCGCCTACTTCGGCATCGCCCCCAAGGAAGCCCCCTACATCGACCCCCAGCAGCGCCTCCTGCTGGAGATGGCCGTCGAGGCGCTGGACGACGCGGGCCTCCCCGCCGAGTCGCTCGCCGGGTCGGACACCTGCGTCTACGTCGGCATCTCCGACCCGGCCTACGGGCAGCTCCAGAGCACACTCGACACCTACGCCAGCCCGTACGCCATGAGCGGCGCCACCCTCTCGATCGCCGCGAACCGCCTGTCGTACTTCTTCGACCTGCGCGGACCGAGCATGTCGATCGACACCGCCTGCTCCTCGGCGCTGGTGGCCCTGGACCGGGCCTGCCGCACCCTGCTGGACGGCACCAGCCGCACCGCCCTCGTCGGCGGCGTCAACGTGCTGATCGGCCCCGCCGGCTTCGCGGGCTTCTCACACGCGGCCATGCTGTCGCGGCGCGGCCGGTGCGCGGCCTTCTCGGCCGACGCCGACGGTTTCGTCCGGGCCGAGGGCGGAGGTGTCGTCGTCCTCAAGCGGCTGGCCGACGCGCAGGCCGACGGCGACCGCATCCATGCGGTCATCGCCGGTACGGGCACCAACTGCGACGGCCGGACCCGGGGCATGGCCCTGCCCAGTTCCACCTCCCAGGAAGCGCTGTTGCGGGTGGTCTACGAGCGGGCGGGGGTGAGCCCGGACGAACTGGTCTACTTCGAGGCGCACGGCACGGGCACACCGGCCGGCGACCCGGCGGAGGCAGCCGCCATCGGCCGGGCGCTCGGGCAGCTCCGCACCTGTGGGCCGCTGCCGATCGGCTCGGTCAAGTCCAACGTGGGGCATCTGGAGCCGGCCGCCGGAATGGCGAGCCTGTGCAAGGCCCTGCTGGTGCTCCGGCACGGTGTGGCGCCGGCCACGTTGCACGCCCGCCCGCTCAGCCCCGCCATCGACTTCGACGGACTGTGCCTGGCACCGACCGTCGAAGCCGTGGAGCTCCCCCGTCCGGCCAGGGCCGCGGTGGGCATCAACTCCTTCGGCTTCGGCGGGGCCAACGCGCACGCCGTGCTGACGACTCCCCCACCACCGCCCGAGCACACCGAACGGGGCGAGGGACCGCTCCCCGTGACCCTCTCGGCCCGCTCGCCCAAGGCACTGCGCGCACTGGCCGAGCGGGTCTCGACGCGCCTGAGGGAAGCGGCGCCCGAGGAGTTCTTCGACCTGGCGCACACCAGCACCCGGCGCCGCAGCGCCCACCCGTACCGCGCCACGGTCCTGGCCGACGGCCCCCGCCGGGCCGCCGAGGAGCTGGAGCGGCTCTTCGCGGAGGCGCCCGCCGCCGGCGCCAGGGTCCGCAAGGCCCGGCGGGAGACGGTCGCCTTCGCCTTCTCCGGCAACGCCTCCCAGTGGCCCGGCATGGCGGCCGGGCTGCTCGCCACCGAGCCGGCCTTCCGCACGGCCGTGGAGGAGGCGGACGCGGCTCTCGCCCGCCATACGGGCTGGTCGGTGGCGACGGAGCTGGCCTGCCCGCACCCGCCGCGCTGGCAGCGCACCGAGATCGCCCAACCGGCCCTGTTCGCCGTGCAGGTGGGGCTGGTGGCCCTGCTCGCCGACCGGGGCGTGCACCCGGCGGCCGTCGTCGGACACAGCGTCGGCGAAGTGGCCGCCGCCCATGCCGCCGGTGCCCTGACGCTGGACGAGGCGGCCCGGGTGATCGCCGAGCGCAGCCGCACCCAGGGCGGTACGGCGGGCGCCGGTCGGATGGCGGCGGTCGGCCTGTCCGAGACGGCGGCGCGCGAGGCGCTCGCCGACCACGACGGCGCCCTGGAGATCGCCGGCATCAACAGCGATCGGGACGTCACCGTAGCGGGCGACCCGCAGGCCCTGGCGGCGCTCGGCGACCAACTCCGGGCCCGGGACGTCTTCTTCCGCGAGCTGGACCTCGACTACGCCTTCCACAGCCGGGCGATGGACGCGCTCGCCGCCCCGTTGGGCGCAGCGTTGGCCGGACTGGCCCCCGGCGCGGCCCGGATCCCGTTCGTCTCCACCGTCACCGGCGCACCGTTGGCCGGCGAGGAGCTGACCGCCGACTACTGGTGGCGCAATGTCCGCGAGCCGGTCCGGTTCGCCGACGCGATCGGCCATGTCCTGGCGGAGGAGGCCGACATCGTCGTCGAGATCGGCCCGCATCCGGTGCTGCGGTCCTATGTGCGCCGCACCGACGCCACCCATGTCCCCACGCTGCGGCGCGACGGCGACGACGCCCGGGACATGGCGGCCGCGGTGGCGGCTCTGATCGCGGCCGGCGCCGCCCTGGACTGGCGGGCCCACTTCCCCCGCCCCGGCCGGGTGACCGACCTCCCCGCCTACCCCTGGCAGCGCGAGCGCCACTGGAACGGCACCCCGCAGGACCACGTCATGCGCACCAGCGGCAGCGGACTGTGGGAACATCCGCTCCTGGGCGAACGGCTCCCCGCCCCGCACCCGTTGTGGGAGGGCTCCGTCGAACCCCAGCTCGTCCCCTGGCTGGGCGACCACCGGATCGCGGAGACGGTGCTGATGCCGGCCGCCGGATACGTCGAGATGGCCCTGTCCGCCGGGCGGCTGGCGCTCGACCGCCCGGTGGAGGTGCGTCATCTGGAGATCGGCCGCCCGCTGCCCCTCGGCTGGCCCGACCCGGGAGGTCTCCGGCTCCAGACCGCGGTCGTCCCGGACGGCGGCGTCCTGACCATCAGCAGCAGCGAGGCCCGCGGCGCCCCGAGTCAGCCGGTCGTCCGTGCCGAGGTCCGCACCCTGCTCGGCACCGCCCCCGACCCGGTCGACCCCGCCGCCCTGCGCGCACGCTGCCCGCGGCGCATCAGCCGCCCGGACTACTACCGCACCTGCCACCGCGTCGGCCTCCAGCTGGGGCCGGCCTTCCAGCTGCTCGACGAACTACGCGTCGGTGCCGACGAGTTGGTGGCCGCCTATCGCCACGAAGGCACCGGCGAGGGGTACACGGTGCACCCGGTGCTGCTGGACGGCCCGCTCCAGGCCACCGTCGCACTGGCCGAGGAGCAGATGGGCGGCGGCCGGGCCTATCTGCCGTCCGTGTTCGGCACGATCCGGGTCTGGCGCACCCCCGCGCCGTCCGGCCTGGTGCATCTGCGCCGGCGTGCCCGCACCGAGAACGAGTTCTGCTGGGACATCACCTACGCCGACGAGGACGGCACGGTCACCGCGGAGATCGAGGGTTGCCGTACCCGGCGGATGCACAACACCGACCACACCCCGGTCACGGTCCAGCACACCGTGCTGCGTGCCGCGCCGCCTCCGCATGCCCCGGCCGCCCCTTCGCCGCTGCCGCCTCCCGCCGAACTCGCGGCGGCGGCCGCCGACCGGATCACCGCCGCGCGCACGGCCCTGCGGGAGACCGGCCACGACCGGTTCGTCGCCGCGGCCGAGCGGGCCGGCGCGCACTGTTGGAGTGCCGCTCTCGCCGGCCTGCTCGGCGACCCCGCCGCGGTGTTCGGCATCCCCGACCTGACGGCCGGCGGGCTCCAGCCCCAGCACCGCCGCCTGGTCCGGCTGATGCTTCCCTTCCTGGAGCGCAGCGGGCACGTCGAGCCGGCTGCCGACGCCCGCTGGCGGCTGGTCCAGGGCCCGCTCCGCCCCGCGGAGTTGCTGCGCAGCCTCGTCGAGGAGCACCCGGCGTTCGGCGCCGAGGCCGTACTGCTGAACCGACAGCTGCGGCACCTGCCCGAGGTGCTGTGCGGCACCACGGACCCGCTGGAGCTGCTCCCGGCCGGGGACGTCGCATACGAGCGGTTGCACGCCACCGCGCCCGGCCACCGCTGCACCGACCGTGTCGCCCGGGCGCTGCTGGCCGAGGTCGTGCGGCGCTGGCCGCCGGACCGGCCGCTGCGGGTGCTGGAGGTCGGCGCCGGGACCACCGGGCTCGGCACGGCACTGCTGCCCCTGCTGCCTCCGGAACGCACCCGCTACACCTGCACCGCCACCACCACGTCCGGCTGCGCCCTCGCCGAACACCGGCTCTCCGCCCATGACTTCGTGGACTTCCGCACCCTCGATCCGGACTCCGACCCGGGCTCGCAAGGTCTCCCCCGCCACGGCTTCGACCTGGTCCTCGCCGGTGACGCCCTGCACCCCGCCGCCGACCTGACCGCAGCGCTGCGCCACGTCCACACCCTGCTCGCGCCCGGCGGCGTACTGCTCGCCACGGAACCCCACCGCACACCGCGCTCGGGCTTCCTCCTCGGCACCACCGAGTCCTTCTGGCAGCGCCGCGACCGCGCGCTGCGACCGGAGACCCGGCTGCTGCCCCCGGACCGCTGGGTGCCGCTCCTGACGGAGTGCGGCTTCACCGGCGCCGTCCGCACGGGCTGCGAGGACCGCTCGGTGCTCCTGGCGGCCGCCGACCACCTCCCGCCCCCCGAAACCGCCGCGCCCACCCCGCCCGCCGGCACCACCTGGGTCGTCGCCACCGAGACCCCCGACGAGACACCGACGGCCCGTGCGCTCGCCGAACTCCTGGGCGGGGCCGGGACGATCGCCGCCACGGACCGCCGGGCCGACTGGGCCGCCGCGCTCGCCGCCGAGGACGCCGCCCCCGGAGTCGTCCTGCTGCTCTCCGCGGCGGACGCTTCCGACACTGTCACCTCCCGGACCACCCGCCGTGCCGCCGTCCTACGAGCCCTCGCGGACACCGCCGCCGGACCGGACGTCCAGGTGTGGCTGGTCACCCGCCCCAGCGGCCTGTTCCCCGGCCCCGAGCGCCCCGCCCACCCCGTCGACGCCGCCATCTGGGCAGTGGCCCGCACCCTGGCCAACGAACGGCCCGACCTGCGGCTGCGACGGATCTCCCTGGACCGCGCCGAGGCCCCCGCCGTCGACGCCCGACGGCTGGCGGACGAGCTGCTGTCCCCCAGCGACGAGGACGAGATCGTGCTCACCCGGGCCGGCCGCTTCGTCCCCCGCCAGACCGAGCGCCCGTACGACCAACCCGCCGCCATGCCCTCCGACGCCCCCTACATCCTGGAGGTCCGCGACCCGGGGCTCTCCCGCCGGCTCGTCTGGCGCGCGATGGATCCCCCGCGGCCGGGCCCCGGCGAGGTCCTGGTGGAGATCCGCGCGGTGGGCCTGAACTACCGCGACCCGATGCGGGCCAACGGTCTGCTGCCGCCCGAGGCCGTCGAGGGCAGCCCGCTCAGCCGCGGCCTGGGCACCGACGGGGCGGGCGTCGTCCGGGCCGTCGGGCCCGAGGTCACCGGCCTGTCGCCCGGCGACCGGGTCTGCGGCCTCATGCCTGCGGCGCTGGCCTCGCACGTGGTCGTACCGACCTACAGCATCGTCCGGATCCCCGACGGCATGGGCTTCGCCGAGGCGGCGACCTTCCCGGTGGCGTTCCTCACCGTCCACCACACCCTCGCGGAGCAGGCCCGGCCGGTCCCCGGCGAGACCGTGCTCGTCCACGGCGGTGCCGGAGCCGTCGGGCTCGCCGTCGTCCAGTGTGCCCGGAGCCTGGGCGCCCGGGTCATGGCCACGGCGGGCACCGAGGTCAAGCGCGACCTGCTGCGCACCCTCGGTGTCGAACACGTCCTGGACTCAAGGACGTTGGACTTCGCACCGCGGATCCGGGAGCTGACCGGCGGTCAGGGTGTGGACGTCGTCGTCAACTCCCTCAGCGGCGAGGCCATCGCCCACGGCCTGGACCTGCTGCGCCCCAACGGCCGCTTCATCGAACTGGGCAAGCGCGACGTCTTCCGCAACAACCCCCTCCTGCTGCGCCCCTTCGACCGCAGCCTCACCTTCCTCGGGTTCAACCTCGACCGCGTCATCTACGACCCGGTCCGCGGCCCCCACCTGATGCGCGAGTTCACCGCACGGGTCACCAACGGCGACTACCGTCCGCTCCCCCACGTCGTCTATCCGGCGGCCCAGGTGGACGAGGCGTTCCGGGTCCTCCAGCACTCCCGGCACATCGGCAAGGTGGTCGTCTCCTTCGACCCGCTGGACGAACCCGTCGCCGTCGAGCCCGCCCCGGCCCTCCCGGCCCTGGACCCGCACGGCACCTATCTGATCAGCGGCGGACTCGGTGGCTTCGGCGCCGCCACCGCCGACTGGCTCGCCGACCGCGGCGCCCGGCACCTCGCCCTGATCAGCCGCCGCGGGGCCACCGCACCGGAAGCGGCCACCGTCCTGGACCGCCTCCAGCGGCCCGGCGTCCACGCCACGGCTCATGCGGTCGACGTCACCGACGAGCGGGCCGTCCGCCAGGTCGTCGAGACCATCGAGGCCACCGGCCATCCGCTGCGCGGCATCGTCCACTGCGCCATGCACCTCGACGACGCCCCGCTCGCCGAGCTCACCGACGACCGCTTCGCCGACGTCCTCGCCCCCAAGGCGAGCGGCGCCGACGTCCTGGACCGCGTCACCGCCCATCTCGATCCGGACGTGTTCCTGCTGTACTCCTCGGTCAGCGCCGGCACCGGCAATCCGGCGCAGGCCCCGTACGCCGCCGGGAACGCCTACCTGGAGGCCCTGGCCCGACGCCGTCGGCACGACGGGCGGGCGGCCACCGCCCTCGCCTGGGGGCCCATCGCCGAGACCGGCTATGTGGCCCGCAACGACCTCGGCGCCGGTATGGCCGCCCTCGGCTTCGAACCCCTCGCGCCGCCCGAGGCGTTCGCGGCCGCCGACCGGCTCCTCACCACGGACACCGCGGTCGCCGGTGTCGGCCGCTATCGCTGGGCCCGCGCCCGCCGCGTCCTGCCGGCCCTGGCCACGCCGCGCTACGCCGCTCTCGTCCCGGCCGGCCTCGCCGCATCGGACGACGGCCGCGAGGAGTTGCTGCGCTCCCTGACCGCGATGACCCCGGACGACGCCGTACGCGCCATCACCGACATCCTCACCCGTCTGCTCGCCGGCGTGCTGCGCGCCGATCCGGACGAACTCGACGCGGAGCGCGGCCTGGAGGACCTCGGTCTGGACTCGCTGATGACCACGGAATTCCTGGTGCGTGCCCGGGAGCACTTCGACATCCGGCTCGCGCCCACCGAACTCCTGGGCAGCGGCCGCGGGCTGACCCATTTCGCCCGCCTGGTGCACCAACGCCTGGGCATCCACACGTCGGCGAACGCCTGAGCGGCGATGCGATACGGGGCGGCGGGCCGTCTCGTTCGGCTCAGAACGCTCCCATGTCGGAGGAGATCCAGTGTTCCGGGCTCATGTAGATGGCGATGTGCTCGCCGAGGTGTGCCTTGTCGTACTCGACGAAGCCGGCGACCTTGTCCTCGGGAAGGTACCGCGCGGCCATCTCCCAGGACAGCTCGTGGCTGTCGGGTGCCGTCCTGATCACCGGCCCTTCCACGGAGACGTAGCGCACGGTCGGCTCGGTCCGCTGCACCAGCAGGCTGAAGCGCCCCGCCTGCCGAATCGCCCGCGCCTTACGGGAGTCGGGGCCCGTGCGCACCCAGAGTTCGCCGCCCGGCGTGTAGTGGTACCAGATCGGGACGGTCAGCGGTGCCCGGTCCGGGCGCTCGACCACCGACAGCGCACCGACATGAGGTTCGGCCAGAAACAGCTCTCGTTCTCGCTTCGACAGACTCATGCGGCCGACCCTAACGGCCACCGGCTGCGTCGGTCATGCGGCTTGCCCGCGGCACTCCGGAGCGGACTTCGACGCCCGGTGCTGCCGGTCCCGCCCGGTCCCGCCAGGAAGGCCACCGCCAAGTCATCGTCATTTCATCGGCCGTCTCTAAGGTCGGGCACTCCCGACGAGGTGAGCGCTCGGGCAGCCCTCGCCCAGGCCAGTGGCACCGAGGGCAACTCCTCGTACAACTGGGCCGGCTCGGAAAGGCATCGACACAATGACACGTCCATCGGACGAGAAGGACGCGACGGCCGGCGGGCACTCCCGCCGCAAGCTCCTCAAGCTGGGTCTTGGCGCCGCCGTGGGGGCGGGAGTCATCGGTTCGACCGCGGGGATCGCGAGGGCCGGCGGGCCGAACGACCCGTCCAGCCCGACGGTCGCGTACAAGGTGAAGAACCTGAGCGGACCGGCCGAGACCGGCCCGTTCGCCTCACCCTGGACCGACCTCGGCATCCCCGTGCGGTGCCCCGACGGCACCATGCTGTTCGTCGGCGGCGACACCTTCAACGGCGACCACGTACCGCGGCCCGGTGAGCCCGCCGACGACTGGCGCGCCCCGGTCGGCCTGCGTTCCAGCAGTGCGGATCTGAACAATCTGCACATCGACGGGAGCGTCGGCGGCGGGCACGCCAACAGCCTGGTCGACGAACCGCACAACCCGGTCGGCGACAAGGCCACCACGGCGATCCCCTCCGACGTGTTCGTCGTCGACGGCGTGATGTACATGCACCTGATGCGCGGTGTCATCTACGACACCCACCACACGGACTTCTGGCGTTCCACCGACAACGGTGAGACCTGGGAGTACCTGTGCCAGTGGCCGGGGGACCTGCACGGCGGCCAGTTCCAGCAGAAGACCTACGCGGTGGCCGACGACGGCTACTGCTACGTCCTGTCCTCGGTCTTCAACCGCGAGGTGGAGTCGGGGATGCTGCTGCACCGGGTGCGGAAGGAGAGCCTCGGCAACCCGGACGCCTACGAGCCGTGGGGCTTCGCCGACGGTGGCTGGCGGTGGGGTGCCCCTCCGACGACCGTGTTCGGCACCCGCAAGTGGGGCGAGATCTGCTTCCGCGCCATGGACGGCAAGTACGTCCTCACCTGGTTGAACATGAACCCGCTGTCGATCCGGGCGATGGTCTTCCCGCTCCCGACGTCGGACCTGACCAGGACGCTGGAGCAGACCATGATCGTGCCTGGCGCTCCGGGCCAGGAGGTGGGCAACTTCGTCGCCGCTCCGTACGGCGGGTTCGTCGTCCCCGGTTCGACGTTCGGCAACTTCCACATCGTCGTCAGCCAGTGGTACGACCCGTGGAACTACCGGTTCATGCAGTACAAGGTCCATATGCTGTCCTGAGCCAGGGGCCGGTGCACACCGTGCGTGCGCACGTCCGATCCGAGGACGTGCGCACGCACGGTGTGTCTGTGCTGATGCCCCCTCAGGTCGGCGACAGCAGCGTTGCGTCGCTACGCGTGGGACCGCAGCGCGGCGATCAGCCACTCGAACGCGGGGACGTGCGAGGGGACCGGCGGCCGGCCGTTCAGTACGGCCAGCAGTTGCCAGTACCGCTCCACCCTGCGGTCGGTGAAGGTTGCCAACTGGCCGGCCAGCAGGGCCCGTTCGGACATCGGCAGGTGCGGGTCGACGATCCGGTGCAGGATCTCCTGCCCCTCGCCCGAGGCCGGGGCGACCTCGTCGCGTACTGCCTTTCCGGCGTGCTCGGCGACCTTCGCCGGGTCGGGCCCCGCCGGCCGCGGGCCGCCCCGCGCTCCGGCCACCGCCATCTCGCGTACCCGCCTACGGAACGCCTCGTCGCTCACCAGCTCCGCCAACTCCGCCCAGGCATCAACCTGTTCGGAAGTCGGATCGGCGGGCAGGTGGGCGGGCATGGTGCTCATGGCCTGGGCGATGTGTGCGCCAGGCGCCTGGGCATCGACGCCGTCGAAGGTCTCCCGGACGAAGTCGTCGATGATCCGCTGCCGCTCGTCGGCGGACATCCGTGCCAGCTCGTGCATCAGTCTCAGCTCCTCGGTCGTACTGTCCTGTCGGGCGACCCGATCCAGCACCGCGCGCCGCACCCGCAGCGTGCGGATCTCCGCATCCAGTGCGCGCACATGGGCCCTGGCCACGTCGCGCACCGTCACCTGCCTGTCGGCCACCTGACGTACCGTGTCCAGGTCCAGCCCCAGCTCGCGCAGGGTGCGGACCAGCTCGACACGGGCGACGGCGCCGGCGTCGTAGAGCCGGAAGCCGCCTGCCGTGCGGCCGTTCGGCGCGATGACGCCGCTGTCGGACCAGAAGCGGATCGTGCGCACGGCGACTCCGGTACGCCGGGCAAGCTCGCCGATGGTCAGCATTTCGGTGGGGTCGCTCACGGGAACAACTCTCGACCTTCCAGTAGCTGGAGAGGCAAGCCCCTTTTTCGAAGCCGCCCTTCCCCATGCCTCCTGTGCCTCCCCGCTCCGGAGCCCCCTCTTGCGAAGCCTCTGTCCGGGGGCGGGTCGGTCGGCTGTCAGGAGCCCTGCCACCACTTCGGGCTGAGGGCGATCTGCCGCAGCTGCTCGATGGTCAGGGCGGGAGACCTGCGGGTCGCGGCGCTCTGCTGCGTGTCGGCGTTGAAGGCGCTGACGACCACACGCCTGCCGTCGGCCCGCAGGGTGTCCACGGTCCACATCCGCACTCCGTCGCCCCCCTTCTCGCCGGGGCCCCGGTGGACGGCGATACGGGTGCCGTCGGGCAGGGTCTCGTCGCCCGGGTGGAAGAGGTCGCCGGCGACGTCCCCCATGCCCGGCTGGACGTTGACCTCCACGAGGCTGCGGCCCCGTCCGTCGTCCACGACGGCATAGGCGAATTCGGGGCCGCCGTCGTCGTTCTTCTCGACCACCCTGAGGCCCTTGGGGATCAGGCCGGAGAGCGTGTCGACGGCCGGGGCGCCCGCGCCTTGCCGGGGAGCGAACGGATTCCCGGCCCGTCGCGGGGGGTTCTCCGGGATCGCGTCGACGATCCGCCGCCACTCCCGAGCCGACACCAACGCCTTCAACTGCGCCTGGGACAAGGGTGGTTGGGGTCGGCTGGCCGATGCGCCCTTCTCCGCGGCGGCGTTCCACTCCCGCACGGAGACGTGCTGCCCGCTCGGCGTGACCAGGTTCGCCGTCCACAACTTGGTGTCCACCCGACGGTCGGGGTACTCGTAGCCTTGGAGGACCATGAACGCCGAGCCGTCGGGCAGTCGCTCGGTGGAGCAGGCGTCGTACGGGACGAACGCCTTGGCCGGGCACTCGGTCTGCTTGCGGGCCTCCGGACCGCCGGGCTCGACCCGGCCCAGGGAGACGGAGAGGGCGGCGGGTCCCTTGCCGTCGTCGTAGACGGCCGACGCGAACGGCCGCGCATCGAGGCCCTGGCCGCCCATGCCCCGCCCCTCCTCGTTGCTGATCGTGCCCCCCTCGGGCAGCGACTTCCGCAGCAGCTTCTCCAACGTGCGGATCATCTCCTCCTTGCCGACTGCGGCGTTGGGCGAGGAGGCGGACCTGACCGGGGGCCCGTCGGCGGCCACCGACGCCTGCCGGGAGTCGGCCGGCGAACCGCCCCAGGGCACCAGCAGTACGCCGCCCACACCGGCGAGGGCGACGCCGGCCGCGCCCGAGACGAAGGCGGCCCGGCGGCGCAGCGCCAGCCGCCGTCCGTGCGCCGCACCGGCGGTGGTGAGGGCGGCCCGGTCGGCGTCGAAGGCCCCGCCGACCTGGTGCAGGGCGGCGGAGAGCCGTTCCTCGAAAGGATCGCTGTGCTGCTCAACGGGCATGAGGAATCACCGTTTCCGCGAGGTCGAGAGAATCGAGAGAATCAAGGGAGTCGAGGGAGTCGAGGGAGTTGGCGCGTCCGGAGACGCATACGGCGAACAGGAGGACGGGAGGGCGAGGTGACGAACAGCGAAGGGGCGTGGCGGTGAAGCCGCTGTCAGGGGTGGGCATACGCCCCGACGTCCTCGCCGAGGAGTTCCCGGAGTCGTCCGAGCGCGCGCACGCACCGGGTGCGCACGGCCGCCGAACTGGCGTTGAGCGCATCGGCGGTCTCGGCGATGGACCGGTCCTCCCAGTAGCGCAGGACGACCACGGCCCGGTCCTTGGCGGGCAGTCGGCCGAGCGCGTCCAGCAGGGTGACGCGCAACGCCGTGTCACCGCCGTCTGTCGCGTCGGCCTGGTCGGGCAGCACGCCCATGGTGCGCTCGGTGCTGCTGCGGCGCCGCTGGTGGGCGAGAAAGGTGCGGGTGAGAACGGTCTGTGCGTATGCGGCGGGGTTCTCGGCCCGGCTGACCCGTCCCCAGTGGACGTACAGCCGGCCGAGCGTCTCCTGCACCAGGTCCTCCGCGAGATGCGTGTCGCCCGCGGTCAACAGACATGCGGACCGGAAAAGGTGTCCGGCCCGTGCCGCCGCGAACTCCGCGCACTCCTCCGCGCGGCCCTGCCTCATCTGTTCTCCCTGCCCCGGTGATCCGGTTTGCCTGCATGTGTGTGCGTGTGCCTGTACATCTTGGTATGGGTGTGCGTGTGCACTGCTTTCCTCACCTCTTCGATGCGTTGGGCGGAGGAAATGTTTCGCTTCGTTCCCAAGGAGTTGGCACAAGGGTGCGCAAGAGTGCGCGAGGGCACAGGGAAGGCGTCGCTACTACCGCCACCGCCGCCGTCCGGACTACCCCGAAAGGTGGTTTATCGCCTACTTTTCGGCACCCCGGAAAGCCTGACATGGTTCCCACCAGGGGCCTGTCCGACCCCGACCCGTCGGACACGCCCTGGTCCACGACCGAGGACGAGTGATCTGTTGATGCCACGTCTGCCGTTGCACTTCGCGTCGACGCTGGTCGCCGCGGTCGTCCTGCTGTCCAGCGCCGCCATTCCCTCCTCCGGTGCCCGGGCGGTACCCGACGTCCGTCCCGCGGTCGCCCCGTCCCGCGATCGCGCGCACACGGACGTGCTGTTCATCGGCGCGCACCCGGACGACGAGTTCCAGTCACTGGCGACCTTCGGCCAGTGGCGGCAGCGCCGGGGTCAGTCGGCCGGCGTGGCCACCATCACCCGGGGCGAGGGCGGCGGGAACGCGGTCGGCCCGGAGGAGGGGGCCGAGCTGGGCCTCATCCGGGAACGCGAGGAACGCAAGGCCGTGGGACTGGTGGGCATCCGCAACGTCTACTACCTCGACAAGCCGGACTTCTGGTACACGCTGTCGGTGCCGCTCACCGGCAAGATCTGGAACCGGGCGCCGCAACGGCGCACGGACACCCTGGAACGCATCGTCCGGCTGATCCGCGCGACCACACCGAAGACGGTGGTCACGATGGACCCGCGGCCCTTCAACCAACACGGCGCACACCAGCAGGCCGCGCGACTGGCCATCGAGGCGTTCCGCCTGGCCGCCGATCCCACGGCCTTCCCCGAGCAGATCCGCAAGGAGAAGTACCGCCCCTGGAGGCCATCCGAACTGCTCGCCCAGAGTTGGGGGTTCAAGGGGCCGGTGGGGCCGGGATGTGCCGGGCACCGGGCCGTCGACCCGCCGACCGGCCTCCCCGTCGTCGGCTACTGGACCGGCGTCCGAGCGCCCAACGGCAGGACCTGGGCCCAGATCGAGCGGAACGCCGCACGGGCCTATCTCACCCAGGGCCTCGGCGCACTGCCGCGCAAGGTCACCACGCCGCGCCGCAGGCTTCCGTGCGAGTGGTTCACCGTCCTGGCCAGGAACGGCGAATTCGTACGGGCGAAGGTGCGGAACCAGTCGGGTCTGCGGCCGCTTTACGCCGAGTTCCGGGAGTGGGCGGAGCGCACGGGGCTGCCCTGGCTCGCCGACGACGCCCAGCCCGACTACCCCGCCAACCCTCGCACCACCGCCCCTGCCGTCGCCAGGGCCCCGGTCGTGGACGGCAGGGCAGGCCCCGGCGAGTACCCCGGCCCGCAGCTGACGTTGCGTCACTGGGACGGAGAGCAGTGCACGCCGGCGGACTGCTCGGCAACCGCCCGGATCTCCCGCCACGGCGCGGCCCTCTACGTCCTGGTGCAGGTCCGCGACAACATCAAGGGCGCGGCCCTGGACGCCCGGACCGACTGCAAGCGGCACTGGCGTACCGACTCCGTGGAGATCGACCTCGATCCGCGCGGTGACTCCGACGACACCTCGACCACCTTCAAGACCGGCATCCTGCCGTTCACCGCGCACCGCGGCGGGCCGTGCGCCGAACGGGACGGCGACAACCGCCAGGGGCCGGCGGCGACCACCGCGCCTGGCATGGCCGTCGCGGCCACGGTGACCGAGCCGTACACCGGCTACACCGTCGAGGCGAAGATCCCCTTCAGCGCCCTGCCGGCCGCCGTCGACCCGAACCGTCTCACCGCCAACGTCTTCGTCTACGACTCCGACACCAAGGACAAGACCGGCAAGAGCCGGCTCGCCTGGTCCCCGTTCGGCAGCGCCCAGGCCGATCCCTATGTCTGGGGCCCGTTGCGACTGCCCGGATACCAACCGCCCGTCGGGCGTCCGACGCGCCCCGCGGACATCCCGTTGGAGGCCGCCCGCAGCAAGGACTCGCCCGCCGCCGTCGCCCAGGCGCGCCGCACCGGTGTCCCCCTGGCGGTCGGGCCCCGCCACCGGCACCCGCGGCGACATCCGCACTGACAAGGACGGCAGGAAATACACCAGGAGCCCGCCGACCAGCAGCACCACCGCCTCCCAGGGCCCCACGTCCCCAGACACCGGCTCTCGCTCCCTCGACTCGGCTACCGGACCAGCTTACGCAGGCACTCAGGTTCGCCCGATCCTGCGTTGCTCGGCCGCCCAGGGTCCATCATTGACTTGGACGCCCGAGGGGCCCGCGCAGCAGGACGAATGGGAGTGGAACGTGACACGCATACTGGTCATCGGGGGCGGCATCGCCGGTACGGCGACCGCGTTGGCCCTGCACAAGGCAGGCTTGGACGTCGCCGTGTACGAGGCGCATCCCGACACTGCCGAGGACATCGGGGCGTTCCTGACCCTGGCGAGTAACGGTATGCGTGCCCTGGCGCAGCTCGACGCCTCGGATGCGGTCACCGCGATCGGCTTTCCGCTGCCCTGGATGCGGGTTCTCGACGACCAGGGCGGCGAGGTGGCCCGTGTACCGCTCGGCGAGGCCGACGACGCGCGGTTGCGGTACCGGTGCATCCGCCGCGGCGAGTTGAACGCGGCGCTGCAGTCCGAGGCGATCCGCCGCGGCATCCGTATGACGCACGGGTCCCGGCTGCTGTCCGTCGCGGACGGCCCGGATCGGGTGACCGCGCGTTTCGCCGACGGCAGCGTCGCGACGGGCGATCTGCTCATCGGCGCGGACGGCCTGAACTCGACCGTCCGGCGGTCGATCGCGCCGGGCGCCGAGCCCGTCTACGCAGGACAGTCCGTCTTCTACGGCTACACCCGCAGCGCCCCGGTGGCGGAGGACACGGGCCTCATCACCATGGTGCGGGGCAGCAGCGCCGCCTTCGGTTACGCGGTCTCGCCGGACCGGGAAACGTACTGGTTCGCCCGCGTCGCAGGTCGGGCGATCACCGCCGCGGAACTCGCCGACCCGGCCCCCGCCGCCTGGCGCGAACGCCTCGTCGCGGCGCTGCGCAAGGACGCCACGCCCGCCGCGGACATCGTCGCGGCCTCCACCGACGGCATCATGGCCACCAACGCCACCGAGCTGCCGCCGGGCACGCCCTGGCGCTCCGGCCGGATGCTGCTCATCGGCGACGCCGCGCACGCGGCCTCACCGGCGACGGGCCAAGGGGCCTCGATGGCGCTGGAGGACGCCGTCATCCTGGCCAAGTCGCTTCGGGACACGCCTGATCCGGAGAGCGCGCTCGCCCTGTACGAGTCCTGCCGCCGGCCCCGCGTGGAGCACAACATCACCGTCAGCGGACAGCTGTCCCGCGGCACCCGCACCCCTCCGGCGCGCACCGGCGGGGCCCCTGCGGCCGCGCGCCCCGGTGACGACAAGCTGCTCGCCCAACTGGACTGGGGCGTCGATCTGCGCACCGTCGCCGGCAGCGCGGACTGACGTGGGACGGCTGGGCGGCTCTTCGGGTCAGCGAGGCCACTTCTCCGGTGTGCTGCTGGTGGTGACCTGGCACACGGCGGGACGGCCGGGAGCCGGAGACGCGCCCTCGGCGACGACCCGGACCCCGTCGAGAAGGATGCGGCAGGTCGCGACGGTGTGCGCGTCCGGCTCCACCTCGACCCGCGCCAACTCGCCGGTGTTGACCAGCACTTGCGTGCTCCACGGGAGCGGTGTGCGGACGAGCCGGGCGATGTGGTGGGCCGGCCTGAAGCTGTCCGGGTTGAAGCGGTAGCGGACGGCGGTGGCCTGGCCCCGGCCGCCGGCGGCACCACCCTGGTAGGTCAGGGACCAGGCGTTTCCGCCCCGCAACCGCTTGAACCAGACGGTGTGGTCCTTGGCCCACAGTCCGCCGCCGAACCCGAGGCCGGCCAGGGCGAGCCCGCCCAGCGCGAGATAGAGGGTGCCACGGGAGCGGCGACGAGTCTGCAAGGACATGACTGCCGGGCTTTCTGTCGTGCGGACGGCGGACTGCTGCCGTCGATAGGACGCGTTCGACGCCCGTTTGGTTGACGGGACGGGTCCCGCGGACCAGATGCCCGGCGATCCGCCCGGCCCGGGGTCGAACGCGGGTCAGCTCGGCTTAGTGGCGGAGACGACCGTGGTCGGCATCCAGGGGCCGCTCCACCACATGCGCGCCCCCGCACCACGGCGGGTGATGTCGCGCATGCCGAGCCGTTGCAGGTCGGCGCCGTACTGGCGGGCGTTGCGGATATCGGCGACGACCAGGCGGCCGCCCGGCCGGAGCACCCGTACCGCCTCCTCGATGGCCGCGGTGCGCCCGGCCGCGTCGGAGATGTTGTGGATCGCCAGACTGCTGATGACGGCTTCGAACTGGCCGTCTTCGAAGGGAAGTCGGGTCATGTCCGCGGTGTGGAGTTCGATGCGGTCGGCCACGCCCTCCGCCTGTGCGTTGCGTCGGGTGACGGCCGGGTCGTTCCCGCTCTGGTCCTGACTGCGCCAGAGGTCGACACCGTGCACCCGGCCCTCGGGCAGGCGTCGGGCTGCCGCCAGCAGCACCGCGCCACGCCCGCAACCCAGGTCGAGTACGTGCTCGTCACCGCGTAGCGCCAGTCCGTCGAGGAGATTCTCCCAGACGACGAACTTGCCTCGGCGGGTGACGTACAGATACAGGCCCGCAGACACCAGTACCAGGATGCCGGAGAGGAGCGCCCCGAGCGCGGAGGCTAGACCGTACGCGGTCAGCAGAACGATGCCGCACGCCAGCAGCCCGATGCCCACGGCGCCGTAAACCGCCGGGATATAGGGTGCGTCCACGCCATACGTCCCTTGCCGCCGGGCGATCGGTCGCGGTGATATGCGGTCGGTCAAGGTGATCTCCCCTGTTCGTAGTTGTGCCGCGGTGACTGTGGCACGGCCGGGAATCGACACGACACTCGACACACCAGCAGCGGCGAATTCCGATGCGGGGACGTCACGTTTGGCGAATTTCGACCCTCTGACCGCAGGACGGGGCTCCGGAGGAAGCAGCGCGTTCAGTCGGTGGTCGGCCAGTTCCAGCCGAGTTGGAGGAAGAGGCCCAGGCGGTCGGAGACGCCGCGGATCTCGCTGATCCGGCCGTCGGCGACGGTGAAGACGAAGACGGCCTCGTTCTCGAAGCTGCGGCCGGTCGGTACGGGCATGCGGGGATGGGCGCCGGAGCTTACGCCGCTCTGGGTGATCCGGGCCACGACCTTGTCGCCCTCGGCGATCAACTCGTCTACGCGGGCCCGGTAGGGGGCGAGGGCGGCGAGTTGCGCGGCGATGGCGTCGAAGGCCGCGCCGGGCTCGTCCGGCTCGCCGTGGATGATCTTGTTGTGGTCCACCACATCCGCCGCGAGATAGCTGCCGAGGTCGTCGATGCGGGCCTCGCCGAGTGCGGTGAAGAAGTCGGTGACGAGCTGCTTGTGCTGACTGACGCCCATTCAGGGCCTCCCTTACGCCGTAAGAATCCGATGGGCAGTACTATGAGCCTTACGGCGTAAGGACGTCAAGGGAGGCGGGCGCGGAAATGACCGGCAGACGGGCGGGGCTGAGCCTTGCGAAGGTGTTGGACGCGGCCCTGGAAGTGGTCGACCGGGACGGCATCGAGAAGCTGTCCATGCGGCGACTGGGGTCCGAACTCGGCGTCGAGGCCATGACGCTCTACCACTATCTGCCCAACAAGGCAGCCCTGTTGGACGGTCTGGTCGAGCGGGTGGTCTCGGCCGTCCGACCGTCCTTCGGCGATCCGGCGGAGGACTGGCCGCGAGAGCTGCGGGCCTTCGCGGTCGCCTTCCGGGACGAACTGCTGCGGCACCCCGGCGTGATCGTGCTGATCGCCACCCGGCCCGTCCAGTCACCCGCCGCGCTCCAGGCAGTCGAGGACACCGCCGCCGCGCTCGGGCGCGCCGGTATCGCACCGGTCGAGGCGATGCGGATCGTCAACTCCGTGAGCACGCTGGTGATCGGGCACTGTCTGGCCGAGGCCGCCACCACTCCCGGTCACCCCGAACCGGACCCGGGACCGGAACACGCCCTGGACGTCACGGCCTTCCCCACGCTCTCCGCCGCCGTCGAGGGCGGACTGGGCACTCCCGACGACCACCAGGCACGCTTCGACCTCGCACTGGACGCCCTGCTGGCCGGGTTGCGTCGCTGAGC
Organism: Streptomyces sp. BHT-5-2; assembly: GCF_019774615.1. NCBI lineage: Bacteria > Bacillati > Actinomycetota > Actinomycetes > Kitasatosporales > Streptomycetaceae > Streptomyces > Streptomyces sp. BHT-5-2. The sequence continues at coordinate 849,092 of NZ_CP081497.1, read as the reverse complement.
GACGGCGACGGCGACATCGGGGGCGGGAGCGGGCGCGTGCTGTGACACGGCCCGGCGCAGGTCACGCAGTGAACGCGCGGTGGATGTCGGCTCCCAGGTAGCTGCCGAGGGCGAGCATTTCGGGGGGCCAGGGGCCGGGCGAGAAGGTGCGGCCGTGCTTGCGCATACAGGCGATCATCTGCTCGCCGGTGGCGACGAGTTGTTCGCCCTCGTCGGTGATGCGGTGGTACGCGAACCGCAGCGGCATCAGGTGCAGTCGGATCCACGGGATGGTCATGCGGATGGAGACGCGGTCCCCCACCCAGAGTTCGTCACGATAGGTGCAGGACGCGGACTCGGTGAGTGCGGTGTTCTCGCCGTCGAGTTCCTGGAGGTACTTGGGCGCGTGCTCCGCCAGGCAGAGTTCCCGGCACATGCCCTGCCACTTGAAGAACGTCGCGAAGTAGACGTTGCCGACCATGTTGGTGTCACCGGTGGTGGCGACGAGTTCGATGTCGTAACTGCGGGTCATCGCGGGGTCCTTGGGGTCCGTACGGGTGGGGAGGCGATGCGGGCGACGGCAGGTGTGTCCACGCCGGTGAGACGGGCGACGAGCCGGCCGGAGGGGGTGGTCGCGGTGCAGTCGTCGGTGGCGAGGTCGCAGGTGAGCGGGATGCCTTCGGGGTGGCGCAGGGACAGCTCGCGGTCGGAGCAGGCGGTCGGCAGTTCGATGCGGTCGATGCCGCGCAGGACGCGGATATGGGTGTGCTCCGGCTCGCCGGCGTTGAAGAAGGTGGTGCGGACCATGGCGTCGAGGAGCAGGGCGGGCAGCGGCAGTTGGGCGTAGGGGTCGTGCGGGCCGAGGTGGGTGTGCCAGCGGGCGTGGATGTGGGTGGGGGTCTGTTCGACGTCGAGGAGGTTGCGGAAGGGGCCGAAGAGGCGGAGCGGGGACCGGGACTGCCAGGTCGGGTCGAGCCGGCGCAGGCGGGTGGCGGGGGGCTGTCCGTCGGTGCCGTGGGCGGGGTGGGGTGCGGTTGCCGTGGCGTTGGGGGTGCGGATGTCGACGCCGGCGTGCCTGCGGTCCTTGACGAGGGTCTTCCCGTCGGGCGCGGTGATGTCGGAGAGCATCGCGACCTGGATGCGGGTGGGGCCGCTACGGCGGGCGGTGATGCGGTACTTGGTGGGGCCGGGGTGGGTGGGGTCGGCCCACACGTACTCGTGGAAGCGGGCGTTCTCCAGGGTGGTCGGCGGGGCGCCCGGCGCCAGGGCGCCGGCGGCTTCGGCGGCGAGGGCCAGGAAGAGGGTTCCGGCGAGGACGGGGCGCTGGTCGAGGGTGTGGTCGAGCAGGTAGGTGTCGCGGTGGGGGTCGAGTGTCCAGGTCCACTCGGCGTGGTCGGCGCCTTGGCGGTCGGGGGCGCCCAGCAGGGTACGGGAGGCCGGCGGGTCGGGGTGCAGGGCGGCGGTGATGCCCGGTGAGTGGCGTTCGGCCAGCGCCCGTTCGCTGGGGCTGGTCCACAGCGGGTGTGCTTCGAGGGTGCGGGGGTCGGCGATCTCGCTGCGGAAGGCGGCGGTGCCCTCGGCGTCGGTTAGGCCGGTGGCCAGTCCGAAGCGGCGGGTGCGTTCGCGTTCGAGTTCTCCGGCGGCGAAGCCGGACTCGGTCCACAGGCCCCAGCCGATCGTGATCTCCCGCCCGGTGCCGAGTGCGGAGTCGTAGCGGGCGGCAGCGCCGAGGAAGGCGTTGGCGGCGACGTAGTCCAGGTCGCCGGGGAAGCCGAAGAGCGGGACGTCGGACCCGAAGTTGCACCAGAGGGCGGGGGGTGACGGTGCGAAGGCCGCCTTGAGGTTGAGGTAGCCGCCGACCTTGGTGTCGAGTACGTGGTGGACGTCCTGGAGTGTCTTGGCCGCCAGCAGTGCCGGGCGGCTGCGGGTGGCCGCGTGGATGAGCAGGTCGATCCGGGGGTGGTGGGCGAGGACGGTGCGTGCGGCGCGTGCGGTGGCTGCGGCGTCGGTGATGTCGCAGCGCAGGTAGTGCACCCGGTCGGCGCCGCACAGGGCGCGCAGGCGCCTGAGGTTGGCGACCACCTCGCGACCCTGCCAGAGCGCGGTGAACTCCCGGTTGGCCGCGGCGACGCTGCGCGGTGGCCGGGCGGAGACGGCCCGGGCGATGTGCGCTCTGCGCAGGGTCCCTTCGGCTTCGGGGGCGGCGAGGGCGAGGTCGTCGCCGATGCCGTCGATGGGGGTGGTGCCCAGCAGCCAGATGGTGGGTCGGTGGCGGGCCGCCAGATCGCGGAGGATGGTGGCGGTGATGCCGCGGGCGCCGCCGGCGGCGACGAGCACGCTGTCCGCGGTGAGGGGGCTGCCGGTTTCGCGGTCCGCCGGCAGCGGGGCGGCGAGGAGGTGTTCGGTGAGGCGGGTGCCGTTGCTGTAGTGGACGACGGGGCGGTCGCGGTCGGCGGCGAGTTCGGTGGCCAGTTGGCTCAGTGCCTGGCGCGGTGCCGCGTCCGTGACGAGTGCGAGGGTGTGCCGGCGCGGCAGCTCCCAGGCCAGACTGCGGACCATGCCGGTCAGCAGGGCTCCGTGCGGGTGGCCGAGGCCCGCGGTGAGGGCGTCGTGGACGACGACGGCCAGGGAGCCGTCGGCCATGCGGGGGCCGAAGCCCTTGAGCGCGGTCAGCAGGGCGTCGTGGAGGCGGGTGAGGGCGGTGGGGGCGGGGCCGGGCCAGGGCGTTGTTTCGGGGCGGACGTCGACCAGCACGCGGACGTGCGGCCGCAGGGCGGCCAGGCGTTCTCCGGCCAGTGCGGCGCCGTCGGGCGGGCCCGTCCAACGGCGGGCTCCGTCAGGCGGTGCGCCGTCGGTGTCGTCGGTGCTGACGAGCAGTGCCCGGCGGGCCCGGCAGCGCGGGGCGACGGTGGCGGCCAGGGCGTGGGAGTTGGTGAGGACGAGGCAGCCCGGGGGTAAGGCACCGACGCGGTCCGGGCCGTGGTCGGCGGGTGGCAGTGCGGAGCGGCGCAGCACGAGCGCGGTGCGCAGGGTGGCGGCGGGGGCGGCGGGCCCTGTTCGGCCGAGGTGTGGCGGCTGGGCGTTCACCGGGAGGGGCAGGGTGCCTGGCATCTCGTCGTCCTCCGGTCGGCGAGGGGGTGCGGTGGGTGCGACGGCGGCGGAGGGATCGGCGCGGGGCTCGGCGGGGGGCTCGGCGGGGGCGGCCAGTCGGGCGACGGTGTCGGCGAGGGGGTCGATGCCGAAGTAGGCGGTGGGGCGGTCGGTGCGGGTCGTGGTCCAAGTGGGCGTGTTCGCAGGGTCGTTGAGCGTGCCTAGGACGGGCAGGCCGGTGTGGGCGGCGAGGTCGGCGGTGGTGACGGCCAGCAGGAAGGTCCCCTCGCGCAGCGCATCGGGCGGGGTCTCGGCGAGGGCGGCGGACAGCGGTCCGGTGCCCAGGGCGGTGCCGAGCACCAGGGCGATGTCCAGGCGGCCGGCGGCCAGCAGCGCGGCCGCGGCGGCCAGGGCGGCTCGGCCCGCTTCGGGGCCGGTGAGGGCCATGCTGGGGCCGCGCAGATCCCAGCGGTTGGCCACCCGGCCCGCGGCGACGCCGGGCACGAGGCCGGCCATGGTCTCCTCGGAGACGGGCGTCTCCCGGAGGTGGGCGCGCACGCGTGCCCAGGCATCGAAGTCCCTTCCCTTCCAGGGCAGTTCGCCGAGTTCGGGGAGCGCGGACCGCAGGGTGACGGCCGCCAGTCGTGGGGAGGGAAGCGGCAGCGCGGCGATGACGCCGGTGGTGCCGCGGTGTGCGGCCCACAGTTCGCCGGCTGCGGCGACCAGGGCGTGGGCCGCGTCCAGGGCGAGGAGTTGGTGCGGGTCGAGCGAGGGCTGGAGTGCCGGGGGCAGACGGGTGATGTCGAAGGGGAGGTCGAGGTCGGCGGCGGAGTAGGTGCGCCGTGCGGTCCCGGTGCGCAGGAGGTGGCCGATGCGTCGGCGGTCCGGGTGGCCCGGCAGGACGGCGCTCCAGGCGACGACGACGAGGCCGGTGGGGAGGGGAGGGCGGCTGCGGTCCTGGGCGGGGGCGTGGTGCCGTGCGCAGACGACGGCGTGGGCGTTGGCCCCGCCCAGTCCGATCGCGGTCACACCGGCGGCCGCGCGCGGGCGGGCGGGGCCGGGCGGCGACGCGGCGGACGGGCGCCGGTGCTGCACAGCGAGGACCGCGTGGATGACCGAGACGGCGCCCGCCGCCCAGGACGGATGGCCGATGTGCGGCTTGTTCGAGGTGCATTCCAGAGGGGCGTCCTGCCACAGCTCGGTCAGGACCGCGCGTTCGGTCCGGTCGCCGACGGGCGAGCCGCCTCCGTGGCCGACCACCCGGGCGAGGTCGTCGACGGTGAGCCCGGCGGTGGTCAGGGCGGCGGTCAGGGCGCGGGTCTGTCCGCGGGGGTTGGGGACGGCGACATGGGTGCCGCGGCCGTCGCCCGCGGTGGCGACGGCACCGACGACGGCGTGGACGGGGTCGCGGTCGGCGATCGCGCGGCCCAGTGGCTTGAGTACGAGGACAGCGGCGGCCTCGGCGAACAGGGTGCCGTCGGCCGCGCGGTCGTAGGCCCGCAGGCGGCCGGAGGCGGACATGCCGTGGAAGGCGGTGAGTTGGGTCATGCCCAGCCGGCCGACGTTGTTGAAGCCGCCGACCAACGCGACGTCGGTCGCGCCGGCGCGCAGTTGCTCCCAGACCAGTTGCAGGGCGTACAGGGACGAGGCGCTGGCCGCGTCGACGAGGAAGGTGTCGCGGGGGTCGGGGGTGAGTCCTTCGAGGGCGCGGGCGAGCACGGTGTGCGGCAGCGCTTCGGCAGGGCGCCGCCGGGCGTGCCGGAAGTGCGCGCCGAGCCGGCCCCGGTGCCGGTGGTGTGCGGCGAGTCGCGCGAACCGCCCGTCGGCGCACTCCTGCGCCATGAGGTCGGCGATCCCCTCCGCGACCAGGGTGTCCTCCATGGCCTGGGTGCTGTGGCTCCAGGCGCCGAAGGCGTGGGTGACCCGGTCGTCGGGCCGGACGGTCACTCCGTTGAGGGCGTGCAGCGCGCTGTGGCGCAGCCAGAGTGTCTCGTCGGGGACGTCGTCGAGGTCGCCGGCGGAGCGTTCCGCGGCGAGGACGGGGTGCGGTGCGAAGGTGCGGACGAAGCCGGCACGGGTGCCGGTGCTGTGCTCTCCCGGTGTCCGGGACGCGGTCAGCGGGGCCGCGCGGAAGCGGGTGGGTGCGGTCAGGGCGGTGTCGTCGGACTGCAGGAGTGCCCAGAAGCGCTCGGGGGTGTCGGCGCCGGGGACGACCAGGCCCATGCCGACGACGGCCACGTGCTGGTCCCGCGCCAGGCCGGGCACGGCCGGTTCGGGCGGGCGGGTGGTGTCGGCGCGGTCGGTCACGGGGTGCCTCGCAGGGGTCGGCATGAGGGTGCGTCAGGAGTCCTCCGCGAGGGACCGCAGGAGGCCGGCGATGCGCCCCAGGTTGCGGTAGGCCGAGACACGGGTGTCCGCCGAGGGCGTGGGCAGGTCGAAGCGGTCCAGCAGGCGGGCGAAGATCTCGGTCTGCTTGATGGAGGAGACGCCCAGGTCCCCTTCCAGGTCGGCGTCCGAGCTGAAGACCTCCTCGGGGTACTGGAGCACCGAGGCGTAGACGGCGCGCAGTTGGCGGTGCAGCTCCTCGTCGTCGGCGGGGAGGCTCCCGGCGGCGGGCGGCGCGGCCGCGTGGGGCGCGGGAGCGGACGTGGGTGCCGGTGCGGACGCGGGTGCGGGGGTGGGCGCGGGCTGCGCCCGGACCGCGTCCTCCGTTTCCGTCTCGGTCCGCGGGAGTTCGGTCTCGTGCAGGCCGGGGGCCTCGGGGAGGCGGCGGCCCCCGGCCAGGTCGTTGAACTCCTCGCGGGTGAGGCGCCGGGGCAGCAGGGTGACGGACTGCGCCGCGAGCGGCAGGACCTCTCCGACGAGGTCGGCGAGGACCGAGCGGGCCCCGCACTCGACGAACCGGTCGAACCCGTCGGCGTACAGGCGCTGCAGCGCCCGGCCGAACTCGACCGGCCGGATCAGGTGGACGGCCAGCACCGCCCGCACGTCCGCGGCGCTCACCACGAACTTCTTCAGCAACGGGGAGTAGACGGGCAGCCGGGGTCCGTGCAGCGGGAGGTCGGCGATCGCGTCGAGGAAACGTTCGGTGGCGTCGGCGAGTCGGGGGTTGTGGAGGGTGTACGGCATGGCCAGGCGACGGGTGCGCCACCCGAGCGCCGTCGCGGCGGCCTCCAGGCGGGCGACGCCGGCGGTGCTCCCGCTGATCACGCTCTGCCGCGGCCCGTTGTCCACGGCCAGTGCGAGGGACCGGTCGCCGACGGCCGTCGCCAGGCCCGCGGCGCGGCGCGCGGAGGCGTCGAGCACGGTCATGGCGCCGCCGGCCGTCGCGTCCGCGGCCAGGGCCGTCACCCGGGCGACGAGGATGTGGGCCCCGTCCCCGGCGGAGAAGGCGTCGGCCGCCGCCAGCGCCGTGATCTCACCGCCGCTGTGCCCCATCAGCACCTCGGGCTCGACCTTGGCCTCGGGGGATTCGTGCGCCAGCGCGAGGGAGGTGGCGAAGAAGCCCAGCCAGAGCAGTGAGCGTTCCTCGTCGGGCGTCGGATCGGATGGGGTCGAGGGGGCAGCGGTGAGGAGGGGGGTGACGGGCCGCCAGCCGTGCTCGACGGCGACGGCGTCCACGGCCTCCAGGGTGCGCAGGGTCGCGCTGCCGGGAGCGGCGAGGGCGGACAGGGCGCCGGGCAGGAACGACCCGGGGCCGGGGAAGAGCAGGGCGGTCTGTGCCATGGCGGGCTCCTTGCCGTACGGGTCGGTCATGACTGCGGAAGGTCTTCGGCCAGATCGCTCTCCCGGGGCGGGAAGCGCGGCAGGCGGGCCAGCCCCGGGTCGGTGCCCTCCAGGGGCCACGCCGTCATCTGGCGGAGGCTGCGGCGCCCGAAGAAGGCGCGCCAGAGCTCGAAGGCGGGGGCGTCCAACACCGCCGTCGGGTGCGGGCCCCGCCCGATCCACCAGCTGCGGCCGGCGCTCCGTATCACCAGGACACCGTCCGGCTCCATCCAGGAGTCGGCGGTGCGGCACAGGTCGTCCAGCAGCGGGAGCCAGGCGTCGCGGGGCAGGGGCTGCGGGGCGCCCACGGCCGCCAGGAGGTCGGCCTCGTGTTGGACGATGTCGTGGACCAGGGTGGTGCGTGCGGTGCGGCCGTGGAGCAACGGCCGTATTTCGGCGGCGAGTTCCTGCCAGCGGTTCAACAGGTCGGCGGGGGAACGACAGCGGCCCTCGCGTACCTGACGGTGCGTCCACAGAGGACCGGGAGCACCGTCCAGCCGGCCGCCGACGTGATCGTCGGCGACGCCCACCAGATGGGCGAGCAGGTCGCGCACCGACCACTCCGGACACGCCGGGACACGGGTGTCGAACCGCTGCGCGGGCAGCCGCCCGACAAGGGCCCGGATTCGGTGGAACGAGGCGCGATAGGACTCGGCTGGAGATCTCACGGTGCTCCCGGCGGTGGGGGGATGGAGCGTCCTGGCCCTCCCATGGCAGCAGGCTTCCGGCCCAGGGGCGGCAAACGGAGTGCGGGCAACTTCCGTTGGGCCGGCGCGGCAACTTCCGTACGGTCACAAGCTCCATCCGCGTTTGGCCGTGCCCACGACGGTCGGCCACACCGTGGAGTGCCAGACGTGCTCTGGGCCGCAGCAGCCGGAACCAGGAGAGCGACATGGCACAGTCCGACATGGCACAGTCCCCTTCCTCGCACGGCCGGTCGGACCAGGACGCCGCCGGTCCCGTCGTCATCGTGGGCATGGGTTCGGTGGTGCCCGGCGCCGCCGGTCCGACGGAGATGTGGCGGCTGCTGAACGGCAGCCGGTCGGTCTTCACCCACCCCGAACGGTTCGACATGGCGGACTTCCACGACCCGGACCCACGTGCCGTCGACCGCGCCTACGTGCCCGTCTCGGGCTTCATCAAGGACTTCCGCCCCGGCCCGGAGCTGGCCGCGGACCTGGAGGACAACGCGGTGCCCCTGCCCGAGCCCTCCGTCCTGTGGCTGCGCGAGGCGCTGTACCAGGCCGTACGCGGTGTACGGATCACCGCCCGGGACCGCGTCTTCGCGGGATTCGGCTACACCCCGGACGGCAGCGACGAGGGCGAACGCCAGCATGTGCTGCGCGGTTACGCCCACCGGCTCGCCCGGGCGGGCGGCACGCGCGAGGAGGAGTGGTGCGCCCGGCTCCGACCGGGATATCCGTGGGCCGGTGCCGGCCTGGAGGCCCTCCTCCCCCACCGCATCGGCCGGGCCGCCGTGGCGGGTGTGCTCCCGCCGCGCACCGAGGTGGTCATGGTGGACACGGCGTGCAGTTCCTCGCTGTACGCGCTCGACCTGGCGATCCGCAATCTGCTGGCGGGGGACTGCGATGCGGCGGTGTGCGGGGGTGCCTTCGCGCTGGTGCCCCGGGTGCATGTGCTGTTCGCCAAGATCCAGGGGCTGTCGCGGTCCGGGGCGGTGCGGGCGTTCGACCGTTCCGCGGACGGCGTGCTGTTCTCCGACGGGGCGGCCGCCCTGGTCCTGAAGACCCGGGACCGCGCCGAGCGCGACGGGGACCGCGTGCTGGCGGTGGTCAGGGGCGTCGGGCTGTCGTGCGACGGCCGCGGGCAGGCCATCTACGCCCCCGGCGCGGACGGGCAGCGCCGCGCCGTGCAGCGCGCCCACCGCGCCGCCGGCGTCGTGGCCCGAGACATGGGCTGGATCGTCGCCCATGCGACGGGGACCCCGGCGGGTGACGGAGTGGAGCTGTCCGCGCTCGCCGGAGCCGCGGCGCACGCCGACGGCGCGGTGGTGACCGGGAACAAGAGCCTGCTCGGGCACACCGGTTGGGCCGCGGGGGCGGTGTCGCTGATCCAGGCCGTGACGGGTCTACAGCACGATCTGGCCCCGCCCCAGCGCTTCGTGCGGGATCCGATCCCGGAGGTGACGGTGAGCGGTCTCACCGTACCCACCGTCGCCACTCCCCTGCCCACCCGGAACGTCGGGGTGTCCGCCTTCGGCTTCGGCGGTACCAACGCCCATGTCGTCCTGACCGGTGCCGAGCAGCCCGCCGGCGCGCCACCGGTGTCCACGGTGGCCGGCACCGGCCGGGATCCCACCGTCCTGGTGGGCTGGAGCACGGAGTTGCCGGGCCGCCCCGACGCGGCCGCGGTCACCTCCTGGCTGACCGGGCGCGGCCCCGCGCCCGCCCTCGCCCACCGCGACGGCTACCCGCTGCCGGCCTTCGGCCAGGTGCCGCTGCCGCCCCCGGCCCTGACCGGCACCGACCGGGCCCAGCTCATGACCGCCGTAGCGGTCGGCAAGCTGCCCCCGGCCGTTCTCGCGACCTGCCACGAACTCCGGGACACGACCGGGGTCGTGGTGGGGCACACCGGACCGACCCGCCACGCCCTGGACTACGCCCTGCGCTGCCATCGCTTCGCCGTCGCCCGTGTGCTCGGAGCCTGCGACGGGCTGCCGCCGGAGTGGGCCGCGGTCGAGCGGGCCGTCCTCGACGCGGTGCCGGCCGGCGACGACGCGACGCTGCCCGGGCTGATGCCGAACATCATCGCCGCCCGCGTCTGCGCCGTGCGCGACTACCGAGGACTGAACATGACCGTGGACACCGGCCCCGACTCCGGCCTGGCGGCCCTGCGCACCGCGGACCTGCTGCTGCGCGGCCGTACGCTCGACGTCGCCCTGGTCGCCGGCGTCAACGGCAACACCCTGCGGGAACTGCGGCTCGCCACCGAGTCGTGGACGCACGAACGGGCCCTCGCCGAGGGGGCGTTCGTGCTCGCCCTCAGCCGCGCCTCGGTGGCCTCGGCCCAGGGCCTTCCGGTACTCGCGTATCTGCGGACCGACACCGGAGGGGGCCGGCCGGCCACGACGGCCGACGAGGCTCCGCCCACGACCGGAGCGCTCGCCGACCGCACCTATCTGGGGGCGGACCCGCTGGTCAGACTACTGGCCGCCGTGGAACACCACGGCCAGGGGACGCTGACCGGAGCCGACCCGTGGACGGCCCGCCTCCACTACGAACCCGCCCCGGTGGCCGTGTCATGACCACCGCCCGAGCCGTCCCGAACGGCGGCGCCGCACCGCTCGGCAGCCGGCTGAGGATGCGGCACGTCCCGCTTCCCCGGCTCGTCGGGACCGAACCCGAAGTGCTGGCGGCCCAACTGGCGCCCGCGGACCGAGCGGCCCTGGCCAGGCTGGTTCCCCGGGCCCGGGTTTCGTTCGCCGCCCGTCGCATCGCGCTGCGCCGCGCCCTGGGAGGGCTGCTCGACCAGGATCCGCGGTGGATGAGGATCGTCCACCGGCCCGCCCGGCCACCGCGACTGCCGGATCATCCGCAGCTCGCCGTCTCCGTCTCCGCGACCTCCGTGCTGCTGAGCGTGGCCGTCAGCGAGGTGTGGGACCTCGGACTCGACATCGAGGCCGTCCCCGACGCCACCGCCGCTCGCCATCTGCTCCGCATGATCGGCGGACAACTGTCGTGCACAACGGGAACATTGACGTCCCATCAGCTGTGCCGGACCTGGACCAGCATCGAGGCGTGGTCAAAGCTGACCGGCACGCCGCTGCCGCGGGCCCTGGCGCTGCACCGTTCGGGCGGTCTGCCGGCGCTCCGGGCGGCACGTACGGAGTCCGCGATGCTCCCGGTGCGGGTACCCGCACCGGGTCATGAGGGAACGCTGTGGTACGCGCCGCGGGCACGGGCCGGAGCCTGCCCGGAGGGCTGAGCGTCCCGCCCGGCGCGGCCCGCCCCACCCGCACGCCCCCTCGCCTCCTCGCTCCTCCACACCTCGCCTGCCTGATCTTGCACGGCTTTCAACACCTCGTTTCATACTGTTAGTTGCCGTTCCCGGGCGGCTGTCGCTCAATGGAGATCCGGTAGGCGGACAGCGCCCGGTTTCCTTCGGCCCGCGACATGCCTGCGCAGCGGCCGAAGGTGCCTGTCAGCCTCGTTGTGACGACGACAGGACTGGGGCGATGGCGATGGCGGTGCCGATCGGACGCAAGATCGAACTCCTGCGGCTGCGCCGCGGTATGAGCCGGGAGGTGCTCGCGCAGCTGGTGGGCCGCAGCGGCGAATGGCTGCGGCAGGTGGAACGGCAACAACGGCCCCTGCAGAACCTCCCGGTGCTGCTGGAACTGGCCCGGGTGCTGGGCATCCAGGACCTGTCGGAGTTCCTGGGCGCGCCGGCCGCCATGCCGCCGGCCCTGCGCAGACCGCCCTGCTCCGCCCTCCGCGACGCCGTTCTCACACGGCACCGGACCGGTGGCGGCGGACCGTCCGACCCGCCCGTCGGCAGAACCGCCGAAGCGGTCGCCGACGCGGTCGACCGGGCCTGGCACGCGTGGCACCAACGGTCCCAGCGCTACAGCTTCGGGATGTCGGTGCTGCCCGGGCTGTTGGCGGGCACCGCCTGGACCGCGCGGGTCGGCCGGCAGGCCGGGACCGGGGCGCACGCGTACCACCTCGCCTCCGTCATCCTGCACCGCATGCACGACACCACCGCCGCCCTGCTCGCCGCCGACCGCGGACTGTCCGCGGCCCTGGCGTCCGGGGAGCCCGACACCATCGCCGCGCTGCGGATGCGGTACGGATGTGCGTTGGCCGACGGCGGGATGCTGGATGCGGCCCGGGCCGAACTGGCCGCGCTCGCCGAGTCCCTGCACGCCGGCGGCCGCGGGACCGCGTGGAAGGTGTCGGCCCTGCTCGCCGGTGCCCAGATCGCGGCCAGGGAGGCCGACTGGGACCGCTCCAACGGCCTCCTCAGGGAGGCGCGGACGCTCTGCGCCGAGGTGCCTGGGGACGCGCACGGGCAGGCGGTCGCCCAGGAGGCCGTCCTGGCCACGATGGCCGTGGAACACGCCTCGGGCCGCGACCGCGAGGCGCTGCGGGCCGCCGAAGCCCTCGACCTGACCGCCGCCCGCCACCGTGTGGACTGGCGAACCCGGACGTTCCTACAGCTCAGCAAGGTCTATCTGGCGGTCTCCGACATTCCTTCGGCGGTCATCAGCCTGATCCAGATGGATGAGGCCTGCGAGGAGGAAGTCAAGTACAACCCCACCGCCTGCCGGCTCGCCGCCGAGCTGGCCGCCCGCGCCGACGCCAACGCGCGTGCCAAACTCTGGCCGCTGCTCGACCGTTCGGCGATGCCGCCCGCCCCGTCGCGCTGACACCGGCGGCATCCTCCCCTACACTCCTGCCCAGCCCTGGGGCCGCCACGCACCCCGCCCAGCTGGGCTTCTGCACCGGCGCGTGTCTCACGGCCGGGGGCGTGCGTCGTCCGCACTGGCCGGTGGCACATGCAGTCGCGGACCGGGCGCCGGCCACGCAACCATGCGCTGTGCGCAAGGGGTTGCCCTCGTCTGCGGGCCGGGGTCGACTGGACAGAGAGCCGGCTGCTTGCCTGGCCAGGAAGCGCGAGATGCCGGGCGGGTGGCCTGACCGCTCTCCTTCGCCGAAGTTCGCCGAGGTCGCCCGGGTTCGCTTCAGGTCCCCGGGAACCCGCGAGAAGTCGGATCGACCCGGTCGTTGCAGGTGCCCGAGCCGCCTCCTGGCCGCGGCGGGCCGGCAGGACCCATATCAGAGGTGTACATGTGGTGTTCAGTGTGGCGTCCGGAGCCCCGGACCATGCTCCCGACCGGGCGAGGATGTCCGGCGATCCTCCCCGGACGACCAATGTCGTACAGCGGGTCGGCGCCCTCCTGGCCGAACTGGCGCAGTCGACGACTCCCCTGTCCCTGACCGAACTCACCGGCCGTACGGGGCTGCCCAAGACCACGGCCCACCGGCTGCTGGCGTCGATGTGCGACGCGGGACTGGCGCGGCGCGGCGCCACCGGATATCTGCTCGGCCTGGCCGCACCCCGGGCCGGGCCGCCCGCGCCCGCCCGGCCGTCCCTCGCCCTGCCACGACGCTGGTATCTGCCCCACCTGGTCGAACTCTACGAGCGGACCCACCAGATGGTGGGCCTGGGCGTGCTGGTGGGCGACGAGGTGGAGTTCGTCGAGCGGATCTACGGGCACGACCGGCTCGACGACGATGGCGAGGACGCCGACCGGCTGCCGGCCGGGAAGACGGCCGCGGGACGCGTACTGCTGGCCTTCGCGCAGACGCAGCGGCCGTGCGGGATCGGCCGGACGACCGCGGTCACGGGTTGGGAACGGTGCCTGGCCGACATCCGGCGCCGCCGGATCGCCGTGCACACCGACACCTGGGGCGCCGGTGTGTTCCATGCCGCCGCCCCGGTGTCCGACCGGGCCGGCCGGGTCGTGGCCGCCGTGGAGATCGGCGGCGGATGCCCGGGCGTGGGTGTGACGACGCTGGTCGAACAGGTCCGCCGCACCGCACACGCCCTGTCGACCGCGGCCCGCTGCCTGAACTGACCCCGCCGCCTGCCGCCCACTGCCGCCGCTGCCGATACCGGTCCTCGCGCGCTGCGGCGTGGCCCCGCGTCACCCGCCGCAGCGCGGCGGACGGGACGCGACGCCGCTCACCGGATCCAGGGGTTGGCGCTGGTGGACCTTTTGGGGGTGCGCTTGACGGGGGCGAGGTGGGCGGCCGCTATCGCGGCGGTGAGCCGGGCGGCCCGGGTCGCATGGAACGGCGCGGTGCCCGCCCGTTCGTTCCCCGACGCTCCGTCGACGTCGTTGTCCTCTGGAGCCGTATCGCGTTCCGCCATGAGCCTCGACCTTTCCGACGACCCGTTGTCGTCAGCGACATGGTGCAGCCCGCGGCAGTACGGTGACCAGGAAATCAGTTAAATTCCCCCGCACGCGCGGGTGTTGGCCAAAGTTCCGCCCCGGCGCGTTCCGGACAGCGCCTCCCGCCCCGGCCCTTCGCCCGTCCCTCCGCCTTTCCCTTCACACGGCTTCCTTCCGCTTTCCTCCGCTTCCTTCACACGTCTTCCTTCCGCGCCTTCCGTGCCGCAGAATCCCGTCGGCGAACACCCGCCGACACCGACCGCCGCAGTCAACGGGAGGCCACCATGCGACCGCGCCGCGCCGCCCTCACCCTCGCCCTCGGCGCGGCCCTGCTGTGCGCCGTCCCCGCAACCGGCCCCGCCGCGCAGGCGGACAGCCGCGCACCGGCCGCCCGATCCCGGCCACCACATGCCCGGCCCGGTCAGGCGACGGCCAGGCCCTCCCCCACCGGCACCGTCACCTCACCCGACGGCCGCACGCTGTTCACCGACCGGTACGGACGCGTCCTGCGGCTGCGCGGGCTCAACATCGGCAAGACCGACACGGTGGCCGAGGCGCACGTCGCCCAGCTGGCGCGCGACGGCTTCAACCTGATGCGGCTCAACATCCGGTGGGAGAAGGCCGAACCGCACCGCGGACGCTACGACACCGGCTATCTGCGCCATCTCGACCGCGTCCTGGACTGGGCCGACCGCTACCGGATCCTGGTCCTGATCGACTGGCACCAGGACGTCTTCGGCCCGGCGTTCGGCCACAACGGCATCCCCGCCTGGGCCACCCGAACCGACGGTCTGCCCTTCGAGCCCGACCCGGACGACTGGTTCGCGGACTACTTCCAGCCCGCCGTCCAGGCCGCCTTCAGGCACCTCTACGACGACCCCGATCTGCGCGCCGCCCAGCGGACCGTGTACGCCAAGGTCGCGTCCGTGCTGCGCGGCCACCGCTCCCTCCTCGGCTACGACCTGTTCAACGAGCCGTTCGGACCGGTGCCGGGCGACCCCACCGATCCCCAGAACCAGATCGATGCCGCGGCGGCACTGGAACGCGGCAGGTTGGCGGCCATGTACCGGCGGCTGATCGGCGCCGTCCGCTCCGCCGACCGCGATGCCTGGCTCTTCGTCGAACCCACCGTCCTGGTCGGCCAGGGCGTCCCCACCGGTCTGCCCGGCTTCACGGACCCCCGGCCCGGCACCGACCGCATCGGCTACGCGCCGCACTACTACGACACCGCCGTCGAGTCGGGCGCCGACTGGGACCCCGCGGACCGCTTCATCGAGCGCTACGAAGCCGCCATCGGCGGCTACCCCGCCGCCCACCGGCTGCCGGTCCTCGTCGGCGAATGGGGCCCGCCCCAGGCCACCACCCCCGGCAATGCAGAAATGATACGTCGTCAAGTACCGTCCATGGAGCGGTTCGCCACGGGCTGGACGGCGTGGTACGACTGCCGCGCGGACCGCGGCGGCGGCTACTGCGTCTACGACCGCGACGGCAGCCCCGCCCCTGGCAAGGAGCCGGTCTTCGCCCCCTACGCACCGGCGGTCGCCGGCCTCCCCGGCACCGAGTCCTACACCCGGGCCACCCACACCTACACGCTCACCCTGACCGCCGACCACACCACCCGCCGTGCCTGGACGGTCATCTCCCTCCCCGCCACCGCCTTCCCGCACGGCGCCCGGCTCTCCGTCACCGGCGGCGGCCCGGCGGCGAAGGTGATCGGCCCCGGCCAGGCAGGACTGCTGCTCCCGGCCGCGCAGCCCGGGGCTTTGATACACGTGACGGCGACCGACGCCCGCTGAGGCGCCGGGCGACATACCGCAGGCCGTGCACCGCCCCTGTTCAGACCTGGACCACGGCCTTCCCGGTGTTGCGCCCGTCCAGCAGGCCGAGGAAGGCGTCCACCGCACCGGCGATGCCGTGCTCCACGGTCTCCCGGAAACCGATCTTCCCTTCGGCCAGCCAGGCGCCCATGTCCTGGACGAAGCGCGGGCGCAGCGCCATATGGTCGCCGACCTCGAAGCCGCGGAGGGTGAGCCGCTTCTTCACCAGCTCGATCATGTTGCGCGGGCCGGGCGGCGGTTCGGCCAGGTCGTACCCGGAGATGGCACCGCACAGTGCGGCCCGGCCGTCCGGGTTGAGGGCGTCGATGGCGGCTTCCAGGTGGTCTCCTCCGACGTTGTCGAAGTACACCTCGATCCCGTCCGGGGCGGCGTCCGCGAGCTGTCGGTGCACATTGCCGTCCTTGTAGTTGAAGGCACTGGTGAAGCCCAGTTCGGCCGTCAGGTACTCCACCTTCTCCGCCGATCCGGCGCTGCCGATGACCGCCTTCGCTCCGCACAGCCGGGCGATCTGCCCCGCCAGACTGCCCACCGCGCCGGCCGCTCCGGAGACGAACACCGTCTCGCCCGGCCGCAGTTCGGCGATCCGGGTCAGTCCGACGTAGGCGCTCAACCCGGTCATGCCCAGGACGCCCAGGAACGCCGAGTCGGGCACGCCCGGTACCCGTTCCAACCTCGTGAAGTGCCTGGCCGGGGCGACCGCGGCGGTCCGCCAGCCCAGGTCGCCGAGCACCAGATCTCCCGCGGCCAGGCCGGCGGCCCGCGACTCCACGACCACACCGACCGCCCCACCCGTCATGGGTCGCCCCAACGGGTAGACGGGCACGCCGGGTTGGGCGGTGCCCATCAGCACCCGCATGTACGGGTCCACGGAGAGAAAGCGATTGCGGACGACCGCCTCGCCGTCCTCCGGTGCTCGCAACTCGCGCTCGACGAGACGGAAGTCCGCCGGCTTCGGGCGCCCCACCGGCCGCGCGACCAGGTGCCATTCCTGTGCGGGATGTGTCATTCTGCGCCGCCCTCTCCACACTGCTCGTCCTGCGCCCGTGTCCCGGGCCGTCCCCGATCATCGCGCCCCCGGGGTGGTCATGGCACCGCGATCACCAATTTGCCCGTGGTGCGGCCCGTTTCTCCCAGCTCGTGCGCCTTGGCCGCGTCGGCGAGCGGGAACGTCCCGGCTATGTGCGCCCTCAGCCTGCCCGACGCGACGAGATCGGCAATCGCTTTCATGCCCGTGTGGTCGGCCTCGACCATCATCGCTTCGACCCGCACCCCGCGCCGGGCCGCCTCGGCACGCAGCTCCCGGACGTCCAGTCCCTGGAGCTTGATGGTGACCAACAGGCCGCCGGGACGCAGGGTGGCCATCGAGCGGGGGCCGTGGTCGCCGCCCAGGGCGTCGAGTGCGACGTCGACGTCGCGGACGGCCTCGGCGAAGTCCACCGTGCGGTAGTCGATCAGTTCGTCGGCTCCCAGGGCACGCAAGAGGTCGTGCTTGGCCGCGCTGGCGGTGCCGATGACGTACGCGCCCCGGGCCTTCGCGATCTGGACGGCGAGGTGCCCGACTCCGCCCGCGGCGGCGTGGATCAGCACCCGTTGCCCGGGCCGGATGTCGGCGGTGTCGACCAGCGCCTGCCATGCGGTGAGCGCGGCCAGCGGGAGGGCCCCTGCCTGGATGTGGTCGATGCCGGCCGGCTTGTGGGCGAAGGCCCTCGCGGGCCCGGTGACATGGGTCGCTAGGGAGCCGTGGCCGTGCGGGTACGGCAGCATGCCGAAGACCTCGTGGCCGGGCTTGAACAGCGTGACGCCCTGGCCGACTTCCTCGACCACTCCGGAGACGTCCCAGCCCAGGACGAACGGGGGCTCGGGCAGCAGCAGGCCGGGGGTGGCGCGGTGGATCCAGTCTGTCGGGTTGAGGCCGGCCGCGTGGACGCGGATGAGCAGCTGGCCCGGACCGGGCTCCGGGCGGGGAAGTTCGACCTCCCGCAGGACCTCCGGCCCGCCCAGGACGTCCTGGCTGATCGCGCGGGTGGTGGGAACTGTGGTGGGTGTGGTGTCTGTTGTCATGCCCCCAGGCTGCCGTCGCCGGCCCGCGAGCGAAATGGCACGATAGCCAATATCCGATAGAATCATGCCATGCATCGTGTGGTGGTCCTGGCGCTGGACGGCGTGTACCCGTTCGAACTCGGCATCCCCAAGCGGATCTTCGACAGCGCCGGGAGCCGATACGAGGTGTTGACGTGCTCGGCGGACGGCGGCCCCGTGCGGACGTGCGCCGACTTCACGATCACGGTCGAGCACGGCCCCGAGGCGCTGCGCACGGCGGACACGGTGGTGATCCCGCCGTACGACCTGGCGCTGACCACGCCGCCGCTCCCCCGGTCGGTCCTCGAAGCGCTGACACTGATCCGGCCGGGCACCCGGATCGTGTCGATCTGCACCGGCGCGTTCGTACTGGCCGCGGCTGGTCTGCTGGACGGCCGCCGGGCGACCACCCACTGGCAGCTGGCCGACCACTTCCGTGCGCTGTTCCCCCGGGTGTCACTCGATCCGGATGTGCTGTTCGTCGACGACGGCGACATCCTGACGTCGGCCGGGGCCGCATCGGGGGTGGACGTCTGCCTGCACATCGTCCGGGCGGATCACGGCAGCGCGGCGGCGAACCGCGTGGCCCGGCTCTGCGTGGTGCCGCCGTGGCGCGACGGTGGCCAGGCACAGTACATCGAAGCGCCGGTCCCCGACCCGACGACGACAGGCACCGCGCCCACCAGGCACTGGGCGCTGGAGAACCTCCACCTGCCGCTGACGCTGGACACTCTCGCCGAGCACGCCCGGATGAGTCGCCGCACCTTCGCCCGCAGGTTCGGCAGCGAGGTGGGCATGAGCCCCGGCCGCTGGCTCATCGCCCAGCGGGTGGAGCGCGCCAGGCAGTTGCTGGAGTCCAGTGAGCTGTCCGTCGACCACATCGCGGGCCGGGTCGGCTTCGCGACGGGGACGTCCCTTCGCCAGCATTTCCACGCCTCCCTCGGCGTCGCACCGTTGGCCTATCGGCGCACCTTCCGCATGAGCACGGACGACCGGGCGTACGCCTGACGACGTGCCGCATCCGGCGTGAGCGCGGCCCCGAGCGAGTCACCGGCCCCACTCCTCTCCCCATGGCTTCGGCTGTGGTCCAGGCCGTTTCCTCCCGTCGGCTCGGCCGTTGGTCCTGGTGTCATTCGTTACCTCTGCTCATGAAAGGCACCTGATGCGTCTGTTCCACCCGATTACAATCGGTCTCAGCAGTATTGCGCTGGCCCTGGCGCTGCCCGCCGGCACGGCGCTCGCCTCGAACGGGAAGTTCGCATGGATGGGGCCCAAGGGCCAGTCGTACTTCCTCCAGAACCCGCCCAACAGCAAGTGCCTCAACATGAGCCAGGAGGCACGCGGCCCGCGCAACAACACCAAGCAGCCGCTGGCCGTCTACGCCGGCAAGCGCTGCACGGGAAAGGCGACGCGCCTGGCGCCGGGCAAGGCCGCACCGTCCGGCACCCACTTCGCCAGCGTCATCTTCAACCCGCGCTAGGAAGCCCACCACCCGAGGCGCCCCCCGCGCCTCCCCCCAACGCCCCGTTCAGATCGCCCGGCGCCGGACCGGCCTGCCACTGAGGAGATCCGGACGGGGCGTTGGGCATGCATCACCGTCGGCGCTCGGCCACGCCGCGTTCACGTCCGGCTGAAATGATGCGGCGCATGAGACGTAGCGCAGCCGTCACCCTGGTCGCTTCCTGGACGCTGTTGACCGCCTCCGTGCCCGCCGCCCATGCCGGGAACGGTGTCGACGACGCCCACCGCTACAGCTACAGCACCAAGGCGCCGTACGAGCCCGCGCAGCATCCGCGGGACTATCAGCGGGCCCCCAGGGGCTTTGTGCCCGTGTTCACCGAGAACGTCTCGCGGCACGGCTCCCGGACCGCCACCGACAGCGCGGACGGCGCCCTCGTCCTGGGGCTGTGGGAGCGGGCCCGAAAGGATGGTCAACTCACCTCTCTCGGGCGGGACTTCGGGCCGGATGTGCGCGCACTGCTGGCCGCCATGGAGAAGGTCGGCTACGGCAGGCTGAGCGGGCGCGGTGCGCAGGAGCTGCGCGGCACGGCCGTGCGGATGGCGCGGCGGCTGCCACAGCTGCTCAGGACGATCGCCAAGGACGGCGAGTCGATCGACGTCGTCAGTTCCGGGCAGGGCCGGGCCGTCGACAGCGGAACGATCTATGCCGACGCCCTCGCCCAGGCCGACCCGGCCCTGAAACCGCACATCGGGCCCGCCCGCACGGACAAGGACCTGCTCTACTTCCACAAGTCGGCCGGCGGCGCCGCCTACCGGTACTGGCTCGCCCACGATCAGCGCCTGGCGAGCACCCTGAAGCGCATCACCGACCAGCCCGCCACCCGCAGTTCCGCCCGACGGGTACTGGCGAGGATCTTCCGGCCGGCGTTCGTACAGCGCATCGTGGACGGGGAGTTCTCGTCCCTCGGCGACGACGTCACCGCCGCCGAGGCCGTCCACAACCTGTACAGCATCGCACCGGCGATGAAAGCGGAGAGCCCGCACGGCCGCGGCTGGCACCTGGACCGGTACCTGCCGCCGCGCGACGCCGACTGGCTCGGATATGTCGACGACGCCGAGGAGTTCTACGAGAAGGGCCCGAGCTTCGCCGACAGCGACATCACCTACAAGATGGCCGGGGTCCTCCTCGACGACTTCTTCCAGCAGGTCGAGGCCAGGCGTGACGGCACCAGCCGGCGCGGCGCCGAACTGCGCTTCACCCACGCCGAGGAGATCGTCCCGCTCGCCGCGCTGATGGGACTGCCCGGCAGCACCCGGCCCGCGGCGCCCGCACATCCCTACACCTACGCCGACAACCCCTGGCGCGGCGCGTCCGTGGCTCCGCTGGCCGCGAACATCCAGTGGGACGTGTTCCGCAAGGGCGGCACCTACCTGGTGCGCATGCTCTACAACGAGAAGGAGACCGCGTTCAAGGCAGGCTGCCGGCCCGTCGCCGAGGGCAGTCACTTCTACGACCTGGAGGAGTTGGAACGCTGCTTCGGCCGGAAGTGACGGCTAGGACCGGTCCGAGGTGAGTCCCACCAGGCCCGTGCCTCAGCGATCCCGGCGCAGCCGATCACCACGACATGTCCGGGCCAGGCACCTTCTTTCACCTCGTGCTGGGTGGCGTGCACCAGGAAGCGGCCGCCGAACGGCTCGAAGGTGCCGGTGATGCGCTCGATGTACTCGGCGATCTCCGGATGCGGGGCGGGTGGTGGCGATGACTTGTGAGGTCTTCGGGGCGTGAAATGCGTTTGACGCACGTGGTGTTGGGCGATCGGATGACGCGCATGAGCAACGGCCAGATGCATCCGGACATGCACCCCGTCGACGCCGGTCTCGTACGACGGCTGGTCGACGGCCGGTTTCCGCGGTGGGCCGGGCTGCCGGTGGTACGGATTGCCTCGGGCGGGACGGTCAACGCCATGTTCCGGCTGGGCGACGAGATGGTGGTGCGGCTGCCGATGGTGGCGGGGGGTGCCGGCGATGTGCTGCGGGAGCGGGAGTGGCTGCCGCGTCTGGCGCCCCTGCTTCCCCGGGCGGTTCCCGAGGTGCTGGGGGCCGGGGAGCCCGCGGAGGGGTATCCGTGGCCGTGGTCGGTGTGCCGGTGGCTGCCCGGGGAGAATCCGCGGGCAGGCGAGCTGGCCGAGCCCGGGGCGCTGGCCCGGGATCTGGCCGGGTTCGTGGCGGCGCTGCGGAGCATCACCCTGCCGGGTGCGCCGCAGGCCCACCGCGGGGGGCCGGTCGCCTCGCTCGACGTGGAGACCCGGGCGGCGATCGAGGCGCTGCGCGGTATCCCGGAGGAGGGTGTGGACTGTGCCGCCGTGGCCGCCGTATGGGACGACGCACTGCGGGCTCCCGGCTGGGACGGTACGCCGGTGTGGCTGCACGCCGATCTGATGCCGGGCAATCTGCTGGTGGCGGGCGGCAGACTGACCTCGGTGATCGACTTCGGGTGCCTGGGGGTGGGCGATCCGGCCTGTGATCTGCTCCCGGCGTGGAATCTGCTGCCGGCCGATGCCAGGGAGGTCTTCCGCACGGCGCTCGGCGTGGACGACGCGACCTGGCGGCGCGGCCGGGCGCGGGCGCTCTCCCAGGCACTGATCGCGCTGCCGTACTACCGGACGACGAACCCGGCGATGGCCGGCACCGCCCGGCAGGTGATCCGGGCGGTGCTGGCGGACCACTGACCTGTCGGGCGACGGATGCATGAGGGGTCACCGGATGCATGAGTCGCCGGATGGATGAGTGGCTCGCGGCCGGGCGACCGGTAGGCGGGCGGGTGACCGGCAGGCGGCGGCGCTATCCGGCGAAGGGGCCGTCGGGGGTGAAGGCCGCCTTGGCGAAGCGTTCGCCGATGCGGCGGTGGGTGGCGGCGTCGGGGTGCAGCTCGTCGGGCAGCGGGAGTTCGGCGGCGTCGGCGGCGCCGTAGAGCTCCCGGCCGTCGAGGTAGTGGAGACGGGGGTCGTCGGCCGCCCGCTGCTGGACGATCCGGTGGAGTTCGTCCCGGATGACGTTGAGGGTCAGCTTGCCGCTCGCGCGCTCCGCCGGATCGCCCGCCGCCCGGAACCGCAGCCGGCCGGCACCGAGGGCGGTGAGGTCGGGCGCGCTGGGGCCGGGGGTGTCTTCGTGGATGGGACACAGGATCGGCGAGACGACCAGCAGCGGTGCGGTGGGGTGGCCTTCGCGGATGGTGTCGAGGAAGCCGTGGACGGCGGGGGCGAAGGCACGCAGGCGCATCAGGTCGGCGTTGACCACGTTGATGCCGATCTTGACGCTGATCAGGTCGGCCGGGGTGTCGCGCAGGGCGCGGGCGGTGAACGGGTCGAGCAGGGCGCTGCCGCCCAGGCCCAGGTTGATCAGTTCCACACCGCCGAGGGAGGCGGCGAGCGCCGGCCAGGTGGTGCTGGGACTGGCCGCGTCGGAGCCGTGGCTGATCGAACTGCCGTGGTGCAGCCAGACCTTGCGCCCCTGGTCCGGTACGGGCTCGACCGGGGCGTCGGTGCGCAGGGCGACGAGTTCGGTGGTCTCGTCGTGCGGCAGCCAGATCTCGATCTGCTTGACGCGGTCGGGCAGGTCGGTGAAGCGGAGGGTGCCGGTCGGCCCGGACTCGTGCCGGGCGGCGCCGGTGGTCATGTCGAGGGTCAGGGTGTTGCCGCCGGACACGCTTGCCTGGCCGGCCGGGCGGCCGTCGACCAGCAGGTCGTAGCGGCCGTCCGGGCGGGGCGGGAGCCCGAGGTAGACGCGCTTGGTGGGGCGGGTCTCCAGTTCGACGACGGTGGCGCGGGTGCGGAACACCAGGCGTACGCCGGAGGGTTGGGACTCGGCCATGGCGAGCTGCCTGTCGGCGCACTGGGCGCGGGCCCGTGCGGGCAGCCGGTGCGGCAGCAGTCCGTGCTCGGTGCGCTCCAGGTCGAGGGCGCCGCGCAGGATGTCGGCGGTGATGGGGGTGGTGATGGGAGTGGTGATGGGGGTGGTGGCCCGGTGGTGGTGCTCGGTGTTCATCGCCTCAGCCTGTCGATCGAGAGGTGGGAGGTGCGGGAGGCATGGGAGGTGCGGGCCAGTTCCGCAGGAGGGCGTCCAGGGCGTCCACGACGCGGGACCACGATTCCTGGCTGTCGGGGGCGCTGTGGCTGAACCCGCCGCCCATCTCCAGGCTGACGTAGCCGTGGAAGACGCTGCCCAGCAGCCGAACCGCATGGGTCTGGTCCGGCTCGGTCAGGTCGTAGCCGCGCAGGATCGCCCGCGTCATCTGGGCGTGCCGGCCGCCGGCGCTGGCGGCCGCGGTCTCCGGGTCGAGCCGGAACTGCGCGGCGGCGTAGCGGCCGGGGTGCTCCCGGGCGTAGTCGCGGTAGACGTTCGCGAAGGCGGCGAGGGCGTCCTTGCCGGCCCGGCCGGCCAGGGCGTCCGCCGCCCGGTCGGCGAGCTCCTCCAGTGCCAGCAGCGCTATCCGGGTCTTGAGGTCTTGGGAGTTCTTCAGGTGCGAGTAGAGGCTCGCGACCTTGACGTCGAACCGCCTGGCCAGCGCCGAGACGGTCACCTGGTCGAAGCCCACCTCGTCGGCCAGCTCCGCCGCCGCCCTGGTCAGACGCTCCACGGTCAGCCCTACACGCGCTGCCATACCCTCCCCTTCCTTTACCTGAAATGATTATGCACTTGCCTAAAGCCTTTAGGCAAGCCCACTCCTCCGTGATCAGGCGCAACGAACCGGGCCGGATGAGCCCACAGGATGACGTCGGACGCGACCTTGGTCTGACGACGGTATTCAACTCACGTACTACGTTCGGCGGTTGAGAAGAGATCGATGGCTCGAAGCGATCGATGGACCGAAGCGGTCATCCGGCATGCGACCGGTATACGAGAGGTACGGAGCGGTATGAGTGGCGAAGCAGCGCGTGCGCTGGGCGGGGCGGGACGGCGACGGAGGGCCGGGCACGGCCGTCGGGTGCGTGCGGGGGTGGCGGTCGGTGCGGCGGCGGTGAGCGTGGCGACGGCCCTGGGCACGGCCGGTCCGGCACAGGCGATGTCGGGTGGGACACAGCTGCCGCAGCCCGGCGCGGCACCGTGGCTGGCCACACTGGCCGTCAAGGGGGACGGCCCGCTGCCGAACCGCGCCTCGTGCGGCGGGGCGCTCATCGCCCCGGACCGGGTGCTCACGGCGGCCCACTGCCTGGACGGTGCGGACTTCCACAAGGCCGAGGTGCACATCGGTTCCTCGGTGCTCTCGAAGGATCCGGGCACGGTGCGCGAGATCCGTGCGGTCACCCTGCACCCGCGGTACGAGCTGCTGCCCTCCCCCGTCGACCCGCACGCTCCCGAGCTGTCCTCGGCGGCCTACGACCTCGCCGAGATCCGCCTGGCCTCGCCCGTGTCGGGCGTCCGGCCGCTGCCCGTCGCCGACCGCCGGCCGGCCCCCGGGACCCGGGTCTCCCTCTTCAGTCACGGCACCACGGCCGCACCGGACCCGTCCCACCCGGAGCGGGACATCCGCGGCGATGTGCTGCGCCGCGGTGACCTCACGGTGCGGACCCACGCCCAGTGCGCGGCCCAGACACCCGCCGTCGTGGACGACGCGTCGGTCTTCTGCGCCAGCGACGTGCCCGGCGGCCGCACCACCATGTGTTTCGGGGACAGCGGCAGTCCGCTGGTCGTCCGGGGGCGGCGCGGCCCGGAGCTGGTCGGCGTGTTCAGCTTCGCCGGTGAGACGGCGGGCAAGGTCTGCGGGCAGCCGGCCGATGCCGCGTTCGCCGATGTCCCGGCCCTGGTGGGGGCGTTGAAGTAGCGGAGAACGGCCGGGCACGGCGAAGGGCGGGGGCCGCGAACACGCGTCGCGGCCCCCGCTGTGTTGCGGTGTTGCGTCAGGACGTCGGCGTGCGGCGGTCGATGACCGTGCGGAGTTTGCCGCTGGTCGGGGTGCGTTCGAAGGCGGCGCCGGGGAGGGTTTCGACGGTGCAGGTCAGGAGGGCCTCCGGGCCGGCCGCCGAGCCGAGTTCGGGGATGTGGGCCAGCAGCGCCGTGCGGGCCGTTTCCGGGTCGGGCGCGTAGTGGTCGTCGACGCGGACGGTGAGGTGTTCGCGGTCGGCGGTGCTGGTCAGCACGAGTTGCAACTCGCCGCGGTAGCCGAGGTGTTCCTCGGCGACCTGGGTGAAGCGGCGGTAGTTGAAGTGGTAGGTGCCCATGCGGAACACGTCGCCGTAGCGTCCGAGGAGCTCGATGCGCGGGGTGTGGCTGCCGCAGGGGCACACCCCGTCGACGGCCCGGCCCAGGTCGCCGATCTCGTAGCGCTCCAGGTGCTGACCGGCCCTGGTGCGGGTGGTGAAGACCAGTCTGCCGGGCTGCCCCGGGGACACCGGTCGGTCTTCCCGGGGGTCGAGGATCTCCAGGGTGTGCAGGTCGGTCAGGACGTGGTGGATCGTGCCCTGGGCCTGGGCGCACTGGTAGCCCAGCGGGCCGAGGTCGGTGCTGCCGTAGGCGGCGGAGCGGATCACCTGCACGCCGAAGGTTTCGGTGAGGATGCGGCGCTGTTCGGCGGTGAAGTGCTCGCCGCCGTAGTAGATCTTGCGGATGCCGCCGTAGGCGCGCAGCCGCTCGGACTGACTGTGGAGCAGCTGCCACAGGTAGGACGGCATCCCGAACAGGGTGTCCACGCGGTAGGCGACCAGTGCCTCGGCTATCGCCTCGTGGTCGGGCCCGGCGGCCATCGGGATCTGGGTGGCGCCCAGGCGTTCGAGGATGGAGAAGAAACTGATGAAGCTGCCGTACATCTCTCCGCAGAAGAAGAGGTTGGCGGCACGGTCGTGGGCCGGGTCGAAACCGGCGGCCAGCAGGCCGTGTGCCGAGGCGCGCATCTGGGTGTCGTAGTCGTCGCAGGTGAAGACGGACAGGGCGGGGGTGCCGGTGGTGCCTCCGCTGCGGAAGTACAGCTGGGCGTGTTCGGGTGCGAGGGAGCGCAGTTGGGCCTGGGCCTCCGCCTTGCCCATCAGCGGGCCGGTCGGGGTGGCGGGCGGTGCGGCCGGGGCGATCAGGTCGTCCAGGCACGGGACGGTGGTGAACGCGGTGCCGGTGGTCTGGACGTCGACCCGCCGGCTGTAGCGCTGCAGGGCGTAGACGCCGTCGTGGGGCTCGCCGTGGTAGCTGTCGAGCATGGCGCCGAGCGGAGTGATCCGCTGGACGCCCGCGGTGATCAGCGTGCGGGAGAGCTGGGCGACGTCGGCGCGGTCGCCGCCCACCGCGGCGGTCTGGAGGTAGCGGCGCATCGGCCGCAGGGTCGCGACGATCTCCCGGCGCGGCAACGGCTTGATCCAGACGCTGCGGTGGAGGGGAGAGGCGGCCAGAGCGGGGCGGGTGTCGGCGATGACCCGCCAGCTGCCGTCGTCCGCGGTGATGACCTTGGTCAGGCCGAGGTGCTGCTCGGCTCGGGCGACCATTTCGGTGGTGGTGAGTTCGGCGTGTTCGGCCGCGGCGGTCAGGTCGGTTCCGCCGCCCTCCGCAGGCTCCTCCGGGCGCGGGGTCTTCGCGGAGACCTCGTCCAGGACGGCGGCGAACTGCTCGGCGAAGGCGAAGAGTTCGCCCCGGGCCTCGGCGCCGATGCCGGTGTCGAGGCCCGCACCGTCGTCGAGGTCGAGATAGACGACCTGCGGGCTGGAGCATGCCTGTTGCTCGGCTCGGCAGACATCGGTGGCGAGCGCGGTGAGGGCGGTCCGGTCCGTCCAGGTCTCGCGGGTCAGATAGGCGAACGAGATCTTGTGGCCCCATTCGACGAGCCGGCACCCGGGCGGAACGAGGGCGGCGACGCCTTCCACGGCGCCCTCGCCGCCCCATACGGCCACCGCGTCGGCCGGTGCGCACATCGCCCGCATCAGGTCCTGGCGGCTGGAGGGGAAGCGCAGGGCGACGATCCGGCGGCCGACGGCGCCCGTCGGATCGGCGGCGGCGAGTTCGGCGAGCAGGTGCTGGGGCAGCGCGGTGTCGCCGCTGCTGGTCTTGAGCACGTTGACGTTGCCCGCGAGCAGGCCCTCGACCACGCTCAGGGGGGCGACCCCGGCGGCGTTGCCGGGGGCGATGTGGACGAGCAGGCCGACCGGGGCCCATGCCTCGTAGATCGTCTCGCGGGCGTCGGGGCGGGTGAACCGCTCCGGGCGCGGTCCACCGAGTTCGCGGCGGAGTTTGCGTTCCAGGGCCGGCCGGGCGAGGGCGTCGGCGAGTTCGGCGAGGAGGGCGCCGGCTTCGGCCCGGTCGGGTCCGTCCGCGGTGCCGGCGAGGTGGTCCATGAGGCGGGCGTGGACGTCGCCGTGCGGCTGGTGCAGGGCCCGGCTGAGGGTGTCGCAGGCGACCAGGACCGTTTCGGTGGAGAGCGGTTCGGCCAGGGTGCGTTCGACCAGGGAAGGCAGCTGCGCGAGGCGTTCGGCCGCTTCGGCGTCGTCGATGAACTCGCCCTGCCAGAAGTGGAGTTGATTGGTCATGACATTCCCTTCAGGAGTTCGGCGGCGGCCACCGCGCAGCTGCGGTTGCGGCTCACCCCGGCGCGGCCGTGGATGGTGAACCACGGTGTGGACAGCGCGCAGGCGCAGTCGTCCCCGGGGTGCAGGGAGGCCAGGTCGCCCATGACGACGCTGTGGGCGGGGACGGAGGTGATGTACGGCGAGACGAGGTGGAGGTAGCCGGGCCGGCCGTACGGCAGGGGCCGCAGGGTGCGGGTGTCCCGTACGGCGGCGCGGGACCAGACCGGGAGGTGCAGTCGGTGGTGGCTGCACTCGACGTACGGCACGCAGTGTTCGACGGAGCCGTAGGTGTCCCGGATGCGGTCCGAGGGGATGCCGAGCTGCTGGGTGACCTCGTCGTAGAAGTCCGCCTTGGCGATCTGCCGGTCGGCGTGGCCCTTCCAGCCGCCGCCGAGGACGACCAGGGAGCCCGGCGGGAGCTGGAGCGGCGGGACGCCGGTGGCGCGCATCCGCTCCAGGGTGAAGTGGAGGAAGGCCGGGAAGCCGAGGATGCGGACCGGGCGGCCGTCCTCGGCGTAGCGGCGCAGGGCGTCGATGCAGCCGTGCACGTCGAAGGCGTGGCCGCTTCCGGTGTGCCGCAGGGCGTGGGTGGTGTGGTGGGCCGGTGCGAAGTCGCACAGGTAGTTGTCGGTGAACGAGGTGCCCAGGCGGAGCTGCGGGGCGGGCTCGTAGCTGTAGAGGAGGTAGTTGACGGACTGGTCGGGGGTGATCCAGCCGTAGTGGTCGAAGATGCGGGCGACCATGCGCTGGGCGGAGCGGATGGTCCACCGGTCGTAGAACATCTGCGACTTCTGCCCGGTGGTGCCGGAGGAGGTCAGGTGCAGGAAGACCTCGTCGCGGGGGATGGAGAGCACCTCGTGGCGCTTGAAGAAGTTGGCGTGGAGGAGCGGGGTGCGGGTGTGCGGGCCGACGGTGGGGGCCGGGACCTCCGGGGAGTCGGCGAGCAGGGCGCGGAAGAGCGGGGAGCGCTCGGCGTGCCAGGCGTTGGCCTCGGCCATCGCGGCCTCGAACAGTGCGTCCGCCTCGGGGCCCGCGGTGTAGGGCGACGGGAGGTCGCAGAGGCGTTGGACGTGGGCCAGGGCCGTCGGGTCGGGGACCTCGACGGGGGCGAGATGCGGGTTCATCGGACAACCTCGTGCGGGGGCAGGTAGATCGACGCCCAGGCGGTCAGGTAGGCGCTCTGGTACGGCCGGACCAGCGGGCCGACGGCCGTGCTGCGGAAGTCGATCTGACGGTCGGTGCGGGAGAGGAGGACGTAGTCGTGGAAGCGGTCGCCGACCCGGCGCATGGCCGGGTAGCCGGCGCTGGGGACGAAGCCGGAGGCCAGGAAGGCGTACAGCCCGGCGGTGTCGGAGAGCGGCACCAGCGTCTCGACGTAGTCGGCGCCGGCGCGGCCGAGCACCGTCATGAGCGAGTCGAGGGCCCCGGTGGCGGCCCACGGGTGCGGGTGCACCGCGACCAGGGCGCAGCTGCCGGCCGCCCGGTCGAGGTCCGCGTAGATCTCGAACTCGCCGTCCGGCGACGCCAGCACCGTGTTCGGGGTGCGGAGCGGCGAGTAGGCGCCCGCGGGGTCCGGGAAGAGCTCACGGAACCGCCGGCGGACGAAGCCGGGGGCGGTGATGACCTCCATGGGGGTCCGGGTACGGGGGCGGGTGCGGGGCTCGGCGTGGGTGACCGCGGGTGCGGTCAGCAGCGTCCCCGGGGGTGCTTCGGCCAGTGCGGTGCCGCCGGTGCCGCCGGTGCTGCCGATACCGCCCATCTGGGGCAGTGGGCGATCGGTGTCGGGGACGGGAGCGGGGAGGGCGAGCGTCCCGGTGTACGGGATGCCGATGCTCTCCTCGGCCGCTCCCAGCAGGGGCAGCAGTTCCCGGGGCACGGCGGTCACCTGCTCACGGCGTTCGAGGACGCCCTCGGCGTAGCAGGCGAACAGGGCCAGCGTCTCGCAGCCGGACACGTCGGCGGCGTTGGGCAGCAGGCCCAGTGGGCGGTAGCCGTTGCGGGCGACGACGCGTTGCGGGGCCTGGGTGACCAGGCGGACGGTGGTGTGGATGGAGTCCAGGGCGCCGGTGGCGAAGGCGTCGGCGGTGACCGCGCCGGTCAGCCGGCCGGCCAGTCCGCCGCCCCGGTGTTCCGGGTGGACGGCAAGGCCGACGAGCTTGCCCAGGCGGTTGCCCGGATCGGTCTGCACGACCACGGAACCGACCAGTTCACCGGTGTCCGCGCGGCGCGCGACGAGCCAGTGGCTGTGCGGGTCGGTGATCAGCCGGTGCATCTCGGTGGGGTCGCTGCCCAGGGCGACCGGATAGCCGTGGCCGTACACCTCGAAGTACAACTGCCGGAGTTCGGCGATGTCGTGGGGCGCGGCGGGGCGGAGGGTGGTGGTCATCGGACCTCCTCCAGGGGCGCGGTGCCGGCGGCGGAAACCGTGGCCGGGGCGGCGTCGGAGGCGGCCGGGCCGGACTCGTGGGCGGCGCCGGTCGGGGCGTCCGGGTGGCGTCCGGCCCACCACAGGGCCACGGCGAGCGGGGCCAGTCCGACGGCCTGGAGGACGCACAGGACGCGCGGCGACAGGTGGTCGCCGAGTGCGCCGAACAGCAGCGAGGACAGCGGGAAGGTGGCGCCGAGCAGCGCCTGCATCATGGCGAAGAAGCCCGGCTTGTCGGCGGCCGGGACCAGTCGCTGGAAGAGCGCGACGAACCGTACGCCGATGGTCCCCACGCACCAGCCCGCGACGATCAGCGCGCCGACGATCGCGGCCCGGTCCGCGAGCAGGCCGGGCGTCGCGAGGGCCGCGGCCATCACTGCCAGGCAGGCGCCGCCGACGGCCGTGGGCGAGCCCGGTATCCGGGCGCCGGTGAAGGACCCGAGGAGGGTGCCGATGCCCAGTGCCGTCTCCAGGGCGGCCGCCGTGGAACCGTTCGCGTGCAGCACCGACCGCGTGTAGAGGGGCATGACGACATAGAGCGCGGTGCTGAAGAGGTTCACCGCGGCGAAGCAGAGCAGTACCCGTCGGATGAAGGGGTGGTCGGCGAGGATCTGACGCAGTGTCCGCCGGGGCGGGGCGGTACCGGACGGTGCCGCCGCGCCGTCGTCCCCCGTCGCTGCGGCGCTGCGGGGGAAGCGGGTGACGGACACCAGCAGGGCGGCGACGAGGTATGCGCCGGCGCATCCGGCGACGATGCCCGTCAGGTCCCAGGCGTCCACCACCAGCGGTCCGAGCAGTCCGCCGGCCAAGCCGGCCAGGGACTGGGTGGCGAGTTCGAAGCCGGTCGCGGACTCGATGTCGGCGTCGTCGACGAGTTCGGGGACGGAGGTGGTCAGGCAGGGGTCGAAGAGTGCCTGGCAGCCCGCGAGCAGCAGCGCGGCCCCGTAGGCCACGACGGCGGGCGGCGAGGCGAGCGAGGTCCATCCGGCGGTGACGGCGGCGACCAGGCCCGCCACGGCGGCCGTGGACGCCAGCACCGTACGGTGCGAACAGCGGGCGATGACGGTGGCGACCAGCGGGGCGAGCGCCACCGCGGGCAGGGTGCTGACCGCGAGGAACACCCCCGAGGCCAGGCCGCGGTCGCCCTCGCCGCCGACGGCGTGGCCGACCAGCCACCACACCACGCCCACCTGGAACATCCGGCCGGCTGCCTGGGTGAGCACCTGGGCGGCCCAGACGGCGCCGAAGGCCGGGTTGCGCAGGACGACGGGAAGACGGCGCGGGGTCGGGTTCACGGTCATGAGTGCGGCCGTTCGTCGATGACCCGCAGCAGCTTGCCGGTGCGCGGGTTGACGGACAGTTCGTCGTGCCGGACCCACTCCACGCGGAGCGGGTGGATGTGCCCGGCCTCGACCTCCGTGGCGTACATCGGGCGGGCCGCGTCGATCTCCTTGGCGATGGCGGACGCGAGGTGCCCGAGCCCGCTGGAATCCAGCTCGTCGACGTCGGCGGTGCGGATGTCCCGGCCGGTGGGCGGCTGCCCGTCCGCCGGGCCCTCGGCCACGGCCAGTCGCAGTGCCAGTCCGTCCCGGCCGTCCCAGCGGCGGACGACGAGCTGCACACCGATCACCCGGTCGGTCGGGTCGGCGGCCCGCACCAGGTCGTGCACGTCCTGGGTGTAGAGCGACATCGCGCCGATCCGTACGCCTTCCTCGGCCCGGCCGAGGATGCGGAAGTGCCCCTGTGCCACGTCGGTCCACTCGGCCCGGTCGCCCACGGGGTAGCGGATGATCGGCATCAGCCGCCGGCGCAGGTCCGTGACGACGACGCGGCCGGCCACGCCCTCGCGGGTCAGCGGCTCGCCGGTGTGCTCGTCGAGGATCTCGACGACGGTGTACGGCGTGAACGCGCGGTGGATGCGGGCGTCGGCGCCCGGTACCGCCTGTCCGAGGAGCCCGGAGTCGACGCCGGCGTAGCCGATGGAGCGGGCCTGTGCGTGCGGGAACGCCTTGCGCAACAGCGGTCGCTGGTCCTCGAACAGCCCCTCGCCGCCGAAGAACAGGATCTGCACGCCGGGAAGTTGACGGCCCTCCCGCACGAGGTGGTCCGCGAGGCCGCAGAGCGTCGTCGTGGTGCCGGCGATCACGTCGACGTCGAATTCCTCCAGGGTGTGCACGGTCGAGGCGAGCGGCGCGCCGCCGCCGATCGGCAGCCGGACGTTCCCGACGGGTGCCCGGTGGAGGGAGTCCAGGACGAAGGTGAAGCTGGCATAGAGCTCGCCGGCGTAGAAGAGGTCCGCGACCCGGTGTCCGGGACGGAGCCCGGCGGCGACGAGTCCGGCACCGAAGGCGGAGGTGAATTCCCGCCATTCCTCACGGGTATAGACGGAGAACTTCGGTGCACCGGTCGTGCCGCCGCTCTTGAAAACCACGGCCTCGTCGAGCGGCCCGGTCAAAAGGCTGTTCCGGCGGGGAGTGTTGGCTCGCCAGAATGCGTCGTGCGGGACGACCGGCAAGGCCGTCAGCTCGTCCACGTCATCGGGAAGACCGGCGTAGAGATCCCGATAGAAGTGTGAGTTGTGACGCACGAAGCGTATGAGATCCGTCAATTGTTGAACGGGCATTGTTTTCCTGTTTTTTGGCACTCTGAAGGACCGGTACCGCGGGGTGTGCGGCACCAGTTCTCGGTGTAGGGGTCAACAGCGGTGGACTCGGGAAAACCCGGTCAGGGTCGTTCCCGAGAGCGTCATCGCGCTGGGCACTTCGATCCGTGATGGTATGTCATGAACGAAGCGCCGGGTTACCAGCGTAGCGTCCGCAAAGACCATTTTTAGCCATCACCGACACACTCGATGGCCTACACACCCAACTGGTTCCTTTTGAATGCGGTGACCTACCTCACCACTCGGATTTCCGGCACGAACGAGCCGCGATTACGAGACTTCTCCGGTCGCCGCTCCCCGGGCTCTTCGCTCCGGCCACTTCCTGGACTCTTCCCGGCTACTTCCTGGACTCTCCGCGGCCGCTTCCCGCTCTCTTCGAAGCCTTCGCGCTGCGCCGATAATCGGCGGGCGGGGCGGCACCGCCGCGGCCGGATACCCTCGCCCCATGACGATGCACAACACCCCCGGCGCGAGCGTCGAAGCGATGCTCGACGACCTCAGGACGCTCGTGGAAGTCGAGTCCCCCTCGCGCGATGCGGACGCCCTGACGGCATCGGCCGAGGCCGTCGCCGGCGTCATCGAGAACCGCCTCGGCGGGCGGGCCGAGTTGGTGGGGAGTGCGGCCGGGCCGCACGTCCGCTGGTCCGGCGGCGGCACTCCCCGGGTACTGATCCTGGGTCACCATGACACGGTGTTCCCGCTCGGCACCCTCGCTCGCCGCCCGTTCAAGGTGGCGGACGGGCGGGCGACCGGCCCCGGGGTCTTCGACATGCTCGGCGGACTGGTTCAGGCCGTGCACGGTCTGGCGTCACTGGCGGACCGGTCGGGCGTCGAGATCCTGGTGACCGCGGACGAGGAGGTGGGCTCCCGCTCCTCCCGGGCCCTCATCGAGGAACGCGCCCGGGCCTGCGGCGCGGTGCTGGTGTTCGAGGGGGCCGCGGACGGCGGCGGCCTCAAGACCGGGCGCAAGGGCTGCGGCACGTTCGTGGTCTCCGTCGCGGGCCGGGCCTCGCACGCCGGTCTGGAGCCCGCGGCCGGCATCAACGCACTGGTCGAGGCGGCCCATCAGGTGCTGGACATCGCCGCGCTGGGGCGGCCGGAGATCGGCACGACGGTCACGCCGACCGTCGCCTCCGCGGGCACCCTGGACAACGTGGTGCCCGCCGAGGCCACCGTCGTCGTCGACGTCCGGGTCGAGTCGGCCGACGAGAAGGAGCGCATCGAGTCCGCCTTCGCGACGCTGGCTCCGCATCTCGACGGGGCGCGGATCACCGTCGAGGGATCCGTCGGCCGCCCGCCGATGCCCGAGTCGGCTTCGACCGAGCTGTTCGCCATGGCGCAGCGGCTGCTGCCCGGCATCGAAGGCCGGGCGGTCGGCGGCGGCAGCGACGGCAACTTCACGGCCGCACTGGGCGTGCCGACGCTCGACGGCCTGGGGGCGGTCGGCGGCGGCGCCCACGCCGACCACGAGTACCTGCTCGTCGACACCATGGCCGAGCGGGCGGCACTGGTCGCCGGACTGGTGGACGCGATCCGCGGCGCCTGATCCGCCAAGTGGGGCGGGTCAGATGTCGCCCTGGATCAGATATCTCCCTGTACGAGCGCGTGCAGATGCTCGTCGTGCCAGCCGTCCGCGTGCAACAGGGCGCTGCGCATGGTGCCTTCGAGGGTGTAGCCGGCCTTGACCGCGACCCGGCAGGACGCGGGATTGGCCACCGAGTGGCACAGCCGCAGCCGATGCAGCCCCAGGTCGTCCAGTGCCCACCGGCTCACGCGCCGGGTGGCCTCGACGACGACCCCGCCGCCGCGGGCGGCGGGCAGAATCCAGTAGAGGATCTCGGCGCTGCCGCCCCCGAGGTCGATATCGCCCCAGCCGATCAGCCCCACGGCCGCACCGTCCGGCCGGGCGATCGCCCAGATCGCGCTCTGCTCGGCCTGCCACCGCTGGTGCATTCGCTCGATGCGCTGGTGGGCCTCCTCGGTCGTCGCCACCAGAAGGCGGTTCCAGTGGCGAATCTCCGGGTCCTGGGCGGCAGTCAGCAGGACCTCGGCGTCGGAGCGGCGCCAGGGGCGCAGTTCCCCTCCATCGGGCAGGTCGAGCACCGGCTGGGCGTTTCGGGCCATGCGACCGGCGGGCACGACGGCCGGTACGGCGCCCGGCACGGTGACTGGCTCAGCGACCGGCGCGGTGGCCGGCCGGAGCGAACTGGACTTCATCACGGCATCGTGCCACACCCGCTCCGACGCACCACGCCACCTCCCGCCCATGGAGCCCGAGTTGGCGTGATCGCCCCCGGCCTCCGACCTCGCCCGGTCGTCACCTGGACATAGCTTGGCCGACCGGCTAAATTTTTGGCCATGCGGTCAGAAAGTGGGCCAGGCGGCCAGCACGGCAGCGGGAGCGGCGGACGGAAGGCATCGGAGCCAGAACGCTCCCTCATCGAGAAGGTGCGCCGGGCCCAGATCATCGAAGCTGCCATCGAGGTCATTGCGGAACGGGGGTTCGCGAAGGCTTCGATGGCCCAGATCGCCGAACGGGCGGGCATCAGCAAGGGCGTGATCTCGTATCACTTCGCCGGCAAGAACGAGTTGATCGAGCGGGCCGTCGAGCAGGTCTACGACGCGCTCGGCACCTTCGTCGCGTCCCGCCTCGCGGGAGAGTCCGGTACGGACGTCTGGCTGCGCGTCTACATCGGCTCGCTCGCCGAGTACATGGCCGAACACCGGGCCCAACTCGCCGCGCTCGGCGAGATCTTCACGCACTTCCGCTCCGAGGACGGCGACCTCCGCTACGGGATCGCCTCCAGCGAGCCGATCTACGCCCACGCGGAGGGCATCTTCCGCGCGGGCCAGGAGAGCGGGGAACTCCGTCCGTTCGACGTGCGGGTGATGGCCGTCAGCCTCCAGGCCGCGATCGACAACATGTTCGCGTACTGGAGCGTCCACCCCGAGCACGACCTCATGGCGCACGCCCGTGAGATCACCGATCTCTTCTGGCAGGCCACCCGGGCCGACCAGCGCGCCGATTCCTGAACCACACCGAAAACGGGGGAACTTCCATGGCACACGACCTCGGGCGCACAACGGCGCCCGCCGACACCGCCGGGCCCGGGCGCCCGCGCCTGCACTATGTCGACAACCTGCGCATAACCCTGACGGTGCTGGTCGTGCTGCACCACACGGCCGTCACCTACGGCGACATCCCGCTCTGGTACTACACCGAGCCCGCCAAGGACGGCAGCGGGCTGCTCCTGGACGCCTTCGTCATGATCAACCAGGCGTTCTTCATGGGCTTCTTCTTCATGATCGCCGGCTACTTCACGCCGCCGTCCTACGACCGCAAGGGCCCCGGCCCGTTCCTCCGGGACCGTCTGAGGCGACTGGGCATCCCGCTGCTCGCCTTCCTGCTCGTCCTCCGCCCCCTCTCCGGCATCGACGCCTACCTCCAGCTCAAGTCGACCATGGCGGAACGCGGCCAGGCACTCCCCTACTGGTTCTACTACCTGGCGAGTTGGGACCCGGGCCCGCTGTGGTTCGTGGAAGTGCTGCTGGCGTTCGCCCTGGTCTACGCCCTCGTCCGGTTCCGTGCCGCGCGCCGCACACAGGCCGCGCCCGTCGAGGCGGCGCCTTCCCGACCGACGCCGCAGCCGCAGCGACCGCTGCGCCCGCGCAGCATCATCGTCTTCACCGTCTGCCTGGCCCTCGCCACCTACGCCTGGCGCATCCTCGTCCCGAGCGACGTGTACGTCCCGGTGCTCGGACTGCCCACCCCCAGCTTCCTGCCGCAGTACGCCAGCTTCTTCGTGCTGGGCGTCCTCGCCCACCGCCGCGGCTGGGCACAGACCCTCTCCCGCCGGACGGGACGGCTGGGCTTCGTGGTCGCGGGCGTCGCGACGCTGGCCTACCTGCCGATCCTGACCACGGCGGCGAGCGGAACGGTCGACGGAAACGGCACCTGGCAGTCCCTGGCCGCGGCCACCTGGGAGTCGACGTTCGCGGTGAGCATCGTCGTGGGTCTGACCGTGCTCTTCCGTGAACGCCTCAACCACCAGGGCCCGAAGGCCGCCTTCCTCTCGCGGCACGCCTTCGCGGTCTACCTCCTGCACGCACCGGTACTGGTCGGACTGGGCCTGGCCTTCCGCTGGCTGCACGCCCCGGCCGCAGTCAAGTTCGCCCTCGTCGGCGCGCTGGCACTGCCGCTGTGCTGGACCGTGGCCTACGCCGTCCGCCGCCTGCCACGGGCCGACCGGGTGCTGTAGGGACGGGACGACGACGTACGGCGGCTGCGGGAGGACCACGCCTGGTCCGACCCGCGCCGTCGCACGTTGCATTGACGCTTCGCCAACTATGTGGCTGCGCCCCGGCGCAGGCGGCGAGCGCGACCGTCGCGAGCACGGGCCCGCCGTGGCGGCGGTGCGCGGTGTGCGTCATGCTGGGCTCGTCGGGTGAAGGTGCCGAGGTGGGGGTTCGATGGTTCCGGGGACGGTGGCGCAGCTGACGATCCTGTTGGTGCTCGTGCTGCCGGGCGTGTTCTACCAGGCGGTGCGGGAGCGGTTGGAGGGCAGTTCGGCCGCCGAGCAGGAGCCGCAGAACCGCCTGGTGCGCGCCATCGCCGCGGGTGCGCTGCTGGACGCCGGGTACGCCGTGGTGGCCGGGCCGTGGCTGGTCGACCTGCTGGCCGGGGGCGGGCACGGACCGCTCACCGGGGTGCTGCGGCATCCCCAACGTGCGGGCGCGGCCGCGCTGTTGCTGGTCGTCGCGGTGCCGTCCGCCGTTGCCTGGACGGAGCACGCCTGGCACCGGCGGCGCGCGTCCGCACGGTACGACCCCACGCCGACCGCCTGGGACGCCCTCTTCCGCGACCGCGGGTCCTGCTTCGTGCGGGTGCGGCTCAAGAGCGGGCTGTGGGTGGGAGGTTGGCTCGGTTCGCGGTCGGCGGCCTCCGCGTATCCGCAGCCGGCCGACCTCTATCTACAGGCGCAGTACCGCATGGGGCCGGACGGCAGGTTCCTGGGGCGGGTTCCCGGCACGGCGGGGGTGTATCTGCGGGCGGCCGACGTGGACGTCCTGGAGGTCCTGCTGCCGCCGGCGGCAGCAGCAGGCGTGACGGAAGGAGAGGGCGATGACGGACCGGAGCGGGGCGGAGGAGGAACTGGAGGACCTGGTCGGGGAGTTCTCGGCGCGCAGGACCTACCGGCCCACGGACGACCTGACGGAGCCCGAGGAGGTGCCGCAGGGCCCGTCGGGGACGGCGGCGTGTGAGGCCGACGGCGAGGGGTGAGGACGCGCCGGGCCGGGCGGCGGGGCGCCGGAGGCGTCCTAGGCCCTGTCGTGGGTCGTCGTGTCGCCGTCCGGTGGGGTGGCGTGGGCCCGGGGTGCCTGGCTGCGGGTGAGGCGCCAGATCTGTTCCTCGCCGGTCTCGGCCGGGGCGATGCGTGCGGCGGGGCGGCGGCAGCGGACGGTGAAGCCGAGGCGGGCCGGGATGGCGCCGCTGGCGTGGTTGGCCGGGTCGTGGACGATCTCGACCCACTCGACGCCGGGCAGCCGGAACGCCTCCGCGGCCAGGGCGCGGGCGGCCCTGGTCGCCACACCGCGGCCGGTGGCGGCGGGGTGCAGCCAGTAGCCGATCTCACGGCCGTCGGGCGGGGTGTCGTCGCGCCGGAACAGTCCGCAGGAGCCGACGATCGACCCGTTCAGCACGATCGCGTAGGTGAAGTCCTTGCCCTCGGCCCAGAGTTGGTCCCGGCTGTCGAGGAACTCGATGGTTCTGGACGGGCTCCGGTCCGCGGCCCAGGGCATCCAGGGGAGGAGGTGGTCCCGCGCCTCCTCGACGGCCCGGAGGAACTCCCCTTGGTCCGCCTCGGCTTGGAAACGCCGCAGTGTCACGTCACCGAGGTCGATCACGGGCCGGGGGAAGTGCGTGTCGGGGTGTGTATCGGGGCGTGTGCCGGGGTGCGTTGCCGGCTGGCTGTCGGGGTGCATGTCCGGAGGATGGTCGGCGGCCTCCCTCGTAGGCAACAGGATTTCGCCGCGGCCGCTCACCCCAAGCGACTCGTCCCTCGCCGGTCCGCCCTTCAGGCACCGGTGTGGATGTGGGCCGCCCACAGGTGCGGTGCCCGGGCGTAACGGTCGCGGAGCGAGCGCAGGGGCCGGTGCAGGGCCAGCGCCGGGTCGAGGGGGCGGTGGTGGGCGAGGTCGTCGGCGAGGGCGGTGTAGAACTCCCCCGTGAGGCGGGTCGCCAGCTTGTCGGAGACGGTCCACAGGGTGCCGATCACATGCGGGTAGCCGGCGAGTTGGAAGGAGGACGCCAGTTGCACCGCCTCGTCGGGCAGGGTGATGCCGCCCTGCGAGGTGGAGCAGGCGGACAGCACGGCCAGCTCCGGGCCGCTCGGGCGCTGGGCGGCGACCTGGAAGGCGGTGAGCCGGCCGTCGTGGAGGATCAGTCCGCTGTCCGAGGGGTTGAGCAGGTCGCTGACGCCGTGGCAGCTGAAGTGCACCCAGGGGTGCTCGGCCAGGGCCCGGCCCACGGCGGCGACGGTGGCGGCGTCGCCGGTCAGGAACCGTCCGCCGGGGAAGAGTTCGGCCAGCAGCGCCGCCTCGTCGGAGGCGCCCGGCAGGGGCGTGCCGCCGGGGGTTTCGGAGAGTGCGACGACCAGCGGGGCCGGTTGCGGACGGGGGGCGCGGTCCCGGCGGGCGCGTGCCTGGAGCAGGGCGCGCACGGTGGGCGTGTAGGAGGAGACGGCCCGGTCGAGGACCCAGGTGCCGGAACCCGGGTCGCCGTGTCCTGCGGCGTGCAGCGGCAGGAAGGACAGCCAGCCGGTGGGGCACCACCACACCCGGGGCCAGGGTTCGCCGTCGCACGGGACGGTCCGCAGGCCGAGCCGGTCGAGGACGGGTTTTGCGACCGCGTCCCACAGCCAGTGCAGGATGTCGCCGAGGGTGCGCATCGCGGCGACCGCGCGCGGTACGCCGTGCTCGCCGTACGCCTCGTCGACGCTCTCGACGAACGCCGCCGCCCGCGCCACCACGGCGGCGGGGGTGAGGTCGGGCAGCGGGAGCACCTCGATGCCCGCGTCGGTCAGCAACAGGGCGTCGGAGCGGTAGGCGCTGACGTTGAGGACGACGACGGGTCCCTCGGCGGCGGTGAGCAAGTGGGGTGTCGCGGGCGGGCGGAGGAAGTCCCCGAAGCCGGGTAACTCCCGAA
This sequence comes from Streptomyces sp. BHT-5-2, assembly GCF_019774615.1. Classification (NCBI taxonomy): domain Bacteria; kingdom Bacillati; phylum Actinomycetota; class Actinomycetes; order Kitasatosporales; family Streptomycetaceae; genus Streptomyces; species Streptomyces sp. BHT-5-2. The sequence goes on along the minus strand of NZ_CP081497.1, from coordinate 809,130 downwards.
TTTCTGCGAGGAGTTCGTCCCAGCGGCGGGCCAGGGCGTGCCGGGCCTGGGCGTCGAGTCCGGCGCTCTGCCCGGCGTTCTGCGGGGCGGCGCCGGCGGAGTCGAGCATCACCGGAGCGCGCGCGGGCGCGGCGCTCAGCCGCTCGCGGAGTTCTTCGAACTCGGCCGCGAGGGCGGGGGCGACGGTGCGCAGCCGTGAGGCGTCGGCGCGGTTCTCCAGGCCCTGGGCGAGCAGCACGCCGCGCCCCTGTTCCAGCAGTGCCAGGGCCCGGCCGGGGTCGCCGGCGCGCAGGGCGAACGCCGCGGCGTCGCCGGCCAGGCCGTTGCTCGCGCGCAGGCGTTCTTCCTGGTCGGTGCGGGCGAGGCTGCGCGGGGCGAGGCGCGGCAGCAGCTCGACGGCGTAGGAGTAGCCCGCCAGGGCGCCGGCGTCCCAGCCGGCGTGTGCGGCGGCCTCGCCCCAGGCACGGGCGGCCAGCAGGCGGGTGGTGAGGGGGGAGGCCGGGTTCTGCGCGGAACGGCGTGCCAGGCGGGCCGCCGCCACCAGGTCGACGGGTTCGCCGAGGAGGGCGCGGCGTACCTGGGCGGCGGCCAGGATCCACTCGGCGCGGGCCTGGTCGGGGTGGCCGTCGGTGGTGCCGGCGAGGGCTTCCCGGGCGGCGGTGACCGCGCGGTGGAGTCCGTGCGCCACCGCGGGATCGGGAGTGTCGTCGGCGAGTTGTGCGGCGGTCAGGTGGGCGCCGGCCAGGTTGGTCAGGGCGAAGGGGCGCCAGGGGTGGTTCTCACCGAGGCCGGCCACCGCGTCCTCCAGGGCCCGCCGGGCCTCGGCGGCCAGGGGGCCGCTGGTCTCCTCCTCGGTGAAGGCGCGGCTCTGGAGCAGCAGGCCGAGGTTGAGCGCGGCGAACTGGGGGCCGAGCCGCTCGCCGTGCTCGCGCGCCAACGCGGTGCGCAGCAGGGCGGCGGCCTCGTCGGCGGCGGCCGGGTCGCCGGTGATGTCGTACCAGCCGCGCAGCGCCTCGGCGAGGTTGTTGAGGAGCCCGGCCCGGTCGAAGGCGTCCGGCGGGCCCTCGTCCACGGCGCGGCGCAGCACGGCCACGCCCTCGGCCTGCCAGGTGCGGTCGCCGGTGATCTGGGCGCGTTGGAGCAGGGCGACGCCGAGGTTGGTCAGGACGTTGCCGGCGCCGGCGTGGCCGGCGGGCACGGTGGCGGCGGCCTCGCGGAGCCGCTCGACGGCGGTGTCCATGAGCGTCTCGTCGCCGGTGGTGGCGGCGCGGCCCCAGGCGGCGTAGCCGAGGCTGGTGAGGACCAGGAAGCGTTCGTCGGACGATGCCGGGGTGGCGGCGAGGGCGGCGGCGTAGTGCTCCAGCGCCGCTTCGCGGATCTGCTCGTCGCGGTGGTGGCTGTACTGCTCCATCAGGCCGTTCGCGAGACCGAGGAGAGCGCGCGGGGCGGGCGGTCCGGGCGATGCGGCACAGGCTTCGCGGTGCCGCTGGACGGCCTCCCGGAGCGGTTCGGGGTCGCCGGTGAAGCGGGTGAGGGAGCGGAGGGCGTGGCCGAGGCGGGTGAGTGCGTCGGCCCGGCTGGGGGTGTCCGGACCGGCGTCGGTCACCGCCTCGCGCAGCACCTCGACGGCCTCCGTCAGCAGGTTCCGGTCCGAGCGGACTTCCGCCAGGTGCTGCAGGGCGTCGCCGAGGTTGCCGAGGCGGTGGACGCGGAAGTGGTCGTCCGGCGGGGTGAGGGCGACGGCGGCGCGGTGGGCTCGGACCGCCTCGGCGAGCAGGTCGACGTCGCCGGTGCGCCGGCCGAACGTCGCCAGGGCGGCGCCGAGGTTCGAGTGGCGCACCGCCTTCTCGGAGCTGTCGGTGCCCGGCGCACAGGCCAGCGCCTCGCGCAGCAGGCGGACGCCTTCCTCGTAGAGACGGGTGGTGCCGGTGGCGACGGCTCGTCGTAGGTGGCTGCTGCCGAAGTCGGACAGGTACTCCGAGCGGCGCAGGTCGCGCGGTGGGAGCAGGGCGATGCCGCGGCGCATCTCCTCGGCCGCCTCCCGCCAGGCGGCCGCGTCGTCGGGGGTGGCACGGCCGGCGAGGGCGGCGCCGAGGGCGAACCGCACGGTGGCCTCGAAGGTCCCGGTGGGCTGCGGCAGCGTCAGGCAGGCGCGGAAGCAGTCGATGGCCTCGTCCGCGTCGGCGGAGCCGGCGCCGCGGCCCGCGGTGGGTGCCACGGCCTCGACGGCGCCGCCGTTGCCGCCGGCGGCGGTCAGGCAGCGGGCTAGCTGGAGCAGTACCTCGGCCCGCTCCGCCGAGCGCTCCGGGATGTCCCGTGCGAGGCCGCGGAGCAGTGCGATCGGCTCGGCGAGCGCGCCGGGGTCGCCGGCCGCGAGCGCGCGCAGCCGCAGCAGATCGGCGAACTCCGTGCCGCGGGCGACGCGTTGGCGACGGTCCCCGGCCGGCGTGGCCCCGAACGCCTGCCGGGCGAGGGCGGCGGCTTCGTCCAGGTCGGCGAGCCGGCCGTTGGTCACGTTGCGGGAGCGCAGCACTCCGGCGAGGACGAGGCATGCCCGGGCGTGCACCGGGTGGCCGGGCGGTGCGCCCTCGACGGCGTCGCGGGCGGCGGTGTGGGCGTCGGCCAGGGCGTCGGCGCGGTCGGTGCGCAGGGCGCGGCCCTGGAGGAACAGGCCGAGGTTGGTGAGGTAGACGGTGCGCTCGACGGGGTTGGGCGCGAGGTAGGCGGCGCGGCGGCAGAGTTCGATGCCCTCGTCGTAGAGGGCGGGGTCGTCGCCGTCGTCCATGGCGCGCATGACGAGCGCCATGCCCAGGTCGGACAGGACGGCGGCGGGCTGCGGGGCCGGGGTCGGCCCGGAGACCGCCTGGCGCAGCAGGCCGATCGCCTCGGGCAGCAGGGCGGGGTCGTCGAGGGTGGAGGCGGCGACGGTCAGTGCGGAGCCGAGCGAGGCGCGGAACAGCGGGCGGTTCGGGTCGTCCGGGGAGCAGAGCCGCACGGCCGTGCGCAGCACCGTCACGCTCTCCCGGGCGGCGGCCGGGTCCTGGTCCGCGGCGGCCCTGATGCGCAGGGCGAAGCCCAAGTTGCCGTGTCTGCGGGCCTGTTCGCCCTGATCGGCGGGGTGCGCGGCGACGGCGGCGCGGTTGGTCTCGATGCCTTCGGTGAGCGTCGCCGCTCCCGCGCCGTCGCGGAAGGTGTTGACGAGGACGAGTCCGAGGTCGGACAGGCAGGTGCCGTGTTCGGCGCTGCCGGCGGGGAAGCCGGCGGCGGCGTGCCGCAGCAGCTGCTCGGCGGCGCCCAGTGCGCCGGGGTGGCGCCCCTGTTGGTACACCATCGACGCGCCGACGCCGGCCTCGTAGGCCAGGACGGGGTCGGTGGCGGCTCCAGCCCGCCGGCCGGCGAGGGTGTCGAGGAGCGGGTGCAGGGCGGGTGGCACATGGTCGGGGTCGCCGAGTGCGGCGAAGGACAGCACGGCGGAGCCCAGCGCCGCGCGGTCCTGGGCGTCGCCGGCGAGGTAGCGGCACCAGTCGGCGAAGGCGAGGGTGTACACCGCCAGGGTGCGTACCCGGCCGTCGGGCAGTACGGCCTCGGCGCGGACCGCGTCGGCGGCCTCGGCGGCCTCCGGGCCGAGGAACCACCGCAGGGTGCCGGGGTCGGCGTCCGCCCGCTCGACCTGCGCCAGGATGCGGCGGGCCGCCTCTTCCGCGGCGGTGGCGTCCGTCATGGCGTCGTCCTTCCGCCGGGGCCGGCCGCTCCGGTGTCGGGCACGTCCTGCGGCAGCAGCAGGCGGAGTTCGTCCCGGGTGGGTGCCGTGCGGTCGGCGAGGCGGGCGGCCTGCCGCTCGACCATGCCTTCGAGGAGGGTGCGGGCGTCCCGGGCGTTGGCGGCGTCGCCCCGCAGGCGCCGGCGTTCGAAACGCTCGGTGAGCAGCGGGCCGACGTCGGAGGCCAGCAGGTAGGCGTGCCGGGCGGCCTGTAGCTGGACGATCTCGGTGAGTTCGGCGGGCTCGTAGGCGCCGAACTCCAGCACCCGCGAGAAGCGGGAGCGCAGACCGGGGTTGGATTCCAGGAAGGTGCGCATCTCCTCGGTGTAGCCGGCGGCGATCACCACGACGTCGTCGCGGTGGTCCTCCATCAGCTTGGTGAGCACGTCGATGGCCTCCTGTCCGAGGTCGGTCCCGGCGCCGAACCGGCGGGCCAGGCTGTACGCCTCGTCGATGAAGAGCACGCCGCCGCGGGCCCGGTCGAAGACCCGCTGGGTCTTCTGGGCGGTGTGTCCGAGGTACTCGCCGACGAGGTCACCGCGGGCGACCTCGATCAGATGCCCCTTCTTCAGGGCTCCCAGGGCGGCGAGGATCTGCCCGTAGAGCCGGGCGACGCTGGTCTTCCCGGTGCCGGGCGGGCCGGAGAAGACCAGGTGGTGGGCCATGGGCGGGGCCGGGAGTTCGGCCTCCGCGCGCCAGCGTGCCAGTCGGATCAGGTCGGTCTGCACGGTGACCTGCTGTTTGACGGCGCCGAGGCCGATCATGCTCTGGAGTTCGGCGAGCGGTCCGGCCTCCGGCTGCCGGGCGTCCTCGGCGGTGGCTCCGGTACGGACGTCGATCAGCACCACGCGGTCGTTGCCGGCGACGGCCTCTCCCTTGAACCCGGTGATCTCGCAGTCCTCGAAGCGCCCGACCGCCTGCGGGTCGAGGCGGATGCCGTCGCTCTCGCCGTCCCGCACCCGGGCGTGGGTGACGGTCAGCCGGCTGTTGTCGCGGGCGAGGATGCCGCAGCCGGCCGAGCGGACGACGGTGAGCAGGTCGGCGACGACGGTGGCGCTGCCGACGGTGAGGAGGCCCGCCTCGCCGGGCTCGACGACCGTGCACTCGCGGGCCACCAGGTGGCTGTCGTCGCGGCAGTTGAAGCCGAACAGGCGGGTCCGCTCGATGGTGGCCCGCTCGACGGTGACCCGGGCGCCGTCCTGGAGGGCGATGCCCGAGCTGGACAGGTCGGTCACCGTGGCGTCGGCGACCTCTACGGTGACGCCGTTGCCCCGGGCGAACAGTCCGCTGTCGCAGTCCTCCAGGCGCACACCGCGCAGCTGCACGGACGCTCCGTCCCGCACCACCATGGCGTTGGAGGTCTGGCCGCTGACCGCCAGGTCGGTGAAGGAGCCGCGGGAGTCGTTCACCACGACGCCGTTGCGGCCCCGGATGATCCGGCAGGCGTGCAGCTGGGGCGCCCCGCCGGTCAGGATGCTGACGCCGGTGTCCTCCGCGGCCTCGATCCGGCACTCCTCCAGCCGGCCGAGCCCTTGTTCCTGGATGTTGACGCCGGTGTTGCGGCAGTGGTCGAAGCGGCAGCCGCGGACGACGGGGTCGGCGCCGCGTGCGATGTAGAGGCCGTCCCGGGCGCCGTGGACGGAGCTGTCGCGTACGGTGCCGCGGGCCTGGTCGTGGTACGAGATGCCGGTCCGGTGGGCCTCGTGCACCCGGCAGCGGAGGATGTGGACCTCGGCGTGGTCGCCGGCGGCGAGGGAGGCGCTGCCGACGCGACGCAGTTCGCAGTCCTCGATACGGGCCGTGGCGCCGGAGACCTGGATGCCGTGGCCGCGGCTCTCGGTGACCGTGCAGCCGATGATGTCGGCCTCGGCACCGTCGTTGACCACGATCGCGTCTCCCTTGGCGGCGACGAACCGGCTGCCGCGCAGGGTGCCGCGCGCGCCGGCCAGCTCGGTGCGGCCCACCCGCACCTCGCAGTCGTCCACGTTCACCTGGGTGTCCCGCACCGCCCGGACGGCGAACTCCCCCAGGCCCTCGACCACGCACCGCCGCAGGGTGACACGGCCTCGGCCGGCGGTCCGCACGGCGGCCGAGGAGCGGTTGACGAGCCGCAGGCCGACGAGCGCGACGTGGCCGGTGCACTCGACGGTCACCTCGTCCGGGCCCTCGATCACCACGGTGTCCGGCCCCTGCGCCGCGCACAGCTCGACCGTCCCGGAAAGCGCGAGGCTCTCGTCGTAGCGGCCGGGCTCGATCAGGACCCGTAACGGGCGCCCCTGCGGTGCCGCTGCCAACGCCGAGGCGACGGTGCGGTGCTCCGCCCCGTCCTCGGCGGACACCCGCAGCGTCACGGCCTCTCCCGTCGTCGGCACCTCCGCCTCGGGCGGCGGCTCGGCGTATCCGAGGAGGTCCAGCACATCGGTCAACTGCCCGGGAAAGACGGCGAGTCCGTGGCGGTGACCGCGGTGCGCCGAGCGGACGGGCACCAGCTCGGCGGTGCGCTCCGCCGCCCGGTACGGGACGGGCCGGTGCGGCAGCGGCACGGGCGGCTCGACGCCGGCCGCGAGCCGCAAGAGGACCACATCCCGCTTTCCGTCGCCCGCGCCCTTGCCGACCTCCGCGGTCCGGACCGTGCCGCGCGGCAGCACCCGCTCGGCGCCGGCCACGCTCAGCCGCAGCCCGCGCCGTTCCACCCGGAGCCGGCAATCCCACGACAGCAGCCCGGCCAGTCGCGACCCACCCGCCACGACGAGCACGATCCATCCGCCCAAGGTGCCGACGACCGGCAGGAAGCCCAGCCGATGACCGGCGGTCTGCGCCACGAGGGCGGCGACCCCCGCCACGGCGAGCACCGGCCGCAGGCGCAGCAGGACGAGCCCGCGCCACGTCAGCAGACCGCCCGGTACCGTCACACCGCCGTCCGGGTCGAGGGGCAGCCGGACCGCGCCGTACCACCGTTCCCGCGCATGCGGCCCGATCAGCTCGTCGAGGCGCTCGCGCTTGAGTTCCAGCCGCCGCAGGTCGAGCACGACGCCCTGCCAGGCCACCGACCACCGGAGCGAACCCCACCCCGTCAGGCCCCGCGGACACCCCGCGAGCGTCCGGACGAGCAGCAGCCCCTGGAAACCGGTCGCCGCCTCCGTAGGCGGTGTACGCGGGACAGGCACCAGACACAGCCCCGCGACCTCCTGCCAGGGAAGGGACAACCGCCGCCCGCCGCCCCGGAGTTCGAGCCCCTCCCCCGACACCGTCAGGGCCACCGGCTCGCACAGCCGCCACCCCGACCGCAGTACGACCACCGCCCAGACCACCACGGCACCCAGACCGTACAGCCGCCACGCCAACTGCTCGGCACCGAAGGCCAGTTGACCGCAGGCAACCCCCGCCCCCACCGAGGGGAGCAGCAGGATCACCCCGACGGCACGGTCGGCGCTCGCCTTCCCGACCCGCACCCGCCCGGCCTCCGTGCCGGCCGCGCCCGCACTCCCCGCATCCGCCGTCCGTGCCATCACGCCCCCGTCGAGTCGAACCTGCCGCCGACTTCCGCTGCCCGGTCGTGCGGTAGAGTCCCCGACCGGTGATCACCTTGCGCCCTACCGACCTCGCTCGCGAACACGGCATCTCGACCCAGGCGGTCCGCAACTACGAGCGGGACGGGTTCCTCCCACCCGCCGAGCGTACGCCCAGCGGCTATCGGATCTACACCGAAGTCCACGCGGCCGCACTCCGCGCCTTCCTCTCGCTCGTCCCGGCCCACGGACACGCGGCCGCCGGCCGGATCATGCGGGCGCTGCACCGGGACGCCCTCGACGACGCCCTGGTGATCGTCGACCGCGGCCACCACCAGTTGCTCCGCGACCGCGACACCCTCGACGCGGTACGGAAGGCCGTCGGCCACCTGACGGCCTTCCGTACCACCGGTCCCGAAACCGCTGCCGGGCCGCCCGCGGGCACCGCGCCCCGCACCGTCGGCGATGTCGCACGCCGGCTCCAGGTCACCCCGGCGACCCTCCGCAAGTGGGAGGCCGCCGGCATCCTGGCCCCGGAGCGCGAACCGGTCACCGGCTACCGGGTCTTCCGCCCGAGCGACGTCCGCGACGCCGAGCTCGCCCACCTCCTCCGGCGCGGGGGCTATCCGCTGGCCCACGTCGCCACCGTGGTCCGCCAGGTCCGCTCGGCGGGCGGCACCGACACCCTGTCCGACGCCCTGGAGGACTGGCAGCGCAGGCTCACCGCTCGGGGCGTCGCCATGCTCGACGCCGCCGGTCGGCTCAGCGCGTATCTGGCTGTGCGCGAAGACCGCACCGCACGCCCGCGCTAGGCAGCGTCCGGTCCTCGGTCAACTCCCCTTGCGCCGTGGCCAACGTCCGGTCGTAGCAGACGCCCGGCCCGGCGAGGCGGTAGCGCTCGCGGGAGGTGCCGGTGGCGTGCCGCTCCTCGCGGGGCACGTTCTGGTTGTAGGCGGCGTCACCACGGTAAGTGTCGTCCAGCCGCGCCCAGTCGATGCGGCGGCCGGCCTGCAGGGTGGCAGTGTCGGCGCGGTCGCCCATGGCCATCGTCGTGCGCAGGCGGTTGCCCGCGCCCACGACGGTCGCACCGTCCATGGTGTATACGCGGTGGGCCCGGGCGAGGGTCGCCGGTCCCCGCCCGTGCACGGCCACCGTCTCGTCGTCGTACCAACGCGCCTGGAGGGCGTCCGTCGACTCGTCCGCGTTCCAACGGTGCGCGAAGTCCGCGGCGAGACTCCGACTGACGGTCGTGGTGACCCGACCGTGCGAGGTGTCGAGGTAACCGGCGGTCGTCAGGGAGTGCCTGCCCTCGGCCGTCAGACGACGCTCGTCGCCCGGCTCGTAGCTGGTCCGGTCGACCGGCTCGCCCGCCCGGCTCGTGAGCAGCCCGCCGGTCACCCGCGCCGCCTTGGCGTCCTGCCAGACCAGGATGTTGGTGGGGGTGCTCCACCCCTCCTGCCCCGCCGGCAACCCGGCGACCGACACCGCCACCCGATGCGGACGCCCGTCGTTCAGCAGCCCGGCGAAGGGGGTGAGGTCGTACTCCACCGGACGGACGTCGAACGCCCGCGGTCCGGGAATGACGTACCAGAGGAAGGGGTTGGACCAACCGCCTGTCCACACGGTCGGGTAGGGAGCGGCTATTCCGGCGAGCTTGCCGTCCACGGTCACCTGAACCTCGCGGTACGGGCCGTTCCTGGCCTTGCAGGAGTAGGGCGCGGTGTCCGGAACCGTCAGATACCAGAACTCCTCGCAGCCGCCGCCGGAGCCGGTCGCGTACACCTCGGCGACGATGCGTTCACTGTTGCGCGGAGCGGTCAGCCGCCCCGCGTACACCCCGCCCTCGGTGCGGGCGCCGTCCAGGGTGAGGACCTTGTCGGGGGTTGCGGCCTCCTTCACCGGGCCGCGGGCCGTATAGAAGGTCAGTGTCGCCTTGACCTTGATGGCGCCGGTGTAGGTGCTGTCGACGGTGTTGCCGATCAGCATCTCGACGGGCTGCCGTGCGCGCAGCACGGACGCGTACCGTGTGACGTCCTTCTCCACCTTCCAGGTGATGCCCTGGGGCGAGGGCTCGGGTGTCGAGGTGCGCAGCACCTCCACCCCGCCGATGTGCAGATAGCCGAGCCGGTCGAACTGCCGCCCGGCGACGGCCCCTTCCAGCCGGAGGACGACCTTGTTCCACCGGTGGCCGCACTTCGCGGGTGGTGTGTAGGTCCCCTTGTACGGCGTGTAGTCCCGGAACTCGGTGTCGGCGAGCGTCACTTGGCAGGAGGGCGTGTCCGGAACGGACACCGGCGGGCCCGCGGTGACCGGGTCGTGCCAGTGGGTGCCGAACTCACCGGGCGGCGCCGCGGCCGCCGCCGGGCCCACACCCAGCACCAGACCGGTGACGGCGGCGCACAGCGCAACAAGCAGTCGTCTCATGGGACAGGAGTGAACCGTCTCGCACCGCCGCGCACCAGTGCCCCGTTGGCCGATCCACCACGCGAGGCGAAGCGCCGCTCGGCACCTCGCTCAACGGCCGCCCCGGCCGCGCCCCGTCGGACCCGCCCTATCGGACACCGTCACCGTCTCCCTGCTCGGGGTCCGGATCGCGAGGCGGGTGCGGGTGTGACTGCGCCTGCGGATGCGGGAGCAGCGGAAACAGACGGCTGATCAGCGCCACCGGCCGGGCACCGTCGGGACGGGCCAACGGCCGCTGTTCGCGGTCGCGGTAGGGTGCCAGGGCCTTACGGATGGCGGCGGCCACCCGGCTCATTTCGTCCGGCGTCAGATAGGCGACGGCACTGAACGCCTCGTCGCGGCGCCAGGCCGCGGGTGCCTGGCCCCGCTGTTCGAGCCAGCGCTGCCAACTCTCGTCCTCCAGGCCGTGGGCGAGGTCACCGAAGTCCTCCGTCGCAGGCCCGGCCACCGGATCCGACTGCCGCAGGCGCCAGGGACGTGCCCGGCCACCGCCGTGGTGCGGGGCCCCTTCGATACGGCCGTGGCGGGCGAGCTGCCGCAGATGGAACGAGCAGAGCCCGGAACTGTAGCCCAGCCGGGCGGCGGCCTCGGTCGCCGTGACCGTGCCCACGTCGGCGAGCAGTGCCAGCAGGGCCGTGCGGACCTCGTGCTCGGGCAACTCCTCACCGGTGCGGGAGGGCTGGCCGGCCGGGAGGGTGAGGTCTTCTTCGGTCACTTTGCAAAGTCTGCTACTTTGCAAAGAGCCGTGCAAGTCCCATGTTCCCAGGGGGAGACACCGATGTCGCATCGGAACGACCGGCCGCAACCCGACGAGCAGACACACCACATCGTGCTGCCGACCCACGACGAACAGCCACGTCGCCGTGGCCGGTCACAGCCCGGTCCCGGGGACCGGCGAGTCCGCGTCCAGGGCGAGCCGGTCGATTCCTTCCCCGCCCTGCCGCCGGAGGCCCGACGCGGGGCGGTGCGCCGGATCACGGAGGTGGGCGAGGAGGTTTTGAGCCGTCCGTGCCGCGAGGTGACCGAGTTCGGCACCCCCGAACTCTCCGCGCTGGTCGACGACTTGTTCCTGACCATGCACATCGCCGACGGCGCCGGCCTCGCCGCGAACCAGGTCGGCATCGACCTCCGACTGTTCGTCTACGACTGCCCGGACGACCGCGGAATCAGACATGTCGGCCACATCGCCAACCCCGTGCTCACGCTCCCCGACCCGGGGCACCGCCACTTGATCGACGACTTCGAGGGATGCCTGTCGGTCCCCGGTGCGACCATGGAGGTCCCGCGCACCGACCGGGCCGTCGTGCGCGGCTTCGACAAGGACGGCAAGCCCCTGACCATCGAGGGGACGGGCTACTTCGCGCGGTGTCTGCAGCACGAGACCGACCACCTCGACGGTCACCTCTACCTCGACCGGCTCGCCAAGCGCGACCGCAAGGAGGCACTCCGGCAGATGGACGACCGCCGCGAGGACGTCTTCGCACGACGGGAAAGCAAGCAGAGAGCGCTTTCGTGACGGCATTCGTCACCGGCGCCGCCGTGGCTGTTCCGCCACGGGCCCCGGCGCGGAGGGTTGGGGGACGCGCCTGTGGCCCCGCACGGAAGCGCGGCTGGTCGACCCGGCTCGGCGGCGCGGCCCAAACGTCCGAATCAAGGCGTAGATTCGCCCCAATCCTCGGATGCACAGCTGTTCAAGCCGAGATCCCCGTGCTGGCATGCGCTCGTCACCCACCCCTGATGTGCCCGCACCCGCGGGTCCAGGACGACCGGAAGGACGAGCCCATGCTCAGCACGCTCAGTGCTGGTGCCGCAGCGGCAGCCTTGCTCCTCGGATCGGCATCCCCCACCACACCGGCCCGGTTCGGCGACGACCCGCCGTCCGGACAGATCACCATAGACGTCGCCACGGTCAACGGTTCGGGCTGCAGACCCGGCAGCGCCGCCGTGGCCGTCGCCCCCGACAACACCGCCTTCACCGTCACCTACAGCGAGTACCTCGCCCAGGCAGGCGGCGCCAGCAAGCCCACCGACGCCCGCAAGAACTGCCAGATCGCCCTCAACGTGCACGTGCCGCAGGGCTTCACCTACGCCATCGCGCGGGCCGACTACCGCGGTTACGCTTCCCTGGCGCCCGGCGCCAAGGGCCTGGAGCAGGCGAACTACTACTTCCAGGGCCAGCAGCAGACGGCCCGCAAGAGCCACGCCTACGCCGGGCCCTACAACGACAACTGGCAGAGCTCGGACGAGACCGACGTCGACCAGCTGGTCTACGCACCCTGCGGAGAGGAGCGCTACTTCAACATCAACACCGAACTGAGGGTGGACGGTTCCTCGGCCGCCCCCACGGCCACCAGCTACATGGCCATGGACTCCACCGACGGCAGCATCAACACCCTGTACCACTTCGCGTGGAAGGAGTGCCCCGCGCGTAGGTAGCCGTAGGCGAGAACCAGCCGACCGGCCCGGGCCCGTACGCGGCGGCGTACGGGCCCTGCGCACCGGGCCGCCACCGGTCGGCATCCGTCCGTCCCGCCCTGCGCCCCGCCCCTCACACGGCGGGTTCGGTGAAGAGTTCCCGCAGCCAGGCAGCGCTCTCGGCGGCTCCCGTGGCCGTGGCGTCGGGCGCGCCGGCTGGTGGGGGAAACAGCCGTCCCCAGGAATGGGCGCGGCCGAGTGCGCCGAGCCGCCAGGCCAGACGCAGCGCCCGCCGCAGTTCGGGCGTCGTCCGCCCGTCGCCCGTCCAGGGTTCGAGGTACGCGTCGCGTAGCCGCGGGAGGACGTCCGGGCCGTAGCGTTCGCGGGCCGCCGCGGCCGGGACCCGGAAGCTGCAGAAGGGATGGGAGACGGTGGCGTCGCCCCAGTCGAAGAAGGTGAAGCGGCCGGCCCGCGGGGCGAACAGCTGGCCGTCGTGCAGGTCGGCATGGTCGAGTGAGTCCGCGATCCCCAGTCCGACCAGCTCCGTGCACCAGTCCGCCAGGCGCGGCCGCAGCGCCCCCAGTCTGCTGCGGTCGTCCGCGGACAGTGCGGTGCTGCCCGCCACGATCCGGTCGAAGATGTCCGGGAGTTGGGCCGTACGGGCACCGGGGACGCCCAGGCGTTCCAGGTGCGCGGTGTGCGGGACGAGTGCGCGTTGCAGGTCGGCGTACTGGGCGAGCGGCTGCTCCCAGGCGCGCGGGTCGGCGGGGCCGTGGTCGAGGACGTCCCGGAACAGCTCCCCGCCGTCGGGCAGCAGCGCCCAGCCCCGCCCGGCCTCGACGGCGAGGGGCTCCAGTACCTGACCGGGCGCCCAGCGGGCCAGTGCCTCGGTCAGCGCCGCCTCGAAGGCGCTGGCCGGCGGGTTGGCCTTGAACCAGACATCGCCCCGCCCCGCGACCGGCAACCGCATCAGAACCGACCACGGCCGCAGCCGCACCCGCACGGCCCCCTCGGCCACCATCCGCAGACCACGGGCGTCGAGCGCCTGCCGCACCCATCCCAGGGCGGCATCCCGCCACGCCAGGCTCTCCCATGGCGTGACTGCCGTCGGATATCGACCGCGATCCACCATCATCGCCCCGTCAGCTGACCGGCCGGCCACCCTGTCGGCCGCCCTGCCGGGTGTCTTCTCGGCTGCCTTGTCATCCCGCACACCACCATCGCAGCACACCCGCCCCACCCGTCACCACCGCATTTCACCGTCACGGACGCGTGCGCACCATGCCGACCCCACCCATCCCTCAACTCCCTCTCACATCAGGGAACGTGGCGACATCGATGCGCCGGGCTCACCTGCCGCTGCCGACCAGGCCGAAAGGCATGCCCTGAAGGGGGCCGGCTCAGGGAGCGGTGACCGTCGCCCCCGTCCCCGCCACCGCCTGCGCCGTGTCGGCCAGTCGGCGCTCCGCCAGTTCCGTCAGCAGCGCCGCCTGCCGGTGCAGCACCCCGTCGTCGAAGACGGCGCGCGGCGAGTGGATCATCGGGGCGTGCTGCCAGTCACTCCCCGCCGGGGCCGCGCCCACCAGCAGCATCGCGCCCGGGACGCGGTTGAGGACGTAGGCGAAGTCCTCGGAGCCGTTGGTGGGTACCGGGGACTCCCACACCTCGCTCGGGGCGAAGAGGTCGCGGGCGGTGGCCACGGCGAAGGCCGTCTCCGCCACGTTGTTGACGGTGACCGGGTAGTGCCTGCCGTAGTCGGCCTCCGCGTCCAGGCCGTGCGCGGCCGCGATGGAGCGCACCAGGCGCGGCAGTCCCTCGGCGAGCCGGTCCCGGGCGGACTCCGAGTAACTGCGCACGGTTGCCTGGAACTCGGCGGTGTCGGGGATGACACTGGCCTTGGTGCCGGCGTGGAAGGTGCCGACGGTGACGACGACCGGGTCGAAGATGTCGAAGGCGCGGGTCACCCAGTTCTGCACGGCGGTGACCATCTCGCAGGCCACCGGGACGGGGTCCTTGGCCGTGGCCGGCGTCGAGCCGTGGCCGCCCTCGCCGCGCACCGTCACGGTCAGCAGGTCGGAGGCGGAGGTGATGGTGCCGGAGCGGGTGATGACCACGCCGCCGGGCACCTGGTTGGAGGACACGTGCAGGGCGTACGCCGCGTCGAGCGGTTTGCCGGCCGCGTCCAGCACGCCTTCCTCGATCATCGCGCCGGCCCCGTTGTAGCCCTCCTCGCCGGGCTGGAACATGAACACCACATCGCCGTGCAGGTGTTCCCGGCGTTCGGCCAGCAGCCTGGCCGCGCCGACGAGTCCGGCGGTGTGCAGATCGTGCCCACAGGCATGCATCCGGCCGGGGATCCGGGAGGCGTAGTCCACACCGGTCTCCTCGGTGACCGGCAGGGCGTCCATGTCGCCGCGCAACAGCACCGCCCCGCCGGGCCGGCCGCCGCGCAGCACGGCAGTCACCGAGGTGAGGCCGGTGCCGAGAGTGATCTCCAACGGCAGTCCGTCGAGGGCCGTGAGCACCTTCTCCTGGGTACGCGGCAGTTCCAGGCCCAGCTCCGGCTCCCGGTGCAGCGACCGGCGCAGCCGCACCAGTTCGGGTTGCAGTTCCTTGGCGCGTTCCAGTGCCGACATCTCGCGTCCTGTTCCTGTTGCTCCGGGAGTGACTGGTACGGTCCGTCCGTACCGAGTCCAGGCTGAAGGTCGAGCCGTCCGACGGCCCGATTTCGCCGGAAAAACGCAAGGAGGTGCCTGTGACGCAGGATTCCGGCCGAACTCCGGACTCTCTGGACCATGTGGACCAGGCGCTGGTGCATGCCCTGCAGATCGCGCCGCGGGCCAGCTGGACCCGGATCGGCGCCATCCTCGGACTGGACGCCGTGACGGTCGCCAGACGCTGGAACCGGCTGACCGGGACAGGTGCCGCATGGATCAGCTGCCATCCGGCCCCGGTGCTGGCCGCGTCGGGCCAGGGGTGCCTGGCGTTCGTGGAGATCGGCTGTGCGCCCGGCCGGTTGCTCGCCGTCGCACGCGCACTGGCCGACGCGCCGCATGTCGTGGCGCTGTCGCACGTCACCGGGGACCGCGACCTCCAACTCAACGTCATGGCCCGCGATCCGGCGATGCTCTCCCGCTGGGTGACCCATGACCTCGCCGCGCTGGACGGCGTGCTGGCCGCCCGTACGCATCTGGCCGGTCCGGTGCACGCCGAGGGCAGCCGGTGGCGCCTGCGCGCCCTCGGCCGGCAGCAGGTCGCCCGGCTCGCCGCCGACGCGCCCCGCCGCGGGCCGGCCGCCCCCGCCTTCGTCCTCGACGACCTCGACCAACGGCTGGTCACGGCGCTGTCCGTGGACGGCCGGGCCACCTACCGCGCGCTGGCCGAACAGTGCGACGCGAGCCCCGACACGGTGCGCCGGCACGTCCAGCGCCTGTTCGCCGCGGACATGTTGCACGCCCGGTGCGAGGTCGCCCGCCCGCTGTCCGAATGGCCGGTGACCGTGACGTTCTGGGGCCGGGTCCCGGCGGCCCGGCTGCGCGAGGTGACCCGGCGGGTCACCGGGATGCGCGAGGTCCGCCTGTGCGCGAGCGTCATCAGCCGGCACAACCTGCATCTCGTCGCCTGGGTGCGCTCTCTCGACGACGCCCAACGCTTCGAGGTCCGCCTGGCCGAGCGGGCCCCGGATCTGACCGTCGCCGAACGGGCGGTCGCCCTCTGGCACATGAAGCACGGCGGGCATCTCCTCGACGAGGAGGGCTACCGGGTGGGCGCCACACCACTGGCCCTCTGGCAGGAGCCGACTGCCGCCCGCCGCCCCTGACCCGGGCAGACATCCTGCGGCCGCCCCGGCATCCACGGTGCCCTTCCGGCCGTCCCGTCCCGTTCCGGCCCGGCACCGTGCCGCCCGGCTGAGCGGGGGCGAACCACAGCCGCCCACGGTCAACCCACCATCCCCACGGACCACGTTCGGATGAACCCTGCCCGCTTCTCCTTACGCCACAGGGCGAAATAGGTCATACAGAACTGTGCATATCCACGAGGAACATGTCAGCGAGCCCGGCATGGTCGTCATCGACGTCACCGCCGCCGACGAAGCCACCGCCACCCTTGCCGCGGCCGAGCTGGGGCGCCTGTGGCGTTCCAGCGGCCCCTCCGCGCCCTGGCACACCCCGGGCCGCCCCGGCGTCTCCGTCCGCGCCTATCTGGACCTGCGCCATCGGCCCTCGTCGGCTCCCGAAGAGGTGCACCCGCTGCCCGGGCGGCGCCGGAAGGACCGAACTCACGGCAAGTAGGCCGCCCCCAGTACGACGGTCAGGACGAGCAGGGCGGCCACCACCCCGCCGGCGACGGCGATCACCCCGCGATTCACGCACGGCACCGCCGGCAGCTCCCGTGGCACGCACCACGAACAACAGCGATCCGCTCTGACACGCCGCTGCTCCAGCCAGTACGCCCCGCGCAGCTGCGGCGTACCTGCGCTTTCCGGGTCGGAGACGGAAGACTCCATGCCCGGCCAACGAGGACGCGCCGCGGAGGACACCACCGCCGTCCACCCCAACCGGATCGCCACCCCCGGATCGCCACCCCCGGACTACCGCGGCCCCAGGGCGCCACGACAGCGACCCGGCAGCGCAGCTGGTGGGCGTTGCCGTCCGGAACCGCCGCCAGTGCCGGGTTCGCCCGTTCCTCGGCCCGGCAGGTCGGCCCGGCATCGACCGGCATACAGTGCACCTGACCATCGCACCTCTTTCCGACCTGCCGCCAACTTCCTTCTTCACGGAGGGTGTTATATGTCGATCGCGCGTAGATCGCTCCTGACCGGCTCGACGGCGGCCGCGGCCGCCACCGCACTCGGCGCCGCGGGGGGCGCCGAGGCCGCCGCCCCGCACCCGCTGCTCCAGCGCACACCCAGCCGTCTCGGGGTGCCCGGAGTGACCGGGCTGCACCTCCAGTTCGGCGCCGACCCCGCCACCGAGATGACCGTGTCCTGGATCAGTCCCCGGTCCGTTCGCCGTCCGCAGGTGCGCCTGGGATCGCCGGACGGCGGCACCGGGCAGGTCGTCGAGGCCGAGACCCGCACCTATCGGGACGGGCTGTCCGGCGAGGAGGTGTATGTGCACCATGCCCGGATAGGCGGGCTGCGGCCCGACACCACCTATCTCTACGCGGCCGGGCATGACGGTGCGGCGGCGGAGAGCGGTACCTTCACGACGGCGCCGCGCGGGCGTACCGCGTTCACCTTCACCAGCTTCGGCGACCAGGGCGCGCCCAATCTCCGACGTTCCGTCAAATGGCCTGCGGGAGGCGCTCCTTCTCCCTCGGGGCGGTTTCCGCTCTACACCAGCAGCCAGGCCGGTACACCGGCGTCCGCCGACATCGTGGCCGCGGTGGAGCGGGTCGAGCCGCTGTTCAACCTGGTCAACGGCGACCTGTGCTACGCCTCGGCGGCCGGCGTCTTCGGGCAGAACCGCGTCGCGACCTGGGCCGACTGGTTCATCAGCAACAGCCGTTCGACGCGCCTGCGCCCCTGGATGCCCTGCCTGGGAAACGGCGAGAACGAGAAGGGCAACGGGCCGTTGGGGGTGACCGGATACCAGGCGTACTACACTCTGCCCGGCTCGACGGCCGACGCCGATCCCGGGACACGGGGCCTGTGGTACGCCTTCACCGTCGGCGCCGTCCGCTTCATCAGCCTGGCCAACGACGACGTGGCGATCCAGGACACCGGCGACACCTATGTGCACGGTTTCTCCGATGGTGCGCAACGCCGTTGGCTGGAGCGTGAGTTGAGGGCGGCGCGGGCGCACGACGGCATCGACTGGATCGTGGTCTTCATGCACCACCCGATGATCTCCAGCAGCCGCAGTGGCAGCGGCAGCGACCTCGGCATCCGCACGGCGTGGGGCCCGCTGTTCGACGCGTACGGGGTGGACCTGGTGCTGTGCGGGCACGAGCACTACTACGAGCGGTCGCTACCGGTCCGCGGCGCCCTGCCGAACGAGGCGCGCACCCCCATACCGGTCTCGACCAGGACCGATGTCGCAAACACCAGCCAGGGCACGGTCCACATGATCATCGGTGGCGGGGGCAACTTCGCGACCACCCAGGACGATCTGTTCGAGGAGCCCAAGGGGCGGGTCGTCGTCGATCTGAGCAAGGAGACCGAGGGCCGCCACCGCAAGGCCGTCTTCATCACCGAGGACGCGCCGTGGCGCGCCGTCCAGGACCGGGTCCACACCCACGGCTTCGCCGCGTTCGACGTCGATCCGGGTGATGCCCGTACCGGCCGCACCCGCATCCACGTCACGTACTACACCTTCGACGGACCCTACGGCGAGCTGACGCCCGTGGACGCCTTCACTCTGGAACGGCCGCGCAAGGCCGGTCGCCGCTGAGGTGGCCGGCTGGGCGGAGGGCGCGTACTCCGCCCAGCCGTGACTCGTTCCGCCGTCAGGCGGCCGGACGGCCAGGGTGCTGCTGCGCGGCACCCGCGGCCGATCGGCCGTCAATTCCCCGCGGGTGTCTTCCTGTCCGCCTCGTCGGGCGATTCGAGCAGCCGCTTGCGGAAGAGGTCGAGTACGTCGTCCAGCGCCTCGCGGGTCGGCTGGCCGGGCTCGTCGACGAGGTGCTCGGTCAGTACGGAGTGCGGCGCCATCGCGGACCGCGGGTTCGCGGCGGACGCGGGGAGTTCCACGGCGGTGAACGCGTCGCCCAGTTCGCGGCGCAGGAACGCGAAGCGGTCGCGCGGCACCAGTCGGTCGCCGTGGAACCGCAGTCCCATCACCTGAAGGCCCTCGCGTTCGCAGCGGCCGCGTACGGTGGCGAGGTCCTCGGCGGAGATGTCGATGCCGCCGGCCCGGCTGCGGGTGACGGCCAGCGGCAGCGACGGCTGGGAGACCACAGGGGCGAGCAGCCGGTCGTCGACGGCCATGGCCAGGGCGAACCCGCCGGTCAGGCACATGCCGACGGCCCCGACGCCGGGCCCACCGCAGCGCTCGTGCTCGTGGGCGGCCAGGGCCCGCAGCCAGGTCACCACCGGCGAGGACTTTCCGGTGGCCAGGACGGTGAACTCCCGGCTGACGCAGACCTTTCGCATCGTCGAGGCGGCGTAGAGGGTGGACTTGAGCCAGCCGACCTCGGTGGGGTCCACTTCACGACCGGGGGTGCCGAAGAGGACCGGGAGCACGGCTGTGCAGCCGATGGCGGCGACCCGTTCCGCGAACCGCAGCACCTTCGGTGTGATGCCCGGGACCTCCGTGATCACGATCACCGCGGGCCCGGTGCCGCGCCGAAGGGTGCGGCGGGTGACGCCGCCGTGGGTGAAGGTTTCGCGGTCGAATCCGGTCAGGTCATGGTCTGCCATGGAGTACCACCGTTGTGATCGACGACCGGTCGACGACCGGTCGGGGACTGGCCGGAGACTGGTCGGGAGAGGGTCGGAGAGAGGTGGGGTCGGTCGGACGGTGCGTGATGGGGAGATCCTGGGGGGGCGCCTGGGGTGGCTGCCTGAGACGGCACCCGCCGGGCCGGGCGGCTCAGGCGGTCGCCTCGTCCGCCGTTCTCCCGGCGTCGCCCAGCTCCCAGCCCCGGAAGGAGCAGAAAACGATCAGGACGCCGCCGCAGACGATCGCCCAGTCGGCGAGGTTCATCACGCTGAAGCCGCGGACGGCGATGAAGTCGACCACCGCGCCTTGGAGACCGCCGGGGGCCCGGAAGAGGCGGTCCGTGAGATTGCCGAGGGCACCGCCCAGCAGGAGGCCCAGTGCTATCGCCCACGGGAGGCTGTAGAGCTTGCGCGCCAGGCGGACGATCGCGACGACGACGGCCACCGCGATGAGCGTGAACACGATGGTCATCGCCCCGCCCAGACCGAAGGCCGCACCGGAGTTACGCGTCACCCGGAGTTCCAGCCAGCTGCCGAGCACCGGGAACGGCGCGTGGAACTCCAACTTGTCCACCACCGCCAGTTTGCTCAGCAGGTCGATCAGATAGACGCAACCCGCCACTGCCAGCAGCAGGGCGACGCGCCGCCGCCCGCCGCGCGCCGCCGCTCCCCCGCCCGTGGTGTCCGCCCCGGTTTCCTGCCCTGGATTCGCCACGTTCCGCCCCCTCGATATCCGTTGTGCGGCCCACCTTAATCCCGATGAACTGCCGCAGTACGCTGGGCTGTCGCGTACTGCGGCATCGGAGCGGCTGCCTGGGGCGAGCGCTCGGGCGGGCGAAGCGAAACCCGGGTGCACCGGCGAACGCGTGTCTGGGACCATGCGGGGATGGGAAACGGCCTCGCTTCACTGGTCATCCGCCACACCCACCGCCTGCCCGCCCCTTCGGGGCCGGCCGGGGACGGTGACGTCGCGGCGCGGCAGTTCGACTCCGCGCTGATGTCGGTGGGCTTCAAACTCTCCGGGGAGTTGCTGGCGCACCTGTCGGGGCTGTCCACGGACACGGTCGTCGAGACCGCCGTGCACACCCTGCGCACCGTCCGCACGATGGTCGGCGACCACGTCGAACACAACGTCTACTTCCGCGACTTCCCGTCCCGGGTGCCCGCCACGTTCGACTTCTGGATGCACTGCATCGGCCAGGCACTGGCGGACGACGCCGCCCGCGACCGCACTCTCGGACAGCTCCGCAGCGGCGTGCTGGACCTGCTGACCCTGCCGACCTACGGCGTCTACCAGCACACCTACACCGAAATGCTCGCCGCCCATGACGAGTTGATCGCGGCGGCCGGCGACCGTCTGACGGTGCTGCACCTGGGCGGCAGCCTGGCGGACGAGACCACCGCCGCCTACCTCGCGCTGGCCGGGAGCAGCACGCCTCTCGGTGACGACGTCCGCGACGACCTGCGGCTGCTCGCCGAGCACTGCGCCACCGGCCCCCAGCCCGAGACCATCCCCGTCCGCGAGAACCGCGCGCTGGTCAACCAGGCACGCCTGGCCATCGGCGCCGACCTCCTCCTGGACACGGTCACGGACGTGCTCCGCCTGGCCTGTGCGCTGTCGGACGGTGATGTGACGCTCCAGGAGCCGACCCGCTTCCATGCCCTGTCCCGGCCGATCCGGCGCGCCCTCCTCGCAGGGCTCGACCGCGTGGTCGCCGCGTCCCCGGCCAAGGTCGCGGACGTGGCGGCCCATCGCGAGCCGTGGAAGCGGCTGGGCGAGCGGCTCCACCCGCACGAGTACCCGCGCCGGCCGTACGCCGCCTCGGTGTTCGCCGTCGCCCGCGGCGAAGTGTCCGCCCGCTCCCTGGACGGCCGCGTCGAAGAGTGCCTGGCCAGGCACGACCTCACCGGCGCACTGGAGCTGCTGACCGCCGCACCGGGCAAGCTGTTCCGCGTCCTGGACCGGCTGCTGCGCGACGCACCCACCCAGGAGGAGCGGGACGCCGTCGCGGCCGCCGCCGAACGGGTCGCGCCCCAGGTCTCCGGCCGCGTCCTGCTCTCGGTGCGCGAACACCTCCACAACCGCACCGAGGAGCCCGGCGACCGCCGGGTCTTCGTCAACCGCCGGGGCCGTGCCTGGGTCACCTTCGACTCCCGCCGACCCGTGCCACCGGCCGAGCACAAGCGACTGACGGCCACGGTGGACGCCGAGATCCGCCGCCGTCTGCCGAGCCCGGGCCGTCTGCTCGTCGACCCCGCCATGCTGGATGTCGCGCTTCCGCTCAGCGGCAAGGCGACCGCCTCCGGCCTCGGTGTGCTGCCGCGCGGCTCGGTCTCACCCGTCGACGGCGAACTGCTGCGCTTCTTCGTCCACTGGAAGCAGACCGCCCGCGACACCGACTTCGACCTGTCGGCTCTGATGCTCAACGCCGACTACTCCACGCACTCCTGGCTGTCCTACACGGCCCTGACCGCCGTCGGCGGCAAGCACTCCGGCGACATCACCCAAGCACCCGACGGCGCCTCGGAGTTCATCGACCTGCGCCTGGACGCGGTGCCCGGCACCTTCATCGTCCCGCAGGTCGACATCTACTCCGGCGAGGGCTTCGACGAGGTCGAGGAGTCGTTCTTCGGCTTCATGCTGCGCGACGCCGAGCAGCGGGGCCGCCCGTTCGAACCGCGTACCGTGCGGATGAAGTCGGAGCTCCGCGGCCCCGGCCGGGTCGCCCTGCCGCTGGCCTTCCAGCGCGGCGCCGACGGCCGCTGGCGCGCCAAGTGGCTGCACCTCTGCCTGAGGGGCACACCGACGTCCAACCAGGTCGAGGGGAACCGCGTCTCCGTCGCCACCCTGCTGCGCGGCATCGTGGAACGCGACTACCTCACGGTCCGGTACCTCGCCGATCTGATGGCCGACTCCGCGACCTCGGTCACCCTGTGGGAGGGCCGGGCACTCCCCGACGAACCGGTCACCTACCTCGGCCTGGCGCGCCCCGACGGTCTGCATCCGGACTCCCGGGTCATCACCCCCGGCAATCTCCGCGACCTGATACCCGCCTGACTGTTATCGTTGGCCGCGGCGAGGCCATGACGGGACTTCCTTCTCCTCTTCCTTTTGAATCTAGTCCCCTCGCTCTCCTCGCCCTCGACTTTGTACGAGCCGCGGCCAAGGCGCTGTGGAGCACGCACTGTTGTGCCCCACAGCGTCACCGGCCGGAAGTCGGTCCGTCAGCGCAGGCAGTTCACGGTCCAGCAGTCCAGGCAGTCCGTCAGCCCAGGCCGTCCGTCACTGCGGGCGGAAGGAACGGATCTGGTAGTTGCCCATCAGGTTGCCGCCGGTTCCGGCACGGGTGGAGCCGACCCGGCCGTGGTAGTTGGTCTGGGTGTAGTACTGCACCCGGTGACCGGTGCCGTTCCACACGGACCGGACTTTCAGGCCCCTCCGGATGAAGGAACAGTCGTCCGCGGTGTTCGCCTTGCTCCGCTGCGACCACTGGCAGCGGGTCCCGCCGCCGTTCCAGCCGCTGTAGATGCAGAAGTAGCCGGGAGTACAACGGTAGGACGCCCGGTGGGCGGGCGCCGCGGAGGCGGCGGCTGCGGTGGGCGCGAGACCGAACACGACCGCCAGGGCGGCCGAAGCGACGGCGAACGAACGCATGCGACGCATGGCAATGCTCCTCGGTGTAGGCGGGAAGACCACTGCCGTCGGCGAAGCCAACGGCCAGTCGTGGAACCGCCGCCAGTATCGGCCGATGCCCAGGCCGCGATGGGGCGGTTTTCCGGATTCTTCGCCCCGCCGTCGAGGCACTGCGGCGTGCGTACCGGGCGCACCCCGGCGCCTGCGCCCCCGCAACACTCCCGCACGCCCACCTACCACCCTCCACGACCGCCGCCCGTGCCTGGGCGGCACCAAGTCATCCTCGGCCGTCCCAGGCACGGCGGACCGTCTATTCGGCGGGTACCGCGATCCTGGCCAGGGAACCCGTCTCCAGGGCGCACCAGACCGCACCGCGGTGCTGGACGATGCCGTGCGGCTCACAGGCAGGGCGGGGCAGGTCGTAGCCGGTGATCCGGCCGTCGGTGCCGATCCGCCCGACCCGGTTGCCGCCCCATTCGGTGAACCACACGGCGCCGTCGGGGCCGGTGGTGAGGGCGTGCGGACGTGCCTGGCGATCGGGCAGCGGGTACTCGGTGACGGTGCCGTCCACCGTGATGCGGCCGATCTGCCCCGCACCGATCTCGGTGAACCACAGGGCACCGTCCGGTCCCGCCGTGATGCCCACCGGGGCGGCGGACGCCGTCGGCAGCGGGTACGCGGTGGCTTCGCCGTCGACGGTGATCCGGCCGATGGCGTTGCCCTGGTTGAGGGTGAACCACAGGGCGCCGTCGGGGCCGGCGGTCAGGGCGGAAGGAAAGGCGCCGGGTGACGGGTACTCGGTGATCTCACCGTCCATGGTGATCCGGCCGACGCGGTCGGCGGCGGACAGCGTGAACCACATCGCACCGTCCGGGCCCGCGGCGATCCCGAATGGCCCGCCGTCCGCGGTCGGCGGCGCGAAGGAGGTGGCCTCGCCGTCGACGGTGATCCGGCCGATGCGGTGGGTCCCGTACTCGCTGAACCACAGGGCACCGTCGGGCCCTTGGGCGATCACGGTGGGACGCGCACCGACCGGATGTACGGTGATCTGGCCGTCCTCGTCCCGGCGACCGATCGCGCCCTGGTGGACCAGGGTGAACCACAGGGCCCCGTCGGGTCCCTCCGCGAGTGCGTAGGGACCTGCCTCCGGGCCGCTCACGGTGACATCGCGTACCGGATCGGCGAGCCATCGGCCGAGCCGGTCGAGCAGCCCCTCGCCCGCCCCGGAGAGATGGAAGGCATGTGGCAGATCCGTGTACTCGTCCAGGCACACGCTCACTCCGGCGGCGTCCGCGGCCTCGGCGAAGCGGCGCGCGTCGTCCCGCAGCACCTCGTCGGTGCCGACGGCGACCAGCAGCGGCGGCAGTCCGCGCGGATCGCCGTACAGCGGTGACTGGGGCGCCTCCTTCGGGTCGGCGCCGGCCAGATACGCGCGGGCCACGGCGTCCAGGACGCCCTGACCGAGCACGTCCTTCCCGTCGTTGGCGACCAGCGACGCACCGGTCAGGGCGAAGTCGGTGATCGGGGAGATCACGACCGCGGCGCCGGGCAGCGGACCGCCGGTGCGCCTGAGCTCCAGCAGGGCGGAGAGCACCAGGGTGGCGCCGGCCGACTCACCGACGAAGACCACCTCGGAGGCGGCGACGCCCTCGTCCAACACGGTCTGCCAGGCGGTGAGGACGTCCTCCAGCGCGGCGGGGTAGGGGTCGGGGGGCGCCAGACGGTAGTCCACGCGCAGGGCCGGTCGTCCGGTCGCCCGGGACAGCCGGTAGGCCATCACACGCTCGGCTTCGGGCATGGAGTGGGCAAACCCACCGCCGTGCACATAGAGCACCGCGCCGCCCCCGACACCCGGCGCACGCACCCAGTCGCCGCGCACCTCGGCATCGGCCGGGAGCGGGGCGGCGATCAGCGCATCGGCGTGGTCGCGGACGGCCTGCGCCTGCCCGGGCGCCGCGGGTACGACAGTGACGTTCAGCAACGATCCTCCGTGTGCGGGGTGGGGAGTGGGGGTGATGCCTGCGGGCGTCCCCTGAGAGCGGCAAGGCAGAACGGCGCGACCGCCGACCCGGGCAGCCAACTCCCTTTCCTTGCAGGCGAATTGGGTGCAAATCGGATGCCTGCAATCAAGGCCGCAGACCGCCGCCCCTCCCATGAAAGTTACGACGAGCGTAAATTTATTCGCCGCACGAGTCGGACGTCAACATCAATTACCGTGCGTCGGCGCCCGACCGTCACCGCACCCCAGGCACTCCCGCCGCCACGCCTCCGGCACTCGGCATCGTGGTTCGGGTCCGCCGGGCGGAGACGCGGAACGTTCACGCCGGCGCCAGGGCAACAAGACAGGAGCAGCCGGGGCGGTCGGGGGCGCGCCAGGTAACGGTCCCGCTTCGAAGTGCGACGGTGACGCTCCCTCAGTCGGCCCCCGTGGTGCACTGGAGGGACGTGGTGCCTATCAGGTACGGGGGAGCTATGACACGTTCAGCAGCGTGCCCCGGATGCGGCCGGGACACCGTTCCAGGGGACGCGTCCTGCAGTGCCTGCGGCACGGCCATGGACACCGAAGCGCCTACCGCGCAGCTTCCGTCGCCCGCCGTCCCCTCGATACCGGCCTCAGCAGCGGCGGCCCGGGCCGCCGCCCCCGTCCCCGGCCACGAGACCGCCAAGGGGATCGCCGACCGCCGTTCCGCCGGGCCGCGTTGGGGCGGTGAACGGGATCTGACCCGGTATCTGTGCGCGGCGGCCTATCTCGACCGTGACTTCGCCAGATCGCTCATCAAAGAGATCGCCGCCGAACCCCACCTCGGGGTGGCCGCAGCCCCTGCCTGCGATGTGCCGGTGGTGCTCCGGCACGCGTATCTGGCCAAGGCCCGCCGGCACGGCCGGGATCTCGTCCTCGCCGTACTGTTCCTGCTCGGATTCGTCTTCCTCTTCTGGGGCGGGCCTCTTCCCGTCCTGCTGACGTTCCTCCTTTCCTGGGTGACGGTGCTCTCCTTCGAACTGTCGACCTTCTACGGCCGCTATCTGCAAAACCTCCGCCCCGACCGCTTCGACCCCAAGAACGCGCCGCGTCCGCTCAACGGAAGCGTCGCGACACGCCTCGGCCAGATCGCCGCGTACGCCGGCGGAAACGTCACCACCTACAGCGGCTACTCACCCTTCATCGGCTACGGAACCGAACTCGAGTCGTGGTCCCTCTCGTTCGACGTCACCACATCGAGCCGGCCGGGCGGCACACCGCGGAACTTCGACGTCAAGGAACTCTACGAGCACATCGCCGAACGGGTCGGCACCCTTTCCCTCCCGTGCCTGGAAATCGAGGAAAGGGTATTCGTCGACGGCGCGACGGTACTGGGCGACAAACGCTTTCTGCCGCAGCCGCTCGGCCGGCCCGTCGCCCGTATTCCCGCCGAGCTGCTGGATTCTCTGAAACGCGCCCCCGAAGAAGGCGCCCGCCCCTACCTGGCCGTGCATTCCACCAGCTGGCGCGGCGAACTCGTCACCTCCCTCTTCCTCCGATTCTTCCGCTCGGACTCCAATCTCTTCGTGGAGGCCGTACAGACCGTGCTGTTCCCGCTGCGGGCCCAGTACCGCATCATCGACACCCTGATGCCCCGCCCGCGCCTGGGCGAACTCGTCGTCCTGCTCGCTCGGACGCTGGCCGGCACGATCTTCGTGCTGCTGGCCGCGCCGGTACGGGCCATCGCCGGATTCTTTCCGGACTACGCCATGAAATGGCGCATCCGCCGCCAGGACAAACTCATCACCCGGCTACGCCGATTCAACTACGGTGCCCGGCAGAGCGTCCGCCAGCAGGCGTCGACCACACAGCACCTCCGCTATTTCCAGAAGGCTGACAGCGGAATGGTCATCAAAACGGTCGAACGGCGGGTCCTGGCCGCCCTCGTGGAATTCGCCGAGGCGCACGGCATCGATGTCGATGAACTGATCCAGCGTCAGGAAGTCATCATCAACAACGGCATCATCGCGGGCGAGGGAGCGAAGGTGGAATCCAGCTCCGTCGCCTCCGGTGAGAAGTCCCGGATCTCGATGAACATCCTCAAGAAGATCGCGAGCTGACGCGCACCAGCGCCGCCCGAGACGAAGGACCATGACCATGCAGCGCAACAACGGCATCACCGCCACCGGCGGCTCGTCCGTCGTCGGCAACGCCGTCGCCAGCGGCAAGAACGCAAAAGCCGAGGTCCACAATGCCGGCCCGGGCCAGGCCGAAGGACCCCGGCAACAGCGCACGCCCCAGGAGATCGCCGAACTGCTCGCCCAACTCGTCGACGCACTCGGCCGGTCCGAACACCCCGAGCGTGCCGACCTGATCGAGGCCGCGCAGGACGCCCGCGAGGAACTCTCCACCGAGTCCCCGCGCCGCGGCAAACTCAGGCTCCTCGCCAGAGCCCTCGTGGACGCCGTCCCCGGTTTCACCGCACTGACATCCCTGGCGGTCACCATCGAAGAGGCCATTCACGGTCTGTAGCCCGTCAGAGGGCGGGCGAGGCAGCGGCCGGAGGCCGAGGAACGGAGGGAACCATGCCATCCTGCATCCACTGCGGCGCTCCCCTCGGGGATCCCTTCGCGGCCTCCTGCCCGCAATGCGGTATGCCCAACGACGACGGCGCGAGGGACCACGCCTACCAGCCCCACTCCCCCACGCGCGGCTACGTCCGGGTCGGTCCCACCGTCCTCCCCCAGTGGCTCCTGTGGCTGCTGGCCGTCCTGCTCGTCGGCGGTGGCATCACGGCCTACGTCGTCATCCACTCCGCCGACGGCGCCTCCCAGTCCATCGACTTCGGGCCGTCCGGCGGTCCGCCGCCCACAACCACGGATGCCGGCCCCACCCCGACACCCGACTCCGACCTGCCCATCACTCCGGACACCTCACCGACCCCAACCCCAACCTCAACCCCGACGCCGACGCCGACACCGACGCCCAACAGCGACACCGATACCGACTCCCCGAACGCAATCGTCGAGAAGTTCTACGACGCGATCAACTCCCGGGACTTCAGGACGGCCTGGGACCTCGGTGGCAAGAACATCGGCGGCGACAGCTACACCGACTGGGTCTCCGGCTACGACAGCACCGTCCACATCGACCTCAGCACGGAGGACTCCGACGGCGGCGACGAGGTCCACACCGTCGTCCGGGCCCTCCAGAAGGACGGCTCGGTGAAGGTGTTCGAGGGGACCTACACGGTGTCCGACGGCGCCATCGTCAACGCCGACATGTCGGCGCAGTGATGGCGCCGTGCGTGCGCGGTCAGTGCAGGGCGGTCAGTGCAGGGCGGTCACGAGCCCCCGGTCGGATGCTGGTGCAGATACTGGAGACGGCTCTGCGCCGTGGAGACATGGCGGGGGTCGAGCGCGGGCAGCTGGCGCAGCAGATTGATCAGCTCAGGGCCGTTCTCGATGGCCTGGTCCGGGATGGTGATCTGGTTCCAGCAATAGTGGGCGCCGCGGGCCGCGTTGAGGACTTCGGCGGAGTCGGACGGCTGATGGGCCAGTCGTGTGCGGGCGGCCGCCACCCACAGCTGCGTGGCCAGCGGCCAGCGGCCGGCGATACGGGCCAGATCGGCCCGGATTTCCGCCCATTCGGTGGCTTGCGGCGAATCGTACCCATAGCGCTGCAGTGCCTGTTGCTCCCAGGCCGCCGCCATCTCCGCGGCCTGGTCGTGCCGACCGGCCTGCGCCGCCTGCCAGATGAGGGGCTTGGGGTCGGGCACGGGGGTCGGCGACGGGGACGCGGGGGGCGGTGTGGGGGTCGGCGTGGACTGTTGCGGGAGTGCAGGCTGCGGTGGCGGAGTGGGCTGTGCCGCGGGTGCTTCCGGGAGCGGGTCAGGGGCGGGCCGGTGCTGCTGTGACACCGGAGGTGCTGGAGGCCCCGCAGGCGGCGGGGGTGGAGGTGGAGACGAGAGCGGGGGTGCCTGGGGGGCGTTCCGTTCGGCCGGAGGGGCGGCCGAACCGGAGGAGTCGGGATCGCCGGCGAACCATGCGGCGGCGGGAAGCGGCGCCGAGGCAGGCGCAGGCGTCGGGTCCGGGACAGGGGCAGAGGCAGGGGTGGGCGCGGTGGCGGGCGCGGAAGCGGGCGGAAGGGCCGCCGGCTGCTGCGGTGCCGGTACGGGGAACGGACTCGGCGCGGCGGGTTGCTGCTCCTGGTGCGCGGGTTGCTGCTCCTGGTACCAGGGCTGGTCGCCGATGTGGGGCCGGCCCTCGTACGCCGCGGCCGTCGGGTACGGCGGGAAGGCGTCGAACTCCGCCGGAGCCGGCACGGGCGCGGGCGCGGCATCCCGGCGGCGGAGGACGGGCAGGAAGGAGCGGTCGCCGGACAGCAGTCGCTTGATCGGTGCTTTTGGCTGGGTTTCAGCGGTGTCGGACGGGTAAGTACCCTGGCCCTGCGGGGCGTTCGGCAGGACAAGCGTGCCGGGCGGTATGGCGGCGGCCGCCACCGCCAGCGTGTGCAGTCGGGTGTCCGCGGGCCGCTCCGGCTGGGAGCGCAACACGTCGATCAGGTGCTGGGTGTAGACGCTGATGCCGTCGGCCGTCCCGGAGAGGCCGGGCGGCGTGATGACCCCGTACACCTCGGCGTTCACTTCCGGCAGCCCGCCGCGTTCACGGAGTACGGACCAGGCGCCCTTGTCGGCGGCCACGTCGATCAGCACGGTCGTGGGTCCGGGCCGCCGGCGCAGCTCGTTCTGCACCCATTCCCAGGGCAGTCCGGTGTAGCGGGTGGTGCCGGCGGTCGAGCCTGGGGACGCGAGGTGGAGCCGGTGGTTCTTGCGGTCCACGGTCAGCAGTCCGGCGAGGTAGACGAGCAGCGGCCCGGAGGCCGCGGCGGCCGTGCGCAACCTGATGAGCATGGTGTTCTGGTCACGTGCGCCATCGAGGTGGACGAGGTCGGCCGGCAGGGTGCTGCCGAGCAGCACGGGGACGGGAACGGCCGTCAGCGCGGCCAAATTGGCGCTGGGTATCACCTGGACGGTGCGTCGGTGCGTGGCCCTGGCCCCCGCGATCAGCAGCACGTGGCCGCGCTGTTCCTCCCCGCTGGTCTGCATGGATGCACCCTACTCATGCGGCAGCCCGGACGACCGCCCGGCTGTCGGATATTTGCCGGTCCGGGCCGGGCGCACCGCCGGGTCCGCCGACAGCGTTCAGCCCTTGCGGGCCTCCGGTGTCCCCGGTTCGACGATGCGCCCACGGTCGGCGCCTGCCAGCAATGCGACATAGGCGCGGACCACCTCGGCAACGGGGGTGCCCACCGCCGCATCGCGCCCGATGGCACGCAGGGTCTCCGAAATCCAGCCGGGGCTCACGGCGTTGAGGCGGATGCCACGCGGCATCTCCTGCGCCGCGGTCCGGACGAATCCGGCGAGACCGGCGTTGACCAGTGCGGTGAAGGACAAACCGGGCTCGCTGAACTCGAAGATGCCGCTTGTGAGGATGACGGATCCGTCATCGGCGAGGTAGCGGGCGGCACGGCGGGCCAACTGGACCTGGCCGAGGAGCTTGGCGTCGAGACCGGTGAAGTAGTCGGCGTCGGACGGGGCGTCGATCCGGGAGATCGCGCCGCTCGCCGCGACCGCGACCACGGCGTCGACGGGGCCGAGCGTGGCGAACAGGGCGTCGATGGAGGCGGGCTCCGCCAGATCGACCTTGACGGGGCCGCTCCGGGAGGCACGGATCACCTCGTGCTCCGGATGCGCTTCCAGGGTGTCGGCGAGGGACGAACCGATGGTGCCGGTGGCGCCGATGACGACGATCTTCATGCACGGGCTCGCGATCAGTCGAGTGGGAGATGGGAAACGGGGAGTTGCGTGGAGTGGGGAGTTGAGTGGAGTGGCGCGTGAGTGGGGTGAGTTGATCGGTAAGCGTCGTTCGACGCTATCCAATTCCCATGGTGGGGCACTCCGTTGCGGGCTCGTTGTCAGTGGCCTCCGTTACCTTTCCCTCATGACGGAATTCGTGCTGGTTGCCGGTGCATGGCTGGGGTCCTCGGCGTGGGAGGAGGTGGTGCCGCAGCTGCGGGCGGCTGGCCGGAGGGGCGGGCCGTGGTGGAGGCGTCGACAGCCGCGAACGGAGGGGTCTGTCCACCGTTGGGCCCGGCCGGCTTCGAGGGCCAGGGGCTCACCGGCGAGCAGGTGGCCCGGCTCGTGGCCGGTGCCACCCCGCATCCCGGTGCCACCCTCACCGAGCCCGCCGTTCTCTCCCGCCCGCTCGGCGAGTTGCCCACGACGTACGTCAAGTGCCTGCTCGACGGTCCCGAGCCGACGCCTGACGTGGCCGCGCTGCTGAGCGGCGAGCGGTGGCAGCTGGTCGAGATGGCCACCGGCCACTGGCCGATGTTCTCCCAGCCGCACGAGCTGGCCCGCGTCCTCCTCGACGCGGCCGAGCGCCCGGGCGCGTAGCACCCCGCGGCACGGGGGTGAGTACCGGGGCTCGGCACAGCCCGTCCGGTGCATGGCGGAAAATGGTTGCATAGCGAAGACGCATCCGAGAGGTCCCCCATGCCCCACATCACCGTCGACTACTCCGCACAGCTGGCCGGCGTCTTCGACCGGCAGGCGTTCGCGCGGGAGCTGCACCCCATGGTGCTCGAAGGGAGCGGCTCGGCGGGGGTGTGCAAGACCTTCTTCCGTCCGGCAGCGGACACCTACGTCGGTGACCAGGAGGGCGAGCAGGTGGCCTTCGTGCATGTGGCCGTCGGGCTGCTGCCGGGGCGTCCGGACGAGCTGAAGGGCCGGCTGTCGGAGGATGTGCTGGCCCTGCTCGGCAAGCATCTGTCCGGGGACGAGGCGCACGAGGTGGTGTCCTCGGTGGAGGTACGGGACCTTGCCGGGTCGTATCGGCTCCATCACACCTCACGGTGATGAGCACCGCCCCGTGGCTGCCCTCCCCTCCTCTCGCACGGCGGCGACCTGGACACACCTGGCCGGACTGGCCGGGCTCAGGCGCGGTCCGTGGTCGCGGCTCGTTCCGATGGTGCGCTGGTGAGGTGGGCGGTGCCGTCCACGCGTAGGGCGGCGAGTGCGGCGTCCGGGGCGGGGGCCAGCGGGCTGCCGGCGTGGGCGTCCGGCACGGTGCACGCGCGGAGCCAGGCATATAGGAGGGCGCCCGGTCGGCCGCGTCCGGCGTTCGGGTTCACCGGGTTCGGGCGTGCTGGACGGCGGCGGTGGCCAGGCCGGTGATCAGCGGGTGGGCGCGGGTGCCGTCACCGTCCAGTTCGGGCTGGAAGAGGGTGGCGAGGAAGAACGGGTGGCCGGGCAGTTCGGCGATGCGGACCTCGCCCGCGGCGTCGGTCCCGGTGAAGGCCAGCCCGTGGGCGCGCAGCACGTCCAGGTGGCGGGGGTTGGGGGCGTAGCTGCAGTGGTAGCGGGCCCGGGTGCGTTCGGTGCCGAGCAGAGCGGCCGAGCGGGAGCCGGGGATGACGTCGACGGTTCCCTCATGGCCGACGAGTGAACAGGCGAGCGGGATGAACACCGCGTCCTCCTCGGCGAGGTGCGGATCGTTCTCGGCGTGGCCGGCGCGGGTCAGGCCACAGACGTTGCGGGCGAACTCCAGCAGCGCGTGCTGGAAGCCGCCGCAGGTGCCCAGGAAGGGGATGCCGGATTCGCGGGCCGTGCGGATCGCGGCCAGGACGCCGGCCTCGCTGCGGTAGGGGCTGCCTGGCAGCACCCAGATCGCGTCGAAGCCGGTCAGGTCCTCGTCCGCGTCGTCGGAGGGGATCCAGTAGGCGTCCAGGTCGAGTCCGTCGCGGACGCGGAGCGCGTCGAGGAGGCCGGGGATGCGGTGGTGCGAGCGGACGGCTTCGGAGCGGTCGCCTACGAGGGCGAGGCGGGCCAGGGGCGCGCTGCGCTCCGACGGCGCGGCGGGAGCGAGGGGTGCGGGGCCCGCGGTACGTGGGGAGCCTGAGGCGCGTGGGATGGATGTCCTGTCGTTCATGGCAGTCATCCTGCTGTGCGCCGCGGCATCAGGTCCAACGATGATTCATGCACTACGGATAAGGGATTCTGATGCAGATGCGATACTGCGGTCCATGGATCCGCATCTGCTGCGCACCTTTGTTGCGGTTGTCGACCACCGCTCGTTCTCCGGTGCCGCGGTGGCGCTCGGTTACACCCAGTCCGCGGTCTCCCAGCACATCGCCGCCCTGGAAACCGACTTGGGCAGTCGGCTGGTCGAGCGCCGGCCGGTGGCGCCCACAGCGTCCGGAGCGCGCTTGATGGAACACGCCCCGGCCCTGTTGCTGCGGCTGGACGCCGCCCGTGCGGACATCGCCCGGCTGCACCAGGACCGACCCACCCGGCTGACCGTGGCCTGCTCGCCGGCGGCCCTCGCCCCCACTGTGGCGAAGGCTCTCGCCGAACTGCGCGCCGCCACCCACGCGCTGGAGTTGGAGGTGCGGGTCATGGGCCGGGAGGCGGTGCTGGCGGAGGTGTTCACCGGGCGTGCCGACGCCGGGTTCGTCGACGGCGCGGCCGCCCCCAGCGATCCGCTCCCGATGCCCGATCTCGGTCCCACCGTCACGCTCGCGGCGGCCGAGGAGGCCCTGTCGGTGCTGTTCCCGCACGGTCACCCCCTGGCGCGGCGCCGTGCGGTGCGGCTGACCGATCTGTCCCAGGCACAGTGGATCGACGCCCCCGACACCGCTGTCCCCCTGGACCGGCTGCGGGCGGTCTGCCGCACCGAGGGGTTCGGGGCACGGATCCGGCACCGCGGCACCGACCTGCACGGCCTGGCGGCCCTGGCTGCCGCCGGGCACGGCCTGACCGCACTGCCGCTGTCGGTGGCAACCACCCTCCCGGGCGTCGCCGCCATCACCGTTTCCGAACCCCGCCTGGTCCATCGCACGGAGCTCGTCCACCCCGTCAACCCCACTGCTCCCGCACGGCAGTTGGCCGAACTGATCACCGAACGGGTCGTGACCGACGTCTGACACTCGACGCCCGACGCCCGACGGAATCCGCACGCCTCACCGCGGCTCTCGCCGCCGAAACGCCGCCGGTCCCTGCCTGGTCGAGGGAGCGGGTCTGATCCGCCAGTCGCGGGCCGCCGGCGCACGCCTGGCGTACGCGCTGACGACGGTGGACGCCGCGACCGCCGACCGGCGCCCGTACCAGGAGCTCAACGACGCGCAGGTGCCCGTCCCCCCGTGCGCGCAGGGCTGCTGCGCAAGATCACCGGAGCCGCGAAACCGGTGGACTGGCTGGCGGTCGCCCATCTCCCGGCGCCGGCCCAGGCATCCGATTCCTAGCGGTGCCGTTGATGGTGCTCGCCTGCGAACTGCGCACGCCGCTCGAACGACTGGGCCGCGATATCGGTGCCGGTTCGGCGGAAGTGCGGGACGCGGTCGCGCCGTTGCTCGACCGCGGACATGTCGAGCCCGCCGCGGACGACCCTGCCGACTTCGTCCTCACCGCCCAGGGCAGGCAGGCCATCGCCGCCCTGTGGGCCGTTGAGGAACGGGCCGAGGAGGCCCTCTACGCAGGTTTTGGCGCAACCGAACGCGACCAGTTGCAGCGCCTGTTGCGCCGGGTTCAGGACAACGCGCTCCGCTTGGCGCAGACCCCGGACGACTGAATCGGCACCGGCTCCGCACACGCGGGACGTACGCGTCGCACGCCTGAACGCCTATGGAACCCGGGCCGCCTGAGGTGCGCCCCGAACACCGGCCGGGCGCAGGCGGCGCGTTGGCCCCGACTGCCGCCGACTTCCGCCAAGGCACCAGTTGCCGCACGGCTCCCGCGGGTATCGCCACCGGCCCGGGCACTTCCAGTCAGCCGACGGTCCTATGCCCGAAGCATCTCCCACAGTCAGGGATCGGCCTTCGATACCAGGTCACGAGTCGGTCAGTTCGTCACTGCAAGGCCGTCCCCTCTCCCGCCTCACGGTCGTTGGGCGTATGGTGACTGGAATCTCATTCCCCCGTGAGGTT
The DNA here is from genome assembly GCF_019774615.1 of Streptomyces sp. BHT-5-2. Classification (NCBI taxonomy): domain Bacteria; kingdom Bacillati; phylum Actinomycetota; class Actinomycetes; order Kitasatosporales; family Streptomycetaceae; genus Streptomyces; species Streptomyces sp. BHT-5-2. The sequence continues at coordinate 774,021 of NZ_CP081497.1, read as the reverse complement.
AGGAAACACATGACTGAGTCCGTTCTCCATCAGACCATCCAGAATCTCGAAGGCGTGCTGCCCGAGCTCGAAGAGCAGGAGCGGCACCTTCGCAACCAACTCGACGCCGTGGTGCAGCAGGCGACTTCCGCCCGCAGTGCCCTGGAACACCTTCGTGTCTTGACCAGCGCCGATCACTCCGACAGGCAGCCCGTGGCCGCCGGCTCGGCCTTCGCCGGAGTGTCGGCCGACGCGACTGGCGCCGAGGTGGCCTCGGCGGCGGTTGCGGCCGAGCCCGGAGCGGAGGCCGTTGCGGAGCCTGCCGTCGAGGCGTCCGTCGTTCCGCAGCCGCGAACTGCGACGTCGCCCCGTACCAAGCGTCGCCCGGCGAAGAAGGCGGCCGCCAAGAAGCCCGCGGCGGCGAAGCCCAGGGCGAAGAAGGCAGCCACCAAGCCTGCCGTCGCGGCCAAGCAGCCGGGCGCGGCGGAGCAGGAGTCCGGCAGCCTGCTGGACGCCGCGTTGGAGGTGCTGAAGAAGGCCGGCGAGCCGATGCGTCCCCGGGACATCAACACGGCACTGGGCCGGGATGCCACCCCGGGCCAGATCGAGTCCGTGCGGAACACCCTGGACCGGGCCGTGAAGAAGACCGACCTGGTCACCCGCCCGGGTCGGGGTACCTACGCGGCTGCCTGACACCGCCGGACACGGCGTGGGTGCGTGCCTGCCGCGTGGATCACCCCACCGGCGGGCCCGCACGCCCCAGCCACTCCCCGACCCGATCCGCGGCGTGCCTGCCGGCGCGCCGTCAGCGTGCCGCTCGCCCTCGCAACTCCCCTATGAACCAGCCCAGTTGGAAGCTTTGCAGGGGTTGAGTTCCCGCCCGGTCCGGTGCGCCCACGATACCTTCCCGCCCGCCTGTCCTCACCCGGACGGCGGGCGTTCCCACGGCACGACCCGGCCGCGAGGGCATCACCACCACGGCGCGGTGCGCGATCCTGTGGACATGCTGCTGCCGCTCTTCGAGATCGCCTGCCGTACTCGCCGTCATGGTGCCGGCCTGGAACTTCGCCGTCGGATTCGAGGCGCTGCTCCACTCGAACCATGGTGGGCGGCGGGTGCGGCCGGACCGCGGCGTGGGGAGGTGCGGTCGTGACGGAGTCGTCCTCGGGTGCCGCCTCCGGCGCGGAGGTGCTGGAGGTGCGGCGGGTGCGGCTGGTGGAAGTCCCCGCACCGGGGTTGTCGTCCGACGAACGGCTGGTCATGGACCGTGCCTGGGACGCGGCGGTGCGGGCCAACCCGAGCCTGTTCGACGGGCCGGTGGTGGCATGTGCGGGCCTGGCGCAGGAGGGCCCCGACGGTGTGGTCGTCTCCTGGGTGCGGACGACCTACCGGCACTACGCCGTGCGCCGGGTCCCGGGCGTCACGGCATGGCTGCCGGGCCTGTTCGTCGCCGTGGTGCAGCCCTCGGACGACGGACGGATGCTGGTGGGTCGGCAGTCCTCGTGGACGGCCGCGCCGGGGCGCTGGCAGCTGCCCGGCGGCTCCCTCGAACCACCCGCTCCCCACGTGACGCTCGATCTCGCAACGCTCCGGTGGTACGCCGCCCGGGAACTGGCCGAGGAGACCGGGCACGAGGCGTCACCCGAGGAACTGAGCCTGTGGCTGGTCACGCGCGGGGTGCGCAGAAGTGTCGGGGTACTGTTCCGCGCGCCCGTCCGGCCGGCGTCCTGGCTGCTCGAACGGTATGCGGCGGTCGCCTCGTCGGAGGCGGCGCAGGGGCGCGCACCGGAACTCGACCGGATCCGCCTGGTGCGCGCGCCGGAAGAGCTGGCGGGCCTGGACGGGCCGTGCGTGGACTATCTGGCACCGGTTGTCCGCCGGTACGCGGGGACTGTGGACGGAGCAGATGCCTGACGCGACGTCAGGTCCGCTCCGCCAGGCACGGGCCGGGCACGAGGTTCCGCCGCCGGTTCCCGACCCGTACGTCCTCGCACCCCTGCCCGCGTACGGTCCGGGAACCCCTACCCGGGCTCCCTGGGCGGAAGTTGTACGCGGCAAGGGGTTACCGTGTGGAGGTCCGCCGGCCGTGAAGCCGGTCGGTGGAGGGGCGGCCGCTTGTGGTGCGTCGCCCGGATGTCTGAGAAAAGGTGTGAAGATGACCAACGTGCATGGTGAATCGATCGACCTGCCCACACCGGACGGGACCGCCGACGCCTATCTCGCCCACCCCGACGACGGCGCTCCGCACCCCGGCGTCCTGCTGTACATGGACGCCTTCGGGGTGCGCCCCGCGCTGCAGGAGATGGCCCGGCGCCTGGCCGGACACGGATACACGGTGCTGATGCCCAATGTCGTCCACCGCGCCGGGCGCGCGCCGGTGGTGGAGCTGCCGGAGCACATCGACCTGACCGAGCGGCCCGAGATCTTCGCCAAGCTCGGCCCGATCCTGCAGGCCCTCACCCCGGACGTGGCGATGCGGGACGCCGGTGTGTATCTCGACTGGCTGTCCGCGTCGCCCCTGGTCGCGGACGGTCCGGTGGGCACCACCGGTTACTGCATGGGTGGTGTGCTGGCCATCCGTACCGCCGCGGCGTACCCGGACCGGATCGCGGCCGCGGCCGCCTTCCACGCCGGCCGGGTGGTCACCGACGCCGAGGACAGTCCGCACCGGCTCGCCGACCGCATCACGGCGGAGCTGTACTTCGGTCACGCCGACGAGGACACGTCGATGACGCCCGAGCAGATCAAGACGCTGGAGCGGACCCTGGACGCCGCCGGGGTGCGGTACCGCAGCGAGCTGTACGAGGGCGCCCACCACGGGTACACCCAGAAGGACACCGCGGTGTACAACCCGGAGGCGGCCGAGCGGCACTGGCGGGCGCTGCTGGATCTCTTCGGCCGGACGCTCTGAGGCACCCGGGCCGAGGCAGGCGGCCGTACGGAGCGAACGGCCGCCTGGTTCGGTTCGGCAACCGGTTCCGGTCGGGGCGAAGCCGCAGGCGGGCATGGGCGTCGGTGCCGAGTGCCCGGCACCAGATGGCGGAGGTGACGCGGTTCCAGACGTCGTCCTTCTTGGGATCGCCGCTGACGTCGTCCAGTTTCACGCACCAGCGCTCCGGCCGGACCACCCGCCGGTAGGTCTCGGTGCCCCTGCGGGTCTTCCGGTAGTCCTGGTAGTGCTCGGTGGTGTACAGGTCTTCTCGGTCCGGCCGCTGCGCCTGGTGTGCTTGACCTGCCTGATGGCATCGGTGCAGGTGGGGACCAGGTGCGGGCGGGTGGCGGAGGTCGGCCGGCAGGCCGAAGACGCCGTCCTGGTGGGGTGCGACGGCCTGGCCGTGGCCGCCCGTGGCCAGGCCGTCGTGCGCGGCGGTCGGTCTCAGCGCCTGAGGACCTTGCGCGACAGGAAGTTGCCGAGCAGTTGGGCCGCCTGGACCAGCACGATGAGGATGACGACGGTCACCACCATCACCCGTGTCGAAGCGCAGATAGCCGTGGGTGATGGCGAGATTGCCGACTCCCCCGCCGCCGACCGTGCCGGCGATGACCGAGAAGTCGATCAGTGCCACCAGCATGAACGTCATGCCGAGGATCAGCGGCCCGAGCGCTTCGGGCACCAGTACCGTCAGCAGGATGCGTACGGGTCCGGTGCCCATCGCGCGGGCCGCCTCGATCACGCCGGGCTCGACGGCGAGGAGATTGCTCTCCACGATGCGGCCCACCCCGAACGTGGCGATGACCGTCATGGGGAGGATCACCGCGTCGGTGCCCACCGCGGTGCCGATCAACTCCCGTGTCATCGGGGAGAGTACGACGATGGCGATCAGGGCGGGCACCGGCCGGACGATGTTGACCAGTGTGCTCAGGACGGCGAAGACGACCCGCTGTTGGAGGAGGCCGCCCTTGCGGGTGGCGTAGAGGGCCAGTCCGACGACCAGGCCGAGGACGCCGGCGAGGGCGAGGGTGGCCAGCACCATGTACAGCGTCTCGCCGGTGGCTTCGGCGATCTTGGGCCAGAGCAGGCCCCAGTCCTGCTGGATCATGTGCTCACCTCCGCCAGCACCGATGCGGCGACGGCCTCGTCCACACCGTGTCTGCGCAGTGCCGCGGGGAGCAGGTCGAGGAGTGGTGATGCCTGGACGGCGCTGCGGACGAAGGCGCGGGTGGTGGGGTGCTGCGGGGCGGCGAACAGCTCGCGGACCGGGCCGGTTTCCACGATCCGTCCGGCGTCCATGACCGCCATCCGGTCGCAGAGCGCCCGCACGACCGCCATCTCGTGGGTGATGAGCACGATCGTGACGCCGAGTTCGTCGTTGATCCGCCGCAGCAGGGCCAGTACCTCCTGGGTGGTCTGCGGGTCGAGGGCCGAGGTGGCCTCGTCGCAGAGGAGGAGGCGGGGGCGGGTCGCCAGGGCGCGGGCGATGCCGACGCGCTGCCGCTGGCCGCCGGAGAGCTGTTCGGGATAGCGCCGTGCCTGGTCGGCGAGTCCGACGAAACGCAGGGCCTCCTGTGCCCGGTCCCGGGCCTGTGTCCGGGAGGCGCCGGACAGCCGCAGCGGGTAGGCGACGTTGCCGAGGACGGTGCGGGGGCGGAAGAGGTTGAACTGCTGGAAGACCATGCCGATGTCCCGGCGGGCGGCGCGGAGTTGACGACTGCCGAGGGCGGTGAGGTCCTGTCCGTCGACCGTGACGGTGCCGGTGGTGGGGGTCTCCAGCAGGTTGATCAGGCGCAGCAGGGTGGACTTGCCGGCGCCGCTGTGGCCGACGATGCCGAAGACACCGCCCGGTTCGACGGCGAGCGTGACCCGGTCGACGGCGAGGGTGCCGCCGGTGAACTCCTTGCTGATGTCGCGGAGTTCGACGATGTGGTCGTTGCTGCGGTCGACGACTCGGGTGCCCTGTGAGGTGACGCGGCCACGTGGTGGTGCCGGTGACTGGTGAGCGGTCACGAGGCCCCCTTGAGCTGCTTGGCCACGCGGGCCAGTTCTCCGGCCAGTTCGGTGGCGGAGAGGTCGAGGTGGACCGCGGTGCCGTTGGAGTTGCGTCGGGCCTCGTCCTGTACCGCCTTGCCGGCGTAGAGCTTGACGATCTCGGCGTAGTCGGGGTTGTCCCGCTCCGCGGCGCGGGCGGCGATGACGTTCAGGTAGGGGCGGATGTCCGGGCTGTGCGGATCGTCCTTGAACAGGGCGGTCTCCGCGCGGATTCCGGAGAGGGCGGCGACGCCGTCGTTGATGACGGCTGCGTCCACGTCGGCGAGCAGCCGGGGCGTCTGCTGTGCGTTGACGGGGGTGAACCGCAGGTGGTGGGGGTTGGCGCTGATGTCGTCGGCGGTGGCGTAGAGGCCGGTGCCCGGTTTCAGTTCGATCAGCTTGGCACGGGCCAGCAGTCGCAGGGCGCGGCCTTCGTTGGCGGGGTCGTTGGGATGGGCGATGCGTGCGCCGTCGGGGAGGTCGGTGAGCCGCTCGGCCTTTTTGGAGTACAGGCCCATGGGGACGACGGTGGTGGGGGCGAGCGGCACGATGTCGGTGCCGTTCTCGGTGTTGGACTGGGCGAGGAACACCAGGTGTTGGAAGGCGTTCAGTTCGATGTCGCCGGCGGCGAGTGCCTTGTTGGGGAGGGAGTAGTCGTCGAAGGGCACCACCTCGACGTCGAGTCCTCGCTTCTTCGCCTCCTTGGCCAGGACGTCCCATTCGGCGGCGTCGCCGCTGACGCCGACCCGGATGCGGTGGGCGTCGGTTCCGGAGGTGCCGCAACCCGCGACGAGGAGGGTGAGGGCGACGGCGCCGGCGGTGAGGAGCGTCCGGCGTCGGGACGCGGGACGTCGGGGTGCGAGGCATGGGGTGGTGTGGTGGTGCATGGTGCTCGTTCCCTTGGGTGGTGGGTGTGGGCGGGGCGCCTGGCTCTTGTGGAGCTGCGGCGGCCCGGATTCGAAGTAGCCGCGCGGCGAGAGGGCCAGCGAGGACAGGACGTAGGAGATGACGACGGCCGGGGCCGGCCACAGAGCGTAATGACCCAGGCGTTTGACGAGGTGGGAATCGCGGGTGGGCATCCTTCGCGGGAAGCGGTGCGGCCAGACGCTACCGCACCGTCCGCCGGACGCCGGTCCGTTGCGTGAACCCTTCATTGCAGCCTTGATAAATGCCCTGAACTGGCTCTTTGGAAAGGTCTGGACCGGATTACGGTGCCTGTGTGCCGCGGTCGTGCGGCGCTCGTCCACCGAGAGGAACCGCCGTATGAACCGGGCCCGCAGCGCCATGGCGTTGGCCGTCGTGACCCTGTCGACCGCCGTGGTGCTCACTGCCTGTGGTCGCCGAGGTCGTCTCCACCCGTCCGCAGGTGGTCCGCTACCGCCTGGACCCGAAGGCGAAGTGGTCCGACGGAAAGCCGTTGGGCCGGCGGGACTTCGCGGCCCGGTGGCAGGCGCTGAGCGGTTCGGACAGGCGGTTCGCCGCCGCGGACACCAGCGGCTGCCCCCAGATGTCCGACGTGGCCCGGGCTGCCGACGACCAGGAGGTCACGGTCACCTTCGCCACCCCGTACGCCGACTGGCAGCGGCGGTTCGACCCGCTGCTGCCGGCCTCGCTCAACGCCACCCCGGAGAGCTTCGCCACGGCATGGCCGGGCCGGGTCCTCGGCAACCACTTCTTCATGCCCAACCAGGAGGGCTACCAGGACAATTCAGGTGCGTACGGGAAGCGCGACACCGACCGCGCAGGGCAACTTGCTGGCGGCGGCCGGCTGGCGGGACAACGGGCCGGGCAGGCCCCGCACCAAGGCCGGCTGGCGAACAGCCCTACAAGGCGGGCCGGTTGAAGTGAACCGCCCCTGCGGCACGGGTACCGGCACCCGGGGTCGGTGCCGCCCCCGTCAGCTCCAGAGCTGTGTGGTGACGACCCGGGGCGTGCCGGCCGGCCGGTCGGCGGGGTAGGTCAACGTCACCCGGGTGTAGTGCTGCTGCCCGGAGTGCCCGGACCGGGCTTGCGGGCTGTCGAGGCGCACCCGGACCGGGTAGCCGTGGAAGTGGCCCGCGGCGCAGTACGGCCGGCAGTCGTTGACCATGTCCGTGCCGACCGCCGCCGCGGACCGGGACGTCCAGTGCGACCAACGCAGGGACTTCAGAACGTTGTTGCCGTCGCCGCAGGCGAGGATGAAGCTGCCGGGGCGCTCCTGGGCCTTCCCCACGCAGTCGATGACCGCCACGCGCTCGGCGCCGGGCGGCGTGGCGGCCGCGGAGACGGAGGCCGGTGCGGTGGCCATAGCCAGCGCCGCCCCGGCACAGACCATGAGTGCTGCCGTTGCCCTGTGAACTCGCATAACCGCTCCTCAGCCGCGTCGCGCGGCGTGGACACCTAGGACACCGGCTGCGACGCAGGGTGCGGTCGCCGTCACGGCCCGAACACGTCCCCGCGGGGCTGTCGCTGCCTCTCTCTGCGGAGAAGGCTACGACCGCCGCACCCGACGGCGCCACCCGGACCGGCCGGACCTGCCGCCGTTCCGCAATGTGTGCCGCCAACCACCCAGCGTGCCCGGCCGGATGCCGCACACGACGACACCCGCCACGGGCGCGGCCGGCGTCCTCCCGATCACCCCGGGCCGACGCGGCGCCGCGGCAGCCGGCGGCCGGCCCGTCGACTCAGGCCGGGTCGCCGGAGGACGTCAACAGCCCCTCCACGGCGGCGAGTTCGACGCACAGGGCCAGGCCCTCCACGGCGTCGAGCAGCTCGTCGGGGCCGGGGTAGCTGGGCGCGATGCGGATGTTGCGGTCCCGGGGGTCCTTGCCGAGCGGGAAGGTGGCCCCGGCGGGCGTCAGGGCGATGCCGGCGTCGCCGGCCAGCTCCACCACGCGGGCCGCGCAGCCGTCCGGGACGTCCAGGCTCACGAAGTAGCCGCCCCGGGGCCGGGTCCAGGAGGCGATCCCGGTGCCGCCGAGCCGCTTCTCCAGCACGGTGTCGACCAGTTCGAACTTGGGCCGCAGCACGGCGGCGTGCCGTTCCATGTGGGCGTCCACGGCGGACGCGTCGGGCAGGAAGCGGGCGTGCCGCAGCTGGTTGACCTTGTCGGGTCCGATGGTCCGCTTCGAGAGGTGGCCGAGCAGCCAGGCGACGTTGGCGGGCGAGGAGCCGAAGAAGGCGACACCGCTGCCGGCCATGGTGATCTTCGAGGTCGAGCCGAAGACGAACGCCCGGTCGGGGTGGCCGTGCTCGGCACACAGGCCGAGGACGTCCGCCAGGGGCTCGTCCTCGCCCGCCAAGCGGTGCACGGCGTAGGCGTTGTCCCAGAAGATGCGGAAGTCGGGGGCGGCGGTCTCCATCGCGGCCAGGCGCCGCACCGTCTCGGCGGAGTAGGTGACGGCCGTGGGGTTGCTGTACTTCGGTACGCACCAGATGCCCTTGACCCGCTCGTCGGCGACGAGGCGTTCGACCTCGTCCAGGTCCGGGCCGGTCCCGGTCATCGGCACCGGGATCATGTCTATGCCGAGCTTCTCGCAGAGCGCGAAGTGCCGGTCGTAGCCGGGTACGGGACACAGCACGGCCGTGCGGCCCTCCCGCGGCCAGGGCGCGGTGGAACCCGGTACGCCGAACAGCACGGCGTCCACCATGCACTCGTACATCAGCTCAAGGCTGGAGTTGCCGAAGGCCACCAGCTGCTCGGCCGGCACCTGGAGCGGCCCGGAGAACGTCGCCCGCAGTTCCGGCAGGCCGTGCAGCCCGCCGTAGTTGCGGCAGTCCGTACCGTCCTGGGCGGCGTGGCCTTCGTCGGCACCCGGAAGACCCAACAGGGGCTTGGCCAGGGACAGTTGCTCGGCGGACGGCTTGCCGCGGGTCAGGTCCAGGCGCAGGCCCCGCTCCTTGAGGCGCCGGTGTTCGTCGCGGAGCGCGGTGCGTCGCTCGGACAGCTCGGCGTGCGTGAGTGCGGTCAGTTCCATTCCTCGTCCTTCCTCGTCCCTTACGCCCTTTCCCCGTCCGCCGGCGGTCGCGGCGGACGCGGGGCAGGGCCCACCGTAGCCGGAGCGGATCCTGACCACCTGCCCAATTCCGCACGTCCGATGCGGGCCGGATGTCTGGCGCGGTGTGACGTGGCGGACACCCGGCCCTGATGCGGTCGGATCCGCGGAGGTCAGGCCCGCGCGGCCGGTGTCCGCGATGTGGACGTCAGGGCCGCGCGCAGGGCGGCCAGCCAGTGTGCGGTGGTGCGGCGGGCCAGTTCGGTGTGCGGTGCGTAGCCCTCGAAGAAGTGCCAGGCACCGGGGACGTCCTTGGTCTCGACGGGGACATCGGCCTCCGTGAGCCGGCGGGCGTAGTCCAGTCCCTCGTCGCGCAGCGGGTCGAGTCCGCAGGTGAGGACGTAGGCGGGTGGGAGGCCCGAGAGGTCGGTGGCCCGGGCGGGCGCGGCGTAGGCGGGGGTGTACGGGGCCCGGTCGGGGCCGAGGTACGTGTCCCAGGTGTGCGCCAGCCTCACGGAGTTGGTGATCCGGCGATCGGTGATCCGCCGCGCGGAGGTGGTGCGGAGGCGGTCGTCCAGGCACGGGATGAGGAGCCCCTGCCAGGCGATGCCGGGGCCTCGGCGGTCACGGGCCATGAGGCAGACCGCGGCAGCGAGATTGCCGCCCGCGGAGGCCCCGGTGACGGCGATCCGGTCGGCGTCCAGACCCAGTTCCGCGGCGTGTGCGGCCATCCACTCCAAGGTGGCGTAGCAGTCCTCGACGCCCGCGGGGTAACGGTGTTCGGGGGCCAGGCGGTAGCGGACGTCGACCACGACCGCACCGGCCGCGGCGCATGCCTCGCGCGCCATGGGACCGGGCCCGTCCAGCTCTCCGTAGACGAAACCGCCGCCGTGGAGGTAGAGCACGCCGGGCAGTACGCCCGTCGCGCCGGCGGGGCGGAGCACCTGGACGTCCAGGGTGTTGCCGTCCGGGCCGGACAGGGCGGCGTGCCGGACGGTGACGCGGGGGTCGTGCGCGGGCATCGACGGCGCCATCAGCCTGCGGAAGTCGGCCCGGAGCGCCGCGACGTCGGTGTACGGATTCTCCGGGCGCTCGGGCAACGCGGCGAGGACGTCGGCCAGTTCCGGGTGTACGGCGAGGTGCGTCGAGTTGGTTTGGGCATTCATGCGGTATTCGTCCCCGTTCTTCGGCAGGCGGGCAGTCGGCCGGGTGGGCAACCAGGGGGCCGCATCGCGGCTGCGGCGATACGACTCGGCCCGCCCTTCCCGACATCATCTCATTGATATGGTCGCAACGAGATGGAAGGTACGGTCTCAATGAGACCATGTCAAGGAAACGGATCAGACAGAGGGAACGACGAGGGAACGATGGCGGAGTACAGCCCGGCCAGGTACGTCGTACTGGGCCTGATCGCCCGGCACGGACCGATGACGCCGTACGAGCTCAAGGCACGCGTCGAGGACGACATCCAGCCCTTCTGGCCCATCCTGCACGCGCAGCTCTACCGGATCCCGCCCGAACTGGCCGAGGCCGGCCTGCTGCGGGAGGAGGCCGAGACCACCGGGCGGCGCCGCCGGATCTTCCATCTCACCGCCGCCGGCCGCACCGCGCTGGGCCGCTGGCTGGCCGACCCCGACACCGCCGAGGCGGAGACCCGCGACCCGGCCCAACTCAAGCTCTTCTTCGCCGACCTCGGCGACCCGTCGGACATCGTCGCGCTCGCCGCCCGTCAGGCCGAGCGGCACCGGAAGTGGCTCGCGCACTACACCTCGCTGCGCGCCGAACTCGACCCCGGAAAGGATTCACGAGAGCGATCCCGGGCCCGATTGCTGCGCCTCGGCGTACTGCACGAACGCGCCCATGCGGAGTTCTGGGAATCGATCGCCACCGATCCGGGCCGACTGGACGATCCGCTTTCCTGAATCATCACCGCTCGCCATTTCGCGCGCCGGCCGGCATCGCCATTGCACCGCCATTCACGGGAAATCGAGTCGCGATAACAGCATTCCCCCCTCTCCAATTCTCCAATACGCCGCGAAAGAACCGCCAACGCCTTCCTCCGCCGGGCGACAACTACCGCACGTGACACCCCAGTCGCCGCCAGAGAGGGGCCGAGGAGCCCGTTCCGGGCAGGGCGAACAGCGGTAGCATTTGCTAGAGAGGGCGACTCATACCGTCGCCGCATTCCGGGAGTTGGCGCAGGACGGGCGGCCCGACGAGCCGTTTCCCCCTTCTCTCCGTGCATCTCCCGGCCCTCGGACGGAGAGCACCATGAAGACCACATCAGGGAACCAGAACACGGCAGCGGGCCAGGCGGCAGCGGATACCCACACCGAGCACGAAAACCACCCATGGACGATATCCGTGGCGGACCACCCGCAGCGCACCGACAGCCCGGGCTACAAAGCCAGTCGGGCGTTGATGAACAAGCTCGTCGACACCGTCGGTGACTGGACGTTCTCCCCCGGCCCGTATCAGGACCACCACGGCGGCGGTGTCTGGGTGAAGGACCACGACGGGTGGATGTGCCTGTTGACGCTGATGGGCGTCGAGTGGTCGGCGCAGTTCTGCGCGGACCCGGCCAAGGTGGACCAGATCCGCCAGCTCGCGGCCCGCGTGGTCGCCGCGTTCCCGGACACGCTGCCCGGCTATGCGTCGTTCGGCTACCACGACGGCGAGGATCTCCTGAACACGCCGATACAGACCGCCGAGCAGGTCGCCAACTGGACGGACTCGATCTTCAACGCCTCGGTGCCGCTGCCTGCCGGGACCCACTCCGGAGTGCTCCCGACGGCGGCCGGCTACCACCACTACCCGAAGCCGATCGTGGACATCGACTACTTCCGCTTCGACGACTTCAACCTGTTCGTCCAGGACAGCAACGGCCTGTCGGTGGCGGTCGTCCCGGTCGCCCCGCGCGGTTCCGGCGACGGCCGGGTACGGGTGCTGGCCGCCCACCCCGACTCGCCGTACGCCAGGCACCTGGTCGCGCCCAGCGGCGGGCACCGCCCCGAGATGTCCGGCGAAACCGAGGGCCTGGCCGTCGAGAAGGACAGTGCGGTCCTCCCCGCCGGCGACGCCCTGGCCCAACAGGCGTTCCGCCGCCAGCAACGCATACCCGCATAGCCCCGACCAGGGGCCGGCACGGCCCGCACCAGGGCCGTACCGCAACCACCCCGGGCCGGCCTCCACCCCGCCGGCCCGGGACAGCGCCCATGGCCGTATCTGTTGGCCGTATCTGTCGTATCCGGGGCAGCGTCGGTTCGCTCAGGCCGCCACGGTGGGCATCGCAACCGTGGACGGTGCCTTGACGCAGAACTGCGCGAGCCCCGCGTCGACGTCCTTGATGATGTTCTCCATCTCGTTCCAGGGCGGCTGGAACTCCGTGCCCCACTCGATGGTGTAGGCGAGGATCCGCTCCTTCGACGGGTCGACGAAGTGCCGGCCGTACGCGTAGTCGTCGCTGGTCCCGCAGGTGGGATACAGGTCGAAGCCCGACTTGGCGGTGTACGACCTGCCGCGGACGCCGTGCAGGCCGTCCCGGAAGTCCCGGGCGAGTCCGGTCTCGTGCTCGAAGTCGATCCCGGGGATGAACTCGCGGTACCGGGCGTCGTCGGCGTCCCCCCGCACTCCGTCGAAGGCATGGTTGAGGAAGTTCATCGACGGATTGTCGGACTGGTCCTGGTCGTCGCCCCAGACATAGAGGATGTCCTCCGAGAAGCTGTGCACGTCGATGAACCACCGGGTCCACGGAAAGGCGTCCAGCAGCCACCGGACGTTACGCGTCTCGGGCTCGGAGAACGGCCCCGGGCCGTGGTACAGCTGCGGGTCGCAGGGATCGGTCGACACCCGCACGCCCGCGGTGGGCGCGAAGGCCGTCGCGGCGTCGAAGAGGAAGTCGAAGTTGCGGTTGATGTCGACGCCCACACAGTCACCCTCGCCGTTCCCATAGGCCGGGTTGCGGTTCTTCCGCCACATCGGCTCGACGTCCTGGCTGTACCTTCGGCCGTCCGGGTTGACGAGCGGGAAGACCACGAGCTCCAGGTCGTCCAGCATCGCCTTCACCTGGGCCGCGGTGTACTTCTTCGCACCGTAGGCCAGTCCGGAGTGCGTGCTGTACGCCCTGAGCAGGTCGGCGGCGAAGAAGACCAGGATTTCGCAACTGCCCCATTCACGGGCGTGCACACCCCCGATGAGCACCACGCAGTCACGACTGCCGGCCGGAGCGGCACCCAGGCGGAGGGCACGACAGGCAACGCCTTCGACCGACCGCTCGGGCAGGTCGACCACCTCGCAGAGCGTCGGGTAGGCCCCCGACAGGTTCGTCAACGCCGAGTCGACCTCGGTGTTGTTGAGATACGACATCTCACCCTCCCGCCCCTTCGTCCTTCAGCAACTCCCCCAGCCCGTAAGGAACTTCGCGCGGGTCGGCGAACCGGTTGCCGTGCCCCACCTCCGCCTGGCGGGCCCGCCCGGTCTCGGTCGCGTCCCGGAGGACGTCCACGGCGACGCCATCGCGCGCCAGCCGTTCAGCTTTCCCCCGCGGCACGAACGCCTCGATGGTCAGCTCGGTCCCGGGCCCCGGGGTCTCACGGGGACGGCCGCCGATGTCCAGTGGCTCCTCCCGCAGCAGCCTGCGCAGTCGGTCGGCGTCGGCGGCGGTCACCCGCACATGCAGAATGTTCTCGCGCTCCGGCATGGCATCCCCTTCATGGCGTGCGGTGCCTGTCGTGGTGTGCAGTGCCTCAAGGCGTCGGTCTTCCTCCGGTGCCCCGATTCCGGCTCCACCGCCCTCACCGAGCGACCACGGTGTGCCATAACTTCATGGCCGGGCCGCACCGCACCGAGGCGACACGGACGGCCGCACACGTTTCCTGCTGCCTTGACGTCATCGTGGCCGATCCGCCGTCACCCGGACGTGACCGAGGCGTCATGCCGTGGCCGATCCGCGGTCGGCGCGCACCGGGCCGCCGCCGACCGGAGATCGGCGACGAGTCCGAGCAGCCGCGGCGTGGGACACAGCCCCAGTTCCGCCTGCAGCAGAGACCGGTAGCGCTGGAACTCGCGCAGGGCCTCGGACTGGTTACCCTCGGCGAGGTGTGCCTTGATCAGGACGGCCCGGGCGGTCTCCCGCAGCGGCTCGGCGCGTACCGCGGCACCGGCGGCCCACACGGCGTGGCCGAAGTGCCGGGCGTCGATGAAGCGGGCGGCCAGCGCTTCCAGGGCGTGCATCCGCAGCTGCCGCCACTCCTCGGCCTCGCGCAGCGCCCAGTCCTCGCACCAGCCGGGGAGCAGGTCCTGCGACAGCGCCTCGATTTCCGACGCCCCGAGTCCCAGGCACGCGTTGCCGCCCGGCGACACCACCGAGCAGTCGACGAGCAGCTGCGCGAGTGGCCTGAGATCCCGGAAGTCGACCCCCACACCACCGGCGAGCGCCAGTTCGGCGGGGCCCGCTTCCAGGAGGCGGCAGCCCGCACCGCGCAGACGGTTGAGCGCGGACCGCAGGGACGCGTAGGCCCGGCATTCGGAGGTGTCCGGCCAGAGGTTCTCGGCGACCACGCTCCGCGGCACCGCGCCGTAGTGCAGTGCGACGAAGGCGAGCAGACGCTCCGCGCCTGCGGGGATCCGCGCCGGCTCGCGGCCGGTGACCAGCCGGAAGCCGCCGAGCAGTTCGATGCGCGCGTCGTCGTCGCGGACCGGGGGCGATCCGTGGTGCGCTTCGCCCGCCTCGGGCGGACACACCGCCGGGGCCTGGCGCGCTACACCGAGTTCCGTCCCGGTACTGCGGCTCATCGCCTCCGCATCTCCTGAGGGCCGGCCGGACACTCCGATCGGGGCGCGGGCTCATACGACCCGTGGGAGCCACAGATGGCCGGGTCATATGCCACGCCCTTTTCCTGCTTCCATCCTGCGTGCGTCGCCCGCCCCTGTCGAGCGCTCCACACCACGGCACACCTGGCCCGGAAAACCCCCGACGGCAATAATTTCCGCTTCAACCGGAGTCCCGGGGCACCGCCACCGAAAAGGCCGCACGCCCACCGGGCGAGGGCCGCCACCGGGCAAAGGCCGGCAACTGCCCCACTCCGGCGACCAATCCACAACCAGGTGATCCAGATGCCGCACCCGCACCGCCGCGAGATCATGAAAAGGACCTATGCCCCCCGGCGCTGCGACGCCCCCTCAACGCCACGGCGCGCATCCGCATGCCGTCGCCCACCGGGACACCGACCGGGGCCCGGTGCCCATACAGCAGTATCCGGCGCAGCACTCGACAGGGAACACCCGACCATGAGCGTCAAAGGAATCGACGTATCGTCAGCCCAGTCGGAGAAATACCCGACTTCCGGCAGCGATTTCGTGTTCATCAACATCACGGAGGGCACCACCTACATAGACCCCAGTGGGTGGCCCAGCGAAAGGCCGCGCGAAACGCGGGCCTGGTGACCGGCCTCTATCATTTCGCCCGGCCGGGACCGGCCGCCGCCCAGGTCAACTACTTTCTCTCGAAAATCGATCTGGTCGACGGGGACATTCTGATCCTCGACTGGGAGGACGCCCGCGTCTCGAACACCTGGAAGGACCCCTGGCTCAAGCAGGTGCAGCAGCACACCCCCGGCCACAAGACGATCCTGTACTGCAACCGGGACTCCTGGCTGAACCGCGACACCACGTCCTTCGCCGCAGACGGACTGTGGATCGCGCAGTACAACAACAGGCCCGGCCGGCCGGACATCCAGTGCCCATGGCTGTTCCATCAGTACACCGACCAGCCCCTCGACACGAGCATCGGCGACTTCCACGGCGGGGCGGCACTGCGCACGTGGTCCCGCCATATCGCCGTCCCCGCATGACAGCCGACCGCCGGCGGGCCCGAAGGGCCACGCCGGCGGTTGATCGATCGCGGTGTCCGCAGCTCAGTCCGCGTCGACGCGGAGGGAGCCGAAGCGCTTCAGCTTCTTGTGCATGCCGGGGCCGAGTTCGGCCACCGGCTTTCCAGCGCAGTGCCGCCCGGCGTAGAAGTGGGCGGTCTTGCGGACCAGGGAGAGGTTGGAGGTCAGGCCCTCGCCGGCGATGGCGTAGCACTGGCCGGGCTCGGGCTGCTTGAGGACCTGTGCCTTCCCCTTCGGGGTGGTGTAGGTGATCATGCCGAGGTCGGCCGCACCGGCGGCCGCCGCCGACATCATGACCGCGCCGACCGCGAGCGAGAGCGCCGCGCGCACCCGTCCGCGCAGACGCCGACCACCACGTACGACTGAGTTCATCAGGGACTCCAGTTGAGAGGGGGAGCAGGTTGTCGACGAGTCCAACGACGGACCGGCCACACCGTGTCGGCCGCGTCAACCCACCCGCTCCCCAGTCCCCCACCGCCTCGCCGACCTGCGTCGGAGGCCGCACGCCCGGATCACGTCCGCACCGCGCCGTGCGCCACGCGTGCCGGGGCCCCGGCGTCGGCCGGCGTCCGCAGGCCGAACAGCGGGAGGCCGTGCCGGTCGCGGAAGGCACGGCTGCGACGCACCGTCAGCACCACCACCGCGCCGAGAATCGCAAAGGACTGGATCTTGCCGATCACCGGTACCAGGTCCACCGGCAGTGCCAGTGCGGCCACCGTGCTCAGCGCGGCATCGAGCAGCTGGGCACCGCCCCAAAGGAACGTCAGCCCCCGCAACGCGGCCCGGAATTCCGGGAGTTCACGCCAGGCACGTTCGGCCGCCGACCTGCCCGCGGAGCCTGCCAGTCGGCACCCGAAGTGGTACGGGAAGGGCCGGGCCGCGAACAGGCTGCCCAGGATCCACAGCCCCAGAGCGGCGGGCAGGGCCGCGTCCTTCAGCAGCAGGAGCCGGGGGCTGCCGCCGACCGCCGACAGTCCCGCGGACACCGCCAGCAGCCCCACCACGAGCAGGTCGAAGAAGTCGACTCGACGACGCACCAGGGCGGTGCCCAGCGCATGCACGGCCGGGAGCACTCCGCTCAGCAACAGCGCCTGCCACTGGGCGACGTCCTGCGCCCGCAGCACGTAGTACAGGACCAGCGGCAGCACGATGTTGACGGTCAGCGATACACCCATGGCGCGTCCCCGCCGCGCACCACGCCTGTCCTCGGTTTCCACGACGGCCTCCAACGGTCCGGCGCCGGGCGGTCCGGCGCTTCGGTGACCTGAACCGACGCTAGGAGCCGGGCGGGTGGAGAAGCATCGGCCCGCGGGCCGGACCCGTCGGGCCGGGCCTCCACCCGCCCGCTCCACCGCCGGGTGGAGAGCCGCCAGATGGAGAACCGCCGGGTGGAGAACCGCCGGCCCGGGCGCCACCCACCGTCGGCGCTCACCGCCCTCCCTCATCTCGCCCGCATCCCTCCCTCAACCCTTCTTCATCAGTTCCAGCAGGCTGGAGAAGCTGTCCGCGCCGTGTCCGGCCTGGACGCCGCGCCGGAAGAGCTCGACGACGGCGGTGGGCAGTGCGGTGTCGACGCCCGCGTCGGCGTTGGTGTGCAGGACGTGTTCGACGCTGGCCAGGCCCATCGCCAGGCGGTCCACGTCGCCCTGGTGCCGGCCCGCGTCGATGCGCTCGGCGTAGAAGGCGAAGAAGCCCGGCAGCGACTGCGCCGTCTCGGTGGCGTGCTGGAGGATCTCGGACGCGGGGAGGCCGTTGGCGTCGGCGAGGGCGAGTGCCTGCCAGTAGCCGAGCATGGAGGTCCAGAACATCACCATGCCGATCTGGTAGTACAGCGCCGCGATTCCGGGGTCCTCGCCCCGGTAGTCGGTCCGGCCGGTGACCACTTCGAGCGCGGGGCGGTGGGCGTCGAACACCGCGCGCGGCCCGCTGTAGAAGGTGGCGGACTCCGGGCGGCCGATCCCGGACGGCGGGACGGTGACGCCGCCGGTGAGCTGGACGGCACCGTGGTCGGCGGCCCAGCGGGCGGCGGCCCGGGCCTTCTCGGGCGTGTCCGAGCTGAGGTTGACCAGCACCCGGCCCGCCAACGCGGCGGTGGCCGGCTCCAGTACGGCGTACATCGCCTCGTAGTCCGTGAGGCTGAGGATCACCAGCTCGTTGGCGGCGAGGGCATCCGCCACGCCCGCTGCGAGGGTCGCGCCGCGGGCCACCAGGGCGTCGGCGCGGGCGGCCGTGCGGTTCCAGACGGTGACCTCGTAGCCCTGGTCGAGATAGGCGTCGGCCATCGCCTGGCCCATCGGTCCGAGCCCGATGACGGTGACCGACCGCCGGTCGGCGGCCGCGCCCTTCGCGGTGTTCTCGCCGGTGCCGGTGCTCGTGTTGCTGCTCATGGGAAATCCTTCCGCCCCTCACTAAAACGAACGCTCTATTTAGCGCGTGCCGAGAACGTACCACACCACTAGAACGAGCGCTCTACTCACCAGTGGGTACGGTGGCACCATGCAGACCAGCACCCGGGACCGGATCATCGTCACCGCAGCCCGCCTCCTCCAACGGCAGGGCTATGTCGGCACCGGCATCAAGCAGATCGCCCAGGAGGCGCAGGCCACCCTGGGCTCCGTCTACCACTTCTTCCCCGGCGGCAAGGAGACCGTCGCGGTCGCCGCGATCGAGCACAGCAGCCGGGAATTCGCCGCACTCCTGAAGAGCGCGCTGGACGCCGAGCCCGATCCGGCGGCGGCAGTGGACGCCTGCGCCGGTCAACTCGCCGAAGAACTAAGGGAGTCGGGCTGGATCGAGGGCTGCCCGGTCACCGCGGCGGCCCTGGAAACGCTCGGCACCGACTCGCCGATCCAACAGGCGTGCGCGGCGGCCCTGCACGACTGGGAACAGCTTGTCCGCGACAAGCTGCTGCGCAGCGGCCTGCCCGCCCGGGACGCCGGGGAACTGGCCACCACCATCATCGGCGCCCTGGAAGGTGCCGAGGTCACCGCGCAGGTCACCCGCAGCGAGGAACCCCTGCGCACGGTCGGCCGTCAACTGGCGCGCCTGGTGGGCACGTACGAACGATCCGCTCGGCCTGCGAGCGGGCGGGACTGAGGCCGCGCGGGACCGGATCGGCGCGTGCGCGACGGCTCCGGCCCGGGTTCGGACCGGTGCCTGTCCGAGCGGTCGGCGGGGCCGTCGCGTCAGAGGCTGTCGCCCAGCCGCTCGATCAGCGGGGCGGCCGCCTTCAACGTCGCCAGCTCGGCGCCGGTGAACTGCTCCTCGATGGCCTTCGCCAACTGCCTGGCCCGGGCGTCCCGCTTGTGCCGCAGCACCTCGACGCCGACCTCGGTCAGCGACATGATGATCCGCCGGCCGTCGTGCGGATCGCGCCGGCGCTCGACGAAGCCGCGCTCCTCCAGCACGCCCAGGGTGGTCCCCATGGCCTGGGACGTGATCTGCTCGGCACGGGCCAGCTCGGCCGCCGTGGCCGGGCCGCCCCGGTCCAGCCGCGCCAACGCGGCGCGCTCGGGCAGCGAGAGCTCGCCGGGTGCCTGGAGCTGGCGCAGGCGCCTGGCCAACAGACCGATGCTTCCGTAGAGCGCGCCGGCCAAGTCCTCGACGTCCGAGCCCTGAGTCATGGCCGTAAGCCTATGGTTGAGCAGGTCAGGCAATCAACCGAGGTTGACGGACGCACCGGGCCTGTGCGCAGGGCACCGCCCGCGCCCCGTCCCGTCACGCGTTTGCAGCAGGCCGGCGTGAAAGCCGTCGCCGCGGGAACCAGTCTTTACGCATCGAGAGAATCGAAAGAATCCCTGCGGAGAGGTTGCGGACATGGGAATTCTCGCCTGGGCCCTGATCGGCCTGCTCGCCGGTGCCATCGCCAAGGCCCTGATGCCCGGCAAGGACCCCGGCGGCTGCCTGATCACCATGCTGATCGGCATCGCGGGCGGCCTGCTGGGCGGCTGGCTGGGGAAGGTGATCTTCGGGGTCCACTCGATCAACGGCTTCTTCCATCTGTCGACGTGGATCGCCGCCATCGTCGGCTCCCTGATCGTCCTGCTCCTCTACCGCCTCACCCTGGGGCGCCATCACGCGCGCTGACCGCGCGTCCGAACGGGCACAGACCGATACACCGCAAGGGCCGGACGGCACGGCGCCGTCCGGCCCTTGCGCGCGGACCGGGAAAATCAGTTGCCGACGCCGCCCTGAGGCCACCAGGCTGTTCGCCGGCCGATCGTCCACAGAGCGGGAGCACCCCCATGCGCCGATTCCTCGAAAACCCCCAGCGCCCCTACCGGACGGTGAATTTCGAGGACTTCGGCACCCATGCACATCCAGCACACCCTGAACATCGGCATCCTGGCCCACGTCGACGCGGGTAAGACCAGCCTGACCGAGCGCCTGCTGTTCGACACCGGCGCCATCGGCCGGCTCGGCAGCGTCGACGCCGGCGACACCCAGACCGACACCGGCCTCATCGAGCGGCAGCGCGGCATCACCGTGCGCTCGGCGGTGGCCTCCTTCACGGCCGGCACCACGCAGGTCAACCTGATCGACACCCCCGGGCACTCCGACTTCGTCGCCGAGGTGGAACGCGTCCTCGGCGTCCTGGACGGCGCCGTGCTGGTGCTCTCCGCCGTCGAGGGCGTCCAGGCGCACACCCGTGTCCTGATGCGGACGCTGCGGGACATGCGGCTGCCGGTGCTGCTCTTCGTCAACAAGATCGACCGGGTGGGCGCCCGCGACGACGCCCTGCTCGCCGACATCCGGCGCAAGCTGGTCCCGCACCTCGTCCCGATGACGACGGTACGGGAGCTCGGCACGCCGTCCGCCCGGGCGCTCTCGCCCGCGCTCGACGACGACCCGGAGTTCCGCACCCGGGTCGCCGAGGCGCTGGCCGAGATCGACGACGCACTGCTGGCCCGCGTCGTGGACGGCCCGTACCCCTCGGCCGACGAGCTGCGCACCGCACTCGCCGCACACACGCGGAACGGCACCACCCACCCCGTCCACTTCGGCTCGGCGCGCAGCGGAGCGGGCATCGGTGCGCTGATCGACGGGATCACCGGCCTGCTCCGGCCGGCACCCGCCGGTGGCGACACGACTCCGAACCGCGCGGCGCCACCGCGCGGCACGGTCTTCGCCGTCGAGCGCGAACCGTCCGGGAAGAAGACCGCCTGTCTGCGCCTGTTCACCGGCACGCTGGCCGCGCGCCAACGGGTGGCCCTCCATCGCAACGGCCCGGACGGCGCTCGACTGACGCACCACGGCCAGATCACCTCCCTCCACGTCGTCGGACGGCGCCACGGCGGCGACGGCACGCGGCAGTTGACGCCGGGCAACATCGCAAAGATCGGCGGTCTGGCGGAGGTACGGGTCGGCGACCGGCTCACCGATCCGGCGGGCCTGGACGACGGCCCACGCCCGCCGCGCTTCCCCGCCCCCACCCTCCGGACGCTGGTCCGCCCCCGTGAGGCGGCGCCCGGCGCGGCGTCCCGGCTGCACGCGGCCCTCCAGCACCTCGCCGAGCAGGACCCCCTCATCCACGCCGACGCCGGACCCGACGGCGCCACGACGGTCCTGCTCTACGGCGAGATCCAGAAGGAGATCCTGGCGGCGACGCTCGCCCACGACTTCGGGATCGAGGCCGTCTTCGAGCCCACCAGGACCGTCTTTCTGGAACGGCCGGTGGGCGTCGGCGAGGCGACCGAGGAGATCGGGCGGCGGGTCCCCGCCCCGAGCGGCTTCTGGGCCACGGTCGGGCTGCGCGTCGAGCCCGGGCAGCGCGGTTCCGGCGTCGCCTTCCGGTACGAGACCGAGCTGGGCGCCCTCCCGCACGCCTTCCACACCGCCATCGAGGAGACGGTGCATTCCGCGCTCCGCAGCGGCCCGCGCGGCTGGTCGGTCACCGACTGCGCCGTCACCCTGACCCGCTCGGGCTTCGTGGGCCCGCTCAGCACGGCGGGCGACTTCCGGGGCCTGACCCCGCTGGTGCTCCGGCGGGCCCTGGACGACGCCGGGACGCAGCTCTACGAGCCCTGCCACACCTTCGACGTGGACATCCCCCTCGACACCCTGCCGGCCGTCACCTCGTGCCTCACCGGGCTCGGCGCGGAACTCTCGGAGACCGCGGGCGGTACGACGTCATGGCTGGTCAAGGGCATGATCCCGGCCAGCGGGGTGCGCACCGCCGAGCACCGGCTGCCGGGGCTGACCCGTGGTGAGGCGCTGTGGTGGTCCCGGCCCGACGGAGACCGGCCGGTCGGCCGCCCGGCCGCACGGACACCGGGGCGCTGACCCGCCACCCGAGCGCCTCGCACGAGGGGGAGCTCCCGCACGGCCCGGTCGC
Source organism: Streptomyces sp. BHT-5-2 (assembly GCF_019774615.1). NCBI lineage: Bacteria > Bacillati > Actinomycetota > Actinomycetes > Kitasatosporales > Streptomycetaceae > Streptomyces > Streptomyces sp. BHT-5-2. The sequence continues at coordinate 751,878 of NZ_CP081497.1, read as the reverse complement.
CGGCCAGACGCCGGCGGCCCGGCCGGGGAGCCGGTAGACCGACCGGGAGCCGGGCAGCCGGGAATCGGGCAAAAGAAAAACCCCGTCGCAATACGATGCGATCGGGGATTGACAGTGGGGGGATTTCTCCACGTATATTGAGCGTTTGCATGTGCCGAGAAAGCGACTCAAGGGGCCATTCATAAAGTGCAACCCAAACCCTCACTGCTGCACAGCATATTCGAGCGGAGTTGAATTGTCAAACGAGGAATTGCGTAAGGAGCAGGAATTCGTGGACCTGCTCCACGAACGCCTCGACGCCCTGCGGTCCGGGGCGCGGTCGGCTATGGACGAAGCCCTCCCGCACGCCGGGGGCACGTTCCAGGCACGTCTGGAACGGGATGTGCTGGTCGCCGAACAGGCCGAACTGCTGGCCGGCTTCGAAGCCGGGGAGCACGGGCTGTGCTTCGGCCGACTGGCCTTCCGGGACGGCCGCGACCACCACATCGGCCGGATCGGCATCCGGCGCGACGACGCCGACCGCACTCCGCTGGTCATCGATTGGCGGGCCGACGTCGCCCGCCCCTTCTACCTCGCCACCGGGCACACCCCGATGGGACTGCGGCGCCGGCGCCACCTGACCACCAAGGGCCGCCGGGTCACCGCGCTGCACGACGAGATCCTCGACCTCGCCGACTCCGAGCGCACCGGACACGAAGGGGCCGACGCGGACGCCGTCCTGCTGGCGTCGCTGGACGCGGCCCGCACCGGCCGCATGCACGACATCGTGCAGACCATCCAGGCCGACCAGGACCGCATCATCCGCGCCCCGCACGACGGCGTCCTCGTCGTCGAAGGCGGTCCGGGCACCGGCAAGACCGTCGTGGCGCTGCACCGGGCCGCGTATCTGCTGTACGCACACCGCGCGCAGCTCGCCCGGCGCGCGGTGCTGATCGTCGGACCCAACCCGGCGTTCCTCGGCTACATCGGCCAGGTGCTGCCCTCGCTCGGCGAGACCGGTGTGCTGCTGGCGACGCCCGGGGAGCTGTTCCCCGGCGTGACCGCCACCGGCACCGACACGCCCCGCGCGGCCGAGGTCAAGGGCGGCGCGGCGATGGCCGACGCCCTCGCGCGGTCCGTGACCGACCAACAGTCCCTCCCCGACCCGGTCCTCGTCATCGACCACGAGGACGGCGAACTGCATCTGGACGCGACGATCGCGGCGGAGGCCCGCCGGCAGGCCCGGGCCACCCTGCTGCCGCACAACCTCGCGCGCCCGCACTTCGCCTTCCACGTGATCGACGCACTCACCGCACAACTCGCCGAGCGGATCGGCGCCGACCCCTACGGCGGCCCCAACCTCCTCGGCCCGGACGACATCGCCCAGTTGGGCAAGGCCATCGCCACCAGCGGCGCGGTGCACGGCGCCATCGAGGAGCTGTGGCCGTCCCTCACCGCGCAGCAGCTGGTCGCCGACTTCCTCGCCGAGCCGGTCCATCTGCCCGACGCCGACGCGGCCGCGATCCGCCGCACCGGCGGTGCCTGGACCCCGGCGGACGTCGCGCTGCTGGACGAGGCCGCCGAACTCCTCGGCGAGGACGACTCGGCCGTGCGGGCCGCCGCCGAGGCCGAACGCCAGGAACTCATCGCCTACGCACAGGGCGTGCTGGACCTCTCCTACGGTTCGCGCACCCAGGAGTTCGAGGACCGGGACGACGAGGACTCCGAGGTGCTGGCCGCGCACGACCTGATCGACGCCGACCGGCTCGCCGAACGTCAGGAGGAGGCCGACCACCGCACCGCCGCCGAACGCGCCGCGGCGGACCGCACCTGGGCCTTCGGCCACATCATCGTCGACGAGGCGCAGGAGCTCTCGCCGATGCTGTGGCGGCTGCTGATGCGCCGTTGCCCGACCCGTTCCATGACCCTGGTCGGCGACCCCGCGCAGACCTCGGAACCGGGTGGCTGCGGTGCCTGGGAGAGCATCCTGACGCCGCACGTCGGCGAACGCTGGGAACACGTCCGACTGGGCGTCAACTACCGTACGCCGACGGAGATCATGGAGGCCGCGGCGGAGATCCCCCGGTCCCTCGACCCGTCGTTCGTGCCGCCGAAGTCGATCCGTTCGACCGGCGTCCACCCGTGGGCCCGGCGCACCGACGACCTGCCGGCGGCCGTCGCCCAAGCCGTGGCCCGCGAAGCGGAAGGCGACCACGGGGGCCGGCTCGCCGTGATCGCCCCGCGTGAGCGCTGTGCCGCCCTGGCGGCCGCCCTCCCGACGGCCTCCGCCGGCCCGGCCCCCGACCTCACCAACCCGGTGGTGATACTGGACCCGCGCCAGGCCAAGGGGCTGGAGTTCGACACGGTGCTGGTGGCCGAACCTGGGGAGTTCGGGGCGAGCGATCTGTATGTCGCGCTCACGCGGGCGACGCAGCGACTGGGCGTGCTCCACACGGGGACGCTGCCGCGGAGCCTGACCGCGCTGGCGGGCTGACCCGGCACCGGCGCCCTGCCGGCCACGTGGCGCGTACTGTGCGGGCCCTCACCGACCGGGTGGTGCGAGGAGGGCCCGGACGGTGCGTCAGTGGCCGGCCGAGGTACGGCGGCGGGCGGCGGCCACAGGCCGACCTCCAGGAAGTGGCGCACGGCCTCCGGGCCACCGTCGAGCGCCAGCTGGGCCTCGCGGTACAGCCCCTTGCCGATGTTCTTGTCCGCGAGGATCCTCAGGATGGCCATCCGGTCCTGGTCGGCGGCCGCGTCACCCTGCCCGGCCGACTTCCCCGACTCCGGCGCCGCGGTCGGCGGCAGCCGCCGGCGAGGAGAACAGAACGGCCGGTGCTATCGCAGCGGCCGCGACAACGGCCGAAACGCGAGCCATCTTCACTCAGTACACCCACTTGCCCAAGAAATGACCAAAAACTGTCATCGGCAGCGTAAAGCAGACGTAAGGTGACGTGATCAGCCGGGTAGGCGCACGGTGCGGCGGCTTCCCGCCGCGTCGAATGCCCACACCGTCGGACAGGCCATGGAGGAGAAAAGGATGACCAGTCACCCCCGCCGCACCCTTCACTCCGCCCTCATCGGCGCCCTGGCGGTCGCCTCATGGGGTGCCGCCACCGCGCCGGCCTCGGCCAAGTCCTCGCTCTCCTTCGCCGCCGGCCCGCACTCGGTCGGCCAGGGCGGACTCGTCCGCGCAACCGCCAGGGCGAGCGACGACAACTCCACGTTCAACAGGGTCTGCGTACAACAGCGTTGGGCGGCCACTGCCTGGCACAACGTGGCGTGCTCCAAGCCCGCCCGCCACGCCGGGGGCGCCGTCAACGCCACCCTGCGCGCCAAGCAGCGCGGCCACCTCCAACTGCGCGCGCTGCTCCTCGAAGGCCGATCCCCCCAGGACAAGCACCCCAGGACGCGCTCGATCTCCCGCCCCGTGACCGTCACGGTCCGCTGACGGACCAGGGGATCCCCACACACCCGCAAGTGAAATACTCTCGCTATGTCGGTTTCTGTACAGGTCCATCGGGATCGCGGCACAGCTCACGAGTTGTGGTCCGACGACCGGACGTGCGCGGTCGCGGTGGCGCGGCAGGCGGGCTCGGTCGTCGGCTCGCTCGCGGTACTGGACTTGGGCGCGGACGATCCCGATCTCCGGTTCGTGGGGGTGGCCGAGGGGTCCGCGGAGGCTCGGGTGCCCTTGGTGGAGGCAGCGGCGTCGGTGGTGCGGGACGCCGGTGGCCGCACGCTTCGTTGGGTCGAGGAGACCGGCGAGCTGTCCCTGACCGCCGCTGCCGCCCTGGAACGGTTGGGAGCGACCGCCGGGGACGAGGTCCATCGCTGGTGGCGGAGGGAGTTGCCGACGGCGCCGGAGCCCGCACCTGACAGCCGGGGGCGCAAGTCATCGGCGGCCGGGGGTGCCCCGTTCCGGGTGAGCATGGGTGATGCCTGGTGCGATGTGGAGGTGGACGGCGACCGGGCGGTGCTGGTGCACGACCGACAGGAGGAAGGGACCGCCGACGCACTGGCGGCACTCATGTCGTTGGCGTTGCGTCGGGTGACGACCGAATCCCCGGGAATCCGGGCAGCGGAGACCTGCCTGGCGCCCGGGGACGACACCTTCGAGACGGCTCTCCTCTCGCTCGGCTTCGCCCCGACGACCCGACGCGCCGTCGAATACCATCTGACGCCGGACACCTGACGAGACCGGCCGACCCTCACCTCAACTCTCCGCAGACCATGCCCAGTTGACTTGATTTCAGACTGTGGTCCGGCCGGGGCGGCGTGTCCTAGAGTCCATTGCCACCGAAGGTGGGGCCGGTGGCGGGGGCGGAGGGCCGGTAGTGGTCGATGAGGCCCGCGTGCTGGTTGGCCCGGGCGGCGCGGTGGGCGTCGGGGTGGTCGAGCCGGGGGCGTCGCCCGTGCAGGACGAAGCCGGCGATGCGGGACATCAGGCGGCCGAGTTCGGCTTTCATGTGGTCATCCTCCATCCGCAGTTCGATCGTTCCAGCGTAAGCGATACGTTCCGGCCGTACGCGCCGCTTCCGTGCCGTTCCCCGGATCGCCGGCCACCGTGGCGGAAACTGGCCCCGGGCACGCCATGCGGTTCCCACCGCAGGCACCCGCAGGAGCAGGCCCCCGGTCACGACGGAGGAACGCATGGCGGAGGAGAACCGCAACGCGCCGGCACCGGTGCCCGGAACGGGCGGCGACAAGCGGCGGTTGCGCTACGAGCTGCTGAGCTGCGCACTGCACGGTCACCGCCTCGAAGGCGTGGGGGCGCAACGGGTACGGCCCGGCGACGGCTTGCTGGTCCGGGAGGACCGGGACGGACTGCGCTGGCACCGCTGTCTGCGGTGCGATGCCTGGGTACCGGTGACCGGGCAGACACCGACCGACCGTCCGTACCCGCCGGACCGGCACGAGATCGCTCTCCCCCTGCGCGGCAAGCCGCTGCGCGACCGCTATGTGCTGCGCCTGATCGCGCTCGACCGGCTGCTGCACTTCGTGGTGCTCGGGGCACTGGCGACCGGCATCTTCGTCTTCGCGGACAAGCGTGCCAGCCTCCAGGCGCCGTTCTACCGGTTCATGGATCTGTTGCAGAACGGTGTGGGCGGGACCGGCGGCGTCTCCCACGGCGGGCTGCTCGGCGAGGTGGCCAAGGCGTTCGCGGTGCGCTCCTCGACGTTGTGGCTGATCGGGCTGGTGATCGCCGGCTACGCAGTGCTGGAGGGCGTAGAGGCGATCGGGCTGTGGTTCGCCAGGCGGTGGGCGGAGTACCTCACGTTCGTCGCCACCACCGTGCTGCTCGCCCCGGAAGTCTACGAGTTGCTGTCCCGGGTGACGGTCACCAAGGTCCTCACCCTGGTCATCAACCTCGCGGTGGTGATCTATCTGCTCTTCGCCAAGCGGCTGTTCGGCGTGCGCGGCGGCGGCCGCGCGGAGGCCGCCGTACGGGAGCGGGACGTCAGTTGGGAGGCGCTGGAGCGGATGCCACCGGGTCGGGCGGCGGGCTGATTCCGCAACCAGAGGGCTCACGCCATCAGTCGGAGTCCAGCGCCGTCCGCACCTCCGTCGCCACCGTCTCGTCCGTCAGCAGCTCGTTGTGCTTCAGGCACGGCGCCTCGATGTTGTCGGCCCCGGCCAGTGCCGTACTGGTCACGGGCGCGATCTGCTCGTCGCAGCGCGAGTGGACGGTGGTGTAGTGGACCGGGCCGGGCGTCTCCGTCCCCTCGTTGAGCCTGGTCACGACATAGGAGCCCGTTGTCATGTCCCGGCATCCCTGGTCGTACGGGGCGCAGAGCCAGGCAAGTTGCGTGCCGTGGTTGGGGCCGGCCAGGGACACCCAGTGGTGGACCTTGGTCGCGCCGGAGCCGAACTTGACGTACCAGCGGGTGGTGAGGCTGCCGAGGCTGTGAGCGACGATGTCCACCTGCGATGCGCCGGTCCGGCGCAGCACCTCGTCGACGTATGCCTGGAACTGCGGGGCGAGGGTCTCGTTGGCGGACTGTGCGGTGTCGTAGTCCCAGGCGAAGAGCCGGCCCGCGGGCCTTCCGGCCGCGGTGAACCGGCTGATCATGCTGTCCCAGACACCGGGGCCGGCGTTGCGGCCGTGTACGAAGATCACCGGGCGGTCGGCGGCGGCCGGCGCCCGCTCCGGCACGGCCGCGGCCGGCGCGCTCGCCGCCACGACGGTCAACAGCGCTGACAGGACTGGCACGGTGGGACGGCGCACTGGGGACCTCCGCGGCGGTGACGAACGGGCGGTGCGGGCGACGTGTGTGGGGCGTGGCGCGGAGGGTGGGCGTGACTCCGCGAGGGGAATTCTCGTCCGGCGAAGGGCCGCCCAAACGTACGTCCGCGGCCACGGGTGAGGGGAGGCCGGGCGACGGCCTCCCCTCACCATGCGACCCCATGCGACCCCATGCGAGCCCACGCGAGCCGACGCGGACTGACGCTCCGTCACCGCCAGCCCACCGTCGCGTCAGCGCGACATCACCGCAACGCTCACCGCAGGCCCAGTGCCGAGCGGATGGTGGTGAACAGGTCGGTCTGGTTGGTCACGCCGAGGACCCGGTACGCCTGCGGGCCCTGGGCGGCGATCCGCACCTGGGTGCCGGTGTGCTCCTGCGACTTGCCCGGGGTGTTGGTCGAGTAGTTGACCTTCAGCCGCTGGCCCTCGTTGGTGACCAGCGTCGAGGACAGGCCGGGCGGGGTGGCCTCCAGGGGCACGATCTGGCTGGTGTGGCCGTGGTCGGCGGTGGTCACCACGAGCGTGTCCGGGTGCTTGGCGGCGTAGTCGCGGGCCACCTTCACCGCACGGTCGAAGGCGGCCGTCTCGCCGATCTGGCCGCAGGGGTCGGCCGCGTGGTCCTGCTTGTCGATCGACGCGCCCTCGATCTGGAGGAAGAAGCCCTTCTTGGCGTGCTGCTGCTTGGCCTCCAGCAGCTGGATCGCCTTGGCGGCCGAGTCGGCCAGGCTCGGAGTGGCCGACGGGCGGGCGGAGTTGGCGGTCACACACCGCTGCGGGTCGGTGCCGCCGACCGCCGCCGGCCTGCCGGTCCACTCGGTCGGCACGTTGCCCGGCGCGAACAGGCCGAGCACCGGCTTGCCCGCCTTGACGCCCTTCATACCGGCGCCGTCGGTGACGACCTGGTAGCCCAGCTTCCGGGCCTGCTCGGTGACGGTCAGCCCGCGGTACGGCCCCTCGGTGATCTTCTGGTCGAAGCGCTGCCTGCCACCGCCGAAGAGGACGTCCACCTTGTGGTTGACGGACTGCTCGGCGATCGAACCGGGACCGCCCTTGGCGATGGTGTCGCTCGGGCACTTGGCCATGTCGCCGGGGCCCTGGCAGGAGCGGTCGGTGGCGTGCGAGGCGAGCACCGCGGGGGTGGCGTCGGTGAGTTCGGCGGTGGTGACGCTGCCGGTGGCGTAGCCGTTCTTCTGGGCCAGTTCGAGGATGGTGGGGACGGCCTTGTCGGTGTCCGGGGTCTTGGATATCCGGCCGTTCACCGTCTTCCTCCCGGTCGCCCAGCCCGATCCGCTGGCGGCGGAGTCGGTCACGTAGTCCGGTGTGCCGTCGGCGTGGACCGCGTAGGTCGTGTAGGAGCCGGTGAGCGGGAAGGCGTCCATGTTCAGGCGGCCGTTGGCGCCGACCACGTAGTCGCGGGCGAGCGTGATCTCGGAGTCCCCCATACCGTCACCGATCAGCAGGATGACGTTCTTGGCCTTGCCGCCCTTGATGGCGTGCTGGGCCTGCTGCCTGGTGTCGGAGGCCCCGGCCGTGGTGGTCACGGCCGCGGCGGCCGCCGTGGCGGCAACCAGGGCGGTGGCGGCCACGACGCGACGGCGGGAGGGTCTGTGCATGGAACGTCTCCTTGCGGATCCGGGGAACGCGGACTTTTCGTCCAACGCGCCCCAGCCCACCAGCCGTTGGTGAACCGGAGGTGACGCCGCACCGGCTTCTCCGCAGCCGGGACGTAACCGGTTCCGCCGCAGGTCAGCCGCCCTGCGCCAGCAGGTCCCGCAGGGCCGCCAGCACATCGGCGGTGTCGGCGGCGGGCGGGGCCTGCACCGCCGCCTTGGTGCCGTAGTCGGAGTAGTCCGCCGTGGACTTGACGGTGCCCTGAGGGGTCTTGACGTCCACGGCCATCTTCACGGGGTAGTCGTGGCCGTTGACCCAGACGTCGTAGTCGTAGCTCTTGATGCCGGACTTCTTGACGTTCGCGACGAGCTTCTCCCGTTGCTCGTCGGTGAGGTGCTTGACGGACTTGAGCGAGGCGAGGCCGTCCTCGACGGCCAGCGAGCCGCGGTAGTGCTCGGCGCGTTCGCCGTTGACCTCGCCCGTGCCCAGGTGCTTGACGTCCGGCGAGCCGAGCAGCAGCGCGAGCTGCTGCGCCGGGTCCTGGTTCATGTCGTCCAGGCCCGCGGTGACCTGCCGCATCAGTGCGTTGTCGCCGGACTGAGCGGCGGCGGCCCGCAGATCGAACTTGCCCCAGCGCTTGCCGCCGAACGCCTCGGAGGGCTTGCCCAGATCGACGTAGACGGTGTCGTCGAGCCACACCATGTGCGACTTCTCGGCACCGTCCGACCTGCCGCCGAGCGGGCTCTCGCTCATGGTCACGTCCATGACCATCGGGTCCCACCCCATGACGCCGGACAGTTTCGTCTCGCCGCCGTCCGGCAGGCCCGCCGGCATCGACATGCTCATCGTGACCTTGGCCGACTTCGCCGCGGCGGTCTTCCGGTACGCGGCGTCGAGCGCCTGCACCGGAGTGCGCTCGGCGCTGCGGCCCGGCCCGTCGGCCTTCCCGGAAGTCTGCTGGCAGCTCGCCACGCCCGCCAGTGCGGCCACGGCCACGAGCGAGGCACCGGTGCGCCGTGCGACCCCCTTCTGCATGCCCACCCCTGTGTATCCGTATGTCCGCTTATGGCAAGTACAGCACGCACAGTAACGCATTGGCCTGACATTTATCGAAAACGATGGCCGGGCCCCGTACCCATCGGGGCCGCAACGAGCTGAAGTCGTCGCCTCACAGCCACCACGCTCCCCTTGCTTACTGCCGATTTACGGGCTCTTTGAGCACTATGGGTGCGTCTTGGCAACTTTCGTGTGCCTCAGGACACCTGAGGAAGAACCAGAGGACCACCGTGCGCCCACCCGCCATCCCGTCACCCGCCCCCCGTACCCGCGCGGCAGGGGCATCGGAGCTGACCACCGTGGCGAACTCCCCGCACACCGCCGTGCCGCCCCGTCCCGTCGTCGCGCAGGCCCCCCGCGTCCCGCTGCCCGATCCGCGCCGCCCCGTGCCGTGGCTGCGGCCCACCATCCGGATACGGCTCACGCTGCTCTACGGCGGCATGTTCCTGATGGCCGGTGTCGTCCTGCTGGCGATCATCTACTTCCTGGCGGCCGAGACCCTCAAGGAGGGCACCCCGGACTTCCGGGTCTTCGGCACCAACCTCCGGGTCAGCAACGTCAACTGCCCCGTCCTGCCGACCTCCGGCACGGTCGGCGAGATCAACGCGGCGATCAGCAGCTGCGTCCAGGACCAGCGCTCGCTGGCGCTGAGCCAGTTCCTCAACCGTTCGTTGCTGGCGTTGTTGGGTTTGACGATCGTGGCGTTCGCGTTCGGTTATGCGATGGCGGGGCGGGTGTTGTCGCCGTTGGGGCGGATCACGCGGACCGCGCAGCGGGTGGCGGGGTCGGATCTGCATCGGCGGATCGAGTTGGGGGGTCCGGATGACGAGCTGAAGGAGTTGGCGGACACCTTCGACGAGATGTTGGACCGGTTGGACCGGGCGTTTGAGTCGCAGCGGCGGTTCGTCTCGAATGCCTCGCATGAGTTGCGGACGCCGTTGGCGATCAATCGGACGTTGTTGGAGGTGCAGTTGTCCGATCCGCAGGCGTCGCCGGAGGTGCAGCAGCTGGGGCGGACGTTGTTGGCGACCAATGAGCGCAGTGAGCAGTTGGTGGAGGGGCTGCTGTTGCTGGCGCGTAGTGAGAACAAGATCGTGGATCGGCGTCCGGTGGATCTGTCGGAGGTGGCTTCGCAGGCGGTGGATCAGACGCGGGAGGAGGCGCAGGGCAAGGGGGTGCAGCTGCGGGGGGTGCGGCAGCAGGTGTCCGTGCAGGGCAACGGGGTGTTGTTGGAGCGGATCGCGTTGAATCTGGTGCAGAACGCGGTGCGCTACAACATCCCGGAGGGGGGTTGGGTGGAGGTGTCCACCGAGCCGCAGCCGGGGAGTGCGGTGCTGGTGGTCTCCAATACGGGGCCGGTGGTGCCGGCGTATGAGGTGGAGAACCTCTTCGAGCCGTTCCGTCGGTTGCGCACGGAGCGGACCGGCAGCGACAAGGGGGTGGGCCTGGGGCTGTCCATCGTCCGCTCGGTGGTCCGCGCCCACGACGGCACCATCACCGCCGAACCCCGCGAAGGCGGCGGCCTCGACATGCGCGTCGTCCTCCCCCTCTGACACCGACCACGACGGCCCCGTACGACCGCTGGAGGGGTCATACGGGGCGGATGCCCGATGCCCGGCCCGCCCCGAAGATCCGCTTGCCGCCGTGGCCGCCATGCTCCGTGTCGGAGCCCGCACCCCGGACAGGTCGCGGGTAGTTTTCGGGGCGGCAGTCACCCGTTCCCCATGTGTCAGAGCCGGGGTCAGGATCAGGCGTTGAGGCCGGAAGGAGCGTTCCACGGTGCGTCCGCGCTTCTCCCCCGGGCCGCGGGGGCAACGGTGAACGGTGCAAAGCCCGCGCTCAGCCGACGGCATCTGGTGACAGGCATGGCCGCGCTCGCCGCCACCAGCGCCTGTGCCGGCTCCGGCACCGCTCCCAACCCCGGCGCCGGTCGCACGGCGTCGGGCTATCCACAGGCACAGTGGGTCCCCGCCGACATCACCAACTACACCCCCGCCGACCGGCCGGCCAGTCATCCGGTCCGGATGGTGATCGTGCACGTCACCCAGGAGACGTTCCCCGACACCCTGATGCTCTTCGGCCGCCCCGGCTACCGTGCCTCCGCCCACTACACCGTGCGCTCCGAGGACGGCCACCTCGCCCAGTCCGTACGGGAGCACGACGTTGCCTGGCACGCCGGGAACGTCAGCTACAACTGGGGCAGCATCGGCGTGGAGCACGAGGGGCGGGTCGACGAACCGCGGTGGTTCACCGCCGCGCTCTACGAGCGGTCGGCGGCCCTGACCGCCGCGATCTGCCACCGCTACGGCATCCCGGTCGACCGCCGCCACATCATCGGCCACAGCGAGGTCCCCGGCGCCGACCACATCGACCCCGGCCCGCTCTGGGACTGGCCCCGCTACATGCGCCTGGTGGCCGCGGCGTTCTGATCGGCGCGGGGTGAAGGCCGATGGGCCTGGCAGGTCGGTGGCGGCCGGCGAGGCCGGTCGCCGGGCCCGCCGCCGGTCAACGGTTGCCGTTGAAGTAGACGATGTCCCAGTGGGTGCCGCGCCGGCTGACTTCGCGTGCGTAGACGTTGCCCGCAGGCGACTTGTACGTCTTCGCCTGATCGCCCGGCCGCCGGCCCGCATAACGGAAGTGGCCGGCGATGTACCCGTCCACGCACGGGGTCACACGGACATCGACCTTGTAGCCGTTCCAGTGGCTGTACCTGCTGGACCGGTGCCCCTTCTCCGTGCCGGCGGTGACGGTCACCGCGCACCGGCTCGCCCGCTTGAACGCGATCACGCCCGCGACGGTGGACCTGTTGATCCGGTCGAAGGACGTGCAGGTGCGGTTGTTGCGGTCGCTGCACCGGCCGGACGAGGTCCAGGCGACACCGGCCTTTCGGAACTGCAGCGCCGCGGCGGCATGCGTGTACTTCGCCGGCGCGGCGGTCACGGTGGGCGCGGCTCCGACGAGCAGTCCGGCCGCCGTCAGCAGGGACGCGCCTACGGTGGGCTTGCGCAAGGTCATGCTGCATCCTTTCGGAGCCGATCACGGACCTCTGCACCCTGCCCGATGCCGGCGACGACTCCAACGGCGCGGCCAGGGGCGCACGACGGCACCGGACGCGCTGCCCACCACCCACGCGCCGCCGCTTCGCCCACGGCGCGGGGTGGTGTCGCCCCGTTGTTCGGCGGTCCGTCTCTTCGGAGCCCCGTTTATTCGGAGGAGGGCGGGGGCGCGTCCGCGAACGCCGCCAGCATCTCCGGCGACCAGGTCAGACTGCCGTCCCGCAGGTCGCCGATCACCCCGCGGAGCCAGCGCTCCTCGGCGCCGAGGACGGCGAGCAGGTACTCGTTCTCGATCAGCGTGATGCGCGGGAGTCCGGGCGGGACTTCGGCGTTCTGGCGCTCCAGCCCGGTGCGCTGCGCCGCGATCCGTTCCAGCCGCCGCTCCAGGATCGGCGCCACCTCGTCCGGGCCGAGCATCAGCATGTTCGACAGTGCCACCGGGAAGACCGGGAACTCCGCCTTGGGCACCGACAGCATCTGCTCCAGCCACTCCCGTGTGACCGCCCGCCCCTCGTCGGTGACCTCGTAGACGGTCCGCTCGGGGTACTGCTGATCGCGCTCGGTGTGCCGGACGGTGATCAGCCCGCCGGCCTGGAGCCGCTCGATGGTGCGGTAGAGCCCGGCCCTTTGGCCGACGTTGACCACCTGCTCCTTTCCCCACTGCTTGAGCAACTGCTGGATGCCGTACGGGTGCAGCGGCCGGTGGTGCAGCAGCACCAGAACGGTCAGGCCGAGCGGCGAGCTCTTCACAGAGGCGTTCATGCAGGTCATGGTAGTCACCAGCGGAACTAGTTGCAGTGAGACTAGTTTCTTTGCAACTATGAGCGCCACAGCAACTCACGCGTTCTCCCTGGAGGGGATATGGACGACAACGGGGGTTCCGGCGCGCTCGATGGGCGTGGTGGGCTCGATGGACGTGGCGGGCCCGGCGGGCACGACGCCGGGGTGCGGACGGCGCTCGTCGTCGGCGGCGGGGTGGCCGGACCGGTCGCGGCGCTCGCGCTGCGCAAGGCAGGCATCGCGGCGACGGTCTACGAGGCGTACCCGACCGCCTCGGACGGGATCGGCGCCTGGCTGGGCCTGGCGCCGAACGGACTGGCGGCACTGGCGACGGTCGGCGCCGACGCGGCGGTGCGGGCGGTGGGACAGCCGGTCCCCGGTTCGGTGATGGCGGACGGCGCGGGGAACCACCTCACCCGCTTCGACGGCTTCCCCGAACTCCCGGCCACGATGACCATGCCGCGCGACCGCCTGTTCCGGGCCCTGACCGATCACGCACTGGCCGAGGGCATCCCGTTCACGTACGGAAAGCGACTGGTCGGCGCCGAGGAGACGGCCGACGGCGTCACCGCCCACTTCGCGGACGGCACCTCCGCCACCGCCGACCTGCTGATCGGCGCCGACGGCATCCGCTCCACCGTCCGCACGGTGATCGATCCCCAGGCGCCCGCGCCCGAGTACGGCGGAGTGCTGAGCTTCGGCGGCTACGCGGCTCCGGACAGCGAGATCGAGATCGAGTGCGAACCAGGCACGATGTACTTCACGTTCGGCCGGGCCTTCATGGGCTACTGGCGAGGTCCGGACGGGCGGCTGATCTGGTTCGGCGGACTGCCCGCGGACGTCCCGCCGAGCCGGCGGGAACTGGCGCGGGTGTCCGGCGCCGAGTGGCTGGACAAGCTGCGCGACCTGTACGCCGGCCATGTCCCGGGCGAGTGGATGCTCCGGCACACCGACCCGGACTCGCTGATGGCGGTCGGCCAGATGGAGCGGATGCCGTCCGTACCGCGCTGGCACCGCGGACGGATGGTGCTGGTGGGCGACGCCGTGCACGCGCCCTCCTCCAGCTCCGGGCAGGGCGCCTCACTGGCCATGGAGAGCGCGGTCGAACTGGCCCGCTGTCTGCGCGATCTCCCCACGCACGGCGAGGCGTTCGCCGCCTACGAAGCACTGCGGCGCCCGCGCGTGGAGGCGATCGGCCTGAACGCCGCGGCCGTCAACAAGGTCAAGGCGGGCAAGAGCGAGGCACCCACGGGGGCGCTCCCGGCGCCCGAGGAGATGTTCCGGGCGCTGCACTTCCACCGGATCCCGTGGGAGGAGAGGGTGGCCCGGGAGGCGTAACCGGTGAGCGGCGACGGGTGACGGGCGACGGCTGAATGGCGTCGGGTGGCTGGTCGGCCGTAGGGCCGAGGCCGGTGGGGGCCGGTCACCCGTCGCCGTCGGCGACTGCGACCGCGTCCAGGCAGGCGCGGACCGGTGGGCTCTGTGCTCGGGTGGGCCAGGCGGCGCGGATGTCGCGGCGGAGAGCCGGGCGGGTGGGGAGGAAACGCACGCCGGGCGGGGTGGGGCACCGGGACATGTCGGGCGTGAGACAGGCCGCCAAATTCCGGGCGACCAGGGCGAGTTGGGTGAGGTGGTCGGTGAGGAGATAGCGGATGTCGGGCTCGATGCCTCGGGTGCGGAGCGTCTGGACAAGGGCCTCGTACGCCTCGGTGCCGGGTGGGCAGCAGGCCCAGGCGGTGCCGGTGAGGGCGGCGAGGTCGGTTGGGGAGGTGAGGTCGACGGCGGTGTGGTCGGCGAGCGGATGGTTCTCGGCGAGGGCGACGTAGACCTCTTCGCTGATGACGGTGCGAAGGGTGATGCCCTCGGGGACGGCGAGGGGGCGGGTGGTCCAGCTCTCGACGAGGAGGAGGTCCAGTTCGCCGTGGACGAGACGGGGCAGCAGGTGGATCGCCTCACCGTCGACGACGGTGGGGGTGAGCCGGGGGTGCTCGGCGGTGAGGGCGGCGAGCGCGTCGGGCAGCAGGGTGCGTACCGCACTGCCGACGCCGCCGATCCGGAGGGGGCCCAGCACCTCGTTCCCGAGGTCCGCCAAATCCGCCTGGGCTGCGACGAGTTGGGAGATCAGGAGGTCGGCATGCGCGGCCAGGACGCGGCCGGCGTGGGTCAGGCGGACGCTGCGGCCGTGCGGTTGGAGGAGGGCATGGCCGGCTTCGCGTTCCAGCTTGGCCAGTTGCTGGGAGACCGCGGAGGGCGTCATGTGCAGGGTGCGGGCGGCCCGGGCGATCGATCCGTGGGCAGCGACGGCGGCCAGCGCGCGGAGCCGGTCGATGCTGAACACCTTAGGAATGCTACCGATTACCAGGCTTGAATCATTGCTTTTTGTTTATGGTCCGGCCAGGCACAGTGAGTTGCATGGGTTTTGTGACGCGCGGAAGCAAGTCGATCACGCCGGGAGAGCACGCGACGGGCCTGGGCGCGGGGGCGGTGGATACGGAGCCGGGTCCGCGCCGGCGTCCCGGCCCGCTCTCCGCCCAGGCGGGGCGTCCGGCCGTACTGGCCCTCGCGGGATCGGCGTGCATCTCCGCCTCGGCCATCTTCATGAAGCTCTCCGGGACGGACGCCGGGACGGGGGCCTTTCTGCGCTGCGCGTTGGCGCTGTTCGTGCTGGTCCCGCTTGCCTGGCGGGAGTTGCGGCGGGTCGGTGCGCGGCCGTTGCGCTACGGACTGATGGACATCGGGGCCGGGGTGCTGCTCGGCGTGGACATGGTGTTCTGGGCGGCCGCCGTCCTCAACGTCGGCGCGTCGGTGACCACGGTGCTGCTCAACGTCCAGGTCGTGGTCTTCCCGTTACTCGCCCGACTGATCTCCGGGACGCGGCTGACGGGACGGTTCCTGTTGATGGCACCACTGATGCTTGCGGGGGTGGCGCTGGCGAGCGGAGCGCTCGGGCACGCGCAGTCCGGCAGCGATCCGGTCGCCGGGGTGACGTTCGGAACCGCGTCGGGGGTGGCGTATGCGGGATATCTGTTCCTGATGCGACTGGGCGGCGGACGGGAGCACACCATCACTCCGGTGTGCGTCTCGACCGCGGCGGCCGCGGCGGCGGCCGCGGTGATGGGCGGTCTGTGGACCGGAATCGATCTGAATCCGGGCTGGCCGGCCTGGGGTTGGCTGATCGCCCTCGCCTTCGTCGGGCAGGTGCTCGCCTGGCTCCTGATCACCGCGGCGCTACCGCGACTGGCACCGAACGTCGGGGCCGCGCTGCTGCTGCTCCAGCCGGTGATGGCCTTCGGGTTGGGTGTGGCGATCGGTGAACGCCCGACCCTGACCCAGGCCGTGGGCTGCGCGGTGGTGGTCGCGGCGGTCTGGTACACGGGCCGGACGCCGCGGGGGCGCCGGCGGGTGTCCGGCTGAGGCCGCGCAACGCGGCCGCGCTCTTGGGCCGCCCCGGGGTCGTTCCGGTGTTCGTGGCCCCCGGGGCCGTCTTCCACCGACCCCTCGTCGCGATACGGTCACGGCATGGCTGATTCCCGTGGGACCGACCCCCGCCTGACCACGTCGTCGTTCCTCGTGCTCGGCTTCATCGACCAGTTGGGCGAGGCCAGTCCGTACGACGTCAAGGTGGAGGCCGGTCGCACGGTGGCGCCGTTCTGGTCGATGCCGCATGCGCAGGTCTACGCGCAGTGCGACCGGCTCGTCGCGGCGGGCCTGTTGTCGGAATCCCGCCAGGCAGGCGGTCGCAACCGGCGGCTGCTGAAACTCACCGCCGCGGGCAGGGCGGCGTTGGAGGAGTGGCTCGCCGACTCGACGTTCCTCCCGGTCGAGGCGCGGGAGCGCAACATCCTCAAGCTGTGGTTCGGCGGGCGACCGGAGGTCCACTCCCCCGTGCAGCTGGACGAACACCGCCGTACGCTCGCCGAGTACGAGGAACTCGCCGAGGGCGTGGGCGAGTTGCTGACGCGGGGACAGCGCGAGGCGCTGGAGTTCGGCATCCGTTACGAGCAGATGATGATCGATTTCTGGCAGTGGGTGGAGCAGCGCGGGGAGTAGGCGGGAGCAAGCCACCCGACTCCCACACCCACATCCATCCGTCCGTCCGTCCATCCATCCGCCCATCCCGTCGACCACGGAACCAGGGAACCGCCCAACCCCCATCCGCCCGTGCCGCCATCGGGCCTTTCCCCATGCGAACTTCGGCAGATTCCGGCCAACTCCCCTTGCCCGGCCTCGATATGTTCCGGAGACGGCGTACGGACCATTGACCCACGGCCCGGACCACCCCTACCTTCTCGACAGTCCAGTTAGGACCATCCACTTAGGACTATCACCGGGCACGCCGGACGCCGGGCCGGACAGCCGGGGCAGCACCGCGATCCAGGGGAGTCGGTATGAACCGTCCAAGGGGGGCCACCTGGCGCCGCACGGCCACCATCGCCGTGGTCGTCGTCTGCGTGGGGTACGCGCCGATCGCGATGACCGAACTGTGGCCGTACGCGCACCGGGGCGCGCCCGCCCTCGGCGAATGGCTGCTGGGCCGGGCGGTGTCGCCGCGCTATGTCGCCGACGCCCTCGCCACCCGCATCGGACCGTACGGCCGCAGCCTGGCCGCGATGATCTTCCATTCGGTGCTGGGCGGCGTGCTGATGCTGCTCGGGCCTGCGCAGTTGCTCTCGGCGATCCGCCGGCGCATCCGGCTGCACCGCGTACTCGGCGTGGTGTACGCGCTGACGGTGTACGCCTCGATGGCGGGCGCCGCGCTCTACCTGGCGCGGACCGCGCCGCGCGACGCGTTCAGCGGGCCGGCGTTCTGGATCGTGCTCGCCACCCTCCTCGTCGGCACCGTGCTGAGCGTCACGTTCGGCATCCTCGCCGCCGTCGGCGCCTTCCCCGACCTGCATCAACGGTGGATGTTGCTGTGCTACGCCTACCTGATGAGCGCGCCGCTGCTGCGCCTGGCATGGGGCGCGCTGCCGGTGATCCTGCCCGGCCTCTCCATGGAGGACGTCAACCGGGTCGCGATCATGCACCTCGGTGCGGTCGTCACGTTCGGAGCGCTGCTCGCCTCCCGCACGATGGACAAGCGGGACACGGCGCCGGGGGTGCGGGGCACGTGGGTGCCGATGCCGGTGCTCGCCGTGGCGCAGGTGGCCGGCGTGACGGGACTCGTATGGATCGCCAAGTCCTCTCTGGGATGGGGCGCCACGGGCTTCCGCCTGCTGGTCGCCTACCTGGTCCCGTTCGCCGCCGCCTACGTCACCATGTTCGTATGCCAACGACGGGCGGGCCGGGCCGGCAGGAGCTGGGCGCGTGAGGAGTGGCGACTGCATCTGGCCGCGCTGTGCCTGGCTCCCCCGTTCTCCGCCGCCGCGGCGCTGCTGTTCGAGCACTTCACGGGGCTCGACCCTCGGACGGCGCTGACCGCGAGCGTCGCCATCGGCTGCGGGATGTTGGCCTTCACGGCGACCGCGATCGTCAGCCTGCGGATGATGTTCGGACGCGAACTGCGCAAGCGGGAGCGGCTGACTGCGGCCACCCCTCGTCCCGAACCGGAGCGGGATCCGGAACGGGACCCGCATAACCCGGAGCGGGACCGGACGCCGGTGAACTGAGCCGGCCGGTCGCCCGGCGAACGATCGATCGGTCACGGCAACAGCGGTATCGCGGCACCAACGGCACCAACGGCCCGAAGGCGGAGCGCAGATGACCAGGTCAGCGGAGACCCCGGCTACCGAAGCCACGACCACAGCTCCGATACCGGCGCCGGCACCGACGTCCACGCCGACGCCGACGCCGCCACCAGTTGGACGCGAACTCGCCGTCGGTACAACGATGTTGGCGTCCACCGTGGCAGTGGTCAGCCTCCTCACCGGCGGCGTGCTCGCCCTCGTCAACCTCACCGGACACACCTTCGGCGCCTGGCAGTCACCCGAGCCCCTCAGTCCGGGGCTGATCGGCGCGGCCATGCTCGGCGTGACGCCCGGGCTGTTCGCCGTCGGCCGGGCGCGTGCCTGGGAGGAGGTCCGGACGCTCGTCCTGCCACTCGTCATCGTCCTCGTCGGGCTCTTCGCCGTCAGCATCCGCAACGGTGGAGAACTCCACGCGGTCCGCGGCGGATCGCTCTTCCTCGTCCTGTTCAGCCTGGGCTGGGTCGCCGTGCTGGGACTGCTCGCACTCTGTGCGCTGCTGTGTCTGGTCCGGCAGTACCTCAAGCCGGCTCGGCGGCCGGGGCGGCGGGCGGTACCGCTGCCGGGCTGGTCGAAGCCGTTCCTGGCCGTACTGGGCTCGGCGTGGTTCGGCATCGGGGCCGGGCTGCTCGCCGCCCCCCGCTTCTGGGGGGACTTCGTTCCCTGGGCGGTCGGCCGAGCCGATGCCCAGGCACTGGGTGTCTGGGCCCTGGCCCTCGGCGTCGGCGTGCTCGGCTCCCTGGCCGAGGACGACCTCGGCCGCACCCGGCCGGCGCTGCTCGCCCTGCCCGGCGTCGCCCTGGCACTCGCCGTCGAACTCGCCGCCCGCGCCACTCATGTGCACTGGATCTCCGGCCCCGGCCTGTCCCTGGTCACCATGGTCGGCGGTCTGCTGGTCGCCGGCGTGACGGGTCGTTGGCTGCTGGCACGCCGAACGACACCGATCTCCACCGCGCCAGCACCACAACGGAAACCGGAATCGGAACCGGAACCGGACGAACGAACGGGAGTCTGACGGAGGGCCTCGGGGCCTGGTCCCACGCCCACGGGACGGCCTTGCCGCCCCTCACCGACGGGACATATACGTCTCGAACGCCTTGTGCTCGCCGGGCGGAACCATTCGCCCTCGCGGGCACGGGCCTGCGGGTTGTCCTGGTCGTAGTCCGGGATGTCGGCGACGGACTCCGCCCGGACGGACAGGTCCGGGCGCCAGAACAGCGGCACCTCGGCGAAGCGGGCGAAAAGCAGCCGAGGCGCCGTCGCGGTCCCGTTCCAGGGCGCGGCCGCTATCTGTGCAGCGCCCCGTACACCGACCACACCACCGACACCAGCGGCACCGCGACCACCGCGCCGAGCACCCCGGCCGTGACGCCGCCGCAGACCACCGCCAGCGCCACCACCATCGGGTGCAACCGCACCGCACGGCTCATCACCACGGGATGCAGGACATGTCCTTCGAGCTGGCCGATGACCACGATGAGCAGGATGACGAGCAGCGCCACCAAGGGGCCCTTGGCGGCCAGGGCCACCACCGCGGCCACCGCCAGGGCCACCGGCGAGCCGATGAGCGGGACGAAGGCGGCGAAGAACTCCAGTACCGCGAGGGGCAGCACCAGCGGGACGCCCAACCCGAAGAGGGCCAGGCCGACCAGGACGGCGTTGGTCGCGGCGATCACCACGATGCCCCGGGTGTAGCCGGTGAACGTCGCCCAGGCCGCGCGTCCGGCGGTGCCCGTCCAGCGGCGTCCCCGTTCGGGGAGCTGGTTGCCGAACCAGAGCCACATCCCGCCGCCGGAGTGCAGGAAGAAGATCGAGCAGAACACGGCCAGCACCGCCACCGTCAGGACCTCCGCGAGCCGGCCGACCCCGCTCACCGCGGTGTTGATCAGGTTGGCGCGGTTGCTGGAGACGAAGTGGGAGATCCAGCTCTGGAGGTGGGCGAGGGAACCGTGCTGAAGGTGGAACGGCGGGCCTTCGAGCCATCGCTCGATCCTCGCGATGCCGCCCGTGAACACTTCGCGCAGGCCGGGCCACTCGCTGGCCACGTTGGCCCCGATCAGGCTCAGTACGCCCAACAGGAGCACGGCCCCGACCAGTAGACCGGTGGTGACCGCCGCGGAGCGCGGCAGCCACCGGTCCAGCAGCTTCGTCAGCGGTTCCAGGAGGGCGGTGAGCACCAGGGCCAGGAACACCGCCAGGGTGACCAGGTGGAACCGTCCGAGCGCGATGAACACGACGTACACGGCGGCGCCGACGACCAGCAGCCGCCACCCGTACGCGGCGGCCAGCCGCAGGGGCCGGGGCACGGCGACGGCCTCGCGCGGCCGTGGGCGCGGTGGCCCGCCGGGTGGTCGCCCGGCAGGCCACCGCCTCCGACGCGGGACGGCCCACGGCACCGCGGAATCGGTGTCCCGCGGTCGGCGGGTGGGACGGTCCCGGCGGGCTCGGTTCGGCACCTTGCGCCGCCACCTCCTCCCGCCCGCGGGCCTCCCTGGGCCCTCCTGCCAAGGGCCCTGCAATGACCGGTATCACCGCCGGGCGGGCGCCGAACGCGACCGGCCGGTATTCCCCCGAAGGCACCCGGCAGGCACCTGAGGGTGCGGTCCGTTGTGCGGGCATCGACTGTCCTGATGGCGATGCCGGGGAACCGGGCCAGGGTGGCGGCCGCCCGGCTGCTGGACGCCGCCTCGCCCGAGGCCGCCCGCGTACCACGGGTCCGCACGGAGCCCCCGGCGACCCGGCAGAGGCCCCCGCCCGAACCGCCCCGACCAGGCTCGTGACCTGGCCTTCTCTTGCTCTCCGGGTCCCTTCCGACAGGAGTTGCCGTTGCTCCGACCGGGGCACACAGTGAAAGGGAACACTGGAACGAGATCGGAGCACGTCGTGGTCGTTCTCGGCATCATCTTGCTCATCATCGGTTTTCTCACCGGCATTGCCATCCTGTGGACGATCGGCATCATCCTCCTCGTCATCGGCGCGGTTCTGTGGCTGCTCGGCGCGGTGGGGCACGCGGTCGGCGGACGGCGCCACTACTGGTAGCGCCCTACGACGCGCAGACACCAGGAGCCGGTCAGTCGGCCGGTCGATCAGCCAGGCAGCAGCCAGTCGAGGAGCACCAGCAGGACCAGGAGCAGGAGACGGTATGAGCACGGAAGCGGGCCACGGCCGGACGCACTACACCATCCAGCCCGCCGGCGGAACGGGACAGCACGCCGAACACCACAAGACCTTCTCCCACCGGCTGAAGGCCCGGGTGCTGGACGACCAGGACCGCAAACCGGTGGCGGAGCTCCCGGTGACCTTCGCCTGGGACTCGATGAGCCAGCAGGCGCTGTTCGAGGGCCGACGGCAGGCCGTCACCGTCCTCACCGACCCGCAGGGTTACGCGGAGAGCCCTCCGCTCACGGCAGGCGACGCGGCCGGCACGGCAACGTTCACCGTCACGGCGGCGGGCGCACCCCCGGCCCATTTCGAGATCATGGTTGATGCCTGACGCAGGGCGCCTGCCGCCGGTTGCCTGAACAGGATGCCTGAACGAGGAGGGTGGCGGCCTGCGGTAGAAAGGCCGGATGCATCGTCTCCCCGTCTGCGGCCCTGAGGGCCCGCTCCGTGTCGACGTCACCACGCCCTCACCTTCGACGCCGGGCCCTGAGCCCGAAGTCCCGGTCCGGGCCGTCCTGTTCGACTTCTCCGGGACGCTTTTCCAGATCCGCTCGTACGCGGACAGAATCCGCGCGGCACTGCGCTGGGCATCGTCAGCGATGTCGGGTGGGACCTGCGTCGCACCTTCGCCCATCACGGACTGGACCGGTTCTTCGGCTCCTGGGTGCACTCCTACGAACACGGCACCGAAAAGCCGGATCCGGTGCTGTTCCACCGCGCCTGTGACGACCTCGGTGTCGAGCCGGCCGCGACGCTGATGGTGGGCGACCACCCGGCGAAGGACGGCGGGGCGGTCGGCGCCGGACTGCGTTCCTACGTCCTGCCCACGGGCGCCGCGCCCGGCTCGTCCCGCGGCCTGGCGGCCGTTCTCCGGCTCGCGCGGATCAAGGCGTGACGGCGACCGTGACGGCAACAGCGACAGCGACAGCGACAGCAGTGGCGGTTGCGGCAACAGCCTCGAAGATGTAACAGCACTTATGTAAGTGCTGTTACATTGTGGGGATGGGTGAGGAGAACAAGGGAAAGAAGGACGATCCCAGCCGGGAGAGTCTCTGGCGGCCGCTGCGGGTGCTTCAGGAGCGCATGGACGCCGATATCGCGCGTCTCTACTCGGAGCGGCGGATCGAGGGGCTCAGGCCGAGCTTTGCGCCGGAGCTGCTGCGACTGCACGCGTGCGGGCCGATGACGATCAAGGCGCTGGCCGAGTCGTTCGGCCGTACGCACTCCGCGCTCAGTCAGAAGGTGGCGGCGATGCGGGCGGCCGGCTGGGTCGAGACCGCGGCCGGTCCGGACGCACGCAGCAAGCAGGTGACGCTCACCGAGCAGGCCCGGAACGTCATCGGGCGGCTGGCGGCGGAGTGGCGGGCCACCGAGGCCGCGCTCGCCGAGATCGAGGCCGAAGTGCCGTATCCGCTCAGCCGGGTCGTGGCCGACATCGAGCAGGCACTGGAGCGTAGGAGCTTCCACGACCGGATCGCGGAGAAGCTCGCGGCGGATCCCGCATGGGAATGACGGGGATGAGGCGCGCGCTGATCGACGTCGCCCCGCTGCGTTCCTCGCCGGCCTTCCGGCGTTTGTGGGGTGGGCAGACGCTGTCCGCGTTCGGCAGTCAGATGACGGTCGTCGCCGTGATGTTCCAGGTGTGGCGGATGACGCACAGCACGACCTGGACCGGTGCGGTCGCCCTTGCCCAAGCCGTGCCGCTGATCGCGCTCGGGCTGTTCGCGGGGGCGGTCGTCGACCGGGTGGAGCGGCGGAGGTTCTACGTGGCGATGACGGCCGGGCAGGCGGCGTGTTCGGGGGTGCTCGCGGTGCAGGGGTTCGTCGGCGGTGTGCCGGTGGCGGGGGTGCTGCTGCTGGTGGCCCTGCAATCCTGCTGTGTGGCGGGCGGCGGGCCGGCGTCGAAGACGTTCCTTCCGGCGCTGCTGCCCCGGGAGCAGTTGGCGGCCGGGCTGGCGCTGCGGCGGATCTCCTTCCAGGGCGCGATGTCGGTCGGGCCGGCGCTGGCCGGTGTGGTGCTGGGCGGGCTGGGGGTGGGCGCCTGTTACGCGATCGACGCGGTGGGCTTCGGCGGGGCGTTGTACGGGGCGCTCGGGCTGCCGCCGATGGCCGCGAAGGGGGCGGTGGCGGCCCGTTCCGGGCTGAGGGGTGTCCAGGAGGGGCTGGTCTTCCTCGTCCGCACGCCGGTCGTTCGCGGGGCGCTGCTGACGGATCTGGCGACCACCGTGCTGTCGATGCCGATCAGCCTGTTCCCGCTGCTCAACGCCGAGCGGTTCGGGGGCGGTCCGCGCACGCTCGGCCTGTTTCTGTCCGCGATCGCGGTCGGCGGTATCGGGGCGTCCCTCTTCTCCGGGACGTTCACCCGGCTCCCGCGGCCAGGTGCGGTGATGCTCGGCGGATCGGCCGTCTGGGGGCTGGCGTTGGCGCTCTGCGGGCTCGCGCCGGGTCGTTGGGCAGTGCTGGCCTGTCTGGTCGTGGCGGGCGCGGCCGACACCGTCTCCGTGGTGTCCCGCAACACCCTCGTCCAGTCGCACACCCCGAACGAGCTGCTGGGACGCGTCGGTGCGGCCGAGCAGATCGTCGGGCAGGCCGGCCCGGATCTGGGCAATATGCGGGGCGGCGTGGTGGCCGATGCGACGTCGGGGGTGGTGGCGTTGGCGAGTGGTGGGGTGTTGTGTGTGATGGCCGTTGCGGTGGTGGGGGCACTCACGCCGGGGTTGCGGCGTGCCGCGGAGGTCGCTCGCACCGGCGAGGCGGACGACGCCGGCGACACGGACGGCGTGGGCGGTCTGGCGGCTTCGGGGTAGGGCGGTGGCGGGGACGGTGAGAGGCGGGGGCATACTTGCCGGTCGGCGCGACAGGTTTCCCGCATGTGAGGAGCAGTCATGTCCGACCAGCACGCCGCCGCGAAGACGACCTTCAAGACGGTCTTCGCGGTGCGTCCCGCCGCCCTGGAACAGGCACGGGCCCTGGCCGACACGTTCCAGTACGCGATCGCGCCGGCCACCGTCGACTTCGACTTCGGTGAGATCAGTCGGGCCGCGAGCGCCATTCCGGACGGTTCCACGATGAAGATCGTCCGGGGTTGGGGACTCCAGGAGACCGCGCCCGTCGGCGTGATGGTGATGTCGCTCCGGGAGGCCGTCCGCCAGGCACTGGTCCAGCCGTTCGGCAACCCCGCCTTCTGGGAGCGGACGGAGGCCGCACTCACCGACGTCTTCGTCGGCCTGGCCGGTCAGGAGGGCACCCACCTCTCCTTCCACGGTGACGCGCCGGACCGTACGAGCTACTACTACAACCTGCTGTTCGCGCTGGAGGACGAGGAGACCGGGGGGTTCGTCCACGCCCTGGCGTTCTGTGTGAACGTGACGATCGACCTGAACGCGGAGCGGGCCGGTGTGCTCACGGTGGACGATGTCGCGCGGTGCGCGATCCGGCTCAACGCGATTGCGGTACGGCAACCGGTGACCGTGGCGGTGTGATGGTGCGGGTGGTGGGGAGCGGTCCGGTCCCCACCACCCTCCCGATCGCTTCAATACTCCTTATCTGTAACGGAGTTCACATGTCCAAGGCGAGATGGATGCCTTCGTAGGCGAGCCACTGGGCGTGGGTGTGGAGTCCGTGGTGGAGGTCCGTGACGGGTTTCCAGCCGGGTGGGGGCGGGGGCCAGGCGTCGGTCTGCGGAGGGCGGCGGGAAACGGGCCCTGGTGGGAGTGGTGCGAGCGGGACGGGGCGGACGGCGGTGCGGATGGCCGCCGCCAGGTCGGTGGCGGCGACGGGGGCGTCCGCCAGTCCTGACACCGGCTCGGCGGGCGGTGTGCGGAGCAGCGTCGACAGGGCGGCGACGAGGTCGCGGGTGTGCAGCGGGCGCAGGGTCTCGGCGGGGTCGTCGAGCGTCAGGGGGTAGCTGCGCAGGGCGTCCCAGACCAGGCGGCCGATGCGCGAGTCGTGGGGGCAGCCGGGGCCGTAGAGGTCGCCCAGGCGGAGGGTGAACGGGGTTGCGGTGGTGGGGAGTTGGAGGGAGAGGGCGAGGGTGGGAGAGGCGGATGGGTGGGCGAGGGGGGTCAGGTCGAGGAGGGCGTGGGTGGGGCGGGTGGCCGGTGGCCGGGTGAGCGGGGTGACCTGGTGTCCGGCGTCCGTCAGGCCGCGGACGAGGTGTTCGGCGAGGGGGGCGTCGGCGCCGAGGACGGCGACGGGGCAGGGGGCGGGCGGGTGGTTGTCGGTGGAGGCGGTGGGGGCGGTGCGGGACCGGCGGGGCGGGCGCGTGGGGGCGGCGGCCTCGCGGCCGGCTTCCAGGCCGGCCCGGGTGATGCGGGCCAGTTCGTCGCGCTGTTCGGCGATCCGCTGCTCCGGCTGGGCGTAACTGATGCCGCCGGGGCCGATGGTGGCGAGGGCCTCGGCGAGCACGGCGGGGTCCGGTGCGGGGGCCGGGCGCCGGTCGTCGCCGGGGTCGTCGGCCGGCGGATCGCAGCGGAGGTCGTCCGTCTGCTGGACGAATCCCATCGTGAAGGCGGTCAGCCAGGCGCCCCTGGCCGCCTCGGGAGTGGTGGCTTCGGCCATTCGCACGATGGCCGGTTGGCGCCTTCCGATGCGGACGCCGGTGCCCTCCAGATATTGCTCGCAGTCGAGGTGCAGCCAGCGGCCGGGGCCGGAGCCGTGGGCCGGGCGCGGGCCGTGTCCGGTGCCGGGTTCGTCCACGCGTACCGCGCACTGCGCGACGCCCTGTTTGAAGAACGGCAGCACCCGCAGCCCGGTCAGCCGGGCGCCTTCGCGTCCGGGAACGTCCTGCGGGAGAAAGCACACCGAACGGCGCGGTCCGCGGAAGGCATTGCCGGAGATGCTGCCGTGGTCCTCGTGTTCGGCGAGGCTGGGCACCGAAACGTATGCCGGGATTCCGTGCGCGCGTAAGTAGTGGTTCATCAGGATGTCGTCGGGCCAGCTGTCAAGGTGGCGTCGGCCGAAATCCGCGAATCCCGCGGCGACTTCCCTGGGCAGAATGATGGCGACACAGGGAAAGTACTCGTTGACCGCGCCGACCCAGCGGGCGCCGGTCATGGCGCCGAAACGCACGGCGGCGCCGTTGCGGGAGTCCCAGAGTGCGAAAAGCGCGAGAGCGGCGTCGGGCATCTCGGCAATCGCCGCCCGGGCGCGTTCGAAGAAGGTATCGGAGAGGATCATGTCGTCCTGGACGACGAGTTGATGGGTGGCGCCGTCCTCGATCGACTCCCAGGCGCACAGCGCGGTCCGCAATACGGACGGTTTGCCGGCCGGGTCCGGGTCCATGACGACGTGCAGGGCGCCGGGCGGAGCGGAGCGGGCCAGCCGTTCCGCGGCGGCCCGGCGTTTGGGGTGGGTCATCACGGCCCCGCTCAACCGATAACGCGTCATCAATTCCTCCGGTTCTCCGCTTTCAGTTAAGGGCAAGGACGCCGGCCCTCCGGTCTTTTGCGGCGTGCCGTGCCGGGCCGGCACGTGAATCCGGACAGTACGGCGGTCCGTACGCGGCCCGCAAGACTGCCGAAATGGCGCTCTGGCCACCATGAATCGGCGGCGGACATGCTGACCGCCGGCCCACACCGGGCCGGCCTGTGCGTTATGTGGAAGAGAGGTACCCATGCCCGGAACGGTGAACGGAAACAGCAGCGCCGGGAGGCACGGCAATGCACACGGTAATGGTGACGCCGGCCCGGAGGGTGCGGCGGCCGGCGTCTTCGGGGAATCGGTGGAGGCGCGGCTGGAGAAACTCCGGGATTCCCGGGTGGTGGTGACCGGCGGAGCCGGCCTGGTGGGCAGCCGATTGGTGGCGCTGTTACGCCGGGCGGGCGCCGAGGTGACGTTGCTGGACCGGCTGGACGCCTATCCGGAGGCGGTGCATCTGGCGCTGTTCGGGGTCGAGAGCCTCGGGGCGGATCTGGTGGTCGGGGACGTCTGCGACCGCGAAGCGGTGCGCAAGGTACTCGCCGGGGCCGACTATGTGGTGCACGCCGCGGCCTATGCCGATGTGGCCGCGTGCACCCGCCGGCCGGACATCGCCTTCCGGGCGAACGTCCAGGGGACCCAGGTGGTGCTGGAGGAGGTCGCGGCCTCCGAGGTGCGCCGGCTGGTGCTGGTGTCGTCGGCGGCGGTGTACGGGAACGGCGATCCGTCCGTACGGGGGCCGCAGGTCTTCCGCGAGGACCAGCGGTTGCTGCCGGTGTCGGTGTACGCCAACTCCAAACTGTGGGCGGAGCACCAGACCCGGCTGCTGCTGAGCGGTCCGCAGACACCCGAGTACGCGGTGCTGCGGTACTTCTCGGTGTACGGCGATCCGCAGGTCCCCAAGCCGGGCAGCCACTCGTGGATGGTCGCCTGGCTGTCGATGCAGGCCCGGCTGGGCCGCCCGATGCGGCTCAACGGGGGCGGGGTGCAGGTGCGCGACCTCGTCCACGTGGAGGACGTCGCGGCGGCCACCGCGCTGGCGCTGGTGGAGGAGGGCATGGCCGGGGCGACCGTCAACGTCGGTACGGGCGTCCCGACTTCGGTGCGTGAGGTCGGTCAGCTGATTGCCCGTCATTTCCCGCGGGCGCACTTCGTGACCACTCCCCTGCCGGAGGGCGACCCGCTGGGCGGGTTCGCGGCCACCGACCAGTGCGGTGAACTGCTGCGCTGGCGGCCGCGGATCGATGTCCGGGCGGGCGTGGAGCGGTATGTCCGCTGGCTGACCGACACCCCACACGCGATGCCGGGTTGGCTGACCGGCGAGCCCGCGGCATGACAGCCTGCCTCCACACATATGGGTATGGCGGCGCGAAAGGTGACATTCAGGTGAGTTATGTCGGCTCGTACCTCTGGGAGCTGCGGCAGCAGGTGGGCAACCGGCCGCTGCTGGTGCCCGGTGCGCAGGTCCTGCTGCTGGACGCGGCCGGGCGGGGGCTGTTCCAGCAGCGCGCGGACAACGGGGTCTGGGAGCTGCCGGCCGGGGCGTGCGAGGAGGGCAGCGACTTCGCCGGGACGGCCCGGCGGGAGCTGGCGGAGGAGACCGGGCTGCACGTCGAGCGGGAGGACCTGGAGGCGTTCGGCACGCTGTCCGACCCCGCGGTCCACACCCTGACCTATCCCAACGGTGACATCACCCACTGCTTCGCGCTGTGCTTCGTGGCCCGCCGCTGGTCCGGCGAGCTCACTCCCGGCCGCGACGAGGTGACCCGGGCGGGCTTCCGCGAACTCGCGGACCCGCCACGGCCGTTGCATCCGCCCACCGCCGTGGTCCTGGAGATGTTCCGGGAGTTCGGCTCGACCGGAAGGTTCCAGGCCCGATGAGCGGAGCGACGACGGTGTCCGGAGCGGAGGACGGGACGGCGGTGCCGCGCGGCGCCGGGCGGGCGGCGGGGCAGGCGGTGGTGCCGTGCCGGGCCTGCCTGTCCGGGGAGGATCTGGACTGGCTGGGCGGCAGTTCGGTCAGCCTGGCGCTGGATCTGACGACCTCGGTCACGGTGCGGCCGCCGGGTGCCCGGCCGGCCGCAGACGCGGTGCCGGACGGGGGTGCCGGCGCCTGGGCCGGCGAGGTGTGGGCGTTCCTGCGCCGGCGGCTGCCCGGGCTCGGCCCGCGGCCGCCGGCCGTGACCGCGCGCAGCGACGCACCGGCGGCCAGTGGCCTGTCGTCGTCGACCGCGCTGATCGTGGGGCTGTTCCGGGCCTTCACCGAGGCCGCGGTGCCGGCGGCCGGGGGCGCGGGGAGCCGGCCGGTTTCCGCGCGGACGCTGGCGCAGTGGGCGTACGAGTTCGAGTTCTCGATCTTCAACGGCGGGGGCATGGACCATCTCGCGGTCATCGCGGGCGGGCTGCTGCTGCTCGACGGGCGGACCACCGGTCTGCCGGAGATCCGGCACCGGGCCGACTTCCCCGAGGAGTGGGCCGTGGTGGTGCTGGACTCGGCGACCAGGAAGGACACCAGCGACCACATCCGTACCGTCCGTGCGCAACTGGCCGCCGGGGACGCCCGGTTGGCCGCGTACCGGGAGCGGGCCGACGATGCCTCAGCCGCTGCGTGGGAGGCCGTGCACGGCCGGGACCTGGGTGCCCTCGGGGCGGCGATGAGCGAGGCGCACCGCGCGATGCGGGACTTCCAGGGCATGTCCACACCGCTGCTGGAGGAGCTGCGGTCGCTGGCCCTGCGCACCACCGGCCTGCCGCTGAAGCTGAGCGGGGCCGGTGGCGGCGGGGCGCTGGTCGGCGTCTGTCCGGCCGCCGAGCAGGCCGAGGTGGTGGCGCGGCTGCGGCGGGCGCTCGGCCCGGTGCACCCCCGGGTGCGGGTGATCCCGGCCCGGGCCGCGGCGGGCCTGGCACCGGAGATCGCGGCGGCGCCGGCCACGTAGGCGGGTGCCCTGGCTCGTGGGCGGGGTGCCCCGCGCCCGTCCCTAGATGAACGGGTCGTAGTCCGTGCCGGGTTCCGGTGCGGGCAGCGTGCCCGCCGCCGTTCCGTCCGCGATCCGGTCGAGTTCGAGGTTGGAGCGGTGGCGGGCGCAGTGGAAGCGGCAGTCCCGGCCGGGGTCCACGATGCCGCGGTCCGAGGTCCGCCAGATGTCGGGGAGGCGCTCGGTCACCGCGTCCCCGATCCGGGCCCCGGCGTTGCCCCGGTGGTACGAGCAGACGTACACCCCCGACGGGGTCACCAGGGTCCGCAGTTCGGCGATCCGGCAGCGGTGGTAGTCCTTCTCCTGGACGGGCCCGACGCGGTTGCGCAGCGAGGTCAGGGTCGAGGAGTCGACGATCTCGAAGCCGTCGCCCGCCAGGACGGCGGCCTTGTCGAGCTGCTCCTCCACGGAGGCCAGGATCGCGTCGGACACCTGGACGACGTGGTGGCCGTCGTCGAACATCGCCTTGGTCTCGAAGTAGTCGCAGCCGATCTCGTGGGCGAGTTCGGCGGCCCGCAGGACCTCGTGGTGGTTGCTCACGACGCTGCCGTCGGGCTCCTGCCGGGTCATGACGAGGAACGAGTAGCCCAGGGCGCCCTGTTTGGCCTCGGCCAGCAGCCGCATGTTGGCGATGACCTTGTCGAAGACGCTGCGGCCCCGGCGGTCGGGGCGGAAGCGCCGGTAGGTGTCGCTGGTGCCGGCGTCCACGGACACCCGCACCCAGGAGGCGTAGGCGGCGAGTTCGGCCAGGTTCTGTTTGATCAGGGTGCCGTTGGTGACCACGCCGATCGCGATGCCGGCCTCGCCGAGGACGCGCAGGACCTGGCGGGTGCCCCGGTGGGCGAGGGGTTCCCCGCCGCCTATCAGGACCACCGCGCGGACCTCCATCTCCACGAGTTCGCCGGCCAGTTCGGCCAACCGTTCAGGGGTGAAGCGGCCCTGGTTGAGCAGCTTGCCGCTGATGCATTCGGGGCAGGCCAGGTCGCAGAAGGTCGTCGGGTCCAGGTCCACGACCAGGGGACCGCTGGAGTGCGTCCCGGTGGCGGCTTCGAGGATCCGCGGCCAGCCGGACGGCTGGTACAGCTTGGACACCAGGTCGAGACGGTCGAACGTCACGTGTTCTCCTGCAGGGTCGGAGGTTCCGTATCCGGCGGAAGTCGGTCCGCCTGTCTTCGGCGGCTCACCCTTTGACCGCTCCGGCGGCCAGGCCCGCGCCGATCCGGCGCTGGACGAGGGCGAAGAAGACCGCGACCGGGAGCGCGGTGAGGGTGGCTCCGGCCATCAGTCCGCCGTAGTCGGTGCCGAAGCTGGTCTGGAAGGACAGCAGCCAGATGCTGAGGGTCTGCTTGTCGTTGCTGGACAGCAGGACATAGGCGAGGACGTACTCGTTCCACGCCTGCACCAGGGCGTAGATCGAGGTGGCGACCAGGCCCGGGGCGAGCAGCGGCAGCACGACCCGGCGGAAGGCGCCCAGGCGGGTGCAGCCGTCGGTCATCGCGGCCTCCTCCAGTTCGACCGGGACGGCGGCGATGAAGCCGCGCAGCAGCCAGACCGTGAACGGCAGCATGAAGACGAGGTAGGTGAGGATCACGCCGGGCAGGCTGTCGGTCAGTCCGGCGTCGCTGAGCAGCAGGTAGACGGGGATGATCAGGCCGGCCAGCGGGATCATCTGGACACCGAGGACGATCAGGACGAGGGCCCGCCGGCCGGCGAAGGAGAAGCGGGCCAGGGCGAAGGCCGCCAGGGTCCCGATCAGCAGGGAGACCAGGACGGTGCCGACGCCGATCAGGACGCTGGAGCGGGCGTTGGCCCAGAAGGTCGGGGTGCCCACGGCCCGCCGGAAGTGCTCCAGCGTCAGGTGGTCGGGCCAGAAGTGCGGCGGGTCGGCGTGGATCTCGGTGGCCGGGCGGAAGGCGGTGAGCAGCATCCAGTAGAGCGGGAAGCCCATCAGCGCAGCGAAGGCGAGGCCGAGGGCGTTCGCCGCGGCGCGGCGCCGGCGGCGGCCGGGCGCGGTCCCGGTGGTACGGGCGGTGGTCACTCGGCCGCTCCCAGGTGGACGAGCTGGCGGACGTAGACGACCGCGCCGGCCAGCAGCATCAGGACGGTGAGGACGGCGATGGCGGCGCCGGCGCTGTAGCGGTTGACGGCGAAGGACTCGGTGAACGAGTAGACGCCGAGCAGGTAGTAGTCCTTCTCCGGCTGGCCGCCGCGCATCAGCCAGATCTGGTTGAACACCCCGAAGTCCCAGATGGCGCTGAGCGAGGTGACCAGGACGGCGGTCGGTTTGATCACCGGCCAGGTGACGTACCGGAACAGCTGGCGGGGGCGGGCGCCGTCGACCAGCGCCGCCTCCTCCAGTTCGGCGGGGACCTGGGCGAGCGCGGCCTGGAGGGTCAGTGCGGCGAACGGGACGGCGCCCCAGACCACCACGCCGGTGATGACGGCGAAGCCCTGCCAGGGGTTCTCGAACCAGTTGTGCTTGCTGAAGTCCAGGCCCGGCAGCAGCCCCAGGAGCCAGTTGACGACGCCGTAGTCGGCGTCCGAGAGCCAGCGGAAGACGGACGCCGCCACCATGACGGGCATGGCCCAGACGGCGACCAGGACACCGGTCATCGTCGTCCGCACCCAGGGGGCCACCCGTCGCATCAGTAGTGCCACCAGGAGCGAGAGGGCCATGGTGGCCGCGACGCAGACCGCGGTGAACAGGGCGGTGCGGCCGACGACGGTCCAGAAGAAGTCGTCGGAGAGGATCGAGCGGTAGTTGGCGAGCCCGGCGTAGGGCGGTGCGGCCCCGGAGAACAGTTCGCGCCGGGTCATGTCCTGGAAGGACAGCACCAGCAGGTCGACGAGCGGGTATCCGAGGACCGCGGCCAGGGCGAGCACCGTCGGGGCGATCAGCAGATACGGCAGTGCCCGCCGGCGGAGGCCGCGCCGGGGGCGGGCCGGCCGGTGCGGCGGGCGGACGGCGCGCGACCGCCCGGGCAGGTCCACGGTCCCCATCGGCGTCAGCGCTCGTTGATCACGGCGTCGATGCGGCGGTCCGCGGCCCGCGCGGCGTCCCGGACCGACTGTTTTCCGGTCGCGATGTCCTGGAGCGTCTCCTGGAGGACGTTGGACTTCTCGACGGCGCCCCAGCCGGGGGCGAGCGGGGTGACCCAGCCGCGTCCGGCGGCCCGGGCGGCGGGGCCGTTGACGCCGCCGGCGGCCACCTCCTTCAGCTGGGCGGTGTTGTTGGGCAGGGTGTCCGCGGCGATCAGGCGGCGCTGCGAGGTGCGGTCGGTGAACAGCCGGATCCACTCCTGGGCCGGGTCCTGGTTCGCGGACTTGGCGGGGACGGCGAGGGTGGAGCCGCCCAGGAACGGCGGCAGGAGCCGGCCGGAGGGGCCGGGGAAGGCGAAGGTGGCGAACTTGCCGCGCAGCGCCGGGTCACCGCCGGAGCGGCTGTCGGCGGCGGCCGCGGCCTCCCAGGTGTTGCCGTAGAACATGCCGACCCTGCCCTGGCCGACGACCGCGGGTTCGTCGCCGTTGTCCTTGGAGCGGTCGCCGGTGTAGTAGGCGTCGAGGAGGTCCTTCCAGGCGGTGAGGCCGGCGACGGAGCGGGCTGCGGAGAGCGCGCCGTGCCAGCGGCCGTCCTTGTCCTGCACGGCTATCTCACCGCCGGCGTCCTTGACGAACGCCATGGCCGCGTACCAATAGCGGCCGGGCATGTAGAACGCCGAGAAATTCTTGTCGGCGGTGCCGAACCCGGCCTTCAGTTTGTCGAGGTCGGCCCGGAGTTCGGGATAGCTGCGCGGGGCGTGATCGACGCCGACCCGGGCGAGGAGATCGGTGCGGTAGATGCCGACCCGGGCGCCGACGTAATAGGGCACGCAGTACGTCTTGCCGCCGTTCCGGCAGGCGTCGCGGAGGGCCGGGAGCCATTCCGCGGAGTGGTCGAACTTCTTGGGATCGACGGTGGCGAAGGCGCCGTTGACAATGTAATTGGTGGTCTCGCTGTTGCCCATTTCGACCACGTCGGGGACTTTCTGCCCGGCGAGCGCGGCGTCGATCTTCTGATTCTTCGTGGTCCACTGCTGGTACTGCACGGTGACCTTCATCCGGGGATGGGTCCGCCGGAAGCGCTTGTTGACCTCGGCCACCAGATCCGGCCAGCTCTCCTGGGCGTCCACGGTCAGCCAGACCGTGAGCTCCCCCGTACGGTGCGCGGCGTCGACCGGTTCGCCGGCGCCGCAGCCGGCCACCGCGCCCAGCAGGGCCATCGCCCCCAGGCCCGCCGCCAAACGGGAGATGCGCTCGGCCATGATCTCCTCCGTCGGGTTGTCGGAACCGGCTGTACCTACCCCCGGCATCCGATCTCTCCACCTCGGGGAAGTGTTCCGGCCAGAAATTCCGACGGCCGGAAGTGCGTACCCGGATAATCCATGAACGGTCGTCGGGCAGGCCGGGCGGTATTCCGATCTTCGCTTCGGTGCGGAAAAGTCGGTGCTGTTTTGACGCAAAAGGCGTGCTGTGCCGATGATCGGCTCTTGACGGTGCCGCCCCCGCTGCCTCAGTTTTGCTCGGGTGTCTCCCACGTCCCCTATCGAAGGGTTTGCACGTGACCGAGTACGGCACGACGGCCGCAGATCCGGCCACCCGCCCGGTGAAGGTCAACTCCTGGAACGGCTGGGATCCCCTGCGGCACGTCGTCGTCGGACGGGCCGACAACGCGGTGGTGCAGGCGCCGGAGCCCGCGATCCGGCGCGACTTCCCCGAAGACGGGTTCCCGCTGGGCACCTACGGCCCGATGCCGGCCGACATGACCGCCGAGGCGAACGAGCAACTGGACAACTTCGCCGAGCTGCTGCGCCGCCGCGGCATCCGCGTCGACCGCCCCACCCCCGTCGACTTCGCCCAGCGGGTCGGCACCCCGGACTGGACGCAGGAGACCATGTCCGGCTGCATGCCGCCGCGGGATCTGCTGCTGACCGTCGGCAACGAGATCCTCGAAGCGACCATGTCGTACCGCAGCCGCTGGTTCGAGTACCTCTGCTACCGACCGCTGCTCCAGGAGATCTTCCGGGCCGATCCGCGGATGCGCTGGGAGGCGGCCCCCAAGCCCCGGCTCACCGACGCCTCCTACCATCCCGGGTTCTGGGACACCTACAACTCCCTGCCCACGGAGGTGCAGTTGGCGCGGGTGCGGGACTACGACCTCGTACTGACCGAGGAGGAGCCGCTGTTCGACGCGGCCGACATCGCCCGCTTCGGCAAGGACCTCTTCGTCCAGCTGTCGTTCGTCACCAACCGCAGCGGTCATCAGTGGCTCCAGCGCCACTTCCCCGACCACCGGGTGCACGCGGTGACGTCCACCAACACCCACCCGCTGCACATCGACGCCACCTGGGTGCCGCTGCGCCCCGGACTGGTGCTGCACTGCGGTGAGCGACTGGCCGATGTCGAGCTGATGGAGTTCTTCCGGCGCAACGACTGGGAGATCATCGAGGCGGTGCAGCCCGCCAGTTGGGAACATCCGCCCAAGCTCTCCTTCTGCAGCCCGTGGCTGGCCGGGAACATGCTCAACCTCGACCCCGACACCCTGTGCATCGAGGAGAAGGAGGTGGCGCTCGCCGAGCAGCTGTCCGGATACGGCTTCGAGATCGTGCCGGTGCCGTTCCGCGCGGTGGGGCCGTTCGGCGGCGGACTGCACTGCGCCACCGTCGACATCGAACGGGACGGGAGCCTGGAGGACTACTTCCCGCACCGTCACGGACGGTACTGAGCCCGGTGCCCGGCCAGTCCGCACCCCGCCGGGACACCGCCGTCCGGGGCGTGATCCTCGACTTCTACGGCACGCTGGTGCGGCTGGTGGACCCGCTGCCGCCCAGTCACCGGTCGCTCTTCCTCCGCCGGGGCCTGGCCGAGGCCGCCGACAGGTGGGGCGACCAGTGGGCCGTCGGACCGCGGGAAGGCGAGCAGCACGCCGCCCACTCCACCAGCGAACGGACCTACCGGGCCTGGGAGTTGGACCGGCTGCGACGGCGGGCGCTGGCCTGCGGCGTCCCCGAGCCGGCGGCCGGTCCGCTGGCCGCCGACCTCGACCGGGCGATGAAGGACCTGCGCCTGGCGCTCTTCGACGACGTCCCGGCCGCGCTCGCCGCACTGCGCGCCCGGGGGTTGACGGTGGCGGTCTGCTCCAACTGGTTCTGGGACCTGGACCGCGCCGTCGAGGACGTCGGACTGGCCGGGCTGGTCGACGTGGCCGTCACCTCGGCCCGCGCCGGCGCCCGCAAACCGCACCCCCTCATCTACCGGACCGTGCTGGCGGAGTGCGGGCTGCGCCCCGAACAGGCGCTGTTCGTCGGCGACATGTGGGAGCCGGATGTCGCCGGA
The DNA here is from genome assembly GCF_019774615.1 of Streptomyces sp. BHT-5-2. Classification (NCBI taxonomy): domain Bacteria; kingdom Bacillati; phylum Actinomycetota; class Actinomycetes; order Kitasatosporales; family Streptomycetaceae; genus Streptomyces; species Streptomyces sp. BHT-5-2. The sequence continues at coordinate 715,538 of NZ_CP081497.1, read as the reverse complement.
CCGCTGGCGTACGGGATGCGGGCGGTGCATCTGCGGCGCCCGGACCGGGTGGTGGCGGGCGCGGCCCCGCCGCTGCCGGACGGGGCCGCGCGGATCGCCTCGCTGACCGCGCTCAGCGCTCTGGTGTAGCCGGGCCGGCGCCGGAGAGCCGGTCCAGGACGTTGCGGGTCACCCGTACCACGCCGGCGTCGAGTTCCCGGCCGCAGACCACCGGCCAGTCGGTGGTGCCGGCGGTGAACACCGTGCCGCCGGCGGTGTAGAGCCCCATGGTGGCGGCGCGCGGACCGGTGATCGCCGCTTCGCGCACCGGGCAGTTCCAGTGCCCCCATTTCAGGTGGTGGAAGTCTTCGTGCACCGGATCCAGGAGGTAGATCCCCAAGATGAGGAAGGACTCCGGCGTGCCGTCCACCCCGGTCGCGTACGCCACGCCGTCCGCGTCCCGGGCGAAGGCCGCGCCATCGCACTCGTAGCCGATCAGCGGCGTGCCCGCGCCCAGGGCGTCGGCCGGCCCGCCGTCGGAGCCGTCCCGCAGCCCGGTGCCCTCGTACACCCAGTGGTCGGCGTGCTGGACGCGATAGCCCTCGCGCGGCCGGTCGCCGGGCCACTCGCCCGGCCACATCCCGCCGTTGCGGAAGCTGACGCCGGTCAGGGCGTTCTCCGGCTCGCCGACGCCGTCCGGCGGGGCCGGCCACCACTGGTCGGTCGCCGGCAGGTGCGGGTACTCCTCGCCGACGTGGTGGTCGGTGTCGGAGACGAACGCGCTGTTGGCGTCCACCGGATGGACCCGCCACCAGCAGGTGTTGGCGCTCAGGAACGCCACGTTCCCGCCGCCCCGGACGAAGTCCGCGACGTGGTCGCGCATCGCCGCGCTCCAGTACTCGTCGTGGCCCACGCTGAGCAGCAGCCGGTAGGAGGACAGCAGCCCGGGGTCCTCGTGCAGATCGAGGTCGGTGCAGTACTCGACGAGGTAGCCGCCGCGCTCCAGCCAGGCGATGAACGGCGCGTCCCAGTAGGCGAGATCGATGACCCCGCCGGGGCGGTGCAGGCTGAGCCGGTGGCCGCACGGCCCGTCCGGACCGGCCGGCCGGTGGACCGGGTTGTCGTAGAGGCTGGCGGCCCGCTGGACGTCGGCCCGGTCTGCGCGGTTGTACGCGTGCCGGGTGTAGGTCGATTTCTTGTACAGGATGCGGGCCCCGGTCGCACCGGCCCGGCGGGGCCGTACGACGAAGAACTCCCGCTCGAAACCCTCGATGTGCGCGTCGTCGAGCAGGGGCACGCTCCGGGCGCGGTGCTCGGCCCGCTCGACGTCCCGCTGTTCGTCGACGTCCCGCTGTGCTCCGAAGTCCCGCTGCTCCTCGACGAACTGGGCGAGATAGATTCCCGGTCGCCAGTCGTCGGGAACGACGTACTGATACGGCGGCCAATTCCAGTCCACCGCGGGCGAGGCATGCTCCGGGACGCCGTCCGGATGGGGTGGCGGGGCGGCCGGAACGCCCGGGTAGGGGCCGGACTCCGCCACGAAGGAAAGCTCCTTCCCCAAGCGGTAGAAGCGGACCCGGAATTCCTCGGCGTCCGTCGAGACATGAAATCCGAGAAGCCGACCGACCGGCACGCTCTCACGTTCCATATATCCCTCGATCACCCGCGCCACGATAGAAGTGCGGCCGGTCGGCCGACAACAGAAATTCCAGCCAACGGAGGCCACAAGCCATGGACAGGGAATTCCGGGTACGCGAACTCATGTTGGGCATCGAAGGGTTGGCGCTACTGCGGCACGCCTTGGACGCCGACGAGGACTTCCTCAAGGCCCGGACGGAGGAGATCCGCGCGTTCGTGACGGGCGAGGGCGGGCCGCTGCCGGACGGCGGGGCGGCGGTCGACGAGCTGGACGCGGCGGCCGGCTACGCCTCCTGGGCGGCCCGCTACGACTCGCTGCCCAGCTCGTTCATCGAGGTCGAGGAGCCGGTGGTGCACGCGCTGATGGACCGCGGCCCGGTGGGCACCGCGCTGGACGCGGCCTGCGGCACCGGCCGGCAGACGGCCGCGCTGGCCGCCCGCGGATATCGCACCATCGGCGTCGACCAGTCACCGGAAATGCTGGCGCAGGCCCGCCGCAAAGTGCCCGACGCGAAATTCCGGCCGGGATACCTGGAAAACCTCCCGATCGACGACGAGAGCATCGATCTCGCCGTCTGCTCCCTGGCCATGACCCATCTCCCCGACGTTTCCAGCGGAATCGCGGAACTGGCCCGGGTGCTCCGCCCCGGCGGCCGGATCATCCTCTCCGACCTGCACCCGTTCGTCATCTCCCTCCAGGGACAGTGCGTCTTCGTACGCGACACGGACCAACTGGCCTTCGTCCGCAACCACGTCCATCTGCCCGGCCGCTATCTCGCCGCGTTCCACGCAGCCGGACTGACCGTACGGGAATGCCACGAACCGGTCTTCAACGGCCGGCTGGCACCCGGTGGATACGAGGAGGCGATCCCGGACGCCGCCCGGGCCGCCTGGGACGGAATCCCGCTCGTCATCGTCTGGGCGGCGGAGAAGCCGGCCGCACCGCACCGGGAGAAGTCCGTATGACCCTCCAGTTCGTCCACCACACCCGACGTCCGGAATTGTGGGACCGGCTCACCACGGAATTCGCCGGAGTGGTCCCGGAGTACAACCTGCACGGTGACATCAACACCGGTTTCTGGAACCGCCTGTTCACCGATTTCCCGGACCACCAGTTCCTCCTGTACGACACCGCCGCGGACACCGTCCTAGGTGCCGGCCGCACCCTCCCCCGCGCCTGGGACGGCACCCCCGAGGGCCTCGGCACCGGCCTCGACGCCTCCATCGAGGCGGCCTTCCAGGACCACGACACCGGGACGGCACCCAACGCCCTGTGCGCCCTGGGCATCGAGATCGCCCCCGCCCACCAGGGCAGGGGACACTCCGCCCGGCTCCTGGCGCACATGGCCGCGATGGCCCGCGCCGCGGGCCTCTCCCATGTCATCGTCCCCGTCCGCCCCACCTGGAAGGACCGCTACCCGCTCGTCCCCATCGACCGCTACGCGGCCTGGACCCGTCCCGACGGCGCCCCGTTCGACCCCTGGATCCGCACCCAGGTCCGCCAGGGCGGCACCATCGCCGCGGCGGTGGCGGAGTCGTCCCGCATCACCGGCACCGTCGCCGAATGGGAAGCCTGGACCGGGATGGCCTTCCCCGACGACGGCCGCTACGTCTTCCCCGGCGGCCTCGCCCTCCTCGACATCGACCGCACCCACGACCGCGGCGCCTACTGGGAACCGTGCGTCTGGATCACCCACGACGTACGCGCCGCCGCATAGCGCTCGCCGCCGGCTCCAGCAACAGTCCGCCGCACGCCACCGCGCTCTCCGCGTACGCCGCCATCAGCGCGGCACGGTCCGGGACCACCTCGGGCCGCCGCTCGGGCGGCAGCCCGGCCGGGCCGACCGTCGAAAGGGCGGCGGCCCGGACCCGGGCCCCGACCGCCCCCGCCGGCCCGGCCGCCGCCCGCTGTACCGCGTGCCGCCGCGCGGCGTCCTCCGCCTGCCGTCCCAACAGCAGGCAGTGGATCCACAGTTCGTCCGCGAACGCGGCGCCGAACAACCGCCCCACCGCCGCCGCGGCCTCCTCGGACCGGTGCCGCCGAACCACCTCCCAAACCTGCCCCTCCGTCAGTCCGGTGTCCGGCAACGCCTCGGTCCACCGCAGATGCCGCCGGGGATCGGCGTCGCGCTCATGCCCCACCGGCCGCAAATACCCCTCGCCGTACCGCATGTACGGCAGCCACTCCAGCTCCTCCAGCACCCAGCCGCGCGCCAGCAGCGGACGCGCCTCCGCCGCCCCCACGGGGCACACCGCCAACCGGATCCCCTGTGCGGCATGCCCGTTGATGCTGCTGGTGCCGATGTGCTCGACCACGCTCGGCACCGCCAGCAGCCCCGATCGCCCCTCGGCGCGCAGGAACGCCGCCATCACCTCGTCGTCATGCCGCTCGGCGGTCTCCGCGGCGAACGACCGGAACGCGTCCACCATGCGCACCGGCAGGCAGATGGCCAGGGTCGGCGCGAACTCCTCCGGCACCGCGCGCACCCACCCCGCCCCCGCCAGCGCCGCCAGCCGGGCCGCGGCTCCGTTGCGGGCGTGCCAGTTGGTGTAGAAGATCAACGCCTCGTCCGGAAACCGCGCGACCGATCCGGCCACCAACTCCAGCAGCTCCGGCGGCGCGGCCACGTCGTCCTGTACGACCAGGTGGTGCCCGGCGCCCTCTGTCCGCGCCGCCCAGGCCACCAGCGCGGTCCGCAGGGCGGACGGCGGCCCGTCCGGGTCCGGATCGAGCGCCAGTCCCCCGAGCCCCAGCCGGGCGGCGAGCGCCGCGGCCTGCTCCTCGCGTACCGGGTGGGTCATCACGGCCGAACTGAGGGAAGCTGTGCTCACCGGGCCACTCCTCTCACCATCGCGATCGGGCCGCCTCATGGTGGCAGATCGCGGCACACCGTCCGCCGGAGCCAGGGAGAGTGGCCGAATCCGGACACCGACTGTCAGCCGAGGACGAGTGGGAGCCTGCCGGCCGGTCCGTCCGCTTCGCCCAGTTCGGCCGTCTCCACGTCGGTCGGGGCGCGGCGGCCGGTGCCGACCAGCAGGACGTCCTTGTCGGACCACGACGCGGGGAACGTCGCCTCGGCGATCCGTTCCAGCATCGCGCGTGACCGGGCCAGGCACTCGGCGGGTGGTTCCGCCGCGCCCGGGAGGTGCGCGATCAGGTCGAGGTGGTGCAGCGTCCACTCCAGGACGTACGCGGAGAGGTAGTCACCCGCGGTGAGGACCATGTCCTGGGTGCCGACCCTGAGTTCGGGGTCGGCGAGTGCGGCGGCGCGCCCCGCGGCCGAGCCGACATCGTCGAGATGGAACTTCAGCAGCCGCGGCTCCTCGTACGCGGCGGCGAGCCGGACGATCAGCGCGTCGAGGGGGTCGTCACCGGTCGGCGGCGTTTCGGAGAGGTTCCAGTACGTGACCGCGTTGTGCGTCGGTTCGCCCGCGGCGGGGGTCACGAGAGTGATCAGGACGTCCTGGGCATCGATGACCAGGTGGCACACCAGGTCCCGCACCAACCAGCCGGCACATCCCGACGGCCGCGCGAAGTCCTCGTCCGGAAGCTCGGCGACCGCCGTGCGCAACGCCGTCCATGAGCGTGAGAAGAGATCCACGGACGCAAACTAACAGTTCGATACCGGCAGTTCGGAGGATTTCGCCGCCTCGAAAACGCGTTGCCGGAGCGTTCCGCGCGAGCGGAGACTGGCGGCATGCTTGGTTTCGCCAGGGCCGATGACGCGGCCCTTGTCTCGTGCCTGGGTGACCCACAGCGCACCGTCGCGGCCTACCATGCACTGCTGCGACGCGGACGACCCGCGCTGCCCGCCATCCGCGCCGGGCTCCGGGACGCGGATCCGGCCGTCCGCGAAGGGTGCTGCCGCCTCCTGGACCACCTGGTCGACACCGATTCCATGGACGGGCTCATCGCCATGGCCGACGACCCCGACGCCCGGGTCCGGATCGCCGCCTTCCATGCCCTGGCGTGCGACCGGTGCAAGGGCGACAGCTGCGCACCGGGCGCCGGCCTGGTCCTCGCACCCGCGCTGGACCACCTGGCCTCGGATCCGGACGCGCATGTGCGGGCCATGGCCGCCGAGCTCGTGGGCAAGTTCGCCCACTCCGACGCCCGCGCGACGGCGGCCCTGCAGACGTCCCACGCCAACGACCCGAGCCCGGCCGTGCGGAAGAAGGCCGGGTGGTTCGCACCGGGCGGGGCCATCTACGAACGGACGGCACCGAGGGGCTGACCGGGGACGCGGTCGCAGCTCCCATAGCCCCAGGGGGTATCGTCGAGCGTCAGGGCCACGCTTGTGGTGGCCCGAGCGTGAGGTGGCCCCGCTGTCCGTGGCGAAGGGAGGGAACGACAGTGCCGCACCCTGCTGTACGGGGCGTCCGCCGGCCGGTGGCGCTGCTCGCCTTCCTCTGGCTGATCATTTCGGTGGTCGGCCATCACAGCCTCCCCGGTGACGCCGTGCCGACGTCGATGGCGATGGCGTCGATGCCGCGGACGTCGATCGTCCAGGAGGCCGCGGACCAGTCGGACTCCCACCACACCCGGCGCACCCACCTCGCCCAGCACACCGGTCACGCCCCTCCCGGCCTCGCCCACACCGGCCACGCCGAGTCCGGGCCCGTCCAGTCCGGCCAAGCCCGGTCCGGGCACGGTCACGACGGTGGGGCCCATTGCTGCTCGTCGTACGACGTACGGTCCGAGCAGTTGGTCCCACCACCGGCACTGCTGGGGCATGCCCGCGCGCCCCACCACACGGCCCCGTCCGTGCCCGGCCCCGTCCCGGCCCCCGGGCCCTCGCCACCCGATCCGGCATCCCTCTCCGTCCTTCGCATGTAGGCCGACCACTCACCCCCATCCCGGCCTTTCCCCACGGCGCAAGAGCGCTGCGCACCACCCGCAGCGCATCGCCTCGCGTGGCCTTGCACTGCCTGGCTGCACGCGCGCAGGCCGCGCCGGACACCCCTGCGTAAGGACACAACTCCATGAACACGATCCACCGACGTTCCGTCCTGCTGGCGGGCCTGGGCGCGGCCGGCGCCGGCCTGCTCTCGGCCTGTTCCGGCGACACCCCGGGCTCCGCGGGCAAGCCGCACCAGCCTTCCGGCTCCGCCCTGCTCAGCCCGTCCGACCCGGTGGTGGCAGCCGCCGAGCAGCAGCGCCACCGCTCCGGCCGGGAACACCGGGTCAAGCTGACCGCGACCGCCGGACCCATCGACCTGGGTGCCGGCAAGACGGTACGGACCTGGAGCTTCGACGGTCGGCTGCCGGGCAGGGAGATCCGGCTCACCGCGGGCGACACGCTCGTCGCCGACCTCGCCAACCACCTGCCGCAGAGCACCTCCGTCCACTGGCACGGCCTGGCCCTGCGCAACGACATGGACGGGGTACCGCCCGTCACCCAGCGGGCGGTGGCGGCCGGCGGGTCCTTCGGATACCGCTTCGTCGCCGAGACTCCCGGGACCTACTGGTTCCATCCGCACGTCGGCGTACAGCTGGACCGTGGTCTGTACGGCCCGCTGATCGTCGAGGACCCGCACGAGCCGCTGCGGTACGACGACGAGTGGGTCGTCGTGCTCGACGACTGGCTGGACGGCGTCACCGGCACCCCGGAACAGGCGCTCGCCGCCCTCCAACGAGGCATGGATCACGACTCCCCGTCCCACGGCGGGAGCGGGAAGGGGAACGCACACGGCGGCCAGGACGGTATGCAGGGCATGGAGGCGATGCCGGGCATGGACGGGACCGCGGGGACGGAAGGGACGACAGGGACGCCAGGCACGGGCGCAGGCATGGACATGGACGACCCGTTCATGTTGATGGGCGCGTCCAGCCGGCTCCTGGGCGGTGACGCGGGCGATGTGAAGTACCCGCACTTCCTCGTCAACGGCCGGGTCCCGGACGCGCCGGAGACCTACCAGGGCAAGCCCGGCCGGAGACTGCGACTGCGGATCATCAACGCCGGCGGGGACACCGCCTTCCGGGTCGCCCTCGGCGGCCACCGGATGACCGTGACCCACACCGACGGCTACCCCGTCGCCCATGAGCCGGCCGACGCCCTGCTGCTCGGTCCCGGCGAGCGCTACGACGCCCTGGTGACGCTGGGCGACGGCGTCTTCCCGCTCGTCGCCCTGGCCGAGGGGAAGGGGGCGGCCGGCCTGGCGCTGGTGCGCACCGGTTCCGGCGGTGCCCCGTCCGCCACCGTCCGGCCCGAGGAACTCAACGGCCGGATTCCCACCGCGACCGCCTTGCGGCCCGCCGACGGCGTCCGGCTGAAGGCCCGTCAGCCCGACGTCACCCACCGCATCGCGCTGACCGGCGGTATGACCAGGTACGACTGGGGGCTCGACGGCAGGCGGTTCGACATGAACGACGCGGACGCCCATCCCTACACCGTGCGCAGTGGTCAGCGGGTGCGCCTGGAGTTCCGCAACACCACCGATATGTGGCACCCCATGCATCTCCACGGGCACACCTTCCAACTCGGCAGGAGCGGCCCCCGCAAGGACACCGTGATCGTCCTCCCCGGCGCGACGGTCGCCTGCGATTTCGACGCGGACAACCCGGGTCAGTGGCTGATGCACTGTCACAACGCCTACCACGGTGAGAGCGGCATGATGGGGCTGCTCGGCTACCGCGCGTGACATGGGGGCGGCGGCTACCTCCACCCCCGCAGCGCGGCCCGGAGGGACTCCTCCGTGGTACCGCGCCAGGCCACGAACCCGTCGGGGCGTACCAGCACGGCGTCGTCGCCGATGGCGAGTTCGGCGACCCGTGGTGCGTCGAGTTCGTGGACGGCGTGGCCGGTCGTGCCCAGGGAGGCGGCGGCCGCCGCCCGCCAGCGCGGGAGTTCGCCCCCGGCCGTGAACAGCGTCCAGCGCGAGCCGATCAGGTCCAGGGCGGAAATCCGTCGACCGGAAGGGGAGTTGACCCAGCGATGGGGGAAACGGTGGCCGATGTGGACGACGTCGTCCAGCGGGTCCGGCCAGGGCCCGTCGTCACCGGCGCCGTACGACGGATAGCCGTAGAACATCATGCCCCGCAGATAGTCGACGGCGAGCTTCTCGTAGAGGGCGTTGGGGTCGCCGTCCAGTGACTGGTAGCCCTGGAGCAGATTCCGGGAGACGGTCAGGGATGCCCGGACGGCGGCCCGGCGTTCGGTTTCGTAGCTGTCCAGGAGGGTCGGCACGCACCGGCCGCGCAGCACTGCGGCGAGCTTCCAGGCGAGGTTGTGGCCGTCCTGGATGCCGGTGTTCATGCCGAGGCCGCCGGCCGAACTCTGCACATGGGCGGCGTCCCCGGCCAGGAAGGCCCGGCCTCGCCGGAAGGCGGAGGCCATGCCGATGGCGGCCTCCCAGGCGTTGACGGCCTGGAGCTCGATCGGGATCGTGGCGTCGCCGATGGCAGCACGCAGCAGGGCCAGCGTCGCGTCCTCGGACAGCTCGCACGGGCCGTCCTGCGGCTTGCCCGGATGGTCCAGGATGTGCGAGGCCCACTGGTCACGGCCGTTCTTCGACATCAGGGTGGCGTACACCGCGTCGTTGCGGACGAAACAGACGTGCGTCCCCCAGTCACGCTGCACGGGCCCGAGATCGGCTCGGTAGAAGGCGGTGTTGAGGTGTCCGATGGGGGTGCGGTCGGGCATGGTGATGCCCAGTCGGCCGCGGATCTCGCTGTTCGCCCCGTCCGCGCCGATGAGATAGCGGGCAGTGACCTCCCGCTCGTCGCCGGTGGCGACGTCGACGAGCCGCGCGCGCACGAGGTCGTCGTCGACGGTGAGCCCCACCAGCCTCACACCGAACCGGACTTCACCGCCCAGCCGGCACAGCTCCTCATAGGCGATCCGCTGCACCTGATCATGCGTCAGGACGCGGCGTGGCGGTACCGGGCTGCAGTTCTCCACCAGCGCGGCGTGCCGTGGCGGCAGGCTCCCGCGGTGCAGCGTCGCGCCCAGTCCGCTCTCCTTGAACACGGTGCGCATCGGCAGGCCGCCCTCCCAGCCCTCCCGTTCCAGCGCGGGCTCCAGGCCAACCGACCGGAACAGCTCCAGGGTGCGCAGACTGGTACTCGCCCGCGGCACCGCCGCCATCGCGTCCGGCCGCTTGTCGACGACCAGCGGGCGGACGCCCCAGTGCGCGAGGAACATCCCCGTCGAGAGCCCCACGGGCCCCGCCCCCACCACCAACACCGGCACATCCACCGGCCCCACGTCCCGACTCCCACTTATGGCACGCTCCTTTCGCTACGTCATCGCAGCACTACGTCATCGCAGCGCGACGTATCGCGCCGCGACGCTTCTCGGTGATCAGCGGTCGGCGACCGGCAATCGGCGATCGCTGCCGCCAACCCTCCCCGCTCAAGCCGACTTGAGCGCAAGATGAAGACGTGGGCGATGAAGACGCGGAAGACGAAGGCGTGGGAGATGAGGACATGGGAGACGAGGGCATGGGAGACGCAGACCGAAGTCATGTGGACGCAGACAGGGCAGACGACGCGCGCTACTCGATCAGTCAGGCCGCCCACGGCTTCGGTCTGCCGGTGTCGACGCTGCGTTACTACGACGACCTCGGGCTGCTCCCGGCAGCCGGGCGCCGAGGGAACGTGCGCTACTACGGCCGCGCCGAGCTCCGCCGGCTCGCCCTCGTCCAACGGCTGCACCACCGCGGCCTGGTCAGCCTGGCCGACACCGCCACGCTGATCGGTGACGGTCCGGCCGACGACCGCCGCTCCGGCCGGGAGGTGCTGACCGCCTCCATCGCGGCGATCAGGGACCGGACCGCCCACCTACAGGCCGCCCGGCGCCTCCTCGAACACCTGCTGACCTGTCCCAAGGCCGATCCGGTCCGCCAGTGCACACCGCTGCGCGCGGAACTCGACAAGGCGGTCGAGGAAGCGTTGGCGGAGGCCGTGGGCGGTCCCCATGCCGCTCACCAACACCGGCCGGAAGACGGCCAGATGGGCCCGTCGCGTCCCGGTGCTACCGTGCGCGGCGGCAGCCCGCCCGAACGGAGGAGGACCATGCACGACAACGCCGCCCCAGGCACCCCCGCCCCCGCGAGCTCCGCTTTCCGGGAGATCTCGCCGACCACCCTCGCGGACGTGCTGGGCCGCGGGCAGGTCATGGACATCGGCATCCGGCCGCTGTGGCCCGCGGTGCCGCGGGTCGCCGGGCCGGCGTTCACCGTGCGCTGCCCACCCGGCGACAACCTCATGCTGCATGCGGCCATCCACCGCGCGGAACCGGGCGCGGTCATCGTCGTGGAGTCCGGCGATCTGGACCACGCGCTCGCCGGCGGCAATGTCTGTGCCGTGGCCCAACGCCGGGGAGTCGCCGCGTTCGTGGCCGACGGGCTGATCCGCGACCTCGCCGAGGTGCGGGCGCTGGGCTTCCCCGTCTTCGCCCGTGGGGTGATCCCGATTCCGGGCGGCAAGAAGGCCGTGGCACCGCTCAACGTCGATGTGCGGTGCGGCGGTGTGGACGTCTCCGCCGGGGACGTCGTCGTCGCGGACGAGGAGGGGGTCGTGGTCGTGCCCCGTGACCGGCAGGAGGAGGTCCTCCGGGCCGCCCGGGCCAAGTTGGCCGAGGAGGCCGACGAGACCCTCGACGACTGGGAGCGGGCACACCGCGCCCGTATCGACACGCTCCTGCGGGACGGAGGCTTCACCGGCTGAGGCGACCGGGTCTGCCGGGACGTGGGGTGGTTCCGCGGTGCGCGGTGCGACCGGCCGTCTTGCCGGGTGCCCCGCACTGCGCCATTCTCGAATCCCCGTTGCTGACGGGGGCGGTTCTGCCGTTCCTGACGCCGCCGAGTGACCACCGGTCTGCCACCACGTCCCCGGGCCGGCACGTCGGGAAGCCCTAGGCCGGAAGGCCGAGACGAAGATCCACACCTGGGCGGTGCCGGGAACGGGAGGACGCGGCAAGAGTGAGGGGCACCCGCCCGACTCGCCGACCATCTGCCCGGAGGCTGACGGTGAACACCCCCGACCCGACCGACCACCTGGACCTGACCGACGCCGCGGCGAACGCGGGGGCGGCGCATCTGATCGAGCAGGCGCTGGGCCATCTGTATTCCGCGGCGTTACGGACCGCCGCCCTGCACCACATCGCCGACCATCTGGCCGGCGGCCCCCGCACCGCCACCGAACTCGCCCGGCTCACCGGCACCGACCGCGTCTTCCTGCGGCGCTGCCTGCGCTATCTCGCCTCCCGCGACGTTTTCAGCGAGGACGATCACGGCGCCTTCCATCTGACGCCGGCCGCGCAGTTCCTGCGCACCAAGGTGCCCGGTTCGCTACGGGACGCGGTGCTGATGCTCACCGACGACATCTTCGTCCGCTCGTCGGGGGCGTTGGACGACACGATACGCACCGGCGCACCGGGCTTCCCCCAGGTCTTCGGCGCACCGTTCTTCGAGTACCTCCAGGGCGACAGCAGAGCCCGGCAGCTCTTCGACGCGGGCATGGCGGCGTTCTCCGAGCCGATGGACGACCTGGTGGCCGGGGCCTATCCGTTCCCGGACCAGGGCACGGTGGTCGATGTCGGCGGTGGGCGGGGCGGGTTGCTGCGCCAGGTCCTGCTGCGTCATCCGGGGCTGTCGGGGGTGCTGGTCGACCAGGCACCCGCCCTGGAGGACCACGTCCTGGACGCGCCCGGGCTGTCCGGCCGGTGGCGCGCCGAGCCGGGCGACTTCTTCGCCGCCGTACCGGACGGCGGCGACGTCTATGTGCTCAAGCACGTCCTGCACGACTGGGACGACGAGGCCGCCGTCCGCATCCTGAGTGCCTGCCGGCGCGGCCTGGCGCCGGGCGGCAGGGTGCTGGTCGTGGACTCCGTGCCCGAGCCGGGCAACGGTCCCCACCCGGGCAAGGCGCTGGACGTGGCGATGATGACGCTGGTGACCGGCCGGGAACGCGGCCCGAGGGAACTGGACGGGCTGTTCTCCCGCGCCGGTCTGCGCCGCACCCGGATCCTGTCCACGCCCACCTTCGCCTCGATCGTCGAGGCGGTGGCCGCGTAGCCGGTGGCTGCACGGCCGGTGGCCGCGTCAACGGGCGGAGGCTCGTCCCCGCAGCCGGGTCGGTGGGGCGGCCGGCAGGGCGACGACCATGGTGAGGCCGCCGCCGGGGGTCTCCTCCGGGGTGAGCGTGCCGCCCATCGCCTCCGTCAGGCCGCGGGACAGTGCCAGTCCCAGGCCGAGGCCGGTGGTGTTGTCGGTGTCGCCGAGTCGCTGGAAGGGCTCGAACGCCCGCTCCCGGTCGGGGAGTTGGAGGCCCGGCCCGCGGTCGGTGATCCGCACCTCGACGCGGTCGGCGAGGGCGCTGGCACCGATCGTGACCGGGTGGCCGGCGGGCGAGTGGCGTACCGCGTTGGAGACCAGGTTGGCGATGACGCGTTCCAGCAGTGGCGGATCGGCGAGCACGTCGGGGGCGATGTCCAGACCCTGGGCGAGAACGCGTCCGGGTGCCTGCGGGGGCGAGCCGGGGAGGGTGTCCAGGGCGGCGGGGAGCACGTCGGTGAGGGCGACGGGCTCCAGGTGCAGGGTCAGCGCGCCCGCCTGGAGCCTGCTCATGTCCAGGAGGTTGTCGACCAGGCGGCTGAGCTTGGCCAGCGATTCCTCCGCGGTGGCGAGGAGTTCCTCGCGGTCCTCGGGCGAGAAGTCCACCTCGCGGCTGCGCAGCGAGCTGATGGCGGCCCAGCTGCCGGCCAGTGGGGTGCGCAGGTCGTGGCCCACCGCGGCCAGCAGTGCGGTCCGCATCCGGTTGGCGGCCTTGACCGGTTCGATCTCGGCGGCGGCCTCGGCGAGCCGGGCGCGTTCGACGGCCGCGGTCAGATGCGCGGCGAAGGCGGTGAGCACGCGGTGCTCGGAGGCCGGCAGGCGGCGCCCGGTCAGCACCAGCACGCTGTCGTCCCCTATCGCGACCTCGGTCCGGTGGTCGGCGCCCGGTTCGCCGCCGGTGCCCACGGCCTGGGCGGCTCGGGCGGTCCCCGCGGCCGCCCGCTCCTCCGTCGACTGCCACGGCTCCGGCGCGTCCCCGCGCGCCCGTAGCTCGATGTGCTCCATGCCGAAGGTCTCGCGGGTGCGTTCCAGCAGGTCCGGCACGGCCCGGTCCCCGCGCAGGATGCCGGCGGCCAGCGAGGACAGTGTCTCGGCCTCCGCGGTCGCCCGGGCGGCGCGCCGGCCCAGGCGCAGCGAGCGGTCGACGATGGCGGCGACGGTGACCGCGACGGTGGTGAACGCGGCCTGGGCGACGACGATGTTGGCCTCGGCGAAGGTGAACTGGCCGATGGGCGGGATGAAGCAGTAGTTGAGCAGCAGCGAGGTGGTGATCGAGGCGAGCAGCGCGGAGACCACACCGCCGATGCAGGCCACGCCCAGTACGGTCAGCAGGAGGAGCAGCGCCTCGCTGGTGAGGTTGAGCGACAGCGGGGCGGAGACGCCACGCAGTACGAGGGTGAGCAGCACGGGCAGCACCAGGCCGGCGATCGGTCCGGCGACCCGGCGGGTGCGCGGCAGGCCGCTGCCGGGGGCGACCCAGATGCGGCCCTGGCCGGCGTATTCGTGACCGACGGTGTGCACGTCGATGTCTCCGGAGAGTTCGACGACGGTCTCCCCCACACCGCGCGGGGCCAGCAGCCGCCCCAGCCGGCCGCGGCGGCTGGCGCCGACGACGAGCTGGGTGGCGTTCTGGGCGCGGGCGAAGTCCAGCAGGGCGGCGGGGACGTCGTCGCCGACCACCGCGTGGTGGGTGCCGCCGAGGCTCTCGGTGAGTCGCCGCTGGTCGGCCAGCACGGCGGGCGAGGAGCCGGCCAGGCCGTCGCTGCGGGTGATGTGCACGGCCAGGAGGTCGCCGGCGGAGGACCGGTTCACGATCCGGGCGGCGCGGCGGATCAGCGTGGTGCCCTCGGGTCCGCCGGAGAGGGCCACCACCACCCGCTCGCGGGTCTCCCACACCGGGCCGATGTCGTGCTCGTGCCGGTACTTGCGCAGCGCCTCGTCCACCCGGCCGGCGACCCACAGCAGCGCCAACTCCCGCAGCGCGCTGAGGTTTCCGAGCCGGAAGTAGTGCGACAGCGCGGCGTCGACCTTCTCCGGCGGGTAGATGTTGCCGTGCGCCATGCGGCGCCGCAGGCCCTCGGCCGGCAGGTCGACCAGCTCGATCTGGTCGGCGCGGCGGACCACTTCGTCGGGCACGGTCTCGTACTGCGGCACCCCGGTGATCTTCTCGACGACGTCGGTGAGGGATTCCAGGTGCTGGATGTTGAGCGTGGCGACCACGTCGATGCCGGCGCCGAGCAGTTCCTCGATGTCCTGCCAGCGCTTGGTGTGCCGGCAGCCCGGGGCGTTGGTGTGGGCGAGTTCGTCGATGAGCACCACCTCGGGGCGGCGCTCCAGCACCAGGTCCAGGTCGAGTTCGGCGAACTCCGTGCCGCGGTGGGCGCGGACGGCACGCGGCAGCACGGTCAGCCCGGCGAGCATCGCCTCGGTGGCCGGGCGGCCGTGGCATTCGGCGAATGCCACCACCACGTCCGTGCCCCGCGCGGTGCGGCGCCGGCCCTCGTCGAGCATCCGGTAGGTCTTGCCGACGCCGGGTGCGGCCCCGAGAAACACCTTGAGTCTGCCGGCACGCGGTGGCCTGCCCACCGCCGCGGGCCCCTCGCTCCCCCGCCCCATCGCATACTTCCCTTCTGCAACACGACCACGCCGGCCGGCACCGCACGGAACTACTCCCGCGCTCTGTCACCGGCCGGCGAGTGAACTTCTCCGCCGAGTCCTGCGAGCATCGTCACCGCACACCACCGCAAACCGTGCGACCATGCGCCGACGTTGACGCAACCCTGACCCGGCGGTGGGCGTCGCGGGGCCGCCGGCGCGCACGATGTCTTCCTGCCGCCGCGACGGCTCCGGCCCGCGGTGCGTACCGCGCTCGGCACGGACCTGGAGGTCGCCTCGGGCGTCGGCCATCTGCTGGTGGACGGGCAACCGGCTTATGTGGCCTCGCTGGTGGGCGGTACGCCGGCCGCGGGGTGAGCCGCGGCCGGCTCCGCCGGTGCCCGTCCCCGGTCAGTGGCCGGCGGCGGACTTCGGCGTGCAGCGGTAGAGCCGGTGTGCCTGGCCCGGCACCCGGTCGCAGTGGGCGCGCGCCCAGGAGGCGACGGCGCGGCCGGGACCGGTCCCAGGGCCGCCGAGTACGACGTACCGCAGCTGCCCGGTGGCGACGAGGTGGCGGAATCCGGACATGGTCGGCGTGGGTGCGGTACCGGTGAAGCCGCCCATCGGGAGCACCGCGGCACCGGTGTACAGGATGTAGGGGGAGGCGGTGCGCCAGCTGGTGGTGGCGAAGAGGTAGGCGGCGCCGTCCCGGTGGGCCCGGGTGTAGGCGAGGAGCCGGCGCTGCGCGGGGGTCAGCGAGGTGTCGTCGGCCGGGTGGGGGGCGGTGGTCCGTCGGGCGGGCTCCGGGAGCGACGCGGCCGGGTGGGACGCGTCTCCGTGGGGTGCGCTGTGGCGCCGGATGGCCACCGGGCCGGTCGAGCCCATGCCGGAGTGCCCGTACGTCGGGTCGAGGACCGACGAGGCCCAGGCGGCGGACGGCAGGAGCATCGCCACGAGGGCGGTGGCAAGGCCCAGTACGGCCGTCCGGCGCCGGGCGGGCGAGGCGTCCGTGCGGATCGAGCGGGCGGCGCCTTCCCGGCGGGCGCGGAACCCCCGACGGGCACCGGCCAGTAGCACCAGCGCGCCGGCGCCCAGGGCGACCGCGGCCGGCGCCAGCCACGGCAGGTAGTCCGGGAACAGCGCTGCGATCGCCGCCGACCAGACGACCGTGCCCCCCACGACCGTCGGCAACGCCCACGACCGGGCCCGGCGGCCGCGCAGCCAGGCCCGCCAGAACTGCACCGTCCCGCCGCCGAACAGCGCCGCCAACGGGATGGCCACCACCCCCATGTAGTACGTGTGGCCGCCGATCGCCCCGCCGCTGAACACCAGGAAGTAGGTGACCAGCCACACCCCCCACAACACGAAGCCGGCCCGCAGCGGATCCGTTCGCGGCCGGCCGCGCCGCCACACCACCCCGCACACCGCCGCCAGTGCCGCGGCCGGATACAGCCAGCCGATCTGCGAGACCAGCGACGGGGCGAACATCTTGGCCCACTGCGCGAGGCCGGGCCGGGAGTGCCCGGTCGGCGGCGCCGCCGAGGTCCCGGCCATGGTCGACACGGCGACGCTTCCGGTGTCCTTCGCGGCTATGTGGAGGTCGGAGAAGCGGTTGAGGAAGTTGTAGCCGACGACCTGGCTGACCGCCGAGTTGTCGGTCGTCCCGTCGATGTACGGCCGGTCCTGGGCGGGAGTGAACGTCACCAGCAGCACCCAGGACGCCGAGACCGCCAGGCACATCGCACCCGCCGCCGACAGATGCGCCAGCCGCCGCCGGAGGCCCGTCGGGGCGGCGAGCACATACAGCAGGCCGAGCGCCGGGAGGACCGCCCAGGACTCCAGCATCTTGGCCTGGAAGCCCAGCCCCACCCAGGCACCGGCGGCAAGCAGCGGACGCAGTCGCGCCCCTCGGGCCGCACGCAGCGTGGCGTCGGCGGCCAGCAGGACGCACAGGGTGAACGCCGGGTCCTCGACCGCGGTACGGAACAGCCCGGCGACCGCCGGTGTGAGGGCGAACGCGCCCGCCGCCAGCAGCGCCGCGCTCTCCCCCGCCCAGCGGCGGACCGCGCGGTACAGGACGGCGACGCTGAGCACGCCCTCGATCACCTGCGGCAGGGTCAGCGCCCACGGGTGGAAGCCGAAGATCCGCGCGGAGAGCGCCTGCGGCCACAGGAAGCCGGGCAGCTTGTCGATGGTGATCGAAGCGCCGGGGTCGAAGGCGCCGAAGAGGAAGCCGTGCCAGCTCTCCGCCATGCTGCGCGCGGTCTCCGCGTAGAACGTGTGGAACACGCTGTGCTGGATGTCCCAGGCGAACAGCACGGCCGCCACCGCGAGGATCGCCCACAGCACGGGTCTGACGTACGCCGGCCGTGCCGACGGGTCCGACCGCGCCGAAACGATCCGGCCGAACCGCCGACCGCCGCCCGTGCGCCCCTCCGACGCCTGACTCGCCGCCGCGGACACGTCTCCCCTCGAGGAGGCGTTCCCCGCCGGGAACGCCTCCTCCGCCGAGGGCGCGCTCCCCGCTGAGGTGGTGCTGGCCATGGACGATCCTCCCTGGTGGAACTCACCGGTCGTCGTGCCAGATGGCCGGACGTGCACCCGGGATCCATGGGCCGCCCATTGTTCAGCGAACGTTCAGCTGCCGCGGCCCGGGCCGGAATCGACCTCCCGGCACCCCCAGCCAACCCATGTCACGATATGCACCACAAATCCCCTTGCGAACTTCTTCGCCCATGCAAGATGGCCCACTCCCTGTCGCTTTTCCGGATTCCGCCGCGCAGAGAAGCCGCAAAGAGGACGCAGAGACCCGCAGAGAGGGAACCCCCATGACAACGGACGACGGCTCGACGACGCCCCGGGAACCGATCCGGCCACCCGACCTCTCCTCCCGTCCGCACCGGCTTTCCGTCGAGCGGCTGATGAGCGGGACGCCCGCCGCGCTGTACCGGGCCTGGACCGAGCAGTTCGACCGCTGGTTCGCGGCCCCCGGCTCGGTACTGATGCCGGGCCGGGTGAACACGGCGTTCTTCTTCGAGACGGAGCACCAGGGTTCCCGACACCCGCACTACGGCCGTTTCCTGCGGCTCGATCCGGAGCGGATGGTCGAGCTGACGTGGGTCACCGGCGCGGGTGGCACCGAGGGCGCGGAGACCGTGGTCACGGTCGCCCTGGCCGCCGAGGGCACCGGGACGCGGCTGCGACTGACCCATGCCGGGTTCGCCGGCGAGGCGGCACGCGACCGCCACCGGGATGCCTGGCCGCACGTCCTGGACCAGCTCGACCGGTGCATCGGGACGTCGGGGTGAAGCCGGCTGCCCGCCGGGAGGGCGCCGCACCGTCGCACCACACGCCTGACCTACCGTCAAGATCCGGGATGGCAAAAAAGGTGGGGTGGATGTTTCACCACCGGAACCAAGGGCAGACGGGCCTTACCAGACCATGATCCAAATTATGGGAGGGCAGTCATGACGACGGCAGTTTCCACGCACACCGGGACGCGGCACGGCCGGACCCATCGGACCGTGGGCTCCGGCACCGGCGGGCTGCCGTATCTCGCGGACGCGTCCAAGGTCGCGCCGAAGGACGCCAAGGTCCTGTCCCGGTCGTTCTTCCAGCGACTCGCGGAGCTGGAGGAGGGCACCCACGCGTACCAGTACGTACGCAACACACTGGTCGAGATGAACCTCTCCCTCGTCCGCTACGCCGCCGCCCGGTTCCGCAACCGCGGCGGCGACCCGACGGAGATGGAGGACATCGTCCAGGTCGGCACCATCGGGCTGATCAAGGCGATCGACCGTTTCGACCTGTCCCGCGAGGTCGAGTTCACGACCTTCGCGGTGCCCTACATCGTGGGCGAGATCAAGCGCTTCTTCCGGGACGCCACCTGGGCGGTGCATGTGCCGCGGCGGCTGCAGGAGCTGCGGATCGAGATCGCCCAGGCCAAGGAGCGCCTGTTCGCCCGCCTGGACCGGGAGCCGACCGTCGCCGAGCTGGCCGAACACCTCGGCCTGGGCGAGGAAGAGGTGATCGACGGCCTGATCGCCGGCAACGGCTACACCGCCGGTTCGCTGGACCAGCCCACCGATCCGGCCGAGGACGAGTCGGCCCGCAGCCTCGCCGACGCCCTCGGCGACGAGGACCCGCGACTCCAGCTCGCCGAGGACCTCCAGGCGCTCACGCCCCTGGTTCGGAAGCTGGACCGGCGGGACCGCCGCATCCTCACCCTGCGGTTCGTCCACGAGAAGACGCAATCCGAGATCGGCGAGGAGCTCGGCGTCTCGCAGATGCACGTCTCGCGGTTGCTCGCCCGCATCCTGGGCCGACTGCGCACGGGACTGATCGGCCAGATCTGAGCGATGTGATGGGCCATCAGGCGCGGCCCCGGGCCCGCTCGAAGCGGGCCGGCCCGTCGGCGAGTTGAGGACGCGGCCGGGGCGGGCGTCGGTACCGGTTCCGGCAGCCGGCGGCACGCCCCGGCTCTCACCCCCCGACGCCCGGAAGGGGCCCCGCAACCACCACACGGAGAGTTGACGGTGCATCATCCAGGCTCGTCGGTGTCTGGCGTCGGAGCCGACGATCAATGCGTTCCCGCGGCGACGGCCTCGCCGTCGCGGACCGCGACAGCCTTCCCGGGCCGCTCGGGAGTCTTCATGCAGAGCACCAGGACCGCGCTGAGCAGGTGCAGGGCGGCGTAGATCCCCAGGACTCCGCCGATGCCGAGCGAGCCGATGAAGACGGTGCCGATCAGCGGGCCGAACGCCATGCTGGCGCCGGCGCCCAGCGTGTACGCCGACATGATCTGCCCCTTGCGCTCCGGAGCCTGGGCGGTCATGAGGGGCGGCAGGGGGACGTAGCCGGCCATGCCGACACCCAGCGCGCCGACGGCGACCGCGACCAGCGGGTAGTCGTGGCCCGCGGCCGTGGGCACGTAGTACAGCGCCAGGCAGGCGAGCGCCGACACCACACCGCCGAGCCAGGCGACGGTCTTGCGTCGGCTCCATTTGTCGCCGAGCGCACCGAAGAGGACGACGCAGGCGAGGTTGCTGACCATCATCACGATGAGCAGCGAGGCCCACTCCTGTCCGCTGAAGCCGATCCGGTCGACGAGGAAGAGCGGGACGAAGACCCACACGCCGAACTGCGAGGTGGTGTTGACGAGGCGGACCACGGCTCCCATGCCGACCCGCGGCTCGGCGAACATGACGGTGAAGCAGCCCAGGAAGGTACGCGGCAGGCCGACGCGTTCGGTTCCCTTGGCCAGCCCCTGGAATCCGGCGCGGTCGCGCACCAGGAACAGCACCACCAGGGCGCCCGCGGTGATCATCACGAGGGAGATCCACAGGGAGTGGTAGAAGCCGATCGAGGGCTTGAGGAACGAGACCAGGGTGGAGCCGAGGACCGGGTAGCCCATGGTGAAGCAGAACCAGAACCAGCCCAGGGCCTTGCCGAGTTGGCGCTCCGGGGCGCTCGCCATGATCCAGACCATGAATCCGTAGGCGAAGAGCGGATAGCCGAATCCGCGCAGGCCGTAGGTGAGGAGGATCAGGGCGTAGGAGTGGAGGGGAATGGCGACCGCGAGCAGGAGTGCGTGACAGACCGCCCAGCACGTGGCGCCCAGCATCATCACGCGACGCGGCCCCCACAGGTCGGAGAGTCCACCGGCCAGGAAGGCGCCCACCGCGGCGGTGACGCCGTACACGGTGAAGACGATGCCGACGCTCGACTCGGTGAAGCCGAGGTCGCCCTTGAGGTAGGCGGGCAGGTAACTGGTCTCCACACCGTCGCCGATCATGAAGAGCAGGACGCCGACATATCCCCATAGCAGGACCTTGGGGAGCCCGAAGAGGGCGGCGTGGGACGACGGTGGGGCGGATTGTGGCGTGCGCGACACTGCGGAACCTCCTGAGGGCCGGGCCATACGGCCGGACATGGCCATCAGGCTGAACAATCCCTCACGGAATTTCAAGAGCTTCACATAAAGTGTGTGATGTTCTAGGGTGAGCGCGCCCGGTGACCGACGCCGGGCGAGAGAAGAAGGGGGTGCCCGCGATGCGAGCGAGTCGTGGCTCCGAGGCCGAGGTGGAGGAGCGCCGGCAGGCGGTGCTGCGCCTGGTCGCGCAGCGCGGTGAGATCCGTATCGCCGCGCTGGCCGAGCGGATGCGCGTCAGCGTGATGACCATGCACCGCGATCTCGACAACCTCCACGAGCGGCAGCTGCTGCGCAAGGGACGCGGCGTGGCGACGGCCTTCCCCGACCTCACCATGGAAAGCGCGCTGCGCTTCCGGGAGCACGCCAACGACGAGATCAAGGAGGCGCTCGCGGACGCCCTGGCGTCCGAGGTCTCGCCCGGCGACACGGTGCTGATCGACTGCGGCTCCACCCTCTTCCCGCTGGCCCGCAGGCTCACCGCCGTCGCCGGGCTCCGCGTGATCACCAACTCGCTGCGGGTCACCGCCCTCCTGGCCGGCTCACCGGCCGAGGTGACGCTGCTCGGCGACCGCTACTACGAGGACTTCGAGTCGTGCGCCGGCCCGCAGGCCCGCCGCCAGCTCCAGGACCTCCGCGCCACCGTGGCCTTCGTCACCGCGACCTCGATCCACGACGCCCGGCTGTACCACCCGGTCCGCGCCTACGCCGAGTCCAAACACGCCTACCTCCAGGCGGCCGACCGTGCCGTCCTCGCCGTGGACCACAGCAAGTTCGGCCGCACCGCGACCTACCCGTACGGCGATGCCGGCGGCTACGACCTGATGGTCACCGACTCGGCGGCGCCGGAGGACGAGCTCCGGGCCGTCCGGGACCTCGGTGTCGAGGTCCGGACCGTGGACCACCCCCGCACCTGAGCCGACCGCCCCTCGGCGCCTCACCCCCACTCCTCCCCCACTGCTCTCCCTCCCCCTCTCCCCCCGAGAAAGGCTCGAAGCCTTGCGCGCCGTCGTCATTCACACCCCTGGTCACTACGAGGTCACCACCGTCGCCGACCCCACGCCCGGCCCGGGCGAGGTCATCGTCGCCCCCGCCGCCGTCGGCATCTGCGGCACCGATGCGCACATAGTCGACGGCGAGTTCGCACCCACCCCCTACCCGATCGTGCCGGGCCACGAGTTCACCGGCGAGGTCGTCGCGCTGGGTGCGGGCGTGACCGGTGTGCGCACCGGGGAACAGGTGGCCGTGGACCCGTCGCTGTTCTGCGGCGCCTGCCACTTCTGCGCGAACGGCCGCGGCAACCTCTGCGAGAACTGGGGCGCGATCGGCGACACCGTGGACGGCGCGATGGCCGAGTACGTCAAGGTGCCCGCCGCCAACTGCTACCGGCTGCCGGAGAACATCGAGGTCACCCAGGGCACGCTGATCGAGCCGCTGTCGTGCGCGGTGCGCGGCTTCGACGTGCTGCCGCGCCGGCTCGGCGACCACTACCTCGTCTACGGCGCCGGCACCATGGGCCTGATGATGCTTCAGCTGGCCCGGGCCGCCGGCGCGGCGTCGCTGTCCGTCGTGGACCTCAACACCGACCGGCTGCGGGTCGCCGAGCGGCTCGGCGCGGACGCCACCGCGGTCAGCGCCGCGGAGCTGGACCGCCCGCAGGGCTGGGAGACGGTCATCGACTGCACCGGCGCGATCCCCGTCATCGAGGACGGGCTCGGCCGGGTCCGCCGCGGGGGCACCTTCCAGCAGTTCGGCGTCGCGCCGTCCGCGGCCAAGGCGTCCTTCTCCCCGTTCCGGGTCTACAACGACGAGATCACCATCGTCGGGTCGATGGCCGTGCTGCACAGCTTCGGGCGGGCCGTGGACCTCATGGCGAAGGGCATCGTCGACGCCGACACGATGATCACCCACCGCTATCCCCTGGACGACTTCGGTGCCGCCCTGCAGACCTTCCGCGAGGGCTCCGGCCGCAAGATCCAGCTCCTTCCGCAGAGCTGAACTCCCTTATATTCCCGTCCAGTTGCACGGAAGCGACTCCCGCCATGCCCACCGTTGCCGGGGTGGACTCCTCCACCCAGTCCTGCAAGGTCGTCGTCTGTGACGCCGACACCGGGGAGGTCCTCCGCCGGGGCCGCGCCGCCCACCCCGACGGCACCGAGGTCGCGCCCGCGGCCTGGTGGCGGGCGCTCCGCGAAGCCGGCGACGGCCTGCTGGCGGACGTGGACGCCGTCGCCGTGGCAGGACAGCAGCACGGGCTGGTGGCACTGGACGCGGCCGGGCGACCGGTGCGCGACGCCCTGCTGTGGAACGACACCCGCTCGGCGCGCGCGGCCGCGGACCTCGTCGAGGAGTTGGGCGGGCCGGAGAAGTGGGCCGAGGCGGTCGGCACGGTGCCGGTCGCCGCGCTCACCGTCGCCAAGCTGCGCTGGCTGGCCGAGCACGAGCCGGAGCACGCGGACCGCACCGCGCGGGTGCTGCTGCCGCACGACTGGCTGACCTGGCGGCTGTGCGGCGGGCCGGAGGCACGCGTCGATCCGGTCACCGACCGCGGCGACGCCTCGGGCACCGGCTACTGGTCCCCGGCGGACGGCGCCTACCGCCACGACCTGCTGTCCCTCGCCTTCGGCGGCCGTACCCCCCAACTCCCCCGGGTCCTGGGCCCGTCGGAGGCGGCCGGGCGTACCGCGCAGGGCGCCCTGGTGGCGGCGGGGACCGGCGACAACATGGGGGCGGCCCTGGGGCTGGGCATCGAACCGGGTGACGTGGTGATCTCCCTGGGCACCAGCGGCACCGCGTTCGCCCGCTCCACGCACCCCACCGGCGACCCCTCCGGCGCCGTCGCCGGATTCGCCGACGCCACCGGCCGCTTCCTGCCCCTGGTGTGCACCCTCAACGCCGCGCGGGTCCTCAGCTCCACCGCCCGGATGCTCGACGTCGGCCTCGACGAACTCGACCGCCTGGCCCGTACGGCCACGTCCGGCGCCGGCGGGCTGGTGCTCCTCCCCTACCTCGGCGGCGAGCGCACCCCCAACCTCCCCGACGCCGCCGGCAGTCTGATGGGCCTGCGCAAGGAAAACATGGTGCCCGCCAACTTCGCCCGCGCGGCCGTCGAAGGCATGCTGTGCAACATGGCCGACGCCCTGGACCGCCTGCGGGACCAGGGCGTCGAGGCCCGACGGGTCCTGGTCATCGGCGGGGCGGCCCGGGCACCGATGGTCGGCGAGATCGCCGCCGAGATCTTCGGCGTCCCGGTCACCGTGCCCGAACCCGAGGAGTACGTCGCCCTCGGCGCCGCCCGCCAGGCCGCCTGGGCGCTGTCCGGCGCCGCCGAACCGCCGCCCTGGCCGCGCCCGGTGGCCCGCGAGGTCCCCGCCCCCGCCGACCCCGCTCCCGGCCGGCGGGTCCGCGCGGCGTACGCCGCCGCCCGCGCCACGGTGCACTGAACCGGTCACTCCCGCGCCGCGGCCGTCGCCCCGTACCGGTCGGCAAGGCCGGCCACCGCCTCCGCGACGGCCCGGCGCAGGGCGGGCGGGCCGAGCACCTCCGCCTCCGCCCCCAGCCGGAGCAGATCGCCGACGGCCACGGCCGGCCCCTCGACCGGCAGCTCGACCTCCGTCCAGCCGTCCGCGTCCGGCTCCCCGGCCTCCGCCAAGGCCCGCCGGCCCGCGGCCCCGTAGAACATCGGCAGGAGTTTGCGGGCCCGCGAGGAGATCCGCAGCCGCGCCGTCTCCTGGTGCAGCGTGGACTCCAGGCGCCGGGCGGACGCGGCCCAGTAGGCCGCCAGATCGAAGCCGGCCGGGCGGGCGAAACCCTCGTCCGTGAGGTCCACGGCCAGGAACCGCGCGATCCGGTACGTCCGCACCGCCTCGTCGACCTGCGCCACCAGGTACCAGATGCCGCCCTTGAGGACGATGCCGAGCGGACGCAGCTCCCGGTGGACCTCGCCGCGCCAGCGCCGGTAGTGGGTGCGCAGCACCCGCTGCTCCCACACCGCCCGGGCGATCGGCGCCAGGTGGTCGACCGGGTCGGCGTCCCGGAACCAGGCCGGGGCGTCGAGGTGGAAGCGGTCCTGGATCCGCCGGGTCCGCTCGGCCAGTTCGGCCGGCAGCGCCGCCTGCACCTTCAGTTGCGCGGTGGCCAGCACCGCGCCCAGCCCCAGGTCGCGGGCCGGGCCGGGGGCCCCGGCGAGGAAGAGCGCGCCGGCCTCGGCGTCGGTGAGCCCGGTCAGCCGGGTGCGGTACCCGTCCATCAGGCGGTAGCCGCCGTCGGGCCCGCGGTCGGTGCGGACCGGGACGCCGGACGCGCCGAGCGCCTCGATGTCGCGGTAGACCGTACGGACCGACACCTCCAGTTCCGCGGCGAGTTCGCCGGCGGTCATCCGGCCGCGGTTCTGGAGCAGCAGGAGCAGAGCGAGGAGTCGGTCGGCGCGCATGGCGCGATTGTCCCGCAGTACCTGACAGCAGATGTCAGGTACTGCGGTCAGGATGGGATCACAACGCAGCCGCACCAGCCGTGCGGCGGACCGGAAGGACACCCATGCCCACGCAGACCACCGGCCGGATCAGCTACGCCGACTGGGAGGAGCACCCGGTCGGTTCGGACACCGCGAGCCCGCGCCTGGCCCGCGCCTCCGTCGTCAACGCCTTCGCCGGCGGCATCGAGGCCGCCCGTACGAGCTGCGAATACACCATCGTCTACACCTCGGACAAGACCGGGACGTTCACCGGCCTGCAACTGCTGACCGGGCGGCTGGACGGGCGGGCGGGCACCTTCGTCGTCGCGGAGCGCGGCGGCTTCGCCGCCGACGGCACGGTGCACGGCACGTTCGAGGTCGTGCCCGGATCGGCGACCGGCGAACTGGCCGGGCTGAGCGGGTCGGGCAGCTATGTCTGCCGGGCCGGTGAGCCGTCCTTCCCCTACGACTTCGGCTACGAGGTCGACTGAACGCCCAGGCATGACCCAGGCATGGCTCAGGGGTACGACACCACGGTCGAGGGGACGGTCGAGCTGCCCGCGGTCGGCGCGCCGGTCTCGTTGATGACGTGCTCGAACTGGCCCTTGCCGCCGAGCGAGACGACCAGCAGGTCGTGGAACCTCACCCCGGGCGCGTCGGGGGCGGCGAAGCCGTGGTGCTGGACGATGCCGGGATCGACGTCGTAGTAGCAATAGCTGCCGAGGCCCCATGCCTCGTGGCTGGTGACCGAGTCGGCGACCTTGTAGGCGGCGTAGCCCTTGGTGTCGCCGTCCTGGACGGCTGCCTGGTCGGGGGCGTCGTACGCCTTCTCGTTCTGCAGGAAGACGGTGCGGCCGCGCTGCCCGTACCACTGCACGTCGTACTTGTTGAAGTGCTCCACGAACAGGCCGGTGGCCAGCACGTCGTCGCCGTTGACGCGGATGCCGTAGTCGGCGCGGTTGGTCTCCCAGCCGACGCCGTCGCCGTGGTCGGCGCGCCAGACCCAGGTGTGGTCGACGAGGGTGTGCCGGCTGTTGACGACGATGCCGGTGGTGGCCTTGCCGGGGCCCGCGCCGCCGATGCGCAGGAAGACGTCCTGGACGGTGGTCGGGTCGGCGGAGTGGTCCGCCGAGGCGCCGGCCGGGCCGATTTCGAGGAGGGTGGCGGAGTTGACCGGTCCGGCGTCGATGAGCAGTCCGGCCAGTCTGATGCCGTCGACGTCGGCGGTCTTCAGGGCGGTGACACCGTTGTCGGGGATGAGGGTGGCGTAGCCGAGGCCGAGGACGACGGTGTGCGGCGCGGTCACCCGGATCGGCTGGTCGAGGTGGTAGATGCCCGGCGTGAGGAGCAGGTGGAGGCCCTGGGCGAGTGCCTGGTTGAGGGTGGCGGCGGAGACGCCTGGCTTGGCGACATAGAAGTTCGACAGCGGCAGCGAGGTGCCGCGCGGGGTGCCCTTGCCCCAGGTGACACCACGGGCACCCGTTCTCAACTCCGGCAGGAATACCCGGAGTTCGGCACCGTCGAGGTGGAGGAAGGGCTTTTCGCGGGAGACGGGGGTGGTGTCGAGGACGGTGTAGGGCGGGTTGGGGAAGGTCTGGCCGGGGGCGCCCTCGACGCCCGAGAAGACCATGTTCCACACACCGTTGGACCAGCCGCCGACCGCGCTGTCCCGGGCGTACCACTGCTGCTGGGAGCGCGGCTCCACCGTCCCGTCGATCCGGCAGTCGGCGAGGTAGCCTCCGCTGGCCCAGCCGTCGCCTGCGGGCGCGAGGTCGAGGCCGCCGCGGACGTGCATCCGGCGGAACGGCGCGGCCTGGGCGACGGCCCAGCGGTTGGTGCCGCTGACCGGGACGAGGGCGAGGTTCTCGGCGGAGCGCCAGAAGTTCTGTGTGGCGTTGCCGTTGAACCAGCCGGCGTCGACGGTGACATCGCCGTTGATGGTGGTGTCGTCGGGCGACAGTCCCAGGCCGGCTATCGAGGTGTAGAAGCCGAGCTGGGCGTTGAGGCCGTGGTAGGCGCCCGGTTCGAACAGCAGGGCGTGGCGCCCGGCGCCGAACTGGGCCTTCTCCTGGCGCTTGAACACCTCGTCCAGTCGGTCCTGGATGCCCGGGGTGGACGGGTCGAAGATCAGGACGTTGGGGCCGAGGTCACCGCCGCCCGGCAGGTCACCACGCGGGGTCCGGCTTGGCGGGGCGGCGCAGGCGGTACGGGACAGGCCGAGCGCGGCGGACGCCGAGGCGGCCGCGACGGCGGCGCCGAGAACGGTCCGGCGGCCGACGGCGGGGCGCCCTGCGGTGGGGCGTTGGGGAGTGGGGGGTTCCTTGGAGGCAGGGGTCATGAGCGACCCTCCTGATTCAGGAAGTGAAGACGTGGGGGGCGGGGAGCGCACTCCCGCCGTCGCATGCTTCAGCTTCCTGAAGGGTGCGTCAAGAGGCCGGCCGGAGTTCGCCCCGCCTCAGCCGAGCCTCCGTCAAGTTACATACGAATAAGGGCAGTTGATGTCCGTTGCGCCCCGCCGGCCGAGCGGGGCGCCTCGTTCCTGCCGCGTTCAAGAAGTGTTCGCCTCGGCGCTTCACTCCACCGTCTGGTCCCCGTCGGGGAGGTCCTGGACGGTGACCTTGGCGCGCGGCTGGCCCAGCCCGTCCGCCACCGCGCGGGCCAGGCCGTCGGGATCGGGGGCGGTGGGCACCGGGATCTGCGCACCGTCCGGGTAGCTCTCGATCGCCCTGGTGAAGTAGCCGGGATGCCAGGCACCGACCGCGCCCCGGACCTCCACCGCGCGGACCGCCCGCGTCCCGATCCGCTGCCCGACCGCGCCGAGGATCCGGTCGGACCGGTATTCCCCGGGCACCTGGAACAGACTGGCGTGCGCGCCGATCTTTCCACCGTCGGCCAGGCGGACGGTGATCGTCAGGCAGCTGGTCACCGCGGGGTAGACCAGCGTGCCGCCGGGCCCGACCTCGCCGACCTGGCCCTCGGTGATCCGCAGTGCGGTGGCCGGGGCCGCGGCGGGGGCGCTCGCCGCCGCCGGGGCCGCCTGGGCCGGTGCCGCCGCTGCCACGCCTGCCTGCAGGGCCAGCGCGGTGGCGAGGACGGCTATCGCACCGTTCCGTGTTCCGGTCATCGTTCCGCCGCCCCTCACTCGAACCGCGACGGGTCCCCGGCGCCGCGCCGTACGATCTCCACGCCGTCGCCCGAGAAGTCGACGACGGTGGTGGGCTCGGTGCCGCAGTCGCCGGAGTCGACCACCGCGTCCACGACGTGGTCGAGGCGCTCCTTGATCTCCCAGCCCTGGGTCAGCGGCTCGTCCTCGTCGGGCAGCAGCAGGGTGCTGGAGAGCAGCGGTTCGCCCAGCTCCTCCAGGAGTGCCTGGGTGACGGCGTGGTCGGGGATCCGGACGCCGACGGTCTTCTTCTTCGGGTGCAGGAGCTGGCGCGGGACCTCCTTCGTCGCCGGGAGGATGAAGGTGTAGCGGCCGGGGGTCGCCGCCTTGATCGCGCGGAACACGTCGTTGTCGATCTGTACGAACTGGCCCAGCTGCGAGAAGTTCTGGCACACCAGGGTGAAGTGGTGGCGGTCGTCGAGGGCGCGGATCGAGCGGATGCGGTCGATGCCGTCGCGGCTGCCCAGTCGGCACCCCAGGGCGAAGCAGGAGTCGGTCGGGTAGGCGATGAGCCCGCCGGAGCGGACGGCGTCGGCGACCGTGGTGATGGTGCGGCGCTGGGGGTTGTCCGGGTGGACGTCGAAGTACTTGGCCATTTTCGCGAGTCTAGGTGATCGCCGGGCCGACGGCCGTCCGGCGCGGGCGGGGCACGGCACGCCACCTCGGCGACCCGCCCGCCCCGTCCCGGCGGGACTTCGCGTACTGGTCCAGTCCAAAGTGTTGACGTGCCCACGGCCAAGGTCCACGCTGTGATCGATTGGTCTGGACCACCCCCCTCTCCTGTCGGCTCGTGGAGGTCAAGTGCCCCCTCGTCACCTCAGAACCCTCGCCGCCGGTGTCGCGGCGACCGCGCTCGCGCTCGGCCTCGCCGGCACGGCGCTCGCCACCGGCGACCGCGCAGCCCCGCGATCGGCCACCCCGGCCCCGGCCCCGAAGGCCCTGGGCAGCAACTGGTACGCGGCGGCGCCCTACCTCATGCCGCTCGACAACGACCCGCCGGACGCCGGCGCGGTGATGGACGCCACCGGCCTCAAGGCGTTCCAGCTCGCCTTCGTTCTCGCGCCCGACGGCGGCGGCTGTTCGCCGACCTGGGACGGCCTCCACCCGGTGGCGTCGGACACCGCGGTGGCCGGGGTGATCTCCGCGATCCGCGCGAAGGGCGGCGACGTCTCCGCGTCCGTCGGCGGCTACAACGGCACCAAGCTCGGGCAGGCGTGCGGCACCCCCGAGGCGACCGCCGCCGCCTACCAGCAGGTCGTCGACAAGTACGGCCTCAAGGCACTCGACTTCGACCTGGAGGAGCCGGAGTACGAGAACTCCGCGGCGATCCACAACGAGATCGGCGCCGCCAAGATCCTCCAGCAGAAGAACCCGGGCATCTATCTCTCCGTCACCACCGCCGGGACGGCCGACGGCACCGGATGGTTCGGCAAGCAGATGCTCAACGAGGCCAAGTCCCAGTCCTTCACCCCGGACAACTTCTCCATCATGCCGTTCGACGGCGGTTTCAACGGCGCCGCCGCCCAGACCTCCGCACTGACCAACTTCAACGCCGTCCTGCGCTCCACCTTCGGCTGGGACGAGGCCACCGCCTACGCCCACGAGGGCATCTCGCAGATGAACGGCCGCAGCGACTCGGGGGAGTTCTTCACCCAGGCCGACTTCCAGACCGTGCTGGACTTCGCCACCTCCCACCACATGGCGCGCCTGACCAACTGGTCCGTCAACCGCGACCGCCAGTGCACCCCGCCGGACAACAACGGCCGCACCTCCGGGACCTGTAGCAGCGTCCCGCAGGGTGCCTGGGACTTCACCAAGTACTCGGTGCGGTTCGCCGGTGCCACACCGCCCACCACACCTCCGACGACGCCGCCCACCACACCCCCGGGCGGCAGTTGCGCGGCCGGTCCCTACACCGCCGGGACGGTCTACGTGGGCGGTGACACCGTCTCGTACCAGGGCCACACCTGGAAGGCCCGCTGGTGGACCCAGGGCGAGGCGCCGTCCACCGGCGGCTCGGGTGTCTGGCAGGACCTGGGCGCCTGCTGACCGCACGTGGGGAGGAGCGCTCCGACCGATCGCTCCTCCCCATCCCCGCCCCGCGCGTCCGATGCGTCCAAGATCACACATCCCGGCGGACGACCGGGGCAGACTCGGCGGTATGAGCGCCACACCCCCGGTCCCCCACCTGCCCCGGACCATCGACGAGACCGCCCTGCTGCGCGCCCTCCCGATGGCCGCCGCCGTCGACGCCCTCCGCGCCGCGCTGCGCGACGGCCCCGACCCCGAGGCCGATCCGCCGCGCACCATCGTGCCCGTCGAACACGGCCAGCTGCTGCTGATGCCCGCTCACCGCAGCCGGTACGCGGGCGTCAAGGTCGCCACCGTCGCCCCGGGCAACCCCGACGCCGGACTCCCCCGCGTCCAGGGCCAGTACCTCCTCTTCGACGCCCCCACCCTCGCCCCGCTCGCGCTGCTCGACGGCATCGCGCTGACCACCGTGCGCACCTCCGCCGTCTCCGCGCTCGCCGCCGATCTGCTCGCCGTCCCCGAGGCGGGCCGCCTGGTGCTGTTCGGCACCGGCCCGCAGGCCCGCGGCCACCTGGACGCGCTGCGCACCGTGCGGCCGCTCACCCATGTCACGGTGGTGGGACGCACCCCCGCCAACGTCGAGCGCTTCGTCACCGAGGCCCGCCGGGACACCGGGCTCACCGTCGAGGCCGGCGAGCCGTCCGCCGTCGCCGACGCCGACCTCGTCGCCTGCTGCACCACCGCCCGCACCCCACTGTTCGACGGCGCCCTGCTCCCACCGCACGCCACCGTGACCGCGGTCGGCTCCCACGAGCGCGGCAGCCGCGAGGTGGACACCACGACCGTCCTGCGCAGCACGGTCGTGGTCGAGTCCCGGTCCGCCGCGGCCCGCGAGGCCGGCGACCTCATCCCGGAGCTGGAGAGCGGCCGGCTGGACCGGGAGGCACTGGTGACGCTCGCCGGCCTGGCCACCGGGGCGGCCGCCGCGGCCCCGGAACGCCCCCGCCTCTTCAAGAGCGTCGGGATGGCCTGGGAGGACCTCGCGGTCGCGGGCGCCGCATACGAAGGCGCTGCCTGACGGCACACTCACCGGCCGTTCCGGCAGCCCTCGTGCGATGCTAAGGGCGCCCGGCCGAGGCACGTGACCTCGGCCGATGCCGAGATTGGGGAGCGGACGGCACGGTGAAGGCAGCTATACGACGGACCGTTACGGGCACCTGGAACCGCTTCGCGGCATCCGACCCGGGACTGCTGCGACTGATGGCCGGGCTGCGGACGGTGGGGGCGATCGTGCTGACCCTCGTCGTCCTGGCGCTGCTCGGCACCGGTGTGACGCTGCTCGTCGCGGGCGCGATGGCGGCGATGGTCGCGACCTTCGCCATCCGGGAGAAGGAGGTGCGCGGCCAGGCGGTCACCCTCGCGCTGGGCCTGCCGGTCGCACTGGCCGCGGTGTCGCTGGGGGCGCTGCTGCACAGCCGGATCATCGCCGGCGACCTGTTCTTCATCGCCCTGATCTTCGGTGCCGCCTACGCCCGCCGGTTCGGCGACCGCGGGACGGCGCTGGGGCTGATCGGCTTCCAGGTCTACTTCGTCTCGCTGTTCGTGCACGCCACCGTGGCGACGCTGCCGGAGCTGTTCCTGACCCTGGCGGTCGCGTTCGGATGCAGCGCGGTGGCGCGGTTCGCCGTCTTCCCCGACACCCCCGAACGGACCCTGGCCCGGCTGCGGGAGGCGTTCCGGGCCCGGATGGCACAACTGGTGGCCACCCACCGGGAGGTGGTGGACGCCGGGCCCGAGGAGATCGACGGCGTCCTCGACGACCTGCGGCGGCACACCGCGCGGCTGCACGAGACGGCGCTGATGATCCAGGGCCGGCTGGAGGAGGGCACCCGCGACGCGGCCACCGCGGCACTGCTCCAACGCCGCGTCGCGGACGCCGAGATCGCCGCCGAACGCCTGGGCATGACGCTGCTCAACGCGCGCAGCGCGGAGCGCACCGACACCCTCACCCTGCACCTGCCGCACGCCCCGGTCCCGGCCACCGCCAACCGCATGCAGTCCGAGGGCGGCGCGGTGGCGACCCTCCGCCGGGACCTGGACGCGCTGGCCCTGCTGGTGGCCCGGGCGCCCGGCGACCGCGGCACCGCGGTGGCACACGTCCGCAACCGCCTGCTGGGCTACCGCGACGAGGACAACCTGCCGCGCGGCTCGGGCGCCGTCCAGGACGCCTTCCGTGCGCTCGGCGAGGCCGCCCGCGCGGTACTCGGTCTGCGGCTGGCGCTGGACGGGCCGCAGGACGAGTCCGACGACACCTCCGCCACCACCCGCTCGCGGGAGGAGTTCGACGCCGAGGACCTGGCGATCGTCGGCGCGGAGGAGGCCGAGGAGGACGAGCACACCGGCCTGCAACGGCCCACCACCCGGGCGGCGTTCCAGGTCGCGGTCGGTTCCGCGCTGGCCATCGTCGGCGGCGAGTTCCTGTCCACCCAGCGCTGGTACTGGGCGGTGCTGACCTGCTGGGTGGTGTTCCTCAACACCGCGTCCACCGGCGAGGTGCTGGTCAAGGGCTACCGCCGGCTGGTGGGCACGGTGCTCGGCGTGATCGCGGGTGTGGCGCTGGCCGGGCTGGTGGGCAACCACACCTGGACGGCGTTCGTCCTGGTGCTGCTCTGCGTCTTCGGGGGTTTCTTCACCGCGCCGCTGTCGTACGCGCTGATGTCCTTCTTCGTCACCGCGATGCTGGGCCTGCTCTACACCCTCCTCAACACCTACAGCGTCGCGACGCTGGTGCTGCGGATCGAGGAGACGGCGCTGGGCGCGGCCTGCGGGATCATCGCCGCGGCGGTGGTCCTGCCGGTACACACCGACCGGCGCACCGACGAGCACCTGGGCGCGGTGCTGGACCGGCTGCGCGAGGCGGTCTCGGCAGCCGTGGCACAGCTGTCCGGCGGTCCCGCGGTGGACCTGCTGACCCTGGCCCGTGACCTGGACACCGCGCTGAACGACCTGCGCGACTCCACCCAGCCGCTGGTCCACCCCATCACCCCGCTGCGGGTCCGCCGCCAGACCGCGCGCTATCTGGTGGCGCTGCTGGAGACCTGCGCCTACCACGCACGCTCGCTGGCGGCGACCGCCGAGCTCCTGCCGGCCAGCCGGTCGGTGGCGGCCGATCCGCGGCTGGGCCGCGTCGGCCGGCGCATCGCGAGCAACATCGAGCTGATCTCCGCACGGGTGCAGGACCGGCCCGCGGACGGCGAGGTGGAGGCGGGCGCCAGCATCGCCTCGCTGCTGGACGCCGGCGACTCCCCGGTGCCCCCGTCGCACACCGTCACCTTCCGTGTGCTGCGGCATCTACAACGGCTCGACGAGGGTGTGGTGGGTATCGCCCGCGCCCTGGACGTGCCGGTGACCGGCCGGGCGGGGCGGAAGAACATCTGACCCGGGCGGGGACGCGGCGCACGGCCCGCCCCGCCACTCGGGGTAAAACCTTTCCCTCGTTCCCGCGGCCCGGCCCGGCCCCCGCGCGGGCCGTCCGCTCCCCTCCCCGGCAGCGAACCCGCAGCTCGGCGCGGCCGCCCGCACGATCGCCGACCGCCGCGGCACGGCCCCGCGCACTCCTCCTCCGCGATCCGCCCCGGTTGACGCGGCCGGCACTTCGGGCACACCCTCATTACATAGGTGCTCGATACAACTGACTCTGGTGGAGCGGCCCGGGCAGCCGGCCGACCGGCCCTGCCCGCCCCTCCCGGCCCGCGGCCGCAGCGATGCCTCCGGCGCCCCCTGCCCCCGCGGACCCCAGGGTTCGGAGCAGGAGGACACGGCATGTGCGGCATCACCGGCTGGATTTCCTTCGACCGCGATCTGCGTTCCGAGCAGAAGACCGTGGACGCGATGACCGAGACGATGTCCTGCCGCGGCCCCGACGACCGCGGCACCTGGGTACGCGGCCCGGCCGCGCTGGGCCACCGTCGCCTCGCCATCATCGACCTGCCCGGCGGACGTCAGCCCATGACCGTCGAGCGGCCGGACGGCACCGAGGTCGTCATCGTCTACTCCGGCGAGACCTACAACTTCGGCGAACTGCGCAGCGAACTGGCGGGCCGCGGCCACCGCTTCACCACCGACTCCGACACCGAGGTCGTGCTGCACGGCTACCTGGAGTGGGGCGAGGCGGTCGCCGAACACCTCAACGGCATGTTCGCGTTCGCCGTCTGGGACGAGCAGCGCCGGCGGCTGGTGATGGTCCGCGACCGGATGGGCATCAAGCCGTTCTACTACTACCCCACCGCCGACGGCGTGCTGTTCGGCTCCGAGCCCAAGGCGATCCTCGCCAACCCGCTCGCCGAACGGCGGGTGGGCCTGGACGGCCTGCGCGAGCTGTTCGCCTTCATCAAGACGCCCGGACACGCCGTGTGGGACGGCATGTTCGAGGTAGAGCCGGGCAGCGTGGTCACCGTCGACGCCGACGGGGTGCGCCGGCACGTCTACTGGTCGCTGCGCACCCGCGCGCACCACGACGACCAGGAGACGTCGATCGGCCACGTCCGGACCCTGCTCGACGACATCGTCCGCCGCCAGCTGGTCTCCGACGTCCCGCGCTGCACCCTGCTCTCCGGCGGACTGGACTCCTCCGCGATGACCGCCCTGGCGGCCCGTCAGCTGGCCGACGTGGGCGAGACGGTGCGCAGCTTCGCCGTCGACTTCGTCGGCCAGACCGAGAACTTCGTCGCCGACGACCTGCGCGCCACCCCCGACACCCCCTTCGTGCACGACGTGGCCTGGGCCGCGGGCACCGAGCACCAGGACATCGTGCTGGACTCCGCCGCCCTGGCCGACCCCGACGTCCGCGCCAAGATGCTGCGGGCCCGCGACCTGCCGATGGGCCTGGGCGACATGGACGCCTCCCTCTACCTGCTGTTCAAGGCGATCCGCGAGCACTCGACGGTGGCGCTGTCCGGCGAGTCGGCGGACGAGGTCTTCGGCGGGTACAAGCAGTTCTTCGACGAGGAGGCCCGCAAGGCCGACACCTTCCCCTGGCTCGTCCGGTACGCCGGGAACGTGGGCAACGGCGACACGGTCCTCACCTCGGACCTCACCGGCGCCCTCGACCTGCGCTCCTACGTCCAGGACGGCTACGACCGCGCCGTCAAGGACGTCGAACGGCTCGACGGGGAGAGCGACTTCGAGTTCCGGATGCGGAAGATCTGCTATCTCCACCTGACCCGATTCGTCCGGATCCTGCTGGACCGCAAGGACCGGGCGAGCATGGCCGTCGGACTGGAGGTCCGGGTCCCGTTCTGCGACCACCGCCTGGTCGAGTACGTCTACAACGCCCCGTGGTCCCTGAAGTCCTTCGACGGCCGGGAGAAGAGCCTGCTGCGCGAGGCCACCGCCGATCTGCTGCCCAGGTCGGTGTACGACCGGGTGAAGAGCCCGTACCCGTCCACCCAGGACCCGCAGTACGCCGTCGCTCTCCAGCGGCACGCCAAGGACCTGCTGGCGCGCCCCTCGCACCAGGTCTTCGACCTCGTCGACCGTGACTGGCTGCGACGTGCGGCGCACCATGAGGCACCGCAGATCACCCAGGCATCACGGCGCGGCCTCGAACGGACACTGGATCTGGCCCTGTGGTTGGAGATGTACTCCCCCACCATTACGCTCGCTTGATCCACGGCGACCCCTGAGCAGGGGATCCACGGCGGACCCGGTGCGGTACCGAGGGATGGGTGGACGATGACCATCGGCGACGACGCGGCGCTCCAGCTGGTGATCTCACTGCACCGGCTCACCCGGAGCCTGCGCAGGTCCGCCACGGCGGGCAGCATCCAGCTGACCCATGTCGCCGTGCTGGCGCTGCTCAACCAGCGCGGCCCGTCCCGCATCGGGGAGATCGCGCAGTGGGTGCCCTGCTCCCAACCGACCGCCACCGCCGCGGTCCTGGGCCTGGAGTCGGCCGGCCTGGTGCGCCGCGAGGCCGACCCCAAGGACCGGCGCGCCAGCCGGATCCTGCTCACCGAACGCGGCACCACGGCACTGACGGACCTCGCCCGCGGTGAGGCACAGGACCTGGCCCGTCGCCTCACCGCACTCCGTCCGGACGAGATCCGCAAACTGGCCGAGGTCGAGCCGCTGCTCCGCCGCCTCGCCGAGTCGCCCGACTGATCAACGACCACCCCGGCTCCGCCCCTTGCCCCGGCGCCCGGATCGAATGCCTCCGTGACATCAAGGGCAGAGCTTGCCAGTATCACCCAAACGCGGTAATAGCCTCAGACCATCCAGCGGAATATCATCTTCGGCATGGCGCCCACATGCGTCCCAGACGCCACCGCCGAGGCCAACGAGCGTATACGCGCATTCATGGCCGCCCGTGTCGGTCGGCCACTATGGCCCGAAGAGCAAACCGAGTACGAGCAACTGCTCGCCGCTTGGACCGACGCGATACACAGCCGCCGGCCCACGAACTGACCACCACAGCGCCTCGCCCCTGCTCACGCGGGGCCGAGGCGCTGTCCATGCGACGGCCACAACCCCACGCCGGATTCTCCCGGTTGGCCCGGCCGGTTGGCCCGACTCCTCAACCGCCCCCACCGCACCACCGGAAACAGCCGCCGTACACAATGACCGGTATGTCGATGCCAAACACCCCAAAGACGGCGACGGTCGACGACGCTCCCCTGGTCAGCCGCGCCCTGGCGCTCGCCTTCGACGACGACCCGATGATGCGCTGGTGCTTCCCCGAGAGCACCGCACGCGAGGCAGGACTCGGCCGCTACTTCGCCACGCTCTTCACCCGCCAGTACGTCCGCCACGGCGTGTGCGAACGCACCGACGCGGCCGCCGCGTTCTGGGTGCCGCCGGAGGCTCAGGACAAGGCCGTTCCCGACGCGGAAACCATCCACGAACTCGAAAGCATCCTCGGGGACCGGGCCGCCCTCTTCGCGCAGGCGGCCCTGACGGCCGCCGACTACGCACCCCAGGAACCCCACTGGTCCCTGGCGGTGATCGGCGCCGACCCGGCCGCCCAGGGCCAGGGCCACGGAGCCGCCCTGCTCCGCTCGGGCCTGGCCAAGGCGGACGCCACGGGCCTGCCCACCTACCTGGAGTCCTCCAAGCCGTCGAACCTGCCCGTCTACGAACACTTCGGCTTCACCGTCCGGGAGAAGATGCAACTCCCGGAGAACGGCCCGACGCTGTGGACCATGTGGCGCGAACCCCGCCACCCGACCGACGCCTGACACGGGCCGCCCTTCGACCTGACGGCTCGGCCACGCCGGGACGGGCCCGCACACAGCCGCGCCCCCGCTCTCGCCCTCGAACGGGCCTGAACGGAGGCGTCGCACCGCATCCAAGGGGCTCGCCCCTGCGCAGGATCTCAGTCGTCGATAAGGAAGGCCCCGCTCACCACTCTTTGGATACCTTCGGTGATCGGGGCGGTTCCGATCCGGGCGGAGCCGGAATTGGGTCCGTCGGCATGGGCGGTGCCGGCTCCGAGGACGATCAGCGCTGAGGCCGCTACTGCGGTAGCGAGAACAGTCAGGCGCTTCATGAGGGACCTCCATTCATCAAGGCGACATATCGGCAGAACCACCGCCATCCTTCCCCCGACTCCCCGGACCCCCTCCGGCAAACGGCCATGTCACTCCAACGTGCGCCGGTGCTACGGGCCATCTGCGGCCGGACGCCACCCAGGGCGGTCCCGCAAGCGGAGGAACCGGGAGAGCGGCGAGCCGAGGGGCATCCCCGGCACCTCATATGTGCCGTGATCAAGCCGGTTGTCACCGCACGGACGTAGAATTCGGACCATGGCGACCACGAGCGTTCCACACTCCGAGGCCAACGAGCGGATACGCGAGTTCATGGCCGCGCGCGCCGGTCGGGCCCTGTTGCCGGAGGAACAAGCCGAGTACGAGCAGCTGCTCGCCGCCTGGGCGAACTCCGTACACACGCACACCACCCCCGCCGCCGCCCCCGCCACCAACTGAACGACCAAGCGCCCCGCCCTGCCGAAGCAGAGCGGGGCGCGCTCTTGCTGTCCGGCGGCGGGGGTCGCCCGGCGAGGGGGGCAGGCGGGCCCGCGCGGGCGGTCGGCGGGGCTCGGGCGCCGGAGGCGTCAACGGGACCGGCCGTCCGGCCCCGCTCCCTCACCCATCACGATGACCGCTTAGCCCAGCTGGCCCGCAACCGCGGGGTGACGGGCCGTCAGTTCGGGGATGCATCCAACTCCTCCTGATGGAGGTCACCGTGGAGGTATTCACGTCATGGCTGGAGACCGACAGCAGACCCCCGACCCGCGAGCGGGTTCTCCTCGGCGGCGCGTACTGGCCGCGGCGGCCTTCGCCCCGCTGCTGGCCGCGGCGCCCACTCCGGCGCGGGCCCGTCCGGCCGCCCTGCCCGGCGAGTCCGGCGAGGCGCTCGCGCCGGCCGCGCGGAAGCTGATCGAACCGGTCGAGAGCACTCTCTCCCACTGGAAATCGGTCGCCAGGACGATGGGCAGGACCGGCGACATGAAGCGCAAGGTGATGTACCACACCGGGCTCCCCCGACGGGACCTCAAGGTGGCCTCGCATCGCATCCACGTAAAGCCGTCCCTCGCACTGGGCTCGCACGTCTCCTTCGTCCGCTACGCCGACGACAGCACCCTGCTGATGGGCGACGTGGTGGTGACCGAGGACGAACTCCAGGGCTTCGTCGACACGTTGCAGAAGCACCACCTCGCCGTGACCGCGCTGCACAAGCACCTGCTCTCCCAGCAGCCGGACATCTGGTGGGTCCATGTGCACGGGCACGGCCACGACCCGGAGACGCTGGCGCGCGGTATCCGCAAGGCGTTCGACGGCACCGGCACCCCGCTCGCGAAGGAGTCCGACGCGGACGACGACGTCGATCTGGACACCGACGGGATCGACGAGGCGATGCGCGCCAAGGGGTCCGTGGACGACGGGATCTACAAGTGCATCTTCGTCCGCCGGGAGAAGATCACCGACGGCAGGCTGGTGCTGCCGCCGGGTCTGGGCTCGACCAGCGCCTTCAACTTCCAGCCGCTGGGCGACGGTCGGGCCGCGGTCAGCGCGGACTGCTGCATGGTCGCCGACGAGGTCCAGGACGTCCTGCGGGCGCTGCGGAAGGCCGACGCCAAGCTCGTCGAGCTGCACAACCACGGCCTGACGGACGAACCCCGCCTGTTCTTCGTCCATGTGTGGGCGGTCGGTGACGCCGTGCGGCTCGCTGGCGCCCTGCGCCGTGCGGTGGACGCCACCGACGTGGTCGCGGCCGGCGCCTGATCCCGCGGCCGCCGCCGGCGGGCGGCGGCCGCACGACGGATGCGGCGCACGGCACCGGACCGGCACAGTGGTCCCCGACCAGGGATCCGCCCGGGTCCCGCCCACCGAAGGGAACGTGCCGGTGCCCGTGCTGCTGCTCGACGACGACGATGTCCGCGCCCGTCTGGACGCCGCGACGGCGGTCCGCGCCGTGCGCGAGGCGCTGCTGGCCGCCCATCACGGCACGCTGGACGCGCCGCCCCGGGCCCGGGCCGGGCTCGGGGACGGCGATCTGGTGATCACCGCGGGCCGGCTGCGCACCCGCGGGCTGTTCGGCTTCCGCTGCTACGACACCCTCGTCGGCGCCGAGCAGTTGGTCGCCGTCTGGGGCACGGAGGACGGCCGGCTGCGGGCCGTGGTGCACGGCGACGAGCTGGGCCCGCGGCGGACCGGGGCGATCGGCGCCGTGGCGGTGGATGCCGCGGCCCGGCCCGGACCGGTCCGCGTCGGGCTGGTGGGGGCGGGGCCACAGGCATGGGCGCAGCTGTGGGCCCTGTGCGCGGTGCGGGAGGTGACGGAGGCCGTCGTGGTGGCCCGCCGTCAGGAGCGCGCCGCGGCCTTCGCGCGCCGGGCCGCCGCCGAACTCGGCGTGGCGGCAAGGGCGGTGACCGCGGTGCGGGACGCGGTCGCCGACCGGGACGTGGTGATCGTGGCCACCGGCAGCCCCACTCCGGTCCTGGATGCCGACTGGCTGGCTCCGGGCACCCATCTGTCGACCCTCGGCCCCAAGTCCGTTGCCCGGCGCGAGGTGCCCGCCTCCCTGGCCGAGCGGGCCGGCACCGTCCTGACCGACTCCGTCGCCCAGTCGGCCGGCTTCCCCGAACCGCAGCTCTTCCCGATCGACCGGCTCGTCCCCCTCGGCGCCGTGCT
Source organism: Streptomyces sp. BHT-5-2 (assembly GCF_019774615.1). NCBI lineage: Bacteria > Bacillati > Actinomycetota > Actinomycetes > Kitasatosporales > Streptomycetaceae > Streptomyces > Streptomyces sp. BHT-5-2. Next base: position 674,502 of record NZ_CP081497.1, on the reverse strand, counting down.
CGCCGGCGCGGCCTCGGCCCGTACGGCCGACGACGAGCTCACGGTCTTCAGCTCGGTCGGACTGGCCGGCACCGAGGTCGCGGTCGCCGCCGCGCTGTGCGAGGCCGTGCCGCACTGACCCCGATGCGCCTCGGCCCCGGGCCGGGCCGTGGCCCAGGCAGGAGGGCCCGCGCGAAAAATGCCGGGCGGGCCGGGCGTCCTGCGCGGTACGGTCCGGGCATGGTCGATGTCGATGCGGACGGATACTTCGGGCAGGATGTCGCGACGACGTATGACGAGACGTCAGCGGAGATGTTCGCCGCGGGAGTTGTGGATCCGGTGGTCGATTTCCTGGTCCGGCTCGCCGGGCGCGGGCGGGCGCTGGAGCTGGGCATCGGGACGGGCCGGATCGCGCTGCCGCTGGCGCGCCGCGGTGTGCCGGTCCACGGCATCGACCTGTCCCGGGCGATGGTCGACCGGCTGCGGGCCAAGCCGGGCGGCGACGGCATCGGCGTGACGATCGGCGACTTCGCCACCACACGGGTGGACGGGACGTTCTCGCTCGCCTACCTGGTCTTCAACACCGTCATGAATCTGACGTCCCAGGAGGCGCAGGTCGACTGCTTCCGCAATGCCGCGGCACACCTCGCACCGGGGGGCTGCTTCGTCGTCGAGGTGACGGTCCCCGAGCTGCGGAAGCTCCCGCCGGGAGCGCACGCCGTGCCGTTCGGGATCAGTCCGACCCGTTGGGCGTTCGACCTCTATGACGTCGCCACCCAGGCGATGAGCTCGAACTACGTCGACGTCGTCGACGGGCGCGGCAGCTACCGGTCGATCCCGTTCCGGTACGTCTGGCCGGCGGAACTCGATCTGATGGCGCGGCTGGCCGGGCTGCGGCTGCGCGAGCGCTGGGCCGGGTGGTCGGGCGAGGCGTTCACCGGCGAGAGCCGTCGGCATGTGTCGGTCTGGGAGAAGCCGACGGCCGACGGCGGGTGAGGGTGCGCCGGGCGCTTCCTCGGGCCGTCGGTCCCAAGGGCGGCGGCCGGAATCCGTCACGGGCGGGAAATCCGCTTGGCCCCGGGCGTCGTACGGGGGAGAGTACGGCCGGAGTTCGCCGTTCGGTGTGCGGATTCCCGTTCCGATACAGTGCCGAAGCGGAATGTGATCACGCCTGCGGGGATGCCGGCCGTCGCGCGCCGTCGCTTCGCCTGGTGTTCGCGCGCGGTGTTTCGGTGGAATGTTTTCGGTTTTCTCGGTTTTCTTCAGCGTTCTTAAGTTTGGGCCGGTTTATGGGGCATGTAGAAGTCGCGCACGTGGAGTACTACCTTCCGGACGGGCGGGTGCTGCTCGACGACGCCTCCTTCCGGGTGGGCGAGGGGGCGGTGGCCGCGCTCGTCGGGGCCAACGGTGCGGGCAAGACCACGCTGTTGCGGCTGATCTCGGGCGAGTTGAGGCCGCACGGAGGGTCGGTGACGGTCAGCGGCGGGCTGGGGGTGATGCCCCAGTTCGTCGGCTCGGTGCGGGACGAGCGGACGGTCCGGGATCTGCTGGTGGCGGTGGCGCCGGAGCGAATCCGGCACGCGGCGCACGCCGTCGACGACGCCGAGACGGCCATCATGGAGCGGGACGACGAGGCCGCGCAGCTGCAGTACGCCCAGGCACTGAGCGACTGGGCGGAGGCCCGCGGGTACGAGGCCGAGACGGTGTGGGACATGTGCACGATGTCCGCGCTCGGGATCCCGTACGAGAAGGCGCAGTGGCGGGCGGTGCGGACGCTCTCCGGCGGCGAGCAGAAGCGGCTGGTGCTGGAGGCGCTGCTGCGCGGCCCGGACGAGGTGCTGCTGCTCGACGAGCCGGACAACTACCTCGACGTGCCCGGCAAGCAGTGGCTGGAGGAGCAGCTGCGGGAGACCCGCAAGACGGTGCTGTTCGTCTCCCACGACCGGGAACTGCTGGCGCGGGCGGCGCAGCGGATCGTGAGCGTGGAGCCCGGTGCGGCGGGCAGCGACGTGTGGGTGCACGGCGGCGGTTTCGCGACGTACCACGAGGCGCGGGCCGAGCGGTTCGAGCGGTTCGAGGAGCTGCGGCGGCGTTGGGACGAGAAGCACGCTCAGCTCAAGCGGCTGGTGGCGGACATGCGGCAGTACGCCAAGCGCAGCGACGAGATGGCCTCGCGGTACCACGCGGCGCAGACCCGGTTGCAGAAGTTCGAGGAGATCGGCCCGCCGCCCGAGCCGCCGCGCCCGCAGAAGATCACCATGCGGCTGACGGGCGGCCGCACCGGCGTCCGGGCGGTGACCTGCCGGCAGTTGGAGCTGACGGGGCTGATGAAGCCGTTCGACCTGGAGGTCTTCTACGGCGAACGGGTCGCGGTGCTGGGATCCAACGGCTCGGGGAAGTCGCACTTCCTGCGGCTGCTGGCCGGTGAGGACGTCGCACACGGCGGGCAGTGGAAGCTGGGCGCCCGGGTGGTGCCGGGGCACTTCGCACAGACCCATGCCCGGCCGGAGCTGATGCGGCGCACGCTCGTCGAGATCCTGTGGGCCGAACATGCGCGCAGCCGGGGGCCGGCGATGAGCGCGCTGCGCCGCTACGAGCTCGACCAGCACGGGGACAAGCCCTTCGAGAAGCTGTCCGGCGGGCAGCAGGCGCGGTTCCAGATCCTGCTGCTGGAGATCGGCGGGGCGACCGCGCTGCTGCTGGACGAGCCGACGGACAACCTCGACCTGGAGTCGGCCGAGGCGCTGCAGAAGGGCCTGGAGGCGTACGAGGGCACGGCGCTGGTGGTCACCCACGACCGCTGGTTCGCCCGCTCCTTCGACCGTTATCTGGTCTTCGGGCAGGACGGCAGGGTCCGGGAGACGCCGGAAGCGGTGTGGGACGAGCGGCGGGTGGAGCGCCGCCGGTAGCTCCCGCGACGGCATCGGTGCCGCGGTCCGTCCCACCCGTGGGCGGCACCATCTCGGCCGTGTTCGGGCCGGATTCCGCTGCGCCGTTCGGGCTGCGGGAGCCCGGGACGGCACGGTGCCCGGTCCGGACCGGCGTCCGCACCGGGCGGCCGGGGCCGCGCGCGCATGCCTCAGGACTCCGTCCGCGCCCCAACGTCCCCACGGGTGCCGGCGAGCGGCCGCTACCGCAGCGAGTGAGGCGCGTCAAGGTGGTCAATTCCGGTACGAAAGGGTGGCGTTGACCCTTGCCTTGACGCGGTGCTTGACTTCCCGGGCCGTTCCGCGTCACCCCCACCGCCCCTCACCCGCAGCACGCCGCGCTCCCCGAGACACCAGCGCACCCCCGGGTCCGTCCAACGCCGTGGGCAGCGCCGTGACTCCGGGTGGGCACCGGCCGCGCAGGTTCTTCACCAGGCTGTCGCCCACCGAGATGAGGCCCGTCGGAGCATGAGGATCAGTGTCGTCATCCCCGCCTACCGCGCCCGGGACGTACTGGAGCTGTGCCTGCTGTCCCTGGCCCGTCAGACGCTCGAAGCACAGCACTCGTCCGAGGTGATAGTGGTGGACGACGGCTCGGCCGACGGCACGGACCGGATGGTCGCCGGCCTCCCGTCCGACCTGGACCTCCGCTATGTGTACGCGCCGCGCTCCCCCGCGTCCGGCCGGGCCCGGGCCCGCAACCTCGGGCTGGCGCGGGCGGCCGGCGATCTCGTGGTGCTGCTCGACGCGGACCAGGTGGTGGCGCCGACGTTCCTCGCCGAGCACGCCCGGGCCCATGCCGGGGACGACGGGGCGGTGGTCGTCGGCCGGCGGTTCCAGTTGGCGGACGGGCCGGTGGACCGGGAGCGGCTGCGGTACGAGTTCAGCTTCGAGGCCCTGCCGCCGGTGGTGCGGGGCGACGAACGGGAGCCGGTGCTGGAGGCGTTCGGCTGCGAGCTGGCCGACCTGGAGACCGCCTGGCACTACCTGTGGGCGTGCAACGCGTCGGTGCGGCGGCGCCATCTGGTGGCCGCCGGCGGCTTCGACGAGGCGTTCGTCGGCTGGGGGTTGGAGGACTCCGAGCTGGGCTACCGACTGACCAGGGGCGGTCTGCGGCTGCGCTACGCGCCCGAGGCCGGCGCGTACCACCTGCACCGGGAGCCGGTCTCCCCGGCGCGGCACCGCGAGTGGCGGCGCAATCTCGCCTACTTCGCCGGCAAGCACGACGATCTGGTGGTCGCCCTGCAGCGGGCGTTCGAGCCGGCCATCGCCGCGGCCCGGCCGGGCCCGGGACGGCACGAGTGCGCCCTCCGCTTCGAACTCGCCGCCCGGGCGCTCGCCGGCCGGCACCGTGCCGCGCGGGTGGGCTGAGAGCCGGCGACGCCGTACGACGGCCCGGGGCGCCCGGGTGTCTACCCTGGAGATGCGGCAGGTCCGCCGGGCGGGGAGCCGGTGGGCCGCGCCCCGGGCCGCACACCGACGCACGAAGGAGAGTTGTGTCCGGCGCACCACGCAATCCCCCCACCGGGACGCCCGGCCCGTACCGCTCCTGCGTCCTGCTCAAGCACGGCGAGATCTTCCTCAAGGGGCGCAACCGCCGGCTGTTCACCGAGCGGCTGCACGACAACCTCCGGCTCGCGCTGCGCGGCGTGGGCGGCTCGACGTGGATCAAGACCGCGCAGAACGTCACCGTGCTGGGCGGGCAGGTGCCGCAGGAGGTCCTGGTCGAGCGGGCCCGGCGGGTGATCGGTTTCAACTCCGTCGAGCCGGCGATCCGGGTGCCCAGCGACGTGGCCGCGATCACCGCGGCGGCGGTGCGGACGCTGGGCGCGGTGGCATCGGAGCGGCCGGTGGCGAGTTTCGCGGTCCGGGTCCGGCGCCGGGACAAGTCGTTCCCGATGACCTCGACACAGCTGGAGGCGTATGTCGGGGCGCGGGTCCAGGAGGCGTGGGACGGGTTGCCGGTCGACCTCTCCCACCCGGGCGTCCGGCTGGCGATCGAGATCGACCACCGGGAGACCTATCTGTCCTGGGCCCGCCATCCGGGACAGGGCGGGTTGCCGGTCGGGGCGAGCGGCCGCGCCCTGGTGCTGCTGTCCGGCGGCTTCGACTCGCCGGTGGCCGCCTACCGTGCCATGCGCCGCGGCCTGGCCTGCGACTTCGTGCACTTCACGGGCGCCCCGTACACCAACGCGTCGTCGGCGTACAAGGCGTACGCGCTCGCCCGGGAGCTCAACCGCTACCAGCCGCCGGGGCGGCTGTACGTCATCGCCCTGGGGCGGGCACAGCGGCAGTTGGCGGTGGCCGGGGCGGGCAGGCTGCAGGTGGTGGCCCAGCGGCGGCTGATGGTCCGGGCCGCCTCGGTGCTGGCCGGCCGGATCCGGGCGCAGGCGCTGGTGACCGGGGACAGCCTGGGGCAGGTGGCCAGCCAGACGCTGGCGAACCTCGCCGCGGTGGACGAGGCCGCCGGGCTGCCCGTCGTCCGGCCGCTGGTCGGCTGGGAGAAGCAGGAGATCATCGACGAGGCGCGGGCCATCGGCACGGCGGACGTCTCCGTGCTGCCCGACGAGGACTGCTGCCGGCTGCTCGCCCCGCCCCGGGTGAGCACCCGGGCCACGCTGCCCCAACTGCACGCGGTGGAGCGTCGGTTGGACCTCGACGAGGTGATCGCCGAGCTGCTGGCCGGCGCGCAGGTCCTGTGGCCGGGCGGGGACGAGGCGGCGGAGGACACGGAGGAGGCGGCGGGCGCGGGCGCGCCGGCGGCTAGGCCCGCCCCGCACCGGACGCGGGCTCCGGCTCCGGCTCCGGCTCCGGAAGCAGTTCGCCCGTCTCCAGCAGGGTCTTGAGGTTGGACAGCAGTGCCGGCCAGCCGTGCTGGATCATGCCGCGGGCGGTGGAGCCGGGCGCGAATCCGTCGTGCACCACGGTGAGCTTGACCATCTCGCCGAGCGGCTCGATCTCGAAGGTCACCTTCGAGCGCGGCTCGGCCGCGAGCGCGGCCAGGACGTCGTCGGCGACGCCGACGCTCGCGGCCCACTCGGGGGTGAAGGTGTGCCAGGTGTACGACAGTCGCCGGTGCGGGGCGGACTCCAGGACGACCTGTTCGGGGTCGGTGACGGTGGCTCCGCGCTCGGTCCAGGCCATGGTCGAGCCGGTCCGCCAGTCGGTGGCGAACTCCGCGCCCCAGTAGCGGCGGGTGAACGCGGGGTCGGTGAGAGCCTGCCAGAGCCGTTCCGGCGTGGTCCGGATGTAGGTGGTGTAGACGAACGCGTCGCTGTCCATGGGGGGTGTCTCCAGTGCGTGTTTGAGGTCGGCGAGGGCGCGCGCCCGCTCGCGGTCGTAGCGGCTGATCCAGCGGTCGGCGAGGGCGTTGATCGGCTCGGCGTTGAGGTAGTGCAGCTTCTCCCGCCCGCGGCGGAGCGTGGTGATCAGGTTGGCCGCCTCCAGGACGGCCAGGTGCTTGCTGACCGACTGCCGCGCCATGTCCAGCTCCGCGCACAGCTCCCGCAGCGTCTGCCCGTTGCGGGCGTTGAGGCTGTCCAGCAGCCTCCGGCGCCCCGGGTCGGCCAACGCCCTGAAGACCTCGTCCACGCCCGCCTTTTCCTTTCCCGCCCCTGTCATGCAGCCGTGCGGCTGCATGAAAAACGATAGGCAGCCACCTGGCTGCATGTCAATCGCGGCCGGGACGGCGCCGGCGGGCGGCGACAACGACGGGGGCTTGTCGAGGGGGTCCGCGGGTCCGCGGCCTCCGGAGAACGATCCGGGCGGCCCGGCGCCGCGGGCCGTCACGGGTCAGTCGGTGATCTCGATGTGCCGGGGCGTGGTGGCCTCCGCCTTGGGGATGGTCACGGTCAGCACGCCGTCCGTCAGGTTCGCCGTGACCTCGTCGGTCCGGACGTCGACGGGCAGCGCCGAACGGAACGCGAAGCGGCCGGTGCGGCGGGTGGTGCGGCGCAGTACGCCCTCGTGCCCGCACTCCTTGTACTCGCCGGTGATGCGCAGCTCTCGGTTGCCGATCTCGACGTCGACGTCGTCGCGTTTCACCCCGGGCAGTTCGGCCTCGACGATGTAGGCGTCGGCGGTCTCGTGCAGGTCCGCCAGCGGCGCCCACTGGCTCCGCTCGGCGAGCGCGGTGCCGCCGCCGGCGGCTTCGAGCAGGCGGCCCATCCGCTCGTAGAGGTCGTCGAACTCCGACGCGATGGGCTCGCCCCAGGCCGGTAGAACCTGTTCCAGGAAGCTGCCGGGCCGGTGTCGCACGGGCATGTTCATCGCGGTCACCTCCGCGCCTCGACGGTGTTCGCGGGGCGCTCGGCTGATGTGTGCCTGGTCCCGCGGGGCCCGCTTTCGGGCCCGGTTCCATGCTGCGCGCCGCTCTGCGGCCCGGCGACTTCGCGGGCCGGGCCGCGGGGTCAGCCGAACAGGCGGGGCACCCGGATCGTCCGGACCGGGCGCTTCGGCTTCGGCTCCTGGTGCGGCGGCAGCCGGCCGCCGGGGAGTTCGTCGGCCCGCGGCGGGCCGTCGGCCTGGCCCCGCGGCTTCTGGCCGCGGCCCGTCCGGTCGGTGCGGCCGGCCTGTCCCGATCCGGCGGGCGTCGCGCGGTGCCGGCGAGCCGCCGCTTTGCGTCCCATGGGGACTACACCCTGTGCCGGGGCGCGTCGGTCCGCGCCGGGCGCGCCCCGGCGACGGATTCGGTGACACAGCCCGGTCCGGGGAAGATCTCCGACTCGTGGCCGTCCTCGTAGCGCACCCGGTACGGGGGTTCGCCGTTGCGTCCGAGCACCTCGACCACCGTGGCCCGGTGCTCCGGGCTGCCCACCGCGCGTCCGGTGATGCGCAGTACGTCTCCCTTGTGCGCCTGCATCGCCGCTCACCCTTCCCTGCACTGACGTGACTCTGCGCGCCCGCCCTTCGGGGACGCACGCCCCGCCTGCTTCCAGTGTGCGTACGCGGCCGCGGTCCGCACGAGGAGCCGGCGCCGGCCGCCGCAAGGCCGCGGTGCGTCCCGGCGGTTCAGCCCTGGATCTCGACGTGGCGCGGCCTGGCGGCCTGCGCCTTGGGGATCGTCACCGTGAGGACACCGTCCGAGAGCCCGGCGGTCACCTCGTCGGCCTTGACGTCCACCGGCAGCAGCGCGCGGTACTCGAACGCCCCGGTGGGGCGCCCGCGGTGGCGCGGTGCGCCCTCCCGCTCGGCGGCCCGGAACTCGCCGGAGATGCTCACCTCGTGCTCGCCGACCTCGACGTCGATGTCCTGGCGGGTGATTCCGGGCAGTTCGCACTCGACCACATACGCCTCGTCGGTCTCGTGCAGGTCGGCGGGCGGGGTGAAGGCCACCGCCTCGGCCGGGGACGCGGGGAACGCGGGGAACGCGGGAAACGCGGCGGACTCCAGCAGCTGGCTCATCCGGTCGAAGAGCTCCTGGACCTCGGCCATCGGCCGGGGCCGCCGGCCCGGCCCGTGCTCCCACGGGCCGCCGGGCCGGTGGCGCATCGGCAGATTCATCACGGATCACCTCCCCGTACGGGCAGCGGAACGCCTCCGCTCCCTCCATGCTGGCCATGCCGGGCGCGGCGGCGCGAGTCGGACGAGCCGGACCGTGACTGACGGGGCATCAGTTGGGGCCGGTCATTCGCCGTGGTAGAGCCGGTCGATGCCGATCAGCAGGACCTCGCCCTTGGCCTCCGCGGCCCGCAGCTCCGGGCCGAAGCCGACGCCGCCGTAGCAGGCCGGCACGGTCTGGCCGGTGTCCTCGCCGGACGCGGCGAGCAGGGCGAGGATGCGGCGCAGCCGGGCCAGGTGCGGGGCGTCCATGACCTCGTTCCAGCAGGCCACCCCGACCGACAGCAGCACTCCCGGCCGCCCGTCGGCCGTGCCGCGGACGACCACCTCCGCGTCGAGCCGGCCGTTCCCCTCCGGATCGGGGACGGTGCCGCGGACCGCTGTGGCGGCCTCCCCGCCGAAGGTGTCCCAGGCGGCGTACCGGGTGGCCCAGTCCCGGCAGAGCTGGGCGAAGTGCGGCGCGGCCACCGAGGCGTCGAAGTCCGGGCGGATCCGGCGCCAGACGGCGGCCGCGTCCTCCTGCTCCAGGGCGGCCCGGTGGGGCCAGGCGACGGCGTGCTCGAAGGCCAGCAGCGGTTCGGCGATGCGGTAGCGGGTCAGGCCCGGCCGGAACGCGTCGGCTTCGCCGTGCAGCAGCCCGTGGTTCCGCATCACGGCCAGGACGTGCGAGATGTCGTGCAGCGAGGCCCCCAGGCGGTCGGCGATCCCGCCGGGGGTGGAGCGGCCGCCGGCGATCGCGACCAGCACCGAGTGGGACAGGGCGCGGTCGGCGTAGTCGCCCTCCTGCTCCAGCAGGTGGCGGGCCTCCCAGAACAGCGGCACCCGCGGATTGAGCACCGTCCGGCACACCCAGGCGTCGAAGTCGTCCGGGCCGGCCGGCGCGTCGTCGCGGACCAGGTCGCCGCGGTAGGCGGGGGTGCCGCCGACGACGGCGTGCACCTGCACCGCGAGCCGGGGCGACCGGATGCCCCAGAAGCGGGCCGCCTTCCGGAAGCCGAAGGGCCGCACGGCCAGCTCCAGGGAGGCCAGGCGGTGCAGCGACGACGAGCCGGCGAAGAGCCGGCGGATGACGGCGGGGCTGGCGCCGCTGAGGATCAGCCGGGTGCGGTTGTGCGGGCGCTGCTCGTGCATCCGGACGAAGGCGCAGTGCAGCACCGACGGCAGTGCGGGGCTGTGCCCGACCAGCTCGGGGAAGTCGTCGACGATCACCGGCGCCGGCCGCTCGTCGCCCAGCGCGAGCAGCGCCTCCATCGCGTCGTCCCAGCTGCCCCAGTGCGGCGGCCGGGCCGCTCCGGTGTGGGCGGCCAGCCGCTCGGCCAGCCGCCGCAGGGACTCCGCCTCGGCGGCCGCCTGCCCGTCGAAGTAGAAGCCGCCGGTGGCCTGGCTCACCGCCTCCAGCAGGAACGTCTTGCCCTGGCGGCGCTGCCCGGAGACCAGCGCGAGGGTGGCGCCCGGACGGGGATCGCGGGCGAAGCCGACGAGGTCGGTCCACTCGTCGGTGCGGTCGAAGATCCGGTCGGGCCGGGCCGGAAGGGCAGTGGCATCCGATGACGACACGGGCCCGCTCCCCTCGTTCACGGGCCGCCGGCGGCGACCGGCGGCCGACCTCGCTGTCCGTACGGTGCGCTGTGTGTCAAGTACACCTCCGGCATCCGGTGGGCGCCCGGTCCGGTGGGCCGTCCGGGGCACCGGACGGCCGTCCCCGTCAGCCCGCTTCGGGCGCGGGCTGCCCGGGGAAGACGGCGGCACCGCCCGATGCGCCGGCGGCGTCGTCCCGCTCGTAGGTGAGCCGGTCGATCACCTCGATCACCCCGTCCACGCTCTCGCAGAGCCGGACCGCGATCGGCACCAGGCTCCGGCGCTCCAGCGTGCCGGTGAGCGTCACGGTGCCGTCGGCGACATCGACGGTGACCGCGGACGGCGCGACCCCGAGCGTGCGGGTCAGCACCTCCTCCAGGATCTCCTCCTGGATCGCCCGGTCCCGCCGCAGGAAGAGCTGGACCAGGTCGCTGCGGCTGATCACCCCGATGAGCCGGCCGCCGTCGTCGACCACCGGCAGCCGCTTGACCCGGCGCTGTTCCATCGTCCGGGCCGCCTCGACCACGCTCCACTCCGGCCGTGCCACCACGGCCGGACTGGTCATGATCGCCTCGGCGTTGGCGGCGCCGGCCTTGGAGAGCTGCCGGCGCAGCAGATCGGCTTCGGACACCACCCCCACCGGCCGCCCGTCGTCGTCGACGACCGGCACTGCGGTGATGTCGTACTCGTCGAGCAGCCGCGCGATCTCCCGGAACTGGGTGCCCCGTTGGACGGTGACGGCGTTGGGGGTCATCAGATCGGCCACTCTGCGGTGCCTCATGACGGGCCACTACCTCCGGATGTGCTGGTTCCGCCGACCCCGGCCGGGTGCGGCCGGAGTCCTGTCCTCATGATCCCGCGTCGCGCCCCCGAACGGCGTACGCCGCCGGCGGAATGCAACGATCCGGTGCGGCCGCGGCCCGCCGAGGAACGTCCCTAGTCATCCGGCACCACGGCAACCGGGCAGGTCACATGGTGGATGGCGGCATGGGCGACAGCGCCGATCCGGGGTGCCGGCAGCCGGTGGTGGTGGCGCCGGCCGACGACCAGGAGGCCGGCCCCCGAGGCGGCCTCGACGACCGCCCGGGCCGGGCTGTCCGTCAGCACGGTCCGCTGCACCAGGACGCCGGGAAAGCGGGCGCTCCACGGGCGCAGTGCCTCGGCCAGTTCGTGCTCGGCCGCCGCGGTCACCTCGCCCGCCGCGTCCAGGTCCACGCCCCACGGCGTGTAGACCTGGACGGGGAACGGGCGGCCGTGCACCACCTGGAGCAGGACCCCGCGGACGGCCGCCGACTCGAAGGCGAACTCCAGCAGCCGCTCGGCCGGCCCGCCGAGCCCGACCCCTGCCACGACCCGCGGTGCGGCGGCCCCCGGCGCGGCCGAGTCCGCCGGCTCGGCACGCTCGGCGCGCTCCGCCGGCTCCGGCTCACCGGCCCGCACCAGGACCACCGGGCCCGCGGCCCGGGCCACCACGCTCAGGCTGACATCACCGAGGACGAAGCTCTTCCACGCCGACAGGGCCCGCGAACCCAGGACGAGCAGCCGGGACTCCGCCGAGGCCCGCAGCAGCGCCGGCTCCGGCTCGTCGCCCACCAGGTCCTCGATGATCGGCAGCTGCGGATGACGGGCCCGCACCGCGGCCGTCGCCGCGCGGACGACCTGGCGGGCGCAGACGTTCTGGTCCCGCTCGGGCGCGGTGTCCGGCGCCTGGGCGGCCAACATGATCCAGGCGTGCAGCAACCGCAGCACGGCGCCCCGCCGGTGCGCCTCGTCGGCGGCCCAGTGCGCCGCCGCCAGGGACTCCGCCGAGCCGTCGAGCCCGACGGTGACGATCTCCGGCTCCATGACTCTTCCCCAACGCGTCCGATGCGCGGGACGCTCGCCCCGCGCTATCGAGCCTGCGCGTCCGCGCGGCGCCCGGCCAGTGGGCCGGTGGGCACCGCACGGGGGTCGAACGGCCCGGGCCGCCGCGGACGAACGGCCCGGGGCCGTCAGCGCACCGGCAGCGCCAGCTCGGCCGGACCGTCCGCCGGCGAGCCGAACGCCACGCTGCTCCCCCGAGGGGTGCTGCCGCCGTACAGCGGGTCCGCGGTGTCCAGCACCAGCGCGAGCCGGTGCCCGGCCGGCAGGTCGTACGCGGTGGGGAAGAGCGTGACGTCGAGCGGGAACGCGTGCCCCGGCTGCCGACCGGACCAGCTCTGCGGGGCGTGCGAGATCAACTTGCCCACGCCCAGCGCGTTCACGTCGTAGAGGTAGGCGAAGGCGCTGCCCTTCGGCGTGGACGCGGTGACGGTCGTGTGCAGCCGCGCGGCACCGCGGAGCCGGAGACCCTGCGCGTACGGCGCCGACTGCCAGATCGCGGCGGAGCTGCGCGGCAGCAGCGGGACGACGACCATGGGCGGCAGGCCGATCACCTGGTCGAGCGTCCCGGACAGTTCGGCGATGCCGCCGTCGGCGCCCGAGTCGATGCCGCCGGCCACCCGCCGCGACCAGCCCGCCTCGCCCGCCGCCCCGAGCGTTCCGACGCCGTGGGAGTCGGGACGGCCCAGCCGCAGCCGCTCGGTCCGGGAACCGACGGCCCGCCAGTTCTGGTAGTTCTCGTGCTCACCGCCCGACCGGACCTCCAGCTCCACCCCCTGGCGCGCCCCGCCGGAGCTGCCGGAGCCCTTCAGGTAGTGGTCGAGCCACTGCCGGGCGCTCGTCCATGTGGCGTTCGGCAGCCCGAGCAGACTGGTCAGTTCCTGGGTCGCGTGGTCCCCGGGCCGCAGTTCCAGCCGCTTGGGCACGGTCAGCCGCCGGTAGAAGGAGGTCATCTGGCCCGGGTTGAAGATGCTGTCGCCCCAGGCGTTGGCGAGGAAGACGGCGGTGCCGTGGGCGTTGATGCGGTCCACGTAGGTGGCCGGGGACCTGGTGTGCGCCCACTGGATGACGCGGGGCATGTCGCGGTCGGCGTAGAGGTCCGACAGCGTCCGGGCGAACTCGGGGCTGCGACGGCCGGTCGGCGTCTGGACGGCGGCCAGCAGCCCGGCGGCCTGGAGGTGCCGGGTCTGCCCGCTGTACAGCGCGTCGGTCAGGTCCGCCCAGCCGCTGAGCGAGGCCACCGCCTTGACCCGCGGGTCGAAGGCCGCGCCCATCAGCGTCAGGCCGCCGCCCAGGGAGAGCCCCACCATGCCGACGCGGTCGGGGTCGGCCGGGGTGTGGGCCAGGGACCAGTCGATGACCGCGGAGATGTCGCCCACGTCCTTGGGGCCCGCGACGTCGATCTGTCCGCCCGAGCCCCAGAAGCCGCGCACCGTGTACGTCACGGCGACATAGCCGTCGGCGGCGAGCTTGCGGCCCTGGGCCACGTACTCCAGGTCGTTCTGCCCCCAACTGGCCGGCTGGACGACCAGCGGGTAGCGGCCGTTGCGGTCGGCGCCCGGGGTGCCGGCGGCCGGGGTGAACACATCGGCCTTGAGGACGGTGCCGTCCTTCAACGGGATCTCGACGAGCCGGAACGCGGGGGCGGCGGACGCGCGGACGGCGGCCGGGGTGGCGGACGCGGGCCGGTCCGGGGCCGCGGCCATCGCGGTGCCGCCGGGCACGGCCACTGCCAGGGCGGCGGCAACCACCCCCGCGCACAAGGAGACCGACGCCCTTCGTCGTCGGCCTACGGGGTTGCCTGAGGTACGGCGGGATCGCGCCATCGCTGCTCCAGGGGGTCTGACCGCGGCGCCACGATGGCGTCCGTCCGGTGCGGTGATCGGGAGCGTAGGACGTCGCGACCGCCCCGGACGAGATCATGATCAGCCAAATTACCCACCGGTAACACGCCGCGCGGAGCCCTCACTTGGCCGCGACCGAGGGGCGAAATGCGAGAGATGAGACGAATGGTGTAGGGTACACGAATGATCTTTATCGTTGTGAAGTTTCCCGTGAAGCCCGAATGCGCCGAGGAGTGGCCCGAGAAGGTCGGCGCCTTCACCCGCGCCACCCGCGAGGAGCCGGGCAACCTCTGGTTCGAGTGGTCGCGCGACCTTGCGGACCCGAACACCTACGTCCTGGTCGAGGCGTTCAAGGACGACGCGGGCGAGGCCCATGTCAACTCCGACCACTTCCGCGCCGGCCTGGAGGCCATGCGCCCGCTGCTGCGCCGCACCCCCGACATCGTGAGCACCACGATCAAGGACGCGGACGGCTGGAGCGCGATGGGCGAGCTCCAGATCGACTGACACCCGCGCAGGCCCGCGAGCTGACGAGACGGCGGGCCACCCCTGGGGCGGCCCGCCGTCTCACTGTCGGCCGCCGCGTCCCGGCCCGGGAAACGGGAGCGGGCCCGGGGGCGTAGCCTGCCCCCGAGCCCTTGGATGCCACCCCACTGCACACGCCGGCCCACTTGAGGGCACGGGTCAGTCATCACGTCGTCGTGTTCTGCCTTTGAACTACCGCGCATCGAGCTGCACGGGCCGGACTTGAACCGGCATCCGACGACCGGGGCCCGGCCCGGTCGATCCGGCGATGGATGGCGAATGCTGAGACTGGAGCGAGAGTCTGAGATTGATCGCGGTCTGCCTCTGCCGAGTTGGGCCACCGCGGCCCGCAAGGCCGCGGGGAGGACTCGAACCTCCACTGGAACCGCGTTGGTCACGACGAACTTCAGTGTCAGCTTGCGCTCCTCGCGCACCCCGGTCGCACTGCGGCGTCCGGGGAGTTGTAGACGCTACCCGAAGAGGTAGCCGAAGACGACCTCGCCCACCCGCTGGTCGGTGACCTCGGTCCCGTTCGCCTCCTCGCGGGCGAACTTCACCGCCTGCTGGAGCTTCTCGACGCGGTCCAGCAGTTCGTTCACCCGCTTCGCGGGCAGCGCGCCGGAGAACTTCACGGTCGTCCAGTAGCCGACCGGCACGTCCTCGTAGTAGACGTCGACCTGTGCCGGGTGCTTCTCGGTGGCCTCCGCCTTGACGTGGTTGCGGGGCACCTTCTTCGTCCGCACCGTACGGACCGGCTCGGTCTTCCAGGCGTCCGTGGAGGGGTCCTGCACCCACGACTCGGAGGCGTCCAGCACCGGCAGCTTCCGGACGAAGGCGTTGACGTCGGTCAACTGCTTCTCCAGGAACAGCAGATACGACACCGGCACCTCACGGAGCAGCGTCCGCCCGTCCACCGTGACGTCGGCCCGCGCCGCGCAGTTGGCCCAGTCCTTGGTGGCGGTCACGTCGAACAGCCGGGTCAGCGCGCGGGCGGTCTCCCGCAGCACGTCCTCGGCGTGCACCTGCACCCGGGTGGACTCGGGCGGCAGCTGCTCGCCCTCCTCGTCCTTGGGCTGGTAGGTGCGGGAGATGCCGGCCAGCAACGCCGGCTTCTGGAGACCGTGGTGAGTGGACGTCAGGTCCTGGTGGGCCTTGGACTTGACGCCCTTCTCCACGGCGATGATCTGGTTGAGTTTCGCCACGTCGGCAACGTATCAGCGCGCGGCTCGCGAGGCGAAAGGCTTTTCGAGCGGGGGGGTGCCCCTATGGGTTTCGTCAACCCGTGGGGGCTGGTTGGGGTTGGTAGAAGGTGCCGTCGCGGAGCATGGCGAAGAGCACGTCGGCTCGTCGTCTGGCGAGGCAGAGGAGGGCTTGGGTGTGGTGTTTTCCCTGGGCGATCTTCTTGTCGTAGTAGGCCCTGGAGACGGGGTCGGCCAGGGCGGCGAACGCGGAGAGGAAGAAGGCGCGTTTGAGCTGTTTGTTTCCTCTGCGCGATGGCTGTTCGCCGCGGATGGAGGACCCGGAACTGCGGGTTGCCGGGGCGAGGCCGGCGTAGGCGGCGAGGTGGGCGGCGCTGGGGAAGCTGCTGGCGTCGCCGATGTCGATGAGGATGCGTGCTCCGGTCCTGACGCCGATCCCCGGCATGGACGTCAGGACCTTGGAAAGAGGGTGAGCCTCCAGCAGTTCCTCGATCCTTGTGGCGAGGAGTTTGCGCTGGTCAAGTACCGACTGGAGCGAGCTGGCGAGGCTGGGGACGATCAATGCGGCCGCGGCCGTGCCTGGCACGACCACTGTCTGCTCGTCCAGGGCGGTGAAGATGTCATCGACGAGCCGTTCCGCCATCCGTGGTGCCTTTGGGCGGATCAGGTTCACCAGCCGACGCCGTCCGGCCTTGCGGACCTGGGCCGGCGAACCGCACTGGTCGAGCAGCTTGAGCACGGCTGGGTGCTGCATTCGCGGTCCCAGTACCCGTTCCAGCGACGGGTGGATCTGTGTCAGCAGTCCCCGCAGTCTGTTGCTGATGCGGGTGGCTTCGCCGGCCAGGTCGTCGTCGAAACCCACGATCATTTCCAGCTCGGCTACTGCCTCGTCGGCAAGCTCGACGGCCCGCAGAGTGTGCGGCATCGACCGGGCCGCGTCCGCGATGATGAAGGCGTCGCGGGCGTCGGTTTTGGCTTCACCGGGGTAGAGGTCGGCGATCCGCCGCATCGTCAGGCCCGGCAGGTAAGCCACGGGGCAGTCCATGTCGCGGGCCACGGCCAGCGGCAGGGCGCCGATGGAGGCGGGCTGGTCGACGACCACGAGCACGGTGCCGTGCTTGGCTTTCAGCTTGGCGAACACGTCGCGGAGCTTGGGTTCGCTGTTGGGCAGCCGCTTGTCGAAGGCCTTCCTTCCGGCCGGAGTGACGGCGGTGGCGTGGTGTTCGCTCTTGCCGACGTCCAGGCCGAGGAAGGCGCCGATCTCACTGACGTCGATCACGTGCGTCCTCTGGTCGTTCCCGCCCGGCCGTCCCACGGCACCGATCGCCACATCCACATTACGAAGAGCCTCCCGACCTGCGGACAAGCCGGTGGTCATGCCCCTAATCAGCGGTCTGTCGATGCCTCCGGAGCCGGTGACACCACCCCCCAGGCCATACGTTCGACAGGGGGAGAAAGTCATGCCAACTCCGAAGGCCGGGCGCCCCATTGCGGGGCCACCAAGAAGGTAATGGGGTGGGCGGCATCCGCGGGCCATCTGCCCACGGGGTCACCGCAGTCCGGGAGCGACCTCGTCCGCGAAGAGGCGGAAGGAGCGCAGGGTGCGGTCGGGGGCGGGGTCTACGGGGTGGACCTGGAGGATCAGGTCGGTGGCGAGGGGGAGGACACGGTCGGCGCGCAGGGCGGTGAGCACCTCGTCCGGGGTGCCGGCACAGGTGTCGTTGCGGGCGGCGCGCGCCTCTGCCGGGCGGCCCTGTGCGAGGAGGCGGGCGAATCCGGCCTCGGCGTCCTCGTGCGCCTCGGCGCGGGTCGGGGCGACGTACACGGAGCGGGACAGTCCGATGCGGGGTGCGGTGTCGGGGTGCTTCCAGTTCTCCAAATATGCTTGCGCGAGGGGAAGTTGGACGTCGCCGAGCAGGGCGAGGGGTGGGGCGGGGCGGCCGTCCGGGACGGGGCTGAAGGAGGTGCGGGCGAGCAGCAGTCCGCTGCCGTGCTCGGCCACGCGGACCGCGCCTTCCACGCTGAAGGTGGCCTCCCACAGCCGGTCGATCAGGCCGGGGGCCGGGGGGAACAGCTGCGGCCCGCCGGGCACCGGCTCCGCGCCGGACAGGGCGTCGCGGACCGCCCGCAGATGCTCGGCATAGACCGCGCGGCGCTCCTCGACGGAGCGCCCGAAGAGCGCGAAGGCGGTCCGGCCTCCCCCGGTGCCGAAGCCGAGTTCCAGGCGGCCGCCGCTGAGCACGTCGAGGACGGCGGCGTCCTCGGCGAGCCGCAGCGGGGCCTCCAGGGGCAGGGTGATGATGCCGGTGCCGAGCCGGAGCCGCCGGGTGCGCGCCGCGGCGGCGGCGAGGAAGACCAGGGGCGAGGGCAGGCCGCCGTCCTGGCGGGCGTGGTGCTGGGCGACCCATCCGGTGGCGAAGCCCAGTTCCTCGGCCGTGGTGAGGAGTTCCAGTGCGCGGGTGTACAGCTCGGCGGGCGGGGCGTCGTCCACGAGGCGGGTGAAGACGCCCAGGCGGAGGGGTGGGGGCGCGGACGGGGGCATACGGTCCTCTCGGTGGTCGGGTGGACGGGCCAGGGGGTATCACTGCCCGTTCGGTGGCCGGCTAGTGCAGGTGCGGTGTACGGGTCACGTTGCGGCCCGCCGCGGTCGCCTCGTGGGCGAAGCGGGTGGCGTCGAGGACGGCGGCTCCGCCGGGGTCGTTGTTGAAGTAGGCGTAGACGTCGGCGCGGTCGGGCCAGGTGTCGGCGATCCGCCGCAGCCAGGTGTGCAGGGCCTGTCGCCCGTAGCGCGGCCAGGGCTCGGCGCGGCCTTCGTGGAAGCGGAGGTATCCCCAGTCGGCCGTCCGCCACAGGGGCGTGACGGGGCGGGACCCGCGGTCGGCCCAGCACAGTGCGGCGCCGCGGCGCTCCAGTACGGCGCGGACGGCGTCGGTCCACCAGGAGTCGTGGCGGGGTTCGACGGCGACCCGGGTGCCGGCGGGGAAGCAGTCCAGGCAGGCGTCCAGGAGTCCGGCGTCGGCGTGCAGGGTGGGTGGCAGTTGGAGCAGTACGGGGCCGAGCCGGGGGCGGAGGTGCGCGGCGCGGGTCATCAGGCGGCGGACGGGCTCCTGGGGGTCGCGGAGGCGTTTGATGTGGGTGAGGTAGCGGCTGGCCTTGACGGCCATGACGAAGTCGCCCGGCGTGCGGTCCCGCCAGTCGGCGAAGGTCCTGGCCTCGGGCAGACGGTAGAAGGCGGCGTTGCTCTCGACGGTGGCGAAGTGCCGGGCGTACTCCTCCAGCCAGCGCCGCTGCGGGACGTCGGGCGGGTAGAGGACGCCGCGCCAGTGCCGGTACTGCCAGCCGGAGGTGCCGAGGTGGAGGGTCATGGGGGAGGGGTCCCCGGCCGGGCGTGCGGCGTATCGGGTGCGGGAAGGCGGAAGGGGAACAGCGCGAGGCAGCGCTCCGGCCGGCGCCCCGGTTTCCGCAGGTCCGGCCGCGGTCCGCAGCCAGGCCGGGGAACATTGGCGGCAAAAGGTGCATCTTGACAGCTGTCGGGGCAGGTTCTATGCAGATGGTGTAGCCGACTCGGGCGCCATACCAGCAGGTGAGAGGCGTTGCGAGAGGCGCGGCCGGGCGCCGTCCCGGCCGGGGCGGTACCCGGCGCGCGTCATCGCCCCGGATCGGGCCGCGAGACCAGGAGGAGACCATGGCACGAGCAGTCGGTATCGACCTCGGGACGACGAATTCGGTGGTCAGCGTGCTGGAGGGCGGTGAGCCGATGGTCATCGCCAACGCCGAGGGCGCACGGACCACCCCCTCGGTGGTCGCCTTCGCCAAGGGCGGGGACGTCCTGGTCGGCGAGATCGCCAAGCGCCAGGCCGTGACCAACGTCGACCGCACCTGCCGCTCGGTCAAGCGGCACATGGGCGACGCCCGGTGGCGCTTCCCCGAGAGCGGCGACATCGACGGCAAGCACTACACCGCCCAGGAGATCTCCGCGCGGGTGCTCCAGAAACTGAAGCGGGACGCCGAGAACTACCTCGGCGAGGAGGTCACCGACGCGGTCGTCACCGTGCCCGCCTACTTCAACGACGCACAGCGCACCGCCACGAAGGAGGCCGGCGAGATCGCGGGCCTGAAGGTGCTGCGGATCGTCAACGAGCCGACCGCCGCCGCACTGGCCTACGGCCTGGACAAGGAGAACGACCAGACGATCCTGGTCTTCGACCTCGGCGGCGGCACCTTCGACGTCTCGCTGCTGGAGATCGGCGAGGGCGTCGTCGAGGTGAAGGCCACCAACGGCGACACGCACCTGGGCGGCGACGACTGGGATCAGCGGATCGTCGACCATCTGACCAAGCAGTTCAAGAACGCGTACGGCATCGACCTGGCGCTGGACAAGATGGCCACCCAGCGGCTGCGCGAGGCAGCGGAGAAGGCCAAGATCGAGCTGTCGGCGGCCAGCGAGACCACGGTCAACCTGCCGTATCTGAGCGCCTCGCCCGAGGGGCCGCTGCACCTGGACGAGAAGCTCACCCGCGCCCAGTTCGAGCAGCTGACCGCGGACCTGCTGGAGCGCTGCAAGGCACCGTTCCACAACGCGGTCGACGACGCCGGAATCAAGGTCGCCGACGTCAACCACGTGATCCTGGTGGGCGGTTCGACGCGGATGCCCGCGGTGACCGAGCTGGTCAAGCAGCTGACCGGCAAGGACCCGCACAAGGGCGTCAACCCCGACGAGGTCGTCGCCATCGGGGCCGCGCTCCAGGCCGGTGTCCTCAAGGGCGAGGTCAAGGACATCCTGCTGCTGGACGTCACCCCGCTGTCCCTGGGCATCGAGACCAAGGGCGGCATCATGACCAAGCTGATCGAGCGCAACACCACGATCCCGACCAAGCGCTCGGAGATCTTCACCACGGCCGAGGACAACCAGCCGTCCGTGCAGATCCAGGTCTTCCAGGGCGAACGGGAGATCGCGGCGTACAACAAGAAGCTCGGGATGTTCCAGCTGACGGGCCTGCCGCCGGCCCCGCGCGGCATCCCGCAGATCGAGGTCTCCTTCGACATCGACGCCAACGGCATCATGCATGTGACCGCCAAGGACCTGGGCACCGGCAAGGAGCAGAAGATGACCGTCACCGGCGGCTCCTCGCTGCCGAAGGACGACATCGACCGGATGGTGCGGGACGCCGAGCAGTACGCCGAGGAGGACCGCCGCAAACGGGAGGCGGCCGAGACCCGCAACCAGGGCGAGCAGCTGGTCTACCAGACCGAGAAGTTCCTCAAGGACAACGAGGACAAGG
Source organism: Streptomyces sp. BHT-5-2 (assembly GCF_019774615.1). NCBI lineage: Bacteria > Bacillati > Actinomycetota > Actinomycetes > Kitasatosporales > Streptomycetaceae > Streptomyces > Streptomyces sp. BHT-5-2. The sequence goes on along the minus strand of NZ_CP081497.1, from coordinate 653,749 downwards.
TGCCCGCCGAGGTCAGGACCGAGGTCGAGACCGCCGTCGGCGAGCTGAAGGAGAAGCTCAAGGGCGAGGACGGTGCGGCGATCCGCAGTGCCTCGGAGAAGGTCGCGGCCGTCTCGCAGAAGCTGGGGCAGGCCATGTACGCCGACGCCCAGGCCGCCCAGGGCGCGGCCGGCGCCGAGGGCGCGCAGGCCGGCGGCCAGCAGGCCAAGGCCGAGGACGACGTCGTCGACGCCGAGATCGTCGACGACGAGAAGCGGGAAGGAGGCGGACGATGAACCGTCCGACCGATGTCGGTCGGCGCTCCCGCCCGCCGCTCGCGCTCGTCGGCCGAACCGGGCCGGAGCCGGCGCCGACCCCGCCGCCGCGGCCGGAGTCGGACCCGGTGCGGCCGGCCCCGGAGCCGGCCCGCGCCCCGACGCACCCCGCGCGGCGCCGCACCGCATCCGCCGGCGCCGCCCGTACGGCCGCCGGGGCGCCCGACGCCGAACGGCTCGCCGCACAGCTGCGGGAGCGCACGACCGATCTCCAGCGGCTGAAGGCCGAGTTCGACAACTACCGGCGGCGGGTGCACCGCGACCGGCTGGCGGTCGGCCAGATCGCCGTGGGCAATGTGCTGGAACGACTGCTTCCGGTCCTCGACGCGATCGCCGAGGCCACCGCGCAGGGCGAGCTGACCGGCGGCTTCCGGCGCGTCGCCGAACTTCTGGAGGCAGAGCTGGCGTCGCTGGGCCTCACCTCCTTCGGGACCACGGGCGAGCCCTTCGACCCGAACGTCCACGAGGCGGTGGCCTACACCCCGCCCGAGCGCGCCGGCCCGGCCGCCCGGGGCGCCGCGGGCGAACACACGGTGTGCGCCGAGATCGTCCGCCGGGGCTTCCGGGTCGGCGACCGGCTGCTGCGCCCCGCCGAGGTGGCGGCGGCCGGGCGGTCGCCGGGCCGGCAGGACGATCAACCAGCCTGACTTCAAGGGGAGTTGTTCGTCTCACTGCGCCAGGGTGGCGCGCTTCGCCGCCCGTCGCCCGGTCGCCGCGCCGACCACCACCAGGGCCCCGACGGCCGCCAGGCACAGCCAGGCGAAGGTGTCGCCGATCCGGTCGTAGACCGTGGTGGTGCCGTGCACCGGGACGTAGGCCACGGTGGCCTGCCGGTCGGTGCCGAAGTAGTCCGTGGTGGCCAGCACCCGGCCCTGGTCGTCGTAGGCGGTCGTCACGCCCTCGGCGTCCTGGCGGAACAGCGCGTAGCCGGCCTCGACGGCGCGGAGGGCGGACTTGCGGGTGTGCGCGCCCCCGTATTCCCGCCAGTCGTGGGAGGGCACCAGCATGATGTCGGCGGGGACCCGCATCATGTCGGGGAAGTCGGCGTCGTAGCAGATGACGTTGGCCAGCCGGCCGTACGGGGTGGCGACGACCGGCACCCGGCCGTCGCCGGGGGTGAAGGTCTCCGAGCCGGGGATGGGGTGGGCCTTCTGGTAGGTCCAGCGCACGGTGCCGCGGGGGTCGATGAGCAGCGTCTCGTTGCGGCCGTAGGCCGGTGGCTGGGCGGTGTGGACACCGACGCCGATCTCCAGGTAGATCCGGGAACGGCGGGCCGCCTCCCGGGCCGCCGCGATGGCCGCGGGCTCGTCGGCGGCCGGCACCCGCACCCCCTGCTCGGGCCAGACCACGATCTCGGCGCCGGCCGCGGCCTCGCGGCGGGTGGCGGCCAGCAGGCTGTCGAGCACCCCGCGCAGCGCCGGTCGGAGGCTCGCCGGCGGGGCGGTGGCGATCGCCGCGCGCCCGCCGGCGACCTGGGCGTATGCCGCCTTCTGGGCACGGAGCGCGGCCGCGTCGGCGGTGACCCCGGCGATCCGCACCGTCGGCCCGTCCGGCGGCAGGAAGGCCAGGCGGGCGCCGCCGGCGAGGACGACGGCCAGCAGCACCGCGGCGCAGGTGAGGACGGCGCGCCGCGCGGCGCGCCAGGAGGCCGCCTCCCAGGCGAGGTTGGCGACCGCGGCACACCAGGCGATGAGGAAGCCGATCCCGTAGGAGCCGGTGACCGAGACGACCTGGAGGAGCGGCAGCATGCCGTCCTGGGTGACCGCCAGCGAGCCGTAGGCAGTGCCGAACGGGGAGAGCAGGGTGATCAGGAACTCCGTCCCGGCCACCGCCGCGGGGAAGACCATCAGTGCCGCCCAGGGCCGCAGCCGGCTCGCCAGCAGCCGGTCGAGGAGGTACGGCAGGGTCAGCAGCGCGGCGAGCGCAGCCGCCCCGGCCAGGGCGACGGGGCTGAGCAGAGCCGACTCGACGAGCCAGAAGACCGCCGCGGCGGTGTTGGCCGCCCACAGCCACAGGGCGCCGGACCAGGCACGGCCGGTGCGGGCGAAGCGCAGCAGCAGGACGGGGAAGAGCCAGGCCGCGGCGGCGATGTCCCAGCGACCGCCGACGGCGAGGAGGTGGGCCGCGGTGCCCAGCGCCAGCCAGGCCCAGCGGGCGCGGGCCGCCGGGGTGCGGGTATCGGTGCGGGCCGTCGGCCCGGCGGTGTTCAGGGTGCTGGTGGTGATCACGTGGTTCGTCGGTCCCTTCGGGAGGCGCCACGGGCGGCGCTGTCCGGTCAGGTCACGACGCTAGGAAGGCAGGGGCGGGCCCGGCGTCGTCCTGGATGCCGATCCGCCGCCGGCCCGCGCAACCAGGGTTGCGCCGACGCCCGGTCGATGCCCTCCTCCGGCACGATCACCCGGGCCGGAGAGGGTGGCTAGCCTTGCCACCAGTCATGGACACGAACACCCACCCCACAGCCGCCCCGCGCGGCACCCGGCGCCGGCTCGCCGACCGGCGGCCCTGGCTCACCGATCTGGCGCTCGGCGCCGGGCTGACCGCGTTCGACGTGCTGACACTGCTGGGCCACGAGCCGGCGCCGCGGCCGGGCGGCGTGCTGCTCTGGGGCCTCCAGACGGTCCCGTTGCTGTGGCGCCGCCGCCGGCCGCGCGCCGTGCTGTGCGCCATGACCGCCGCGTTCGTCGCCTTCGAGGTGATCGACCCGGTGCCGGGCAAGATCCCCGGCCCGTTCCTGCTGGTCTTCGCCGTCTACGCGGTGGCCCGGTACATGCCGCTGCCGGCCGGTCTGCCCTGGACGGTGCTGTCGCTGCTGACGGCGGTGACGACCGATCTGCTGACCGGCCGGACCGGGCCGCCGCAGCCCGGTTCGTTGGAGCCGATCACCGCCACCACCTTCGTCGCCTTCTACGGCGCCGCCTGGCTCGTGGGCTACGGGCGGCGGCGGATCGTGCGCCAGGCGGACCGGCTGCGGGAGGCCAACGAGCGGCTGCGTGCGGAGCGGGAGATCAACGCCCGCCAGGCGGTGGTCGCCGAGCGGGCCCGGATCGCCCGCGACCTCCATGACGTGGTCGCCCACCATGTGAGCGCCATCGCCCTCCAGGCACGTGCCGCCGAGGAGGTGGTGCAGGACGACCCGCGGGGCGGCCGGCGGGGCCTGGCGCGGATCGCGGACACCGCCGACACCGCCCTGGTCGAGATGCGCCGCATCCTGGGCCTGCTGACGGCGGGCGACGAACGGGACGGGGACGCCGGGCCGGCGCCGGAACCCTCCCTCCGCCACCTCGACCGACTCGTCGCCGCCGCCGAGGCGGCCGGCTGCCGGGTGACCGCGCAGCTGGACGAGGCCCTCGGCGAGCTGCCGCCCGCGCTCCAGATCTCGGCCTACCGCATCGTCCAGGAGGCACTCACCAACGTCCTCAAGCACGCCGGCCCCACGGACGTCCGGGTCGCGCTGCACCGCGACGGGACGACGCTGACCGTCGCCGTGGAGAACGGGCCGCCCGCCACCGGGCACCGGCCGCCGCCCGGCTCCGGCCGGGGGCTGCTCGGGATCCGGGAACGCGTCGCGGCGTTCGGCGGCACGGTGCGCACCGGCGCGCTCCCGCACGGCGCCGGCTGGCAGCTGTCCGCCACCCTTCCCCTGGAGGCCCGGGTATGACGATCCGTGTGCTGCTCGCCGACGACCAGGAGATGGTCCGGGACGCGCTGCGGGCGGTCATCGACCGCCGCCCGGACTTCGAGGTCGTCGGGGCCGCCGCCGACGGCACGGAGGCGGTCGCGCTCGCCACCGAGCTGCGGCCGGACGTGGTGGTGATGGACGTCCGGATGCCCGGCATGAACGGCGTCGAGGCCACCCGCCGGCTGCACGCCGACTGGCCGCACCCCGGCCCGCCGCCCCGTGTCCTGGTCCTGACCACCTTCGACCTGGACGAGTACGTGCACGCCGCACTGCGGGCCGGGGCCGGCGGATTCCTGCTCAAGAACAGCCCGCCGGACCAACTCGCCCACGCCCTGCGGGTGGTGGCCGAGGGAGAGGCGATGCTCGCCCCCAGCGTCACCCACCGGCTGATCGGCGCCTTCACGGCACTGCCCGCGGGCCTGCTGCCCGGCGCCCCGCCTCGGCACGACGCCGCCGCCCGGCTGCTCGACGCCCTCACCGCCCGCGAACTGGAGGTGCTGGTCCTCGTCGCCCGGGGCCGCTCCAACCTCCAGATCGGCGAGGACCTCGGCCTGTCCCAACCCACCGTGAAAAGCCGCGTCAACCGCATCCTCACCCGCCTCGGCCTGGACAACCGCGTGCAGGCCGCCCTCCTCGCCCATGAGGCGGGGCTCCTCCGGCCCGGCGCGCTCTGACCCGCCCGCCGGCTGCCCGGGCACGTCGCGCGGCGCTCTTGCGGGGTGGTGCGGGGGCGGCCAGGGTGGGCCGTGGTCGTCCCACCGGGCGGACGGCGCTGTCCGCCCCGGCGCGCAGCCGGAAGACCGGAAGAGAAGAGAGGCGGAGGGCGTGTGGTTTCCTTTCGACGGATCGGCGGCCCGGTGACCGGCCGGAGCGGCGAGAGGGACGGCGCGGACACCCACAACGGCCCCGACGGGCCTGCCACCCCCGACCGACCCGCCGCACCCGCCGTGCCCGACGTCTTCGACCCCCGCCGGTACGCCGACGGACTGCCGCACGACGCCTACCGGCTGCTGCGCGACCACCGCCCGGTGGCCTGGCAGGCCGAGCCGGAGGTGCTCGGCTGGCCGGCCGGTCCCGGCTTCTGGGCGGTGACCCGGCACCGGGACGTCGTACGGGTGCTGAAGGACGCCCGGACCTTCTCCTCCCACCTGGGCGCCACCCAGATCCGCGATCCCGACCCCGCCGATCTGCCGTTCATCCGGCGGATGATGCTCAATCAGGACCTCCCGGACCACGGCCGGTTGCGCCGACTGGTCAGCCGCGCCTTCACCCCGCGCCGGGTGGACCGCTTCGAGACCGCCGTACGGGAGCGGGCCCGCGCGCTGCTGACCGCGGCGGTGCGCACCGCACGGTCCGGCGACGGGGTGTGCGACGTGGTCGGCGCGGTCACCGACGACTACGCGCTGCTCAACCTCGCCGATCTGCTGGGCGTTCCGCCCACCGACCGCGGGCTGATGCTGCACTGGACCCGACGGGTCATCGGCTACCAGGACCCGGACGAGGCCGGTCCGGCGGCGACCGGGGCGGACGGCCGGCCGGTCGACCCCCGCTCCCCCGCGCTGCTCCAGGACATGTTCGGGTACGCCCGCGAACTGGCCGCGCACAAGCGGCGGCACCCGGGCGACGACGTGCTGACCGCGCTCGCCGCCGACCCCGAACTCGCCGTGCCCGAGCTGGAGATGTTCTTCTTCCTGCTGACGGTCGCGGGCAACGACACCGTCCGCAGCGCCGCTCCCGGTGGGCTGCTGGCGCTGGCCCGGCACCCGGACGCCTACGCCGCGCTGCGCACCGGTGCGGTCGCGGTCGGTCCGGCGGTGGAGGAGCTGCTGCGCTGGCATCCGCCGGTGCTGAGCTTCCGCCGGACCGCCGCGGTCGACACCGAGCTGGCCGGCCACCGGATCCGCGCCGGCGACAAGGTCGTGGTCTTCCACGGCTCGGCCAACTACGACGAGCGGGTCTTCGCCGAGCCCGGCCGGCTGGATCTCGCCCGCACCCCGAACCCCCATGTCTCGTTCGGCGACGGTCCGCACGTCTGCCTGGGCGCACACCTGGCCCGGCTCCAACTACGGGTGCTCCACGAGGAGTTCGGCGCACTGCTGCCCACCGTGTCGGTCGCCGGGCCACCGCAGCGGCTGGTGTCCAACTTCATCCACGGGCTGAAGGCACTGCCGTTGCGGGTGGCGGCGTGAGGCGGTGGTCCCGAGCGCCCGCCGGCCGTCCGGTCAGCGCGAACTCTGCGTGCTGGTCCGACCCGGAAGGCCCAAAGCGTCCGCGGCGTCCGGGGTGTGGGCCGTCGTCCAGTCGACGATCTGCACGGCCGCACCGGCGGACTCCCGGCCCCGGCAGCGGGCGTGGTGGCGGCGGGCGATGGCGTCCAGGTCGAGGTGGCGGCCGAAGGCGGGCCGGGCGGCCAGGCGCCGGGCATGGGCCCACAGGCGGCGGTGGCCGGCGATGCGGTGGACGGCCGCGGCGTCGAGGTGCCAGCGGTGGACGGTGTCGAGCTGGACCAGGTTCACCCACAACTGCACATCGGCGAGGGTGAGTTCGTCCCCGAGCAGATAGGGGTGGTCCGCCAGGCGCCGTTCCAGCGAGGCGAGCGTGCCGAGCAGGGTGTCCAGGGCGGCCTCGTAGCCGGGGTGGTCGCTGCCGAGTCCGCCGGCGCGCTGGGCGGCCTGGGTGAGGTCCTGTTCGCAGCGGTGGGCCAGCGCGTCGATCGCGCCCCGGGCGTGGGCCGGGTAGAGGGCGGGGCCACGGGCACCGAAGCGCTCGGCCAGGTCGCGCAGGATGTCGGGGGCGTGGTTGCTGACGATCCGTCCGGTCCACTCGTCGCCGAGCACCGGGGCGGCGGCCGGGCCACGGTACTGGTGCGCGCCGGCCTCGTAGCGGGGGCGCAGCGCCGCGTAACCGCCGTCGGGGGTGTCGGGGACGGCGGGCAGCAGGGTCACCGGGAGGGTGTCGCCGAGGTCGAGCAGGCTGTGGGTGACGGCGAGGCCCAGACAGTGCGGACAGGACGGGGACAGAAAGAGGCGGTAGCGGTGCGGGACGGGGTAGTGGCCGCTGCGCATGTCGGAGCCGATGCGCCCCCGGAAGGCCGGCGCGGAGGGTGCCGCGGACGCGGAGGTCGTGGCGATGGGGGTGACGGGTGCGGAGGTCATGGAAGTCCCTGGGTGCGAGGTCCGGTGTGGGCGTACGGGCGGGCGCCGGTCGGCGGTCGCCTGCGGATGGGTACGGATGGGGACGGACGCGGATGGACGTGAACGGGTCCGGGCGGGTCCGCGCGGTGCGGCGAGGAGGACGGTCCGGGCCGCGAACGGGGCGCCGCGTCAGGGGAACCGGCGCCGCGCCGCGTGCGCCGCGGCGGACTATGCGGCGCTGCAGACGCGCAGCAGGTCGATGTGGCGGCGGGAGGTGAGGAGGGGCAGCGGCCGGTCCGCGCGTCCCGCGCGGTCGACGTTCCGCTCCGTGCGCCCCATGGATTCCCACCTGTTCGCTAGGGTTCCCGCCCTCGAGTGTCGGGGTGGTGCCGGGCGGCGTCAAGGGTGGTGCGCCGGCGCGGTTCGGCGGTGAGCGGATGGCGTGTGCCCCGTGCGGCGCGGCCCGCGCCACCTGCTCGGGGATAATGCCGGTATGCGGATTTCAGCCAGAGCGGATTACGCGGTGCGCGCCGCGCTGCAACTCGCGTACGCCCGGGACGGGGGGCCGCTCAAGGCCGAGGCGATCGCCGACGCCCAGGACATTCCGCACAAGTTCCTCGAAGGCATCCTGGGCGACATGCGGCGGGGCGGTCTGGTGCTCAGCCAGCGCGGCGGCAACGGCGGTTACCGCCTGGCCAAGGCCCCCGAGGAGATCAGTATCGCCGATGTGATCCGGGTGGTGGACGGTCCGCTGGTCTCCGTACGGGGTGTGCGGCCGCCGGAGTTGTCGTACACCGGACCGGCGGAGTCCCTGCTGCCGCTGTGGGTGGCGCTGCGGGCCAACGTCCGTCAGATCCTCGACGGTGTCTCGCTGGCCGATGTGGCCTCGGCCGCGCTCCCCCGCCGGGTGTCGGCGCTGACCGAGGACCCGGCCTCCTGGACGAATCCGTAGCGGGCACGCTCCCGTCCGCCCCTCGGACACCCACCCGACCTGCGACGGAGGCCCCGGCGTCCGGAATCCGACCCCGATCCGTCCACCCCTCGAACACCCCTTGCCCGGAGCCGAGTTAAGAACGCATCATCATGCCCTCCTCGCTTTCCCTACCAATCCAGTGGGAAAACTAGGGAAGTGCCCCGGGCAGCCCCCGCTCCCGGTTCTCCAGCCCGGCTCCCCAGCCCGGTTCCGATTCGACGAGGACGGTGAACGGCGCCATGCCGAAGAGGTCCGCAGCACGCCCCGCCGCCCCGCAGGCCGAGCCCCCGGCGGAGCACGAGATCTGGCACCGCGTCACCCGTGAACTCGCCGACGACCTCGCCGTGGACGCGGTCAGCCGCGACCGGGCCGGCAAGCCGCCCTTCGACGAGTTGGCACGGCTGCGCGAGGCCGGTCTGCCGGCGCTGCTGACCCCGCCGGGACCGCTCCGCGGCGGCAGCGACTGGCGCACCGCCGGCGCCGTCATCCGCGAGATCGCGGCGGCCGACGGCTCCATCGGCGAACTCCTCGCCCGCCACTACACGCTCTCCTGGAGCACCCGCTTCTTCGGCACCCCGCAGCAGGCGGACGCGCTGGAACGCCGGGTGGCCGAGGAGCAGTGGCTGCTGGCCGGCGACACCGGGCACCCGACGGCCGACGCCGAGCCGCCCGCCCCGGGCGCCGGCCGCGACCTCACCCTCGCCCCGGACGGTTCCGGTCATCTCCTGCACGGCCGGCGGTCGTTCGCGGCCGGGGTGACCGTCGCCGACCGCCTGATCGTCGGCGGCGTCTGCACCCGCACCGGCGACCGGCTGATCGCGCTGGTCGACCCGGCCCACCCCGGCGTCACCACCGACCCGGCCCACGACCGCCTGGGCCAGCGGCTGACCGGGGCCGGCACCGTCGCCTTCGACGCCGTGCCGGTGCCGCCCGAGCAGATCCTCGGCACCGTCTCCCACGACGAGCAGCACCTCGCCCCGTACGCCGCGTTGGACCCACTGACGCTGCGGCTGGCGCTCGTCCAGGTGGCGCTGGGCATCGCCGAGGGCGCGCTCGCCGAGGCCCGCGACCTCAACCGCGCCGCCTCGCGCACCTGGGAGCCTGCGGAGGCCGCCCCGGACCCGTATCCGGAGCTGCCGGGCGGCGACCCCTATCTGCTGCTGGCGTACGGCGAGTTGGTCGCCGCCGCGCACACCGCCGCGGCCGTCGTGGAACCGGCCACCGAGGCGCTGGCCCGGGGCCTGCTGATGGGTCAGGGGCTGGGCGTCGACGAGTGTGCCGACATCGCGGTGCTGGTGGCCGCGGCCGAGGCCGTCACCGGCCAGTCCGCGCTCCAGATCACCACCCGCATCCTGGAGCTGACGGCCACCGCCGACGCCGCCGGCGGCGACCCGGGCTTCGACCGGTTCTGGCGCAACGCCCGCGTCCTGACCGCGCACCGCTCGTCCGCGCACAGCCTCCGGGCCATCGGCGACCACTACCTCAACGGCGCGCATCCGCCGCTGACCCTGCGGATCTGAGGGTCGGCGGCGGACGTCGGGCAGCGGGTCTGTCAGGCGGCGGCCAGCATGCTCCGGCCGAGCCAGTCCGAGGCGTCCCGCACGCCCGGCAGCGCGAAGAAGTAGCCGCCGCCGGTCGGCGATATGTAGTCCACCAGCGGCTCGTCGATCAGCCGCTCCTGGGTGGCCTCGAACTGCCGCAGGACGTCCTGCTGGTAGCAGCAGAAGACCAGTCCCATGTCCAGGTTGCCGACGCTGTCGACGCCCCGATCGTAGTTGTAGCCGCGGCGCAGGATGCGGGAGTCGTCGGTCCCGGCGGTCCGCGGGTTGGCGAGCCGGATGTGGGAGTCGAGCGGTATCGCGGTGCCGTGCGGGTCCTTGTGGTACGCGGGCACATCGGACTCGTTGGCGCCGTCCAGCGGGGCTCCGGTGTCCTTGCGGCGGCCGAACATCTTCTCCTGCTCGGCCAGCGAGACCCGGTCCCAGAACTCCACCAGCATCCGGATGATCCGGATGACCTGATAGCTGCCGCCGGTGGCCCAGGCGGGCTCGCCGTGGCCGTCGCCGACCCACACCAGCCGGTCCATCTCCCGCCCGGACCTCACGTCGGGGTTGGCTATCCCGTCCTTGAAGCCGAGCAGGTTGCGCTGGGCACCGCTGGGCCGGGGCGCGTTCTGGAAGCCGTCGACGCGCCACTTGATCTGCATCCCGCCGCGGGTGTGCCGGGCGATGTCGCGCAGCGCGTGCAGCACGGTGTCCTGGCGCTCGCCGCAGATCTGCAGCGAGAGGTCGCCATGGCACTCGGCGGCCTGGAGATTGTCGTTGGGGAAGGTCCGCATCGGGCCGAGCTTGCGCGGCTTGACCTTGGCGAGACCATAGCGGTCGTCGAAGAGCGAGGCGCCCACGCCGACGGTGACGGTCAGCGCGTCGGCGGGGACCACCGGCCCGAGGATGCCGTTGTCGGACGGCGGGGCGCCGACGCCGAGGTCCTGCGGGGCACCGCCGGCGGTCAGGAAGCGGGCGCGTTCGGTGATCGTCCGCAGCAGGTCGGTGAGTTCCCTGCGGTTCTCCGCGATGACGTTGAGCGAGACGAAGGCGGCGGCGGTGGGCTGCGCGGTGAGGATGCCCGCCTGGTGGGCGCCGTGGAACGGCACCTTCCCGGCGTCGGCGGTGTCGGCGGCCCGGGCCGTACCGGTGGTGCCCTGGCTCAGCGCGAAGCCGCCGCCGGCCAGCACCGCACCGGCCGCGCCGGCGCCCAGCGCGGTCTTCACGAACGAGCGCCGGTCGGCGGGACAGCGGCCCTGCGGACCGGGCGTTTCGGCGGACATCTCGTGGTTCCCTTCGGAGCGTGCTTGGGGTGGTGCGGCGTTGTCGACGTGGACGGGGCTGGTGGTCGTACGGGGCCGTCGGGCGGGCGCCCGGTGCGTCCGGCGGAGTGCGCGCGGACGTCCGGGCGTCCCTTCTCCCGGCGGGTCAGGCGGACTTGCGGATCTCCAGGAGGTCCGGCACCGGCGCGAGATGCTCCAGCAGCCGGCCGGTGACGCCGTTCAGCCGCTGACGGGCGGCCGCGTCGAGCTTCTCGACCGGCGTCCAGGTGCCGTCGTGGTGCGCGGCGTCGAGCTGCTGCTGCAGCCGGTCGATGTCGCCCTGGATGGACGTCAGCAGCTGCGGATCGCGCTTGACGATCAGCTGGTGCAGGACGTCGAGGAGCTCGCGGGTGCCGGCGAGGTTGGCGTCGGCGGTGGCCAGGTTGGTCCCGCTGCCCTCGTCGGTGTCGCCGGTCAGCTCGAACTGGAGGGTGTTCTCCAGGATCTCGTGGGTGCGCAGCGGCAGGTCACCGGGGTCGAAGTCCTGGGTGGGGAACGCCTTGCGCAGTCCCACCACCTCGTCGTGCAGCTGCCGCGCCGGGCCGCTCAGCTCGTCCGCGGAGGCGCCGTGCCACAGCCCGTACTCGATCCGGTGGAAACCGGAGAAGTCCTTGTCGTGCACGCCGCCCGGGAGTCCGTCGGCCCGCCCGTTGATCTTCTTGTCGAAGTCCTCGAACGTGCCGTAGGCGGCGCCGAGCGAGGAGTAGGTGCGGTGTGCGGTGAGCCAGTCCGTCCGCGCGCTGTCCAGGTCGCCGCCGGCGAGGTCGTCGCTCAGCTGCTGGGTCTGGTCGGTCAGCGTGGCCAGCCCCCGGTCGACGTACTGCTTGTAGGCGCGCAGCGGTCCGGCGAGGTCCGCCTCCGCGACCGGCACGACGGCCTTGGTGCCGCCCCCGCCGCTGACCCGCACGGCGGCCGAGGTGACCGGCTTGCCGCCGGTGGGGACGCAGCGCCAGGCGTACGAGCCGCCGGCGATGGTGGCGACCAGGTCGCGGGTGGTACCGGGGGCCAGGCCCTCGATCTCGCCGTAGACCGCGTTGGTCGCGGGGTCGACGAGGTACACCTCGGAGGTCTTGTCGCCGGTGTTCTGCATCTGGAAGGTCTGCCGCCCGGGCTCGGGCGCGGTGAAGCCCTTGCCGCACTCGGTCTCGGACACCGCGATGGTGGGCGCCCCGGCCGGCTTGGCCTTGCCGAAGGCGACGATCCCACCCGCGACGACGGCGGGCACCGCGACCACGGCGACCGGCAGCAGCCACGCGGGCCGCTTCCGGCCCCCACCGGCCGACACGGGCTCCGGAGCCGGCTCCGACTCCGACGGGGGTTCTTCTGCCGACTGTTCCGGGGACTCGGGCTTCGCCTCCGCACCCGCCTCGGGCGCCTCCCCGTCCGCCGGCGCCTCGCTCTTCACGGCCGACGCAGCCTCGGCGTCGACGGCCTTCTCCGCCTCCGCCTTCTCGTCAACGACCCTGTCGGCAACGGCCTGCTCGGCCGCCGGCTTCCCCTCCGCCGCCCGCGGCGCCGCCGCCGGCTTGGCGCCGCTCCGCACGCCGCGGACGAACAGCGCCATCACGACGACGAGGTAGCCGGCATACCCGACGAGCTGCAGCCAGGTCATGGCCGGCATGAGGTTGAAGACGCCCTGGACCAGGGTCGTGTACCAGGCGCTCGGGTCGATGCTCTGGCTGAGGTCGAAGGCGAACGCGGTCTTGCCGGGCAGGACCCCGCCCTCCTGGAGGTCCCGCAGGCCGTATCCCAGGACACCGGCGGCGATGACGATGAGCACGGCACCGGTCGCGGTGAAGAACTTGGTGAGGTTGATCTTGAGCACCCGGCGGTACAGGCCCCAGCAGAGTCCCGCCGCGATGACCAGTCCGACCCCGGCGCCGACCATCGGCCCGGCGGACTCCCCCGCCGCCCGCGCCGTGGTCCACAGGAACAGCGCGGTCTCCAACCCCTCGCGCCCCACGGCCAGGAAGGAGGTGACGACCAGCATGCCCGCACCCATGGCGAGCGCCCCGGTGACCTTCTCCTTGATCTCACCGGAGAGGCTGCGCGCGGAGCGGCGCATCCAGAACACCATCGCGGTGACGAACGCGACCGCGATGACGCTCAGCGTGCCGCCGAAGGCCTCCTGTGCGGTGGCCGAGAGCGAGGCGGCGGTGAAGGTGAGGACCGCGCCGAAGCTCATCGCCACGGCTATCGCCGCCAGCACACCGGTCCACACCTGCGGGAGACGGGACTTGGCCCCGGCCCGGACGAGGGTGGCGACGAGGATCGAAACGATGAGTCCGGCTTCCAGCCCTTCTCTCAATCCGATCAGGAAGCTCGGAAACGCGTCGTCCCACATAGTCGTCCTCTCCGGCCCGCGCAACCGCGCCGGTATGTCTTACCTCAGTTAGCGAAGGCATACCTTAGTCAGCCGGTCCGAAGATGTCTACATCGCTGTAGTCACGTCGCCACGGGGCGACAACGGCCCCTGGTACGGGCCTTACTCCCACCCCACCGGAGCGCCCCACCCCGGCGCACCCGCCCACCTCGACACCCACCTCGACACCGCCCCGAGGCCGGACACGAAAAAGGCCCGGGAGAACCCGGGCCAAAACGGGGCAACTCAGCCCCCTCCCACAACACACCCCCGGAGACAACGCGACCCCCGGACAACACAGTCCCCGGGAGTCCGCATCGCCACCATCTACCTCAGTCGTCGCCGAGGCTCCGGTTCGCGGGGCTTCCGGGGGCCTGGCCAGAGCCACGTCAAGGGTCTCCTGCCAACAAACGTCTTTGCTGTCGGTGCGGCTCTCCGGTTGTCTGGTTACACACCAGTTTCCTCCCGTTTTGTCCAGAGTCAAGGGGTGCGTGGAGAGACCACGGAAAGACCGCGGAAAGAGGACGGCAAGGGGACAGCACGAGCAGGGGGCACGGGGGCGTGACGAGAACCGGGAGGGAACAGAGGTCGCCGGCGGAAGGAGTCGGCAGAACCCGGAGAAGGGCCGTCGCCGCAGGTCGGGGGCACGGTGCTGCACATCAAGAGCGCGTAAAGATTGCCGGGATGCGGCAATGTGCGGCGGCCCGACCGCGTGTGACGATCGTCCCCGTTCGAGCGGAATGAGCGAGTGCGGGAGGGCTGTGCATGGCCTGGTTTCTTGGTCTCGGCATCGGCGGGATCGTCGTCCTCCTGCTGTCGCTGATCTTCGACGGGGTACTGGAGGGGCTGTTCGGCGGGGTGCTGGACGGGCTCTTCGACGGACTGTTGTCCCTGCCGGTCATCGCCGGGTTCCTGTCGATGTTCGGGTTCGCCGGCGCGATCGTGTGGGGCGGCACCGCACTCGGTGCCGGGCCGGCCGTCGTCGCCGGGCTGGCCGCGGGCACCGCGGCCGGGGGCGCCACCTGGCGCTTCAGCCGGGCGCTGATGCGCGACCGGAGCACCCCGGCACCGCGCCGCGAAGACCTGGTGGGCACCGCCGGATCGGTGGTCACCGCGATCCCCGCCGACGGTTACGGCGAGGTGCTGCTGCGGCAGGCCGGGCATCCCGTGAAGCTGGCGGCCAGGAGCGGCGCCCCGATCGCCCAAGGTGCGGAGGTCTGGGTCGAGTCCTCGCTCTCGTCCACGTCGGTGGCGGTCCGTCCCGTCGAACGCTGAGCGGGGGCGGCCGGCCGCGTCCGCCGATGCGGGCCCGCACCCGCCCCCGTTCTCCCGGACCCGGCGCGCCCCGCCGCCGGGCCGGTCACACACACCATCACCTTGATCTGCCTACCCCCAGGAAGGCAGGGGGGATTCTTCATGAGTTCAGTCATTGTCGCCGTCACAGGCGCCGTCGTCCTCGTCGTGCTGCTCGCCCTCGTGGTGATCACGCGCTACAAGGTCGCCGGGCCCAACGAGGCGTTCATCATCACCGGCCGCCGCGGCAAGAAGTCCACCGATCCGGAGACCGGCCAGGTCAGCGTCGACAACAGCGGCCAGAAGGTCGTCGTCGGTGGCGGCGTCTTCGTGGTCCCGTTCGTCCAGCAGCGCTTCTCCCTGGACCTGTCCAGCCGGCATCTGCCGGTGGCGGTGCGCGGCGCGGTGACCCTGCGCGGGGTGAAGGCCAACCTCGACGGCGTCGCGATCGTGAAGGTCGGCGGCAGCGAGGACGCGATTCGGGCCGCGGCACAGCGCTTCCTCCAACAGCAGGACGGCATCGTCGGGTTCACCCAGGAAGTGCTGTCCGGCGCGCTGCGGGCGATCGTCGGCCGGATGGCGGTCGAGGACATCATCCGCGACCGGGCCGCGTTCGCCGGGCAGGTCGCCGAGGAGGCGGAGGCCAGCCTGTCCGGGCAGGGCCTGATCCTGGACGCGTTCCAGATCCAGGACATCACCACCGAGGGCTCGTACCTGGAGGACCTGGGCCGGCCGGAGGCCGCGCGGGCGCGCCAGGAGGCGGACATCGCGGAGGCGAACGCACAGCGGGTCTCGGAGCAGGCCAGGCTCAAGGCCGCCGAGGAGATCGCGGTCGCGGAGCGGACGCTCTACCTCAGGCAGGCCGAGATCCGCGTCGAGACCGAGGCCGCGTCCGCCAAGGCGAACGCCGCGGGTCCGCTCGCCGAGGCCGCACGGCGGCAGGAAGTCCTCTCCGAGCAGGAGAAGGTCGCCGAACGCCAGGCGGCCCTTACGGACCGGGAGTTGGACACCAAGGTCCGCAAGCCCGCGGACGCCGCCCGGTACCAGGCCGAGCAGGAGGCCGAGGCCCGTCGGATCGCCCAGGTCAAGGAGGCCGAGGCGGACGCCGAACGCGCCCGGTTGACCGGTGAGGGCGAGAAGCTGCGCCGTGCCGCGCTCGCCGAAGCCGTGCGGCTGGAGGGCGAGTCGGAGGCCGCCGCACTCGCCTCCAAGGGCACCGCGGAGGCCGATGCGATGCACAAGAAGGCCGACGCCTTCGCCCGCTACGGCGACGCGGCCGTGCTCCAGATGCTGGTCGAGGTCCTCCCCCAGGTCGTCGCCAAGGCGTCCGAACCGCTGGGCGCCGTCGACAAGCTGACCGTGATCTCCACCGACGGTGCCGGGCAGCTGCCCCGTACGGTCGCCAACAACGTCGCCCAAGGGGTGGAACTCCTCGGATCGGTCTCCGGGGTCGATCTGGCCGGCCTCCTGAAGCGGGTGACCGGCGGCGCCGTGACCGGGACGACGGCTTCGGGCGCGGATACGGGCCCGGGGTCCATTCCCGAGCCGGGGTCCCCGGCGGCGAGCAACGGCCGGATCGACGTCACTGACTGAGACGTCACTGACCGACCGGCTGACTGGCCGCATGACCGACTGACCGGCCGGCTCTTTCGTCAGACGGGCTGTCGGGGCCGGGCGGGGCATGGTTCGCCCCGCCCGGCCCCGACGGCTACCGCGACCGAGGCGGGGACCTGCGCCCCGGTCCGTTCCGCGTCGCACCCGCCGGCTCCCCCGACCGGCAGACGGCCGAGCAGCGCGTCGCCCAACACCTCACCGCCCTGCCGGAGTTCTCCTCCCGACTGCTCGACTGGTCGCAACGGACGGCCTGAACCGCGTCACGTACCGAAAGGCGACCGGGCACTGTTGGGCCCTGGGGCACCACCGCGGCCGGCCGCCGCGCCTGCGGATACGAGTGGGATCTCCGGCCATGTGAAGTCGTCCAGTCCGCAGCGGCCCGTGATCGCGGCGTTGAGCACGACCGCGTCCAGTCGGCCGGATTCCTCGACGGTGCGCGTGTCGATGTCCGCGACGGCCACGCGCCGCCCGTGGCCGGCCAGCCGTCGGGCGGTGGCGGCGCCGATCCCCGACGCGTCGCCGGTGATCAGGGCAACCTGGCCGTGGCCGACCGCCTGACGAACCGTCATGTCGATGATCCCGGGCCGGCGAGAGGCGTGATCACCAGGCCGCGGCTGCGCAGCCCGTTGCGGCGCAGATACGCGCGCCCGAAGAACCGCTGAAAGGCCAGGATCGCCAACACCGTCACCCCCAACAGCACCTCGTCGAGAACCGGCACCAGGTCGACCGGCAGGCACATCGCCATCACGACCCGCGCCGCGCTGTCGACCAGGCAGGCAACACCCCAGAACGCGCTGCAGATCCACAGCATCCGGCGAAACGCCGGATAGCGCTCCCAATTGGCCGCCAGGGTCCGTTGCTTGTCCTCGTCCACGACGATCCTGGTCGCCTCGTAGAGGAACGGCCTCCGGAACGGCAGGGTGCACAGCATCCACCCGCCCATCGCGGCCATTCCCCAGCCGTTGCGGATCAGCAGCAGCCGCGGGCTGCCGGTGACGGACGACATCGCGACGGTCAGCCCCATCGTGCCGAGCATGAAGAGCTGCAACCCGCCGATCCGGCGCTCGGCGACGAGGCCGCGGACGGCGCCGGCCACCGGGATCACAGCACCGGCCAGCAGTGCGAGGAACTGGTTCGCCCCCAACCAGCGCAGCCCGTAGAAGAGGCCGAGCGGAATGCCCACATGGACCAGCAGCACGCGTCGTAAGCCGGCTCCCCTCCCCCCGGAACGCTGCGCGTCCGAGCCGTCCGAACCATCCGAACTGCCCGAGCGGACCGAACCGCCCGGGCGAACTGAACCGCCTGCACTACCTGAACTGGAACTGCCTGTCACAACACAGCCCTCCTGAGAGTGTTGGTTCCTGGGATGGAAAGGCCGGCGCACGAGGGGCCAACGGCTCAGGGCTCATCCGGATCGGGTGGCCAGCGCGAACGCGGTGGCCACCTCGCGGGCATAGGTGTCGAAGTCCAGGCCGGGCTCACCGCGCAGCCGCCGGGCGGCGGCGTCGACGGCACCCCGGATCATCACGGCCATGGAACGGACATCGAAGTCCCGGAACTCCCCGCCGCGTTGGCCTGCCGACAGCAGCTCCTCCAGTCCCCGCACACTCGGTTCCTGTGCGCTCTGCGAGGTGTACGGCCGACCGTCGGCGTCACGCACATGCGGTCCGATCTCGGTGAGCGCCGCCATCTCCCGCGGATGCTCGCGCAGGAACTGCAGGTTGGCCTCCACATAGGCCCGCAGCCGGCCCGCAGCCGTCTCCTCGGCCGCCATGCGGACACCGATGAACTCCGCCCCGGCCGTGAACACCTCGCGCACGATCTGGTGCATCAGATCGTCCTTGTCGGCGAAGTGGTACGAGATCATGCGCGGGCTGCTCAGTCCGGCCCGCGCGGTGATCCTGGCGAACGACGCCTTGGCATAGCCGAGTTCGGCGATCGTCTCGATCGCCGCCGCCACGATCTGCGCCCTGCGCGCCGCGTTGGTGAACGTCCGCTCCGTCTGCGCCATGCTGCTCGCCCCCACGATGAGTTTTATCTACACAGATAAATATCACCCCGACCGAATCAATGCCACCCACCGCGACTCCCCGCACAGGAACTCGCGCGCTACCCGGCGTCGATCGGGGCTGGCGTTGCCGGTGGTGGCCGTGGCGTCTTGGCGCGATGCCCGGCGTGCCCCTTGTGTGTTAAGAAAGCGTCAAGAGGAAGTCAAGAGGAGCACACCGAGGGGTGAGGGACGCGTGATGGGGCGGGAGCTGCCCGAGGAATTCGTGGCCGGGTATGCGGGGGTTCTCGCGGATGTCGCGCGCACCGGGCGGCGGCTCGATCGCGAGGAGCTCCGGGCCCGGCGCGCCGCCGGGGAACGGGCCGCCGAGGCGGGGCACAGTCTGCGGGCCCTGGTCAATGCGCATCTCGCGGTGGCCCGGGAGTCCTGGCCGCGGTCCGCCTCGGCGCCGGCCGACAGCGTGCTGGCGGCACTGTCGCAGGCGGTGGACGCGCTGGCCGGCGGCTACGAACGGGCGCAGCACCTCGCGGTGCGGCAGGAGGAGGCCGCGCGCCGGGAGTTCATCGACGACCTGCTGTACGGGGGCAGTGACCTGGGCCGGCTGGCGGAGCGGGCGGAACGTTTCGGGCTGCGGCTGTCCCATGCGTATGCGGTCGCGGTGGCCGAGGGTTCGGTGGCGTACGCGGAGGCCGACCCGGTGGCCCGGCGGGTGCAGCAGGCGCTGGTGGGGCGGTTCGGGGACCGGCAGATGCTGCTGACCACGAAGGAGGGCCGACTGATCTGCATAGCCCCGGGCGATCCGGCGGCGGTGCTGGCCTGCTTCGCGCGGGAGGCGCACGCGGCGACCGACGGTGGACTGGTGGCGGTGGGCCGGACGCACGGCGGGGCCGGGGGCATCGTCCAGTCCTACGAGGAGGCGCTCAACGCGTTGCAGCTGGCCGAGCGGATGGGTCTGGAAGGGCCCGTGCTGCACGCCGCCGACCTGCTGGTCTATCCCGTGCTGACCCGGGACCGGCAGGCCATGGCCGATCTGGTGCGCAGCACCCTGGGGCCGCTGCGGGAGGCCCGGGGCGGGGCCGGGCCGCTGCTGGAGACGCTGGCGGTGTACTTCGACGCGGGCTGTGTGGCGGCGGAGGCGGCCCGTCGGCTGTCGCTGAGCGTCCGGGCGCTGACCTACCGGCTGGCGCGGGTGCACCAGCTCACCGGCGCCGATCCGGCCGATCCGGTGCACCGGTACACGCTGCACACCGCCGTGATCGGCGCCCGGCTGCTGGACTGGCCCGCGCAGGGGTTGTGAGCGGCGGCCGCCGGCGCCGCCGTGGACGCAGCAGCGGGTGCCGGGGCGGACGATCCACTGCTCCCGCCGGTAGCCGAGGGTGCCGCTGCCGCCTCCCAGGTCGAGGCGGAGAGGGCCGATCGTCAGTCGGCTGCCGTCCCCGGGGTGCGGGTCGAACCGGTCGACGATCTTCTCCGCGCCGAGGAAGTCCCCGCCGTCGGAGCGGAGCGCGCCGTCCCTGTGCGGGCGGACCGCGGGGCGGCGTGCCCGGGCGGTTGGGACATGGCCGCGCCCGGCCGGGCCGCCTCGGTGTGCGGTGGTCCGGCCGGGCGCGGTGGGCGCGGGCCCGGGGTTCGGCCGGTTCAGGCCGTGCCCTGCTCCTTGCGGCGCCGGAGGGCGAAGAAGGTGCCGGTGGCGCCGGCCGCGACGGCGGCCGCCGCGATGCCGACGGGCAGGACGGGGAAGCCCGAGCCGTCGTCGACGGCGGCGGTGTTCTGCATGGGGCCGGGGGTGATGCTGGTCCGGACCGGCGCGACCGGGCGGATCGGGCCGACGGACTTGACCGAGCCGTCGGCGTTCAGCAGCACCTGCTTGCCGTTGGGGTGCCGGAAGTCGAACATCCCGCTCAGCGAGCCGGCCCGGGCGTCGAAGGACGCGTCACCGATCCGGCCGAGGTGCCAGTTGTCCTCGACGAACTTGATGATCGAGGTCTGCTCGGTGGCGGTGTGGTCGATGTGGTTGGTCCTGCTGTACGGGGAGATGACCAGCAGCGGCTGACGGGTGCCAGGGCCGCAGCGGTCCTGGTAGCCGCCCGCGGCCGCGGGGCCGGACTGGCAGGCGGGGCCGTCGGTGGACTTGCCGTCGGAGCCGGTGGCGGTGTCCTTGGAGCCGTTGCGCGGCTTGGCGAAGGCGTGGTCGTACCAGCCGTCGGAGTCGTCGTAGGCGACGACCACGGCGGTGTCCTTCCACTGGGGCGCCTGCTGGATGCGGTTGATCTGGTCGACGAGGAAGTGCTGTTCGTCGATCGGGTCCGAGTTGCCGGCGTGGCCGTCCTGGTAGCCGGGAGCCTTCAGGAAGCTGACGGCGGGCAGCTTGCCGGCGCGCAGTGCGGCGTCGAAGTCGGTCAGGTCGTAGTTGTGGTTGGCCTGGCCGGCGTGGCCGATCTCGTCGACGCTCTTGGGCGGCAGGTGGTGCGGGTTGGCCGTGGACCTGTAGTACTGGAACGGGGCGTGGTGCGGGTTGTAGTCGACGACCCGCGCGCCGCCGACGTTGGCGTGCGTGGTGCCGCGGCACAGGGCGTGGTGGCCCTGCCGGCCGTCCCAGGCGGTGCTGGGCCGGAAGCCGCCCTGGAACCAGCCCCAGCTGACGTTGCGGGCGTTGAGCAGGTCGCCGATGTTGCGGCCCTGCATCGCGGCGAGCGCGCTCTTGCCGGTGTGGTCCTTGTCGGAGCAGTCGTCGTAGGCCGGGTCCGGGTCGTCGATCATCGTGCCGACGCCCTTGGCGTCGGGCGACTGGACGACGGAGGCGTCCGGCTTGTCGGTCTGCTTGGGGTTCTCGGTGCTGGAGGCGGGGTCGGTGGAGATCACGCCGTGGGTCTGGCCGGAGGCCAGGTTGATCGCGCCCGGGCTGGAGGGGCCGTAGACCGAGCCGAAGGAGCGGTCGTTGAGGGCGTAGTGCTGGGCGTAGTTCCACAGGCCGGTGACGGTGTTGCCGTCGTAGTAGTCCATCACCAGGCCGGGCTCGCCGAAGAGGCCGCCGGAGCACTTGCCGGAGTCGGTGTTCTGGACGAACTTGTCGGCCTTGCCGGCGTTGTAGGCGTACTGCTCGGGGCCGTACTCGTGGTTCTGGTCGCAGGTCACGGCCTGCTGCGGGGTGAGCCGCTTGGGGAGGTACTGGTTCGGGTTGTGCTTCAGCAGCCCGGCGGTGCGCAGGTTGTCGATGTCGCGCGGGGTCCTCGGGGACGGGGTGAACTTCGTCCCGTCCGTGTTCGCGGCCTTGGGGTAGGTGGCGAAGTAGTGGTCGAACGAGATGTTCTCGTCGAAGATGACGACCACGTGCTTGATCGGGGTGGCCGTGCCGGTGTGGCCGGGGTGCGGGCCGCCGGCGGCCAGGGCGGGTGCGCCGCCGCCCAGTGCGGCGAGCGCAACGGCTCCGGTGACGGCCCCCAAGGTCCGTATCACGTGGGTCTTTCCCCTGATGGCCATCTCGTTCTCATCCTCCGGGCGGGTTGCGGTTGCTCCGTACGGCCGGATGCTCTGCCGGGCGGACGGCGTCGGGGCAGAAACATGATGGCGCGTAGGTGAACACCGGGTCAGGTATCCCAGGGCAAAGCTTGACCGCCTGTTGACTCTTGGGGCCGACGGCGCCCCGGTTTCCTTCTGTTGTACGTGAGCGGCGGGCAGCCTGTCAGCCGGCACGCCCTACCGCGCCAGGAGGGCCCGGCCGTACCAGTCGGAGCGGTCCCGTACGCCCGGCAGCGCGAAGAAGTAGCCGCCGCCGAAGGGTTTGACGTAGTCGGTCAGCGGCTCGCCCGCGAGCCGGCGCTGGACGGTCTCGAACTGCCGGGCCAGGTCCTGCTGGTAGCAGCAGAAGAGCAGGCCCATGTCGAGGTTGCCGTTGGCGTCCATGCCGCGGTCGTAGTTGTAGGCGCGGCGCAGCAGGCGCTGGTCGGCGGTGTCCGTGGTACGCGGGTTGGCCTTGCGGATGTGGCTGTCCAGGGGGATGACATCGCCCTTGGGGTCGTCGGGGTAGTCGGGGGTGTCGTGCTCGTCGTTGCCGTCGAGGGGGGCGCCGGTCTCCCGGGCGCGGCCGAACATCCGCTCCTGCTCGGTCAGCGAGACCCGGTCCCAGAACTCCACCAGCATCCGGATCAGACGGACGACCTGGTAGCTGCCGCCGACTGTCCAGTCCGGCTCGCCCGCACCCCTGCCGACCCAGACCAGGTCCCGCATCTCGCGGGCCGAGCCGGGGTCGGGGTTGGCGGTGCCGTCCTTGAAGCCGAAGAGGTTGCGGGGGGTGCCGGTGGGGCGCGGCGGACTGGCGAAGCCGTCCAGCCGCCAACGGACCTGCAGGGCGCCGCGGGTGTGGCGGGTGAGGTCGCGCAGCGCGTGCAGCACCGTGTCGGTGTCGTCGGCGCAGAGTTGGAGGCTCAGGTCACCGTGGCACCAGTCGGCCTGGAGGTCGTCGTCGGGGAAGGCGGGCATGGCGGTCAGGCGGCGGGGCGCGCGGGCGCGCAGCCCGAACCGGTCGTCGAAGAGCGCCGCGCCGACGCCGACGGTGACCGACAGGGCGCCGGGCGGGAGTTGGGGGCCGAGGATGCCGGAGTCGGCGGGCGGGCCGGTGATGCCGAGCGGGTCCGGGACGCCGCCGCCGGTGAGGAAGCGGGCCCGTTCGGTGAGGGTGCGCAGCAGGTCGGCGAGGTCCTGTCGGCCCTCGGCGGTGACGTCGAAGGCGACGAACGCGGTGACCCGGCGGGGCGCGGTGAGGACGGCGGCCTGGTGCGGGCCGTGGAAGGGCGCCGCGGGCGCGGGGGCGCCCGGCAGGCCGGCGCCGTCGGCGTAGGAGGTCCGGGCGGGCGCGGCTCCGCCGGCCACGAGTCCTCCGGCGCCGGCCAGTGCCGCGCCGCGCAGGAACCCCCGCCGGGCGACGCCGCTCCGCCGGGTGCCCTCGGTGCCCCCACCGCTGCCGCCCCGGCCACTGCCGCTGCTACTGCTACTGCTACTGCCACTGCCACCGTGCATGGCGTCGTTCACACCGTCCTCCGCGGATCGCACAGGGTGGCCACCGAGGCCAGCCGCTCCACCAGGTCGCCCACCGCCGCGTCGGTCCGCTCCCGTTCGGTGCGGCTCAGGGCGTCGAGCGGGGTCCAGCGGCCGTTCCGCCGGAAGCCGTCGAGGAGTTTCCCGGTGCGGTCCAACGCGCCGTCGAGCCGCGGGAGTTCGGGGTAGCGGGTGACGAGCAGGGGGCGCAGGCGGGCGAGCACCGCGCGGGTGCCGTCGAGGTTGGCGCGGGCGGTGGCGAGGTTGCTGCCGCTGCCGTAGTCGGTGCGGCCGGTCAGCTCGAACTGCGCGGTGTTCTCCAGGATCTCGTGTGCCCGCAGGCCGAGCGCCGCCGGGTCCATCCGGGCCTGCGCCCACTCGTCGCGCAGGGCGCGCACCGCCGCGTCGAGCGCGTCGGCCGGGGCGCGCAGCGCGGCCGCGGACTCGCCGTGCCACAGGCCCTGTTCGACGCGGTGGAAGCCGGTGAACCCGGGGTCGTGGACGCCGCCCGCGAGCCCGGCGGTGGTCCCGTTGATCTTCTGGTCCGCGTCGCCGAACTCGCCGTAGGCGGCGCCCAGTCGCTCGTAGGTCAGATGGGCGGGCAGCCAGGCGTCGCGGGCGGCCGGGAGGTCGCCGTCGGCGACGGCCGCGCGCAGGGCGTCGGTCCTGCGGACGAGGTCGTCGAGGCCGCCGGCGACCCACTTCTGGTAGTCGATCGCCGGCTCGATCAGGTCGTGTTGGGTTACCGGCGCGGCGGCCGGTCCGCCGCGGCCGCCGCCGGAGATGCGGACGGTGGGCCCCGTGGTCGCGTCGGCGTCGTCGGGCAGGCAGGTGAAGGCGTACGCACCGGGGCCGAGGCGGACCTGCATCTGACGGGTGGTGCCGGGGCCGATGCCCTCCACCTCGCCGTGGACCGGTCCGCCGCCGGCGCCGCGGAGGTAGACCTCGGCGGCGCCGCTGGAGCTGTTGTGGAGGTCGAAGACCTGCACGCCGGCGCGGGGGTGCTGCCAGCCGCGGCCGCACTCGCCCGGGGAGATCTCGATGGTGGTGTGCGGCAGGCCGTCGGCGGCGGCGTCGGAGTCCGGTCCCGCGCCGGCGGTCAGTGCGACCGCGGCGACCGCTCCGGCCACGATCACGGCGCTGCCGGGACCCCAGACGCGCGGCGACCGCAGCCTTTGCAGGCCGGCTCGTGGCACGGGTCCTCCTGGGGCGCATGGAACGGTGGTGGCAGGCGGGAAGGACCCGCGGCCCCTCCCGCCGCACATGCTAGGCAGACCCGGCACCCCCGAACATCCTTCCGACGACCTGGAAACCAAGAGTTTCCCGTGCCTTCACCGTCCCGTCGGGCGGCGGCCGCGGCCGGCCCGGTCGCCCTCGGGGATCCGCCTGCGGGAGGGGTGAACCTCCCGCCCGCCATGACCGTCTACAGTCCTGTAGACATTCATGGGTCGGAAGCGGGCGCACCGCGCGCCGGAAGGGCGGAACATGACGATCGGACAGCCGGAGAGCACGGCGGTGGCGGCACCCCGGGCCCCGGAGCAGCCACCCTGCGCCACCCCGGCGCGGAGCAAGGTCCCCCAGGTCACAGCGCTGTTCTGGGTGGTGAAGATCCTCACCACCGGCATGGGTGAGACCGCCTCGGACTACCTGGGCCGGACGCTCGGGCCGATCCCCGCCGGCGCCCTGGGATTCGCGGGGTTCGCGATCCTGCTGACCGCGCAGTTCCGCTCGACCCGCTATCGGGCCGGCATCTACTGGTCGGCGATCGTCATGGTCAGCGTCTTCGGGACGATGGCCGCCGACGTCGTCCACGTCATCATCGGGATCCCCTACGTGGTCTCCACCCTCGCCTTCGCGGTGTCGCTGGCCGCCGTCCTGATCGCCTGGTACGCCTCCGAGGGCACGCTCTCCCTGCACACCGTCCGCACCCGCCGCCGGGAGACCTTCTACTGGGCCACGGTGCTCACCACCTTCGCCCTGGGCACCGCGGCCGGCGACCTCACCGCGGGCACCCTGGGCCTGGGGTATCTGACCTCGGGCATCGTCTTCGGTGCGCTCATCCTGGTGCCTCCGCTCGCGGGGCGGTTCCTCGGGCTGAACGCGGTCGCCGCGTTCTGGGGCGCCTACATCCTGACCCGGCCGCTCGGGGCGTCGTTCGCCGACTGGATGGGCGTCCCGGCCACCCGCGGCGGCCTCGACTGGGGCACCGGGCCGGTCACCCTCGCCCTGACCGTGCCCATCGCCCTGCTCATCGGCTACCTCGCGTCGACCGGCAAGGACACCCCCGGGGCCGTTCCGGCCGACGACAGGGCCTAGCGGATCGCGACCAGTACGCAACTGTCGCCGAACTGCCAGACCGGGACGGCATGCGCGAAACCGGCGGTGTGCAGCAGTGCGGTGTGGTCGGCGACGGACAGGCCGTTGTCCGCGCAGGCGGCGGGGCCGCCGAGCCGGCGGCCCCGCTCGGCCAGCGGCTCGGCCAACTCCGGCTCCGCCGCCACCGCCGCCCACCAGGACTCCCAGTCCTCGTGGTCGCCGTCCCGCTGCCGCTCCGCGCGCCGGCGCCCGACATGGGCGGCGAGTGCACCGGGGAGGGCCCCCGGCTGCGGGAGGTGGTCGCCGTTGACGAGGACGCCGCCGGGCCGCAGCAGGGCTGCGAGTTGGGCGTAGGTGCGGCGCAGCACCGGCTCGGGGAGGCAGTGCAGCGCGGTGGTGGAGACCGCGGCGTCGAGCGGGCGGCCCAGCGCCAGCGCCTCGGTCCAGCCGTCCGCACCGATCGTCGCGTCCACATAGCGGGCGGCCGACGAGTGGTGGGTGCGGGCGAGTTCGAGCAGCAGCGGGTCCATGTCCACCCCCACGACCTCGGCGCGCGGCAGCCGGTCCGCGAGCCGGGCGGCGAGCGAGCCCGGGCCGCAGCCGAGATCGACCACCAGCGGCCGCCGCTGACCGGCCGTCACATACTCGACGACATCGGCGATCACCGTGAACCGCTCCTCGCGGTCGACGGCATAACGCCGTTGCTGCCGCTCCCAGCGCTCCACCCACCACTCCGCGACGGCCATACTCAGCCCCATCTGGTCGCACCACCCCTGCCGTTTCCGCCTGCGCCGCACGTCGCCCACGAGGCTACAGGTGGAAACGGTTTCCATTAGCCATAGGGCCCTCCTTTCACTCCGGAGAGGCACCGGCCGGCAGGGAACGCGCACTCCGCGGCACGGAACGGACGCGGAACGGCACTCATGTCAGGGAAGCGAGCACGGCGAGCAACCGATCGATCTCCTCGGGGGTGTTGTAGACGTGCAGACTGACCCGCACCGAACTGCTCCGCTCCCCCGCACCCGCCTGGCAGTGGCCGTCCGTGCGCACCATGAAGCCATGGCTGAACAGGATGAAGCCGAGGTCGGCGGCGCCGATGCCGCGGTGCCGGAAGGTGACGATCCCGCAGCGCTGCTGGACCGGCGCGTCGAGCGCCAGGCTGCGCTGGCAGCCCAGGACCTCGTATTCGTCCAGCCGGCGCAGCCCGTCGGACAAACGGGCGGCCAGCGCGACCGTCCAGCGGCCGATCCGCTCGGTGCCGGCGGCCTCCAGCCAGTCCAGCGCGGCCGAAAGGCCGGCGATCCCGGTGGTGTTGGGGCTGCCCTGCCAGCCGCCGGGCCGCAGCTCCGGGCCGCGCGCCTGGCGGGCCCAGACCGCCCCGGAGCCGGGCAGCGCCAGCGCCTTGTGGCCGGAGAACACCACGAAGTCCACGTCGAGTTCGGCGACCGAGAACGGCAGATGACCCACGCTCTGGGCGGCGTCCAGACAGATCGGCACGTCCGGGCCGACCGCCTGCCGGACGAGGTGGACGTTCATGTTGCCGCCGTAGACGTGGTGGACGTGGGTGGCGGCCACGAACCGGGTGCGGGGCCCGACGAGCCGGGCCAGTGCCTCGGTGTCGTAGTCCCCGGACGAGTCCTGGTACGGCATCGCGCGCGTCCGGATCCGCACACCCTGCCGCTCCAGCAGCCGCTGCGCCTCCAGCCACGGGGCCAGATTGGCCTCGTGGTCGGCGAACGGGACGACGATCTCGTCCCCGTCGGCGAGGAGTTCCGGCAGCCAGTCCCGGGCGACCAGCCGCAGGCCCTCGGTCGTCCCGCTGGTGAAGTGGACCGCCGAGCGCTCCGGTTCCGGGTCGCCGAGGAAGGCCCTGATCCGGTCGCGGACGCCGGCCACCAGGGCGGTGGAGGCGTTGGCCCAGGGGTAGGAACCGCGGCCGGCGTTGGCGTGCGCGGTCGTCAACTGGGCCTGGACGGCGTCCAGTACGGCCTGTGGCTTCTGCCCGGTGGCGGCGCTGTCCAGGTACGCCAGCTCGGGGTTCGCGGTGACGATCGGGAACTGGGCGCGCAGCGCGCGCTGCCACGGTCCCAGCTCCGTGAAGAGCGCGGCGCCCTGGCCGGCCGCGGTGATCGGTGCCACCGCGGTCAGTCCCGGACCAGCGGCGCGCCGGCGTCCCGCCAGGCGATGACGCCTCCGCCGAGGCTGCGGACGTCGGGATGGCCCATCCGGGTCAGCAGCGCGGCGTAGCGCGCGGACTGCTCGCCGACCGGACAGACCAGCAGCACCGGCTGCCGGGTGCTGAACGGCAGCCCGCCCCGGACCAGTTCGTCGAAGAGCTCGTCCACGATGTTGATCGACCCCTCGATGTGCAGGGCGGCGTACGCGAACGGGCTGCGCAGGTCGACCACGAGCGGCCGGTCCCGCTCGATCCACTTCCGGGCGTCCGGGACGTCGACGGCGGGGGCGGCGGCGACCTCGGCGGCCGTCAGGTCGGCGGGGTCGTTCCGGCGGGGCGGCAGACGGAACAGGTCGGGGCGGCGGCGCTTGGTGTAGCTGAGGTAGCTCTCGATCCGGTCGCAGACGATGAAGACCGCCGACCGCCGGGGCCCGGTGTCACCGTCGGCCCCGTCGGACCGATCCTCCCGAGTTGCCTGATTTTCCTGATCTGCCGTCAACTGTTCGTCTATGGAACGGAGATGTCGCACCGTGCCGTAGTACGCGGCGCCTCCGGTCGGGCCGGCCAGGATGCCGCAGCGGCGGGCCAGGGTCAGCATGCCCTCGATGGCCTCGTCGGAGCCGACCGACTCCACCGTGTCGTAGGTCGCCGGGTCGAAGAGGCCGACCTCGTGGACCTCGTCCAGGGTGCGGATGCCGGGGATGAAGTCGGACTTGGCGGCGACCAGTCCGACCACCCGTACCCGGGGGTCGTGCTCGCGCAGCACCCGGGCCACGCCGGTGGACGAGCCGGCGGTGCCGACGCAGGCGACGAACCAGTCCGGGGCCCGCCCGTCGAGGTCCTTGACGATCTCCGGGCCGGTGCCGGCGGCGTGGGCCTCGGTGTTGCGGGGGTTGAAGTACTGGTCGGTGTGGAGGTAGCTGCTGCCCGGCTCGGACAGCTCACGGTGGAAGAGGGTGAGCGGGTCCTCGGTGTTGGTCGGGTCCAGGCACTCGCTCTGGCCGGGGAGTTCCTCGATGTCGGCACCCAGCAGCAGGAGCAGGTCCTTGATCTCGGGGATCCGCATCCGGTTCGTCACGCTCTTGAACGGGAGCCCGTGCATGCCGGCGATGACCGCCAGCGCCTTGGCGGTGTTGCCGCTGGAGAGTTCCACGACCTGGCTGCCGTGCTCCGCGGCGGCCGCCAGGCCCGGCCGGGCCATGTTCCAGGCGGCCCGGTCCTTCACCGAACCGAAGGGGTTGAGCAGTTCCAGCTTGGCGTACAGGTCGATGTGGCGCAGACCGTGCACGGCCGGATCGATCCGCACCAGCGGGGTGTTCCCGATGGCCTCGGTGATGCTGTCGTACCTCATGGCTCTCCCCCTGGACGTGTGATCGGCCAGTACTGCTCGTCGAGGCACCAGCGCCAGGAACCGTCCTCCTGCCAGGCGGCGACGCTGCGCGCGACGGGCTGGTGCTGCGCGCGGCTGGTCTGGAAGTCCATGCAGTAGCCGGCGGTGTTGACGAACGCCAGCAGCTCGCCGGTGCGGGGCAGCCGGGGCAGGAACACCATCCGGCGGGTGATCAGGTCCGCCTCCAGGCACAGGCTGCCCGCGAGGTAGACGCCCGCCGCGGGGCCGTCGCCCGGCAGGGCTCGGGTGCCGTCCCGCCCGAGCAGGACCGGGTCCATCAGCACCCCGTGCTCCTCCAGCCCCGCGTCGTCGGCCTTCATCGCCAGCCGCACCAGCGGCTCCCCGCTGTCCGTGCGGCGCACCTCCAGCACCCGGGCGAGCACCAGACCGCACTGGTCGACCAGCGCCCGGCCCGGCTCGGTGTAGAGGTCGTAGAGGTTCTCCAGCAGGAGGGTGGCCAGGGTGCAGCCGCCGAACGAAGGGGCGGGCAGCGCCAGGAGTTCGTCGAGGTAGCGGGCGCCGGCGACGGGACGGTGGGCGGGGTAGAGGCCGAGCGCGCCGCGCAGGGTGCCGGCGTCGTTGCGGAGCCCGTAGCCGTGGCCGCGCCAGGTGAGCGGAGGGCGGCGGCCGAGCACGGCGGCGGCGAGTTCGGAGGTGTAGTGCTCCCACTCCTCCGCGTGGGCGAGGTAGTTGACGCCGAAGCCGCCGCCGATGTCCACCGCCCGCGGCCGAAGGCCCCGGCTCCGGCAGACGTCCATGGCCCGGACGCAGCCCTCCAGGGCGCGGGCCTTCTCCTCGGGGCTGGTGGTGTCGAGGTGGTAGCCGACGCCGGTCAGCTCCAGGACGTCGGCGTGCCGCTCGACGGTCTTCAGCAGGGCGTCCAGCTCCCCCGCCGGGGTGCCGAAGCGGCTGGGTCTGGTCAGCACCCTGACCCCCGGCCCGTCGAAGGCGGACAGCCGCAGCAGTACGCGTGTGCGGGCGAGTCGGTGGGCGCGGATCAGGGCCGCCAGTTCGTCCAGTTCGGCCGCGGAGTCGGCGTTGACGGCGGCCCCGACCCGGGCGGCGAGCCACAGGAACTCACGGTTCTTCGGCCCGGTCGCCATGATCCGGTCCGGGGCGAAGCCGGCGCCGAGGGCGTGCTGAAGCTCGCCCAGGGACGCGACGTCGACGGCCGTGTCCGTCGCCGCGAGCCGGCGCAGCAGGGCGCTGGAGCGGTTCGCCTTGTGGGCGAAGAAGACCTGGCCGCCGAGCCGGTGGGTGCCGTACGCGGCGCGGAACCGCGCGGCGTTCTCGGCGATCTGGTCGGGCAGCAGTACGTTCAGCGGCGAGCCCAGGGCGTCGACGAGCGAGCGGAGGAACTCCCCCGAGCCCAGCAGCGACGCCGGCCGCACGTCCAGGCGCGGTTCCAGAAACAGCGCTGTCAGAGACAGCGGCTCCCGAGACGATGGCACAGCAGCCGCCAAGAGACCCCCTTCGACATGTGT
This sequence comes from Streptomyces sp. BHT-5-2, assembly GCF_019774615.1. Classification (NCBI taxonomy): domain Bacteria; kingdom Bacillati; phylum Actinomycetota; class Actinomycetes; order Kitasatosporales; family Streptomycetaceae; genus Streptomyces; species Streptomyces sp. BHT-5-2. The sequence goes on along the minus strand of NZ_CP081497.1, from coordinate 623,106 downwards.
GCGAACGCGACCCGCACGGTTCGCCGTTAACCACTTCCCGCTCCCGGCGGCCTTTACGCCCACCCGCCGCCGCCCGCACCGGACTTGACGACCCGGGGTGGCGGGAGCGGCCGGCGACGGCGGTGCTTCAGAGGCGCACCAGGGCGTCCGGTACGAGGGAGTCCAGGGTCGGATAGCCGTCGACGGCCATCAGCAGGTCGGCCTCGGCGAGCAGCGAGCGCAGGACGTGCTCCACGCCGTCGGTGCCGCCGAGCGCCAGCCCGTAGGTGTAGGGGCGGCCGACGCCGACCGCGGTGGCGCCGAGGGCGAGCGCCTTGACCACGTCGGTGCCGGTGCGCACCCCGGAGTCGAAGAGCACCGGCAGCCCGTCGGCGGCGGACACCACGCCGGGCAGCGCGTCCAGCGCGGGCAGGCCGCCGTTGGCCTGCCGGCCGCCGTGGTTGGAGCAGTAGACGCCGTCCACGCCGCCGTCCCTGGCCCGGCGGACGTCCTCGGGGTGGCCAAGGCCCTTGAGGAGCAGCGGCAGCTCGGTCAGCGACCGCAGCCAGGGCAGGTCGTCCCAGGTCAACGGGTTGCCGAAGACACTGGCGTAGAGGGCGACGGCGGCGGCCGGGTCCTCCTCCGGCGGCTTGCGGAGGCGGGAGCGGAAAACCGGGTCGGAGGTGTAGTTGGCCAGGCAGTGGCCGCGCAGCTGCGGGGAGTTGGCCAGCGCGAGGTCGCGCGGGCGCCAGCCGAGGGTCCAGGTGTCCAGGGTGACGACGATGCCCTGGAAGCCGGCCGCCTCGGCGCGGCGGACCAGGCTCTCGGCGAGTTCCCGGTCGGTCGGGGTGTAGAGCTGGAAGAAGCCGGGGGTGTCGCCGAACTCGGCGGCGACGTCCTCCATCGGGTCGGCGGAGAAGGTCGAGGCGATCATCGGGACGCCGGTGCGGGCCGCGGCCCGTGCGGCGGCCCGATCGCCGTGTCCGTCCCGGGTGCACAGGCCGAGCACCCCGACCGGCGCCATCATCAGCGGCGACGGCAGCGTCCGGCCGAACAGCTGGACCGACAGGTCCCGTCGGGCGGCGTCGACCATCATCCGCGGCATCAGCCCCCAGCGTGCGAAGGCGGCGGCGTTGGCCCGCTGGGTGTGCTCGTCGCCCGCGCCGCCGGCCACGTACGACCAGACCTGCGCCGGGAGGACCGCCTCCGCGCCCGCCTCCAGGTCGGCGAAGGTCACCGGCAGCTCGGGCAGTTCGCCGCGCAGGCCGTCGGCGTAGATCTGTTGCTGGAAGTCGCCGAAGTGCTGGGGCGTGGACGGCATCGGCTGCGTCTCCGTTCTGTCGCTGGTCCGCGAGTGCTCACGGCTCCTGGGGCCCGCGGGGTTACCCGCGGGTTGCCAAGAATTCCTATCGCGTTCCGGCGCCGGGCGACATGGGTGGACGCGCCAAGATGCTCCCCGTCCGGCCGGGTGGAGGAGGAGGGAGGGGTTCCGGGCGGCCGCTCCCGCTACGCGGCGTTTGCGACCCTCCGTCAGGGTCGTTTTGGAGTCGGGCCGATTTACTCCATACGATCCGGCGATGATCACCACGACGATCACCAGACGGATCACCAGAAGAAGGCTGGCGGCCGGGGTGTGCGGGCTGCTCGCCGCGATGGCGATGGCGCTGTCACCCACGCCGGCGTCGGCCGGCGAACCCACGAAGCCGGCCGCCCCCAAGGTGGAGCTGACCCTCGACGTCAGCGGTTCGATGCGGGCCCGGGACATCGACGGGCAGAGCCGGATGGCCGCGGCGAAGCAGGCGTTCAACGAGGTGCTGGACGCCGTGCCGAAGGACGTCCAGCTCGGGATACGGACGCTCGGTGCCAACTACCCCGGCAACGACCGCACGGTCGGCTGCACGGACACCAAGCTGCTCTACCCGGTCGGGCCGCTGGACCGGACCGAGGCCAAGACCGCGGTGGCCACGCTCGTGCCCACCGGCTGGACGCCGATCGGTCCGGCCCTACAGGCCGCCGCCCAGGACCTCAAGGGCGGCGACGGCCAGCGCCGGATCGTCCTGATCACCGACGGCGAGGACACCTGCCAGCCGCTGGACCCCTGCCAGGTGGCCCGGGACATCGCCGCCCAGGGCATCCACCTCACCGTGGACACCCTCGGCCTGCTGCCGGACGCCAAGACCCGCCGTCAGCTGAGCTGTATCGCCGAGGCCACCGGCGGGACGTACACCTCGGTGCAGCACACCGCCCAACTGCGGGACCGGGTGCACCAGTTGGTGAACCGCACGGCCCGGAAGACGGCCACTCCGGTGACGACACAGGGCGCCGCGCAGTGCGACAAGGCGCCGACGCTCAAGCCGGGTCTCTACAGCGACCGGGAGAAGTTCGCCGAGCACCGCTGGTACCGGGTCGACGTCAAGCCGGGCCAGGAGCTGCGCGCCGCGGTGAGTATCGGCGCGGACCGCGCGGTCGACAACGACTACGGGGTGCTGCTGCGGGCCTCGACCGTGCACGGCCGGGAGATCGTCCGCGGCGCGGAGGCCGGTGACGGGCGGACCGACGTCATCTCGACCGGGCTGCGCTACGCCAAGGCCAAGGGCGGTTCCTCGGACGAGGCGCCCGAGACGGTCTGCCTCCAGGTCAGCAACTCCTTCTCCGCGGCGCCCTCGGTCAAGACCGAGCCCGGCCTGCCGGTGGAGCTGGCCGTCGACGTCGTCGACGGGCCGCACGACGCCTCCGACGTGGCCTCCTTCGGCCTCGGCCGGGGCTGGTGGCTGCTGGCCGCCCTGGCGCTCGCCGGTCTGGTGGGCGGCCTGGTCTGGGGCTGGATCTCCCGTTGGCGCATCACCGTCTGGAGGACCAACTGATGCGGAACCTACGCGACATGACGGCCCGTGCGGCGCGGGCTGCGGGGCTGCTGGCGAGCGCGGCGGCGCTGGTGTTCGCCGGCGGTGTGGCGGGGGCCGGCGCGGCCGTGGCCGACAGCCCGAGCCCGAGTCCCAGTGCCAGTACCGGTGACGGGGATGCCGCCAAGGGCCCGACGGAGGCCGGTACGTCGTTCCGTACCTCCACCCCGATCGCCCTGGACCAGCGGGCCACCGCCAGTGCCTCCACCGGCGACTACCTGTACTGGGTACTGCCGGCCGACGTCGGGCAGCAGGTCACCGTCGACGCCAAGGTGACGGTGCCGCAGTCCGCGCGGCACGGCACGGCAACCTGGCAGCTGGACGTCTACGACGGGCTGCGGCGCCGGCAGGCGTGCCGCTACGGCGCGACGACCAGGACGGCGGCGCAGGACGCCGGGTCGGTCGAGCTGTCCTGTGCGCTGCGCACGGTGCGCGGCTGGGCGGAGCAGTGGTCGAACGACCCGCTGCCGGGCAACTATTACGTCCGGCTGACCGTCGTCGACCTGCCCCAGGAGGATCTGGGGCAGCCGGTCCAGGCGGAGGTCAAGGCGTCCGCGACCGACGTGGGCGGCGCCCGGGCCGTGGACGGCCGGCTGTCGGCCCCGCTGGTGGCGGGCGCGGGTACCGCCTCGCCCGAGCCGCAGCCGAGCAGCTCGGCGGAGCAGCCGGCCGCGGACGGTGCGCCGGACGGCGGCTGGTCCTCGGGCCGGTGGTCGGACCGCTGGGTGTGGACCGCGGTGGGCGGTGTGCTGGCGGCGCTGGCGGGCATCGGCGGCTACCGCATGACGCGCGGGTCGGGCCGGCCGGCGCAGCTGCCGCCGCGCGTCTGAGCGGACGCGCGGCCGGGCCGGGCGGCCCCGGTGGGGCTCCCCCGCCCCACCGGGGCCGCCGGCCGCCGGAACCCGGGCCTCCGGAACCTCCCGGGCCCAACCGGCAACCTCGCGACGGGAATCGCCCTCACTCCGGACGACAGGCAAACCGTCCGCGCACCCGACCGGGCGCGCACCACACCCGTGGAGTGAACCTCAGTGAAGCCCAACCGTCCCGTCCGCCGGATCGCCGGCACCACCGCCACGGCCCTGCTGCTCGCCGCCGGCGCCGTCGGGGCCCTGGCCTCCCCGGCCTTCGCCAAGGCCAACTCGGTGGCCGTCGGCAAGGTCGCGCTCGGCGCCGGGCGCCCAGCGGCCGTCACCGCCGAGCTGACCTACTCCTGCGACCCGGGGTCGACCGTGCACCTGGCCGCGACCGCCACCAGCCTGGTCGCCAAGGGCCACCACAAGGCCGTGGCCACCGGGACGCTCGCCAACAAGAAGCTGAGCTGCGACGCCCGCAACCACATCGTCCGGCTGGTCCTGCACCCCAAGCCCGGCTCGGTGTTCCACAAGAAGCAGCGCGTCGTGATCGAGGCGGCCGTCGTCACCCCGCGTGGCGCCCACTACGCGGACGCGACGAAGGCCGTCACGCTCTGATCCCGCACCTGCGGCGGCCTGTGGGCGGACGGGCCGCCACAGGTGTAAAGAGGAGGTATGCGCGTCCGGCGCGGTTCCTCCCGCAGCGGCCGGCCCTGGCGGCTGAGCCGCGGGCTGATCGCCCTTCCGCTCGTGCTGATCGCGGCGGTCACCGCACTGGACCTCAACTCGCCCACCACCATCCACCTGGGCCCGTTCCTGGTGGCCGCCCCGGCGCTGACCGCCGCGTTCGCCGGGGCCCGCAGCACCGCGGCCGTCGGCGCCCTGGCCGTGGCCGCCCAGATCCTCATCGGCCATCTGCACGGCGGGCTGACGACCGCGAACCACGAGGCGCAGATCGCCGCGCTGTTCGTGCTCTCGGTGCTGGTCACGGTCTTCCGTTACGCCCGGGACCGGCACCAGCGGCAGCTGAGCCGGGTGCGGTCGGTGGCGGTGGCGGCCCAGCAGGTGCTGCTGTGGCCGCTGCCGCACCGGATCGGGCGGCTGCGCATCGAGTCGGCGTACATCTCGGCGGAGGCGGAGGCCGAGATCGGCGGCGACCTCTACGGGGCGGTGCCGCTGCCCGGCGGGGCCCGGCTGGTGATCGGGGACGTCCGCGGCAAGGGCCTGGCCGCGATCGGGGAGGCCGCGGCGCTGGTCGGGGCGTTCCGGGGCTCGGCCTACCAGAACCTCCCGCTGCCGGCGGCCGTCGCGCACCTGGGCAACTCGGTGTTCTGGAACCAGGCGCACGCCCCCGAGGAGGACCCGGAGGCCTTCATCACCGCCCTGGTCATGGACGTGCACGAGGACGGCCCGGCCATCGAGATGATCAATTGCGGGCACCCGCCGCCGCTGCTGCTGCGCGCGGGACGGGTCCGGTCGCTGGAGGTCGCCGAGCCGGCGGTGCCGCTGGGGCTGACCGCCCCGGCGGAGGGCGACTACAAGGTCGAGTCCTTCGCCTTCGCACCGGGCGAGGTGCTGCTGCTCTACACCGACGGCGTGATCGAGACCCGGGACCGCTCGGGGACGTTCTATCCGCTGACCGACCGGCTGACGCACTGGAACGAACCGGACCCGGCCGCGCTGGTCCGGCGGCTGCACGACGATCTGCTGCGGTTCGCGGACGGCAACCTGGGCGACGACGTCGCGATGATCGCGATCACCCGGCCGCCGGAGTCCGGCCCGGACGCCCCGACGCCGTAGCGCTGCCGGTGACGGCGCCGAGGGTGGCGCTGCCCGCTCAGCGGCGGCGGATCCGCGCCGCCAGCACCGCCACATCGTCCTCGGCGGGCCGGCCGCCCAGGTGCCGCAGTACCTCGTCGAGGGCCTCGGCCACACCGGCGCCGGCCGGCAGCCGCATCCGGGCGAGCCTGGCCAGGGAGGCGTCGATGTCCTCGCCGCGCCGCTCGACCAGGCCGTCGGTGAACATCAGCAGGGTGTCGTCGGGGGTGAGGGTGCGGGTGACCGGTTCGTAGCCGCCGGCGCCGGTGCCCAGCGGGGGTCCGGCGGTCACCGGGAGCAGCCGGGCGGTGCCGTCGGCGCCGAAGACGACCGGCGGGAGGTGGCCGGCGCTGGCGAACGAGGCGATCCCGCGGGCCGGGTCGAGCTGGGCCAGCAGGCAGGTCGCCGGGCGGCGGCGGTCGTCGCGGGCCACCACGGTGTCGAGCTGGCGCAGCACCCGGTGGGGCGGCAGCTCCGCGGCGGCGACCTCGCGCAGGCCGGAGCGGTAGGCGTTCATCTCGACGGCGGCCTCCAGGCCGTGCCCCATCACATCGCCCATGACCAGCAGGGTCCGCCCGAAGTGCAGCCGTACCGTCTCGCACCAGTCGCCGCCGACCAGGGCGCCGCTCTCGGCCGGCAGATGGCGGGTGGCCAGCTCCAGGTTGGGGTGCGGCCGGCCGGGCTCGGCCAGGAGGGCGCGCTGGAGGTCCAGGGCGGTGCGCCGGGCGGCGGCGTGCCGTTGGGCGTGGGCGAGGTGGACGGCCGCCAGCCGAGCCGCGTGGTGGAGGGTGGCGGTCTCGTGCGCGCTGAAGCCGCCGCCGGCGCGGGCGGCGCGCAGGACGCCGTGCAGCCGGCCGTGCGCCAGCAGCGGGATCGACACCGGGGCGGAGGCGGTGGCGCCACGCGGTTCCAGGAGGCGGGTGCGGCCCTCGGCGGCGACCCGGTGGAGGGCGGCCGGCGAGACCTCCGCCCCGTCGGGGCCGGCGTCCGCCTCGGCCCCGCCCGGCGCCGCGTCGACGGCCTCCTGCGGCAGCAGTTCCACCGCGGCCGCGTCGCACAGCACACCGCAGACGAAGCGGGCGAGTTCGGCGCAGGTGGTGTGGGCGTCCAGGGTGGTGCCGATCCGCTCGGCGGCGTCCTCGGCGGCGCGCAGCCGCCGCGCACGCTCGGCGTGGCCGGTGCTGATCGCGCTCATGTGCCCACTTCCGGAACTGCTGCTGGTGCGGAGAGCTGACGCGGTGACCGGTGGGGGCTCCCCGCATGTCGATCAAACACGCTGCGGAAGCCCACGGTCCTTACCGGTGGGCGGAGAGCGGATGAATTCTGGGGGGACGGGCGTTCACCGGCATGCGCGGCGCCGTCACCGGGCGGCCGCTGCCGGGGCGGCGTCGGCGTGCGGTGCAGGCGGGAGGTAGGCACGGTAGCCGCGGAAGGTGCCGGTGTCGGCCAGGGCCACGTGCCGCCAGCCGCGGGCGAGGATGGGCGGGGCGGCGGACGGCGGGACGAGCACCGCCACCGGGTGCCGGTCGGCCTCGACGCGAAGCTGCTCCGGGGTGGCGGAGGCATCCGGGCCGGCGGTCTGCCGTGAGGCGCAGCCGGCGTAGTAGGCGAGCTGGACGGCGTGGTCGCCGGTGAGCGCGCAGGGCGGCCGGACCCCGAGCGCGTGCAGGGCGTCGGCGGCGGCCGTGAAGTCCCGGCGCATATGGCGGTTGCGGGCGGTGTCCCCGGTCAGCACCGCGAACTGGACGGCCAGGTGGGCGGCGAGCGCCACGGCGAGCAGGGCGGTGGTGCGCGGGCGCGGCCGGCGCCCGGACACGGCCGGTCGGCACAGGCCGTCGGCCACCGGCAGGGCCAGCAGCGCGTAGGCGGGGAGCAGGAAGCGGGGCGCCGCGTAGTCGATGAGGAAGAGGTACGGCGCCGCGGTCGCCACCGCCACGGCGGCCGGCAGCAGCGCGGTGGCCGGGCGGCCGGCGCGGACCGCGGCCCGGACGCCGACGGCGGTCAGCAGCGGCAGCGCGAGGAACCACACGGCGGTGAAGGGATGGGTCCAGGGCACGTCGCAGGGCCGGCACAGCCCGCGCCCGTCCAGGCTGCGGATCTGGTCGTCCAGGGCCGGGTGCCAGCCGATGCCGCCCTGGATCTCGGCGGCCCGGTGCAGCCGCGCGGCCAGTCCTCCGTAGCGGGTGTACGCCTCGACGATCCAGTCCGCGGCGCCCAGCAGGAACCCGCCGGCCATCAGCGGTACCAGGGCGGGGCGCCGCCACCGGGGCACCACCAGGGCCGCCGCGGCCGGCACCAGCATCAGCCACCCGGCGTCCGGCGGGCGCATCAGCGCCACCACCGCGACGGCCGCCGGCAGCCCGACGAGCGCCCGGCGGTCCGCACGGTCCCGGACCGCGCGCAGGAAGCAGCCGGTGGCGGCGAGCACTCCGTAGGCGGCCCAGAGATTGGGCATCGCCTGGGGGCCGTAGTAGAGGGTGATCCACAAGGTGGCGAAGAGGGCGCCGGCCAGCGCCAGTACCCGGGTGGGGAGCAGCGGCCGCCAGACCCGCAGTGCGGCCCAGAGGCCGGCGCCGGAGAGGACCGCGAGGGCGATCCGCAGGGCGGTGGTGGAGGAGGTCAGCTCGGTGACCGGGGCGATCAGGTAGGTGATGCCGCGGGCCCGGGGCGCGCTGAAGAAGGCGGCCGGCACGTCGCGGGCGACCTGGCTGACGTAGACCGTCTCGTCCCATCCCAGGCCGGTGCCGGGGACGACCAGGAGCAGCTGGAGCAGGGTGAACGCCGCGCCGGTGGCGGCCGGCCCGGGCCGCGGGCGCGCTGCCGGGCGCGTCCCGGCGGGCGGACCGAGGCGGGCGGGGACGGTTGCCCGTGCCGTCCGGACCGCCCGGCTGTCGGGCAGGGACCGGCTCTCTTCCATGCGCAGACCTCGCGGGGTGGGGTGGGCGCCCATGGGGGGCGGGGCCGCGTCGGTCCCCGGCGCCCATCATGGGGGCCGCGGGCCGCCCCGGCACTCGCGCGCGCCTGTTCGGCACGGAGTTTCGGCCTGCCGGCGGATCGGGTCAAGGCCCGTCGGACACGCCCTAGACTGGGCGTTCCGGAGGCAACGGGCTACCCCGGGGGACGGAGTGCGGCAGTGGTGAGGGGCATCGAGGGGGAGGCCGCGGCGGGCGACCCGTCCGCCGCGGTGCTGGGCGAGGCGGCCGCGCTGTTCGGGCTGCTGGCCTCTCCCCCACGGCTGCACATCGTCTGGGCGCTGGCCCAGGGCGAGAGCGACGTCAGCGGACTCGCCGAACGCGTCGGCGGCGCCCTGCCCGCCGTCAGCCAGCACCTGTCCAAACTCAAGCTCGCCGGCCTGGTCCGCTCCCGCCGCGAGGGCCGCCGGGTCGTCTACGTCGTCGACGACCCGGACACCGTCGCGATGATGCAGACCCTGGTCGTCCATCTCGCCGCCCGCGGCGAGGGCGTGGCACCGGCCCGCCTGCGTGGGCTCGGTGCCTGAGATCACCGCGGCGCCGGGTCCCGGAGGGGTACCCGCGGACGCCGGAGCGGTGCGCGCGGACGCGGCGGGGCCGGCGGACGGGCCCGGGGCGGTGGAGCCGGCGGCGCTGACGGCCCTGCCGACGATGCAGCTGATGCGGTGGCTGGACAGCGGTCCGCGCGGGCTGACAGAGGCGCAGGCCGAGGAGCGGCTGGCCCGCTTCGGCGAGAACACCGTGCCGTCGTGGCGTCCGGTGTCCTGGCAGCGGCGATTCCTGGGCGCCCTGCGGGACCCGTTCACGACGGTGCTGCTGTGCCTGGGACTGGTGTCGGCGGCGGTCGCGTCGTGGGGCACGGCCTTGGTGATCATGACGCTGGTGCTGGTCAGCTGTGCGCTGCGGTCCGGCGGTGAGCACCAGGCCGGGCGGGCGATGGCGGCGCTGCGGGAGCTGGTGGCGACCACCGCGACGGTGCAGCGCCGGGCCGGCGCGGACGCGCGACGGGGGCTGCGGGAGCTACCGGTCGATCAGTTGGTGGTCGGCGACGTGGTGCGGCTGGGCCCCGGGGATCTCGTCCCGGCGGATGTCCGGCTGTTGCGCGCCACCGGGCTGACGGTGCATCAGGCGGCGCTGACCGGGGAGTCCGCGCCGGTGCCCAAGCAGGCGCTGGACGCCCCCGCGGACCCGGACGCGTCCGAGCCGCCGCACATGTGCTTCCAGGGCAGCAGCGTGGCGACCGGGAGCGGCACCGGCCTGGTGGTGGCGACCGGCGCGGACACCCGGTTCTCCGCCGCGTACCGCGGACGGGCCCGACGGCGCGGCGAGACCGCCTTCGACCGGTCGGTGCACGGCATCGCCTGGACGCTGATCCGCTTCATGCTGCTGACGCCGCCGCTGGTGCTGATGGCCAATGCCGCGCTGCGCGGGCGGGGGCTGGAGACGCTGCCGTTCGCGGTGGCCGTGGCGGTCGGGCTGACGCCGGAGATGCTGCCGGTGATCGTGACCACCGCGCTGGCCCGGGGCGCCGCGCAGCTGGCCCGGACCAGCGGGGTGATCGTCAAGCGGCTGCCCGCACTGCACGACCTCGGCGCGATCGACGTGCTGTGCCTGGACAAGACCGGGACCCTGACCCAGGACCGGCCGGTCGTGGTGCGGTCCTCCGGACCGGACGGCGCGCCCGATCCGGAGGTGCTGCACTGGGCGGCGGTCAACGCCTTCTGGACGATCGAGCTGGCCGAGCTGCCGGTGCCGGACGCACTGGACGAGGCGGTGCTGGCGGCGGCGGACGAGCAGGGCACCGACCCGCTGGAGTACGAGGGGGTCGCCGCGCTGCCGTTCGACCCGGGGGTGCGGATGTCCACGGCGGTGATCCGCCGCCCGGGGCGGCACGGCGCCCACACCCTCGTCGTCAAGGGCGCGGTGGAGGACGTGCTGGCCCGGTGCGGGCGGCTGCGGTCCGGCGGGCGGGAGACCGCGCTGGACGAGTCGGGGCGGGAGCGGCTGCTGCGGCACGCCGCCGAGGAGGCGGACGGCGGGGTGCGACTGCTGGCGGTGGCCCGCGGCGACCGCCGGCCCCGGCTCGGCGACCACACCGACGCGGACGTGCGGGGCCTGACCTTCCTCGGCTTCGTGGCGCTCGGCGACGCGCTGGCGCCGTCGGCGGCGGACGCCCTGCGGGTGCTGACCGAGCGCGAGGTGGCGGTGAAGGTGCTCACCGGCGACCACCCGGGCACCGCGGCGCGGGCGTGCCGGGACCTCGGGCTGGCGCCGGGCGAGGTGCTCACCGCCGGCCGGCTCGCCGGGCTGGACGGGCCGGCGCTGGCCGAGGCGGTCCGTGGGGCGACGGTCGTGGCGCGCTGCACCGCGCAGGACAAGGCCCGGATCGTCACGGCACTGCGGGCCGCCGGGCACACCACCGGGTTCCTGGGCGACGGGGTCAACGACCTGCCGGCGCTGCACGCGGCGGACGTCGGGATCTGCCCGCGCGGCGCGGTGCCGGTGGCCCGGGAGGGCGCCGACGTGGTGCTGGCCGACAAGGACCTGACCTCGATCGAGCGGGCGATCACCACCGGCCGGCACGCCAGTGGCAGCATCGCGACCTATCTGCGGATCACGCTGTCGTCCAACCTCGGCAACGTGATCGCGATGCTGGCCGCCGGGCTGCTGCTGCCGTTCCTGCCGATGCTTCCGGCGCAGGTCCTGGTGCAGAACCTCTGCTTCGACGCGGCGCAGTTCTCGCTCGCCCACGACCGGCCGGCCCGGGGCGCGGCACGCCGGCCGGCGGTACTGCGACCGCGGGTCTTCCTGCGCTTCATCACCGCCTTCGGCCTGATCAACGCCGCGGCGGACCTGGCGACCTTCGGGGTGCTGGCGTTCGTCGCCCATGCCACGCCGGGCACGGACAGCCCGACGATGTTCCACGCCGGGTGGTTCACCGAGAACCTGCTCACCCAGGGGCTGGTGATGCTGCTGCTGCGCACGGGGCGGCGGACCGCCGAGGGGCGCGGGCTGGGGCCGGTCCCGCTGGCGGTGACCGGGCTGGCGGTGGTCGGTCTGCTGCTGCCGGTGTCGCCGCTGGCGCCGCTGCTGGCCATGTCGGCACCGCCGGCGCTGTACTACCTGCTGCTCGCGGTGGTCCTGACGCTCTACGGGGCGGCGCTGGCGTTCGCGCGGGCGCGGTACGCGCGCCGGGAGAGCGGCGAGGGCGTGCCCGCCGGAGCGCCGGAACGCTCCGCCGAACACGCCCTCGTGGGTGGTCAGGACCGCTGACCGGGCGGGCGGCTCACCAGTCGCCGCCGTCGAACCCTCCGCCGTCGAAGCCGCCGCCGTCGCCGAAGCCGCCCCCGAAGTCCGCGGGGTTGAAGTCGGCGCCGGACTCCGTACCGCCCTCGGGGCCGTTGAAGAACGACGGCGAGTCGGCGAACGCGGACGGGGCGCTGAGCACCGAGCCGAGCACGGTCCCGGCGACCATGGCGGTGAGCACGCTGCCGCCGCCGAAGTAGCCGCCGGCCCACGGGGAGTAGGCCGGTCCGGCGTCCCAGTAGGGCTGCGGGCCGCCCGCGGTCCGGACGGTGCGGGTCATCGGCTCCAGGCCGTCGGCCACGCGGGTGGCGTCGGCGGCGCACGCCGGGACCGGGCGCGGGGCACCGCCGGGCGGGGCCCACTGCACGTCCGTGGTGGAGGGGCCGTGCCGCGGGTCGAAGAAGCAGGGCAGCCGGCGCTCGGGCAGCGGGGCGCCGGTGCGGCGGGCGGCCAGGGTGGCCAGGGCGAACCGGCCGTCCTGAAGGGCCTCGGTCACCGGGCGGACGTCCTCGGGGCGGCGGGCCTCGGCCATCCGCGTCTTGGCGAGGTCGTAGGCGTCCAGGGCGCCGGTGTAGTCGGTGCGCATGGCGTCGGTGGCGCCGGGCTCGGACGGGTTGAAGTCGAGGCGGTCCAGTTCCTCGCCGAAGGCGGTGATGTCCTCGTCGACGACCACCCGCAGCGCCTCCAGCTCGGCGCGCTCGCGCTCCTCGCGACGCTTCCTGGCCCGGCGGAGGAGGGCGTAGCCGCCCACACCGCCGGCCACCACCACGGCGCCGCCGACGAGCAGCCCGGTGGCGGAGCCGCCGTCACCGCCGTCACCCTCGGCCCAGGAGGAGGGGGCCTCGCCGCGGGCCTGCGCGGCGGCCTGCTGGGCGAAGTCGGTGACCATGCCCTTGGTGTCGCCGCGGTGGGAATCCTGGGCGGCGGTCTTGAGGTTGTAGACCGCGTTGTGCGGGAGGACCTGTCGGTCGGCTCCGGCGTTGAAGCCGCCGGCGCCGATGTGGACGGCGTAGACGCCGGTGATGCCGACCTTGGTGCGCAGGTTGCGCATCAGGGTGGTCCGGGGGAACTCGGGGGCGTCCGGCAGGACGGCGACGAAGACCGGCTTGCCGGCGTCGCGTATCTTCCGCGCCAGAGCGTCGCGGTCGGCGTCCGGGAGCTGGTCGCGGACCCGCGGGTCGACGTACACCGGGCTCTTCTTCAGGGACTCGGCGACGGTGTCCAGGCCGCTGCCGGCGGCGTGCGCGGGCTGCGGCAGGACCGCCGCCCCGGCGAGCAGCACCAGGGCCGCCAGCAGGAAGCCGGTCAGCAGTCGGGGCAGAGCGCCGGGGAGAACTCTCGGCAGTGCGCCGGGCGAGGGCCGGCGAAGGGCTGACATGGGACTGGTCTCCTCAACTTCGTAGAGATTTAGGTGACATGGGCGATTTGTAACGTTTCAATGCCGGTGACCGCCGCGAAAGGCGCCGGGTCAACCGTACGAGAGATCGGAACAGGGGTCGTCGGCGGCGGAGCGTGCGGCGCCGGCCGCGCGTTCGGCCGGGGCGCCGGCGCCGAGCGCGGGCCCGTCGGCGTAGTCCCGGCCGAGGATGAGCGTGACGCCGGGGGCGGTGGTCTGCTGGAGGACCGCGCCGGGGAAGTAGCGGGCGACGGTCCGGGCCGGACCCTGCTGCCCTGCGCCGTAGGCGATGACGGTGGCGGTGTGCTGCTGGGTGGCGGCGGTGTCGGTGCGGGTGACGTTGAAGCCGACCGCCCGCAGTTCGGCGGCGGCGTGCGCGGCGAGCCCGGGGGCGGTGGTGCCGTTGTAGACCGCGATGCCGACGCCGCCCGTGGACGGCGGGGCCTGCGGCGCCGGGGCGGGCAGCCCGGCCTTGCCGTCGTCCTTCGCTCCGGGGCGGGCGGCGGCACCGTCCACGGGACGGTCGGCGCGCAGTGCGGACCACAGCCGGTCGGCGTCCGGGTGGACGACCGCGACCCGGGCGCCCTGGTAGCGCCAGGGCAGCGTCAGGAACTTGGTGTTGTGCAGATCGACGTCCTTCATCGACAGCGCGAAGGCGAGGAGGCGGTCCGCCGAGCCCAGTCCGGGGTCGACGGTCATCGCGGCGGTGGCCGCCCGGGCCAGCGGGAACAGCGCGGAGGGGTTCATGCCCCGGGCCCGGACCTTCTTGATGAGCGCGGCGGTGAACGCCTGCTGGCGCTTGATCCGCCCGATGTCCGAGCCGTCCCCGAGGCCGTGCCGGAGGCGGACGTAGTCCAGCGCCCGCTGCCCGGAGACGGTCTGCGGGCCGCGGGGGAAGACCAGCCGGCCGCGGACCGCCCGGTGCGGGTCGAGGTCGCCCTCGTAGACGTCCTGGGGCAGGCAGACGGACACCCCGCCGACCGCGGTGGTGAGCGCGGCGAAGCCGGCGAAGTCGACGACGACGGTGTGGTCCACCCGCAGTCCGGTCAGCCGCTCCACGGTGTTCTGGGTGCAGGCGGGGTTGCCGTTGGCCGTGCGGCCCACGGTGAAGGCGGAGTTGAACATGGCGGCGGGCCGCTGCGGGGTCCACCGGCCGTCCGGCAGCCGGCAGGGCGGGATCTGCACGAGGGCGTCCCGGGGGAAGGAGACCGCGAGGGCGTGCCGGCCGTCGCCGTAGACGTGCAGCAGGAACGCGGTGTCGGAGCGGCCCACGTCGCCCTCGCCGCCGCCCAGCCGGCGGTTGCGGCCGGCACGCGAGTCGGAGCCGATCACCAGGACGTTGGTGCCGCCGCCGGCGGCGGGCCGGTCGCGGCTGAGGCCGTCCTCGCCGAAGGTGGTGATGTCGCCGTTGAGCCGGAGGTAGAGCCAGCCGGCTCCGGCGACCAGCAGCACCAGGGCCGAGACGAGTGCCGCGGCCGTCGCCCGGACCCTGCCGACCGGGCGCCCCCTTTCCCCGGCGGGTCCGTCCCCGCCGTCGTGTGCGGCGCCTGCGGTGTCGCTGCGTGTCACGTGTGCACCCTCGTCCGTGCGCTCCCCTGACGGCGGAGGGATCTCCCGCGCACAGGGTTATACAGTTGCGCAATGTAGCAAGTGATATTCACGGCCGGGTCTGTGCGACCGCGGCCGTGAATTCCGACCGTGGTGACAACGAGAGAAGGGTGGCAGCGATGCTGCGCAACGGACTGGAACCCTGGCATCTGCTGATCGTGGCACTCGTGGTGATTCTCCTGTTCGGCTCCAAGAAGCTGCCGGACACCGCCCGCGCGCTGGGCAAGTCGCTGCGCATCCTCAAGAGCGAGGCCAAGGCGATGAAGGGCGACGACGCGACACCGCCCACCACCGCCTACGCCGCCGCCCCGCAGGAGCCGGCACAGAACCCGGCGGAGGCGCCGCGCACGATCCACGCGGCGCCCGGCGGCGTCAACTCCGGGCATCCGTCCGCGGTCCGCACCGAACAGGAGGCCGGCCCGGGCGCCGCTCACTGAGCCGTACGCGCGGCCGGGCGGCGCGCCCTGCGCCCGCACCGCTCCACGCTCACCCCGCCCATGAACAACACTTTAGGGATTGCGCAATAAGGGAACCATCAAGAAGCGCGCCGCGTTGCCCGGAGGGTGGCCAGATCCGGTCGCCGTCCGCCGGCGCGGCCGCGCACCGGACCGGACCGTCGGGCAACCTCGGCTCTCTACCCATCGGGGAAGACACGTGCACCAGAACGACCGCTTACAGGATCCGGACACCGCCGCATTCGAGCGCACCGTGGACCAGGCCCTGAGCTCCCCGGAGATCAGGGCGGCGCTGGCGCGGACGGCCGGGCCGTTCACCGCCGAGCAGTTGCGCAGTGCGGCGCTCCGGGCGCGCGACGCGCTCACCGCCACGGCGGCGGCCGAACACCGCGAACTGACCCGGCTGCGCGCCGCCGCGGCCGACGGCACCCTGCCGGTGCCCCCGCCCGCCGGGACGGGGTCCCGGAGCGGCGGGGTACTGCCCGCGCTGGGCGTGCTGGTGCCGGGCCTGGCCGCCATCGCGGCGGCCGTCTTCCTCGCCATCGGCTTCGGACTGCGGGCGGTGGCCGAGCCGTCCCAACTGGCCGACGAACTGGTCACGGCGGGCTGGACGTCCGCCGCGGTCGCCTGCCTGGCGGGCCTGACGGGGCTGGGCTGGCTGGTGGTGACGGCCGCGCGCAACCGCACGACCGGCGCCGACTCCCCGGCCCAGGCCGCTCCGGAGGTCGTGCGGGCCCACGAAGCCTGGCAACTGGCCCTGCTGGAACGAGGGGTCATGCCGTTCCTGCTGGGGCGGCTCGATGCCGCGGCGGGCGAGGAGGACGCCATGAACAGCATGGACAGCGGGCTGCCCGCGCTGCCCCTGCAGGCCGGGGCGGCCGGCGGCACGGGCCCGTCCCGGCCGGCAGCCGACGACGACCCCGGCTTCGGCTCCCCGGGCTTCGGCCGGCCGGGCTTCTCCGGGCCGACGGCCCCCGGTGCGCCCTGACCCGCGCCGCCGGGGGACGGCTCCCCCGGCGGCGCGGGCGGCGCCCGCTCACAGATGCGCGGCGATGGCGGGCATCAGATCCTCGAACGTACGGCCCTGGGCGGGCGTGCCGAGGGCCGCCATCTCCCAACCGCCGTCCGACCGGAAGACCTTGGCCATGACCTGGGCGGTGTGCGTACCGCCGCCCGAGAGGGTGTAGCGGGCCAGTTCCTGGCCGTTCGTCTCGTCCAGCAGGCGGCAGAAGGCGTTCTCCACCTCCTGGAAGGTCTGGCCGGTGAAGGAGTTGACGGTGAAGAAGATCTGGTCGACGTGGACCGGCACCCGCGACAGGTCGACCAGGATCGACTCGTCGTCACCGCCCTGGCCGGCGCCGCCGACGAGGTTGTCGCCGGTGTGCCGCACCGAACCGTCGTCGCTGACCAGGTGGTTGAAGAAGACGACGTCGACGGGCTGCTGGCCGGCGAAGAGCACCGCCGAGGCGTCGAGGTCGATCTCCCGGGCGGTGAGCCGGGCGAGAAAGCCCTTGCGGCGCGCGGCCTGCCAGCCCAGGCCCATCCGGACCACGCTCAGCGCACCGCCGTCGGCCTTGCTCAGGCTGACCTTCTGGCCCTTGCTCAAATTCACACTCATCTGATTCCCCATATGTCGGTCTCCACTGGAAACGGATGCGCCGGCACCGCAGTTCCGGCTTCGGCCGGCGAATCCTCGGGCCGCTTCGCGGACGGAGCCGACATACCGGGACGGACGTCGCTGCCGGCCGCCGGGCCGGGCACCCGCTCAGTCCCGGGAATTGCCGAACAACAGCCGGTAGACGATGAGCAGGACCAGGGCGCCGGCGACCGCCGCGACCCAGGTCGCGAGGTCGAAGAAGTTGTGCGCGATCGGGCGGTGCAGGAACTTCGCCGACAGCCAGCCGCCGATGAACGAACCGGCGATGCCGATGAGTGTGGTGCCCACCAGTCCGCCCGGATCGCGCCCGGGAAGCAGGAACTTGGCTATCGCCCCGGCCAGGAGCCCGAGCACGATCCAGCTGATGATGCCCACGGGACATCCTTTCCTCGGTCGTCGGGTACGGGTGTCGTCGGCCGCGGCGGCCGCCGCGGGGCCTCGCCCTCCAAGGACGCGCCGGTGACGACCACCGTTGCGTACGGACCGAAAATCTACATCACTGTAGAAGTTGATGGTCCGGGAACGAGCCAGGCCGTCCGGGGCAGCGTTTGCCCCGGTGACGGGCGGGCGGGACGCTGGGGACATGACGCGCGCCGGGCACTCGGGGACGCTCTCCGGGTGGGCCGTCGAGCGGCCGGGGCCGATCGCCTCTGGGCCGCTCGCTGCGGTGCGCCGGCCCGTTCCGGAGCCGGGCCCCGGGGACCTGCTGGTGAAGGTGGAGGCTTGCGGTGTCTGTCGTACGGATCTGCATCTCGCTGAGGGTGATCTTCCACCGCACCGGCCGGCGACCGTACCGGGACACGAGATCGTGGGCCGGGTGGCTGCCGCGGGTCCGGCGGTGACGGAGTTCCGGGCCGGTGACCGCGTCGGCGGGGCCTGGCTGCGGGCCACCTGCGGGGAGTGCCGGTACTGCCGGGCCGGGGCCGAGAACCTCTGCCCCGCCTCCCGGTACACCGGGTGGGACGCGGACGGCGGCTTCGCGGACCTGACGCTGCTGCCGGCGGACTACGCCTATCACCTGCCGGAAGCGGCGGACCCGGTGACGCTGGCCCCCCTGCTCTGCGCCGGGATCATCGGCTACCGGGCGCTGCGCCGGTGCGCACTGCCACCGGGCGGGCGGCTCGGCATCTACGGCTTCGGGGGTTCGGCACATCTGGCGGCACAGGTCGCGGTGGCCGAAGGAGCCCGGGTGCATGTGCTGACCCGTTCCGTGCGCGCCCGTGAACTGGCCCGCGAACTGGGCGCGGTGTCCGCCGGCGGCGCCTATGACCGCCCGCCCGAACCGCTCGACTCCGCGATCCTCTTCGCGCCGGTGGGCGAACTGGTGCCGGTGGCGCTGGCGGCGCTGGACCGGTCCGGGACGCTCGCCGTCGCCGGCATCCACCTCACCGACATCCCGCCGCTCACCTACGAGGAGCACCTCTTCTACGAGCGGAACCTGTGCAGCGTGACGGCGAACACCCGACGCGACGGGCGGGAGTTCCTGGCGACCGCGGCACGGATCGGCATCCGGGTCACGACCACGCCGTATCCGCTCGGCCGGGCGCCCGAGGCACTCGCCGACCTGGCGGGCGACAAGGTTCAGGGGGCGGCCGTGCTGCTGCCCGACGCGGACTTCAGCCCGTCGTGAGGTAGGCCGCGACGAGGTCGGCGGGGGCCGCCTGCTTCCAGGAGTCGAGCAGGATGTCGCGGAGTTCGTCGAGGTCCTCCAGGGCGGCCAGGCGCACCCGGACCCAGTTCGAACCGGCCTCGTGCGGCGGCACCCAGAACTTCTCCGGCTCCGCCGCGATCAGTTCGCCGCGCTCGTGCACGGGGCACCGCACCGCGAACGAGGTCTCGTCGTCGGGCACGGTGATGAACATCTTCCCGGCGACCCGGAAGGTGGGCATGCCCCACGCCTGCTTCTCCGCGGTCTGCGGGAGGGCGAGCGCGATACGGCGTACGTCGTCGGAGTCCGGCACGGGGCCGGAGCCGGAAGGGGTCGTGGTCACGTCACCAGGGTACGGCGCGGACGATCATCTCCCGTTCGCCGCCGATGACGCCGGAGCCGGCGGGCTCCGGCGCGCCTCCGCCGCGGCTCACCACGGGGACGGGGCGTAGTCCTTCAGGAAGCAGCCGTGCAGGTCCTCGCCCTGTTCACCGCGGACGATCGGGTCGTAGACCCGGGCCGCGCCGTCCACCAGGTCGAGCGGGGCGTGGAAGCCCTCGTCGGCCAGCCGCATCTTCTCCGGGTGCGGGCGCTCGTCGGTGATCCAGCCGGTGTCGACCGCGGTCATCAGGATGCCGTCGGTCTCCAGCATCTCCCGGGCGCTGGTGCGGGTGAGCATGTTGAGCGCGGCCTTGGCCATGTTGGTGTGCGGGTGACCGGCGCCCTTGTAACCGCGGCTGAACTGGCCCTCCATGGCGGAGACGTTGACCACGTACTTGCGCCGGGCCGGGGAACCGGCCAGCGCCGGGCGCAACTTGCTGACCAGCAGGAACGGCGCGGTCATGTTGCAGAGCTGGACCTCCAGCAGCTCGACCGGGTCGACCTCGTCCACCTTGTGGATCCAGCTGTTGGTCGCGTGCAGGTCGGGCACCAGGCCGCCGGCGTCGATCGCGGTGCCCGCCTCGATCCGGGCGGGCGAGGCGGAGCCGCTGGTCAGGGCCAGGGCGGTGAGGTTCTCGGCGGTCAGTCCGGCCGGTCCGCCGGGGACCGCGGCGGGCAGCGCGGGCGTGCCGCTGCCGAAGTGGCCGAGGACGACGGACGCGGGCAGCTCGCCGGCGGGCAGCGGCGCGGACTCGGCCTCCACCAGCTTGGCGTACGCCTCGGGCGAGCGGCGGACGGTCTGCGCGGCGTTGTTGATCAGGATGTCCAGCGGGCCCTCGGCGCTGACCGTCTCGGCGAGCGAGAGGACCTGCGAGGGGTCCCGGAGGTCGATCCCGACGATCTTCAGCCGATGCAGCCACTCCGCGCTGTCCGGCATCGCCGTGAAGCGCCGGACCGCGTCGTTGGGGAAACGGGTCGTGATCGTGGTGTGCGCGCCGTCCCGCAGCAGCCGGAGCGCGATATACATACCGATCTTGGCGCGGCCGCCGGTGAGCAGCGCCCGCCGCCCCGTGAGGTCGGTACGGGCCTCCCGGCGCGCCCGGTTCTCCCGGGCGCAGGAGGGGCACAGCTGGTGGTAGAAGGCGTCGACCTCGACGTACCGGTCCTTGCAGACGTAGCAGGAGCGGGGTCGCTCCAGGAAGCCGGCGATCTCGGTGGTCACCGAGGTGGTCAGGGCGCGGCCCATGGTCTCGTCGTCGATCCGGTCGGCGGCACCGGTGGCGGTGGCCTCGGTGACGGCCTTGTCGTGGGCGGTCTTGGCGGCCCGGCGCTCCTGCCTGCGGCGGCGCTTGACCTCGCGGAAGACGCCGGCGGTGGCCCGTCGTATGGTGATCGCGTCGGGGTGGTCCACCGGCAGCTCGTCCAGCTCTTCGAGGACGCTCAGGCAGATCGCCATCCGCTCCGCGTCGATTCCCGTGCTCTCGGCCCGGCCTTCTTCGGTCACCGTCATCGCCGCTGCCGCTTTCCTGGATCGTTCGGTCTCTCCAGGCCGGGCGTTCCGTTCTCGGGACCCTCGGGACTGCCTGTTCGAGCTTCGGCGGAACTTTACGTAGCGGCGGGCGGCTGCGCCAAACCGGCGGTGACCGGGCGACGGTCGAGGCGGTGGCGGGGGCGTGCCCGGCGGGCGGGCCGGGCGCTTTGGAACCTGCGGGAATCGTCACGGACGGTGCCGCGTCGACCGCGCAGTGGTGCGCCGCGGGTCGCGGGATGCGGGCGGAGATCCGGGCATTCCGCTGTCATGATCGCCGGTGGTCGGCACAATGGGGGCGTGCCGAATCACTCTGAACTCTCGCTCGCCGATGGGACTTCCGTCCGTCTGGAGCTCGCTCCGGCGCACGGCGCGCCGCAGACGGCCGCGCCGGCGGGCGCCCCCGCGCCCGGGCCGAACGGCGGTGCGCCGGTCGACCTGCCGGACGGGATGGGGCCGGCGGTGCCGGTGGCCCGTGGCGGTGAGCGGGCCGCGGCGACCGCGGTGGCGGCGCTGCGCACCACGCTCCGGCCGCTGGGGCCGCTGCTCCAGGAGATCCATGACGCGATCACCGCCTCCGAGCAGCCGCCGGACGAGATGTCGGTGCAGTTCGGGGTGCAGGTCGGCCAGGACCTGAAGCTGGGCATCGTCGGCGCCAACGGGCAGGCGTCCTTGACGATCACGGCTACCTGGCGGCCGCAGCAGGCCCGGTGATGGGCTGGTTCCGTGAGCGGGGGCCGGGCGGCGGGGCCGACACCGGCGGGTCGGCGGACCCCCGCCACCGCGTGGTCTCCGTCCTGCGCGCGGCCGACGGCCGGTCCGCCGGGGCCGGTGTGGTGCTGACCCGGGATCACCTGCTGACCTGCGCCCATGTCGTCAACGACGCCCTGGGCAAGGGGGCGTTCGAGGCCGCGCGGCCGGACGACGCCGTGCTGGAGGTGCGGCTGCGCGGCCCCGCCGGGCAGGTGACCGGTGAGGCGCGGGTGATCCACTGGCTGCCGCCCCGGCGGCTCGACGGCGGCGAAGGGCCGCCCGGGCCGGGCGAGTTGGAGTGGGCGGGCGACCTCGCGGTGCTCCGCTTCAGCCTGGCGGAGCCCTCCCCCGGGCAGCGGCCGGCGGGGGCGCCGGTGCCGGAGTTCCGGGCGATGTGCGTCGGGCAGGCGGTCCGCGCCTGGCACGGCAGCGCGCACGGGGGGACGTTCGCGGAGGTCCGGGTGCGGTCCTGCGACGGCCGGGTGGGCTATCTGGACGGGGCCCTGTCCGGGATGGCCATCGGGCCCGGCTACAGCGGCGGGCCGCTGTGGTCGGACGCCGAGGACGCGGTGGTGGGGCTGGTCGCGGCCGCCCTCCTGCCGCCCCTGGACCCGGTGACGGGCCGTCCGCTGCCCTACGAGGCGGGGCATCCCACCCGGCGCAGCTGGGGCATCCCCTGGCAGCGGATCGAGGACGAACTGCGGGCCGCCGGCGCCGGGGCGCTGCTGGCCCGGTCGGAGCCGGACGGCGCTCCGGCGGATCCGGCGGAGGGGGTGCTGGCGGATCTGCTCGCCGGCGTCTTCCCCACCCCGGTCTCCCGGGGCGAGTTCGCCCGGGCGGTCGCCGAGCGCTGCGGGCTGAGCCACCCGGCGCGGCCGCCGGCGCCGACGACGGAGGAGTTCGCGCGGGTGCTGGTGACCGAGGAGCGGGCGCTGGCGGCGCTGACCGAGGCGCTGCGCTCCCGGGATCCGGCGGCGGTCGAGTCGCTGCTCAAGGCGGGCCGGCTGTCCCCGGTGCCGCGGCTGCTGTCGCCGCGGGAGCACGAGCGGCTGCGGTCGCTGCTGGACGCGGTGCCCGGCCCGGTCGCCGAGCAGCTGCCGGAGGCCGTCCGGGCCGCGCTGCCGATGGCCGCCGGCCTGCCGCACGGGACGGTCCCGGACGGTGAACTCCTGGGCTACTTGGAGCAGTTGACCGGCGACAGCCGTTCCGGCCCGTCGGAACAGCGGGTGCCGGGCCTGCTGCGGGCGGTGGAGTTCGTCGCGGTGCTGTGCCCGGCCCCGGAGCGGGCCCGGCTGCGGCTGTGGGCGGACGGGGTGGCCGCCCGGCTCGGGATCCCCACGGGTTCGCTGCGGGAGCGCCGGGCGGACGCCGAGGAGTGGGCGCGCGGCCGGGCGCGCCGTGGTGCCCCACCGCGCCTGCTGGTGCATCTGGCGACGGTGGGCGCGGACGCCTTCCGGCTGCGACTGTGGTGCGACGACGGGACGGGGGGCGGGCTGCACCGCACGGACACCGGGCCCGACCGCGACCGCACCGCGGCGGAGGCCGCGCGGGAGGTGCTGCGGGAGCTGGCCCGGCTGTGCCGGACGGATCCGGACGCCGGCCGTCCGGTCGTCGAGGTGCTGGTGGACCGCGACGGACTGGAGATACCGGTGGACGAGTGGGAGTTCACCGAGCCGGGCGAGCTGGTCCCCGGCGTCCTCGGCGCGGAGTACGCGCTGGTGGTGCACTGTCCGGAACTCCTGCGCCGCAACGAGCGTTTCCTCTCCGACTGGCGCCACCGCTGGGACCGTCTGGAGTCCGCCGCCCCGCTGCGGCTGACCGGTGCGACCCAGGTGCGCGAGGTCTACGGCATGCTGCTGGAGCGCCGCGATGCCGCCCGGGTGTCGGTGGAGGTGCCGGCACCGGTGCGACGGGAAGTGGTCCAGGTGTGCCTGGCGATGGGGGTGCCGGTGGTGCTGTGGGACCGCGCCGCGGCGCAGGACGCCTCGCCGGCCGTCCGGCAGGTGGCGGGCGCACCGGCCCGGGCCCTGCCCGAGCAGGTCCGCTCCTACCGTGCCAAGACCCTGCACCACCCCTCCGACCACACCGGCAGACCGGTCCTGGCCTGGGCCGACCCGGACCGTGCGCTGCCCGAACTCCAGCTGTCCGAACCGACGGAGGCACCGTGATTCCCGAACCCACCGCCGACTGGCGGCTGTTCAAGGGCGACGGCACCCGGCACCGGGCCGTCCTGCCGCCCGCCCCGCCCTGGCGCCGGTTCGGCCCCCGGCGGGGCGGCGCCGGCCCGCTGCCGTATCTGATCGCCCCGGAGCACGCCGACGTGGTCAACGCCGCGCTGCACCTGCGGCGGCCACTGCTGGTCACCGGGCCGGCCGGCACCGGCAAGTCCTCGCTGGCCCGGGCCGTCGCGCACGAGCTGGATCTCGGCGAGGTGCTGCGCTGGCCGGTGAACAGCCGGTCCGGCGTGCAGGACGCGCTGTACCGCTACGACGCCATCGGCCGGCTGCGGGAGACCACGCTCAGCCGCGACCGGGGCGAGGTCGAGCCGTCCATCGGGAGCTTCGTCCGCCTCGGGCCGCTGGGCACCGCCCTGGTGCCGGGCCCCCGCCCGCGGGTGCTGCTCGTCGACGAGCTGGACAAGGGCGACGTCGATCTGCCCAACGACCTGCTGACGGTGTTCGAGGAGGGCGTCTTCGAGATCCCGGAGCTGGCCCGGCTGCCGGAGGCGCAGTCGGTGGTGGAGGTGCTGCCGGCGGACTCCAACGACCCGGTGCGGGTGGAGCGCGGGAAGGTGCTGTGCACCGAGTTCCCGGTGGTGGTGATCACCAGCAACGGGGAGCGGGACTTCCCACCGGCGTTCCTGCGCCGCTGTGTCCGGCTGGACCTGCCCACCCCCGACGAGGAGCGGCTGCGGGCCATCGTGGCGGCGCACCTCGGGGACGAGTCGCTCACGGGGGTGGACGAGGTGCTGCGGGAGTTCCTCCGGCGCCGCGGCCGCGACGAGCTCGCCACCGACCAGCTGCTGAACGCGGTGTTCCTGCGCACCGGCGGCGTCGACCTCGATGCCGAGGGGCTGTTGGACGCGGTGCTGCACCAACTCGGCGGGACCGTCTGAGCGATGGCGGCGGAGGGGGGCGGGGCGCAGGCCGGCGAGCGGGCCGGTGACGGCGGGCGGGCCGGGCGGATCGGTGCGGCGCGGGCGGTGTTCGCCGCGGCCGGCGTCGAGCTGGACCGGCATGCGCTGCTCGACGCGCTGTGGCTGGCCACCCACTTGCCCGCCGGGCAGGACAGCGCGCCGGTCGCCCGCGCCCTGGGCCCGACCGCGCCCCGGGCCGCCGCGGGGGCGGCGAACGAACCCCCGCCGCCCGCGGCCCAGTTGGCGCCGCCGCGGGCCGCGGACGCCCCGGAGGGCGCCCCGCGCGACATCCTCCCACTGGACCGGCTGGGCGGTGATCTGCACGCCGCGCCGGCACCCGCCGCGCCCCGCCGCCGGACGGTCCGCAAGGCTCCGCCGCCCGCTCCGAGCGGTGCCGCGCTGCCGGTGCGCGCCCCGGAGGCCAAGGCGCTCGCCGGTGAGCTGCGCATCGGCCGGGCGCTGCGCCCGCTGCGGCAGCGCCGGGCCACCACCCGCTTCCAGGAGTTCGACGAGGCCGCGACGGCCGCGGCCCTGGCCGAGAGCGGGCTCCCGGACGTGGTGCTGCGCCCCGGCCAGGAGCGCTGGCTGGACCTGGTGCTGCTGGTGGACGACGGGGTGTCGATGCTGCTGTGGCGCCGGCTGGCGGTCGAGTGGCGGGGGATGATGCAGCGGGTCGGCGCGTTCCGCACGGTCCGGGTGCACGGGCTGGACACCCGCGGCCCGGACGCCCCGGTGCTGCGGGGCCGCCCGTTCGACCCGGACGCCGGCACGCTGTCGCCGTCGGTGCTCGCCGACCCGTCGGGCCGGACCCTGGTGCTGCTGCTCAGCGACGGGATGGGCGCGGCCTGGCGGGACGGTCGGCTGCACCGGCTGCTGGCGCGCTGGTCGGCCCAGGGCCCGGTGGCGGTACTGCACGCGCTGCCGCCGCGGCTGTGGCAGGGCTCGGGCATCCGGGCCGGCCGCTGGCTGGTGACGACCCGCCGGCGCGGCGCCGCCGGGGCGTCGTGGAGCATCAACGACCCGGTGCTCCCTGCCGAGTTGGCGCCGTTCCCGGGACTCCCGGTGCCGGTTCTGGAGAGCTCCGCGGGGCCCGTCGCCGCCTGGGCGCGGCTGCTGGCCTCGGCCGGCGGGACGATGGAACTGCCGCTGCTGGAGGGCCCGGTGGGCCGGGCGGCCGGGCCACCGGCGGAGGACGGCACGGACGGCGTCCGCCGGTTCCGGGCCGCGGCCTCCCCGGAGGCGTACCGCCTCGCCGCCCACCTCGCGGCGGTCTCCCCGGCCTCGGTGCCGGTGATGCGGCTGGTGCAGCGCGCGGTGGAGGCGGACACCGCCCATCTGGCGGAGGTGTTCCTCGGCGGGCTGATGCGGCCGGCGCCGGCGCCGGTGGCCGGTCCGCTGCGGGACCAGCACCGGATCTTCGACTTCCCCGACGCGGTCAGGTCCGCGCTGCTGGACGCCGTCGCGACCCCGGAACTCCTGCGCACCGGGCGGGAGATCGGCCACCGGCTGAACCAGCTCGCCGGCCGCTCCCCCGACTTCCCCGCCTGGCTCGCCCACCCCGACGGGATGGACCGACTGCCGGCCGGCTCCCGGGCGTTCTCCTCGGTGGAGCGGCGGCTGATGGCCCGACTGGGCGCCTCGTTCGCCACGGTGCCGGAGGAGGACGACGGCACGGAGCCGGTGGGCCCGGACGGCTGGCGGCCACTCTCCGCCCGCGATCCGCGCCGGCTCGGCCGGTACACCCTGCACGGCCGCCGGCTCGGCACCCGTTCCGTCGTCTACCTGGGGCGGAACGCACGCGGAGAGGAGGCCGCGCTCCGCGTCGTCCGGCCCGATGTGCCGCCCGACGAGGCACGGGCACTGCTGGCCACGGAGGCGGTCGCGCTGCGCCGCCTGGGCGGGCAGTACGCACCGTGGCTGCTGGAGGCCGATCCGGACGGCGAGCCGCCCTATCTCGCGATGCGGATCTACGCCCCGTCGGACGATCCGGATGCCGGGCCGCCACCGCAGTTGGGCGCGCTGCTGCGGCCGGAGCACGGCTCCCGGCTGCGGCGCGACACCCTGCTGTCGATCGCCTACGGCTGGCATCTGGCGGCCGCGGTGCGCCTGTGCCATCTGCAGGGCCTGGTGCTGCCGGAGTTGACGGAGCGGTCGGTGCACGTCGTCGGGCGCACGCTGATGCTGACCGGCCTGGGGCGGTGCGTCGTGGACGGGGAGTTCCGGGCCCGGGGCGCCGAGGCGGTGCCCACCATGGCGGACAACGTCCGGTCCCTCGGGGAGATCCTGCGCCGGCTCGGCGACAAGCACCGCGCGCCGCTCACCGCGGGCGGCGGGGACATGGCGCTGTGGCAGGGGGACACCTGGCGCCCGCTGCGGGAGATCGTCCTCGACTGCCTGTCCGAGGACCCGGCCGCGCGCCCGACGGCCGGTCAGGTCGCCGAGTGCTTCGCCCGGTACGTGCCGATGGCGGCGGAACTACGGGACGACCGCGGCTCGGGCGCCGGTACCGCCGCTCCGCCCGCCCCCGCGGCAGAGGACGCCGCGCCCGACGCATCCGACGGCACGGTGCCGCTCCCGCTGGACCCGCAGTCCCAGGCACGGTGGGCGGAAGCCCTGCGCTCGGCGCGGCCGATGGTCCGCCGCCGCTTCCTGTTCCGCCTGGCGGAGCGGGACGCCGACGAGCGGAAGCTGGCGGCGATCCGCACACCGCTGACGTACTGCCACCGGACCACGGTCGTGGGCGTGGACAGCGCTGTCGGCCGGCCCACCGTCACGGTCGCTCTGGGGGCGCTGCTGGCGGATGCCCGGGGCGGCGGGGTGATCGCGCTGGACGCGGGCCACGGGGTCGGCGCGCTGGACCGCCGACTGCATCTCGATGGCTACCCGGAGGCGCGCTCCGACCTGCTGTCCGCGCTGCCCACGATCCTGGAGTACGAGGAGGTGCTGCCCTTCACCGTCAACGGGCCGTCGGGACTGCGGGCGCTGCTCCGGCCCTTCCGCGGGACCACCTCCGCGGTCGCGTACGAAGTGGAGTACCGGCGGACGCTGGACCTGCTCGGCCGGCACTTCCCGGTCGTCCTCGCGGACCGGGCCGCGCTGCGCAGCGAGCCGCTCCCGGACACCGTGCTCGCCCTGAGCAGCCGGCTGATCGTGGTGGCGCGGCGGATCGGGACGGACCTGGACCGGGCCGGGCAGTTGCTGGCGGACCTGCGGAACCGCGGCTACGCGGCGCTCGCGGACCGGGCGATCCTGGCCGTCACCGACCTCCGCGGCCCGGACCGCCCGCTGTGGGACGAACGGATCCTGGAACGGTTCGGCGACCACCCCGGCGGACTGGTCCTGGTCCCCTACGACTCGCGCCTCGACGACCGGGAGTACGACGGCAAGGACGGGATCAGCCTCTCCCGGATGCGGTCCCGGACCTACCAGGCGTTCCAGGATCTCGCCGCGCTGGTGGCGGAGGACTTCGCCCCGCCCGGTGACGGAGAAGCCGAGGCGGCGGGGCCGGAGTGAGGATGCGCCGGCTGCGGAACGGGCTTGTTCAGGCGGGCGGTTCGGCCGTCCCCCGGGCGTCCCGGTCGGTGAAGGCGCAGCCGGCCGCCCAGGAGCGGACCGCCGGCGGCTTGCGCACCGTCCTGCGTGACCGGGCGATGCCGGCCTTCGCCGGCCTCGTCGTGCTCTACGCCGTGCTCTTCCAGCAGGCGTTCGCCACCCTGCCGCTGGCGATGAAGGCCACCGGCATGTCCAGCGCGCCTACGGCACGGTGCTGGCCGTCAACGGCATCGTCGTCCTCGCCGTCCAGCCGCTGATCGGCCACCGGCTGGACGGCCGCGACAGCTGAGCTGTGCGGCGCTGAGCCTGCTGGCCGCGGTGGGCCAGCTGGCCCTGGCCCCCACGCTGCGCCGCCGCACGGCCCCCTGGGCCCACGGCCGCCCCACCGCACCGGGTGGCGCCGGCGACCGGAACTGCCACCGGCGGCCCGGCGGCGTAACGTCGGCACTGTGCCGCGGCTCTGGGCAGGTGTGCCATGACGACCGGTGGGAATGGTGAGGCTCCGCTGGGTCAGGAACTGCTGCGGACGATGGCGGAGACCGGCGCCACCTCGATCATGGTCTACGAGCTGGCGCCCGACGCGCCGGTGCTGCGGCTGACGGCGCTGAGCGGCATCCCGACCCCGGTGCTGGACCCCTGGCAGCGGATCGCGCTGGCGGCCCCCATCCCGGTCGCGGTGGCGGCCCGCCGGCAGCGCCTGGTGTGGGCGGCCGGCCACCGACAGCTGGCCCGGGACTTCCCCCGGACTGCGGTGGCCCTGCCCTACGACTTCGCGCTGGGCGCGGCACCGCTGGACGACGGGACCGGCTGCCGGGGCGCGGTGGTGCTGCTGTGGCCGGCCGGGCACCCGGCGGAGCTGTCGGAGGCCGAGCGCACCGCGTTCGAGCGCGCCTGCCGGCGGCTGGCGGCGCTGCTGCCCACACCGGGCCCGCCGGACGCGCCGCTGGTGGTGCACAAACCCCCGGCCCGAGCCGTCGACCCGGCCGAGGCGCTGGCCACCGTCGACTACGTCGAACGGCTCCCGGGCGGCGGCTGCGGGCTCGACATGGAGGGACGGGTCACCATGCTCAGCACCGGCGCGGCGGCGCTGCTGGGCGTGGACGCGGCCGCGCTGCGCGGCGCCCGCCCCTGGGACGTGCTGCCGTGGCTGGCCGGCCCGGTCTTCGAGGACCGCTGCCGGGCGGCGGTGATGAGCCGCCGCCCGGCAGCGTTCACCGCCTGCCGGGCGCCGGGGCACAGGCTGACGTTCCGGCTGTTCCCGGACGGCCGCGGGGTGAGCGTGTGGATCAGCGACACGGGCGGGGAGACCGACCCGGAGGCGCACTGGCCCACGGAGGTCATGCCGCTGCGGGCCGCGCAGATGTACCACGTGCTGCACCTCGCCGCGGCGCTCACCGAGGCGGTGGGCGTCAAGGACGTCACCGACCTGTTCGCCGAGCAGATCGTGCCGGCCTTCGGCGCCCAGGCCATGCTGATGTACGCCGCGGAGGCGGGCCGGCTGCGGACCATCGGCCAGCACGGCTACGCCCAGGAGGTCGTGGAGGCGTTCGAGGGTCTGCCGCTGACCAGCGCGAACTCCCCCACCGTGGCTGCCCTGGCCACCGGCGAGCCGAGCTTCCTCGGCTCCGTGGAGGAGACCGAGGCCCGCTTCCCGGGGCTGGCGGCGCTGACCGGGATGGCGGCCCGGGCGGTGCTGCCGCTGATCGTCTCCGGCCGCCCGGTCGGCTGCTGTGTGCTGGCCTACCGGCATCCGCGGACCTTCAGCCCCCAGGAGCGGCAGGTGCTGACGTCGTTGGCCGGGCTGATGGCCCAGGCACTGGACCGGGCCAGCCTCTACGACACCAAGCAGCAGCTGGCGCACGACCTGCAGGCGGGACTGCTGCCGCACCGGCTGCCGCCGGTCCCGGGCCTGTCGGTCGCCGCCCGCTATCTGCCCTCCACCCGCGGGATGGACATCGGCGGCGACTTCTACGACCTGATCCGGCTCGACGCGCACCGGGTGGCCGCGGTGATCGGCGACGTCCAGGGGCACAACGCGGCGGCCGCCGCCCTGATGGGCCAGGCCCGTACCGCCGTGCACGCGTTCGCGGCGGCCGGCGCGGCCCCCGACGAGGTACTGAACCGCACCAACCGGCTGCTCGCCGACCTGGACCCGGAGCTGTTCACCAGCTGTCTCTACGTCCACCTGGACCTGCGCACCCACCAGGCGTGCCTGGCCAGCGCCGGCCATCCGCCGCCGGTGCTGCGCCACCCCGACGGGCACGCCGAGGTGCTGCGGGTGCCGCCCGGGCTGCTGCTGGGCGTCGCGCCCGACACCCGTTTCGCGGCCAGCCCCCTCCCGCTACCCCCCGGGGCGGTGCTGGCGCTCTACACCGACGGGCTGGTCGAGCGGCCCGGCGGCGACCTGGAGGAGGGGGTGGCGGCCCTGGCCGCCGATCTGGCCGCGGCGCGGAGCCCGGACCCCGGCGCGCTGGCCGACGCCGTCCTGACCCGGCGCGGCGCCCGCACGGAACGGCTGGACGACGTGGCGCTGCTGCTGCTCGCCCCGACGCACGACGGACCGGGCGGTGCGGCATGATCCGCCGTACCGGGAAGCGGCGCGCCCGGGACCGGCGCGCGGAGAGGAGGGGCCGGCATGGTCCGGGAGCCGAACGGTGGACCGCCGGGCACGGAGGACCGGGGGTATCCGGCGCGTGCGGCGCCGCGCTGCGGCGGGCTGCCGGCGCTGGACGCCGCGGTGGCGGAGTGCCGGGCCTGCCCCCGGCTGGTGGCCTGGCGGGAGCGGGTCGGGCGGGAGCGCCGGGCGGCGTTCCGGGACTGGGAGTACTGGGCGCGGCCGGTGCCGGGGTTCGGCCCGCCGGACGCCGCGCTGGCGGTGGTGGGGCTGGCCCCGGCCGCGCACGGCGGCAACCGCACCGGCCGGATGTTCACCGGCGACGCCTCCGGGGACTTCCTGTTCGCGGGGCTGCACGCGGTGGGCCTGGCCTCGCAGCCGACCGCCACGCACCGGGGCGACGGGCTGGAACTGTACGGGGTGCGGGTCACCGCACCGGTGCACTGCGCGCCACCGCAGAACCGGCCTACCCCTGCCGAGCGGGACACCTGCCGGCCCTGGCTGGCGGCCGAGCTGGAGCTGCTGGCGCCGGGGCTGCGGGCGGTGGTGGCGCTGGGCGCCTTCGCCTGGCAGGCGCTGTGGCCGGCGCTCGGCGCGGCGGGCTGGTCGCTGCCGCGGCCCCGTCCGGCGTTCGGCCACGGCGCCGAGGCGGTGCTGCCGGCCGGGCCGGGACGCGGGGAGCTGCGGCTCCTCGGCTGCTACCACCCGAGCCAGCGCAACACCTTCACCGGCCGGCTCACCCCGGAGATGCTGGTCGCCCTGCTCACCCGGGCCCGGGAGCGCGCCGGGCTGTGAACGGGGCGGCTGGGCGGTCCGAAAGCCCCGGGGCCAGTACCCTCAGATGGGGTAAATACCACATATAAGGCATTGGTTCAGATCGTCCGGCAGAGACGGAACGGCTGAGATGGTGGACTTCGAGGAGCACGGCCACGGCGGGCGGCGGGCGGCGCCGCTCGACATCGCCGACGCCGCCCTGGTGCTGTGCGACGCCCGGGGACGCGTGGAGGGCTGGCCGGACGGCGCCGTACGGCTCCTCGGCCACCCCGCCGCCGACGTGGTGGGGCGGGCCGCCGCCACGCTGCTGGTGCCGGGCGACGCCGCGCGGCTGTCCGGGCTCGCCGCCGAGTGCCGGGCGCACGGCGGCTGGAGCGGGACGCTCACCGCCCGCCGCAAGGACGGCGCACCCGTCGACGTCATGGTGCAGCTGGCCCGGGTGACCGACGGCGAGGGCACCGCGCACTGGCTGGTGGTGGCCGCCGAGGCGTCCTCGTTCCCGGGTTGGGAGATGAGCCGGGCGGTACTGGAGAAGCTGCTGATGCAGACGCCGGTCGGAATGGCCGTGGTCGACACCGACCTGCGGTTCGTCTGGTCCAACCTCGCACTGGAGCGGTTCGGCGGCGGCCCGGCGCAGGACCGGATCGGCCGGCGGCTGGCCGACATCCAGCCGGGCCTGGACGCCGAGGCGCTGGAGGCGCAGATGCGGCGCGTCCTGGAGAGCGGCGAACCGATCCTGGGCTACGAGCACATCGGCCGCCCGCGGTCCGAACCCGGCCACGAACGCGCCCACGCGATGTCCTTCGTCCGGCTCGACAACGGCAACGGCCGCCCCCTCGGCGTGTGTTACACCGTCATCGACATCACCGAGCGGTACCGCAACCGCCGGCGGCTGACCCTGCTGGACCGGGCCGGGACCGCCATCGGCCGGTCCCTGGACGTGCTGCACACCGCGCAGGAGCTGGCGGACGTCGCGGTGCCGGACCTCGCCGACTTCGTCACCGTGGACCTGCTGGACTCGGTGATCCGGGGCGGCGACCCGCTCACCGGCCCGCCCGGCGACGCGGACCGGGTCGCGCTGCGCCGCGGCGGCCAGCAGTCCGCCCGGCCCGGCGCCCCCGAAGCGGTCGTCGCCGTCGGCGACCTGGCGTCGTACCACGCCTGGTCCCCGCCCATACGGGCGCTGGTCGACGGCAAGTCGTGGCGGCTGGAATGGCTGGACCCGCACGGGGTGGAGTGGGCCGCGGACGTCCCCGGCGGCCGCCGGCGCGCCCTGCGGGAGCAGGGCCTGCACACCGCGATGGTGGTGCCGATCCGGGCGCGCGGCACGACGATGGGCGTCACCAGCTTCTTCCGCGGCCGGCGCCGCGAAGCGTTCGGCCCGGACGACCAGCGGCTGGCCGAGGAGTTCGTGGCCCGGGCCGCGATCTGCCTGGACAACGCCCGCCGCTACACCCGCGAACGCGAGGCGGCCCTCACCCTCCAGCGCAGCCTGCTGCCCCAGGACGTCGCCGAGCACAGCGCGCTGTCCCTGGCCACCAGCTACCGGCCCGCCGACGAACTGGCCGGCGTGGGCGGCGACTGGTTCGACGTGATCCCGCTGTCCGGTGCCCGGCTGGCGCTGGTGGTGGGCGAGGTCCGCGGGCACGGCATCGGCGCGATCGCCACGATGGGCCGGCTGCGCACCGCCGTACAGACCCTCGCCGCGCTCGACCTGCGCCCGGAGGAACTCCTCGCGCACCTCGACGACCTGGTCGGCCGGGTGTCGGAGGAGGGCGGCCAGGCCGACGCCGGCGCGGTGGGCACCAGCTGCCTGTACGCGGTCTACGACCCGGTCGGCCGCTGCTTCACCATGGCCAGCGCCGGGCACCCGCCGCCGGTCATCGTCGCCCCCGACGGCACCGCCGCCTTCGCCGAGCTGCCGGTCGGCCCCCAACTGGGCGTCAGCGGGCTGCCGTTCGAGGCCCTGGAGGTGACGGTGAAGGAGGACAGCCTGCTCGCGCTGTACACCGACGGGCTGCTGGCCGACGCGGGCGCACCGGCCGGGGAGCGGCTGCTGCGTGCGCTGTCCGCGCCGGGCGACTCCCTCGACGCGCTGGGCCGGTCGGTGCTCGACGCACTCGTCCCGCCACGTCAGCACGACGACGTCACCCTGCTGCTGGCCCGGACCCGCGGCCTGGCCCAGGACCGCTTCGCCTCCTGGGAACTGGCCGCCGACCCGGCCGTGGTGGGCCGGGCCCGCGAGATGGCCGCCCGGCAGCTCACCGAATGGCAGCTGCCGGGCCTGGAGTTCACCACCGAGCTGGTGGTCAGCGAACTGGTCACCAACGCGATCCGGTACGGGTCGGGGCCGATCCTGCTGCGGCTGATCCTGGAGCACACCCTGATCTGCGAGGTGCGCGACGGCTCCAGCACCTCCCCGTACCTGCGGCATCCGCGGACGACCGACGAGGGCGGCCGGGGGCTGTTCCTGATCTCCCAGTTCACCCACCGCTGGGGCACCCGCTACACCACCGACGGCAAGATCATCTGGGCGGAGCAGCTGCTGGGCTGAGCTGCCCGGCCCGGCTCACCCGGCGAGCGCGGCGCCGGCCGCCTGCGCCGCGGCCCGCGCCCGGGCCGCCGCCGCCCGCTCCGGCGCCCCGGCCTGCTCCTCCAGGCGGGCCTTGGCCGACCAGTTGTAGGGGCAGACCGGCCGCAGCCGGCTGCGTTCGCTGAGCAGGGTGCGGGCCAGGTCGTGGTGGCCGGCCCGCAGCGCGGCCTCGACCAGGGTGCGTTGGACCGCGTCGCGCTGGGCATGGCTGCCGCCGAAGTCGCTCAGGCGGTGGCGGATCGGCAGCAGCAGCCCGACGGCACCGGCGAAGTCCTTGCGGCCGTAGGCGAGCAGCGCCCGGCAGACGGGCAGGCCGACGTCGGCGGTCATCGCGCGGTTGGCGGGCGCCGGGCCGGCCGGGGTCCGCGCCAGCCACCGCTCGCGGTCCCGGACGAGCCGCTCGGCCCGTTCCAGGCGGCCCGCGCCGACGTACGCCATCACCGCGTGGGCGTCGTTGAAGGCGTAGTGCGGGCCGTCGTCACGGCGCTCCCAGGCGTCGGCGACCGCGGCCCAGCGGTCGTCCTGGACCTCCCCGGCGAGGTGCAGACGCCACAACAGCGCGGCCGCGTCGATGAGTTCCATCGCCACGTCCGGGGAGTCGCCGTGGTGCACCGCGGCGTCGTAGACCTCCAGGACGCGGGCGGTGTCGCCGGCCTCCATGGCGAAGAGGGCGTAGTGCCACCAGTTGTGGACGGTGAGCAGGGTGCCGTCGGACCAGGCGTCGGTGCGGGCGTCCAGGAAGCGGGTGCCGTCGCCGAAGCGGCCGCGCATCTCGTAGGTGTGCGCCACGGCGTGGATGGCCCAGACGTCCCGCGGACGCCGCTCCAGGGCGGACAGGCCGGTCTGTTCGGCGTGTTCGTAGTGGCCGTTCTCCTCCAGGCCGAAGGTGTACATGCCGAGCAGCGGGCCGTAGTGCGGGTCGTCCTCGTCCCAGGCGTCCAGCGCGCCGCCGATCCGGTCGCGCAGCCGCAGCGCGTCGCCGGTGAGGAAGTCGTGGTGGTGGCCGGCGAAGAGGGCCAGCAGATCGCGCGGGTGGGCGACGGTGATCTCGCCGAGGATCCGGCCGGCGGTGCGGAGGTCGCCGGCCAGCCACGCCTCTCCGGCGGCCAGGTGCATCCGCTCGCGCGGGGTGAGGCGGTCGGCGTCGAGACCGGCGCTGAAGGCGGCGAAGATGTCGCGGGCGGCCGCCGCGTACGCCTCCTCGGTGCCCAGCACGCCCAGATACGCGACGAGGGCGTGGCCCATCGGGGAGCGGGGCGCGGCGGTCAGCAGCGACCGTGCGGTCTCCTCGATGCGGGGACGGAAGAACAGCAGGTCGTCCAGGGCCTGTTCGTAGTGGCCGAGGGCCTCGGTGCCGGTGTCGGTCATGGCGTGCCCGTGCCGGTCGGCTGTCATGGTGACTCCTGCGGGTCGTGGGGGTTCCGCGGGATCCTGCCGGATCCGTGGATCCATCGGTACGGATCCACGGGCACATAGGTACCCCTCTCGCCCGGCTCCGCCCCGTCTCTTCTGGAAAGGTCCGCTTATGCTCCCTCTGGACGGCATCACCGTGGTCGCGCTCGAACAGGCGGTCGCGGCGCCCTTCGCCACCCGCCAACTCGCCGACCTGGGCGCCCGGGTGATCAAGGTCGAGCGCCCCGGGACCGGCGACTTCGCCCGCGGCTACGACGAGACGGTGCGCGGCATGTCCAGTCACTTCGTCTGGCTCAACCGCAACAAGGAGTCGATCGCGCTGGACGTCAAGCGCGCCGACGACGCCGCGGTGCTGCGCCGGCTGCTCGCCCGGGCCGACGTCTTCGTGCAGAACCTCGCGCCCGGGGCCGCCGAGCGGCTGGGCCTGGACGCCGGGAAGCTGGTGGCGGCCCACCCCCGGCTCGTGGTGTGCGGCATCTCCGGCTACGGCACCGGCGGCCCGTACGCGCACGCCAAGGCGTACGACCTGCTGGTGCAGTGCGAGGCCGGGGCGATGTCGCTGACCGGCACCCCGCCGGAACCGGCCAAGATCGGCATCCCGGTGGCCGACATCGCCGCCGGGATGTACGCCTACACCGGGATCCTCACCGCCCTCTACGAGCGCGAGCGCACCGGCCGGGGCGGCGCCTTCGAGGTGTCGATGCTGGAGGCACTGGGCGAATGGATGGGCTACCCGGCCTACTTCACCCGCTACGGCGGCACCACCCCGCCCCGCTCCGGCGCCGAACACGCCGCCATCGCCCCGTACGGGCCCTACCGCGCGGCGGACGGCGGGCGGGTCTTCCTCGGCGTCCAGAACGAGCGGGAGTGGGCCGCGTTCTGCGCGCAGGTGCTGGAACTCCCGTCGCTGGCGGCCGATCCGCGCTTCGACCGGAACTCCGCCCGGGTCGCGCACCGGGAGGAGCTGCGGCAGCGGATCGAGGAACGCTTCGCGCGGCTGCCGGCCGAGGAGATCGAACGGCGGCTGTCCGGCGCGCGGATCGCCCACGCCCGGCTGCGGGACGTCGCGGAGTTCACCGCGCATCCGCAGCTCGCCGCCCGGGACCGCTGGCGCACCGTGGACTCCCCCGTCGGCCCGCTGGACGCCCTGCTGCCGCCGGTCACCGTCGCCGGCCGGGAGCCCCGGATGGACCGGATCCCGGCCCTGGACGAGGACCGCGAGCGCATTCTGGCGGAACTCGACGTCACGGAACGGCAAACGGACGGCAACCGCTGACGCCGCCTCTGGCCAGCCGCCTCCCGCCGTACGACCATGTCGGCGCCGGCCCGCTGGTCCGGCGCCGGACCAGCGGGCCTCTCCTCCTTTCGAAAGGAACCCGTCCATGGGCAGACCCCTCGCCACCCGCGGCAGATCGGCCGCCGCGCCGCTGGCCGCCCTGTTGGTGCTCGTCCTGGCCCTGCTCGCGGCGCCCGCACCGCCCGCACACGCCGCCGCGACGCCCGAAGACCCGGCCTCCGGCGTCGACGCGTACTGGACCGCGCGGCGCATGGAGGCCGCCGAACCCGTGGTGGAGAAGGGGGACAAGGCGACGAAGAGCACGAAGGCCCGTCCGGCGGCCGCGCCGGTCCCGCCCAGTCACCCCTTCCAGGGCCTGCCCCAGGTGGGGACGTTCTTCTGGACGGACGGCGGCAACACCGGCCGGTTCTGCGGCGGCACGGTGATCCGCAGCCCGCACCGGAACCTCGTCCTCACCGCGGGCCACTGCCTGCTCTCCCCCGACCCGAAGAAGTACCTCTCGTTCGTGCCGCAGTACCACGACGGGCTCAAGCCGCACGGCATCTACCCCGTCGAGCGGATCTACCTCGACCAGCACTACTACGACCTCGGGACGGACGGCGGCGCCCGCTGGGACTACGCGGTCGTCCGGGTCGGCCCCCGCGAGGACGGCGCACAGGTCCAGCAGATCACCGGCGGCTTCGACCTCCTGCCCTACCCCGGGTACAACCACTCGGACGT
Source organism: Streptomyces sp. BHT-5-2 (assembly GCF_019774615.1). Lineage (NCBI taxonomy): Bacteria > Bacillati > Actinomycetota > Actinomycetes > Kitasatosporales > Streptomycetaceae > Streptomyces > Streptomyces sp. BHT-5-2. The sequence continues at coordinate 585,752 of NZ_CP081497.1, read as the reverse complement.
CCGCCTCATCGGCTACCCCGGCAGCAGCGACGCCCGCTACCCGGAGCCGCTCGACTGCTCCTCGTCCACCCATCGCTACACCAGCACGGACCCGGCCGCCCCCGGGGACTTCCTGGAGATCCCCTGCGCCGGCTACATCGGCGGCACCTCCGGAGGGCCGTTCCTGGTACGGGACTTGGGCGGCTATGCCGTCATCGGTGTGATCGGCGGCTACCACACCGGCGGCGACACCCCGGACATCTCCTACAGCGCGTACTTCACCCTCGACACGCTGCTGCTGTACCTGCACGCGGTACACGGCGACACCCCGGCGGCACCGCGCCCCCCGGCCTGAACCGCCCGGCCCCCGGGGCCATTCGTTCGTCTGTTCTTCATCCGGTGGACGCGGCCGAGTCCATCCGGTCGCTTCTAGGGTTACCGCGCCCCTCTCCCCCCATCCGCTCGTCACTCCTGTCCGGAGGACAGTCATGACCGCAGTCAAGGCGCGCAAGCGCAACCGGCGCTCCCTCACCGCGCTGGCCGGCGCAGCGGCCCTCGCCACCACCTCGTTCGCGCTGTGGGCCGGCACCGGCTCCACCGCGTCGGCGCAGGCCACCGGGCTCCCCTCCCCCGACCACGTGGTCGTGGTGATGCTGGAGAACCACGCCTACGACCAGGTGGTCGGGAGCTCCAGCGCGCCGTACCTGAACTCCCTCAAGGCCGGCGGCGCCGTCCTCACCCAGTCGTTCGCCCTCACCCACCCCAGCGAGCCGAACTACTACATGGTGTTCTCCGGCTCCAACCAGGGCCGCACCGACGACAGTTGCGTACCCGTCGGCTCGATGTCCGCGCCCAACCTCGGCTCCGAGCTGCTGGCCGCCGGCAAGACCTGGGCGAGCTACAACGAGGGCCTGCCGAGCCAGGGTTCGACGACGTGCAGCAGCGGGGACTACGCGCAGAAGCACAACCCGTGGTTCGGCTTCTCCAACGTGCCGGCGTCCACCGCCAAGACGATGGACCAGTTCCCGTCCGACTACAGCACCCTGCCGAAGGTGTCCTTCGTCATCCCGGACCTCTGCAACGACATGCACGACTGCTCGGTGGGCACCGGCGACACCTGGACGAAGGACAACCTCAGCGGCTACGCGGAGTGGGCCAAGACCCACAACAGCATCCTCGCCGTCACCTTCGACGAGGACAACCGCCTGGCCGGCAACCGCATACCGACGCTGTTCTACGGCGCGCACGTGGCGCCGGGCAGCTCCAGCGACACCAGCTACAACCACTACAACGTCCTGCGCACCCTGGAGGACCTCGCCGGGTTGACCGACCACGCCGGCAACGCCGCCTCGGCCTCCGACATCACCGGCATCTGGAACTGACGCCCGTGTACCTCGCGGACTCCCGCAACAGCACCACGTCCTCGACCGCCGCCCCGGGCAGCACCCGCCCGGGGCGGCGGCCCGCGGTGCCCGGCACGGTGCTGGCGCTCGGCGCGGTCAGCCTGATCACCGACGTCTCCGCGGAGATGATCACCGCGGTGCTGCCGCTGTACGTCGTCACCGCCCTCGGCCTGTCCCCGCTCGGCTTCGGCCTGCTGGACGGCATCAACAACGGCGTGGGGGCGCTGGTCCGGCTCGCCGGCGGCCATCTCGCCGACGGCGGCGGACGCCGGCACAAGGTGGTGGCCGGCATCGGCTACGGCCTGTCGGCGGTGTGCAAACCGCTGCTGCTGCTCGCCCGGGGACTGCCGGCGATCAGTGCCGTGCTGGCCGCCGACCGCGCCGGCAAGGGCCTGCGCACCGCGCCCCGGGACGCGATGATCTCGCTGGCCACCCGGCCCGAACACCGCGGCCGGGCGTTCGGCGTGCACCGCGCCATGGACACCGCGGGCGCGCTGCTCGGGCCGCTGGTGGCGTTCGCGGTGCTGCGGGTCGCGGTCGACGGCTACGACGCGGTGTTCACCGTGAGCGCCTGCGTGGCCGCACTCGGCGTCCTGGTCCTGGTGCTCTTCGTCCCCTCAAGACCCGGCACCGCCACTCCGGCCACAGCCACAGGCACGGGCACGGGCACCGCATCGACTCCCCCCGCCCCGCGCCCCACCCTGCGCGACTCCCTGGCCCTGCTGCGCCGCCCCGCACTGCGCCGGCTGACGCTGTGCGCCGCGCTCCTGGGCCTCACCACCGTCAGCGACGCCTTCCTCTACCTCCTCCTCCAGCGCCGACTGGGCGTCCCCGCCGGCCTGTTCCCACTGCTGCCGCTCGGCACCTCGGCGGCCTTTCTCCTGCTCGCCGTGCCGCTGGGCGCGCTCGCCGACCGCATCGGGCGCCGCCGGCTCTTCCTGGCCGGCCACGCCGCGCTGCTGCCGGCCTACGCCCTGGTGCTCTCCCCGCTGCGCGGCCCGGCCACCGTCGTCACGGTGCTCGCCCTGCACGGCGCCTTCTACGCGGCCACCGACGGGGTGCTGGCCGCCGCCACCGCCGGCGCGGTCCCGGCCGCGCACCTGGGCGCCGGGCAGGCCCTGGTGGGGACCGGCCAGGCGCTGGCCCGGTTCGTCTGCTCGCTGGCGTTCGGCGCGGCCTGGAGCTTCTGGGACGGCCGGGCCGCACTGGCGGTGGCCGCCGTGGCCCTGGCCGCCGCCGCACTCGTCGCCGCACGACTGCTCCGGACCACCGACACCCCGGACACCGGCCGCACCGACCGCGACGACCCCCACAACACCCCCCAGGGAGCGCCCCGATGAACCGCAGGACCCGTCTGGCCGTGCTGCTGTTCGCGGTGGTGCTGCTGGCGACGGTCGGCACCGCGGCGGTGCTGCGGGCCGCCGACCGGTCCGCCGTGCGCGACCGGCAGCAGGCCGACGGCCCGCCCGTCCGCACCGGCGACGTCACCCTCCGCCCGTCCGGAGCACGGCAGTTGCTGGTCCGCAACCTCGCCTGGGGCCCGCACCGCGACGAAATCGCCGCGGTCCCGGCCGGACAGCCCGACGCGCCGCGCACCGCCTCCGGCGTGAAGTGCCTGCGCTTCCACGCCGCCGCCGGCACCGGCATCTGCCTCCAGGCCGAACGCGGCGCGCTCACCGACACCTACCGGGCGGTCGTGCTCGACTCCCGCCTCCGTGTCCGCCACAGCTTCCCGGCGCCCGGCATCCCGACCCGGTCCCGGGTCTCCCCCTCCGGCCACCTGGTCGCCTGGACCGTCTTCGTCAGCGGCGACTCGTACGCCGGCACCGCCTTCTCCACCCGCACGGCGATCGCCGACACCCGCACCTGGGCGCTGGACGACAACCTGGAGCAGTACGCCGTCACCAAGGACGGCCGCCCCTACCACGCCTCCGACATCAACATCTGGGGCGTCACCTTCGCCGACGACACCCGCTTCTACGCCACCCTCGCCACCGGCGGCCGCACCTACCTCGTCCGCGGCGACCGCACCACCCGCACCCTCACCACCCTCCACACCAACGTCGAATGCCCCTCGCTCTCCCCCGACGGCACCCGGATCGCCTACAAGAAGCGCGTCCCCGGCGCCTCCCCGGACGCCCCCTGGCGGCTCTACGTCCTCGACCTCGCCACCATGGAGGAGACCGCCACCGCCGAGCACCGCAACATCGACGACCAGGCACTCTGGTCCGGCAACGGCACCCTGGTCTACGCGATGCCCGGCGACTACGGCTCGGACCTGTGGACCGTCCCCGCCGACGGCTCCGGCACCGCCCGCCACCTGATGACCTCGGCGGTCGCCCCCGCGTACACGGGCTGACACCCGGCCCCCGGGGCCTACGACCTGCGCCCGCTCCGCCGTCCCACGGGCCGCTCCAGCCGCTCACCGGTCTGACCCGTCGCCAGATCCCGGGCGAGCGAGACCCGGGACATCAGGACCGCGCCCCACAGGACCATGCCGACACCCAGTGCCTCGGGCAGCAGCCACCACCCGGCCCGGACCCGCTCGTCGAACAGCGTCACCCCCAGCGACAGGCTGATCAGCGCGTCACCAAGAGTGAGCACCGGCTGAGACGCGGTCAACGGGCCGGACTGCATGGCGTTCTCCATCATGAACAGCGCCAGGACCCCGGTCAGCGCGAAACCATAGGTCTGCCAGGAGGTGAAGAAATCGGCCGGGCCGCCGCTCGCCCAGGCATGCGTGGCGTCCTTGAGCAGGGCGGCGGTGAGCGCGTAGCCGATCGCGGTCGCCGCGCCGAAACTGGCGGCACGGACACTGCCGGCCCCGCGCCGCAGCCCGGCGCCGACCGCCGCGGCGATCACCGAGAAGCACACGATCAGCGCGGGAATCCAGCGGCTCAACGGGGCGTGGTGGCGCCCGGCGGTGGGCGCGGCGGCGGCCAGCGCGGTTCCCAACCCGACGACCAGCAGCCCCACCCCGGCCCAGCCGCGCCGGGAGACCCGCCCGCCCAGCAGCGCCCGCGCCATCAGCAGGGCCAGCGGCAGCTCCAGCACAAACAGCGGCTGGACCACCGACAGCGGCCCGTTCAGCAGCGCCAGCGCCTGGAACGCGGCGGCCGGCAGCACCATCAGCATCCCGACGAGCCACGCCACGCGGTGCAGCAGATCGGCGATCAACCCGATCCGCAGCCGGCCGGAGACCGGCACGGTGCGCGCGGCACGTCGCTGCAAAACCGTGGACAGCGCGTTGCTCGCCGCCGCGAGCACCGCGAACAGCACGGCCGCCCAGATGGCCACGCGCCCACCTCTCCCTCGCCGGACCCCGCCCCGACGCTAACCGCGGCCCGCCCGGGCCGCCCGGCACGGTCGTACAGGAGGGTCCGCCGCTGTCGTTCTTCCGCGTGACACCCCGGCGCGTCGCTTGGCCACCCGGCGGACCTCCCGCACGGTGAGACGGTGCGCCGCTTCGCTCCCTTCCTCGCCACCACGCTGGCCGCCGCGGCATTGGCCGCGGCCGGCTGTGCGGTCGTTCTCTCGTCCGGGCCGGACACCGTCTCGCCGGGCCCCGGCGAAACCGGCGGCACCGCCCGCCGAACGGTCGCCCCCGGGCGCCCCTCCCCCGTCCTGATGGCCTGGCCACCGGGGCCGCTGGGCGGGTTCGCCCGCACGTTGTCGGCGTTCCCGCCGTAGGCGCCTGGCGGCGCGGGCCTCGTCGTACGTTGTCGGGTTCCCCGCCGTGCCGCTGCGCGGGGCTGTTCCGGGCCCGCTTCGCGGACATTGGTTTGCCGCTGCGCGGGGCCGGTCCGCTGCGCGGGGCGTTTCCGGCCCGCTTCGCGGGCGTTGCGTTGCCGCTGCGCGGGGCTGTTGGGTGCGGTGCCGGGCCTGCGGGGGTGGTGTGTCGGACTGCTGCGCTTTACGTCCGACACACCACCCCCTCCGGCCCGTCCCCTCCCGTGAGTGGTCATAAAGACGGTGGGTGGGGGCCAGTCCCAGTGGTCCCCTGACGGTCACCTGTTGACGGCTGACGGTCAGTCGTAGATGCACGCCGCCCATCAGTCCAGAGCCCGCAGGGACCCGACAACCGGAGCCCCGCCTACGGGTTTTCATGACCACCCACGGGAGGGGACGGGTCGGAGGGGCAGGGGTGTGCCGGACGTAAAGCGCAGCAGTCCGGCACACCCCTGCCCCGGAGGCCCGTCACCGCACCCAACAGCACCGCGCAGCGGACCAACAACGCCCGCGAAGCGGGCCGGAAACGCCCCGCGCAGCGGAACGGCAACGCCCGCGAAGCGGGCCGGAAAACGCGCCGTCAGGCGCAACCGGCGCCATACACCGACCGGATCGGACCCGCCGCTGCAAGCAACTCGCGGGCCGCCTCGCCCGCCTCGGCCGGGGTCAAGCGGGCGCGCTTGTCCGCGGTCGGGCCGGGGCGCCACCCTTCCATCACCGTGATGCGTCCCCCCTCCGCCTCGAAGACGCGGCCGGTGACGCCGGCGCTGTCCACGGCGGTGAGCCAGACGACGAGCGGGGAGACGTTCTCCGGGGCCATGGCGTCGAAGACGCCCGCCCCGGGGGCGGCCATCGTCGAGGCGAAGGTGCGTTCCGTCATCCGGGTGCGGGCCGCCGGGGCGAGGGCGTTGACCTGGACGCCGTAGCGGGCCAGTTCGGCGGCGGCGACGAGGGTCAGGCCGAGGATGCCGGCCTTGGCAGCCGAGTAGTTGACCTGGCCGACGCTGCCCAGCAGGCCGGCGCCGGAGCTGGTGTTGACGACCCGGGCGTCGGGCGTCCGCCCGGCCTTGGTCTCGGCCCGCCAGTGTGCGGCGGCGTGCTTGAGGGGCAGGAAATGGCCCTTGAGGTGGACTCGCAGCACGGCGTCCCAGTCGTCCTCGGTGAGGTTGACCAGCATCCGGTCGCGCAGGAAGCCGGCGTTGTTGACCAGCGCGTCCAGGCGGCCGAAGGCGTCCAGGGCGGTGGTGACGAGGGAGCGGGCGCCGTCGTCGGTGGTGATGTCGCCGGTGTGTGCGACGGCCCGGCCGCCGTGTGTCCGGATCTCCTCGACGACCTGCCGGGCGGGCCCGGCGGAGGTGCCCGCGCCGTCGGCCGCCACGCCGAGGTCGTTGACGACGACGGCCGCTCCCTCGGCGGCCAGCGCGAGGGCGTGGGCGCGGCCCAGGCCCCGGCCGGCGCCGGTGACGGCGGCGACGCGTCCGGTGCAGATTCCGGTCATCTCACGACTCCTTGGGGTGGTTGACGGTGGCGGCGTCGAGGAAGGCGGGGCGTTCCCCGCCGCCGTGGACGAGCAGGCTGGCGCCGCTGACGTAGCCGGCGCGGCCGGAGGCGAGGAAGACGCAGGCGTCGCCGATCTCGGCGGGTTCGGCGAGCCGGCCGAGCGGGACGGTGGCGCCGACCGCGGCGACGCCGTCCTCGTCCCCGTAGTGGAGGGCGGTCAGTTCGGTGCGCACCATGCCGAGGACGACGGTGTTGACGCGGACGTGCGGCGCCCATTCGACGGCCATCGAGCGGGCGAGGTTGTCCAGGCCGGCCTTGGCGGCGCCGTAGGCGGCGGTGCCGGGCGAGGGCCGGGTGCCGCTGACGCTGCCGATCATGATCACCGAGCCGCCGTCCGGCTGGCCGCGCATCACCTCGTAGGCGGCGAGCGAGGCGGTCATCGGGACGATCAGATTGAGTTCGACGACACGGGCGTGGCGTTGCGCGGCGGTCTCGTTCAGCAGTCGGTAGGGGGTGCCGCCGGCGTTGTTGACCAGGCAGTCCAGGCGGCCGTGGTCGGTCGCGACGGCTTGGAGGAAGTCCCGGACGCCGTCGGGTTCGCGCAGGTCGAGGAGGTGGTAGCGGGCGGTGCGACCGTCGGTGGTGACCGGGGTGTCCGGGGGGCGGCGGGCGCAGACGACGACCTCCGCGCCGGCCTGGAGGAAGGCGCGGGCGATACCGGCGCCGACGCCCCGGGTGCCGCCGGTGACGACGGCGACCCGTCCGGTCAGATCGAGGTTCAGGGACAACTGGTACCTCCCGCGGCGGGCGATCCGCTGCTAACTTCGCTACCTAACAAACGCTTGGTGGAAAGGTAGCTGATCTGCTCATGGGTGTCTCCACCTCCGCACCCGACCGGGGCGTAACGGTCGTCACCGTGGACTTCCCCCCGGTCAACGCCCTTCCCGTACAGGGCTGGTACGACCTGGCCGACGCGGTACGGACCGCCGGCCGCGACCCGGGCGCCCGCTGTGTGGTACTCACCGCCGCGGGCCGCGGGTTCAACGCCGGCGTCGACATCAAGGAGATGCAGCGGGACACCGCGGCCGGCGGCCACGGGGCGCTGATCGGCGCCAACCGCGGCTGCGCCGAGGCGTTCGCCGCGGTCTACGAGTGCGAGGTGCCGGTGGTCGCCGCCGTACACGGCTTCTGCCTGGGCGGCGGGATCGGCCTGGTGGGCAACGCGGACGCGATCGTGGCGAGCGACGACGCCACCTTCGGCCTGCCGGAGCTGGACCGCGGCGCGCTCGGCGCCGCCACCCATCTGGCCCGGCTGGTCCCCCAGCACCTGATGCGGGCGCTGTACTACACCTCGCGGACCGCCACCGCGCGGGAGCTGCATGCGCACGGCTCGGTCTGGAAGGTCGTACCGCGCGGTGAACTGACGGCCGCGGCGGTGGAGTTGGCGCGGGAGATCGCCCGCAAGGACGGTTCCCTGCTGCGGCTGGCCAAGGCCGCCATCAACGGTGTCGACCCGGTCGACGTACGCCGCAGCTACCGCTTCGAGCAGGGCTTCACCTTCGAGGCCAATCTCAGCGGGGTCGCGGACCGGGTCCGCGACACCTTCGGGAGCCGGAACGCCGGGGACGGCGGGGAGGAGCGATCGTGACCGACAAGACCATGACCCCCGAGGACGTCGTCGCCCGGCTGCGCAGCGGGATGACCCTGGGCATCGGCGGCTGGGGCTCCCGCCGCAAGCCGATGGCGCTGGTGCGGGCGCTGCTCCGCTCCGACGTCACCGATCTGACCGTGGTCTCCTACGGCGGCCCGGACGTGGGGCTGCTGGCCGCCGCCGGGCGGATCCGCAAACTGGTCACCGCGTTCGTCACCCTCGACTCGATCCCGCTGGAACCGCACTTCCGGGCGGCCCGCGAGGCGGGCGGGTTCGAACTGGGCGAGATCGACGAGGCGATGTTCATGTGGGGGTTGCGGGCCGCCGCCGACCGGCTGCCGTTCCTGCCGGTCCGGGCCGGTCTGGGCTCGGACGTGATGCGGGTCAACCCCGGGCTGCGGACGGTCACCTCGCCGTACGAGGACGGGGAGACCTTCGTCGCGATGCCGGCGCTGCGGCTGGACGCGGCGCTGGTCCACGTCAACCGCGCCGACCGGCTCGGCAACGGCCAGTACCTGGGCCCGGACCCGTACTTCGACGACCTGTTCTGCGAGGCGGCACAGAGCGCGTACGTCTCGTGCGAGGAGCTGGTGGACGGCTTCGGGGCGGCCCCCGTCCCGCAGAGCCTCCTGGTCGAGCGGCATACCGTGACCGGCGTGGTGGAGACGCCGCGCGGCGCGCACTTCACCTCGTGCGTCCCGGACTACGACCGCGACGAGGCGTTCCAGAAGCTCTATGCGACCACGCCCTGGCCGGAGTTCGCCGCGCGGTTCCTGCACGGGGACGAGAAGAGCTACCAGTCGGCCGTCCGGACCTGGCACGAGGAGATGCGATGACCAGCCGCGCCGAATACTGCGTGCTCGCCTGCGCCGATGCCTGGCGCGACGTCGGGGAGGTGCTCGCCAGTCCGATGGGCACCGTACCGGCCCTCGGCGCGCGGCTCGCCAAGCGCACCTTCTCCCCCGATCTGCTGCTCACCGACGGCGAGGCACTGCTGGTCGGCCTGGACGGACGGACCGAGGGCTGGCTGCCCTACCGCCGGCATCTGGCCATGGTCACCGGCGGCCGGCGGCATGTGATGATGGGCGCCAGTCAGCTCGACCGCTTCGGCAACCAGAACATCTCCTGCATCGGTGACTGGGAGCGGCCCGCCCGGCAGCTGCTCGGCGTGCGCGGCGCACCCGTCAACACCCTGAACAACCCGACGAGTTACTGGGTTCCCAGGCACTCCCGGCGGGTCTTCGTCGAGCGGGTCGACATGGTGTGCGGGGTGGGCTACGACCGCGCGGCCGCGGCCGGTCCGTCCGCCACCCGTTACCACCGCATCCCGCGGGTGGTCAGCAACCTCGGCGTCTTCGACTTCGCCACCCCCGACCACACCATGCGGCTGGTCTCGCTGCACCCGGGCGTCACCGCCGAGGAGGTGCAGGACGCCACCGGCTTCCCGCTGGCCCGCGCCGACGAGGTCCCGTGCACCCGCGAACCCACCGCCGAGGAGCTGCGGTTGATCCGCGAGGTGATCGACCCGCAGGGCCTGCGCGACCGCGAGGTGCCGTCGTGAGCGCCGACGCCGCCCGGACCGACGACCGCACCCCGGCCGCCGGGGGCACCCCGCTGCTGCGCACCCCGCTGACCGAGCTGACCGGAGTGCGGCATCCGATCGTGCAGACCGGGATGGGCTGGGTGGCCGGCCCCCGCCTGGTGTCCGCCGCCGCCGAGGCCGGCGCGCTGGGCATTCTGGCCTCCGCCACCATGACACCCGACCAGCTGCGGGCGGCGGTCCGCGAGGTGCGGTCCCGTACGGACCGGCCGTTCGGAGTCAATCTGCGGGCGGATGCCGGCGATGCGGCCGAGCGGGTGCGGATCGTCGTCGACGAGGGCGTCAAGGTCGCCTCGTTCGCACTGGCGCCCTCGCGGGAGCTGATCGCCCGGCTCAAGGACGCCGGGGTGGTGGTGATCCCGTCCGTCGGGGCCCGGCGGCACGCCGAGAAGGTCGCCGCCTGGGGCGCCGACGCGGTCGTCGTCCAGGGCGGCGAGGGCGGCGGCCACACCGGGAGCGTCGCCACCACCGTGCTGCTGCCGCAGGTGGTGGACGCCGTCGACATCCCGGTGATCGCCGCGGGCGGGTTCTTCGACGGCCGGGGGCTGGTGGCCGCGCTGGCCTACGGCGCGGCCGGGATCGCCATGGGCACCCGCTTCCTGCTGACCTCGGACAGCACCGTGCCGGCGGCCGTACAGGACCACTATCTGGCGGCCGCGGTCGCCGATGTCGTCGTCACCACCAAGGTGGACGGGCTGCCGCACCGGATGCTGCGCAGCGAGCTGGTCCGGGCGCTGGAGCGGTCCGGTCGGGCGGCGGCGCTGGTCAGGGCGGTGCGGCACGCCGCGTCGTTCCGGAAGCTGTCCGGTCTGGGCTGGGCCGGGATGGTCCGCGACGGGCTGGCGATGAAGCACGGCAAGGATCTGACGTGGAGTCAAGTGCTGTTGGCGGCCAACACCCCGATGCTGCTGAAGGCGTCGATGGTGGACGGCCGCACCGACCTCGGCGTGATGGCCTCCGGGCAGGTCGCCGGGGTGATCGAGGACCTGCCGTCGTGCGCCGACCTGGTCGACCGGATCATGACCGAGGCGCACCGGACCCTGGCGGGCCTGCCCCGCTAAACCTCCCCGGGTGCGGGCCGGCACCGGCCCGCACCCCCGGCCGCGCACCCCGCCGCCCGACCGCCACGCCCCGCTGCACGGCGCGGTCAACTGCCGTGATCTGGGCGGCTACCGGACCGAGGACGGCAGGCGGCTGCGCCCGGGCCGGCCGTACCGCTCGACATGCACCCGGCATTCGTCACCAACCGCGCCGACCGCGCCGCGTCCGGCTCGATGCCGACCCGGATCGCCGACGGCGACCGGCTGCGGGGCTGATGCAGAACCCGGATCCGCTGATCCCGCTCCAGGAGGTGCGCGCCGACTACCTGGCGGCCGGACTCGACCGTCTGCACCGCGACTACGGCAGCATCTCGCGCCATGTCTCCGCCGGACTGGGCGTGGACGCCCGGACGACGGCCCGGATCCGCGCACGGCTGCCGCAGTGATCCGGGCCCGGGGGCGGCCGGGCGAATGAGCGCTGACGTTCCGTCAGACGGCTGCTCAGAGACGCTCGATGATGGTGACGTTGGCCTGGCCGCCGCCCTCGCACATGGTCTGCAGGCCGAACCGGCCGCCGGTGCGCTCCAGTTCGTTCAGCAGCGTGGCCATCAGCCGGACACCGGTGGCGCCCAGCGGATGGCCGAGGGCGATGGCCCCGCCGTTGACGTTGACCCGCTCCGGATCGGCGCCGGTCTCCTTCAGCCAGGCCAGCACCACCGGCGCGAACGCCTCGTTGATCTCGACCAGATCGATCTCGTCCAGGGTCATCCCGGCCTTCTTCAGTGCGTGGGCGGTGGCGGGGATGGGGGCGGACAACATCCGGATCGGGTCCTCGCCGCGGACCGAGAGGTGGTGGATCCGGGCGCGCGGCGTCAGCCCGTGCTCGGCCACCGCCCGCTCGGAGGCCAGCAGCATCGCGGCGGCCCCGTCGGAGACCTGTGAGGAGACCGCGGCGGTCAGCCGGCCGCCCGCCACCACCGGCGCCAGCGCGGCCATCTTCTCCAGCGAGGTGTTCCGGCGCGGCCCCTCGTCCGCGGTGATCCCGCCGTACGGGACGATCTCCCGGTCGAAGCGGCCCTCGTCGACGGCCCGGACCGCCCGGCGGTGGGAGCGGAGCGCGAACTCCTCCATGTCCCGGCGGGAGATGTCCCACTTGGTGGCGATCAGCTCGGCACCATGGAACTGGTCGACCGGCTGGTCGCCGTAGCGGGCCCGCCAGCCCACGGAGCCGGCGAAGGGGCCCTGGGTGAGCCCCAGGGGCTCGGCGGCCCGGCGGCTGGCGAAGGCGATCGGGATCTGCGACATGTTCTGCACCCCGCCCGCCACGACCAGGTCCTGGGTGCCGGAGAGCACCGCCTGGGCGGCGAAGTGCAGCGCCTGCTGCGAGGAGCCGCACTGCCGGTCGACGGTGACACCGGGCACCTCCTCCGGCAGCCCGGCGGCCAGCCAGCAGGTCCGGGCGATGTCCCCGGCCTGCGGCCCGACGGTGTCCAGACAGCCGAGGACGACGTCCTCCACCGCGGCCGGATCGATCCCGGTGCGCGCCATCAGGGCGGTCAGCACATGTGCGCCCAGGTCGGCCGGGTGGACGGCGGACAGCCCGCCGCCCTTCTTCCCCACCGGGGTGCGGACGGCATCGACGATGTACGCCTCGGACATGGTGAGCTCCTCGGTCCTTGGTCAGATTCTGCGGATGGGCCGGTCAGTCCCGCAAGGCGATGCCGTCCAGCACCATCGAGAGGTACTGGCGGGCGACCTCCTCGGGGCCGTGCCGTGCTCCCGGGCGGTACCAGCTCGCGGCGACCCAGACGGTGTCGCGCAGGAAGCGGTAGGCCAGCCGGATGTCGAGATCGGCGCGGAAGACACCCTCGGCCACGCCGCGCTCCAGCGCCCCGAGCCAGACACCCGCGAACCGGCGCCGGGCGTCGGCGAGGTAGCCGAAACGGGGATGCCGGTCGGCGAGGTGCCGGGCCTCCTTCTGGTAGATCGCGACCGCGGCGCGGTGCCGGTCGATCTCCCGGAACGACTCGGTGACCAGCGCCTCGATGGTCTCCCGCGGCCCGTGGCCGGCCGCCAGCACCGCGTCGTAACCGGCCCACAGCTCGTCCAGGAAGGCGGTGAGGATCTCGTCGACCATCGCCTCCTTGGAATCGAAGTGGTAGTAGAGGCTGCCCGCGAGCATCCCGGCCGCGTCCGCGATCTGGCGGACGGTGGTCGCGTTGTAGCCCTGCGCGGCGAACACCTCCGCCGCGGTGTCCAGGAGTTCGCCGCGCCGCTCCTCAGGCATGCTGCGAGCTGACCGACACGGTCTCCCCGGTCATGTACGAGGCGTAGTCGCCGGCCAGGAAGACGATCACGTTGGCCACCTCCCAGGGCTCGGCGTAGCGGCCGAACGCCTCCTTCTCGGTCAGCTCGGCCAGCAGCTCGGGGGTGGTGACCTTCACCAGGTGCGGGTGCATGGCCAGGCTGGGCGAGACCGCGTTGACCCGCACCCCGTACGCGGCGGCCTCGATCGCGGCGCAGCGGGTCAGCGCCATCACCCCGGCCTTGGCGGCGGCGTAGTGGGCCTGGCCGCGCTGGGCGCGCCAGCCCACCACGGAGGCGTTGTTGACGATCACGCCGCCGGCGCCCGATGCCTTCATCCGGCGCAGCGCGGCCCGGGTGCAGCGGAAGGTGCCGTTGAGGGTGACGTCGATGACCTTCGCCCACTGGCCGTCGGTCATCTCGACGAGGTCGGCGGTGCCGCCGAGCCCGGCGTTGTTGACCACGATGTCGAGCCGGCCGTGCCGCTCCTCGGCGAGCGCGTACAGCGCCGTCACCTGCGCCTCGTCGGTCACGTCGCACGGCAGTCCGGCGACCCGGTCGGCGCCGAACTCCTCGGCCAGCGCAGCCGTGCTCCCGGCCAGCCGCCGGGCGTGCGCGTCCCCGACGACGATCCGGGCGCCCTCCTCCAGGAAACGCCGGGCGGTGGCCCCGCCGATCCCGGCGCCGGCGGCGGCGGTGATCACCGCGGTGCGCCCGGCGAGCAGATCGTGACCGGGCACGTACGACGGCGCGGCCTGCCGTCCCCGCCCCCGCGCCTCGGCTGCGTCGGTCATGCCCTCGCCTCCTTGGGAAGGCCGAGCACCCGCTCGGCGATGATGTTCCGCTGGATCTCGTTGGAGCCCGCGTAGAGGGTGTCGGCGCGGGAGAAGAGGAAGAGCCGCTGCCAGTCGTCGAGGTCGTAGGGTTCGCCGGCGGCGAGCATGCCGCCGGCACCGCAGACGTCCATGGCGAGTTCGCCCAGCTCGCGGTGCCAGGTCGCCCAGTAGATCTTCCCGATGGACGCCTCGGGGCCGGGGGCGCCGGCGGCGACGCCCTCCAGCATCCGCAGGGCGTTGCAGCGGATGGTCGCAAGGCCGATCCAGGCCCGGGCGAGCCGGTCGCGGATCAGCGGGTCGGCCGCCGCCCCGTTCCGCCGGGCCAGGTCCATCAGCGCTTCCAACTCCCGCCGGAATCCGACCTGTTGGCCGAGGGTGGAGACCCCGCGTTCGAAGCCCAGGGTGGCCATCGCGACCCGCCAGCCGTCGCCGGGCGCGCCGACCACATGCGGTGCGCGGGCACCGTCGAAGAACACCTCGTTGAACTCGGCCGTGCCGGTGAGCTGGGTGATCGGCCGGATGTCGACGCCGGGCTGGTCGAGCGGGACGAGGAGACAGGAGAGGCCGCGGTGGCGGGCGGAGCCCGGTTCGGTGCGGGCGACGACGAAGCACCACTGGGACTCCCGGGCGAGCGAGGTCCAGATCTTCTGGCCGTCGACGACCCAGTCGCCGCGCGCCGCGTCCAGGGCCGCCCGGGTCCGTACGTTCGCCAGGTCGGAGCCGGCGTCCGGCTCGCTGTAGCCCTGGCACCACAGTTCCCGTACGGCGGCGATCTCCGGCAGGAAGCGGGCCCGCTGTTCCTCGGTGCCGAAGGCGATCAGGGTGGGGCCGAGCAGCTGCTCGCCGATGTGGTTGACCCGGGCGGGGGCGTCGGCGAGCGCGTACTCCTCGTGGAAGGCGACCTGTTGTTCCAGGGACGCGCCGCGCCCGCCGTACTCGACGGGCCAGCCGACGCAGGTCCAGCCCGCGGCCGCCAGGTGCCGCTCCCAGGCCAGGCGTTCGGCGAACGCCTCGTGCTCCCGGCCGGGGCCGCCGCGGCCGCGCAGGGCCGCGAACTCCCCGGTGAGGTTGGCCCGCAGCCAGCCGCGGATCTCGGTGCGGAAGCTCTCGACGGTGGTGGGGGCCTCGACGCTGCTCATGGCCGTACGTTAACCTACCAAACACTTGTTAGGGAAGGAGGTCGCCGATGACCGCCGGCGAGGAGACGCCCGTGGTGCGCTACGCCCGGCAGGGCCCGGTCGCCACCGTCACGATGAACCGCCCGGAGTACCGCAACGCCCAGAACTCCGCGATGACCTACGCCCTGGACCGCGCCTTCTACCGCGCCGCGGACGACGACGAGGTCAAGGTCGTGGTGCTGGCCGGCGCGGGACGGCACTTCTCCGCGGGCCACGACATCGGCAGCCCCGGCCGGGACGCCCATCTCCCCGCGGGCCGCAGGGCCGGACTGTGGTGGGACCACTCGGACAAGGCCGGCGCGGAGAGCCGCTACGCCCGCGAGTCCGAGGTCTACCTGGGGATGTGCCGCCGCTGGCGGGAGCTGCCCAAACCGGTGATCGCCGCGGTCCAAGGGGCCTGCGTGGCGGGCGGGTTGATGCTCGCCTGGATCTGCGATCTGATCGTCGCCGCCGACGACGCCTTCTTCGCCGACCCGGTCGTCCGGATGGGCATCCCCGGCGTGGAGTACTTCGCCCACCCGTGGGTGATGCCGCCGCGGATCGCCAAGGAGTTCCTCTACACCGGCGACCGCATGCCGGCGCGACGGGCCTACGAACTGGGCATGGTCAACCGCATCGTGCCGCGCGACGAACTCACCGATCGCACACGGGAGTTGGCGGAGCACATCGCCGAGATGCCGCGGATGGGCCTGGCCCTGACCAAGCGCGCCGTCAACCAGGCCGAGGACCTCCAGGGCCTGCACACCGGCCTGGACTCGGTCTTCGGCCTGCACCACCTCGCACACGCGCACAATGCCGAGACCGCCCGGGACCCGCTCGGCGGGATGGACCTCGGCAAGATGAAGGAGGCCGGTTCCTGATGGACCTGGACGCAAGCGCTGCCGACGCCGCGTTCCGGGACGAGGCCCGTGCCTGGCTCGCCGCGCACGTCCCCGCGAGGCCGCTGCCGTCGCTGGAGACCCGAGCGGGCTTCGCCGCCCACCGTGACTGGGAGGCCGAACTCGCCGCGGACCGCTGGTCGGTGGTCTCCTGGCCGGCCGAGTACGGCGGCCGGGACGCCTCCCTCTTCCAGTGGCTGATCTTCGAGGAGGAGTACTACGCCGCGGGCGCCCCCGGCCGGGTCGGCCAGAACGGCATCAACCTCCTCGCCCCCACCCTCTTCGAACACGGCACCCCGGAGCAGTGCGCCCGCGTGCTCGGCCCGATGGCGACCGGCGAGGTCGTCTGGGCCCAGGCATGGTCCGAGCCGGAGGCCGGCTCCGACCTGGCGTCGCTGCGTGCGACGGCGGTACGCACCGCCGGCGGCTGGCACTTGCGCGGCCAGAAGACCTGGTCGTCCCGGGCCGCCTTCGCCGACCGCGCGTTCGGCCTGTTCCGCAGCCAACCCGACACCCCGCGCCCGCACCAGGGCCTGACGTACCTGATGTTCCCGCTGGACGCACCCGGGGTGACGGTGCGTCCGATCGGCCGACTGGACGGCAAGCCCGCCTTCGCCGAGCTGTTCCTCGACGACGTCTTCGTCCCCGACACGGACGTCATCGGCGAGCCCGGCCAGGGCTGGCGGGTGGCGATGAGCACCGCGGGCAACGAACGCGGGCTGACCCTGCGCAGCCCCGGCCGCTTCAGCGCCGCCGCCGAGCGGCTCACCGCACTGTGGCGGGAGACCGCCGACCCGGCCGACACCGCACTGCGCGACCGGGTCGCCGACGCGGTGATCGGCGCCCGCGCCTACCAGTTGTTCACCTACGCCAACGCCTCCCGGCTCGCCGAGGGAAGCTCCCTGGGCGCCGAGTCCAGCCTCAACAAGGTCTTCTGGTCGGAGCTGGACATCGCCCTCCACGAGACCGCGCTGGACCTGCTCGGCCCCTACGGCGCGCTCGCCGACGACGCCGACGAGGCGCCCGCGCACGGCGGTTGGGCCGACGGCTGGACCTTCTCCCTCGCCGGCCCCGTCTACGCCGGCACCAACGAGATCCAGCGCAACATCATCGCCGAGCGGCTGCTCGGGCTGCCGAAGGAGGCCAGGGGATGAGCACCTGCACGCACCGGGGCGGCACGGCGCGGCCCGCGCCGCGGGAAGGGAACCGTCGATGCGCTTCCTGCTGACCGACGAGCAACGGGACTTCGCCCGTACGCTGGACGCCCTGCTGGGCGCGTCCGGCACCCCGGCCGCCGTCCGGTCCTGGGCCGCCGGGGACCACAAGCCGGGCCGCGACCTGTGGGCCCGGCTCGCGGAGGCCGGGGTGTTCGCCCTCGCGGTCCCCGAGGAGCACGGCGGCTTGGGCCCGCTCCCCCTCGAACTCACCGTCGCCTTCATAGAGTTGGGGCGGCACGCGGTTCCGGGCCCGTTGGTCGAGACCGCCGCCGCGGCGGCCTTCCTGCACCGGATGGGCGATGCCGAGGCGGCCACCGCCTGGCTGCCCCGGATCGCCGCCGGGGACGCGCTCGTCGGCCTGTGCCCGGACGGCGCCCCGTTCGCCCTGGACGCCGACGCCACCGACACCGTACTGGTCGTCCGGGACGACACGGTGTGCCGCACCGGGACCCACGGCCCGGTCCAGCCCGCCCTCGATCCGGCCCGGCGGCTCGCCCGCCCGCTGGGCGGCACCGTCCTGGCCCGCGGCCCGGCGGTCACCGCGGCCGCCCGCCACGCCACCGACCTCGCCCGGCTGCTCACCGCCGCCCAGGCGCTCGGTCTGGGCCGGGCCCTGCTGGCCGGCACCGTCGACCACGTCGGACAGCGCACCCAGTTCGGGCGGGCGATCGGCTCCTTCCAGGCGGTCAAGCACCGGCTGGCGGACACCCTGATCGGGCTGGAGTTCGCCCAGCCGCTGGTCTACGCGGCGGCCCTGGCGCTGGCCGCGGACGCCCCGTCGGCCGGTGCGGAGGCCGCGGCGGCGAAGGCGGCGGCCGGCGAGGCGGGCTACGCCGCCGCACGCACCGCCCTCCAACTGCACGGCGCGGTCGGCTACACCGACGAGCCGGACCTCTCCCTCTGGATCCGCAAGGCCCGCCCCCTGCGGGACGCCTGGGGCACCCCCGCCGAGTGCCGGGCCCGGGTCCTGGCCGAATAGCCCGCCACCGCACTCCGCCCGGACACCAGACGAAACACCAGACGGACGCCGCGGCCCCGCACCTCCGGATCACCTCCGGGGCACGGGGTCGAAGCTCGGCCGACCGACCTAAAACACTTACACCTCAAGCGACTTGACGTGACGTCAATCCCAGCTCATCGGCCAGCCGCCGTCGGTGTTCGGCCGGTGTCCCGAGGAGCTGTGCGCTTCCGTGCGCTCGTTTGAAGTAGCGGTGTGCGTCGTGCTCCCAGGTGATACCGATCCCGCCGTGCAGCTGGATCATCTCCCCGGCCACCGCCGAGAACGCCTCCGAGCAGGCCGACTTGGCGGCCGCGGCGAAGCGGGGCAGGTCCGGTGCGCCCGTCGCGGCGGCGTGCGCGGCGCCCAACGCGATCGACCGCGCGGCCTCCACCTGCACATAGGCGTCCGCCAGCCGGTGCTTGACGGCCTGGAAGGACCCGATGGGACGGCCGAACTGGACCCGTTCGCGGGCGTGGGCGACGGTCAGTTCCAGGCAGCGTCCGGCCGCGCCGACCTGTTCGGCGGCGAGCGCCAGGCACCCCAGGTCCCGCACCCGGGACAGCACCCGGTCACCGCCCCCGTCCGCGCCCAGCAGCCGGCCCGCGGCACCCTGCAGCACCACGCGTGCCTGGGGGCGGGTGGCGTCCACCGGCACCATCCGCTCCCGGCGGACGCCGGGCCCGTCCACCGGGACCTCGAAGAGCGAGACCCCGGCGTCGGTCCTGGCGGCCACCACCAGCAGGCCGGCGTCCGCGCCGTCCAGGACGTGTTCCTTGACACCGGTCAGCCGCCAGCCGCCGGCCGGGCCCCGGCAGGCCGCGGCGCGGACCGCGGCCGGCTCCCAGGAGCCGTTCTCGGCCCAGGCCAGTGCGCCCACCGCGGTCCCCTCGACGAGCGCCGGGAGCAGTGCGGCCTCGCCGCAGTCGAGCAGGGCCCGGGTGGTCAGCACCGCGGACCCGAGGTACGGCACGGGGGCCAGCGCGCGGCCCAACTCCTCCATCACCACATGGACCTCGAGCGGACCGCAGCCGGCCCCGCCGTTTTCCTCCGGCACCGCCAGTCCGGCCGCACCGATCTGCCCGGTGAGCGGCCCCCAGGCGTCCGGTCCGGGACGCCTGGCCAACAACTTCCGTACCGCCGCCCGCAGTTCCTCCTGCTCGTCGGTCGGTCTCATCCGCCGTTCCTCCCTTGGTCCCTGGCCGTCCGGCACAGTTCGCCCTTGCGGACCTTGCCGCCGGCGTTGCGCGGCGGTTCCGCTACGAGGTGGTAGCGCCGGGGCACCTTGAGTTGGCCAGCCGTGCGCGGGCCCACTCGATCAGTTCCCCGGGGGCGGGCGGGCTACCGCCCGCGGGCACGACGAACGCCACCCCGACCTCGCCCAGCCGCTCGTCGGGGGCGCCGACGCCGACCACCGCCTCGCCGGGTTCGCCGGGCGGCAACGGCCGGCCCGCGGGCCGCCGACGTCCCCGTGCGCCTCGACGCATACCCGGACACCTTCCACGGGTTCCTCGGCGAGGCCGGACTGCTGCCGGCCGCGCCGAGGAACCCGTGTCGACGGCTGCCACGGACCGACCGGCCGGCACTCTGCGTGACGATGGGGTGACGAGCGGGTGAGCGCCGGGTGGCGAGGATGGTGACAGTATGCGGGGGAGACGTGTCGGCCCGTCGATGCGGTGCGCCGCCGCACGTCGAGTGCCAGACTTGAAACACCGCGCCCGGCCGCCGGCCGGAGCCCTTGTGACCGAGGGGAACGACATGACCTGGGCATCCTGGACCACGGTGGGGATCCACGCCCGCCCCGGCGCGGTGCAGACCGAGGAGATCGGCCCGATGCAGGGCGACCTCACCATTCACACCACGTGGTCGGAGGACGAGGCGCACGTCGCCGTCCAGTACACCGGCTCCTCGGACTGGTACACCATGGTCGGCAGCCCGGTGCCCTGCCACTCCGAGTCGGACAGCCGCGCCTTCCACCAGGCCGTCGTCGAGGCCGTCCGCGGCGGCGAGAAGGCCCACGCCTCCCTGGAGGAGCTCTTCCGCACCGGTTAGGGCCGACACCCTCGCCCCTTCCGGCCGGGACGGCATCCGCCGCCCGGCCGTCGGCACGCCGCGGGCCGCCCGCATCTCGACCCGGCTCCGGAACCACGCTCGGTGATCTCGCGTCTCCCTCCCCATGCCCACACCTCGAAGAGTCCCCCTCCGCGCCCTGGCCGCCGGGGTGACGGCACTTCTCGCGCTGTCCGCATGCGACGGCGCGCCCGCCGCACCCGGGGCGCAGGGCGGCGGAGCCTCGGCTTCCCCGTCATCGGCCGGGCCGCGGCCCGCGGGCGCCGGCGGGCTCCTGGCGGGCGGGGTCTGGGCGATCCGGAAGTTCGAGGTCGGCGGCCGTGCGGAGGACCTGCCGTCCGAGGCCCGGGGGTGGATCGCCCTGGGCAACGACGGTACGGCGTCGGGGAGTTACGGGTGTACGCCGTTCCGCCGGAAGGCCGAGGTGACGGCGACGCACCTGACACTGGGCGAGGAGGTGGCCCCGCTCCCCGCCCCCTCCCACTCTCCCGCCCCGCCGACGGACGGACCCGGCCCGTGCCGTCCGGACGACGTGGCCGGGGCACCGGCGCTGGCGGACTTCGAGAAGAAGGTACGGGCCGCCTTCGACGGAGAGCTCTCGCTCGCCACCAAGCAGACCGACGGCTACCCGCTCGAACTGCATGTCAAGAACGGGCAGGGCGATGACATCCAGCTCGCCCAGGCCAGGGGGGACGACTTCTTCGGGATCAGGTGGCAGCTGGTCGACACCACCTTCCACGACGAGCACGGCCCCGAATTCACCGCCGGCGACGAGATGTTCCTCGACTTCCACGACGACGGCTCGGTGAGCGGAAAGCTGGGCTGCAACGACCTCACCGCCAAGGTGACCTTCGCCGGCACCCACCTCTACTTCGACGACGCGGCGCTCACGACGCGACGCACCTGCCGCAGCAAGGTCATGAAAGAGGAGGCGAGCGTCCTCGCGACCCTGAAGAAGTCGCTCAACTACGCGTACTGGGCCGAACCGGGCACCCTCAGCATGTCCCTCGACGAGGACCTGGCGTTCCCCGCGCGGGAACACGGTTTCGACCTGATCGGGAAGCGGCACCGGTAGGCACGGACGCGCGCCCGTAGGCGAAGAGGCGCGCCGGCGGGCGGGATGCACAACGGGGCAACCTCGCCGCCACCTTGTGAGTCTTTCCCCTCGAAACACGATTGGTCATCTTCCGACTACCCAAAGCTGATCAATTGTCAATTTTTGGCTACTTGGCACGGAAATTTGATCATTTCTCTTTACATGCCCATGCCAGGCAGACCAGGGTCGGTGCGGGGCCGGTCGGCCCCCGCGGTGCGCAACGCCACCGCGTGTACGGGCGGTTGACGCAGTCCGCCGCTCACAGCACATAAGGACGCAAACTGTGCGTAGACCCCACATACGCAGCCGCCACCTGGCGATAGCCCTGGCCGTGACCACGGCCGCCACCCTCGCCGCCGGCTCCGCCGTCGCGGCCCCCGCCTCCTCCCCCGGCACCCCCTCGGCCGCCACCACCCCCTCGATCGTGGACGCGGCCCGCGCCGCCGCCTACGCCCACTCGGCCACCACCGGCGTCGGCGCACAGGACACCCTCAAGGCCACCGACACCCTGGTCGACCCCGACGGCAGCCGGCATGTGCGGTTCGTCCGGACCCAGCATGGTATGCCGGTGCTCGGCGGCGACCTCGTCGTCCACCTCGGCGCGGACTCCTCGTACCAGGGCGTGACCCGGGCCGCCCGCCACCAGGTCGAGCCGCCCACCACGGACCCGAAGCTGTCGGGCCGTCAGGCCGCCGCCAAGGCCGCCTCGGCGGCGCAGGGCACGGCCGGCGAGCCCCGCCTCGTCGTCGACGCCCGCGACGGCCGGAGCGCCCTGGCCTACGAAGTGCAGGTCGAGGGCAGCCGCACCGACGAGGCCGGCGGCGCCCGGACCGTCGTCGTCGACGCCACCACCGGCCAGGTCCTCAGCAACGTCCCGGTCGCCGAGCCGTTCCTGTCGCCGTCCGTCGTGCACAAGCTGCGGCAGCGCGGCGAGCACCTCACCCCCGGCACCGCGGCGACCGCCACCCCGCCCGCCCCGCACCGGCCCGCCGCCGGCCACTACCCGGCCCCGGCGACCGGCACCGGCGCCTCCCTCTTCGTCGGCACGGTGCCGCTGTCCACCACGCAGACCGCCAAGAACTCCTACGTCCTCCGGGACAGCACCCGCGGCAACACCGAGACCCGCGACGCGGGCGGCAAGGAGCTCGACAAGTTCGCCGGCGGCAAGCCCCTGACCAGCGGCACCAACCGCTGGGGCACCGGCAGCACCGCCGACCGGGCCACCGCCGCGGTCGACGCGCAGTTCGGCATCACCAGCACCCTGGACTTCTACAAGAAGACCTTCGGCCGCAAGGGCATCAGGAACGACGGCGCCGGCGCACACGCCCTGGTCCACTTCGGCAACAACGTCGGCAACGCCTTCTGGTCCTCGGACTGCGGCTGCATGCTCTACGGCGACGGGGACGGCAAGCTGTTCGGCAAGCCGCTGGTCGTCCTGGACGTCACCGGCCACGAGCTGACCCACGGCGTGGTCGACGCCACCGCCAACCTCCAGCCCACCCGCGTCGATGGCGAGGGCCGCCAGTACGGCGAACCGGGCGCGCTCAACGAGTCCCTGGCCGACATCTTCGGCAGCGCCGTGGAGTTCGCCGCGAACAACCCGAAGAACCCGCCGAACTACCTCATCGGCGAGAAGCTCGGCCTGTCCCAGAAGTTCCTGCGACGCCTGGACAAGCCGTCCCTGGACAAGCTCGAAGGGGCCGTCGACTACTGGTCGAAGGACACCTACGACACCGAGGTGCACGCCGGCTCCGGGGTCTCCTCGCACGCCTTCTACCTGCTGGCCGAGGGCAGCGGCCGCAAGACCATCGGCGGGGTCGCCTACGACTCCCCCACCTACGACGGCGCCAAGGTGACCGGCATCGGCCGGGACAAGGCCGTCGCGATCTTCTACCGGGCGCTCACCCGGTACATGGTCTCCACGACCGACTTCCACGGCGCCCGCACCGCCACCCTCCAGGCCGCCAAGGACCTCTACGGCGCGGGCAGCACCGCGTACCGGACCGTCGACCGCGCCTGGGCGGCGGTCAACGTCACCGCCGCCAACGCGCCCCGGCGCTGACCCGGTCGGAGCGGTGCCCCGCCACGCGCGGGGCACCGCCTCCCGGCCCGGCCGGGTACCGCCGCCTACGTTGACGCCATGACCGTGCGCACCGGCCGGCGCCGCCGCCCCGGCAGCCCCGCCGCGGCGGCCGTCTTCGCGATCGGCATGGCGGGGACGACCCTGCCCACCCCGCTCTACGGGCTCTACCGCCACCAACTGGGCTTCTCCGAGCTGATGGTGACGGTGGTCTTCGCCACCTACGCCCTCGGGGTGATCGCGGTCCTGTTCGGCGCGGGCAACGTCTCCGACGTGACCGGCCGGCGCCCGGTGCTGTTCACCGCGCTGGGACTGTCCGCGGCGAGCGCCCTGTGCTTCCTGCTGGCGGGCGGGCTGCCGCTGCTGCTGCTCGGGAGGCTGCTGTCCGGTTTCGCCGCCGGGCTGTTCAGCGGCGCCGCCACCGCCGCCGTCCTCGAACTGGCCCGCCCCGGCCGGGAGTCCCGGGCCGGCTTCGCCGCCACCGCCGCCAACATGGGCGGCCTGGGCTGCGGCCCGCTCCTGTCCGGCCTGCTCGCCCAGTACGCGCCCCGGCCGCTGGCCCTCCCCTTCCTCGTCCATCTGCTTCTGCTGGCCCTGGCCACGGTGGTGACCTGGCGGCTGCCGGAGACCGTCACGGCCCCGCACCGGCCGCGCTCGCCGCGGCCCCGCGGCGTCCGGGTGCCGCCGGCCGTCCGCGGGGTGTTCGCCCCCGCCGCCGTCGCCGCGTTCGCCGGCTTCGCCCTGCTCGGCCTGTTCACCTCGATCGCGCCGACCTTCGTCGCGCAGACCCTCGACGAGCACGATCTCGCGGTCTCCGGGGCGGTCGTCTGCACCGTCTTCGTGGGCTCGACGCTCGGCCAGGCCCTGACCGGCCGGTTCGGCGTGCGCACCGCCCTGCCGGCCGGCTGTCTGTTCCTGGTGCTGGGGCTGCTGCTGGTCGCCGGATCGCTGGCCGCGGGATCGCTGCCGGTACTGGTCGCCGGCGCGCTCTGCGGCGGCACCGGCCAGGGCCTGGCGTTCCGCGCCGGGCTCACCGCGGTGAGCGCCGCGGCCCCGCCGGAGCACCGCGGCGGCACCCTCTCGGCCTTCTTCCTCGTCGCCTATCTCGGTATCTCGCTGCCGGTGGTGGGCGTCGGCGCACTCACCACGGTGCTGGGGCTGCGGGGCGCCGGGCTGGCCTTCGCCGGGTGCGTCATCGCGGTGGCGGTGACGGTCGGCGGCTACGTCCTGCGGCGCCCGCTGCCGGACGAGGACCACGGATGAACACACCCCGCCCGGACGCCCCGTGGCTCTCCGGGGAGACCTCCCCATTACCTTCTTGGTGGCCCCGCAATGGGGCGCCCGGCCTTCGGAGTTGGCATGACTTTCTCCCCCTGTCGAACGTATGGCCTGGGGGGTGGTGTCACCGGCTCCGGAGGCATCGACAGACCGCTGATTAGGGGCATGACCACCGGCTTGTCCGCAGGTCGGGAGGCTCTTCGTAATGTGGATGTGGCGATCGGTGCCGTGGGACGGCCGGGCGGGAACGACCAGAGGACGCACGTGATCGACGTCAGTGAGATCGGCGCCTTCCTCGGCCTGGACGTCGGCAAGAGCGAACACCACGCCACCGCCGTCACTCCGGCCGGAAGGAAGGCCTTCGACAAGCGGCTGCCCAACAGCGAACCCAAGCTCCGCGACGTGTTCGCCAAGCTGAAAGCCAAGCACGGCACCGTGCTCGTGGTCGTCGACCAGCCCGCCTCCATCGGCGCCCTGCCGCTGGCCGTGGCCCGCGACATGGACTGCCCCGTGGCTTACCTGCCGGGCCTGACGATGCGGCGGATCGCCGACCTCTACCCCGGTGAAGCCAAAACCGACGCCCGCGACGCCTTCATCATCGCGGACGCGGCCCGGTCGATGCCGCACACTCTGCGGGCCGTCGAGCTTGCCGACGAGGCAGTAGCCGAGCTGGAAATGATCGTGGGTTTCGACGACGACCTGGCCGGCGAAGCCACCCGCATCAGCAACAGACTGCGGGGACTGCTGACACAGATCCACCCGTCGCTGGAACGGGTACTGGGACCGCGAATGCAGCACCCAGCCGTGCTCAAGCTGCTCGACCAGTGCGGTTCGCCGGCCCAGGTCCGCAAGGCCGGACGGCGTCGGCTGGTGAACCTGATCCGCCCAAAGGCACCACGGATGGCGGAACGGCTCGTCGATGACATCTTCACCGCCCTGGACGAGCAGACAGTGGTCGTGCCAGGCACGGCCGCGGCCGCATTGATCGTCCCCAGCCTCGCCAGCTCGCTCCAGTCGGTACTTGACCAGCGCAAACTCCTCGCCACAAGGATCGAGGAACTGCTGGAGGCTCACCCTCTTTCCAAGGTCCTGACGTCCATGCCGGGGATCGGCGTCAGGACCGGAGCACGCATCCTCATCGACATCGGCGACGCCAGCAGCTTCCCCAGCGCCGCCCACCTCGCCGCCTACGCCGGCCTCGCCCCGGCAACCCGCAGTTCCGGGTCCTCCATCCGCGGCGAACAGCCATCGCGCAGAGGAAACAAACAGCTCAAACGCGCCTTCTTCCTCTCCGCGTTCGCCGCCCTGGCCGACCCCGTCTCCAGGGCCTACTACGACAAGAAGATCGCCCAGGGAAAACACCACACCCAAGCCCTCCTCTGCCTCGCCAGACGACGAGCCGACGTGCTCTTCGCCATGCTCCGCGACGGCACCTTCTACCAACCCCAACCAGCCCCCACGGGTTGACGAAACCCATAGGGGCACCCCCCCCCGCTTCGCGGGCGTTGCCGTTCCGCTGCGCGGGGCCGGTCCGCTGCGCGGGGCGTTTCCGGCCCGCTTCGCGGGCGTTGTTGGTCCGCTGCGCAGGGCCGGTCCGCTGCGCGGGGCTGTTGGGTGCGGTGACGGGCCTCCGGGGCAGGGGGTGTGTCCGGACGTAAAGCGCAGCAGTCCGGACACACCCCCTGCCCCGGAGGCCCGTCACCTCCCGTGGGTGGTCATGAAAACCCATAGACGGGGCAACGGTTGCTGGGCTCCTGCGGGCTCTGGACTGAGGGGCGGCCGTCCCTCAACGGGTGACCGTCAGCCCTCAACAAGCGACCGTGGGCGGACCAGCCGGCTCAGCCCCCACCCACCGTCTTTATGACCACTCACGGGAGGGGACGGGCCGGAGGGGGTGGTGTGTCGGACGTAAAGCGCAGCAGTCCGACACACCACCCCCGCAGGCCCGTCACCGCACCCAACAGCCCCGCGCAGCGGACCACAATCCCGCCGTCAGCTGCCGGCGAGGCCGCCGGCCTGCGCGCGCCACTCCTCCACGGCCGCACGGGCTCCGGCGGCACACCGGCGCCGCTCCCGCGGCATCAGCGTGCCGGCGCCCGCCAGTCCGGCGCACGACCCAGCATCGCCAGGATCCGGTCCAGCGACCCGGCACCCTCGGCCACCGGCAGGCCGGGCCGGAAGGAGCTGCCGGGGGCGCGCCGGGCCGCGCCGTCGGGGACGGCCAGGGCGATCGGCAGCGCCGCGTCGAGGAGTTCGGGGTCCGGGTCGTAGGACAGGCCCAGCGTGCGGGCGAGGTCCCAGGCGTGGACGACGTAGTCGATCAGGTGGAAGCCGATGGCCTGGATCGCGGGAACAGTCCGCTCGGTCGTGAACTCCGGGAGGGCGAAGGGGCGGTCGGGGGCGTCCACGGCCGTGAAGGCCGCGATCACCTCGTCGGCGGCGGCGCGGTGGTCGGCCACCACGGCCGGGACGTCGCCGCCGACCGGCCGGACCGCCCAGTGCGCCAGGTCCTGCCCGTGCCCGAGCGCGGCGGCCGCGAACCCGCGGTGCTGGGCCGTCAGATGACCGAGCAGGGCGGCCAGATCCCAGCCCGCGCAGGGCGTGGGCCGGCCGAGGTCCCCGGCGTCGAGCCGTTCCACCAGCGCCACGCTACTGCGCACCGCGCGGGCGTCGAGCCGCCGCAGCAGGTCCAGATCCGCATGCCCCGCCGCCCCCACCGCCGTGCTCCTTTTCCGGTCGGCGCCTCCATCCGTACCCGCAGCTGTCCCCGTACTCGTACTCGTACCCGAATCTATGTGCATTTGCTTACGATCTGCGCGTGCACATGATCTGTCAAGGGGTATTTTCCTGCCCATGGCAGAGATGGCAGAGAACGCGGCGACCAGGGACGGCACTCCGACCGGAGGGCGGCCGGCAGCCCGCCCCGACCTGGCCGCGATGCTGGTCCCGCTCTGCCGCGCGCTGGTGGACGCCGAGCGGCCGGTCCTCGACGCGCACGGGCTGGCGATGTGGGGCTACTCGGTGCTACTGCGCCTGGACGAGACCCCGATCCGCACCCAGGCCGCGCTGGCCGACGCCATCCGGGCCGACCGGACCCGGATCATCCCGGTCCTGGACGACCTGGAGACCCGCGGGCTGATCCAGCGTCGCCCCGACCCCGGGGACCGCCGGGTCCGGCTGGTCTCCCTCACCCCCGAGGGGCGGCGGCTGCGGGACGCCGTCCAGGCGGACATCCGGCGCGGCGAGGAGGAACTGCTCGCCCGCCTCCCGGCCGCCGACCGGAAGGGGTTCGTACGCGCCCTGCTGGCACTGCACGCCCTCCCGGAGATCCCCCCGCACCGGCCCACGAACGCCGCCTGACCGCGCCGCGGGACGCAAGGGGCGGACGCGACCGTCCCGCCGTCAACTCCGGCTTTCCGCCGCAGAGTTGCCGGAGTCGGCCGAGCCGGTCACGGCTCCCGGGGCGGCTCCGGCGGGGCCGTCGTCAGGCGACGACGGCCCCGGTCGCAGGCCGACCATCACCAGGAGGACCGCCACCGCCAGGAAGGCGGCGAGCACCGCGAAGCCGGTCAGGCTGGTCCCGGTGGTGTCGGTGAGCCAGCCGACGAGGTACGGGCCGGCGAATCCGCCGAGGTTGCCCAGCGCGTTGACCAGACCCATCGCGACCGCCACCACCTCGAAGCGGAGCAGCTGGCCGGGGATCGCCCAGAAGGGGCCGTAGGGCGCGTAGACCGCGGCGGCCGTGACGCACAGCAGCAGCATGCGCGGCAGCGTGCCGTGCACCGCCTGGCCCAGCAGGAGGGCGACGATGCCCACGGCCAGGGGGACGGCGACGGCCTGTCGCCGGCGGCCGGTGCGGTCCGACCAGGCGGCGTTGGCGATCATCACCACCAGTGCGACGGTGAACGGGACCGCGGTCAGCAGCCCGACCTCGGTGGCGGAGCCGTCGTGGGTCAGCTCCTTGATGACCGACGGCAGCCACAGGCTGAAACCGTAGAAGCCGGTGATCCAGAAGAAGTAGACGCCGATGAGGACCAGGACGGAGCGCTGGCGGACCGCGGCGAGGTAGGAGCCGCCGCCCGCCGGGGACTTGGCGGCCTCGTCGGCGGCGATCGCCCGGGCCAGGTGGTCGGCCTCGGCGGCGGAGATCCAGCGGGCCCGCGCGGGGTGGTCGGCGACGGCGAACCACCAGACCACCGCCCACAGCAGCGGCGGCACCCCCTGGAGGACGAGCACCCAGCGCCAGTTCGCGTGGTCCAGCATCCAGCCCGACAGCGGCGCCATCAGCACCGACGACAGCGGCAGGCAGGCCATCCACAGGGCGTTGGCGCGGGCGCGCTCGCGCAGCGGGAACCACGAGGCCAGCAGGATGAGGACGGCCGGCCAGACGCCGCCCTCGAAGAAGCCCAGCACGAACCGTGCGGCGTAGAACTGGACCCGGGTCTGCACCAGGCCGGAGAGGACCGCGGACAGCCCCCAGGCGACCATCAGGATCAGGACGGTCTTCCGGGCACTCCAGCGCTGGGCGAGGACCGCCGCGGGGATCTGCAGGAAGACGTAGCCGAGGAAGAAGATGCCGCCGGCCAGGCCCTTGTCGGCGTTGGAGAGGGCCAGGTCGCCGTGCATGTAGGGGAGGACGACGGAGACGTTGTTGCGGTCGAGGTACGCCAGCATGTACATGATCGCGGCGACCGGGATGACATAGACCCAGCGCTTGGCCGGTATCGCCCCCTGGGCCATGACGGCACCCTCCCCCTTCGCGTGCTGCCGTTTACCGCCGCGCGAAGGCGCGGGGATCATGCAACGGGAGGGTAGCAGGCGGCAGTTGCGAGGTCAGGAGCCGTGCCGCACGGACTCCTCCGGCCTCCGGCGCGTGTCGGGCAGGGCCTGTTCGGTCCAGATCACCTTGCCGTCGCCGGTGTAGCGGGTGCCCCACCGCTCGGCCATCTGCGCGATCAGGAAGAGGCCGCGGCCGCCCTCGTCGGTGGTGGCGGCGTGCCGCAGGTGCGGGGAGGTGCTGCTGTGGTCGGCGACCTCGCAGATCAGCGAGCGGTCGTGGATCAGCCGGACGCGGATCGGGCCGACGGCGTACCGGATGGCATTGGTGACCAGCTCGCTGAGGATCAGCTCAGTGGTGAACGCCTCCTCGGCAAGCCCCCATTCGGCCAGTTTGCGGACCGCCGCGGCGCGCACCGGCGCGACCGCGGACGGGTCGGCGGCGACCTCCCACTCGGCGACGCACCCGGCGTCCAGGCACCGGGTGCGGGCGACCAGCAGGGCGATGTCGTCGGCCGGGCGGTCCGGCAGCAGCGCGTCGAGCGCCGCCTCGCAGGTCTGTTCCGGGGTCCGTCCGGGGTGACCGGCCAGGGTGTGGCGGAGCAGCGCCATCCCGGTGTCGATGTCGCGCTCGCGGTCCTCGACGAGCCCGTCGGTGTAGAGCACCAGGCGGCTGCCCTCGGGGAGTTCCAGCCGACAGGTTTCGAAGGGCATGCCGCCGAGGCCGAGCGGCGGCCCGCCGGGCACCTCGGCGAACTCCGCGCTGCCGTCCGGCCGCAGCACCAGCGGCTGGACGTGCCCGGCGCGCGCCATGGTGCAGGCGCCGGTGACCGGGTCGTAGATGGCGTAGAGGCAGGTGGCGCCGGTGACCGGGGCCTTGTTGCCGTCACCGCCGCCGCCCGCGCCCTCGTCCTGGTCGATGCGGGTGACCAGCTCGTCGAGGTGCCACAGCAGCTCGTCGGGCGGGACGTCGAGGTTGGCGAAGTTGTGGATCGCGGTGCGCAGCCGGCCCATGGTGGCGGCGGCGTGCAGGCCGTGCCCGACGACGTCGCCGACGACCAGCGCGACCCGGGCGCCGGGCAGCGGGATGATGTCGAACCAGTCGCCGCCGACACCGCCCAGCCCGCCGAGTCCGGCGTGCGCGGGCAGGTAGCGGAAGGCGGCCTCGACGGCGTTCTGGTCGGGCAGGGCGCGCGGCAGCAGGCTGCGCTGGAGGGTGACCGCCATGGTGTGTTCGCGGGTGTAGCGGCGGGCGTTGTCGATGCTCACCGCGGCCCGCGCGACCAGTTCCTCGGCGAGCGAGAGGTCCTCCTCGTCGAACGGATCGGGGGTGCGCGAGCGCCAGAAGAGGACCACGCCGAGGACGACGCCGCGGGCCCGCAGCGGGACGGCGATCAGCGAGTGGATGCCACTGGCGACGATCCTCCGGGCGCGCTGGGGGTCCTGCCGCTGCCAGCCGGAGAACGCGGCCAGGTCGGCCTCCAGGACCGGTTCGCCGGACGGCAGCCGGCTGCCGAGCGCGGTGACGGGCGCGAACCGCATTGGCTGGCCGACCGGGTGGAGCGACCCGGCGGGCACCTGGCCGGCGACGGCGGTGCGGCGCATCTCTATGGCCGGCCCGGCGGCCTCGGGTTCCTCGCCGTCGAGTACGGAGACGGCCAGGTCGACGGTGACGATGTCGCTGAACCGCTCGGCGCCGAAGCGGGCCAGCTCCTCACAGGTGCGCACCACGTCGAGGGTGGTGCCGATCTCGGCGCCGGCGTCGTAGAGGAGTTTCAGCCGGCCGCGGGCGATGTCGGCGCGGCCGGTCAGGGCCCGGAGCTCGGTGGTGTCGCGGAGGGTGGTGACGCTGCCGGGCGGGCCGCCAGCCCGTTCCGTGGAGCGCTGGTTGACCGCGAGCAGCCGCTCCCCCACCGGGTGCACCTCGTCGGTGACGACCCGGCCGGACTCCAGCAGCGCCGCGGTGTCCGGATCGAGTCCCAGCTCGGCGACCCGGCGGCCCTCGACGTCGGAGGGGAGGGCGAGCAGCCGCCGGGCCTCGTCGTTGGCGAGCACCAGCCGGCCGTCGCCGCGCACGATGATCACGCCTTCCCGGACGGCGTGCAGCACCGCGTCGTGGTGCTCGTACATCCGCGTCATCTCCGCCGGTCCCAGCCCGTGGGTCTGGCGCCGCAGCCGGCGGCTGACCAGGGCGGTGCCGCCGGTGGTGAGCAGCAGTACGCCGGCCGCGGACCCGAACAGCAGCGGGAACTGGTCGTCGACGACGCCGCTGACCTTGCTGAGGGTGACGCCGGCCGAGACCAGGCCGACGACCTTTCCGTCGTGACCGAAGACGGGCACCACGGCCTGGACGAGGGGGCCGATGGTGCCGGTGATCTTCTCGGTGACCACTCCGCCGGCCAGCGCGGGCCCGATGGTGCCGACGAACTTCTTGCCTATGCGGTTGGTGAGCGGGTGGGTGTAGCGGATGCCGTGGGTGTTCATGACGACGACGAAGTCGACCTCGGAGGTCCTGCGGGCGGCTTGCGCGCGCGGCTGGAGCACGGCGGTGGGGTCGGGGCTCTTGAGGGCCGCTTCGATGCCGGGGGCGTTCGCGAAGGTCTGGGCCACGGCGACCGAGCGGTTCCGGGCCTCCCGTTCCGAGTCGGTCCCGGACTGCAGCACCAGCGCCGCGATGGCGGCGGCGACGAGCAAGACGACGATCGCCACTTGCAGGAGAAAGACCTGGCCAGCGACAGTTCGCATCCTCAGAACCGAACGCGGGCGGCCGTAGCGTCCGGCCATGTCCTCTTTCTACACCTCCCGCATACGGTGGGCGAGCCGCGTACTGCGCAGCGCAGCGGTGCCGGAGAGCATGCGCCACGGCAGCGCCAGTAAAACCTGTCGGTATGTTTCCCGGCTACGGCTGTGCACTCCCCGGCCGTGTGCATGTAACTCTTCCCACAGCCCGG
Source organism: Streptomyces sp. BHT-5-2 (assembly GCF_019774615.1). Lineage (NCBI taxonomy): Bacteria > Bacillati > Actinomycetota > Actinomycetes > Kitasatosporales > Streptomycetaceae > Streptomyces > Streptomyces sp. BHT-5-2. The sequence goes on along the minus strand of NZ_CP081497.1, from coordinate 553,189 downwards.
AACGGTTGCGGACCGACCGCCGATCTGCCGGGCGCGTCCGGGGCGCCGCACAATGTGCCTGGTCAGCGGTGCTTACTCGGGAGTCGGGTGGGGCGTGGGGGCGCTCGGCGGGCGGCGGGGGCCGCTCCGGGGGCCGCCGGGCGCGTATGAGACGTTCGTGGGCATGCATGTTCCAGCAGAGGAGATCCGTGCCCGCGCGGCGGTGCTCATCGACCACCTTGCGCGCGGGGCATGGCGGCCGGACGACGCGGACCGCAGGACCGCGGTCGCGCTGTTCCGCTTCCTGGAGACCGGGCTGCCGCTCTCCGGCGAGCAGATCCGCGCCGCCCTCGCGGAGTCCGGTCCGGCGCCGGAGGCCACGGGGCTGCCGGCGCTGCTGCACGCCACCGCCGGGCTGCTGGACGACACGGACGTGGCCGACGGCCCCGCCGGGCGGGACGCCGTCGACCACGTGTGTCTGCTGTTGGACGCGCTCGCGCTGGCCCGGCCGGACGGCCGGTGAGCGGGCGCGACGTCCGGGTCCGCCGCTGACCCGGAGGGCCCGCCCTACGAACGGGCCGGTTCGGCGGCCGCCAGTTCGTCCTCGGGGACCGAGATGACCCAGTGGCTGTCCTGCCGCGGGCGGAGGTAGAGGGCCCAGTAGACGGCGGCCGCCGCGACCAGCGCGCCGGTGATCAGCAGGCTCCTGGCGCTCTGCTGGCACAGCACCCAGACCAGGACGAGGACGATCAGCGCGGGGACCACCGGCCACAGCGGCATCCGCCAGGCGAGCCGGTGCTTGTGCGCGCCGCGGCGGGAGACCAGCGCGCCCAGCGCGACGAAGACGTACATGCCGGCGACGGCCACGCCGGTGACCTCGTTGAGGGTGTCGAGGGTGACGAAGCACAGCGCGGCACCGGGGACGCCGACCGCGAGGGTGGCCGCCCAGGGTGAGCCGAAGCGCTTGCCGACGTGCGAGAAGATCCGGTTGACCGGGGTGGGCCAGGCCGCGTCGCGGGCCGAGGAGAAGACCACCCGGGAGTTCTGGATCACCATCACGATCGCCGCGTTGACGATCGCCAGGGCGATGCAGAGGCTGACGAAGGTGCCGACGGCGGAGTTGCTCCAGCCCTGGACCATGCCGGCGACGTCGCCCGCGCCGAGGGTCTTCAGGTCGGGGGCGCCGAGGGTGATGGCGACGACGGGGACGAGGACCACGGCGGCGCCGATGGCCAGCGTCCACAGCACGGTGCGGGAGACGTTGCGCCGCGGGTTCTCCATCTCCTCGGCGAGGTACACCGCGGTGGAGAAGCCCTGGAGGATGAAGAGCGCGGTGGCCAGTCCGGTGACGATCAGCCCGCCGGTGACCGCGGTAGTGGTGCCGTGTCCGGCGTCCATGACCGGGTGGATCAGGGTGGCCGCGGAGCGGTGGGTGTGGCTGAAGCCGAGGAACGCCACGACGGCCGCGGCGATCACCTCCAGCACCAGGAAGATGCCGGTGATCCAGGCGTTGGCGCGCAGGTCGAGCAGGCCCATGGCGGTCGCCAGCAGCATCACCGCGGCGGCGGTCGGCTGCTTGTCCAGGTGCACGATGGGGGCCAAGTAGTCGGCGGTGCCCAGGGCGATGATGGGCGGCACGATCATGACGACGATCAGCGAGAGCACGAAGACCAGCCAGCCCGCGAGCCGGCCCATCAGGGTGCCGACCATGGCGTACTCGCCGCCGGAGCTGGGGATCAGGGTGCCCAGCTCGGAGTAGGTGAAGGCCACCCCCACGCACAGCACCGCCGCGATGGCGATGGTCAGTGCCGTGCCGGTGCCCAGGCTGGCGAACGAGTCCGGCACGATGACGAACAGCGAGGACGCCGGGGTCAGGCAGGACAGGGTGAGCAGGGTGCCGCCGACCACACCGATCGACCGGGTGAGTTGGGGGCTGTCCGCCGGTGTCGCGGTCCGGGTCTCCGGTGCCGGGACGGCGGTGGCAACTGGCGTGGTGGGCATATCGGTCATCCGGGTCCCATCGGTGCTGGAGGGCAGGAGGGGCGGCACCGCCACGGGGACGAGTGCCGCGAGCGGTCGCACCAGATGCACTGCGGGGCCGCTTCGGTGACCGGAATACAACCTCCGTCGGACACTCTCGTCAAGGGTTCGTTAAGAGCGTGAGACAACGAAATCCGTAGCCTCTGCCGCTTCGACGGCCGTTATCCATGCCGCCCAGGCGCGTTCTACGCGGATTCCGCGGGAGGTTTGGCGGGCTGCGGATTCATCGGCGGGGCGGCGCGGCGACTTTCGCACGGCGCCCCGCCACCGGGCGGGAATCAGCCGTCGAACTCCCGGATGCGGGCGATCAGCAGCGCCACGTCGTCATGGTCGTTGCCGTGCCGCAACTCGCCCAGGAGGCGGTCGCAGAGTTCCTCCAGCGGACGCTCGGGCTCGGCGAGCAGCCCCAGGAGGAGGTCGAGGCGGGTGTCGATGGCCTGGTCGCGGGTCTCGATCAGGCCATCGGTGTAGAGCACGAGTTGGTCGCCGGCCCGCAGCGGGACGGTGGTCTGCTCGAAGGCCACGCCGCCGACGCCGAGCGGTGCGCCGGTCGGCAGGTCCAGCAGTTTCGGCGGCCCGCCGGGCCGCACCACGACCGGCGGGAGGTGGCCCGCGACGGCGATCCGGCACTCCTGCCGGTGCGGGTCGTGAACGGCGTAGAGGCAGGTCGCGAAGGCCGGGTCGAGGCCGCCGGCGATGTGGTCGAGGTGGTCGAGCACCTCGGCGGGCGCGAGGTCGAGGTCGGCCAGCGCGCGGGTGGTGGTGCGCAACTGGCCCATGGTGGCTGCCGCGTTGATGCCGCTGCCCATGACGTCGCCGACGACCAGCGCGGTCTTGTCGCCGGCGACCGGGATGACGTCGAACCAGTCGCCGCCCACCTCGCTGGCCGCCTGCGCGGGCTGGTAGCGGTAGGCGATGTCCATCGTGGTGGGCCGCGGCGGCCGGTGGTTCATCAGGTGCCGCTGGAGGGTGAGCGCGGTGCGCCGCTCGCTCTGGTAGGAGCGGGCGTTGTCGATGCAGACCGCCGCCCGGGCGGCCAACTCGACGGCGAGCACCGCGTCGTCCTCGTCGAAGGGCACCGGGTTGTCCGTGCGGTAGAGCGACAGCGCGCCCAGCACCTCGCCGCGGGCGATCAGCGGCACCGCCAGATAGGAGTGCAGCCCGGCCTCCCGCAGCAGCTCCGCGCCCTGCGCGTCGGCGGCGATGTGCCGGCGCTCCTCGGGGCCCACCTCGCCGACCAGCACCGGCCGGGCCTCGGTGACACAGGCCGTGATCAGCCGCTCGGTCTCGTAGGCGGCGAGCTGCCCGGTGGGGTCGGCGGCGCCGACGGCGGGCGTGTCCCCGGCCGCCGCGACCGCCAGCGCCCGGAATCGGGCCGGGCCGCCGCGGGCACCGGGGCGGCGGCCGTCCAGGACGGCGTCGAGGACGTCGACGGCGGCCAGGTCGGCGAGCTCCGGCACGATGACGTCGGCCAACTCCTGCGCGGTGCGGCCGACGTCGAGGGTGGTGCCGACGGTCGCCGAGGCGTCCGCGATGACCGCCAGCCGGCGCCGGGCGCGGGCCGCCTCGGTCGCGGCCCGGTGCTGCTCGGTGACGTCCACGACCGAGGTCGCCACGCCCAGCACCCGGCCGTTGGCGTCCTCCAGCCGGTAGTACGAGACCGACCACGCCTGGTCGGCTTCGGGGTGGGTGGCGGTGGGGCCGACGGAGAACTCGTCGAGCAGCGGCCGGCCGGTGGCCAGCACCGAGCGCATCCGCTCCTCGATCGCGTCGGTCTCCAGGAAGGACAGGGCGTCCCGGACGTGCCGGCCGATGTGCTGCTCGGCGGGGAGGTCGTTGATCCGCTCCAGCGCCGGGTTGACCATCACGAACCGCAGATCGGCGTCGAGCACCGCCAGCCCGATCGGCGACTGGGCCACCAGCCGCACCGACAGCGCCAGGTCCCGCTCCACCTCGCGCAGCACGGCCTGGTCGGTGGCGATGCCCAGGGCGTAGGCGGCACCGTTCTTGTCCTGGAGACGCATGTTGCGGAATTCGACCAGTCGGGTGCTGCCGTCCTTGTGCCGGACGGGGAAGACCCCGGCCCAGCTCTCACCGCCGGACATCACCTCGGCGAACAGCCGCAGGACGAGCTCGACGTGCTCCGGGGGGACCAGCAGCCGGACGGCGGACCGGCCGAGCGCCTCCTCCGCGGCCCAGCCGAAGAGTTCCTCGGCCTGGGGGCTCCACAGCGTGATCCGGCCCTTGGCGTCGAGCATGACGGCGGCCACGCCCAGTACGTCCAGCAGGCCGCCGGGGTGGGTCGGCCCGGCCCCGGACTGGGCAGCACTCTCCGGGAACGCGTCGGTCGCACCCATGCAGGCACTCCTTCCGCCGGTCTCCGAGACCGACAGCCGTGGCGCTCCGTGCACGGCCAGGTCGTGCCGTGCTGCCGCTGCCCTCCATCATCTCTCGACACCGGACGGACCCGCAGGCAGAGCAGGGTCCACCAGGGGCGGGGACCGCGCCGGAGGGAGCATTATGGGCCGCTGTCCCCCGACCGGGCGACCTGGTTGACGATATTGATCGACTTGCGGTGGCCGGACAACGCCTGTGCGCGGGCACCCGACTTGGAGATGTCGATCTCCTGGGACTACCCTGCATTAGTTGCTAGAGGCAACCAATGAGGATTTTCGCGCCCCGGCGTACCCCCGTACGCCGCCGGGGTACAGGAGGAAGCGCTCGATGCCGATATCCGACCAGCCGTTCCGCACATATGTGGAGGAGAACCTCGATGCACTTAACCGCGACCCGGGCCACGAGGCCCTGGTCCACCAGGGCCGGCGGGTCACCGCCGGCGAGTTCCGCGCACTGGTCCTGAGGATGGCCCGCGCACTGCGCGAACGGGGCGTCGGGCGCGGCACCACCGTCACGCTGCTGAGCGGCAACCTCCCCGAGACCATCGCCGCCCGCTACGCCGCCAACCTCGTCGGCGCGCGGGTGAACCACCTCTACAACAAGCTCTCCGCCGACTCCCAGGCCGCGATCGTCCGCGACGTCGAGACCCGCGCCCTGATCGTCGACCCGCGACTGGCCGAACGGGCCGCGGAACTGGTCGAGTTGGCACCCGTCCCTGACGTCCTGGTGCTGGGGCCCGCCAAGTTGGGTACCGACCTGCTGGAACTGGCGGCCGGCCGGAGCGACGAGCCGCTCGCGACCGACGCCCGCCCGGACGACATCTGCACCATCCGGCACACCGGCGGCACCACCGGCCACCCCAAGGGCATCTGCACCACCTTCGAGCAGGCGCGGTCGTTCAGCGGGGCGCTCCCGGAGTACGACGACGTGAAGCACCGGCAGTTGGTGTGCACCACCCTCGCACACGCGGCGGGCCACGTGGCCGACGCCGTCCTGCGCTGGGGCGGCACGGTCGTCCTGCTCGACGACTTCGATCCCGCGGAGGCGCTCGCCGCCATCGAACGCGAGCGGATCACGACCCTCTTCCTACTGCCCCCGCTGCTCTACCAGTTGATGGACCACCCCGACCGGCCGCGCACCGACACCTCCAGCCTGCGCACGCTGACCTATGGCGGGTGCCAGGCGTCGCCGGCCCGGCTGGTCGACGCGGTGCGGGCGTTCGGGCCCGTGCTGCTCCAGTTCTACGGGCAGAACGAGGCGGGCGGCATCAGCCTGCTCACCCAGGACGACCACGACCCCGCGCGCCCCGACCGGCTGCGCTCGGCCGGCAAGGTGCTGCCCGACGTCGAGGTGGCGGTCCGCGACGAGTCCGGACGCGACCTGCCGCCCGGCGAGCACGGCGAGATCTGCGTCCGCTCCAGCATGATCATGCAGGGCTACTGGAAGCAGCCGGAGCTCACCGCCGAGGTGCTGCGGGACGGTTGGCTGCACACCGGTGACGTCGGCTTCGTCGACGAGGAGGGCTACCTCACCATCGTCGACCGGATCAAGGACATGATCGTCGTGGTCGGCGGCCATGTGTACACCACCGAGCTGGAGGACCTGCTGAACTCGCACCCGCAGGTACTCCAGAGCGCCGTCTACGGCGTCCGCGACGCGGACCGGATGGAGCGGGTGCACGCGACGGTGGTGCGGGCCCCCGGCGCCGACGTCGACGCGGAGCAGCTGTGCGCGATGGTGCGCGAGGTCCGCGGCTCGATGTACGAGCCGGCTCGGATCTCCTTCGCCGAGGCGCTGCCGCTGACCGACGCGGGCAAGCCGGACAAGAAGGAACTCCGGCGCCGCGCCGAGGAGCCGGGCGCCACGGCCTGATCCGGCCGGCCGGTCCGGCGCCCCGGACCGACGAAGGCGGGCCGCCGCAGTGCACAACTGCGGCGGCCCGCCGGGCTGCTTGCGGTCAGATCAGCCAACCGAGCAGGCTACGGAGAATACGTCCGAGGAGCCCGATGTCTTCGTGGCGCTCGCAGCCCTCCCGCCCGAAGTGGCCGCGGCCGTGGTGGCCCTCGCGACCCTCGTGGCCGAAGCGGCCCTCATTGCCGAATCGGCCGAAGCCGAAGCCGCAGTCGTCGTCCCAGTGGTGACGGTGGTGATAGCGACCGTGGTGACCACGACCGTGGTCACCACTCGCCGCGACCGTCTGGCCCTGAGGTGCGGCCTGGGCCATACCGGCTGCCGGGACGACCGTCGCGGCGGCGAGTGCCGCGGCGGCCAGGGAACGTCCTATGTACTTACGCATGCATTTCTCCCATTTGGCAGGATATCGGACAAGACGATGGGTACCGCGCGGCGACGGGTTCCTCGCGGGCACGGCGGACGGCCACTCCAACGGCCCCCGCATTTGCGCCGATAGAGGCAGCGCCCTCAGTGCTTGCGGGCCCGACTGGGCTGGACCCGGGTGGGCTCGCCGGGCATCTTCGGGTGGTCCGGCGGATACGGCAGATCGCCCAGCCCCTCCTGTGCGGCGTACCGGTCGGCGAGCTCCAGCAGGGACTCCAGTCCGAAGGCGTGGTCGGCCATGTCGGCATGCAGGTCGCCGAGTTCGGCGAACCGCGGCGGCACGGTGCGCAGGTCGAAGTCCTCGGGCTCGACGGCGGACAGCTCCTCCCAGCGCAGCGGGGTGGAGACGGTCGCCCGGGGGCGGGCGCGCAGCGAGTAGGGCGAGGCGATGGTGCGGTCGCGGGCCATCTGGTTGTAGTCCACGAACACCTTCTCGCCGCGCTGCTCCTTCCACCAGGCGGCCGTCACCTGCTGCGGAAGCCGCCGTTCCAGCGTCCGCGCCACGGCGATCGCGGCCCGTCTGACCTCGGTGAACGTCCAGTGCGGGCGGATCGGCACATAGACGTGCACGCCGCGGCCGCCGGAGGTCTTCGGCCAGCCGCGCAGCCCGTGCTCGGCCAGCAGCGCGCGCAGTTCGTGGGCGACCGCGACGGCGTCGGCGAAGCCGGTGCCGGGCTGCGGGTCGAGGTCGATGCGCAGCTCGTCGGGGTGCTCGGTGTCGGAGCGGCGGACCGGCCAGGGGTGGAAGGTCAGGCAGCCGAGGTTGGCCGCCCAGACCACGGCGGCGGGTTCGGTGGGGCACATCTCGTCCGCGAACCGCCCGCTGGGGAAGGTGATCCGGGCGGTGGGCAGCCAGTCCGGCAGTCCCTTGGGCGCCCGCTTCTGGTAGAAGAACTCGCCCTCGACGCCGTCGGGGAACCGCTGCATGGTCGTCGGCCGGTCGCGCAGGCCGCGCAACACCCCGTCCGCGACGGCGAGGTAGTACTGGGCGACGTCCAACTTGGTGAACCCGCGCTCGGGGTAGTACGTCTTGTCCGGGTTCGAGACGCGCACCGTGCGCCCGGCGACGTCCAGCTCCACAGCTCGGGCTCCGGCCATGCCTCCACGCTAGGTTCCGCCGGGGGACCCCGCGCGCCGGGCGGGCCGGCGGTGGGCCGGCCGGGCCCGGCGCGCGGGAACGGACGGCGGCCCGCAGGATCGGGGACATGGACCTGCCCGTGATGCCCCCGGTCTCCCCCATGCTCGCCAAGCCGGTGACGAAGATCCCCGAAGGCATGCAGTACGAGGCCAAGTGGGACGGCTTCCGCGTCATCGTGTTCCGGGACGGCGACGAGGTCGAGATCGCCAGCCGCACCACCAAGTCGCTCAGCCGCTACTTCCCCGAGGTGCTGGCGGCGGCACGGGCCCAACTGCCGCCGCGCTGCGTGCTGGACGGCGAGATCGTCATCGCGCACGACGGCCGGCTGCACTTCGAGGAGCTGCTGGAGCGGATCCACCCGGCCGACTCCCGGGTGCGGACGCTGGCCGCCCGCACCCCCGCCTCGCTGATCGCCTTCGACCTGCTGGCGCTGGACTCCGCTTCGCTGTTGGGCGAGCCGCAGACCGCCCGGCGGGAGGCCCTGGTGGAGGCGCTGAGGCCGGCCCGGCCACCGGTGCACACGGCGCCGGCCACCACCGACCGGGAGCTGGCGCAGCGGTGGTTCGCGCAGTTCGAGGGGGCCGGGCTGGACGGGGTGGTCGCCAAGCCGCTCGATCTGCCGTACCGGCCGGGCGAACGTGTGATGTACAAGGTCAAGCACGCCCGTACCGCCGACTGCGTGGTCGCCGGCTACCGGCTGCACAAGAGCGGGCCGGTGGTCGGCTCGCTGCTGCTCGGGCTGCACGACGCGGCGGGGCGGCTCCAGCACGTCGGGGTGTGCGCCTCGTTCCCGATGGCGCGGCGGCGCGCCCTGGTGGCGGAGCTGGCGCCGCTGCGGATGTCCGCCGAGGAGACCACCGGCCATCCCTGGGGCGACTGGGCCGACGAGGCGGCGCACGCGGCCCGCCGGATGCCGGGCGGGCCGAGCCGCTGGAGCGGCGGCAAGGACCTGTCGTGGGTGCCGCTCCGCCCGGAGCTGGTGTGCGAGGTGGGCTACGACCACATGGAGGGCAGCCGGTTCCGGCACACCGCGCAGTTCCGCCGCTGGCGGCCCGACCGCACACCGGAGAGCTGCACCTACGCGCAGTTGGAGGAGCCGGTCGGCTACGACCTGGGCGAGCTGCTGGGCGATTGACCGGGCGGGCCGTCAGTGCTCGGGCGGCCAGCGGCGCCGGCTCTCCCCCGGCGCCAGTCGGTCCACCACCTCGGCCAGCTCCCGGCAGACCTGCTCGATCTTCCGGCGGATGGTGTTCTGCTCGGTGACGATCGCCGAGAGCAGCAGCGCGGTGAGGGCGGCGGAGGCGTTGAGGGCCTGGAGGTTGACCATCGACTCCAGCAGGCTCTGCCCGGCGAACGGGCCGTACCGGCCGGTCGCCGCGCTGATCGCGAACACCGACATCACCAGGACACAGGGCGCCGCCCCCACCAGCTGGAACCGCAGCGCCGCCCACACGATCACCGGGAAGACCAGGAACAGCAGCGACAGCGACGAGCGGGTGCTCACCAGCGAGATCACGACGGCGGCCGCCAGCACCGCCGCCGCCTCGGCCCACCGGTACAGCGGCATGTCCCGCAGCGGCCGGAGCGTCCGGCAGGCGAGCAGCAGCGGGGCGACCACCAGGACGCCCATCGCGTCGCCCACCCACCAGGCCGCCCAGGTCCGCCAGAAGCCGCCGGTGGGCAGCGCCCCGGTCAGCACCTGGGTGCCGCTGCCCAGCGTCGCGCTGATCACCATCGCGGCGAACGCGCCGAGGGCGACCAGGGCGACGCCGTCGCGCAGCCGGTCCAGTTCGGTGCGGAAGCCGACCCGCCGGAGCATCAGGCAGGCGCAGACCGGCGCGAGGGTGTTGCCCGCGACCACGCCGAAGCCCGCCAGGTCCGGCCTGGTGAGCGTCCAGATGACCAGTACGGTGCCGAGCGCGATGCCCGGCCACAGCCACAGGCCCAGCAGGAGCAGGCAGCTCAGCGCGATGCCCGTGGGCGGCCACAGCGGGGTGACCACCGCGCCCGCGACCACCACCTGCTCCAGCAGACCGACCTTCGCGGCCCCGTAGTAGACGCCGGCGAGCACGAGGTTCCCCAGGACTGCCGCCGCCGGCCTACGGATTTCCCCGGTGCGCACCACATCTGCCATCAGACAATGCCACCGGCCGGCCGCCGGACGCGACACGCGCTGCCGGCCCGCGCTTCACCCGGCCCCGCGCCGTGTCGCGTCGTGGCTCAGCACGATCACCGCGGCGTCGTCGGTGTGGCCGGTCAGCTCGGCCACGCACATCACCGCGCCGGCGATCTCGGCCGGCGGGTCCCCGGCCTTGGCGGTGACGAGCCGGGCCACCTGCGCCAGCCCGGCCTCGATGGGGAACGACGGGCCCTCGATCACCCCGTCGGTGAGCAGCACGAACGCACCCGCCACGGTGAGCCGCCGACGGGTGACCGGATACCGCTGCCCGGGCAGCACACCGAGCGGGATGCCACCGGGGTCCTCCACCACCTCCCAGTGCCGGTCGGTGGTGGCCCGGACGCCGGGGACGTGTCCGGCGCGGGCGCTGGTCAGCTCCCAGGTCCGCGGGTCGAAGCGGACGAAGGTGCAGGTCGCGAAGAGTTCGCAGTCGATGGACAGCAGCAGGTCGTTGGCGCGGCTGAGGACCTCGCCGGGGTCGGCGGCGTGGGCGGCGACGGCCCGCAGCCCGATCCGGATCTGCCCCATGAACGCGGCCGCCTCGACGTCGTGGCCCTGGACGTCGCCGACGGAGAAGGCCAGCGACCCGTCCGGCAGCGGGAACCCGTCGTACCAGTCGCCCCCGATGGCGAGGCCGTGCCGGGCGGGGGCGTAGGTGGCGGCGGTGCGCAGACCGGGCAGCTCCGGCAGGGCGCTCGGCAGCATCTCGCGCTGCAGGACCTCGGCCAGCTCCACTCTGGCCCGCTGGAGCTCCGCGCCTTCCCGCGCCTGGGCGGTCAGCCGCCCGAGCGTGGTGAGCAGATCGTCGGCGCTCGCCGCCCGCGGGGGACGACGCCGAAGCATGGGCCCATCATATTTCGGGGGTCCGGCATCCGCTTGACGGCCGCCGGGCGCGGCTCAGCCGGCCGGCTGCCGGGCCGCGGTCAGATGGCCGACGCCGGAACGCACCGCCCAGAAGAAGACCGCCAGCGCGACGGCGGCCACGGCGAGCGAGTCGTAAGGGGCGGGCAGGTGCCCGGAGCCCTTGAAGGTGCCCAGCCAGGACAGTGCGATCAGCGCGAGCAGATAGACCACCAGCCAGGCGCCGGTGCGGAGTTCGGCCGCGAGCGGGCGGCGCGGGCCGGCGCCGTCGCTCTCCGCGGCCCGGGCGGTGGGTCGCCGCATCCCCAGGAACAGCAGCAGTCCGGCGAGGACCAGCGGCAGTGCCAGCCGCAGGTCGTGCCAGCCCGACCAGTAGACGAACTCGCTGGCCACCACGAAGCTCAGCGGGGCGATCCAGCGCAGGCCGCGGACCCAGCCGGCGGTCCCGCCGCCCGCCCCGGTACGGAAGACCGCGACGGCGACCGCGGACGCGGCGTAGATCAGCAGGTACATGTCGCCCATCACGCTCACGATGTCCTGCCAGCCGCCGAACGGCAGCAGGAACAGCACGATCACCACAAGGTTGATCACCAGTGCCCGGCGCGGCATTCCGGAGCCCTCGTCGACCTTCATGAAGTAGCGCGGGATGGTGCCGTTCTTGGCCAGCGCGTAGGTGTGCCGGGCGTCGATCGCCACGCCGACGTAGGCCGAACCGCCGGGCGAGAGCACCGCGTCGGCGTAGAGCAGGCTGGAGAGCCAGTGCAGGTTGAGGATCAGCGCCAGCTGCCCGAAGGGGGAGTCGAAGGAGACGCCCTTCCAGCCGCCGCCGAGCAGGTGCTCGGGGACGGTGAAGAGGTAGGCGACCTGGAGCGCCAGGTACATCAGCAGGGCCAGGCCGATACCGGCCAGGACGGCCCAGGGGAGGGTGCGGCGGGGCTTGCGGGTCTCGGCGGAGAAGTCCAGCGCGGCCTGGAAGCCGTTGACGGAGTAGACGATGCCGCCGCCGGCCAGCGCGGTCAGGCAGGCCACATAGCCGTACGGGGCGAAGCCGCCGTGGTCGGTGAGCCGGCCGGAGTGCCAGCCGGAGGCCAGCAGCGCGAGGACGGTGACGATCGGGACCGCGATCTTGAAGATCGAGATCAGGTTGTTCATCCGCGCGAACATCCGCACCGCGAACCAGTTCAGCGCGGTCAGCAGCACGCTGAGCCCGGCGGCCAGGCCGAGCCCGGCGAGGGTGAGGGTGTGGCCGTTGTAGAGCCCCGGGACGTAGTGCGCGGTGTACTGCATGATCGCGCTGATCTCGGCGGCGGTGCCGCCCACGGACAGCAGGGTCGACCAGCCGACGAGGGTGCCGACCAGTCGGCCGTTGGCCAGCAGCGGCCAGCGGACGGTGCCGCCGCCCTCCGGCCGGGACGCGCCCAGCTCGATCATGACCAGGGCGACCAGCCCGCAGAGCAGGCCCGCGCCCACCCAGGACAGCAGCGAGGCCGGGCCGGCGGTCTGCGCGGCGTACATCGCGGCGAACAGCCAGCCGGAGCCGACGATGTTGGAGAAACCGATCCCGGTCAGCCCCCAGAACCCCAGGTCGCGCCGCAACCGGCGCTCCTGCGCCCGCACTTCGGACGCGGCGTCCCCGGCGGGCTCGTCCGCCCTCTGTCGCTCCGCCACGGAACGGCCTCCTCGACTCGCTGTCTGCGCTGGTCAGGACCCTACTCGACGGGTTCGCGCCGGAGGGAGGCCGAATGTTGCGGCAATGTGAAGAGTGTGGCCAGGCCCTAGCCGAGCTGGTCGGGGGTGAGGCCGAAGGTCTCGGCGAGGCCCGTGCGTCCGGCGTCGGTGAGCCGGACGACCCGCCGGTAGCGGCCGTTGCGCAGCCAGTCCAGGGCGAACAGCCGGGCGGTGACCGCGCCGCCGAGCGCGCCGGCGAGGTGGTGGCGGCGCTCGGCCCAGTCGACGCAGTAGCGGACCGCGGAGCGGCGGCGCGGCAGTCGCTCCAACTCCACGCCGAGGGCGGTCAGTTCGCGGTGTCCGCGCGGGGTCAGGAGGTAGGAGGTCCGGGCGGAGGCGGCATCGTCCTGCTCGGGCCGGAGGAACCCGTCGGCGAGCAGGGCGTCCATCAGGGCGACGCCGAGGCGGCCGGCCAGGTGGTCGTAGCAGAGGCGGGCGCGCAGCAGGGCCCGGGCGCGGGTGTCGGCGTTCAGGGAGCGCACCGGCAGCGGCCGGGCGATCAGCGCGAGCTGCTCCAGGGCGCGGGCGACGTCGGGGGTGGCGAGCCGGTAGTAGCGGTGCCGGCCGTCGAGTTCGACGGTGAGCAGCCGTGCCTCACGGAGCCTGGCCAGATGGGCGCTGATGGTGGAGTTGCCGACGCCGGCCTCGGCGGCCAGGGCACTGGCGGGCAGCGCGCCGCCCCCGGCGAGGGCGAGCAGCACCTTCGCGCGGGAGGGGTCGCCGATCGCCGCGGCCACCTCGGCCACATCGGTCTCGGTGCGGGCCTCGAACTCCGTCCGGACGTTCATACCGCGACCGTACGCCGGGAACGCTTCGCCCGCCGGCGAAACGTCCCCGCGCGGCCCGCGGGCACCCGAGCGCGGAGCGGCCCCTATGGCCAGAACGTTTCGCCGGGCGCCGCAACGATCCGGCCCGACACTGACCGCATGTCGACGCCCAACACCTCAGCACCCACCGCCCCTTCCGCCCCCGCCGCCCCGGCGGGCTCGCCGCCGCGCACCGCACGGGCCTCGCCGCTGCCCCTGGTGGCCGTGTGCCTGGGCTACTTCCTGGTCATCCTCGACGTCACCGTGGTCACCGTCGCCCTGCCCGACCTGGGTCGCGCGCTGGGCGCCGGCGTGACCGGCCTGCAGTGGACGATGGACGGCTACACGCTGGTCTTCGCCGGGCTGCTGCTGTTCTGCGGCGGGCTGGCCGACCGGTTCTGCGGGCGGACGGTGTTCCTGGCCGGGCTGACGGTGTTCACGGCGGCCTCGGCCGGGTGCGCGCTGGCCCCGTCGGTCGCGGTGCTGGTCCTGGCCCGACTGGTGCAGGGCGTCGGCGCGGCGCTGCTGGTGCCCGCGTCGCTGTCGCTGCTGCGGGCCGCCTATCCGCAACCGGCCGCCCGCGCCCGGGCGTTCGGCGTCTGGGGCTCGGTCGCCGGGCTGGCCGCGGGGGCCGGGCCGGTGCTCGGCGGGGTGCTGGTCGCCGCGTTCGGCTGGCGCGCGGTGTTCCTGGTGAACCTGCCGACCGGGCTGGCCGCGCTCGCGCTGACGCTCCGTCATGTGCAGCGCTCCCCCGCCGGGCCGCGCCGCCACGGGCTGGACATCCCGGCCCAGGCGGCCGCGGCGGTGAGCGTGGCGGCGCTGGCGGCCGGCTGCATCGAGGCCGGGGCGCCGGGCCGGCACCGGGCTCTGGTCCTCGGCGCGTTCGCCGTCGCCCTGCTCGGCCTGGCCGCGTTCCTGCTCCTGGAGCACCGCGCGCCCGCGCCGATGCTGCCGCTCGGCCTCTTCCGCAGCCGGGCCTTCACCGCCTCCACGGTCGTCGGCGTCCTGCTCAACACCGGCTTCTACGGGCTGCTGTTCCTCGCCCCGCTCTACTTCCAGCAGGTCCACCACTACAGTGCGCTGCGCACCGGCTTCGCGCTGCTGCCCGCCGTGAGCCTGCTCGCGGCCGGCTCCGCACTGGCCGGACGCGTCACGGCCCGGACAGGACCGCGACCGCCGATGGTGGTGGGCCTGGTCGTCGGGGCGGCGGGCCTGGCCGGCTGGCTGTGCGCGGGGCCCGCTACGCCCTATCCCGCGCTGGTCGGGCCGATGGCCGCCGCCGGCTTCGGGACCGCGCTGACCATGCCGGCCGCCACCGCGGCGGTGATGGAGTCCGCCCCCGGCGAACGCGGCGGTGCGGCGGCCGCGGTCTTCAACGCCGCCCGCCAACTGGGCAGCGTCCTCGGTGTGGCGGTCTTCGGCACGCTGACGGCCGGCGGGCTGGTGCCGGGGATCCACTCCTCCGCGCTGCTCGCGGCCGCCGGGTTCCTGGCCGCGGCCCTGCTCGCGGCGCGCTGGGCCCCGCGAGCGGGCCGGACCCCCGGCCCGGACGCGTAGCGCCTCACCCGAAGGCGATCAGCCCGGCCGCGACCACCGCGACCGCCACCGCGCCCACCACGAACGCGGTGATCACCTTCCGCTGCCAGGGCGCCACCCAGCCGCCCCGCAGGGCGCCGCCCATCCGCCCGTACTGCTCGATCCGCCCCATCGGTGTCAGCGGCTCGGTGGTGCCCTGCGGCATCCCGCCGGTCCAGTCGGGGCCGGGCTGCGGATAGCGGCGGCGCCAGCTCTCGTCCTCCCGCCACGGCAAGGTCATACGGCTGCTCCTCACGGTCGTTGCTGCCCACCGCCTGCCCCCGATCCGCGGCCGCACACCCGTGCGTGCGGCATCGAGCAGCGCCCGGCCCGTGCGCCGGGCGCCGTCATCCGCAGGTCCAGCAGCCCGCCCAGCACGCGGCGTGAGCACTGTGGTTGCGCAGCTGGAGCTTGGTGAGCCCGTCGGCGCCGCTCCCCCCGTGGTTGCTGTCGGCGAGTGCGCGCGCCTGCGCGAGCCGGCCGCACAGGACGACGGTGAGCGCGGCCAGCTCCTCGGGCTCGGCACTGCCCCGCACGATGCGCAGCGGCTCCTCGGCAGCGGGTTCCTCGGGCGGGCGGGTCACACGGCCGACGCTAGGAGCGGCCGGCGGCGGCGGCGCGGCGGCCTGCGCCGTTCGGCGGCCGGGCGGCCTCCCCAGGCGTGATTTCGACGGGTCCGGCCGTGTTGTTCCCGGGCGGCGCCGGGCGGGCGGCAAGGATCTCGCGCAAAAGAGGGGCACGGACAGCGGCGGCCGAGGCCGCAGTGGGGATGGCTGGGCGATGAGATCTGAGCGGACCGGCGACGAGACGGGCCCGGCGCAGGGCGGCGGGCGCCGGGGGTTCCTCAAGTACGCGGCGGGGGTCGCGGGGGCGGCGGCCGGCACCGGGCTGAGCGCCGGCACCGCGGCGGCCGTCCCGGCGGGCCGGGCGGCAGAGAACTCCCCGGGCCCGTCCGCGGAGGGCCGGCACCTGCCGCCGGACCGGGTGCCGTTCCACGGCCGCCACCAGGCCGGCATCCTCACCCCGCAGCAGCTGTTCGCCGGCTTCGCCGCGTTCGACGTGCTGGTGCAGGACCGGGCGGACCTGATCCGGCTGTTGCAGCGGCTGACCGACCGGTCCCGGATGCTGTCGGCGGGGGTGAAGCCGAGGGACGAACGGACGGCCTCGGAGCCGCCGACCCCGGACTCGCTGAGCGTCACGGTGGGCCTGGGGGCGTCCCTCTTCGACGACCGGTTCGGACTGGCCGGGCACAAGCCGCGGCATCTGAAGGCGATGCCGGCGTTCCCCGACGACCGGCTGGACCCGACGCGCTGCCACGGCGACCTGTCGGTCCAGGTCTGCGCGGAGCACCCGGACGCGATCGTGCACGTCCTGCGCGACCTGGGCCGGGCGACGCACGGGATGATCCGGCCGCGGTGGCGGATGGACGCGTTCATGAACCCGTCCCGGCCCTCGGGGTCGCCGCGGAACTTCCTCGGCTTCAAGGACGGCATCGTCAACCCCGACACCGCCTCGGGCGCCGAGATGGACCGGCTGATCTGGGTCACCCCGCCGTGCGGCGAGCCGGACTGGGCCGAGGGCGGCAGCTACCAGGTGCTGCGGCTGATCCGCTTCCACGGCGACGCCTGGGACGACGTGCCGGTGGAGCGCCAGGAGAAGATCTTCGGCCGGCGCAAGGCCAGCGGCGCGCCCCTGGGTGGCGATCGGGAGGACGAGGCGCCGGACTACCGTGACGACCCCGACGGTCGGATTGTCCCGCTCGACTCGCACATCCGCCTCGCCAACCCGCGCACCCCGCACTCCGACAACTCCCGCTTCCTGCGTCGGAGTTACAACTACGACCGGGGATACGACGGGCAGGGACGGATGAACCTCGGGCTGGTCTTCTGCGGCTACCAGCAGAACGTCCAGCGGCAGTTCGCCACCGTGCAGCGCCGGCTGCGGCACGAGCCGCTTTCCCGCTTCGTCACCCCCGAGGGCGGCGGCTACTTCTTCGTCCCGCCCGGCGTCCGCGACGAGGAGGACTGGTTCGGCTCCCGGCTGATGCGGGACACCGCCCGCTAGGACGCCGTCCGCCGGCGGTTCAGCAGCTCAGGTGGTCCCCCGGTGTGGTGCCGAGGATCCGGACGAAGCGCTGGTAGTTGTCGATCCGGTCCTGCACCTGGCCGGGGTTGCCGCCGTTGCACTCCAGGGAGCCGTTGATGCTGCGGATGGTCTCCCCGAAGCCGGCGCCGCCGACCATGGCGTTGTGCGGGGTCATGGTGCCGGGACCGGTCTGGGTGTTCCAGTACCAGAGCGCGCTCTTCCAGGCGACGGCGGCGTCCCGCTCCACCAGGTACGGGTTGTCGAGCAGGTCGATGCCCAACGCGTCGCCGGCGGCCTTGTAGTTGAAGTTCCAGCTGAGCTGGAGGGGGCCGCGGCCGTAGTAGGCGGCCTGGCCGGCCGGGCACCCGTAGGGCCGGGTGGCGTCGCAGTAGTGCGGGTAGTTGCCGGTGTCCTGTTCCACGACGTAGACCAGGCCGCCGGTCTCGTGGCCCACGTTGGCCAGGAAGGCCGCGGCCTCCTGGCGCCTGACGGTGTCGCTGCCGGTGTTGGCGAACTCCGGGTAGGCGCTCAGCGCCGCGACCAGGCCGTCATAGGTGTAGAACGGGTTCCGGTTCGGGAACATCTGCTCGAACTGCGCCTGGCTGACGACGAATCCCTCCGCGCGGAAGCCGGCACGGGCCGGGGCGGCACAGGAGGCGCAGTCCGGCGTGGCCGCCGCGGGCACCGCCGGGACGACGAGGGCGAGGCCGGCGGCCAGGGTGCTTGCGCCCAGCAGGGCGGCGAGGCGGGATCTCATGGCGGTGACTCCTTCGCGCGGCCGGCCCCCCGGACGGGCGGGGCGGCCGCTGTGGGGGGGGAAGTTCCGTACGAGAGCGGCGTGTTGACACGCGGGCGGCGGGTGGGGCCGCCGCGCCCCGGAGGGGGCCGGTGGTCTGGACCAGGTCACCTTACGGGCGGCCGCACGAACATGTCCATACCAAGGCGCGCGCATGCTCTGGCCCGCGCCGCCGCGGGGCGGAGGCGCGGGCCAGAGGTGTCAACCTCCCTGCGTTCAGCCGCAGTTGCCGGGTGCCGGCCGGCCGGCGAAGCGGGCGGCGAGCCACTCGGCGGCCGGGGTGGCGCCGACGATCGCGCCGAGGACGTGCTCGCCGAGCGGGATCGAGGACCACTGGACGCGGGCGCCCCGGGCGCACCAGTCGGCGCGCAGCCGCCGGCCGACGGCGTACGGGATCAGCTCGTCGGCGGTGCCGTGGTAGAGGTACACGGGCGCGTCCGGGGCGCGGGTGCCGAGCGTGGACTCCCGCAGCCGGGCCTGCCAGTCGGGCTGGTCCAGCGGGTTGCGGACGGTCACGTCGGAGATCCGCTTGAAGAGCCCGGCGGCGACGTCGGCGACGACGCAGTGCTCGCGCAGGTAGGAGACGTAGTACCGGCCGCGGTCGTTGAGGTACTCGTCCAGCCGCAGTTCGGGGAAGGCGGCGTTCTGCCCGATGGCGGCCATCAGGATCAGCCCGGCGCCGACGTTGCCGTTGTTGGCGTCCGCGACCTTGCGCAGGTCGGCCGGTACGCCGCCGGTGGCGGTGCCCCTGACCTTGAGTTCGGGGGCGTAGCTGTGGTGGAGTTCGGCGGCCCAGCTGGTGGCCTGGCCGCCCTGGGAGTAGCCCATGATGCCGACCGGGGAGTCCGCGGTGACGCCCGCGGCGGCCGCTTCGGGGAGTCGTTCGGCGGCCCGGGCGGCGTCCAGGACGGCCTGTCCCTCGGCGCGTCCGACGGTGTAGGTGTGGTCGCCGGGGGTGCCCAGTCCCTCGTAGTCGGTGACCGCCACCGCCCAGCCGCGGGCGGTGAGTTGCTGGATGAGGTTGGCCTCCATGGTGGTGCCCTTGGGGAAGCCGGCCGAGGGGGCGCAGGAGTCGGCGAGACCGACGGTGCCGACGGCGTAGGTGACGAGCGGGCGGGGGCCGGTGCGGCCGTCGTCGGGCACGATGACGGTGCCGGAGACGGTGTTGGGCGTCCCCTTGGCGGTGGTGGAGCGGTAGGTGAGGTGCCAGGCCCGGGTGCCGGTCGGCTGACCGGGCAGCGGGTGGAAGGCGGTGGGGGTGGCGGTGACGATGTCGCCGGGGCGGCCGGCCGCGGCCGGCGGCGGGCCCGCGGTGGCGGCGCCGGCGGTGCCGAGCGACAGGGCCAGCGCGGCGGCGGTGCCCAGGGCGGTGGCGCGAAGGTGCATGCGGCTCTCCCAACTGACCTGTGGGCAGGGGTGGTCGGGCCGACCGTAGTGACCGCCGGGTGGCGCGGACGCTGACCGGAACGCTCAGCTTTGCTGGCCGCGCGGGACGGCCGGCGGGTGCCCGACGGGCGGCGGGGCGGTGCCGGCCAGCCGGTAGGCGCCGGGCGTGGTGCCCGTCCAGCGGCGGAAGGCGCGGTGGAAGGCGGTGTCCTCGGAGAAGCCCATCCGGGCGGCGAGCGCGGCGATCGGCTCCTGCCCGGCGACCAGTGCGGCGAGCGCCGCGTCCCGGCGCACCGCGTCCTTGAGCCGCTGGTACGAGGTGCCCTCGGCGCGCAGCCGGCGCCGCAGGGTGGCCGGGCTGACCGCCAGCCGGGCGGCGATCTCGGCGGCTTCCGGCAGCCGGGCCGGCGCCGGGGCCCGCAGCGCCTGGGCGAGGGCGCGGCGCACCTGCTCGGCGACGGTGGTGCCGTAGTCGCGGCGGGCCAGCAGGTCGGCGGGGGCGTGTCGTAACAGCGCGGCCAGCGCGGGCTGGTCCCGGACGACGGGCGCGGTGAGCCAGTGGGCGTCCCAGCCGGCCGCGGTGTGCGGGGCGCCGAAGCGGACCGGGCAGCCGAACAGGGCGGGGTACTCGTCGGCGTGCGCGGGGGCCGGGTGGGCGAACCGCACCCAGTGCAGCGGGATCCGGCGGCCGATCAGCCAGCCGGCGAGCCGGTGCCAGATGAGCAGCAGACAGGCGGCGACGAAGGCGGCCTCGTCGTGCCGGTGCAGCTCGCTGCGGACGGTGAGAACGGCGAGCCCGTCGTCCGGGGCGGCCGTCACGGCCAGGTCGGGGCCGCCGGGGAAGAGCCGGTAGAAGCGCGTGGCACGGTCCAGGGCGGCGCCGAGGTCCGGGCAGCCCAGGCAGGTCTGGCACATCATGGCGAAGGTGCCGCGGCGGCTCGGGGTCGGGCCCAGGCCCAGGAACTCGTCGTCGGTGGCCCGGTGCAGGGCCCGGATCAGGCGGGCGAACTGCTCCCCGGTGACCCGGGCCCGGTCGTCGGCGAGCAGCAGCGGCGGGATCCCCGCACCCTGGAGCAGCGGCACGGTGTCGATGCCCAGCCGCCGCGCCCCGCCCAGCGCCGCCCGCACATGGTGCACCGCGATCGTCAAGCGACTCATGTGCGCACCGTAGCGGCGCCGGGCCGAGAGGTCAGGGGTCCGGACGCCACCGGTCGGCGGCGGCCGCGCGCCCGGGCCCCGGCGGCCGGCTCAGCAGATGCGGGGCAGCTGCTCGCCCATCGGCAGATCGACCACCCGCGTACCGCCGAGCGTGGTGCGGGCCACCACCATGCCGGGGTGGGCGGCGACCGCCTCGCCGATCACCGCGGCCCCGGCGCCCAGCGGGTGCGCGCGCATCGCGTGCAGCACGGCGTCGGCGTGCTCGCGGGGGACGAACGCCACCAGCTTGCCCTCGTTGGCGACGTACATCGGGTCGAGGCCGAGGATCGCGCAGGCGTTGGCGACGACCGGGGGGACGGGCACGGCGCGCTCGTCGACGACCACGCCGGTGGCGGAGGCGGTGGCGATCTCGTTGAGCGCGGCGGCCAGCCCGCCGCGGGTGGGGTCGCGCAGCACGTGCAGGTCGGGGGTGACCGCGAGCATCGTCTGGACGAGGCCGCCCAGCGCCGCGCAGTCGCTCTCGATCTCCACGCCGAACTCCAGGCCCTCGCGGACGCTCATGATGGCCACGCCGTGCACACCGATGTCGCCGCTGACGATCACCACGTCGCCGGGCACCACCCGCTGCGGCCGCAGATCGACGCCGGGCGGGATCACGCCGATGCCGGCGGTGTTGAGGTAGACGCCGTCGCCGCGGCCGGCCTCGACGACCTTGGTGTCGCCGGTGGCCACCTCCACTCCGGCGGCCCGGGCGGCGGCGCCCATCGCGTCGGCGACCCCGGCGACCACCGGCATCTCCACGCCCTCCTCCAGGATGAAGCCGCAGGAGAGGTAGGCGGCCCGGGCGCCGCTCATGGCGAGGTCGTTGACCGTGCCGTTGACGGCGAGGTCGCCGATGCTGCCGCCGGGGAAGAACAGCGGCCGGACGACGTAGGAGTCGGTGGAGAACGCCAGGCGCTGCCCGCCGAGCGAGAAGACCGCGGAGTCGCCGAGCTGGGCGAGGAGTTCGCCGCCGAAGGCCGGCACGAAGATCTGCTGGACGAGTTCGGCGGAGAGCACCCCGCCCCCGCCGTGGCCCATCACGACGCGGGGGGTCTCGCGCAGCGGGGCGGGGCAGGTCCAGCCGGAGATGTCGACGGTGGGCAGGCCACGGGGGCCCTGTGCGGTGGTGGGGGTCGGGGAGGTGGTGTCAGACAACGGGGGTCGCCTCCAAGGGGGTCGGCGCGTTGCCGAGCCGGCGGTACAGGTAGTAGGCGGCGCAGGCGCCCTCGGTGGAGACCATGGTGGCGCCGAGCGGGGTGCGCGGGGTGCAGGTGGTGCCGAACGCCTCGCACTCGTGGGGCTTGATCAGCCCCTGCAGGACCTCGCCGCTGCGGCAGGCGGCGGGTTCGCGGGTGGCGATGCCCTCGACCGAGAAGCGGTGTTCGGCGTCGTGGTCGCGGTAGCGGTCGGAGAGCCGCCAGCCGCTGGCGGGGATGGTGCCGATGCCCCGCCAGGCCCGGTCGGCGACCTCGAAGACGTCGGCCAGCATGGCCCGGGCGGCGGGGTTGCCGGCGGCGCGGACGGCGCGCGGGTAGGCGTTGTCGACGGTGTGCTCGCCGCGCTCCAGCTGGCGGACGGCGCGGCGGATGCCCTCCAGGATGTCCAGCGGTTCGAAGCCGGTGACGACGATCGGCACCCCGAAGCGGTCGGCCAGCGCCGGGTACTCGTCGAGGCCCATCACGCTGCACACGTGGCCGGCGGCCAGGAACGCCTGGACCCGGCAGCTCGGCGAGGTCATGATCGCCTCGATCGCGGGCGGTACCCGGACGTGCGAGACCAGCATGCTGAAGTTGCGGATGCCCAGCCTGCGCGCCTGATGGACCGTCATGGCGTTCGGCGGGGCGGTGGTCTCGAAGCCGATGCCGAAGAACACCACCTCGCGGTCCGGGTTCTGCTGGGCGATCTTCAGCGCGTCCAGCGGGGAGTAGACCACCCGGACGTCGCCGCCCTCGCCGCGCACCCGGAACAGGTCACGGTCGGTTCCGGGGACCCGCAGCATGTCGCCGAACGAGCAGAAGATCACCTCCGGGCGGGAGGCGATCTCCAGCGCCTGGTCGATGACCGCCAGCGGCGTGACGCACACCGGGCAGCCCGGACCGTGGATCAACTCGACCTCTTCGGGCAGGAGTTGGTCGATGCCGTGCCGGATGATGCTGTGCGTCTGGCCGCCGCAGACCTCCATCAGCGCCCACGGCCGGGTCACCGTGGCGCGGATGTCGTCCAGCAGCCGGCGGGCCAGCTCCGGGTTCTGGAACTCCTCGAGGTACTTCACTGCCGGGCCTCCTGTGCCTGCGGTCGATCCTGGTCGGCGGCCGCTTCCCACGGGTCGCCGAACTCCTCCTGGAGCAGCCCGAGTTCCTCGAAGAGGGCCAGGGTCCGGCGGGCCGACTCCTCGTCGAGCCGCTGCAGCGCGAAGCCCACGTGGACGATCGCGTACTCGCCGACCGCGAGGTCCGGCAGATATTCCAGGCACACCTCCTTGACCACCCCGCCGAAGTCGACGGTGGCCATCCGGGTGCCGTCCCGTTCCTCGATCTCCATCACTTTGCCGGGCACCGCCAGGCACATGGCTCCTCCTCGTCGTACGGCTACGGATGCATACGGATGTGGATGCGGATGGGCACGGGGGTCAGGCGCCGCGCCGCCGCGCCGCGACCAGCAGCTGACCGAGGGCCAGTCCGCCGTCGTTGGGCGGGACCAGGCGGTGCCGCAGCACGGTGAAGCCGTCCTCGCGCAGCGTCCGGGCGGCGGCCTCGGCCAGCAGGGTGTTGACGAAGACCCCGCCGGTCAGCGCGACGGTGGACAGGCCGGTGCGCTCCCGGGCCAGTCCGCACACCCGCCGCACCAGCCCGGCGACCGCGGTGTGGAAGCGGGTCGCGACCCGTTCCGGGCGGGCGCCGGCGCGGACGTCCTCGACCGCCGCGGCCAGCACGGGTGCGGGGTCGGCGACCAGCGCGCCGCCGGCGGCCGGGGCGTCGGTGCGCAGCCCGAAGGCGTAGCCGGGCCCGTGGCCGGCGCCGGCGGCGCGGGCGGCGGCCTCCAGTGCGGCGGCGGCCTGGGCCTCGTAGCCGGCGTGGTGGCAGATCCCGGCGAGCGAGGAGACCGCGTCGAAGAGCCGACCCATGCTGGAGGTCGGTGCGCAGTTGAGATCGCGGTCCAACTGCCGTGCCAGCAGCCGGAGTTCGTCGGGCGGGCAGGCGGCGACCGGAGGCAGCTCGGGGGTCCAGGGAAGGCCCGCGGCGTGCAGGTGGGCCAGGGCCATCCGGTAGGGGCGGCGGACGGAGGTGTCGCCACCGGGCAGCGGGACGTAGCCGAGGTGGGCGAAGCGGCGGTAGCCGGCGTAGTCGGCGAGGAGGACCTCGCCGCCCCAGATGGCGCCGTCGTCGCCGTAGCCGGTGCCGTCGAAGGCGACGCCGATCACCGGCTGCCGGCCGTCCAAGCCGTGTTCGGCCATGGCGGCGGCGATATGCGCGTGGTGGTGCTGGACCCGGACCAGCGGCCGGCCGCGGGTGTGCCGGCGGGCCCACTGGCCGGTGCGGTAGCCGGGGTGCCGGTCGGTGGCGAGCAGCCGCGGCCGGACCCCGGTGATGGTCTCCAGATGCCCGCCGGCCCGCTCGAACGCCAGCTGGGTGGCCAGGTCGTCCATGTCGCCGATGTGCGCCGACAGCCAGGCCCGGCGCCCCTCCCCCAGGCACAGCACGGTCTTCAGGTCGCCGCCGGTGGCCAGCGCGGGCCGCACCGGCACCGGCAGCGGCACCGGGTAGGGGGCGCAGCCGCGCGAGCGCCGCACGTACAGCGGTTCGCCGTCGCTGACCCGGACCACCGAGTCGTCGCAGGGGACCTCGATCGCCCGGTCGTGGGCGAGCCAGGCGTCCGCCAGGCGCGCCAGGCGCGTAAGGGCGTCCGCGTCGTCGGTGACGAGCGGTTCGCCGGACACGTTGCCGCTGGTCATCACCAGCAGCCGGGGCCCCTCGGGGTCGCCGGGCAGGCCGAGCAGCAGGTGGTGCACCGGGGTGTAGGGCAGCATCATCCCCAGGTCGGGGCAGCCGGGGGCGACGGCCTCGGAGACGGTGGGTGCCCCGGGCCCGGGTCCACCGGGCCGCCGGCGCAACAGCACGATCGGCCGCACCGGCCCGGTGAGCAGCGCCCGCTCCGCCGGGCCGAGCTCCACCAGCCCCGCCACGTCGTCCAGTCGACGGGCCATCAGGGCGAAAGGCCGGTCGCCGCGGGCCTTGCGGCGGCGCAGTTCGGCGACCGCGCGGTCGTCGCCGGCGTCGCACACCAGGTGGTAGCCGCCGAGCCCCTTGACGGCGACGACCGCGCCCGCGGCGAGCAGCCGTCGGGCGCCGTCCACCGGGTCGCCGGGCACCGGACGCGGCGGACCGCCGGGCGCGTCCGGGTGGTGGGCCAGCAGGCTCAGCCGGGGCCCGCAGTCGTGGCAGGCGACGGGCTGGGTGTGGAACCGCCGGTCGGCCGGGTCGGCGTACTCGGCCGCGCAGCGCCGGCACATCGGGAAGCCGGCCATGGTGGTCTGCGCGCGGTCGTAGGGCAGTGCGCGGACGATGGTGAAGCGCGGTCCGCAGTGCGTGCAGGTGACGAAGGGGTGGCGGTGGCGGCGGTCCGCGGGGTCGGTCAGCTCGGCCAGGCAGGCGTCGCAGGTGGCGGCGTCCGGGGCGACCAGGGTACGGGCGGGGCCGCCGGTGCGGGAGGGCAGGATGGTGAAGCCGGTGCCGCCGGCGACCGGGATGTCCTCGCCGTCCACCGTCTCCACGACCGCCAGCGGCGGCGCCTCGGCACTCAGCCGCGTCTCGAAGCGGCGCAGCGCCGCGGGCGGCCCCTCGACCTCGGTGACCACGCCCTCGCCGGTGTTGCTGACATGGCCGGACAGGCCCGACTCCGTGGCGAGGCCGTGGACGAACGGGCGGAAGCCCACGCCCTGGACGATGCCGCGGACGGTGATCCGGCGGCGGACGCCGTCCGGCCCGGGGGCCGTTGCACGGCGGTCGGTGCCCACCGCGGCGGCGGTCGGCGCCTCGTCGGCGTGCGCAGCGGCGCCGGCACCGGGCTGCCCGCCGGTCATGAGCGGCTCGACCCCACCGTGCCGCGGTCGCCGGCCCGGTGCGCCGGGCCGTCGTGGACGTGGTGCGACTGACGGGTCATCACCGGGATGTGGGCCGGCCCGCTCTCCCGGGCCGCCAGCGCCCGGTCCAGCAGCGCGCCGATGC
The DNA here is from genome assembly GCF_019774615.1 of Streptomyces sp. BHT-5-2. NCBI lineage: Bacteria > Bacillati > Actinomycetota > Actinomycetes > Kitasatosporales > Streptomycetaceae > Streptomyces > Streptomyces sp. BHT-5-2. The sequence goes on along the minus strand of NZ_CP081497.1, from coordinate 527,457 downwards.
CCTCGCGGCCGCGGACCGAAGTGCGGACGACCTCGGCGCCGGGGTTGACCCGTTCCACGTTGCCGCGGAACGCCGCCTCGTCGAAGTCCACCGCCGCGGCGATGTCGGACTTGGTGATCAGGACCAGGTGGGCCAGTCCGAACGCGGTGGGGTACTTCAGCGGTTTGTCCTCGCCTTCGGTCACCGAGGCGAGCACCACCCGCAGGGTCTCCCCCAGGTCGTAGGAGGCCGGGCAGACGAGGTTCCCGACGTTCTCGACGAACAGCAGCCGGGTGTCGGTGGGGAGCCAGCCGTCCAGGTGCCCGCCGAGCATCTCGGCCTCCAGGTGGCACAGCCCGTCGGTGAGCACCTGTTTGACGGGGACTCCGGAGCGGCCCAGCCGCACCGCGTCGTTCTCGGTGGCCAGGTCGGCGGTGAGCGCCGCGACCGGCACTCCGCGCTCCCGTGCCAGTGTCAACTCCCGTTCCAGCAGGGCGGTCTTGCCGCTGCCGGGGCTGGAGAGCAGGTTGACGACCGCGGTGCCGCGGGCCGCCAGCTCCTCGCGCAGGGTGTGGGCGCAGGCGTCGTTCTTGGCGAGCACCGCCTGCTGCAGGTCAAGAACACGGCACATGGGATCAGCGCTCCTCGTGCGTCGGTGTGGGTACCGGGGCGTCGTCGTGCCAGCTGACGTCAGCGATCCGCAGTTCGCGGCCGGAGAGCAGCTCGACGCCCGCCCCGCCGCACCCGGGGCAGCTCAGGCACGGCGGCATGCCGGTCGGCCAGGTGTCGTCGCAGGATCCACAGCGGGCGCGGGCCTGGATGGGTTCGGTGAGCAGCTCGGCACCGGCCAGCACCGTTCCCTCGCAGGCGAGTTGGAAGGAGAAGGCCAGGGCGTCGGGGACCACGCCGGCCAGTTCGCCGATCTCCAGGCGGACGCTGCGGACCGCGGTCGCGCCGGCCGGCCGGACCGCGCTCTCCACCTGGTCGACGACCGCCAGCGCGATGGACATCTCGTGCATCGGTCCGTCTCTCTCGGGTGTGACGACCGGTTGCCGCTGGCTTCATTAGACGGCGCGGCACCGGGGCGTCCGGGGTGCCTCGCCGGGGCGGCGCGGCGGCGTACACCGTTCGGTGCAGCGCGCCCGCCGCCCTTGGCCGCCCGTGGGGCGGCGCGTCACATGGAACGCATCCGCAGATAGCGCTTGAGGTCGGGCAGGTTGCGCAGGGCGAGGGCGAGGGCGGCGGCCAGGGCGCCGCCGAGGACGAACTTCAGCATGGTGTCGCATTCCTCTCACTGGTGGCGGGGGGCGGGCCGGCGGCGGCCGGCTCGGGTTCGTCCGCGCCGACCAGCCGCAGCACGAGCCGGACGGCCTCGTCGACGGCGGCGGCGACGGGTGCGCTCAGGCCCATGCCCTCGGTGGTGTCGGCGGGTTCGCAGCCGACGACCAGGACGCGTTCCGGGCGGTGGGCTCCGGTGCCGGCGCTGAGCGTGTCCAGCAGCGCCAGGACGGCGTCCGGGGTCATGTGGTGGGCGTCGATCGGCGTGCTGCCGGGGCGGGCGGCGGCGTCGGCGGGGTCGGTGGCGTCGAGGAGGTAGAGCGAGCCGGGCTCGCCGCCGCGCGCCGCGGCGTCCACCAGCAGCACCGCCGCATAGCCGTCCAGCATCCGGTGGGCGAGGTGGACGCCGCGGACGCCGGCGTCGACCAGTTCCACGCCGTCGGGCAGGGGGTGCTCCCCGAGCACGCGAACGGTCTCGACGCCGAAGCCGTCGTCACCGAGGAAGACGTTGCCGACGCCGGCAATCAGGGTGGGGCCGGGTGGGAGAGACACTGCGGGGCCGGGTGGGAGAGACACTGCGGGGCCGGGCGGGAGGGACACAGTGCGGCCGGACGGCTGGCTGCTCACTCGTCCTCCAGGGGCGCGAGTTCGTCGGGTTGGAAGTAGAGGAAGCGGCCCTGTTCGCGCCGGATGTCGGCGCCCGGGTCGCCCTCGACGGTGACGGCGAGGTGCACCCCGCCGTCGACGTCGTGCAGCACGGCCTCGACCACGGCGGTGCGTCCGTGCAGGAAGAGGTCCTGGGCGTCGGTGCGGCGGCGGCCGGGGCGGAGGGCCACCCGGCTGCCGGCGCCGACCGAGCGGCCGTCGAGGGTGATCCGGTCGGTCAGCGGGTCCACGTCGCGGTCGCCGCCCGGGTCCCACCAGGGGGTGTCCGGGCGGGCCGGTGCCGGGTCCGGGCCGGTGACCTCGCGCAGGGCCCGTACGGCGCCGTGCAGCCGCTCCAGGACTTCGGGCGGCATCCCGTCGGCGAGGTCGATCACCTCCGCGGCCCGCGGGTCGGTGCCGCGGGCCTCGCGTTTCTCCCGGTCGGTGAGAGTGGCGGTGCGCAGGGCGAGGATCTCGTCGATCTCCAGGGCGTCGTAGAGGGCGCCGGGGCTCTCCGGGGCGACGGCGGGGTGGTCCTCCAGGATGATCGGGGCGGACAGCATCACGTCGGCGCTGCCGGGCGGGCCGGCCAGCACCGGCCAGGTGTGCTCGTTGGCGCAGTCGGCGACCGCGCCCCGGGCCCATTCGGGCGGGTCGGTCGGGGACAGGAAGCGGCCGGCGCTCAGGCCGAGGAGGAGGTGGGCGGCGACCAGTGAGCGGGGCAGGGCCGCGTCCCGGTCGGCGGCCGCCGGGTCCGGGGGCCAGGTGCTGGTGTTCTCCACCGTCGCGGTCAGTTTGAGCACCGCGTACGGGCCGTCGATCTCCCGCGCGGTCAGCCGGAGCACGCCGTTGATCTCCTCGCGGCGGCGCACCAGCCGGCCCACCGGCCGCCCGTCCGCGTCGTGCACCGGTTCGGTCTCCTCGCCGGCGGGCCGGGTGAACGGGACGGTGACGCCGTCACCCGCGAGCTCGGCCACGGGGACGTCGACCGGGCAGCGCTCCTCGGTGCCCTCGTCCCAGGGGACCAGCACCCGGTCGGGCAGTTCCAGTTCCGCTGCGTTCGTGAACTCCCCGTCGGGGCCGAGGCGTTGGACGGTCCGGCGCTGGGTGCGCAGGAACCGCAGTTCGGCGGTGAGCCGGGCGCCGGAGCGGGGCTCCATGAGGCATTCGGTGCGCTGGTGGGAGTGCTCGGCGCGGTCGGCGCCCCAGCGGGGCGGGACGAGGACGCCGAACTGCCAGCGCAGCCGGTTCTTGGCGGCCGAGGCCCGGTAGGGGTAGAGGACATAGCCCTCGAAGAGCACGGCGTCCGCGACCTGCCGGGCGGCGGCGAACCGTTCCGTCAGGGTGTCGGTGGGCGCGGGCGTCGTCACGGTGCGGTCCTCTCGGTGGTGGGGCGGGCGACGGCGGGGAAGCCCCGGGTGGCGGGTCCGGCGCCGTCCGCGGCGGTCAGCAGCGCCCGGACGGTGGCCTCCCAGGACGGCAGGGCGTGCCGGGAGCGGAACGCCAGCAGGGCGTCCAGGGTCTCCCGCGGGAGCCTCAGCCAGCCGCAGCCGGGGAAGTGGGTGTCGGTCATCTCCCGCCACACGGCGGTCGGGAGCCGGCACTCGGCCTCCTTGTGCCAGGGCACCGGGAAGACCTGGAAGCCGCCCGGGCCGGCGAAGACGGTGCCGGAGAAGAGCAGCAGCAGCGGCACCTCGCCGTCGCGCAGCGCGTGGAGGTAGCGGCCGGCGGCCACCTCCAGGTCGTAGCTGCACGGCACCGGCAGGTCCACCTCGGTCTCGCCGGTGAAGCCGGGGACGACGAGGGAGACCTGGGCGAACTGCAGGGGTTTGAGGGTGCTGCCCCAGCGGGACCGGGCGCCGAAGAGGTCGGCCAGTGCGGCGGCCTCCTCGGGGTCGTAGTCGCGCCGGGCCGGTTCGATGCGCAGTTGGCAGCGGAGGGCCAGGGCGTGCACCCGGGTCTGTGCCGCGGCGGTGATCCGCAGGCGGAACAGGAGGGTGGGGGCGGCGGCGTAGCGGTCGGCGCGGACGCCGGTGCAGACGAAGGACAGCTCGGTCACGGACGGTGGGCCTCCTCCCGGGGTTCCCGGGCGCGGCGGGCGATCTCGGTGAAGAAGTCCGCGAGGGCGGCGCGCGCTTCGGCGCCGCCGTCGAAGCCGCGCCACAACAGCCGCAGCCGGCCGGTGAGTTCGTAGGCGAGGTCGACCGGGATGAGGTGGCAGTCGGTGCGGCCGTCGTCGCGGTGCAGCAGCAGGGCCTCGACGTCGGGGGCGAGCAGCCCGGCCAGGCGGGTGGCGTCGCGGACGGACTGCCAGGCGGCCGGGTCGAGTTCGCTCTCGGTGGCGCCGGCCGGGCTGGGGTAGAGCGCCACCACCCGGCCGAGCGCGGAGTTGTCCAGCAGGAAGGCGACGCCGACGGGGATCCGCAGCCGGTCCCAGATCGCTTCGTCGAGGCGGTGGCCGGGGTCGGTCAGACAGCGGTCGGGGACGGTGCGGAACTGTCCGGCGCCGGCACCGGGCCGCTCGAAGAGCAGCGCGCAGGGCGGGCAGGCGCAGGCCAGGCCGCGGTTCCTGGTGTCGACCAGGTGCCGGTGCCGGCCGACGAGTTCGGTACCGCACAGTTCGCAGCGTTCGGGCGGCGGGGGCGCGGGGGCCCGGAAGCGGCGCAGGCCGCGGTGGGCGGCGGTCGGCCGGGCGCTCACGGGGCCGTGGCGGCGGTCGGCGGGCGGCGGGCGATCTGCAGCAGCGGCGGCGCCGGCGCGGCGCGGTACGCCTCCCACTCGACCGAGGTCACCTCCGGTACGAAGCACGACAGCGCACCCTCGACGGCGGGCCGGTCGGTGGCACCGCCGCCGCAACAGCCCCCGGACCCGGTCTCCCGCAGCCGCAGCGCCCCGGTCTCCGGCGCGAACTCCGCGATCTCGACCGCGTCCTGGGCCCGGACGCTCGCCAGGGCCCGGCCGATGCGGGTGGCGGCGTCCTCCGGGTGCAGGTCGTGCAGCACCAGCAGGCTGCCGACCAGCGGGTCGCCCAGCAGTGCCGGGCGCGGCCCGTCGGCACCGGTGCGCCGTTCGACCAGGTGCATGATGCGGGTCAGTCCCGCGCCGTAGAAGTCCATCAGGACCCGGACGAGTTCCTCGGCGGCCGCGGCGGTCGCGGCGTCGCCGTGCTCGGTGAGCCGGGCCAGCAGTTCCTCGACCCGGCGGCCGGTCAGCTCGGCGTCGGGGGCGGTGGCCGGGGCGGTCATCCGGCCAGCCCGCTCAGCCCGGTGGGGACGTGCAGGGTTTTCAGGGTCCGGCCGCCGCCGTACATGTGGACGCCGCAGGGCAGGCACGGGTCGAAGCTGCGCACCGCCCGCATGATGTCGATGCCCTTGAAGTTCTCCGGGGTGTTCTCCTCGAAGATCGGGGTGTTCTGGACGGCGTCCTCGTAGGGGCCGGGGGTGCCGTAGGAGTCGCGGGTGCTGGCGTTCCACGGGGTCGGCGGGTACGGGTGGTAGTTGGCGATCTTCCCGTCGCGGATGACCATGTGGTGCGAGAGGACGCCGCGCACCGCCTCGGTGAAGCCGCAGCCGATGGACTCGTCGGGCACCTCGAACTTCTCCCAGGTCTGGGTGCGTCCGGCGCGGACCTCCTCCAGTCCCTGCTCGGCGAAGTGCAACGCCATGGCCGCCGCGTACGCCTGGAAGTAGGTGCGGGCGCGGTTGCGTTCCAGGGCGTTGCTCCACTTCGGGATCTTCCACTCGAAGCGGGCCTCGGGCCGGGTCATGCTGCGCGGCAGGTCGATGACGACGCTGTTGCCGGTGGCCTTGACGTAGGGGGTGTCCACGAGGCCGGAGAGGGCGGTGGACCACAGGCGGGCGATCGGCCCGCCGCCGGTGTCCAGGGCCAGGTGCTCCTTGCCGTCGAACCAGCGCGGCGACATCACCCAGCTGTACTTGTCGTCGAAGTCCCGCTTCTGCGGGGCGGGGATGGTGTGCTGGTTCCAGGGGTGGCGGGCGTCGACGGGGTTGCCGAGCGGGTCGTGGGTGACGAACTTCTCCTGGCCCTCCCAGTCCTGGTAGTAGGAGCTGCCGAGCAGGATGCGGATGCCGAGGTTGATCTCGGTGAGGTCGTTGGTGACGAGCTTGCCGTCGACGATGACGCCCGGGGTGACGAACATCCGCCGGCCCCAGTCCGTCATGTTGCGGTAGGTGAAGTCGCAGTGCTCGGGGTCGTTGAGGGCGCCCCAGCAGCCGAGCAGCACCCGCCGTCGGCCGACCTCCTCGTATCCGGGCAGCGCCTCGTAGAAGAAGTCGAAGAGGTCGTCGTGGAGCGGCACCACGCGCTTCATGAACTCCACGTAGCGCATCAGCCGGCTCAGGTAGTCGGTGAAGAGCTGGACGCTGGCGACGGTGCCGACGCCGCCCGGGTAGAGCGTGGAGGGGTGCACATGGCGGCCCTCCATGAGACAGAACATCTCCCGGGTGTAGCGGCTGACCTGGAGCGCCTCGCGGTAGAACTCGCCCTCGATGGGGTTGAGGGAGGTCATGATGTCGGCGATGGTGCGGTAGCCGTGCTCGCCGGCGTGCGGGGCCTCGGTGCGCTGCGCCAGTTCCCAGACGCCCGGGTTGGTCTCGCGGACCATCTTCTCGCAGTAGTCGACCCCGACCAGGTTCTCCTGGAAGATGTTGTGGTCGAACATGTACTCCGCGGACTCGCCGAGGTTGATGATCCACTCGCCGAGGTGCGGGGGCTTCACCCCGTAGGCCATGTTCTGGGTGTAGACGGAGCAGGTGGCGTGGTTGTCGCCGCAGATACCGCAGATCCGACTGGTGATGAAGTGGGCGTCGCGCGGGTCCTTGCCGCGCATGAAGACGCTGTAGCCGCGGAAGACGGACGAGGTGCTGTAGCACTCGGCGACCCGCTTCTGCTTGAAGTCGATCTTGGTGTGGATGCCCAGACTGCCCACGATCCGGGTGATCGGGTCCCAGGACATCTCCGTCAGACCGTTGCCGCCCCCGGCCGTCTTGGTCTTCGCTGCCATTGTCTGTGCCGTGCCCTTCTTCGCGTGCCGGAGAGGAGATCTGACGGTGCGTCAGGGAGCGGGGCGGTCACCAGGGGCGGCGGTAGCCGGTGGTCAGCTTCTCGCCGCGGTGCCGCCACCGGGGTTCGTGGTCGACGGTGCGGGCCGTGATGTCGCGCAGTCGGCGGACGACGGTGCCGTACGCGGAACTGGCGGTGCTGGAGAGCTTGGCGCCCGGCGGCTCGTCCATGAACGGCATGAACTTGTCGGGGAAGCCGGGCATGGTGCAGGCGATGCAGATCCCGCCGACGTTCGGACAGCCGCCGATGCCGTCCATCCAGCCCCGCTTGGGCACATTGCATTTGACCACGGGACCCCAGCAACCGACCTTCACCAGACACGTGGGCGAGTCGTAAGCGGTGGCGAACTCGCCCTGTTCGAAGTAGCCGGCCCGGTCGCAGCCCTCGTGCACGGTCTCGCCGAAGAGCCAGGTGGGCCGCAGCTGCTCGTCCAGCGGGATCATCGGGGCCGCGCCGGCCGCCTGGTAGAGCAGATAGACCAGCGTCTCGGCGAAGTTGTCCGGCTTGATCGGGCAGCCCGGGACGCACACGATCGGGATGCCCGCCTTGGACTTCCAGTCCCAGCCCAGGTAGTCGGGCACGCCCATGGCACCGGTGGGGTTGCCGGCCATGGCGTGGATGCCTCCGTAGGTGGCACAGGTGCCGATGGCGACGACGGCCAGTGCCTTGGGCGCCAGCCGGTCGATCCACTCGCTGGTGGTGATCGGCTGCCCGGTGGCCGGGTCGTCGCCGAAGCCGCACCAGTAACCCTCGGGCTTGATCGCCTCGTTGGGGACGGACCCCTCGACGACCAGCACGAACGGGTCGATCTCGCCGCGTTCGCCCTTGAAGAACCACTCGATGAAGGTGTCGGCACCCTGCACCGGGCCGCATTCGAAGTCGATGAGCGGCCAGTGGACCTGGACCTTGGGCAGGCCCGGGAGCACGCTGAGCGCGATCTCCTCGATGCTCGGCTGGGTCGCTGCGGTCAGCGCCACCGAGTCGCCGTCGCAGCTCAGACCGGCATTGATCCAGAGGACGTGGATCGGGGGCTCTTCGTCCTTCGCGGCGGGCGACGACGAGCCCCCGGTCGCGGTGGCGGGTGCGGCATCCATGGGGTGGGGCCTCCTCGGGGAGGTGGGCAGCCGAGGCGTTCGGCAGGGCGTCCGTCCACCTTCGTAACACCGCCGGGGAGGCGGGGAGAGCCGACCGGGGCCGTTCCGGTGACGCACCAGCACCGGAACGGCCCCTTGGCCGGAGGAGGGTCTGCCGTCAGGACGGCACCCCGGTCTCCACGGTGGTGACGGTGAAGGTGCCGCCGCACACCCGCAGCCCGCCGCTGTTGGTGGTCATCGACTCCTTGGAGCCGGGCGGGTAGACGAAGACGATCTGCGAGTTCTTCCAGCACGGGATGTCGGAGACGCCCTCGTTGACGGTGTGCAGCACGGCGTGCGCGCTCTGTCCGGGCTGCAGCCGCACGCTGCCGCCGCCCGCGCCCTCGCGGGAGGCGGGCGTGCCGACCGCCGAGCCGTCGCGCTGGATCAGCGAGACACCGGGGAAGCCGCGCAGCGAGCACGCCTTCTTGCCCTTGTTGGTGAAGACCAGCGGCACCCGGATGTTGCCCGCGCCGATGTCGGTGCGGCCCAGGCGCAGCGACATGTTGTCCGCGGTGCAGCGGTCCGAGGCGGTCATGGTCGAGGGGTTGGCCTGACTGGCGTTGGGCACGCCGGAACGGCCGGCGGAGGGCTTGGCGACGCCGGACGGCCGCGGGGCGTTCCCCGCCGACTGCGGGCCGCCGCCACCGTTCGACGGCGCGCCGTTGGCGCCGGAGGTGGCGGGCGCGGCGGCCGACGAGGAGTGGGACGACGAGGCGCTGTCCGTGCCGTTCTGGCAGGCGGAGAGCGTCAGCGCCGTGACGGCGATGAGCGATCCGGCGGCGACCCGGCGGCCGCGGCCGAGGGTCTTGGTGGTGAGCGACATGAGTCCCCCTCGTCTGGTAGGTGGGTACCCTCGTATAGGTGGGTGCGTACGGTCCGTCCGTTGCTCTTCCAGCGTGCTCCCGGGCACTGCCGGTCCGCTAACGAGGCACTAACACCCCGCTAACGAGGCCGCGCGCCCGGTGCGACGCTGCCCCGGCGGCCTGTGTGACCAGCCGGAACTCCGGTGTGCCGCCCAGGCTCGCAGAAATCTCCGCGGTTGCGGACGCGGCACTACGAGGTTCGGCCGTTTCAGCCGTCCTGCCCACCGGCCCCGGAAGGCTGCTTCCGCCCCGGATGTCCCAGGCCCCGGGCCCATGCCCCTGGTACGTGCGCAGGGCCGTTCCCCGGGCGTCGATGCAGGGGAAGCCGTTGCGCTCCGGGGTCGGATCGGGGGCCCGCACTCGACCGAAATCCCACCATCGGGCGTAACGGAGACGCTTCTGTTGACCCAGTGGTTGCACGCCAGCGGCGATTTTCGGCCGTTGTGCGGTGGGGTTGCCCGGCCGCCCGCCGGTGCTGCGGAGCGGCGGGCGGCCGGGCGGATCCGGGGGCGCCACCGCCGCGCCGCCCGGTTGACCGCCGCCGGCACGGCCCGCACCGACGCGGTCCGCACGGAGGTGTCCTGGCCCGCGCCCCAGTAGGTGTCCCGGCCGATCCGGCAGCGGACGTAGGCGACGGCTGCGCTGTCCGGCCCGGTGGCGGTGGCGTGTTCGGCGTAGGCGGTGATGTCCACCCGGTGGCCGGCCGCTGCCAGGGCGTCGGCGAACGCGGCCAGCGGGCCGTTGCCCGCCCCTCGTACGTCCGCAGGCTCTCCTCCGCGCCCAGTCCGCAGCGGACCAGGTGCTCGCCCGGTGACGGCTCGCCGATGCTCCGGGCACCGAGGGTCAGCGGACCGTCCGCGCCCGGGTCGAGATAGCTGGCGCGGAACGACTCCCACAGCTCCTTCGGGGTGAGCTCCTGCCCGCTGTCGTCGGTCGCGCGCGGCACGGTGCGGGAGAAGTCCGGCCGCAGGCCGGCGGGCAGGTCCAGGCCGCGGTGGGTCTGCAGGAGGTGGGCGATCCCGCCCTTGCCGGACTGGCTGTTGACGCGGATGACCGCCTCGTAGCCGCGGCCGAGGTCGGCCGGGTCGACGGGCAGGTACGGCACGTCCCAGGGCGCCTCGGTCTCGGGGACGCCCAACTCGGCCGCGCGCCGGGCGTGATGGGCGAGGCCCTTGCTGATGGCGTCCTGGTGGGTGCCGGAGAACGCGGTGTGGACCAGGTCGCCGGCGCAGGGGTGCCGGGGCGCGCGGCCCTGGAGCGGCGGCGGACGGCGCCGACGACGCGGCCTTCGTCGACGCGGACATCGCCCTGCGCACGGCGCTGGTGGACGCCGCTCACAATCCCGTACTGACCGACCTTTTCGGCCAGTTCGCCCCTGCCCTGCGCCAGGGGCTGATCGTCCTCGTTCCACTGCTCGGCCTGCGCGACGACGATCCCCACCACGGCGACGCCCGCCATGCCGTCCTCGTCGACGCGGTGGCCGCCGGCGACGCCGACACCGCGAGCACGCTCCTCCCGTCGGAACTGGCGGAGACGCGCGGGCCGTTGCTGACGGAGCGGGGTGGCGCGTCGGGGGGATGAGGGGTGTCGCGGTGTCGGAGCGTCGGGCGGGCCGCTCAGCGCCCCGTGCCCCCGCCCGGCTGGGCCAGGTCGAGATCCAGTCGTGCGTCCGCGCCCCTCGTCAGGGATATCGGTGCCGCGTGCGGCGGATAGCCGGCCACCGACAGGGTGTATTGACGGCCCGTCAAGTCCGGGAAGGCATAGGCGCCGTCCGGTCCGGTGACCATGTGGCCGGTGACCGTTCCGTCCTCCAGCAGGGTCACGGCGGCCTCGGCCAGCGGGCGGCCGTCCGGACCGCGGACCGTACCGCGCACGGTGGCGGTGGGTCGCAACCGCACCTCGTGCAGTCCCTCGGCCCTCCGCCCCGCAGCCCCTCCCCCGCCGGTCAACTGGACCGAACGGGCCTCCGGTTGGTGCCCGGGAGCGCTGAGGACGAGGGTGAAGTCGCCGTCCGGCAGCCGGGCTGTCTTCCAGCGTCCGTCGGCGTCGGTCGTCGTGCGGGTCACCACGTCGCCGTGGGCGTCGGTGACCACGACGCTCGCGTCGGCCAGCGCCGTCCCGTCCGGGCCACCGCGCAGGGTGCCGGCCAGGCGGCTGCCGGCGGGCGTCAGGACGAGCCGCGCCTCGGCCACCGTGGCCGCACCGGCGCAGGTGGCCGAGACGGCCCGCGGGGTGTGGCCGGGGGCGGCGCCGGTGAGGACGTAGGTGCCGGCGGCCGGGACGGCGAGCGCGTAGCCGCCGTCGGCGGCGGCCGTGGTGACACCGGCCTGGCGGCCGTGCCGGTCGATCAGCGTGACCGTGGCGCCCGGCACCGGTTCGCCGGCGGCGTCCACGACCCGCCCGCGGAATCCCGCTGCGGCAGGGGCGTCCGGCAGGGCCGGGATGGCGGCGTCGGTGGCGGTGGCCTGACCGGTTGTCCCGTCGGCCGCGGCGCCCTGCCCCTCACCTCGCGCGTGCCGCGCCGCCGACGGCTCCTGTCCCGCCGTTGTCTCCCGCGCCGGGGGCGCCTTCCGTTGGGACGGCAGGAAGGCCGCCACCAGCACGCCGAGGGCGACGGCGGCGGTGGCGATCAGGAACGAGACCCGGAACCCGGCCATCGTAGGCACCTCGACCGGCCCCAGCGGCTCGGACATATGGGCCAGCACCATGCCGATCACGGCGCTGGACACGGAGGTGCCGATCGACCGCATCAGGGTGTTCAGCCCGTTGGCCGCGCCGGTCTCGGACGGGTCGACGGCGCCGACGATCAGCGCCGGGAGCGAGGAGTACGCCAGGCCGATGCCGGCGCCGACCACCACCGCGATGATGACGGTCTGCCAGGGGGCCTGCATCAGGCCGAGCCCGCCGCCGTAGCCGATCCCGATGACCAGCATGCCCAGCAGCAACGAGGTCTTGGGGCCGCGGCGAGCGGCGATCCGCGCGTACACCGGCGCGACGAACATCATCGTCAGCCCCAGCGGCGCCACGCAGAGCCCGGCCACCACCATCGACCGGCCGAGGCCGTACCCGGTCGACGTGGGCAGTTGGAGCAGCTGCGGCAGCACCAGCGAGATGGCGTAGAACGCCACCCCGACCGTGATGGAGGCGAGGTTGGTGAGCAGCACCTCGCGCCGCGCGCTGGTGCGCAGATCGACCAGCGGGTCGGCGATCCGCAGCTCCATCAGGCCCCACAGCACCAGGATCACCGCCGCCGCCCCGAACAGGCCGAGCACGAGGGGCGATCCCCAGCCCCAGTCGCTGCCCTTGGTGATCGGCAGCAGCAGGGCGACGAGGCCGGCGGACAGCCCCAGGGCGCCTGCGACGTCGAAGCGGCCGGGCGCCCGCACCGAGCTCTCCGGGACGACGAGCAGCGTGAGCAGCATCGACAGCACCCCCAGCGCGGCGGAGGTGAAGAACAGCGCGTGCCAGTCGGTGTGTTGGGCGACCAGGGCGGCGAAGGGCAGCGCGAGTCCGCCGCCGACGCCTATCGAGGAGCTCATCAGGGCCATGGCCGAGCCGAGCCGCTCCCTGGGCAGTGCGTCGCGCATCAGACCGATGCCGAGGGGTATCGCGCCCATCGCGAAGCCCTGCAGCGCCCGACCGACGATCATGACGATCAGCTGGCTGGTGAAACCGCAGATCAGCGAGCCGACGACCATGATGCCGAGGCTGGCCAGCAGCATCCGCCGCTTGCCGTGGAGGTCGCCGAGGCGGCCCATGATGGGGGTGGCGACGGCACCGGCGAGGAGGGTGGCGGTCATGACCCAGGTGGCGTTGCTGGGCGCGGTGCCGAGGAGGGTCGGCAGGTCCTTGATGACCGGCACGAGCAGCGTCTGCATCACCGCGACGACGATGCCGGCGAAGGCGAGGACGGGGACGATGCCGGCGCGCGGTCTGCGGTGGCCGCCCTCGGGAGGCCGGGGCAGCGGTGGCGTGGCGGCGGAATCCGTCGTCCTCACGGGGAGTTGGTCCGTCATCGTCCGGGTCATGCGTACGGCCTCCAGGGGGGCAGGAGTGAGCGGAGGGGGGCGCCGTGCGCGGCGGCGCACGCTGCGCGGGGAGGAATGACCCCTTGATACGTGCATGACGAACGTGTCAGTGCGGGGGCCTATTCCAGGCCATGCGCCCCGATCTCGAACCTCGGGCGGTGATCTCGACCACTCCCACCGCACCCGATCCCCACCTGCGCCAACTCTCGTACGCGGCCCATCCCTTCGGACCCACCGCCCCGCCCATCGCCCCTCCCGCAGCATCGTTCCGGACACTGCTTCCAGTGAACCGCACGCCACTGACAATCAGCCGGACGAGGGATCAAGGGAGGGTCAAGCCCGAAGCGCGTTCACCCCGTCCGCGCCGGGGACGGAAACGGCGTATCCACGCACGAAGGGATCTACCGTCCGGCCGCTCCGGTGCACCGAGGGGTTCCACGGGCCCTCGTCACGGCACCGCGCCCTCGAAGGCCACCCCTGTCTCGGCGGCGCTCTCCCCGCCCTCCCGGACCGCGCCCTCCCGGAGTTCCGCGTCGAGCCGGGCCCCCCGGTCCGGGTCGATCCTGAGCTTGGTGAGGACGGCCGGGACGGCGATGGTGGGCAGGGTGTGCTCGAAGAAGACGGTCAGCCGATGGCTGACGTCGTTCTGGTCGGTGAACGCCTTGGACATCATCTGGAGGCCGGCGAAGGCGCCGACGAACAGCTCGGCGGCGTCCCGTACGTTGACGCTCTCCAGGATCTCGCCCCGCGCCTTGGACTCCTTCAGCATGCCTTCGACGAAGCCGGTCCAGGCCGTCATCGACTCCCTGCGGTCGAGGTGGTTGGAGCCCTGCTCGATGGCGAGACGGGCGGCACCGCGCTGGATCGGGTCGTGCCGCAGGCGGTACGCCAGGATCTGCCCCGCGTCCACGAACTCCTGCAGCTTGATCTGCTGGGGCCGGACCGCGATGTCGAGCACCTGCTCGTGCAACACGGCGAGCGCGAGCTCTTCCTTGGAGGGGAAGTGGAAATACAGGGCGCCCTTCGTCACGCCGGCCCGCGAGAGAATCTCGGCGATGGTCGCGCGATCGAAACCCTGTTCGTCGAAAACCGCCGCGGCGACTTCCAGGATCACTCGTCGCGTCCTGATCGCGCGGTCCTGACGTGCCACAGATCGCCTCCCGTCTCTCAAAGGCTCAAGCTTTCCCAGCAAATTGCCGGAGCTCAAGTTTCCTCCAGATCGGCGAATCCCCCGCGCCTTCACACCGGCATTGAAAAGAAAACCGGATGGTACGTATCTTAACCGTGTCCGGAGCTCTCCCATAGAGACGTATAGGGGCTGTCATGAGCGACACGTTGCAGGCCAGCCGCACGGTTCCAGCCACGAACCGACGCTGGACGCAGCAGGTCCAGGAGTCCCCGGCCGACGACCGGCGGGGGTCGGACGCGACCGCCCCGGTCCCCCACGAATTCGTCCATCGACCCATGGGCGAAGACATCTTGATCACATCCTGGCGGCGGCTGGGAAACGATCATTTCTCGGTGATCGCCCAGTGGCCGCACAATCACCCCTACTTCACCCCGAACCGGGGCCGGCATCACCCGATTCTCGCCGGCGAGACAATCCGGCAGGCCGGGCTGCTGGTATCCCACACGGAATTCAGTGTTCCTCTCGGCCATCACTTCATCCTCAATGACATCGTCTACACCACCGACCCCGAACACCGCGTCACCGGGAGCGGCCCGACACCGGTGACCATCGATGTCGTGTGCAGCCAGACGCGAATGCGGGCCGGTGCGCTGGCCGGCAGCCGCTTCGGCATGACCTTCCGCACCGGCGGCCGCATCGTCGCGACCGGGCACTCCCACGTGAGCGTGACCGCACCGGCCGTCTACCGCCGGATCCGCGGCGAACGGATCACGGCCCGCCGCCTCCCCGGCCCGCTCCCCGCCCCCGTTCCGGCCGAGTTGACCGGCAGCGCCGACGAGAGCGACGTGCTCCTCTCCCCCACCGGACGGCCGGGACGATGGCTGCTGCGGGTGGCTCCGGACCACCCCACGGTCGTCAACCCCACGAACGACCATGTGCCGGGCCTGTCTCTGCTCGACGCGGCGCAGCAGGCCGCCCGTGCGCTGACCGGGGGCACCGGCTTCGTCCCGTACGCCTTCGGCACCGAGTTCCACCGCTACGCGGAACACGGACTGCCCTGTCTGATCGAGGCGCGGCGGAGGGCGTCGGCGGTCCCGGGCACGACGATGGTCCAGGTCACCGGGGTCCAGGACGGCGAGCCGGTCTTCACCTCGAACCTGACGTCGTTCGATCCGCTTCTGTGACCGGACGAGCGGCCGCCGTCGGTCCACCCGACGCCCCTCCTCCGGGCGAGCACCCGCGCGCCCCCCTCTCTCGCCCCGGGCCCGATCGGCTCGTGATCCGAGTGGGCAGATGACACTCCGGAACGACGGCCGGGCCGCCCGCACAGCACACTCCCCGGTCACGGCGGCGACGAGCCGCCACGAGCACTACGGAAGGCCGACAACGACCATGGGTGATCTCCACGGAAAGATCGCGCTGGTGACGGGATCCAGCCGGGGCATCGGCCGCGGCATCGCCCGGCGCCTCGCCCGCGACGGTGCGCTGGTCGCCGTCCATTACCGAAGCAACGAGACGGCGGCGAAGGAGACCGCCGGGAGCATCCAGGACGAGGGCGGCCGGGCGTTCCTGGTCGCCGCGGAGCTGGGGGTCCCGGGCGATGCCGAGGCGCTGTTCGCGTCCTTCGACGCCGGGCTGGCCGGGATCGGGGCGGAACCGGGTCTGGACGTCCTCGTCAACAACGCCGCGATCAGTCTGCCGGGGCACATCGGCGAGGTGACGCCGGAGGAGTTCGACCGGACCGTCGCGATCAACGCCAAGGCCCCGTTCTTCCTGATCCAGCACGGTCTGCGGCGGATGCGGGACGGCGGACGGATCGTCAACGTCTCGTCCGCGGTCACGACCACGGCGTTCCCGTCGACCATCGCCTACGGCGTCTCCAAGGGCGCGCTCGACACCCTCACCCGCACTCTGGCCGCGGACGTCGGCGAGCGCGGCATCACGGTGAACACCGTGGCGCCCGGTTTCATAGAGACCGACATGAACGCGGCGATGCGGGCAACTCCCGAGGCGCATGCGGCACTTGCCGCCATCTCGGTGTTCAACCGGCTCGGCCGGCCGGCCGACGTCGCGGACGTGGTCGCCTTCCTCGCCTCCGCCGAGTCCCGGTGGATCACCGGGCAGCGGATCGATGTCACCGGGGGGTCGAGGCTCTGACGGGGTGTGGGGCGCGGTCCCGGGGCGAGGCCGGGGCCGTTCCTTCCAGGTCGAGGAGGAGGCGCTTGCGGTCCAGGCCCCCCGCGTAGCCGGTGAGCGAGCCGTCGGCGCCGATGACGCGGTGGCAGGGCCGGACCACCAGCAGGGGGTTGGCGCCGATCGCCGTTCCGATGGCGCGGACGGCGCCGCGCGGCGCGCCGATGGCGGCGGCGATCGCCCCGTAGGTGGTGGTCGTGCCGTAGGGAACGGCCTCCAGGGCCGCCCAGACACGTTGCTGGAAGTCGGTGCCGCGCGGGACGCACTCGACGGTGAACGGCTCCCGGGCCCCGTCGAAGTACGCCGTGAGCCGGCGGGCGATGCCGGTGAACGCGGCCGGGTCGTGCGTCCAGTCGGCCTGGACGACCGCCCCGCGCTTCTGGCCCGGCACGGAGAGCGAGGCCAGCGCGGTGCCGCCGGGCGCGGTGGCGGAGCGCTCGCCCACCAGCAGGAGCGGGCCCAACGGGCTGTCGAGCGTGGTGTACAGGGTCATGCGTCGGTCCGTTCTGTCGGGTTCCGGTGCCGTTCGGGGGCGCCGGTGGGCACGGCGTGGGCCGCGGCCCAGAGGTAGTGCGTGGCGTACGAGCGCCAGGGGCTCCAGACCGCCGGGTCGGCGTCCGGGGGCGGTGCGCCGAGGAGGACGTCGGGATCGCCCAGGGCCCGCATCCGGAGGTAGCCGGCGGTCCACGGGCCGATGCCGGGGAGGGCGCGGAGCGCGCGGCCGGCCCGGTCGCGGTCCATACCGGCGTCCAGGACGACGTCCCGGGCGGTGAGCGCGGTGGCGAGGGCGCGCAGCACGGCGGTGCGCGAGGGGGCCAGGCCCAGGCCGGTGAGCGGCGCGTCCGCCAACTCCGCGGCCGGCGGGAAGAGATGGGTGAGGGTGCCCGAGGGCCGCGGCAACGGCTCGCCGTGCGCGGCGACCAGACGGGCGCCGTGGGCTCGGCCGGCGGCGGTGCCGGACCGCCCCAGGACGGCGCGCACCGCCAGTTCCTCCGGGTCGACGGTCCCCGGGGACCGCAAACCGGGCCGGCGGGCGACCAGCGGGGCCAACGCGGGGTCCGCGCCGAGCCGTTCACCGACCGCGTACGGGTCGGCGTCCAGGTCGAACAGCCGGCGGACGCGCTGGGCGGCGGTGGCCAGGTCCCGCAGTTCGGTGAGGTGCAGCCGGCAGTCCAGCCAG
Organism: Streptomyces sp. BHT-5-2; assembly: GCF_019774615.1. Lineage (NCBI taxonomy): Bacteria > Bacillati > Actinomycetota > Actinomycetes > Kitasatosporales > Streptomycetaceae > Streptomyces > Streptomyces sp. BHT-5-2. The sequence continues at coordinate 509,944 of NZ_CP081497.1, read as the reverse complement.
CCGTCGCCGGTGGCCTCGTCGACCTCCGCGATGCCGGTGCCGACGGGCAGCCGCAGGGTCCGCCGGTACGTCCGGCGGCCGGGCTCGCCGATGACCTCCTCGGTCCCGTCGAGCGCCCGCCGCGCCAGGTAGTCGAAGATCTGCCGGGCCGCGTACGGGCCGCGGTACGCCAGTCGCAGCGGCAGCACACCGGGCGTGCCGGACGGGACCGCCGGGCCGCCGGAGGAAGTGCCGCCACCCGGCGGCGACGTCGAGGAGACCGGGGCCTCCCTTGCGCATGGGGGTCCCCCCGATCGAACGGAGTTGAGATGGGGGGAGGGGTTGAGAGCTCGGGGAAGGCCGGGCGACGGGCGGGCGTCCCGCAGTGCGCTCGGGGTCAGCGCGTAGATCTCCTTGATGGTGTCGTTGAACTGCCGGACGCTGGCGAATCCGGCGGCGAAGGCGATCTCGGCGATCGGCAGGCCGGTGGTCTGGAGCAGTACCCGCGCGGTGTGCGCGCGCTGGGCCCGGGCCAGCGCGGCGGGCCCGGCGCCCAGCTCGGCGGTCAGCTGGCGCTGCACCTGCCGGGCGCTGTAGCCGAGCCGGTCCGCCAGCCCGGCCACGCCCTCGCGGTCGACGACCCCGTCGCCGATCAGCCGCATCGCCCGCCCCACGACGTCCGCCCGGGCGTTCCACTCGGCCGAGCCGGGGACCGCGTCGGGGCGGCACCGCCGGCAGGCCCGGAAACCGGAGCCCTGGGCGGCCGCGGCGGTCGGGAAGAAGGTGACGTTCCGGCGCCGCGGGGTGGTGGCGGGGCAGCTCGGCCGGCAGTAGATGCCCGTCGTCGACACCGCGAAGAAGAACGCCCCGTCGAACCGGGCGTCCCGGCTCCGTACCGCCTCGTACCGGCTGTCCTCGCTCATCACATTCCCCACTGTGCGCCCTGCCGGGCCCGTCCTCTGGCGGAAATCGGACGCGATGCTGACGGCCGGCGTCCGGTCGTGAGGGCGGGTACCGGTGCGCGCACGACAGAGCGGCCGGCGATGCTCGTGGGCGGGGCCGACCGCAGGGGGAAACGGTATCGCGGGGCGCCGGGCGGGGCGGGGCCCGTCAGGCCGACGGCATCGGCCAGTCGTCCAGGGTGCCGCCGCGCCACTCGACCAGGCGGGGGTCGTCCAGGGCGATGTCCCGGGCCGGGTCGGCGACGCCCGCACGGCGGAGGAACTCCGCCACATCGCCGCGGCCGTGCGCCAGGCCGACGATCTGCCCGTGCACGGTCACCCGACGGCCACCGGAGGGCGTCGGTGGGTGCACGATGACAGGCGGATGCTCGGACATGCCTCCAGCGTGCGCCGGGCTCCGCGCGCTCGCACCTCGGCGGCGGGATCTCACTCGGACGGCTGGGACCCGGTCCGGGCGGGCGCGGACCCGACGGCGAACGAGAACGCGAGGCGGAAGTGAACAACCCCATGGAGTCGGCCGAGTTCTCCCGGGACCCCTACCCCCTGCTCGCCGCGCTCCGGGCGCGCGGCCCGGTGCAGCGGGTGCGGACCGGCAGGGACCGTACGACGTGGGTGGTGACCGGCTGGGCGGAGGCGCGGGCGGCGCTGGCCGACGGGCGGCTGTCGAAGGACACCGGCCGCTACTTCGCGGACCGGCCCTCCGGGCGCGATCTGGCCCCGGCCGTCAGCCGGAGCATGCTGGCCACCGACCCGCCGGACCACGGCCGGCTGCGGAAACTGGCCGTGGCGGCCTTCACCCCGGCCGCGGTGAACCGGCTGGAGCCCCGCGTCCGGGAGATCGCGGAGGGGCTGGCCACGGCGCTGGGCCGGGCCGCGGAGGCGGCGGACGGCGGACCGGTCGATCTGGTCGAGGGGTTCGCGGCGCCGCTGCCGATCGCGGTGATCTGCGAACTGCTGGCGGTGCCGGACGCGGACCGGGCGGCGGTGCGCCGGTGGTCCGACGACCTGTTCGCGGCGGCGGATCCCGACACCGCCGACCGGGCCTCGCACGCGCTGGCCGGCTATATGACCGAGCTGATCGCGGCGCGGCGGGCGGCGCCCGGGGACGATGTGCTGAGCGGTCTGATCGCCGCCCGGGACGCCGGCGACCGCCTCACCGAACCCGAACTGGTCTCGCTGGCCGTGCTGTTGGTGGTCGCCGGGCACGAGACCACGGCCAATCTGATCGGCAACGGACTGTTCACGTTGCTCCGCGACGACGCGCTGCGCGCCCGGCTGCGGGACGATCCCGGGCTGCTGCCCAAGGCGGTGGAGGAGTTCCTGCGTTTCGAGGCGCCGGTGACGCTGGCGACCTTCCGCTACGCCACCGAGCCGTTCGAGCTCGGCGGCGCCCGCATCGGGGCGGGGGACGTGGTCCTGGTCTCGCCCGGTGGCGCCAACCGCGATCCGGCGCGGTTCGACGCCCCGGACACGGTACGGCTGGACCGCCCGGCCCCGGGTGGCCATCTCTCCTTCGGGCACGGCCCGCACCACTGCCTGGGCGCGCCGCTGGCCCGGACCGAGGCGCGGATCGCCTTCGAGGTACTGCTCGCCCGCTTCCCGGGATTGCGACCGGTCACGGACGGACGGGACGGCTCCGACGGCGGGGTGCGCTGGCGGCGGACGCGACTGATGCGGGGGCCGGCCCGGCTCCCGGCGTTCCTGGGGCCGGCCGCGGGCGGCCGCGACGGTGGATGGCGGCGACCCTCCGGAGCGTAGCGGAAGCGGAACGCACCGGTGCCGCGGCCGCGGTGCGGCGGCCACGGCACCGGTTGTACGGGATCAGCTCTTGAGGTCGTATCCGGAGAGGCGTTCGACGCCGCGGAGGAGGGCGGAGTGGTCGAGGTTGCCGTCGCCCTGGGCGCGTAGGGAGGCGACGAGGTTGGCGACGACGGAGCCGACGGGTAGGGCGGCGCCGACGGTGCGGGCGGCGTCGGTGACGATGCCCATGTCCTTGTGGTGCAGGTCGATGCGGAAGCCGGGTTTGAAGTCGCGGTTGATGAAGTTGCCGGTCTTGCGTGCCAGCACGGTGGAGCCGGCCAGGCCGCCGCCCAGGACGTCGAGGGCGGCGGGCAGGTCGACGCCGGACTTCTCCAGGAAGACCACGGCCTCGGCGCAGGCTTGGATGTTGACGGCGACGATGAGCTGGTTGGCGGCCTTGACGGTCTGGCCCGAGCCGTGCGGGCCGCACAGCACGATGGTCTTGCCCAGGGCCTGGAGGATCGGGGTGGCGGCGTCGAAGTCGTCGCGGTTGCCGCCGACCATGATCGACAGGACGGCTTCGATGGCGCCGGCCTCGCCGCCGGAGACCGGGGCGTCCAGCACCCGGATGCCCTTCTCGGCGGCGTTCGTGGCCAGGTCGATGGAGGTCTGCGGGGTGATCGAGGACATGTCGATCAGCAGCGCGCCGCGCTTGGCGTTCGCGAGGATCCCGTCGGGGCCGTAGGCGATGGCCTCGACCTGCGGGGAGGCCGGGACCATCGTGATGATCACGTCGGCCTCGCGCACGGCCTGGGCGATCGAGGTGGCCGCGGTGCCACCGGCGGCCGCCAGCCGCTGGAGCTTGTCGGCCTCCAGGGTGTAGCCGGTCACGTCGTAACCGGCCTTGATCAGGTTCTCGGACATGGGCGAACCCATGATGCCCAACCCGATCCAGGCGATCTTGGGAAGACTGCTCATCGAAAAGCCTCTTTCACACGCAAACGTAAAGGGGGGAGGGCGGCAGGCGACGCGAGCGCCGGGTTCAGCGGGCCGCGCGCAGGGCCGGGGGGAGCCAGCCGAAGGACTCGGCGCTGGGGCGCTCGCCCGGATGACGGATTTCTCTTCTTGCTTTACGGGATGCTGGGGGCGCCGGGCACGGGGTCGAGCCATGCCCGGCATCCGGACCGGATCGGCCCGGAACGGGTCCGGAATCCGGCTGCGCCCGTCAGACCTTGAGCGGCTTGATCGCGGTGGGCGCGTGACCGGGCTCGGTCGCGAGCTCCTCCCACTCGTTCACCTTGTCGATCTCCGCGGCGGCCATGGAGATGTTGGTGATCCGCTCCAGGATCGCCTCGACGACGACCGGGACGCGGTGCTCGGCGGCCAGCTTCTTGGCCTCCTCGAAGGCGGCGCCCAGCTGGTTCGGGTCGGTGACCCGGATCGCCTTGCAGCCCAGGCCCTCGGCGACCTTGACGTGGTCGACGCCGTAGACGCCCAGCTCCGGCGAGTTGATGTTCTCGAACTCCAGGTTGACCTGGAAGTTGATGTCGAGGTTGCGCTGCGCCTGGCGGATCAGGCCCAGGTACGCGTTGTTCACCAGGACGTGGACGTAGGGGATCTTGTGCTGGGCGCCGACCGCCAACTCCTCGATCATGAACTGGAAGTCGTAGTCGCCGGAGAGCGCGACGACCGGGGTCTCCGGGTCGGCCTTCGCGACACCGAGCGCGGCCGGGATGGTCCAGCCGAGCGGGCCGGCCTGGCCGCAGTTGATCCAGTGGCGCGGCCGGTAGACGTGCAGCATCTGCGCGCCGGCGATCTGGGAGAGGCCGATGGTGGTGACGTAGCGGGTCTCCGGACCGAACGCCTTGTTCATCTCCTCGTAGACGCGCTGCGGCTTCATCGGGATGTCGTCGAAGTGCGTACGGCGCTGGAGTTGGGCCTTGCGCTCCTGGGTGGAGGCGGCCCAGTCGCCGCGGTCGGGCAGCTTGCCGGCGGCCTTGAGTTCCTTGGCCACCTCGACGAACAGCTCCAGGGCCGCCTTGGCGTCCGAGGCGATGCCGTAGTCCGGGGCGAAGATCTTGCCGATCTGGGTCGGCTCGATGTCGACGTGGACGAACTTACGACCCTTGGTGTACAGGTCCAGCTTGCCGGTGTGCCGGTTGGCCCAGCGGTTGCCGATGCCGAGGACGAAGTCGGACTCCAGGAAGTTCGCGTTGCCGTAGCGGTGCGAGGTCTGGAGGCCGACCATGCCGGCGTTCAGCTCGTGGTCGTCGGGGACGATGCCCCAGCCCATCAGGGTCGGGACGACCGGGGTGCCGGTCAGCTCGGCGAACTCGACCAGCAGGTCGGCCGCGTCGGCGTTGATGATGCCGCCGCCGGCGACGATCAGCGGGCGCTCGGACTCGTTGAGGAGCGCGATCGCCTTCTCGATCTGGGCGCGGGTCGCGGCCGGCTTGAAGGCGGGCAGCGGCTCGTACGTCTCCGGGTCGAAGTCGATCTCGGTGAGCTGGACGTCGATCGGCAGGTCGATCAGGACCGGGCCGGGGCGGCCGGAGCGCATCAGGTGGAACGCCTGCTGGAAGACGCCGGGGACCTGGGCTGCCTCCATGACCGTGGTCGCGGCCTTGGCGACCGGCTTGGCGATCGCGGCGATGTCGACGGCCTGGAAGTCCTCCTTCTGGATCACCGCGGTGGGGGCCTGGCCGGTGATGCAGAGGATCGGGATGGAGTCGCCGGTCGCGGAGTAGAGGCCGGTGATCATGTCGGTGCCGGCCGGGCCGGAAGTGCCGATGCAGACGCCGATGTTGCCCGGGTGGGTACGGGTGTATCCCTCGGCCATGTGCGAGGCGCCCTCGACGTGGCGCGCCAGCGTGTGGTCGATCCCGCCCGCGGCCTTGAGCGCCGCGTAGAAGGGGTTGATCGCCGCGCCCGGCACTCCGAAGGCGTTGGTCACGCCCTCGCGCTTGAGGATCTCCACCGCAGCGCGGGCGGCTGTCATTCGAGGCATCGAGTACTCCTGCGTCGACCTGTCACGGGCATGTCCGACCTAAGCGGCCGGCGCTGAATTCCGCATCATGGAATCAATGTTTTGCTTTATGGAAGTGAACGTAGAGCGAGTCCCCCGGCCCGTCAAGGGGCGCCCTCGACGCGAGCCCGCCATGAGACGGGGCCGCGGAGGCACGGAAACCGCACGCCCGAAGACCGCCCGGCACGCGACGCATCGAACCGGGCGAACGGCGACCCGAGAGAGGGGGTCCGACATCCGCGGCGGGGGCCCGGCGGCAGGCGCACCGGCGCATCCACGCCGACACCCGCCCCCTGCCCGGCAATTGACGCTGCGTCAGCTTCAGGCGGGCACAGATCCGGCGTAACGCGAAAAACGCTGGCGAACGCCCCGATACCCCGGGAGCCGTGACCGCCCTTCAGGCATCGCCGTCTCACCGATCGGACGTGGAACTGATCACATACGAGGCGAGGGATGCGCTCGACGTGGTTGGGTAGTCGGGCGCCGGCGCGCGCCGTACCCGGCTGCCGCCGTTGCCTAACCGATTTTCAGGAGTGACCGATGCCCGCCCCCGTCCCAGCCCCCGCACCCGCCCCGGCGAGCGGTTCACCGATCTACGAGAGCCTGGTCTCGAAACACGGCGATGTGGTCGCCGAGAGCCGCCGCGTCGCGCAGGAGACCCAGCGGGAAGCCGACCGGCTGCTGCACTTCGCCCCGCGCGACGGCCGGGACTGAGCACACGCCGGAGCACGGGCCGGGGCACCCGCCCGGCCCCGCTCTCCGGCCACTGTTCCCCCACCGCGACGCGCCCCCGGGCCGACGCGACAGACCCGTCGGCCGAATTCCGGCCTTTCTGGCGGGACACCGCGGAAACCCCGGCCGCCGGCCGCGCGCCGGCACCTCCCCCGAATTCAGATCTGGCTTCCGTGCCGCCGAGTCGTTATTCGCGGCGGTACCCGGACGACGGAAACACCCCGCCCCTCCTTCGGCGTGCGGGCCGAAGGAGGGGCGGGATCCGGAGGGTTTTACTGGACCTGCTCCGGACTGTTCTCCGAGTGGCCCTGGCCCTTTCCTTCCTTGCCGCCGCCCTTGGCTTCCTTGCCCCCCTTGCCTTCCTTGCCTTCCTTGCCCTGGTCGCCGTGGTGCTCACCGTGGTCCGAGCCGTCGTCACCGAAAGCCCAGCGATAGCCGGCATTGTCGTTGTTGACGTCCTGGAAGTTCATGGTGGACGCGTTCATCACGCCGCCCCATTCATCGTCGGCGACGGCGGTGCCGGCGGAACCGAGGAAAGCGGCCGAACACACAAGTGCGGCGGCGGTGAGCGCGGTGCGCATACGCATGCTGTGCTCCGAAATATCGTCGGGGTCGCTAGGACGTGGAAATTCATGCCACCAATCCCCGGCCATCACGCCATGTTTCACCCGCTCGGCGGTTTGACCGGGTGCTACCGGTGGCGGCCCGACGCGACCCCACGTAAGGTGCCCGGCCGCCCTCCGGCGACGCCGGGATTCCGCCACCTGGATATCGGCCCTCCGCCGTTCGCGAAATGGGGCGGGAAACGATGCCCGAAACGGCTCGGGAAACCATGCACGAAACCGCACGAAAGGCGCCGTCCGATAAGGAGCGGCGCCCTCCGTGGCGAGCCGGCTAAGCAGTCCGGCGGGAATTCCCCGTCAGCGGATCGGCATCCCCGACAGCGTCCGGGCGATGACCAGCCGCTGGATCTCGCTGGTGCCCTCAAAAATGGTGTAGATGGCGGCGTCACGGTGCATGCGCTCGACCGGGTACTCGCGGGTGAAGCCGTTGCCGCCGAATATCTGGATCGCCTGGGCAGTGACCTTCTTGGCCGTCTCACTGGCGAAGAGCTTCGACATCGAGCCCTCGGCGTGCTCGAACTTCTTTCCCGTGGTCGCCATCCAGGAGGCGCGCCATACCAGCAGGCGGGCGGCGTCGATCTGGGTGCGCATATCGGCGAGTTGGAAGGCGACGCCCTGATTGTCGATGATCGGGCGGCCGAACTGCTCGCGGGTCTTGGCGTACTCCAGGGCCTCCTCGTACGCCGCGCGGGCGGTGCCCACCGCCATCGCGCCGACGGCCGGGCGGGACGCCTCGAAGGTGGCCATCGCGGCGTTCTTCACACGCTCGCCGCCCTTGGCGCGCTCGCGGGAGCGGGCCAGTCGCTCGTCGAGCTTGTCCTTGCCGCCGAGCAGGCAGTGGCCGGGGACCCGGACGTTCTCCAGCACGACCTCGGCGGTGTGCGAGGCGCGGATGCCGTGCTTCTTGAACTTCTGGCCCTGGGAGAGGCCGGGGGTGTTCGGCGGGACGATGAAGGAGGCGTGCCCCTTGGAGCCCAGCTCAGGGTCCACCACGGCGACCACCACATGGACGTTGGCGATCCCGCCGTTGGTCGCCCAGGTCTTGGTGCCGTTGAGCACCCACTCGTCCTTGGCCTCGTCGTAGACGGCGCGGGTGCGCATCGAGGCGACGTCGGAGCCGGCGTCCGGCTCGGAGGAGCAGAAGGCGGCGACCTTGACGTCCGTGGCGTCGCCGTACATCTGCGGGACCCAGGTGCCGATCTGCTCCTCGGTGCCGTTGGCCAGGACGCCGACGGCGGCGAGGCCGGTGCCCACGATGGACAGCGCGATGCCGGCGTCGCCCCAGAACAGCTCCTCCATGGCCATCGGGATGCCGAGGCCGGTGGGGTCGAAGAACTGCTGGGCGTAGAAGTCGAGGGAGTACAGGCCGATCTTGGCGGCCTCCTGGATCACCGGCCAGGGGGTCTCCTCGCGCTCGTCCCACTCGGCGGCGGCAGGGCGCATGACGTCCGCGGCGAAGCCGTGAATCCAGTCACGGACTTCCTTCTGCTCGTCGTTGAGTTCCATGGTGAACTCGGCCATGTCCCCTCCAGTGGTGCGTACAGCCAGCCGTTACTTCCGGTAACCGAAGTGTGTTACTCGCCAGTAATGGATGTCAACTCCTCCCGGACGCCGATTTGGCCGCGGAGTTCGGGACCAGGCGAGTCCGGGTGTTACGTTGCGCGAGCGCCACGGATTCACAAGGGTGGGGAGCACGACCATGGACAGCATCGACAGCACCGGACAGAACGGCACGGAGCAGCCAGGCGCCGACGGGGGCGACCGGCAGCAGACCGCGACCGAACGCAGACGGCGGGAGCTGCTGGAGGCGGCCGAGCGCATCGTGTTGCGCGACGGCCCAGGCGCGTCGATGAACGCGATCGCCGCCGAGGCCGGGATCACCAAGCCGATCCTCTACCGGCACTTCGGCGACAAGGGCGGCCTCTACCGCGCCCTCGCCGTCCGGCACACCGACGCCCTGCTGGCCAACCTCCGGGCCGCTCTGGACGCCCAGGCCCTGCGCCGGGAGCGGGTCGAGGCCACCCTCGACGCGTATCTGGTCGCCATCGAGGCCCGGCCGCAGGTATACCGCTTCCTGATGCACCCCGCCGACGAGGACATCCCCTCGGAGTCCGGCTTCGACGTCGGCCGGCACTCCGCGCCCCTGCTGCGCCGGCTCGGCGAGGAACTGGCCAAGGTCATCTCCGAACGGCTCGACCTGGGGCCGGACGGCGAGGAGCGGGCCCGGGTGTGGGGGCACGGCATCGTCGGCATGATGCACGCGGCCGGCGACTGGTGGTTGCGCGAACGCCCCTGCTCCCGTGAGCAGTTGGTGCGCCATCTCACCGATCTGCTGTGGGGCCAGCTGGCCACCGTCACGGACCTCGCCGACGGCCCCGGATTCTGAACCGACGGCCGCGGTTCCCGACGGTCTCGGGAACCGCGCGGGCGGCGTCAGGCCGGGGTCGCCGCCCGGTCGTCGGACGCCGCCGCCCACGGGGCCCGGGCCGCGGCGCGCAGCGCCCGGCGGCGGCGCAGGCCGGTGAGGCGGTCGACGTAGAGGCCGCCGCCGAGGTGGTCGCACTCGTGCTGGAGGCAGCGGGCGAAGAACCCGGTGCCGGCCACCGTCACCGGTGCGCCGGTGAGGTCGAACCCGGTCACCACGGCGTGGTCGTGACGCGGGGTGCCCGCCTCGATACCGGGCAGCGAGAGGCAGCCCTCGGGCCCGCGGACCACCGGCCCGTCCGCCTCGACGAGCCGGGGGTTTACCAGGTGCCCCAGATGCCGGCGCTCCTCGTCGTCGGGGCAGTCGTAGACGAACACCCGCAGCGGGACGCCGACCTGGTTGGCGGCCAGGCCCACGCCGTTCGCGGCGTACATCGTCGCGAACATGTCCTCGACCAGCGCGGCCAGTTCGCCGTCGAAGGCGGTGACCTCCGCACAGGGGCGGGTGAGGACCGGATCGCCGTACAGACGCAGCGGGCGGGGGCGGCCGGAGCTGCCGGGGATGGTGCGGTGGCGCATGGGCCCAGGGTACGGGCCGGGCGTTCCTGAGGGCGTCACACAGGTGGCGGAGTTCGGGCCGGCCGCCGGATCTCGATAGGCTGATCCCCGACCGAAGCCTCCGGCCGGTCGGCGACCGCGGAGGAGGCGCAATCTCACGGCAGCCCCAGCCAGGGCAGGAGTGCGCCGGATGCAAGGAGGAGCTAGGACGATGGCAGGCAACACGGAGCCGCTGTCGCCGCGGGCGAAGCTGGCGGTGACGGCCGGCAAGGCCGCGGCAGCGGTGTCGCGGGCGGCGGGCCGGGGCAGCGGATCGGTGATCGGCGGCCGGGTGGCGCTCAAGCTCGACCCCGACCTGCTGGCCTCGCTGGCCAGGCACCTGGACGTGGTCCTGGTGTCCGCCACCAACGGCAAGACGACCACCACCCGGCTGATCGCCGAGGCACTGCGGGCCAGCGGCCCGGTGGTGTCCAACGCGCTGGGTGCCAACATGCCCGCGGGCATCACCTCGGCGTTGGCCGGCGGCTCGGACGCCAAGTTCGGCGTCATCGAGGTGGACGAGAAGTACCTCGCCACGGTGGCCCGGGACGTCACGCCCAGGGCCATAGCGCTGTTGAACCTCTCCCGGGACCAGCTCGACCGGGCCGCCGAGACCCGGATGCTGGCCGAGCGCTGGCGGGAGGGCCTGTCCGGCTCCAAGGCGCTGATCGTCGCCAACGCCGACGACCCGCTGATCGTCTGGGCGGCCTCGTCGTCGGCCAACGTGGTGTGGGTCGCCGCCGGCCAGGAGTGGAAGGACGACGCCTGGTCCTGCCCCTCGTGCGGCGGTGTGATGCAGCGGCCGGGCGACGACTGGTTCTGCGCCGAGTGCGGTTTCCGCCGGCCGACGCCCAGCTGGGCGCTCTCCGGCGACCACGTCCTGGACCCGCACGGCAGCGCGTGGCCGATCAAGCTCCAGCTGCCGGGCCGCGCCAACAAGGCCAACGCCACCACCTCCGCCGCGGTCGCGGCCGCCTTCGGGGTGCCGCCGCAGGTCGCCCTGGAGCGGATGTACTCGGTGCAGGCGGTGGCCGGGCGCTACGACGTGGTCTCCTTCCAGGAGCGCGAGCTGCGCCTGCTGCTGGCCAAGAACCCGGCCGGCTGGCTGGAGACCTTCTCGCTGATCGACGGGCCGCCGACCCCGGTGATCATGTCCGTGAACGCGCGCGGTGCGGACGGCACCGACACGTCCTGGCTGTGGGACGTGGACTACACCCGGCTGGCCGGGCACCCGATCTTCGTGCTGGGCGACCGCCGGCTGGACCTCGCGGTGCGCCTGGAGGTCGCCGGGCTCGACTTCCAGGTGTGCGAGACCCTCGACGAGGCCGTGCGGCTGGCGCCGGGCGGACGGATCGAGGTCATCGCCAACTACACGGCCTTCCAGGACCTGCGCCGCCGCGTGGGCAACTGACTGCGGTCCACGGACGACACGGACAAGGACGAGCGAGCATGAGTGACAACAGCCTCCGCGTGGTGTGGATCTACCCGGACCTGCTGAGCACCTACGGCGACCAGGGCAACGTCCTGGTGGTGGAACGGCGGGCGCGGCAGCGCGGCCTGGACGTCCAGCGCCTGGACGTCCGGTCCGACCAGCAGATCCCCACCTCCGGGGACATCTACCTGATCGGCGGCGGCGAGGACCGCCCGCAGCGGCTGGCGGCCGAGCGGCTGATCCGCGACGGCGGCCTGGATCGCGCGGTCTCCAACGGCGCGATCGTCTTCTCGGTGTGCGCCGGCTACCAGATCCTGGGCCACGAGTTCATCAACGACCTCGGCGAGCGGCAGCAGGGCCTGGGGCTGCTCGACGTGGTCAGCACCCGGGGCGAGGGCGAGCGGTGCGTCGGCGACGTACTGGCCGACATCGACTCGCAGCTGGGGCTGCCGCCGCTGACCGGCTTCGAGAACCACCAGGGCGTCACGCACCTGGGGCAGCGGGCCCGGCCGTTCGCCAAGGTCCGCTTCGGCAACGGCAACGGCGTCGGCGACGGCTACGAGGGCGCGTGGAACGAGACCGTCTTCGGGACGTACATGCACGGCCCGGTGATGGCCCGCAACCCGCATATCGCGGACATGCTGATCAAGCTGGCGCTGGACGTCAACGCACTGCCGCCGGCCGACGACCGGTGGTACGAGGCGCTGCGCCAGGAGCGGATCGCGGCGGCGACGCAGAGCGCCTGACGGCCCGCGCGCAGACGGCCGGATCGGGGCCCACGGCCCGGATCCGGCCGTTTCCCGTGCGCAGGTGTCCGCACTGCGGGCGCTCGTGTGCCGGGGCGCCGCGCGCTTGTAGGCTGAGGGCCATCCAACCGGACGACGGGGTCCGGGCATCCGGTTGAGTTGCGATGGGTTTCTACGAGCAATGCGTATTGGTGTCCTCACCTCCGGCGGCGACTGCCCCGGTCTGAACGCCGTCATCCGGTCCGTCGTCCACCGCGCCACCGCCGATCACGGGGACGAGGTGATCGGCTTCGTGGACGGCTGGAAGGGCCTGCTGGAGTGCGATTACCGCAAGCTCGACCTGGACGCCGTCGGCGGCATCCTGGCCCGCGGCGGCACCATCCTCGGTTCTTCGCGGGTGCAGCCCGCCCATCTGCGGGACGGCGTCGAGCGCGCCCGCGGCCATGTCGCCGAGCTGGGCCTCGACGCGATCATCCCGATCGGCGGCGAGGGCACGCTGAAGGCGGCCCGGCTGCTGTCGGACGCCGGGCTGCCGATCGTCGGCGTGCCGAAGACCATCGACAACGACATCGCCGTCACCGACGTGACGTTCGGCTTCGACACCGCGGTGGGGGTGGCGACCGAGGCACTGGACCGGCTCAAGACCACCGCGGAGTCGCACCAGCGGGTGATGATCGTCGAGGTGATGGGGCGGCACACCGGATGGATCGCGCTGCACTCGGGGATGGCGGCCGGCGCGCACGCGATCGTGGTGCCGGAGCGGCCGTTCGACATCGCGGAGCTGACGGCGCGGGTCGGCGAACGCTTCGAGGCCGGCAAGAAGTTCGCGATCGTGGTGGTCGCCGAGGGCGCCAAGCCGCGCGAGGGCACCATGGCCTTCGACGAGGGCGGCACCGACGTGTACGGGCACGAGCGGTTCGCCGGGGTCGCCCGGCAGCTGTCGGTGGAGCTGGAGCGGCGGCTCGGCAAGGAGGCCCGCCCGGTCATCCTCGGCCACGTCCAACGCGGCGGTACGCCCACCGCGTACGACCGGGTGCTGGCCACCCGATTCGGCTGGCACGCGGTGGAGGCCGCGCACCGCGGGGAGTTCGGGATGATGACCGCGCTGCGCGGCACGGACATCACGCTGGTGCCGCTCGCCGAGGCGGTGGCGAGCCTGAAGACGGTGCCCGCCGAGCGCTACGACGAGGCCGAGTGCGTGCTGTGATCCGTCGATAGCCCGCCCGCGGGGTTTCCCCGTCGGAGGCGCCCCCGGCCGCTCCACCGGCCGGGGGCGCCTCTACGCTTGTCGCCGGAGCATTGGTACGAATCAGGAGCGAGCGGATGCATCACAGCGGGCACGGCATGGACGGCATGAACATGGATCTGCCGCCGTTCACGCTGGGGCGGGGCCTCGCGTTCGGCGGTGATGCGTTCTTCCTGGTCGGCTGTCTGCTGGCGCTGCTGCTGTACGGCTGGGCGGTGGTCCGGCTGCGGCGGCGCGGGGACGCGTGGCCGATGGGCCGGACCGTCGCCTGGGTGCTGGGCGTGCTGACGGTCGCGGTGACGATGTGCACCAAGCTGAACGACTACGGCATGGTGATGTTCAGCGTCCACATGGTCCAGCACATGATCATCAGCATGCTTTCGCCGATCCTGCTGCTGCTCGGCGGGCCCGTGACGCTGGCGCTGCGCGCGCTGCCGGCCGCCGGGCGCGGCCGCAGGGGCCCGCGCGAGCTGCTGGTGGCACTGCTGCACAGCCGCTACATGCGGATCATCACGCACCCGGCGTTCACCATCCCGCTGTTCATCGCGAGCCTCTACGCGCTGTACTTCACCCCGCTGTTCGACTTCCTGATGCAGTCCCGGGCCGGGCACATCGGGATGATGGTGCACTTCCTGGCGGTGGGTCTGGTCTTCTTCTGGCCGATCATGGGCGTGGACCCGGGGCCGCACCGGCCGGGGTACGTGATGCGGATGCTGGAACTCTTCGCCGGGATGCCGTTCCACGCGTTCTTCGGGATCGCGCTGATGATGGCGTCCGAGCCGATGGTGGGCACCTTCCTGAACCCGCCGGCCTCGCTGGGCGTCGAGGCGCTGGGCGACCAGCAGGCGGCCGGCGGGATCGCCTGGGCGTTCAGCGAGATCCCGTCGGTGGTGGTGCTGATCGCGCTCGTCTACCAGTGGTACAAGTCCGAGGAGCGGCAGTCGGCGCGCTCCGACCGGGCCGCGGAGCGCAACGGCGACAAGGACCTGGCGGACTACAACGCCTATCTGGCCTCGCTCAACGCCCGGGGGCGGTGAGCGGTCGTCTGGCGATGCGGGCCGCGGCCGGGGACGATGGTTCCCTGGCCGCGGCCCGCGGCGTTGTGCCGGTGGCCGCCGCCGCGAGGAGGTTGCGGGTATGCCCGGATCTGCCAGGGCGATGGCCGTGTGCACGGTGTGCGCACTGGTGGCGGCGACCGCCTACACCGTGGCGCTGGGCGCCAACGGCTGGGTGTGGTTCCTGTGGGTGGTGCTGGCGCTGGTGACGGCGGGAGTGGTGACGGCGCAGCGGATCTGAGCCGTCGGGCGGGAACCGTCGGGCGCCATCGGCCGGGACCGCGTCGGAAGCGGGATCAGAAGCGGAAGACGGCGCCGGTGGCCGCGTCCATCGCGCACGCGTTGGGGTACTCCCGCTGCCAGTCGACGGGCCTGCCCCGCCAGCTGCCGGAGGCGGTGGCGGTGACCGGGTCGTACTCCCGGGTGCAGACGTGCGGATCGCCCCGCAGCGCCCTCGGGTCGCCGTGCGCGGAGGCCAGTTGGTGGCAGGCGGCGGCGCCGTGCGGATGGCTGCCGCGGGTGTCCGGGCAGGTGAGGTGCAGCCCGCGGATCCAGGTGTCGCCGGCGCCGGACACGGTCAGGAACAGGCCCTCGGACGGGTCCGGTTCGGCGGCGCGGGCCGATGCCGCGCCCAGTGCGGTGCACAGCGCCACGGTCACGCCCGCCGCCAGAGCGGTACGGGAGGTTCGGCGTCGGCGGCTCACGGGCATCGGGGTCTCCTGGAACGCTCGGGGCGGTGGCCCGGGGGCCGGGTGCCTGGACGGCGGACGGCGCCCGGCCCCCAGGCCACTCCCCCGTGCGCCGGCGCACAAGCGGGCACGCCGGGCGGTCGCCCGTACGGCCCCGCGGGCGCCCGGGCCCGGTGGGGGCGGGAACGGTCCGGCACGGTTACGGACGGCGGCTTCCGCGCCTACACTGACGCCCCTGGTCGTCCCCTGTGACCTGGCACGATCCGGCCGCGCCGGCGGTCCGGGGACGGGATAGGGGGCCGCCGTGCTGTATCAGGTGCTGAAGTACGTCCTGCTCGGTCCGTTGCTGCGGCTGGTCTTCCGGCCGCGGGTGGAGGGGCTGGCGCATGTGCCCGAGGAGGGCCCGGCGATCATCGCGGGGAACCACCTGTCGTTCGCGGACCACTTCGTGATGCCGGCGATCGTGCCGCGCCGGGTGACGTTCCTGGCCAAGGCCGAGTACTTCACCGGCGCCGGGCTCAAGGGGCGGCTGACCGCGGCGTTCTTCCGCGGGGTCGGGCAGATCCCGGTGGACCGCTCGGGGGGCCGGGCGTCCGACGCGGCGCTGGCCTCGGGGCTGTCGGTGCTGCGCAAGGGGCGGCTGCTGGGGATCTATCCGGAGGGCACCCGCTCGCACGACGGGCGGCTGTACAAGGGGCGTACGGGCGTCGCGGCGCTGGCCCTGGAGGCGGGGGTGCCGGTGGTGCCGTGCGCGATGATCGGCACGTTCGAGGCGCAGCCGACCGGGCGGCGGCTGCCGCGGGCGATGCGGGTGACGGTGCGCTTCGGGGCGCCGCTGGACTTCTCGCGGTATGCGGGACTGGTGGACGAGCGCACCGCGCTGCGGGCCGTCACCGACGAGATCATGTACGCCGTCCTCAAGCTCTCCGGGCAGGAGTACGTGGACGTCTACGCCCCGGAGGCCAGGGCCGCGGCCCAGGCGGAGGCCCGGGCGCACGGGCGGCGGGGGCACGGCGGCGGCAGCCGGTCCGCCGGTCCGGGCGCCGGGTAACCGTTCGCGGCGCGCGGTGGCCGGCGTCTACGGTGATCTTCGTGATCGTACGGATACGGGGGCGGCGCCGGTGAGCGCCCGGCTGCGCGGACTCCCCCACGGGGCCGCGCTCACGGCGGTGTTCCCGGTCCGACGGCGAAGTCGGAAGTGCGCGGCACCGCGTGGTGCGGCGCCGCGCGGTGCGAAGAGAGGGCGCGGACAACGGTGAGCGAGCACGAGACCGAGTACGAGACCTACGCCAAGCTGATCGGCCTGCTGGACGAGCGCGGGGCGCGCTACCGGATCCACGAGCACGCCTAGGAGGGGGCCACGGAGGCGGTCAGCGCGTTGCGCGGGAACGCCGTCGAGCAGGCCGCCAAGTGCATCGTGGTGATGGTGAAGTTGGGCAAGAAGAGCAAGCGCCATGTGCTGGCGGTGGTGCCGGGCGACCGGCGGGTGGATCTGGGGGCGGTGAAGGCGCTGTTGGGCGGCTCGTACGCGGGGTTCGCGACGCCGGAGGTGGCGGAGCGGCTGGCGGGCTCGGTCAGTGGCACGATCCTGCCGTTCTCCTTCGACGAGGAGCTGGAGCTGATCGTGGATCCGGCGCTGCTGGCGCACCCGGAGATCTACTTCAACGCGGCGCGGCTGGACCGTTCGCTGGAGCTGGCGACCGAGGACTACACGGCGATCGCGGAGCCGCGGGTCGAGGCGATCGCGGGCTGAGCGGGGACGCCGAAAAGAGCCGGGGCGGTCGGGAGAGTCTGCTCCCGACCGCCCCGCTGGTGGATCAGCCGGCGGCCGCGGCCTTCTGCTTCTCGGGGACGGGCGTGGCGTGCGGCCCGCAGACGACGTCCTTCGGGTCCGTGGTGCCCGTCAGGAAGTACGCGTCGACGCGGTTGTTGATGCACGGGTTGACCAGGCCGGTGACGCCGTGCGAACCGGCGTCCCGCTCGGTGATCAGGCGGGAGCCCGCGAACCGCTTGTGCAGCTCGACGGCGCCGCCGTACGGGGTCGCCGCGTCACGGGTGCTCTGCACGATCAGCACCGGCGGCAGGCCCTTGCCGGTCTGGACCTCGACCGGGGTCTGCTGCTTGACCGGCCAGCTGGCGCAGGGCAGGTTCATCCAGGCGTTCGCCCAGGTCATGAACGGCGCCCGGCGGTTGATGCGGGTGTTGTCGCGGTCCCACGTGCGCCAGTCGGTGGGCCACTTGACGTCGGTGCACTCGACGGCGGTGTAGACCGCGTTGCCGTTCTCCGCCTGGGCGTTGGCGACCTTGTTGTCGGGGTGCGGACCGGCCTTGTCGACCAGCGGCTTGCTGTCGCCGGCGACGTACGCGCTCCAGACCTGGGCGACCTCGGCCCATGAGCTGTCGTAGTACGGCGCGTTCTGGAAGAAGGCGACGAGTTCGGCGGGGCCGACCACACCGCCGACGGGGTGCGCCTTGGCGGTGGCGCGCAGCTTCTCCCAGGCGGCCTCGACCTTCTCCGGGGTGTTGCCGATGTGGTACGTCGCGTCGTTCTTGGCGACCCACTTCTTCCAGTCGCCCCAGCGGGTCTCGAAGGCGGTGTCCTGGTCGAGGTTGGCCTGGTACCAGACCTTCTTGTGCGAGGGGTTGGTGACGCTGTCGACCAGCATCCGGCGGACGTGGTCCGGGAAGAGCGTGGCGTAGACGGCGCCCAGGTAGGTGCCGTAGGAGACGCCGAGGTAGTTGAGCTTCGGCTGGCCGAGCGCGGCGCGGATGACGTCCATGTCGCGGGCGGTGTTGGCCGTGGTCATCTGCGACAGCATCGCGCGGCCGGTGCGCTGCAGGCATCCCTGGGCGTACGCGTGGGCGAGCTTGCGCTGGGCGCGCTTGTCGGCCTCGCCGGAGGGCATCGGGTCGGCCTTGGGGGCCTTGGTGAACTCCTGCGGGTCCTGGCAGGAGATCGGCGCGGAGTGACCCACGCCCCGGGGGTCGAAGCCCACGAAGTCGTAGGCCCGGGCGGTCTTGGCCCACAGCGGGTTCTTGGTGGTGACCCGGGCCGGGAAGCGCATGCCCGAACCGCCGGGCCCGCCGGGGTTGTAGAGCAGGGCGCCCTGGTGCTCCTGCTTGCCGCCGGTGGCGACGGCGCGGTCGACGGCGATCTTGAGGGTGCGGCCGTCGGGCTTGGCGTAGTCGAGCGGGACGGTGACGAAGCCGCACTGGATCGGGGCCTTCATCCCCCAGTCGGCGGGGCAGTCCTGCCAGTTGACGCCGGCCTTGGCGGCGCGGGCGGCGGCGAGCGCGACACCGCGGGCCTCGGCCGTGCCGGCGGGACGCCGCTCACCGGCGGTGGCGGGCGTGGCTATCGCGCCGGCGAGCAGCGCACCGGTCACCAAGGTGCCGGCAGCGCCCAGCGCTACTGTTCGTCTCACGTGGTCGATCCCCCAGTTTGGTGCGCCGCCGGTGGCGGCGATGATCACAGCGGTACAGGGGGATCCTGTCGTGTGGGGGCCGCACTTGAACAGGTTCGGCCGCAATTTCTTTACCAAGCCGTAGTAGCGCGGAGTTGCGCGCCGGGCGGCGGTCAACAGAGCGCCGACAACGGGCCGTGGAGGGGCGAGAACAGGTCAATTGACCCCGGCCTCGTGCATATGCCGGTGTCGGTCGCACCGGCTTAAGTAACCTTCCGTGCAGGCTCTCCCACGCACCGCCACGTGGGAGAGCCTCCGTGTTGTGCCCGTGTGCTGCGCCGTGCAGCGTGCCCGCCGGAGGGAGTCGTCAGGTGCCCGGTATCGACCAGGTGTTGGCCCGTGCGATGGGGATACCCGGAGTCCTGGGGGCCGGACTGACCGACTGGACCAGCGGCCTGACCCTGGGGACGGCCGGCCGGGCTCCGCACGGCGACCACGACGCGGCCGCCGCGGACACCGCCGAGGTCGTACAGGCGGTGACCCGCAACGCCACCTTCGACACGACGGGCGGCGCCGGGGACCCACTGGAGGACCTCATCATCACGGCGGGCGGCAGCTACCACCTGATCCGCCTGGTGCCCACCGCCTTCGACAGCCGGACCTGCCTCCACCTCTGGCTGGACCGGTCGCAGGCCAATCTCGCCATCGCGCGACTACGGCTGCGGGAGCTCGCCGCGGAGCTGGTGACGGACTGACGTCCCGTCATGAATCGGACGCCACCCACCCCTTCGGGCCGCGGCACCGGCGGCGACCGCCGGCCCGGCCCGCTCGACCGGTACGCCGCCGAACGCGCCACGGGCGCCCTGCGCGGCCCGGCCGGCTGCGTCTACCTCCACGAGGGCGCGGTCTACTGCGTCGAGTGCCCGGCGGCCCCCGGCGTCGGCGCCCGGCTCGCCACCGCCGGGCGGCTGCCCGCGGAGCGGTGGCGGCGGGCCGAGCACAGCGCGGGAGCGCGCCACCGCGGCGGCCAGTTCCTCCTCCAGCAGGGCTGGCTGACCCGCGGCGAACTGGAGCTCTGCCAGCTGACCGCGCTGCTCGACGCGGCCTGCTTCGTGCTGCCGGCCCAGCCCGGGGCCACCTCCTTCACGCGGGGCGACGCGCACTGGCTGGGCGTGATCCGCCCGGTCGGCACCGCGTCGCTGCTGGCGGCGGTGGCCCGACTGCGGGCCCAGCTCGACGGGCTGGGCGACTGGGCGGCGGCGGACGGCGCGCCGGTCGTCCCGCTGCCGTCGGAGCACCCGGGGCGCCCGCCGCTCACCGGCCGCCAGCGGTGGCTGCTGGCGCACGCCGACGGCGTCCGCACCCCCGGCGAACTCGCCCACGCGCTGGGCCAGTCGGCGTTCCCGACGCTGCTGGAGGTGCGGCGCCTGGCGGCGGCCGGGCGGGTGCGGCTGCCTCCGCCGGCGGCGCTGCCGCGGCGGCGCCCCGGGGCGTACCCGCCCGATCGGCGCACGCGGGAGGCCGCGGCGGGTGCGCCGGTGTGGCATCTGCCGGAGCCGGGCGCCCTGGAAACCACCGACCCGGACGTCGCCCTCCTCGTCCGTCTGCGTACCGCACTGGAGGAGAACCTGTGAACCCTTGCGAATCCCGGCCATGAGGCACGTGTTCGGAATACGTGCCAGGAAAAGGAGCGTCGAAAGACCGATGACGAGCGAGACCGAGGCGATCGCGTCCGGGATCCGGGACGAACTGCTCGCGTTGCGCGATCACATACGGCATCTGCACGGTGGAATGGTGGCGAGCGCGGACGGCATGGTGATCGCCCACGATCTGCCGGATATCGAACCCGACGGACTGGCCGCGCTCACCGCCGCGGCGATCGGCGTCGCCAAACGCCTGACCGACGCCACCGGGCAGGGCGGGTTCGAGGAATCCCTGACGCGCGGCAGCCGCGGCTACATCGCGGCGTACGCGGCCGGGAACCGTGCCGTGCTCACCGCGGTGGCGGGCCCGGACACCAATGTCGGGCGGCTCCATCTCCAGGCCCGGCGGTCCGCCGCCCGGATCGCGGTGCTGCTCGACGCCCGACCGGCCGGCTGATCGGCCAACCGGGCCGCCGCCCGGTCGAGCGACCGGCGGCCCGGGAGCAATCCCTCTGACCAAGAATCCGACAACGCCAACACAATTATCCGGCGAATTCCGTCAGTTCGGCGAATTCGGCGCATCCACGGAAAGGCCCGACCCCTCATGGCACAGATGGAAACCGCGCTCGGCGAAGCGATGTCGACGATCGAGGGCGCGATAGGTGTCGCCCTGGTCGACTACACCAGCGGAATGGCGCTGGCCACCCTGGGCGATCCCCAGAGCTTCGACCTCAATGTGGCGGCGGCCGGCAACACCGACGTGGTGCGCGCCAAATTGCGCACGATGGAGATGCTCGAACTCCAGGGCGCCATCGAGGACATGCTGATCACCCTGACCTCGCAGTACCACATCATCCGGCCGGTGACGGGCAAGAACGGCAGCGGTCTCTTCCTGTACCTGGTGCTGGACCGCAAGCGCGCCAACCTCGCGCTGGCACGCCACCGCCTCGCCCGTCTGGAGGCCGACCTGGAGGTGTGAGCCTCCTCAGCCGGCCGCTGCGGCGTCCAGCAGCCGCCGCAGCGACAGGCCGTCCGGGGCGACCGCGGTGGCCAGCGCGGCGGGTCCGGCGAGCGGGGCCAGCACGCCCTGGCCCGTGCCGTCGCCGGCCGTGCCGCCGAGCAGTCGCACCTCGGCCGGCTCGTTGTCGAACTCCGGCCCCGCGAGGAGGAGTTGGCCCACTGCGCGGTGGCCGCCGAGGACCGCGGTGGTGTCCCAGCCGGGCGCTCCGGGCCCGTATGCGGTCTCCTGGTCGAGCAGCGTACGGCCTCCCTGACGGAGCGTCAGGCGACTGCGGAGGGCACCGGTGTGCTCGCCGGTGCGGCCCAGGACCTGTTCCTCGCGGAACACCAGCCGGGCGGTGGGGGCGAGTTCGATGGTGGTGGTCATCCGCAGGTCGCTGCCCTCGGCGGAGATCAGCGGCTCCGGGAGCCACTCCAGCAGGGCGCCGTCGCCGACCGTCAGACGGACGTCGTAGGTGGCGAGGTCGCCGGTGCGGCCGGGCAGCGCGACGGTCGCGGCGGCCGCGGTGATCCGCAGCGAGGTGCTCGCCTCGGCGGTGGCCTCGATGCGCAGCCGGTCGCCGCCGAGCGGGGCGCTCATCGCCCCGATGAGGCAGACCCGGGCCTGGTCGGCGTGCGACTGGACGCGGCGGAGCGCGAACGGGCCGCCGCCGTCCAGGACGGGCAGCCGGCTGACTCCGCGGGCGTCGGCGCGTGCGGTGATGCGGGCGGTGGCCCGCAGGCCACCCGCCGGGAGGGCGGCGGCCTGCGGTGCGCTGGGGCGGGGCAGGGTGCGGGTCATGCCTGGGCCGCGGTCCAGTCCGCCAGCCGCGCCCGGACCCACGTGGCCACCGGCTCGACGCCGCCGGGCTGCTTCAGGGTGGTGAAGGCGACGGGGAGGTCGCCGCGCTGGGCCTTGGCGTCGCGGGCCATGCCGTCGAGGTCGACGCCGACGTAGGGGGCGAGGTCGGTCTTGTTGACGACCAGCAGGTCGGCGGTGGTGACGCCGGGGCCGCCCTTGCGCGGGATGTCGTCGCCGCCGGCGGTGTCGATGACGAAGATCTGGGCGTCGACCAGGCCCTTGGAGAAGGTCGCGGTGAGGTTGTCGCCGCCGGACTCGACCAGGACGAGGTCGAGCGGGCCGGCGCCCTGCTGAGAAAGCTCGGCCTCCAGGTCCTCGACCGCCTCCAGGTTGGCGGAGATGTCGTCGCGGATCGCGGTGTGCGGGCAGGCCCCGGTCTCCACCGCCCTGATCCGCTCGGCCGGCAGCACCGCCTCCCGCAGCAGGAACTCGGCGTCCTCGCGGGTGTAGATGTCGTTGGTGACGACGGCGATGGACAGCTCGTCGCGCAGCTCCCGGCACAGCGCGGCGACGGTGGCGGTCTTGCCGGTGCCGACCGGGCCGCCCAGGCCGATGCGCAGGGCGCGCCGGGTCCCGTCGGCGCGCACGGGGGCGGCGGCGCTGTAGGTGTGCCGCTCGGGGAAGCCGTGCTGGTGGTCGAGGTGCATGGTCACTCCGGTGGTTCGTCGAGGCCGCGGGGTGCGCGGCGCGGTGGGCGGGCGGACGGAAGGTCAGGACGCGAAGAGCCGCACCGGCCAGGCGGCATGTGCCTCCGCGGCGATGTCGAGCAGCGGCGCGGAGGCGGCGGGCAGGGCGTCCGGCCCTTCGGTGACGGCGCGCTGCGCCGCTTCCGCGCCCTGCTCGGCGACCCGGTCGAGGTCGCCGGTGAGGCGGGCGAGGACGGCGGTGGCGTCGAAGGGGTCCAGGCTCAGCAGGCGGACCGCGGCGGTGGCCGGGCCGCTGATGTTCTCGTAGGCGACCGTGTAGGCGGCGTCCAGGGGGGTCAGCCCGGCGGACCGGGCGGCCAGGCCCAGGACGACGGGCTGGTGGGCGCCGCGCGGGCGGGCCGCGGCCAGCGCGTCGAGTTCGGGGCCGGGCCAGGTGGCGCGGGCGGCCCGCATCATCTGCCGGCCGAGCCGGCGGGCGACCTGGCGCAGTGCCGGGACGGGCGTGCGGGCGTCCGCCGCGTCGTCCAGGACGAGCGGGTCCAGGCCGGCCGCGGCCGCGGCGGCCAGGCCCGCGGCGACCAGGCCCGCGGTGTGCAGCCGCCCCCGGCAGAAGGTCTCCAGGGTGGCCGCGTCCTTGATGTGCCCCGCGGTGACGGCCGGTTCGGCGCCGCCGGAGTGGGCGTGCCCTCCGGCGGGGAACCGTCCGTCGGCGAGGACGAGCAGCGCGGCGCGACTCATGCCGACCCGCCCCCAGTCTTCGACCGGGGGCGCCCCCACGCTTCGCTCGGTTCGCATTCGCTCAGCGCGCACCTTTGAATGGCTCGCTCGCTACGCCCGCTCATCGATGGTGCTCCGGATCGTTCGGTGACGGCACGGACGGTACGTCAGAAGAGGAAGTACCGCTGGGCCATGGGAAGTTCGGCGGCGGGGGCGGGTTCGACCACCTCGCCGTCGATGGTCACCGTGAAGGTGTCGGGGTCGACATGGACGCGCGGCAGGGCGTCGTTGTTGCGCATGTCGGCCTTCTTGACGCCGCGGGTGGACCGGATGGCCTCGAAGGACTTCGCCAGTGGGAGGCGCTCGGGGAGGTTGTCCTCCAGGGCCTGTTGGGAGACGAAGTTGACCGAGTTGCTGCCCGGGGCCTTGCCGAAGGCGCCGAACATCGGGCGGGGCAGGACCGGCTGCGGGGTGGGGATGGACGCGTTGGCGTCGCCCATCTGCGCGTAGGCGATCTGGCCGCCCTTGATGACCAGTTGCGGCTTGACGCCGAAGAACGCCGGGTCCCACAGGACGAGGTCGGCCAGCTTGCCGCTCTCGACCGAGCCGACGAGGTGGTCGATGCCCTGGGCGAGGGCCGCGTTGATGGTGTACTTCGCGACATAGCGGCGGGCGCGGTGGTTGTCCGCGCGGCCGTCGCCGGCCAGGGCGCCCCGGCGGCGCTTCATGACGTGCGCGGTCTGCCAGGTGCGCAGCACGACCTCGCCGATCCGGCCCATGGCCTGGGCGTCGGAGGACATGATCGAGATGGCGCCGAGGTCGTGCAGGATGTCCTCGGCGGCGATGGTGGAGGGCCGGATCCGGGACTCGGCGAAGGCCAGGTCCTCCGGGACGGCGGGGTTGAGGTGGTGACAGACCATCAGCATGTCGAGGTGTTCCTCGACGGTGTTGACGGTGTGCGGCCGCGTGGGGTTGGTGGACGCGGGGAGCACGTTGGGCTCGGAGACCATCGCGATCATGTCGGGGGCGTGGCCGCCGCCGGCGCCCTCGACGTGGAAGGCGTGGATGGAGCGGCCGGCGATGGCGGCGATGGTGTCGGCGAGGAACCCGGCCTCGTTGAGGGTGTCGGTGTGTATGGCGAGCTGGGCGCCGCTCTCCTCGCACACGGACAGGCAGGCGTCGAGGACGGCGGGGGTGGCGCCCCAGTCCTCGTGGATCTTGAAGCCGAGGATGCCGGCCCGGAGCTGGTCGCGCATCGACGGCAGGGACATGGTGTTGCCCTTGCCGAGCAGGCCGACGTTGACCGGCAGGTTGTCCATCGACTCGAAGAGCCGGGCGACGTGCCAGGCGCCGGGGGTGATGGTGGTGGCCTTGCTGCCCTCGGCGGGGCCGGTGCCGCCGCCGATCATGGTGGTGATGCCCGCGGCCAGCGCCTCGTCCGCCTGCTGGGGGCAGATGAAGTGGACGTGGGTGTCGATGCCGCCGGCGGTGAGGATCTTGCCGTTGCCCGCGATGACCTCGGTCTCCGGGCCGATCACCAGGTCGGGGTGGACACCGTCCATGGTGTCGGGGTTGCCGGCCTTGCCCAGGGCGGTGATCCGGCCGTCGCGGATGCCGACGTCGGCCTTGACGATGCCCCAGTGGTCGAGGACCACAGCACCGGTGATCACGGTGTCCGGGGCGCCCTCGGCGCGGGTGACGCGGGACTGGCCCATCGACTCGCGGATCACCTTGCCGCCACCGAAGACCGCTTCGTCGCCGGCCAGGCCGGGGCCGCCGGAGCGGTCCTCGGAGATCTCGATGACCAGGTCGGTGTCGGCGAGCCGGATGCGGTCGCCGGCCGTCGGGCCGAAGAGGTCGGCGTACTCCTGGCGGGACAGTTCAGGCACCTTGGGCTCCGTTTCCTTCCTCGCCCGCCGGGCGACGGTGCAGGTCGTTCCACGGCTGGGGCCCGGTGGCCTCAAGTGCGTCGCTCACGTCGAGGGCGCCACCGGTCCGGCCGCGCAGGCCGGCGACGATCCGCTTGCCCCCGATGGGGACCAGCTCGACCTCGGTGGGGATGCCGGGTTCGAAGCGCACGGCGGAGCCGGCCGCGACGTTGAGCCGCTTGCCGTGCGCGGCCGCGCGGTCGAAGTCGAGGCCGGGGTTGGCCTCGGCGAAGTGGTAGTGGGAGCCGACCTGGACGGGGCGGTCGGCGGAGTTGAGGACGGTCATGCGCGTGAGGGGGAGGCCATCGTTGAGGCGCACCGGCTCGTCGGCGTAGAGGATCTGTCCCGGGATCATGTTCGGCTCTCCCGTGGTCAGTCGATGGGTTCGTGAACGGTGACGAGCTTGGTGCCGTCGGGGAAGGTGGCCTCGACCTGGACGTCGTGGATCATCTCCGGGACGCCTTTCATGACGTCGCCACGCGAGAGCACCTTGCGCCCGGAGGACATGAGCTCGGCGACGGTGCGGCCGTCGCGGGCCCCTTCGAGGATGTGCACCGTCAGCAGGGCGATGGCTTCGGGGTGGTTGAGCTTCACGCCCCGAGCCCGTCGCTTTTCGGCCACGTCTGCCGCCACATGAATCAACAACCGTTCCTGCTCATGCGGGGTCAGTTGCATACGTTCCACCTCACAGGTTTCACCCGGGCGCATTTGCCCAGGTCACAGGCATGGTCACACCCGTCACGTTAGATGTACCACACAGTGATTAAAGGCGAAGCAAACCGACTTTCAGTAGTTGACCATCAACTTCCTCATCGCGGAAGAGTAGTTGGGCGAGATTTCGACGCTGTTACAGCGGGCGACGCATTTCGCGGCCCTTGCTGCGCCTGACGTAACACCCCCGAAATCACCAGGCAATACCTCCCGACGGCCGCGACCACGACGACACCCTTCCCCTCCCGCGGGCCGAAGGTTGCACGGATTCCGGGTGGCGAATTCCACATCCCCAACACCTTTCCGAAATACGGAAGGCGAGCACGGCGCCGCGTAATCAACCGGAATTACACGAACAAAACAGGCATCCGTTCCGGTGCGCGAACGCGGGTGTCCGGTAACCGCTCTTGACGGATTTCAAACGCGGTCGTAATCCTCATGCACGCGTCAATAATTCCGCTGCGCTTCACACCCCCCACAACAGCATCGGAGCCCTCCGTGACTCGCACTTCCCGTATTCGCCGGGCGGCACTCGCCGCCGGCACCTGCACCGCCGTCGCCGCCCTGCTGGGCACCGCGACGATCGCCCGGGCCACCGTCCCCGAGACCCAGGGCGCGCCGGACATCCCGGTGGCCGGCATCAAGGCCCACCTCGACCAGCTGCAGTCCATAGCCGACGCCAACGGCGGCAACCGCGCCCACGGGCAGGCCGGTTACCGGGCGTCGGTCGACTACATCAAGGGCAAGCTGGACGCGGCCGGCTTCAAGACCACGCTGCAGGAGTTCACCAGCGGCGGCGCCAAGGGCTACAACCTGATCGCCGACTGGCCGGGCGGCGCCGAGGACTCGACGGTGATGGTCGGCTCGCACCTGGACTCGGTCGACGCCGGCCCGGGCATCAACGACGACGGCTCCGGCTCGGCCGGCATCCTGGAGGTCGCGCTGGCCGTCTCCCGGGAGCACCTCAAGCCCGCCAAGCACCTGCGGTTCGGCTGGTGGGGCGACGAGGAGGACGGCATGGTCGGCTCCCAGCACTACGTAGACAACCTCGGCGCCGACAAGTCGAAGATCTCCGCGTACCTGAACTTCGACATGATCGGCTCGCCGAACCCCGGCTACTTCGTCTACCACTACGACGACAAGCTGGCGAAGGTCTTCACCGACTGGTTCGCCACCAAGAAGATCGCCACCGAATGGGACACCGAGGGCGAGGGCCGCTCCGACCACGCCTCGTTCCAAAACGCCGGCATCCCGGTCGGCGGACTCTTCTCCGGCGCCGACTACATCAAGACCGCCGCCCAGGCGAAGAACTGGGGCGGCACCGCGGGCAAGGCGTTCGACGCCTGCTACCACCGCTCCTGCGACACGTCCAAGAACATCGACGACACCGCGCTGCACAACCACACCGACGCGATCGCCAACGCCGTCTGGCAGCTCACCTCCTGACCCCCGCGCGCCGACGGCCGCCGCCCCGCGCGGCCGCCGGCCGCTTAGCGGTCACTTCCCCCGACCCGGTCGCCGATCCCCGGCGGCCGGGTCGCGGTGTTGTGCCGCGATGCCGAAGCGCTGCTGTTCACCGGGAGCGGACGACAGCGACCGCACGGACGAGACCGTGCTGATCACCTCGGGCTGCTCCTCGACCGCCTCCTGCCGCCCCAGTTCCTCAAGTCGTTCCAGGTCAGCGGCGGACACCAGCGCCACCAGGGGCTTGCCGTGGCGCGTCACGACCACCCGCTCGCCGCCGTAGACGACGCGGTTGATCAGATCCGCGAGCTCGGCCCGGGCTTGCGTCACCGGAATTTCGTAGGCCATGCTTCCATTCTAACGGGATGTACGTCCTGTACATTTTTTACAGAGGAAGGGAGCAGTCATGCTGCCGCCGTCGGCTCGCTACGTCCTGCCGGAGTTCACCGAGCACACCAGCTACGGGAGCCGGACCCTGGACCCGTACTCCAAGCTGCTCAGCGAACGGATCGTCTTCCTGGGCACGGCCATCGACGACGCCTCCGCCAACGACGTGATGGCGCAGTTCGTCCACCTCGAACACGCCGCGCCGGGCCAGGACATCTCGCTCTACATCAACTCCCCCGGCGGCTCGTTCACCGCGATGTGCGCGATCTACGACACGATGCGCTTCGTCACCTGCGACGTGGAGACCGTCTGCCTGGGCCGGGCGGCGTCGGCGGCCGCGGTCCTGCTGGCCGCCGGCACCCCCGGCAAGCGCCTGGCGCTCCCGCACGCGCGGGTGATGATCCATCAGCCCGCCTTCGGCGAAACCGCCCAGGGCCAGACCAGCGACCTGCAGATCCAGGCCGAGGAGCTGCTGCGCACCCGCGCCAAGCTGGAGGAGATGCTCGCCGAGCACACCGGGCAGCCCCGGGAGCGGATCGCCGCGGACATCGAGCGGGACACCTTCTTCGACGTGGCCGCCGCCCAGGAGTACGGCCTGATCGACGGCCCGACCCTCGGCCGGAAGCGCTCCGCCCTCCAGTCCGCGGGGCAGTGACCCGCGATGGTGCCCGAACTGCCGCCGCTGCCCGCCCTGACCCGCGCCGAGGGACAGTTGATCGACAGCTATCTGGAGATCGTCGACCTGCTGGGCCGGATCAACCCGGCCCGCGGCACCGGTACGTACAGCAGCCTGCGCGCGGCCCAGGCACTGGTAAGCAAGGCCGCCGAGCTGCGGGAGGCGCTGACCCTGATGCACCAGCGCGGGGAGAGCGAACTCCACACCGCGACCCTGGGCCGGGCCCTGCGGGTGCTGGACGGTGAGCGCCGGGCGCGGCGGGTGACCGTGCCACCGCAGGACGGCGCCCGGCCGGGCGTCTGACCCGCCGCCGCGAGGCGTCCGCGGAGCCGTACGGGCCCCGGCGCGGGGCGTGTTGCCGATCCGGCGCCCCGCGCGGCCGGGACACGTACGGCTCCGGCGTGCACAGACGGCGTAGCGTGCGCGGCGGTACCGGGAGGGCGAGGAATTGCGCGGGTCACGGACATTTCCCGGATCCCCCGGGTTTCGGCGCTGGTCCCGGCCCCGCCCTCACCGCCGATTCCGCCCCGTACGCCGCAAATCCACCTGAACAGCGCAAGCGTGACCAATGTCACACACAGCAATTTCAGCTCGGAAATCGGGCGGGCGGTGCGTGACGATCCCTTCGACGACAAGCCCCCGCCACAGCGACGGGGCGGTCCGGACGGACAGCTGATCCCGCCGTCGTCCGGATCACCGGCTGACGAAGGGTTGTTGCGCATGACCATGCGCGTGCAGATGCCGCATCTGCTGGCGCGTGCCGGCACCGTCTCCGCCCTCACCCTGGTCACCCTGGGCGGCCCCGCAGCGGTCCCCGGTGTGGCCGCGGAGACCCCAGGAACGACCGCGGAGGTCGTCTTAGCCTCCGTGCCCGTCAAGGCCCTGCGGATCGCCGCCTCCAAGGAGGGCGCCCCCTACAAGTGGGGGGCCCAGGGCCCGGACAGCTTCGACTGCTCCGGGCTGACCCGCTACTCCTACCGGCGCGCCGGACGGGCCCTGCCGCGCACCGCAGCACAGCAGTACCGCCGCACCGAGCACGTCTCGCGCGCCTCCCGCAAGGACGGCGACCTGGTCTTCTTCCACTCCGGCAAGGGCATTTACCACGTCGGCATCTACGCCGGCGACGACCGGATCTGGCACGCCCCCAAGGCCGGCGCGGTGGTCCGCCTGGAGCGGATCTGGAGCAGCTCGGTCTGGTACGGGCGGGTGCTCTGACCCGGGCGGGCGGACACGGCCCGACCGACCCACCGGCACCCGGCAGTTGGCGCCGTCGAGCCGACCGGACGGCCGTCGGCGCGGAAGGCGGGTCAGCCGCCGTCGGCCCGGCACGGTGCCGCGGCCGGCCACGGCACCGTCACCCAGACCGTCTTGCCGCCGGTCGCGACGGGTTCGACCCAGAGCCGGCCGCCACGGGAGGCCGCCAGGGAGCGGATGATGACCAGGCCCCGGCCGTTGTCCTGCTGCACGGCCGCGGGCAGCCGGAGCGGCGGGCGCGGATGCGCGTCGGTGACGCCCACGCACAGCTGTTCGTCGCGGTCGAGGCGGAGGGCGACGGTGAAGGCCGGAGAACGGCCGCGGGTGTGCTGGACGGCGTTGGTGGCGAGTTCGGAGACGATCAGCAGGAGGTCGTCGGCGGCCGCCGAGCCGGGTGGCAGGCCCCATTGGGCGAGGACGTCCCGGACGTGCCCGCGGGCGGCGGCCACCGAGGCGGGGAAGCTCGGCAGAGTGCGGGTGGATTCCTGGTGGTCTGCCATGACGACGCCGTCCCTTTCCCACCGAGGCGCGCCTGCGGCGCCGGGAAGCCGGGAATGCCGGCCGAGCGCTGCCGACGGCCTCGGTTGTGTACTGTGCGCCAGACTGCCATCCATGCTGCCGGTGCGGTGGGTCATCGCCCAAGACATACGGACTTCTGGCGCCGTTCTCTCGCCCGATGCGGTGAACTGTGGTGCGGCGGGCGGTGTTTGGGGTGTATGGGCCGTCTGGGGCGGCGCGCCGGCCCGCGGGGGCGCGGCACCGCCGGCGCCGTCAGGCCACCGGGGCGGTCGCCAGGATCGTGTCGGCTGCGGTGGCGATCTGGGCGTCCGTCAGGTCCGCGCGGGCGGTGAGCCGCAGCCGGGAGACGCCGTCGGGCACGGACGGCGGACGGAAGCAGCCGACCGCGAGCCCGGCCGCCCGGCAGTCCGCGGCCCAGCGGACCGCCGCCTCCGGGGAGGGGGCGCGCACCGAGACCACCGCGGCGTCCGGGCGGACCGCCGTCAGGCCCGCCGCGGTGAGGCGGGCGTGCAGTTCCCGGGCCACCTGCCGGACCCGCGCGGGGCGCTGCGGCTCACGGCGCAGCAGCCGCAGGGCGGTGAGCGCACCGCCGGCCGCGGCCGGTGCCAGGCCGGTGTCGAAGATGAACGAGCGGGCGGTGTTGACCAGGTGCTCGACGACCCGGGCCGGGCCGAGCACCGCACCGCCCTGGGCGCCGAGCGACTTGGAGAGCGTCACCGTCGCCACCACGTCGGCGTCCCCGGCCAGCCCGGCGGCCCGCAGCGCCCCGCGGCCCCCCTCGCCCAACACGCCCAGCCCGTGCGCGTCGTCGACCAGCAGGGCCGCGTCGCGCGTCCGGCAGGCGTCGGCGAGCGCGGGCAGCGGCGCGGCGTCGCCGTCGACCGAGAAGACCGCGTCGGTGACCGTCAGCGCCCGCCCGTCGTGCGCGGCCAGCGCACCGCGGACGGCCTCCGGGTCGGCGTGCGGGACCACCTGGGTGCGGGCCCGGGAGAGCCGGCAGCCGTCGATGAGCGAGGCGTGGTTGCCGGCGTCGGAGACGACCAGGGTGCCGGCGGCGGTGAGCGCGGTGACCGCGGCGAGGTTGGCGGTGTATCCGGAGGAGAGCACCAGCGCCGCCTCGAAGCCGCAGAACTCGGCTAGTTCGCGCTCCAGTTGGGCGTGGAGTTCGGTGCTGCCGGTGACCAGCCGGGAGCCGGTGGCCCCGGCGCCCCACCGGCCGGCGGCCTCGGCCGCGCCCCGGATCACCTCGGGGTGCCGGGCGAGTCCGAGGTAGTCGTTGCCGGCCAGATCCAGCAGCGGGGAGTCGGCGGGCCGGGGCCGCAGGGCGCGGACCAGGCCGGCCCGGTGGCGTTCGGCGCGGGCGGTGTCGACCCAGTCGAACGCCACGCCGGAGGCGGGTCGGGGGGCGGCGCCGGAGGCCGGCCGGAGGGCCGCGGCGGGAGGCACGTCCGGGGCGGCGTGCGGCAGCGGCGGGGCGGCGGGATCCTGGAGCATCGGCGTCCTTCGTCGGTCGGCCCGGGAACGACCCGTTCCGGGCCCGGCGAACGGGCGTGGCGGAACGGCTTCCGGCAACTGGTTGGCGGCGCCCCGATTGTGGGCTGTCGATAGACGTTAGCGGTCGTTCCGCACGAAGACAGTGTGGTGATACACACACCCCGATCGACCGGCATTGTGGGAATCCTCCTTGGCCGGGGGCCGGGGCGTACGCCAGGATCATCGCCATGGACCTGCTGAACACACTGGTGGACAAGGGACTGCGGCGCGAGGTGCCGACCCGTGACGAGGCGCTCGCCGTACTGGCGACGTCCGACGACGAACTGCTCGATGTGGTGGCCGCGGCGGGCCGGGTGCGCCGCGAGTGGTTCGGGCGGCGGGTCAAGCTCAACTACCTCGTCAACCTCAAGTCCGGCCTGTGCCCGGAGGACTGCTCGTACTGCTCGCAGCGGCTGGGCTCGAAGGCGGAGATCCTCAAGTACACCTGGCTCAAGCCGGACGACGCCTCCAAGGCGGCCGCGGCCGGCTTGGCCGGCGGCGCCAAGCGGGTGTGCCTGGTCGCCAGCGGCCGGGGGCCCACGGACAAGGACGTGGAGCGGGTCTCGGAGACCATCTCCGCCATCAAGGAGCAGAACGAGGGCGTCGAGATCTGCGCCTGCCTGGGGCTGCTCGGCGAGGGCCAGGCGGAACGGCTGCGCGCGGCCGGCGCCGACGCCTACAACCACAACCTCAACACCTCGGAAGCCACCTACGGCGACATCTGCACCACGCACGACTTCGCCGACCGGGTCGACACCGTCCAGCAGGCCCAGTCGGCGGGGATGTCCGCCTGCTCCGGGCTGATCGCCGGCATGGGCGAGAGCGACGCCGACCTGGTCGATGTGGTCTTCGCACTGCGCGAACTGGACCCGGACTCGGTGCCGGTGAACTTCCTGATCCCGTTCGAGGGCACCCCGCTGGCCAAGGAGTGGCACCTCACCCCGCAGCGCTGCCTGCGGATCCTGGCGATGGTGCGGTTCGTCTGCCCGGACGTGGAGGTGCGGCTGGCGGGCGGCCGCGAGGTGCATCTGCGCAGCCTGCAGCCGCTCGCCCTGCACCTGGTCAACTCCATCTTCCTGGGCGACTACCTGACCAGCGAGGGCCAGGCCGGCAAGGACGACCTGGCGATGATCGCGGACGCCGGGTTCGAGGTGGAGGGCACGGACACCGCCACGCTGCCGGCGCACCGCCGGGAGGCGGCAGACCCAGCGGACGCGGTGGAGACCGCGCCGAAGACCGGGGCGGCGGCCGCCGTGCCGGCCCCCGCCGAGGAGGCCCGGCCCGACCTGGTCGCGGTGCGCCGCCGCGGCGCCGGCACCGACCTGCCGCCCAATGCCTGAGCCGCTCACCCCGGAGGACCTGCTGGCCCTCGACCGGCAGCACGTCTGGCACCCGTACGGGCCGATGCCCGGCCGGAGCGAGCCCCTGCTGGTCGAGTCGGCCGCCGGCGTCCGGCTGCGGCTGGGCCGGCCGGCCGAGGGGCACTTCGAGCTGGTGGACGGCATGTCGTCGTGGTGGTCGGCGGTGCACGGCTACAACCACCCGGTGCTCAACGACGCGGCGCGCGGCCAGTTGGACCGGATGAGCCATGTGATGTTCGGCGGGCTCACCCACGAGCCCGCGGTCCGGCTCGCCAAGCGGCTGGTGGACCTCACCCCCGAGCCGCTGCGGCACGTCTTCCTCGCCGACTCCGGCTCGGTGTCGGTCGAGGTGGCCGTCAAGATGTGCCTGCAGTACTGGCGTTCGGTGGGCAGGCCGCGCAAACAGCGGCTGCTGACCTGGCGCGGCGGCTACCACGGCGACACCTGGCAGCCGATGTCGGTCTGCGATCCGGACGGCGGGATGCACGAGCTGTGGCAGGGGGTGCTGCCGCGGCAGGTCTTCGCGGACGCGCCGCCGCCCGGCTTCGACGCCCCGGTCGACCCCGGCTACGCGGACGGGCTGCGCGAGCTGATCGCCCGGCACGCCGACGAGCTGGCCGCGGTGATCGTGGAACCGGTGGTGCAGGGCGCGGGTGGGATGTCCTTCCACTCCCCCGGCTATCTGCGGGTGCTGCGGGAAGCCTGCGACGCGCACGGCGTGCTGCTGGTCTTCGACGAGATCGCCACCGGCTTCGGCCGGACCGGCGCGCTCTTCGCGGCCGGGCACGCCGGGGTCGCACCGGATGTGATGTGCCTGGGCAAGGCCCTGACCGGCGGTTATCTGACCCTCGCGGCAACGCTGTGCACCGCGGAGGTGGCCGACGGGATCTCCCGCGGCGCGCTGCCGGTGCTGGCGCACGGCCCGACCTTCATGGGCAACCCGCTGGCCGCCGCCGTCGCCGAGGCGTCCGTCGAACTGCTGCTGTCCCAGGACTGGGCACAGGAGGTCAAGCGGATCGAGGCCGGGCTCCGGGAGGGCCTGGCGCCCGCCGCGGAGATCCCGGGCGTCCGCGAGGTGCGGGTGCTGGGCGCGATCGGCGTCGTCCAGCTCGACCACCCGGTGGACATGGTGGCGGCGACCCGGGCCGCCGTCCGGGAGGGCGTGTGGGTGCGCCCGTTCCGGGACCTGATCTACACCATGCCGCCGTACATCACCGGCGACGAGGACGTGGCGCGGATCTGCGCCGCGGTGCGCGCGGCCGCCCGCGAGGGCTGAACCGCACCGCGGGCGGGGCCGGCCGCCGGTCCGCCCCGCCCGCGTCCCCTCCCCCACCACCAGCGAAGAGTTCGGAGGCACACATGTCGGTGCTGTTCGTGACCGGTACGGGTACCGAGATCGGCAAGACGGTCACCACCGCCGCGATCGCCGCGACGGCGGTCCGCCAGGGACGCTCGGTCGCGGTCCTCAAGGCCGCCCAGACCGGTGTCACGGCGGACGAACCGGGCGACGCGGCCGAGGTCGCACGGCTGGCGGGCACCGTCACGCTCGGCGAACTCGCCCGCTTCCCCGAGCCGTTGGCGCCCGACCGGGCGGCCCGCCGGGCCGGTCTGCCGCCGGTGCGCCCACAGGAGATCGCCGAGGCCGCGGCGAAGCTGGCCGCCTCGCACGACCTGGTCCTGGTCGAGGGCGCCGGCGGGCTGCTGGTGCGCTTCGACGACGAGGGGAACACCCTCGCCGACGCCGCCCGGATGGCCGGCGCCCCCGTCCTGGTGGTCGTCCAGGCCGGACTCGGCACCCTCAACGCCACGGCACTGACCGCGCTGGCGCTGCGCACGTACGGTCTGCGCTGCCCCGGTGTCGTCGTCGGCAGCTGGCCGGCCGAGCCGGACCTCGCGGCCCGCTGCAACCTCGGCGACCTGCCCGCGGCCGCCGGTGCCCCGCTCCTCGGCCTGTTGCCCGAGGGCTCCGGCTCCCTGCCGCCGGACGCCTTCCGTGCCGCCGCCCCGGGCTGGCTGGCCCCGGACCTGGGCGGCTCGGGCGCCTTCTCCCCCACCGACGTCGCACCCCTCGAACCGGCGGCACCCGCACGGTAGTTCCGCCGCACGTTCCTCCGGGTTCTCCGGGGCGTTCGACGGACCGGAGTGCCGGCGCCGGCTCAGGTCGTCCAGGTGCGCAGCTCGTCGGCGATCGCGTGGACGTCCGTGGTGCCGTCCTTGACCATCCGGGCCAGATCGCGGACCTGCTCGGGGGAGGTGGCGACCTTCAGGCCGCTGGCGACGAGGAAGCCGTAGGCGACGGCCGTGGCGAACATCGCGTTGGAGCATTCCAACGCCGGTACGTGCAGCAGCAGTTGGAGCAGTGCGGCGGCGCGGTCCTCGGGTTCGGGGTAGACAGGGACACCGAATATCTCCGCCTCGTGGCGGCCGACCGCGGCCATCAGGGCGCCCCAGTCGGTGACCTGCGGGTCCCCGGGAGTGTGCTGTTCGGCGATCAGGAGGAGCCAGGCGAGATCGATGCGCAGTGTCACGTTGTGCCCGGCTGTCCTTCCCGGTGGGGGGTGTCCCGGTGGTCGGGGGCGGTGCGGGAGCTTTCGGGGCCCGGGTCCGGGCCGAACTCCTCGGCGAAGAGGCGCTCGTACTGCTTCATGAAGTCCGCGGCGGCCTCGACGAAGGTCTGGCCGACCTCGCCGGCGTCCCTGAGGACCAGTTCCTCGATATAGCGGTTCACGCTGACTCCCCGCTGGAGGGCGCGCTCCCGCGCCGCTTCGGCGGTGGCTTCGTCCACCCGGACGTTCAACTGCGTTTTCGCCACGCCTCCACGCTAGCGCGGATCCGCTAGCACCGACAAGGTCCGCAGCCGAGAGCGTTGCGGAGGCCGTGCTCCGGATCCGTGCCGGGCTCCCGGGCCGATCGGGGCGACCGGCGCGCTCCGCCCGCCGCGCCACCGCCGGGCCGCGCGGGCGGATGCCGCACGATGTGATCCTCCGGGCGGCCGCGGCGCCCGGCCGTCCGCTTCGGAGGAGCGCCCCTGTGTCCGTCCCCGCCCCCGTCCCGCACCTGCGGCGCAGTCTGCGCCGGTTCGACATCACGGCGATGGGCGTCGCCGCGGTGGTCTCCTTCGACGTGATCGGGCAGATCGCGGCGGGCGGCGGGCAGGCCGTCACCTGGGTCGCGGTGCTCGCGGTGGGGTTCCTACTGCCGTACGCCCTGCTGTTCGCCGAGACCGGGGCCGCGTTCCCGCAGGAGGGCGGCCCGTACGTGTGGGTGGACGTGGCGTTCGGGCGGCTGCCGGCCGCGCTGACGACGATGTTCTACTGGGTCACCAACCCGGTGTGGCTGGGCGGTTCGCTGGTGTTCCTGGCCGCCGAGGCGTGGGACGGCTTCGTCTTCCCGCTGGGTTCCGGCACCGCCGCCGACTACGCCTTCAAGCTGGTCTTCATCTGGGCCGCCATCCTCACCGCGGTGGTCTCGCTGCGCCGCGGCAAGTGGATCACCACGGCGGGGGCCGCGGCCAAGGTCCTGGCGCTGGCCTTCTTCACCGCCACGGCGGTGGCCTACGGCGTCCGGCACGGCTTCCGGGGGCTGGCGGAGGCGCACTTCACCCCCACCGCCACCGGCTTCCTGGCGCTGGTGCCGGTCCTGCTCTTCGCCTACGTCGGGTTCGAGGCGCCGAACGGGGCGGGCGACGAGATGCTCGATCCGCAGCACGACGTACCGGTGGCGATCGGGGTGTCCGGGGCCATCGCCGCGGGCTGCTATCTGCTGCCGGTGGCGGCGATCCTGTCGGCCGCGCCGCCGGGTCGGGTCACCGGGCTCGGCGGCTTCATGGACGCCGCGCAGCTGGTCTTCGGGATCTACGGAAGCTGGCGCGGGCCGCTGCTGACCGCCGCCGCGGTGCTGTTCGCGGTCGCCCTGCTGACCCAGGGCAGCGCCTGGATGATCGTCGCCGACCGGATGCAGGCGATGGCCGCGGCCGACGGCGGCTTCTTCACCCGGGCGCTGGGCACCTTCCATCCGCGGCTGGGCACGCCGGTCCGGATGAACCTGCTGTCCGGGGTGACCGCCACCGCCTTCATGGTCACCGCCATGCGCCTGGCGCACGGCGACGCCGCGGCCGCCTTCGGCGTGGTGCTGTCCGTGGCGATCACCACCCTGCTGCTGTCGTACCTCGCGGTGATCCCGGCGCTGCTGGCGCTGCGACTGCGTCACCGCGAGGTGCCCCGGCCCTACGAAGTCCCCTTCGGCACCCGCGGGTTCACCGTCGCGGCACTGCTGGTCTACGCCTGGATCCTGCTGGGCTCCTGGGTGGCGCTGTTCCCGGGCACCCTGGAGTCGGCGCTCGGGATCCCGTACCGCTTCCGGACGGTGTGGGGCGTCTCCCGGCTCACCTTCGAGACGTTCACGCTGAGCACCGTCGGCCTGCTGCTGGTGGTAGGCGCCGCGGGGTACGTGTCCCAGCACGTGCGCGCCCGGCCCGGCGGCGGCCGGCGGGGGTGAGGGACGCCGGCGCCGGGCGGCACGTCGTCGGGGCGCCGGCGCGGCACAGCGCCGTTCGAGCGAGCCGAATCGTTCTTCCTGCCCCCGTTCGAGCGAGCTCCGGAATGCGCCGGGCTCGGCTCGGGCAGCGGTCGGGCTGTCGACACGGGGCCGGCCGGCCCCGTCTTTGCGCCCGGAGGTACCCCATGCCCATCGACGACACTTGTGAGGAACGGCGCCCGGCGGCCGTCACCGTCGAGCTCGGCGCGTTCCAGGTCGAGACGGTCCGCGCGGTCTCCGGCCCGGCCTTCGGCACCGCACCGCCCGGCGCGGCGGCGCTCCCGGAGGGGGTGGGGCGGCCGGGCGAGGTGACCATCGTGCGCGGCCCGGACAAGAGCGCCGCCTTCACCGACTGGCTCACCAGATGCCTGCTGGAACGCGGCGGCGAGCGCTCCCGGCAGACGGTGACGGTGGTCCACTACGCCGCCGACCGCACCCCGTTGCGCCGCTACCGCCTCGTCGGCGCCCTCCCGACCTCGTGGGAGACCCCGGACGGCACGGCGGGCGCCGACCCCGCCGAGGAGTCGGTGACCCTGGCGTACGAGGACCTGTCCGTCTCGGCCTGACGGGAGACCCGGCGCCGGCCCGCCGAGGTCCCGGCTCCTGCGCGCACGACGTCGAACGTGCCGTGATTGCATGGAAGTTGACACATCCGGCAGTCGACACGTCCTGGCACACGCACGTTCCGGCGACGACCACGTCCTCAGGGGGCCTCATGCCGCGTCCGTTCCGCTTCGGCGTCACCTTGCTCACCCTCGACTCCGGGCCGGCCTGGCGCGAGAAGTGCCGCCGCGCCGAGGAGACGGGCTACGACGTGCTGCTCGTCCCGGACCACCTGGGACGGCCGTCGCCGTTCCCCGCGCTGGTGGCCGCGGCGGAGGCGACCGAGCGCCCGCGGGTGGGCACCTTCGTGCTGAACGCCGGGTTCTGGAACCCGGCCCTGCTGGCCCGCGAGGTGGCCACCGCCGACGCGCTCACCGGCGGCCGGCTGGAGCTGGGCCTGGGCACCGGGTACGTCAAGGGCGAACACGACGCGGCCGGGCTGCCGTTCGAGGCGCCCGGCCGGCGGGTGGACCACCTGGAGCACACGATCCGGGAGCTGGACCGCCTGCTCGGCGACCCCGGGCAGCTGCCGAAGGCCGTCCAGCGGCCCCGCCCGCCGTTGATGATCGGCGGCAACGGCCCGCGGATGCTGCGGCTGGCGGCGCGGCACGCGGACATCGCGGCGTTCACCGGTGCGCGGCAGGCGCCGGGCCGGCCGGAGGGCACGCTGGAGCTGCTGCCGGCCGAGCAGGTGGCCGCGTCGGTGGCGGCCTACGCGGCCCACGAGGCGCACGCCGCGGACCGCGCCGAGCCGGCCGAGCGGAACATCCTCGTCCAGCAGGTGCTGGTGACCGACGACCGGCGGGCCGCCGCCCGGGAGTTGGCCGCGCAGGGCGTCGGGGTCGACGAGGACCAGGCGCTGGAGGTGCCGACGCTGCTGATCGGGACGCCGGCGCAGATGGCCGAGCAGCTGCGGGAGCGCCACGGCTTCTCGTACGTCACCGTGCTGGACCGGTGCCTGGAGGCGTTCGCGCCGGTCGTCGGGGAACTCAAGGGCAGCTGACCGGGGTTCGGGCCCGGTCAGCATGGCGGAAACCGACCGACAGGCCGCCGGGCGCGGTGATGGGATCCGCCCATGAGTGATCTTCACATCCGCGCCGGCGTGGCCCGGCCGGTGACCCGCGATCCGGACGCGCTGCTGCTGGCCATGGGGGTCCCCCTGCTCGAACGAAGTCGAGAGCTCGGGGGAGGGACGGCGAGCCGGTGGGCACGGTGATCGCCGGTTTCGACGGCTGGCGGGCGTCGCTCTATCGGCTCGCCGTGCACCCCTCCCACCGCAGGCAGGGATTCTCGAAGGCCCTCCTCGAAGCGGCCGAGGAGCGCTTCGTGAAGCTCGGCGGCCGGCGCGCCGACGCGATGGTGCTGGACCGCAACGAGCGGGCGCACCACGCGTGGCGGGCGGCCGGGTATGCGCCGGAACCGCAGTGGAGCCGCCGGGTCAGGCCGCTGGAGGTCTGAGCGCCGTGCCGTCGTCGAGGAGCCCGCCCCGCGGCCTGGGGCGGGCTCCGCCGCTTCCTGCGCGTCCCCGCTCGCTTCGTCCCACCGAGCGCCACCCCATCGACTTTGCCGATCCTTTACCATGGGGTTCCCGGGACGACGGACTCCCGGGGCCCCTCCCCTGCGAAAGGTGTGTGAGCGTCGGCCATGGCCGAGCCTCCCAGTCGTCGTGCGTCCCTGCGACGGGGCGCGAACCTCCCGAACGTGTCCGACCATGGGACGGAGGTGACCCGATGACCGACCTGCTCCTGCTGGCCGTGGCGCTCCTGCTGACCCTGGCGTGCGGCGTCTTCGTCGCGGCGGAGTTCTCGCTGACGACGGTGGAGCGCGGTGATCTGGAGCGCGCCGCCGCCCGCGGCGAGCGCGGTGCGGACAGCGCCCTCAAGGCGGTCCGCTCGCTGACCTTCCAGCTGTCCGGCGCCCAGCTCGGCATCACCGTGACGGGCCTGATCATCGGCATGCTCGCCAAGCCGGCGATCGCGACCCTGCTGGCCGGTCCGCTGACCGCGATCGGGCTGTCGCGGTCCGCCGCGGACTCGGTGGCGCTGGTCCTGGGGACCGCGCTGTCCACGGTGGTCCTGATGGTCGTCGGCGAACTGGTCCCCAAGAACTGGGCGATCTCCAGCCCGCTGACCATCGCCAAGCGCGTGGCCACCGCCCAGCGCGCCTTCAGCGCCGCCTTCAAACCGCTGATCACCCACCTCAACAACACCGCCAACCGGACCGTGCGCCGGCTGGGCCTGGAACCGGCCGAGGAGCTGGCGTCCGCGCGCGGCCCGCAGGAGCTGGTGGCGCTGGCCCGGCACTCGGCCAAGGCGGGCGCCCTGGAGGCGGACACCGCCGAGCTGTTCGTCCGGACCCTCAACCTCGCCGATCTGACCGCGGAGAACGTGATGACCCCGCGGGTGCAGGTGGTGGCGCTGGAGGTGCAGTCCACGGCCGAGGACGTCGCCAACGCGACCCGGGCCACCGGACTGTCCCGCTTCCCCGTCTACCGCGGCAGTCTCGACAGCGTCGTCGGAGTCGCCCACATCAAGGACGTACTGGCCGTCCCCGCCCATCTGCGGCCCCGGCACCCGGTCTCCGAGCTGCTGCGCGAGCCGCTGCTGGTGCCCGAGACGCTGACCGTGGACCGGCTGCTGGACCGGCTCTCCGGCCGGCGGACGATGGCCGTGGTCATCGACGAGTACGGCGGCACGGCCGGCGTCGCCACCCTGGAGGACATCGTCGAGGAGGTGGTCGGCGAGGTCCGCGACGAGCACGACCCGCTGGAGACCCCGGATCTGGCGCCGGCCGGCACCGACGCCGACGGGCGGGCGGTCTACCAGGCCGACGGCGCCGCCCGCACCGACCAGTTGGCCCGGATCGGGCTGCGGCTGCCGGAGGGCCCGTACGAGACCCTCGCCGGCCTGATCGCCACCGAGCTGGGCCGGATCCCGCAGCCCGGCGACACCGTGGAGGTGGCGGGCTGGACGATGGACGTGCTGGACGCCGCCGGCCACCGTGCGGCGCGGGTGCTGCTGCACGCGCCCGCGTCCGGCGGCGCCGGCAGCGAGGAGGCCGGCCGATGACCGCGCTCCAGTTGTTCGTGGGGCTGCTGACCCTGGTCGTCAACGCCTTCTTCGTGGGCGCCGAGTTCGCGCTGATCTCGGTGCGCCGCAGCCAGGTCGAGCCGTACGCGGAGGCCGGGAACCGACGGGCGGACAGCGTGCTGTGGGGCCTGCAGCACGTCTCCGCGCTGCTGGCCGCGGCGCAGCTGGGCATCACGCTGTGCACGCTGGTGCTGGGCGCGGTCGCCGAGCCGGCCATCGCGCACCTGCTCTCGCCGGCGTTCGACGCGGTGGGGATCCCGTCCGCGCTGATCCACCCGATCTCGTTCGTGATCGCGCTGGCCGTGGCGACCTACCTCCACATGCTCTTCGGCGAGATGGTCCCGAAGAACGTGGCGCTGGCCGAGCCGGTCCGCACCGCGCTGCTCCTGGGCCCGCCGCTGGTGGCGCTGACCCGGGCCCTGCGCCCGGTGATCTTCGCGGTCAACGCGCTGGCCAACGGGCTGCTCAGGCTGCTGCGGGTGGAGGTCAGGGACGAGGTGGCGGCCACCTTCTCGGACGACCAGCTGGCCCGGCTCGTCGAGGACTCGCGGGCCGCCGGGCTGCTCGACGAGCGGGCCCAGGAGCGGCTCCGGGACGCCCTGGAGCTGGGCCGCCGCCCGGTGCGGGACGTGGTGCTGCCGGTGGACGAGGTGGTCTCGGCCCGCATCGGGGCCACGCCCGAGGAGCTGGAGCACCTGGCCGCCGAGTCGGGGTTCTCGCGGTTCCCGGTCGTCGACGACACCCGGCGCATCCTGGGATATCTGCACGTCAAGGACGCCCTGGACGCGGCCCCGCGGACCACGCCGTTCCCGGTGTCGGCGCTGCGCCCGATCGCCCGGGTGCGGGCGGCGACCCCGCTGGACGACGTGCTGACCGCGATGCGCGGCTCCCGGACGCACCTGGCCGCGGTGATCGGTGACGACGGCCGGCTGGCCGGGCTGGTGACCATGGAGGACGTGCTGCGGGAGCTGGTGCTGCAGCAGCCGACGGCCTGACCCCACCCCGCGACACCCTTCACTGACCGATCGGTTAGATTACTAACCGATCGGTCAGCCGCGTCCGTACGCGGCACCGCGGCGCCCGGTCATGCATCCGTACGCGCACGCGACGAGGGGGAACACCCATGAACCGCACGACATGCTGCGTGGTGGGCGGCGGCCCGGCCGGCATGATGCTCGGGCTCCTGCTGGCCCGGGCCGGCATCGAGGTGACCGTCCTGGAGAAGCACGGGGACTTCCTGCGCGACTTCCGTGGCGACACCGTCCACCCGTCCACCCTGAACCTGCTCGACGACCTCGGCCTCGGCGCGGAGTTCGCGCTGCTGCCGTTCCCGAAGCTGGAGGAGATGCGGGTCCAGATCGGCGACACCACCGTGGTGCTGGCCGACATGCGCCGCATCCCCGGCCGGCACAAGTACTTCGCGATGGTCCCGCAGTGGGACTTCCTCGACCTGATCGCCCGCGCCGCGGCGAAGGAACCCTCGTTCACCCTGCGGATGCGCAGCCGGGCCACCGGGCTGCGCACCGACGGCGGCCGCGTGACCGGGGTGCGCTACGTCGACGAGCACGGCGAGCCCGGAGAACTGGCCGCGGACGTGACGTTCGCCTGCGACGGCCGGGACTCACTGATCCGGGAGCTGGCCGGGATGCGCCAGCGGTACTTCGACGTCCCGATGGACGTCTGGCAGATCCGGGTCGACGCCCCGGCCGACGCTCTCAAGGAGAGCCGGGTCTTCGGCCGGTTCGGCGGCGGCCAGGCCGCGGTCACCATGGACCGCGGCAGCTACTTCCAGACGTCCTACCTGATCGGCAAGGGTCAGGACGCCGCGATGCGCCGCCATGACATCCAGTGGCTGCGGGACCGGCTGGGCGCGCTGTTCCACTGGGACGACGAGGTCACCGCCACCATCGGCTCCTGGGACGACGTCAAGCTGCTGGAGGTGACGTTCGGGCGGCTGCGGCGCTGGCACCGGCCCGGCCTGCTCTGCCTAGGCGACGCCGCGCACACCATGTCGCCGGTCGGCGGGGTCGGCGTGAACCTCGCCCTCCAGGACGCGGTGGCCGCCGCCCGCATCCTGGCCGGCCCGCTGCGCCGCGGGACGGTCGGCAGCGACGACCTGGCGCGGGTGCAGCGGCGGCGGGAGTGGCCGATGGTGGTGGTGCAGAAGTCGCAGGAGAGCGAGCACGCCATGATCCGCTCCGCGCTGGACGGCACCCTGCGCGGCGACCGGCTGCCGGTGCCGATGAAGCTGCTGCGGAGCGTGCCCGCGCTGCGGACCGTCACCGGCTATCTCGGCGGCATCGGCATCCGGCCGGAGCCGACGCCGGACTTCGCCCGGGTCAGTCCCGGCGCGCCACGGCGTTGAGCGTGAAGGTCTCCAACTCGGCGGCGGCGGCGTCCAGATCGAGATCGGGGTGGGCGAGCCAGTGCCCGATCACCCCGTCGATCGCGCCGCCGATCGCCAGCGACATCGTGCGCGGGTCGAACTCCCGCAGCACACCGGCCCGCTGACCCTCCGTCAGGAGTGCGGCGAGGAACTGCCAGCGGGCGTAGGTGTCGTGCGAGCCGGGCGACTTCAGGCGGGTGCCGCCGTGGT
The DNA here is from genome assembly GCF_019774615.1 of Streptomyces sp. BHT-5-2. NCBI lineage: Bacteria > Bacillati > Actinomycetota > Actinomycetes > Kitasatosporales > Streptomycetaceae > Streptomyces > Streptomyces sp. BHT-5-2. The sequence continues at coordinate 465,765 of NZ_CP081497.1, read as the reverse complement.
CGTCGAGCAGCATCTCGGTGATCACCCGGACCTGGCGGCGGTGGTCCCGCTGGTAGCCGATCATCGCGTGGACGTAGGCGACGAGCGCGGCCAGCGGGTCCGGGGCCGCCTCGACCCGCTCGCGGACATGGTCGCCGAACTGCTCCAGCACCTGGGTCAGCGCGGCCTGGGTGAGGTTGTCCTTCGACGAGAAGTGGTAGAGCACCGCGGCCTTGGAGACGCCGGCCCGCTCGGCGATCGCGGACAGCGACGTCGACGGGTAGCCGCGGGTGGAGATCAGGTCGACGGTGCAGTCGATCAGCTGCTGCCGGCGGGCCCGTTCGGTGAACGTCGCCGCCTCCGGGTCCGCACCCCGCCGAGGACTCATCCCTCGCCCACCTCTGTCCTTCCGTGCCCTCCGTGGCCCGTACTCCGGCCGCTGTCGACCGTACACCGCGGGATAGGATCACCGCGCCATGGAGACCAATGCGCCATACACGAGTTTTGTCGCGGTGGGCGACAGCTTCACCGAGGGCATGTCGGACGCCCTCCCGGACGGCTCCTACCGGGGCTGGGCGGACCTGCTCGCCGCCCGGCTCGCCGGCCTCTCCCGGCCGGCGGGCGACGGGACCCCCTCACCCGGCTTCCGGTACGCCAACCTCGCCGTGCGCGGCAAGCTCGTCGACCAGATCGCCGACGAGCAGTGCGGCCCGGCCGCCTCGATGGGCGCGGACCTGGTGACGCTCGTCGGCGGACTGAACGACGTGCTGCGCCCCAAGTGCGACGTGGACCGGGTGTGCGCGCGGCTCGCGGACTGCGCGGACCTGCTGGCGCGCGGCGGCGGGCAGCTGGTGCTGATGCGCAGCCCGGGGCGCCGCGGGCCGGTCCTGGAGCGCTTCCGTCCGCGCATGGAGCAGCTCTTCGCACGGATCGACGAGCTGGCCGCCCGGCACGGCGCCCTGGTCGTGGACCTCTTCGGATCCGAGGCACTGGCCGATCCGCGGATGTGGGCCGAGGACCGGCTGCACCTCAACGCCGAGGGGCACCGCCGGGTCGCCGAGGCCGTCTGGCAGGCCCTGGGGCTGCCCGCCGCCGCGGACTGGGAGGCGCCGCTGCCGCCCGCGGCCCCGCCCCGCTGGACGGCCCGCCGCACCGCCGATCTGCGGTTCGCCCGCGAGCACCTGGTGCCGTGGATCGGCCGCCGGCTCACCGGCCGCTCCTCGGGCGACGGCCGCGCGGGCGCCCAGTTCGACGCCGAGCAGGGCCGGGCCTTCTGGATAGCGCCCGCGGACCACACGGACCCGGGCCCGGTGACGGGCTGGCGGCGGGTGGCGGCGTCCTGAGCGGGGACGGCCCGGCCGTCCGCCCGGCACCGCCTGGGAAACCCCGCCGCGGCGTGGCACGATCACGAACGTGACCAGCAGACCCACCGCGTCCCAGCGCCTGCGCGACCTCGCGCTGCTGCGCCGCGTCCGCGACCGGATCGACCGGGAGTACGCGCAGCCACTGGACGTCGAGGCGCTCGCCCGCGGCGTGAACATGTCCGCCGGGCACCTCAGCCGCCAGTTCCGGATCGCCTACGGGGAGTCGCCGTACTCCTACCTCATGACGCGGCGCATCGAGCGCGCGATGGCACTGCTGCGCCGCGGCGACCTCAGCGTCACCGAGGTCTGTTTCGCGGTCGGCTGCGCGTCGCTGGGCACGTTCAGCACCCGCTTCACCGAACTCGTCGGGGTGCCGCCCGGCGCCTACCGGCGCGAGGCGGCGACCACCGCGCAGGAGCCGCCGCCGTGCGTGGCGAAGCAGGTCACCAGACCGATCAGGAATCGAGAAGCGCGGGGCGACGGCCGGACCTAGCCTGAGCGCCATGGACATCACCATTCACGCCAGTTTCCTCCCGCACGACGACCCCGAGGCGTCCCTCGCCTTCTACCGCGACACCCTCGGCTTCGAGGTCCGCCAGGACGTCGGCGGCGGCACCATGCGCTGGATCACCGTCGGCCCCGCCGGCCAGCCCGACACCGCCATCGTGCTGCACCCGCCGGCCGCCGACCCCGGCGTCACCGACGACGAGCGCCGCACCATCACGGAGATGATGGCCAAGGGCACCTACGGCATCATCGTCCTGGCGACCAAGGACCTCGACGGGACCTTCGAGCGGCTGCAGGCCGGCGACGCCGAGGTCGTCCAGGAACCGACCGAGCAGCCGTACGGGGTGCGCGACTGCGCGTTCCGTGACCCCGCGGGCAACCTGATCCGCATCAACGAGATCCGCTGAGCCGCCCGGCGGCCGCCGCCCCGGCGTCCTGGGCGGCCGTCCCGGCATCCCCTTCGCCCCCTCCATCCCCACGCCCCGCACGCCGTACTCACCACGACACAGCGATTCCGCACGACACAGCGATCCGCGCAGGCGGCCCCGCCTCGCAGAGGGAGACACCATGAGCAGCGCCCCGAGGCCGGACCTGCCCGCGCAGCACGCCGCCGACGGCCACGACCGGATCCGCGTCCACGGCGCGCGGGAGAACAACCTCAAGGACGTCAGCATCGAACTCCCCAAGCGGCGGCTGACGGTGTTCACCGGCGTCTCGGGTTCCGGCAAGAGCTCGCTGGTGTTCGACACCGTCGCGGCCGAGTCCCAGCGGCTGATCAACGAGACCTACAGCGCCTTCGTCCAGGGCTTCATGCCCACCCTGGCGCGGCCCGAGGTCGACGTCCTCGACGGGCTGACCACCGTGATATCCGTCGACCAGCAGCGGATGGGCGCCGACCCGCGCTCCACCGTGGGCACCGCCACCGACGCCAACGCGATGCTGCGGATCCTCTTCAGCCGGCTCGGCAAGCCCTACGTCGGCCCGCCCGGCGCCTTCGCGTTCAACGTGCCCTCGGTCTCCGCGTCCGGCGCGATCAAGGTGGAGCGCGGCGCCAAGAAGGCGGAGAAGGTCACCTTCAACAGGGTCGGCGGCATGTGTCCGCGCTGCGAGGGCCGCGGCGCGGTCTCCGACCTCGATCCGGCCCAGCTCTACGACGACAGCAAGTCGATCAACGAGGGCGCGTTCACCATCCCCGGCTACACCGGCGGCGGCTGGAACTCCCGGCTCTACGCGGAGTCGGGCTTCTTCGACCCCGACAAGCCGATCCGCAGGTTCACCGAACGGGAACTGCACGACCTGCTGCACCGCGAGCCGACCCGGATGAAGATCGCGGGCATCAACATGACCTACGAGGGTCTGATCCCGCGGATCCGGAAGTCGATGCTGTCGAAGGACAAGGAGGCGATGCAGCCGCACGTCCGGGCGTTCGTGGAGCGTGCGGTCGCCTTCGCCGCCTGCCCCGACTGCGACGGCACCCGGCTCGCCGAGCACGCCCGCGCCGCGAAGATCGAGAAGCTCTCCATCGCCGACGCCTGCCGGATGGAGATCCGGGACCTGGCCGACTGGGTGCGCGGGCTCGCCCAGCCGTCGGTGGCACCGCTGCTCGGCGCGTTGCAGCACACCCTCGACTCGTTCGTGGAGATCGGCCTGGGCTACCTCTCGCTCGACCGGCCCGCAGGCACCCTCTCCGGCGGCGAGGCGCAGCGCGTGAAGATGATCCGCCACCTCGGCTCCTCGCTCACCGACGTCACCTACGTCTTCGACGAGCCGACCGCGGGCCTGCACCCGCACGACATCCAGCGGATGAACGGCCTGCTGCGCCGGCTGCGCGACAAGGGCAACACGGTGCTGGTCGTGGAGCACAAGCCGGAGGTCATCGAGATCGCCGACCATGTCGTCGACCTCGGTCCCGGCGCCGGCACGGCCGGTGGCACCGTCTGCTTCGAGGGCACCGTCGACGGGCTGCGCGGAAGCGGCACCGTCACCGGGCGCCATCTCGACGACCGTGCCTCGCTCAAGGCCGCGGTGCGCGAGTCGAACGGCGCCCTGGAGATCCGCGGCGCCTGTGCCAACAACCTCCGGGACGTCGACGTGGACATCCCGCTCGGCGTGCTCACGGTGATCACCGGCGTCGCCGGCTCCGGCAAGAGCTCGCTCGTCCACGGGTCGGTCCCCGCCGAGTCGGGCGTCGTCTCGGTCGACCAGAGCCCTATCCGCGGCTCGCGGCGGAGCAACCCGGCGACGTACACCGGGCTGCTCGACCCGATCCGCAAGGCGTTCGCCAAGGCCAACGGCGTCAAGCCGGCGCTGTTCAGCGCCAACTCCGAGGGCGCCTGCCCCACTTGCAACGGCGCCGGCGTCATCTACACCGACCTGGGGATGATGGCCGGGGTCTCCACCACCTGCGAGGACTGCGAGGGGAAGCGGTTCGACGCGTCGGTGCTGGAGTACCGCCTCGGCGGCCGCGACATCAGCGAGGTGCTGGCGCTGCCGGTGGCCGAGGCCGAGGCGTTCTTCGCCGAGGGCGAGGCGCGCACGCCGGCCGCCCACAAGATCCTGCGGCGGCTCGCCGACGTCGGGCTGGGCTACCTCACCCTGGGCCAGCCGCTCACCACGCTCTCCGGCGGCGAACGGCAGCGGCTGAAGCTGGCCACGCACATGGCCGAGAAGGGCGGCGTCGGCTCGGGAACACGAGCAGGCTCGCGTTCCTCCCGCCTCGATCACGTGTACGTCCTGGACGAGCCGACCGCCGGGCTGCACCTCGCCGACGTCGAACAGCTGCTGGGCCTGCTCGACCGGCTCGTCGACTCCGGCAAGTCGGTGATCGTCGTGGAGCACCACCAAGCGGTGATGGCACACGCCGACTGGATCATCGACCTCGGTCCCGGCGCCGGCCACGACGGCGGCCGGATCGTCTTCGAGGGCACCCCCGCCGACCTCGTCGCCACCCGCGCCACCGTCACGGGCGAGCACCTCGCGGCCTACGTCGGCGCCTGACCCAGCAGGCGGCATGCCCGTCGCGACGCCCCGACACCGTGCCGTGCGCGCCGTCGGGGCGTCGCGGCCCGAGCGCACGACGGGCGGGCCCGAGGGCTGCGCCCCCGTACGCGGGATCGACCCGGGCCGCGGGCCGGACCAGGCGTTACGCTCGTTTTGTCCGGATACGTTCCGACTGCACGGAGGCGGCCATGAGTCAGTACGACGAGTACACCACCCCCTCCCAGGCCGAGGGCGAGCGCCTGGAGGAGGACCTGGACCCGAAGGAGGTCCGGCACCCCGCGACGATGCGCACCCAGCCCTCCCAGGCGGAGGGCGAGCGCCGGGCGGAGGACGACGAGAAGTGACGGCACGGGCCGCCCCGGGCAGGGCGCGGTGACCGAACGGTACGGTGGGGGCCCGCACCGGGGCGCGGCGCCTGTAGGAACGTACAGCCGGGACCGGGGCGCTGGCCTGCACAAACGCCCAGTAGACTCTGACCACGTGACTGCTGTGTCTGCGAAGCCTCGCATCCCCAATGTCCTGGCCGGCCGCTACGCCTCCACGGAGCTGGCCGTGCTGTGGTCCCCCGAGTACAAGGTCAAGCTGGAGCGGAAGCTGTGGCTCGCGGTGCTGCGCGCCCAGAAGGACCTGGGGGTGGCCGTCCCCGAGCAGGCGCTCGCCGACTACGAGCGGGTCCTGGAGACCGTGGACCTGGCCTCGATCGCCGAGCGGGAGAAGATCACCCGGCACGACGTCAAGGCCCGGATCGAGGAGTTCAACGCCCTGGCCGGGCACGAGCAGATCCACAAGGGGATGACCTCCCGCGATCTGACCGAGAACGTCGAGCAGCTCCAGGTGCGGCTGTCGCTGGAGCTGGTGCGGGACCGCACGGTCGCGGTGCTGGCCCGCCTGGGCTCGCTGGCCGCCCAGCACTCCGAGCTGGTCATGGCCGGCCGCTCGCACAACGTCGCCGCGCAGGCCACGACCCTGGGCAAGCGCTTCGCGACCGCCGCCGACGAGCTGCTGGTCGCCTTCGCGCGGGTCGAGGAGCTCCTCTCCCGCTACCCGCTGCGCGGCATCAAGGGCCCGGTCGGCACCGCCCAGGACATGCTCGACCTGCTCGGCGGGGACGCCGCCAAGCTCGCCGAGCTGGAGCAGCGGATCGCCGCGCACCTCGGCTTCGGGCAGGCGTTCACCTCCGTCGGCCAGGTCTACCCGCGGTCGCTGGACTACGAGGTGGTGACCTCGCTGGTGCAGCTGGCCGCCGCGCCGTCCTCGCTGGCGAAGACGATCCGGCTGATGGCCGGGCACGAACTCGTCACCGAGGGCTTCAAGCCCGGCCAGGTCGGCTCCTCGGCGATGCCGCACAAGATGAACACCCGCTCCTGCGAGCGCGTCAACGGCCTGATGGTGATCCTGCGCGGCTACGCCTCGATGACCGGCGAGCTGGCCGGCGACCAGTGGAACGAGGGCGACGTCTCCTGCTCCGTGGTCCGCCGGGTCGCGCTGCCGGACGCGTTCTTCGCGCTGGACGGCCTGCTGGAGACCTTCCTGACGGTGCTCGACGAGTTCGGCGCCTTCCCGGCCGTGGTCGCCCGCGAACTCGACCGCTATCTGCCCTTCCTCGCCACGACCAAGGTCCTGATGGGCGCGGTGCGGGCCGGGGTGGGCCGCGAGGAGGCACACGAGGCGATCAAGGAGAACGCGGTGGCCTCGGCGCTGGCCATGCGCGAGCAGGGCGCCGAGCGCAACGAGCTGCTGGACAAGCTGGCCGCGGACAGCCGGATCCCGCTGGACAAGGCGCAGCTGGCGGAGCTGATGGCGGACAAGCTGTCCTTCACCGGCGCGGCCGCCGACCAGGTGGCCACCGTCGTCGCCCGGATCGAGAAGATCGCCGAGCAGCACCCCGAGGCCGCCGCCTACACCCCCGGCGCGATCCTCTGACCCGGAGCCGACATGCGCTTCACCCCTGAGGAACTGGAGGCCGCCCGCGACCGCGTCGTCCCCGACGTCGTGGCGGGCGGGCTGCGGGTGCTCTTCTGCGGCATCAACCCCGGACTGATGACGGCGGTCACCGGGCACCACTTCGCCCGCCCCGGCAACCGCTTCTGGCCCGTCCTGCACGCGGCCGGCTTCACGCCCCGGCTGTTCCGCCCCGCCGAGCAGGGCGAACTGCTCGACCACGGGCTGGGCATCACCAACGTCGTGGCCCGGCCGACCGCGCGGGCCGACGAGCTGACCGCGGAGGAGTACCGCGAGGGCGGCCGGCTGCTGGCCGAGAAGGTGGCCCGGTTCCGGCCGCACTGGCTCGCGGTCGCCGGCGTGACGGCCTACCGCGTCGCGTTCGACGACAAGCGCGCCGCGATCGGCCCGCAGGAGCGCACCCTGGGTGCCACCCGCGTCTGGGCGCTGCCCAACCCCAGTGGCTTGAACGCCCATTGGACGCTGGCGACCATGGCGGAGGAGTACGGCCGGCTGCGCACCGCGGCGTTCGCCGACTCCTGACCCGCGGCGGGCGTGCACCGGCCGCATGGTCATCCGCTCCCCGGCAGCGGCCCGTCCGCCATGGCGGCCAGTATCTGGTGCGGCTGGCCGTCTCCGGCCCGGCCCGCGCCGACCGCGAACCAGCGGCGGCCGTCCGGCCAGGCGTACAGCCGCGGCACCAGCCCGGCGAGCAGCGCCAGCGGCGGTGGGACGGGCAGGCCCATGGCGCTCCGCTCCAGGGCTTCGGCGAGCTCGTGGACCACGGGGTCGCCACGGCGTAAAGACACCACCGCGACCAGTGCGGCGAGTTCCTCGACGCAGCTCTCGCGGGCGGCCGCGGCGTCCGCCGGGTCCGCGTCCCACAGCGGGCCGGTCGCCCACAGGCGCGCCACATGGAAGCCCGGTCCGCTCGTGCCGGCCGCGGTGTGCTCCGTCCGCTCCGGGAAGGGGCGGACGCGTAAGGCATCGAGCCGGGCGGCAAGGACGGCGGGCGGCCCGCCGGACGGATCGGGCCGCGGATCACGGGTCGGTTCTGTCGTCATACCGTCAGTAAACCGCTGGGGTCCGACAATTGGCCGTGCGCGTTCCGCTTCGGCCCCCGCGGACCGCCCGGCATCCGGCGCCCACGGGGCTCTCAGGGCTCGCCGCACACCCGCTGACCGGCTACGATCCGCCAGACACGCGAGGCGAGGAGACGGACGTTGGGTCGGCTCACCGGCGGGGACCCCTCCCTGCTGCGACGGATCAACTCCGCGGTGGTGCTGCACGCGCTGCGCGCCGCGGACTCCCCCACGCTCACCGACCTCGTCCAGGTGACCGGACTGTCCCGGCCGACGGTCGAGGGCGTGATCGAGGGGCTCGTCGAGACCGGACTGGTGGCCGAGGTGCCCGCCGAGGAGGGCGAGGCGCGGCGGCAGGGCCGTCCGGCCCGCCGGTTCCGCTTCCGCACCGAGGCCGGTCATCTGCTGGGCATCGAGATCGGACCGCACCGCGTCGCGGCACTGCTGTCCGACCTCAGTGGGCGGGTGCGGGAGTCGGCACAGCGCGCGGTGGCGGAGACCGCGCCGGCCGAGGAGCGGCTGGAGCGGGTGCGGACCATGGTGGCCGACCTGCTGCGGCACGCGGGCGTGGCCCGCAGTTCGCTGCGGGCGGTCGGAGTGGCCGGCCCGGGCATCATGGAGGCGGACGGCACCGTCCGGCTGGGCACCGCGCTCCCCGGCTGGACGGGACTGCCGCTCGGCGAGCGGCTGCGGCGCTCGTTCCGCTGCCCGGTCCTGGTGGAGAACGACGCCAACGCGGCGGCGGTGGCCGAGCACTGGCAGGGCGCGGCCACCGACTCCGACGACGTGGTGTTCGTGCTGGCCGGACTGAGTCCCGGGGCCGGATCGCTGATCGGCGGGCGACTGCACCGCGGCTTCGGCGGCGCGGCCGGGGAGATCGGCGCGCTGCACCTGCTGGGCCGGGAGGCCACGCCGGAGACGCTGCTGTCCACGACCGGGGAGCCACTGCACCCGCTGGACGAGGCGCAGGTGGCGGCGGTGTTCGCGGCGGCCCGGGACGGGGACGGGCAGGCGCGGGAGGCAGTGGACCGCTTCCTCCGACGGCTGGTGCACGATGTTGCGGCGCTGGTGCTGGCCCTGGATCCGGAGCTGGTGGTGATCGGCGGCTGGGCATCGGGGCTGGCGGGCGTTCTCGGGCCGCTGCGCCGGGAGTTGGCGCGCTACTGCCTGCGCCCGCCGGAGGTCGTGCTGTCGCGGCTGGGACCGGCCGCGATCGCCACCGGGGCGCTACGGCTGGCGCTGGACCACGTGGAGGGCGAACTCTTCGCCGTGGAAGGGACGGTGACGGGGCGACGGCACTGAACCGCGCGCCCCGGTACCGGGCCCCGCACCGCGAAGCGCGGAAGAACAGGGGCGACGCCGTGCGGAACCGCGCAGGGCGGCACCGCACATACAGCGAGGCCCGTCAGCCGGCGAGCACGGGTTCCGCCTCGCGCTCACCGAAGGTGAGCCGGCAGGTGTCGGCGCGGTAGGTGGAGACCGCGACGGCGGTGGCCCGGCCCTGGGAGACATAGCGCGTGGTGACGACGAGGACGGGAGAACCGGGCAGCCGGTCCAGCTGCTTGGCGTCCTCGGCGCGGGCCGAGCCCAGCTCGACGGTGCGCTCCTGGCCGTCCAGATCGAGCTCCTGGAGGGCCTGCAGCACGGCGCGGGCCCGGGCGGCCGGGTCGGCGACGGCCGCCACGGCGGGGCCGGGAACCGCGTCGGCCCGGACATAGAGCAGCTCGGCGGCGACCGGCCGGCCCGCCGAGACCCGGCTGCGGCGCACGATGTGGACCGCCTCGCCGGGGACGGTCTCCAGCAGACGGGCCACCGCCGACGGCACCGTGTCCGACTCGCCGGCGGCCACCGGCTGCCAGTCGTCGCCGACGGCGCCGGGCCAGGTGTGCCGGGCGGGGGCGACGGCGACGCCTACCCGCGGCGGTGCGACGGTGGTGCCGACACCGCGGCGACGCTGGAGTCTGCCCTCCAGCTCCAGCTGTTCGAGCGCCTGCCGGAGCGTGGCCCGGGCGACGCCGAAACGGGCCGCCAGTTCCCGCTCGTTGGGCAGCACCTCGCCGACCGCGAACTCGGTGTCCAGCGCGTCGCTGAGCACGGTCCTCAGATGCCAGTACTTGGGCTCCGGAGCCGTTTCGAGCTGCGTGGTCCCCACCCCCAAAGCCGCGGGCCCGCATCCGGACCCGGTGACGTACGGCCCGCGTGCGGGCCCCGAATGTGACGGCCCGCGCTCGGGTCGCCGCGCCCTCGGGTCCGCACACGGACCGCTGCCGTCGGCCGGCCCGCACGCGCACCGAATATTGAGCGCTTCTTTATTAAAGGTTGTTGCAGTATCCCGACGATATGACTGCCCCCACCCTTGGTCAAGACCAATTCGCCCATCGATTCCGCCCGCTCACCGAGGCTTCACCCGTCCGTCACCCGGCTCCTGAACGGGCGCTACCCTCCTGGGATGCTCGCTCTGCTGCACACCTCGCCGGTCCATGTCCCCGTCTTCGACGCGCTGCGCGACACGGACGCCCCCGGGCTTCCGCTGCGGCATCTGGTGCGGCCGGAACTCCTGGCCGCGGCAAGGGAGTCGGGGCCCGACGCGGTCGCGGAGGAGGTCGCCGGGGAGCTGGGCGCGTTGGTGCGCGCCGGGGCCGGGGCGGTGCTGTGCACCTGCTCGACGCTGGGCACGGTGGCCGAGACGGCCGGACCGGCGCTGGGCGTGCCGGTGTTGCGGGTCGACCGGCCGATGGCCGCGGAGGCCGTCGCCACCGGCCCCCGGATCGCGGTCCTCGCCTCGGTGGAGAGCACCCTGGCGCCCACCACGGAGCTGATCGCCGACGAGGCCCGCCGCGCCGGGCGGACGGCGCGCGTGCGCACCGTGCTCGTGCCGGACGCCTGGGAGCGGTTCACGGCCGGGGACCAGGAGGGCAGCCTGGCGGCGGTCGTCGACGAGGTGCGGCGGGTGCGGGAGGCCGGCGGGGCCGACGTGCTCGTCCTGGCGCAGGCGTCCATGGCCCCGGCCGCCGAGCGCTTCGCGGACGACGGGGTTCCGGTGCTGGCGAGCCCACGGAGCGGCCTGCGGGCCGCCGCCCGGCTAGGGCGCTTCTGACGGATCTCCGTGGACGCCGCGGAGATCCGTCAGAAGCGCCCTAGTGGGCCAGTGACGCCAGTTTGTCGGGGTTGCGGAGGACGTAGACCGTCTCGATCCGGCCGTCCCGGATGGCGAGTTGGAAGACCGAGTCCGGGGTGCCGCCGAGGCGGGTGAGCAGGGCGATACCGCCGTTGATCTCCAGGAAGCTCAGTTCCAGGTCCGCCGGGGAGATCCGGACGACGCCGATGAGGAACCGGGCGATCTTGTCCGGCGCGTCGATGATCCGCAGCGGGGCCTTGGCCTTGCCGCCGCTGTCCCCGACCAGCCGGGCGTCCGTCGCGAGGAGGTCGAGCAGCCCGGCGAGGTCGCCGCCGGCGGCGGCGGACAGGAACCGTACGGTCAACTCCCGCTGCCGGTCCGGGTCGACGTCGAACCGCGGCCGGCCCTCCTCCACATGGCGGCGGGCCCGCCCGGCCAGTTGGCGCACCGCGGCCTCGCTGCGCTCCAGTACGGTGGCGATCTCCGCGTACGGGTAGCCGAACGCCTCGCGCAGCACGAACACCGCGCGCTCCAACGGGGAGAGCGCCTCCATGACGACGAGGAAGGCGAAGGTGACGGTCTCGGCGAGCGCCGCCTGCTCCGCGCCGTCCGGGGCGGGCCGGCCGGGGGCCAGGACGTCGGTGACGAGCGGTTCCGGCAGCCAGGGCCCGACGTAGGACTCGCGGCGCGACTGCACCTGGCGGAGCCGGTCGACGGCCAGCCGGGTGGTGACCCGGACGAGATAGGCGCGCGGTTCGCGCACCTCGGCCCGGTCGGCGGCGGACCAGCGCAGCCAGGCGTCCTGGACGACGTCCTCGGCGTCGGCCACCCGGCCGAGCATGCGGTAGGCCACGCCGTGGAGCAACGGGCGGTGGGCTTCGAAGACTTCGGTGGCGTCGGCGGCGGGATCGGTCGGCACCGTCCCATCCCAGCGGCCGGTGCGCGCGTTGTCCAGCGCGATTGCCGCCGGGCGGGCGTTCCCCTGGCGGGCGGCGGGGTCGGGCCGCGCAGGCTTCGGTGTACGGGCGGGCGCGCAGGGCCTCAAGAGGTGGCCAGGGCCCGGGCGTTGTTCCAGTCGCGGGTGGACAGGACGAGGCGGTAGCCGTCCGGGTCCTCGACGGTGACGCCCCACTCGTCCCAGTAGGGGTTGTGGGCGGGGACGCGGGTGCCGCCGCAGCGCTCCAGCCGGGCGACGAGGTCGTCGGGGACGGGCCCGGCCAGATAGAGGACGAGCAGGTCGTCCGGGGTGGGTGTCGGGTGGAGCGCGCCCGTGGGGTCGAGGGTCAGCTCCAGGTGCCAGGTGGCGTCCGGCAGGCCGAGCATCAGGAGGGAGTGCTCGCCGGCCTCGGAGGTGTGGCGGTGGAGCTCGCGCAGGCCCAGCCCGTCCCGCCAGAAACGGCCGGCGGCGGCCAGGTCGCGGGACGGGCGGGCGAGGCGGAGGGATGCGGTGCCGAGGCCGGGCATGGGTGTCGCCTTCCGTAGGGCCGCCGGGCGGCGGCGCGTTATCGGACCGTAGGGGTTGGGTGCGGTGCCTGGCCATCGGTCGATGGTCCTGCGACGCTGGTCCGATCCGGAGTCATGCGGTCGGAGTTCACCGGGAGTTCGCCCGCAGGGCACCGGGTGGCGATACGAACGGGGACGTGACCAGATCGGGTGCAGCACGGAGGTACGAGATGGTGCGGAGTTCCGGCGGCGAATTCGGGCGGCGGTCGCTCCTTCAGGGCGCGGCGGCGGGGTCCGCGGCGCTGGCGCTGCCCGCGGTGGCCGGGGCCGCGCCGGCGGTGGCCGCGCCGGCACTGGTGCGCGGCGGACGGCCCCGCGCCTCCTGGGGAGTGCAGGCCGGAGACGTGACCGCGTCGTCCGGCCTGGTGTGGGTGCGGTCCGACCGGCCGGCCCGGATGGTGGTGCAGACCGCGGCCACCGAGTCGTTCCGCAACGCCCGTACGTGGCAGGGGCCGTTGCTGGGGCCCGGCACGGACTTCACCGGCGTGACCGCGCTGCACGGACTGCCGGCCGGGGAGCAGATCCACTACCGGGTGCTGCTGGCCGACCCCGACCACCCGGAGCACACGGGCGAGCCGGCGGCCGGCACGTTCCGCACCGCGCCCGAGCGGCGCAATGCATCAGGGGCCTCGCGATGGGGGTCCCCCCGGACGGAGTCTGGGGGAGAGTCCGGCCGGGGCGGTGGCGGGCGCCGGGAGAGCGTGAGATTCCTGTGGTCGGGGGACCTGGCCGGGCAGGGCTGGGGCATCAACCCCCAACGAGGCGGCTACCGCGTCTACGAGGACATGCAGCGCCGGGACCCGGACTTCTTCCTGTGCAGCGGCGACAACATCTACGCCGACAACCCGATCACGGAGCGGGTGACGCTGCCCGACGGCCGGATCTGGCGGAACGTGACGACGGAGGAGAAGTCCAAGGTCGCCGAGACGCTGGCGGAGTTCCGGGGTGCGTTCCGCTACAACCTGCTGGACGAGAACCTGCGCCGGTTCAACGCCCAGGTGCCGACGATCATCCAGTGGGACGACCACGAGGTGCACAACAACTGGTACCCGGGCCAGCTGTTGGACGACGACCGGTACCGCGTCAAGGACGTCGACGTGCTCTCGGCGCGGGCGCTGCGCGCGTTCGGGGAGTACTTCCCGGTCCGGACGCTCCGGCCGGACGGTGGGGGAACCGCCCGCCCGGGGGACGCCGGCAGCGGGGGCGGACGGGTGTACCGCGTGCTGCGGCACGGGCCGCTGCTGGACGTCTTCGTGCTAGACATGCGCCGTTACCGCAACGCCAACTCCCCCGACCGGCAGACCGCGGACCCGCAGGGCATCCTGGGCGCCGAGCAGCTGCGCTGGCTCAAGCGGGAGCTGTCGCGGTCGCGGGCGGTGTGGAAGGTGATCGCCGCGGACATGCCGCTGGGGCTGGTCGTCACGGACGGCCCGGCGGACTTCGAGGCGGTGGCGCAGGGCGACCCGGGCGCGCCGCTGGGGCGGGAGCTGCAGATCGCCGAGCTGCTGCGGCACATCAAGCACCGGCGGATCACCGGCACCCTGTGGCTGACGGCGGACGTGCACTACACCTCGGCGCAGCACTACGCGCCCGAGCGGGCGGCGTTCAAGGACTTCGAGCCGTTCTGGGAGTTCGTGTCCGGGCCGCTGTCCGCGGGCGGGTTCCCGGCCGTGAAGCTCGATGGAACATTCGGGCCGGCTCAGCCGTTCATCAAGGCACCGGACCGTGCGAACGTCTCCCCGGCGGAGAGTCCGCAGTATTTCGGCGAGGTCGATATCGACGGGGGAAGCGGGGAGTTGACGGTGCGACTGCGTCAGGAGGGAGGCGAGGTGTTGTTCACCAAAACGCTGCAACCGGGACGGGTAGGACAGTAGGGGCCAATGTGCCCAATGCGCCTTTTACCCATCCGACACAAGGTGTTGGCGACCAGGCAACACCTGTCGGCAAGGCTGTCCGCATGACTGAAGTGACCTCCGTCCGTTCCGCCCGGCGCCCCGACCGGCGCCAGGCCGCCGTCGTACTCGCCGCCCTGTTCACGGCCGTGGCGGTGGCCGACGCCGCCGTCGACGCCCTGGTCCCGGGCCCGTCGGGCCGGGTGCTGCTGTCCGTCGCCGCGCTGGCCCTGCTGGCCGGGGCCGGCTTCCGGGGATGGTGGGCACGCCGCCAGGAGAAGGCCCCACCACCGACGGATCCCGCGGCCGCCGGCGCCACCTCGGCGCCGGCCGGGCCCGCCGCCGAGGCCGGCGCCCCGGGGACGGCGCTGTGGCGGATGCGGACCACGGTCCGCGACGAGCCGGGCAGCCTCGCCGTCCTGTGCACGGCGCTGGCCGCGCTGCGGGTGGACATCCTCAGCCTGCAGACCCACCCGCTGTCCGCGGGGACGGTCGACGAGTTCCTGCTGCGCGCCCCGGCCGGCCTGGCGCCCGCGGAGCTGACCGACACGATCGCCGGCGCCGGCGGCACCGACGCCTGGCTGGAGCGGGCCGACGCGCACGACCTCGCCGACGCGCCGACCCGGATGCTGGGCCTGGCCACCCGCACGGCGCTGGATTCCGCCGAACTCCCGCTGGCGCTGCGTCAGTTGCTGGGCCGCTGCACCATCCACTCGGTGCCCGCCCGGTCGCTCACCGGCCAGCCGCAGGCCGAAGAAGTGCCCACAGAGGGCGTGTTGGAGGAGCACACCATGAAGTTCCGCGACCCTTCCGGGGGCTCGCTCACCATCGAACGGCCGCAGTTGCCGTTCACCCCCACCGAGTTCGCCCGGGTGCGGGCGCTGGTCGAGCTGGACGCCCGGCTCGGCCAGCGAATACCGCCGCGGCGCGACGTGCTCACGCTGCCGGAGGGCAACGAGATCACCGTCCGCCGCGCCGACACCGGCGATCTGGCCGCCGCCCGGGCCATGCACGAGCGCTGCTCGACGGGCACGCTGGCGCAGCGCTACCACGGCCCGGTCGGGGACGCCGACCGCTATCTCGGACATCTGCTGAGCCCGCGGTTCGGCCGCACGCTGGCCGTGGAGACCGCCTCCGGGCGGCTGGTGGCCCTCGGCCACCTGCTGTGGGACGGCGACGAGACCGAGGTGGCACTGCTGGTCGAGGACGCCTGGCAGCAGCGCGGCATCGGCGCGGAGCTGCTGCGGCGGCTGGTCGCGATGGCCGCCGAGACCGGCTGCGAGAGCATCTACGCCATCACCAAAGCGTCCAACACCGGGATGGTGGCGGCGATGCGCGGTCTGGGACTCCCGCTGGACTACCAGATCGAGGAGGGCACGCTGGTGATCACCGCGCGCCCCGGCGGCCTCCCCGCCCGTCGTGCGGACGATCCGCAGCTGCGCCTTCGGGACGGCTCCCGGCGCGGCTGAGCCGGTGCGGCCGGTGCCGGGAGGAGAGCGGTACCGGCCGCGACAGGCCCGTCCGACGGAATGATGGTGACGCGGCGGGCCGATCCGTACGAGGATGGCCCGCATGTCCAACACCACTACTCCCGCGGGCGGTCCGCTGCCCCGCCAGGTCGCCGACGCCTATGTCGACGCCCTCGTCGAACTGGACCCGATCACCGGCACGTTCCTCGGCGTCCCCGAGAGCTCCGGCAGGCTCCCCGACTTCTCGCCCGAGGGCCAGGAAGCGGTGGCGCAGCTCGCCCGTACGACCCTGGACAGGCTCACCGAGGCCGAGGCCCGGCCGGGCGCGGACAGCCCCGCCGAGCAGGTCTGCGCGCGGCTGCTGCGCGAACGGCTCACCGCCGAACTCGCCGTCCACGACGCCGGCGAGGGGCTGCGCACCGTCAGCAACCTCAGCTCTCCGCTGCACCACGTACGCGAGGCGCTCATCCTCACCCCCGCCGACACCGAGGAGGACTGGGCGGCGATCGCCCGGCGGCTGCGCGCCGTGCCGGCCGCGCTGGCCGGCTATCGCGCCGCCCTCCAGGCCGGTCTGGAGCAGGGCCTTCCCGGCGGGCCGCTCCAGGTGGCCACCGTCATCGGCCAGTTGGGCGAGTGGATCGGCACCGACCGCGGCTGGTTCGCCGAGTTCGCCGCTGCCGGCCCGGCGTCGCTGCGCGCCGAGCTGGACGCGGCCGCCGAGGCCGCCAACGGCGCCCTGGTGGAGCTGCGCGACTGGTTCCGCGACGTCTACGCCCCGGCGATCGAGGGCGCGCCGGACGTGGTCGGCCGCGAGCGGTACGCCCGGCTCGCCCGCTACTACAACGGCGCCGACATCGACCCGGAGGAGGCGTACGCCTACGGCTGGTCGGAGTTCCACCGGCTGCTGGGCGAGATGCAGGCCGAGGCCGAGAAGGTGCTGCCCGGCGCCCGGACCCCGTGGGAGGCGCTGGCCTGGTGCGACGAGCACGGCGAGGCGGTCGAGGGCGTCGAGGAGACCCGGCAGTGGCTCCAGTCGCTGATGGACGAGGCCATCGACACGCTGGACGGCACCCACTTCGACCTCGCCGAGCGGGTCCGCCGGGTGGAGTCCAGGATCGCCCCGCCCGGAAGCGCCGCCGCCCCGTACTACACCCAGCCCTCGCTGGACTTCTCCCGCCCCGGGCGCACCTGGCTGCCGACCATGGGCCAGACCCGCTTCCCGGCCTACGACCTGGTCTCCACCTGGTACCACGAGGGGGTGCCCGGCCATCACCTCCAGCTCGCGCAGTGGGCGCACGTCGCCGACCGGCTGTCGCGCTACCAGACCTCGGTCGGCATGGTCAGCGCCAACGTGGAGGGCTGGGCGCTGTACGCCGAGCGCCTCATGGACGAGCTGGGCTTCCTGACCACGCCGGAGCGGCGGCTGGGCTATCTGGACGCCCAGATGATGCGGGCGGTCCGGGTCGTCATCGACATCGGCATGCACCTGGAGCTGGAGATCCCGGCCGACTCCCCGTTCCACCCGGGCGAGCGCTGGACGCCGCAGCTGGCGCACGCGTTCATGGCCGCGCACAGCAGCCGCCCGGCCGACTTCGTCGAGAGCGAGATCATCCGCTACCAGGGCATGGCCGGCCAGGCGATCGGCTACAAGCTCGGCGAGCGCGTCTGGCTCCAGGGCCGGGAGGCCGCCCGCGCCCGGCACGGCGCGGACTTCGACCTGAAGGCATGGCACATGGCGGCCCTGTCCCAGGGCTCGCTCGGCCTGGACGACCTGCTAACCGAACTCTCGGCGCTCTGACCGGGGCGCCCGCGCTCCCGCGGCCGGCCGTCGCGATCCCGTGGTGGCCGGCCGCGGCGCTCCGTGGGCCCGACGCCGCTCCACGCAGCGGCGCGGGACGCGCGGACCCGGCCGGACGGACGCCGGAGGGCCGGGACCGGCCGTCGGCGCCGGGCCGATCGGCGCCCCGGAGACCCTTGCTCTGCCGGTGACTCCCCTGCTAGACAGCGGGGATGACCGGATACTCCCCTGATGACGCCGACCGGCGCATCCTCGACGTCCTGCAGCACGACGGGCGGATGGGCCGCGCCGAGCTGGCGCGGGCGGTGAACATGTCGCCGAGCGCGGTGTCCGCGCGGGTGCGGCGCCTGGAGGAGTCCGGCGTGATCTCCGGCTACGCGGCGGTGATCGACCCGGAGCGGGTCGGGCTGCCGGTCCTGGCGTTCGTCCGGCTGCGGCACTCCGGCGGGGACGGCCGGCCCTTCCGGGACCTGGCGGCGGACACCCCGGAGATCCTGGAGGCACACCACGTCACGGGCGAGAACTGCCTGTTCATCAAGGTCGCGGCGCGGTCGATGAAGCACTTGGAGGAGGTGTCCGGCCGGATCGGCGCGCTCGGCGAGGTGTCCACCAGCGTCGTGTACTCCTCACCGGTCCCCCGGCGCCCGGTCCGCACCTGAGCCCCCGGGCCCGGCCGCCCGGCGTACGGCCCCCGCTCGGCCCCGTCCGCCACCCGGTTCCGGGCACTGGAACCAGTGCGGTTCTCGACGGGCTCCCGCCGGGTGGGGAAGTCCGCGCCTGCCGATCGAGCCGCGGACCGCCGGCCCGAGCGCGCCGCTTCAGACACACACCCGCGCATCGGCGCTTCCGCCCGTTTCCATACCGAGCTCCTGGTGCGCCTGCCAGATCCGGGCGCCGCGGTCCGGCGAGGTGTCCAGCCTGGCCAGCACACCCGGCACGGCGATGCTGGGCAGCAGGTGATCGTAGAGCCTGGAGATGCGTTCTTCGAGGGACTCCCCGTCGTCGAGATCGGAGGTCACGATCTCCACGCCGGTCCATGACGCGACGATGATCATCGCGGTCTGCTCGGGAACGACGTGCGGTAAAAGTTCGCCCTGCGCCTTGGCCTGGGCCAGGTACTCCGCCATGAGGGTCGCCCAGGCCGTCCAGGAGGTGCCGAACATGGTGCGGGCCTTCTGGTCGGCCGACAGGCGGATGGCGGCACTCAGCATGGGTTCTCGCGGCACCCGGTGCGCGAGCACCAGCCCCAGGTCCACGCACTCCTGAAGTTTGGAGTCCTGCGGGATGACGCCCTCGGTGGTGACGGCCTCGGCGAGCACGCCTCGGGCCAGCTCTTCCTTGGAGTCGAAGTGGAAGTACAGGGCGCCCTTGGTCACGCCCGCCCGCGCGAGGATCTCGGTGATGGTCGCGGATTCGTATCCGAGCTGGTCGAAGACCAGGCCCGCCGCTTCCAGGATCTGCCGGCGCGTCTGTATCGCCCGTGCCTGCCTTGCCATGACGAAGCCTCCCTCGCTACCACATGCGGCTGGCCTCCCCGCTTGAGCAAATGCTCTGTGGTGGTGTACCTCTGCATTGAAAATCAAACCGGTTAGTACGTAACTTATCATCAGCCAGCCGAAGGGCTGTTGCTCGAGTCAACCGAGGGGGTCCTATGTCCAAGCCATTGCTCAGGCTCGACCACGAGGAAAGTTCTATCGCACCGCACGGGGACTTGCCGCTCCCCGCTCCGCAGAGCGCGGAACAAAGCGCACGTGTGCTCAACAGTTTCGTCCATCTCCGGCACGACAATTCCGTATTGGTCACCGACTGGCAGCGCTCCGGCGACATGAACTACCGGGTGACGGCCCAATGGCCGGCACCGGGCAACGGGGAGCCGGGACACGGGTTCCGGAGCGAGTCCATGCAGGCGGGCCAGATGGTGCGGCAGGCCGGACTGCTGCTCGCACACGCGGAGTTCGGGGCTCCACTGGCGCACGCGATCCTGCTGCGCACCTTCGACTTCTCCTTCGACATGGATTTCTTGCGCGCCAAAAACAAACCGGCCAGCCTGATTGTTCAAGTTCTCTGCGAGCCGACCAAGTCGCGCGGCCGCTCCATCAACGGTCTGCACATGACCATGACCATCCACTGCGAAGGACAGCAAATCGGCACGGCGGCCACCGGCTTCGAATGGATCCCGCCGGCGGTCTACCGCCGGCTCCGGGGCGACCACGCCGAGGCGGTGAGTGACCAGCCGCCGCTGTCCGCTCCCGTCGCGCCGGCTCAGGTGGACTGCACCGCCGACGTCGAGGTGGTGCTCGCCCCCACGGAGCACGCCGACCGGTGGCTGCTGCGCAACGACTTCCGCAACACGGCGCTGTACGACCACCCCGTCGACCACGTTCCCGGCCTCGTCCTGATCGAGGCCGCCCAGCAGGCCGCCCGTTTGGTGACTTCACCAGGGAACTTCCGGGCATCGGCCGTCGAGACCGTCTTCGACCGCTACGTCGAGTTCGACAGCCCATGCTGGATCGAGGCGCACCCGGTCGCCGCCGAGGCCGAGGGCTCAACCGCGGTGCGCGTGACCGGACATCACAACGGCGAGACGGCATTCACCGCCGTTCTCACCAGCTCCGGCAACTGATCGACGTCCGGCGACCGCCGCGGAGTCCGGTGACCGGCTGCCCGAAAGAGACAGCCGGTCCAGGCCCGGCCACCGCCGGAACCCTGCCATGCGTCCGCGCGCACCGGAGAACCGGCGAATTCCCGCCCGTCGAACTGCCTTTCGGCGGCCCGAAGACGGCCGTGAAAAAGATCAGCGGTCCGCTCGCGGTACGCAACAGTCTCCGGCCACGGCATACCGCAAGCGGGCTTCTTCCGCGCCCGGGCGTCACACCAGGGTGTAACCGCCGTCCACGGGCATCACCGTCCCCGTGACAAAAGAGGACCGGTCACTGCACAACCACGCGACCGCCTGGGCGATTTCCTCGGGCTCGGCGGTACGGGACTGAGGAGTCGCCTGGTGCAGCTGCTCCTCCAGTCCGGGATTCCGTTCGAACCAGCCGGCAATGATCTCGGTACGGGTCGTGCCGGGCGCCACGGCGTTGACGCGGATACCGCGCTGTGCGTATTCGGCGGCCGCCGCCCTGGTCAGCCCGATGACGGCGTGCTTGGAGGCCACGTAGGGGGCGCCGGCGGGAATTGCCTGCAGGCCACCGACACTGCTGTTGTTGACGATTGCTCCGCCCGCACCGCACCGCAGCATCGCGGAAATCTGGTGTTGCAGGCAATGCCAGACACCACCGACGTTGATTTCCATGATTTCGTCGAAAGCGTTCTGCCGCATCAGGTGCATGGGTTCCTGATCACAGCCGATGCCCGCGTTGTTGAACGCCAGATCCAGGCGCCCGTACTTCTCCACGGTGAATTCGACGGCACGTTTCACGTCCTCGTCCCGGGACACGTCCATGGCCGTGTACGACGCCTCGGCGCCGGTTTTCCGAATTTCCGTCACGAGCGCATCGAGACGGTCGACGCGACGGGCCGCGAGCACCACCGTCGCACCTTCTGCGGCGAAAACCTTGGCGGTTGCCGCGCCTATCCCGCTGCTCGCTCCCGTAATCAGGGAAACCTTGCCGGACAGCAGGCCGTTCTTTTGAGTCATGGCGGGATTGTGCCATCCGGCTCGTGCGGACGACCGAGGGCGTCCGGTCCTGCGGTCAGGCGCCGGCCGGCAGCCGGTGGCGGACGCTGGAGCCCGTGCGGTCCTTGACGACCTCCAGTTGGGCGGGAATGCGGGTCCTGAGGTCGGCGACATGGCTGACCAGGCCGACGCTGCGGTCGCGTTCGCGCAGGCCGTCGAGGACGTCGAGGACCTCGTCGAGGGTCTGCTCGTCGAGGCTGCCGAAGCCCTCGTCGATGAACAGGGTGTCCAGCCGGGTGCCGCCCGCCTCGTCGGTGACGACGTCGGCGAGGCCGAGGGCCAGGGCGAGCGAGGCGAAGAAGGTCTCGCCGCCGGAGAGGCTCGCGGTGTCCCGCTCCCGGCCGGTCCAGGCGTCGACGACGTGCAGGCCGAGGCCGGAGCGGCGGGCGCCGCCGGCCCGTTCGTCGGAGTGGACGAGGGTGTAGCGGCCGGCGGACATCCGGTGCAGCCGGGCGGTGGCGGCGGCCGCGACCTGTTCGAGGCGGGCGGCCAGGACGTAGGACTCCAGCCGCATCCGGCGCTCGTTCTCGGCGGAGGTGCCGGCGGCGAGCGTGGCAAGGCGGGCGATGCGGTCGTAGGCGGCGCGCAGCGGGGCCAGTTCGCGGGCGTCGGCGGCGGCGTCGGCGGAGAGCCGGTCGAGGGCGGCGCAGCGTTCCCGCGCGGTGGCGAGGGCCGTGGTGGCGGTGCGCAGCCGGGCCGCGGCGGCCTGGTGGGCGGTGCGGGCGGCGTCCGGGTCGGCGGCGGGCAGCGCCGCGGCGGCGCGGAGTTCGGGGCGGTCCAGTTCGGCGGCGAGGGCGGCGGCCTCGGCCTGCCAGTCGTCGTGGCGCTGCTGGAGCGTTCGGCGTTCGGCGTCCGGGAGGACGGCGTCGGCGGCGTCCTGCGGGGTGGCGAAGCCGGCGCGGTAGGAGGCGTCGGAGAGCCGGGCGTCGGCCTCCTTCAGGCGCTCGGCGCAGGCGGCGGCGGTGCGGGACGCCTCGGCCGCGGCGGCGAGCCCGGCGGCCTGTGCCTCCAGCCGGGCCGCCCGGTCGGCGACGCTCGCGCAGTCGCCGCGGGCCTCGGCCAACTCGGCCTCCAGGGCGGCCCGTTCGCGGTCCAGGGCCTCGCGATGGGAGGTGCGGGCGGCGGCCCGGCGTTCGGCCCGCTGGCGGTCGTCGCGGCGGCGCTCGTACTCGCGCTCGGCACGGGCCAGTTCCTCGCGTACGGCGTGCAGCCGGGCGCCGGCGGTGTGGGCGCCCTCCGCCTCCTTCGTCAACTGCCCGACCTGGTCGGCGAGTTCAGTGGCGGGGGTGGCGCCGGCCGCGGCGGTGGCGGCGGCCAGGGACTCCTTGAGGGACTGGCGGCGGTCCTCCGCCTGCTGCCGGACGTCCTCGGCGCGGCGGTGGGCGGCCTGGGCCGCCTCCTCGGCCGCCCGGTCGACGTGGCCGGCGCCGGCCCGCGCCGGGTCCGGGTGGGCGGTGGACCCGCACACCGCGCAGGGCCGACCGTCGGTCAGGTCGGCGGCGAGTTCCGCGGCGATGCCGCGCAGCCGCTGGTCCCGGAGGTCCAGCCAGTGCTCGTGGGCGGCCGCCGCGCGCTCCCGGGCGGCCAGCAACCGCCCTTCGGCCTCGGCGAGTTCGGCGGCGAGGCGGTCGCGGCGGCGGGCGGCGGCGAGCCGTTCGGCAGCCGGGGCGAGCTGCGCGGCGAGTTGTTCGGCGCGCCGGACGGCTTCCTGGGCGTCGTCGATGCGGCGCCGGAGGGTCTCGCGGGCGGCGTCCCAGCCGGCCAGCCACTCGGCGGTGTCCAGCAGGGTCTGTTCGTCCGCGCGGGCCTCGCGGTCGAGGTCGGCGCGCTCCCGGTCGAGGTCGGCGGCGCGCCGTTCGGCCCTGCGGGCGGCCCCGAGGGAACCGAGGAGGGAACGCAACTCCCGCTCCTGCGCGGCGAGTTCGGCACCCTCGGCGTCGGCGAGGGCGGCTGGCAGCGGCGCGCGGTGGCGGCGTTCGGCGTCCTGGGCGGCGGTCTGCTCGCGCCAGGCGGCGTCCCGGAGGTCGAGGACGGGGGCCACCTCGGCGGCGGCCCGGGCCCGCTCCAGCCGGGTGCGCAGCCGGTCGCGTTCGTCGGCGCGGGCGGCGAGCCGGTCGGCGCGCTGCCGGGCGTCGGCGTGGCGTCGCTGCAGCCGGTCGCGTTCGCGGGTCTCCTCCAGCCGCCCGGCCGCGGCCCGTTCGGCGGTCTCGGCGGCGGTGACCGCTGCCCGGGCGAGGTCCAGGCGCTCGCGGGCGCCGGTGCGGGCGACGGCGGCCCGGGCGAGGACCGCGTCGGCGAAGCCGGGCTCGCCGGGGCCGGGTGCGGCGCCGTCCGGGTCCGCCGGACGGGTCGGTGCGGTGCCGCGGGGCGTACGGGCGCCGCGGCCGGCCGGCCCGGCCTGGGCGGGCACGGCGGCCCGGGCGGACAGCGCCGGGACGGACGGGTCGGCCAGGTCCGGGGTGTCGCCGGCGGCCTGGGCGATCCGGTGGGCCAGTGCGAGCAGCCGTTCGTCGCCGGCCGCGACCCGGTCGGCGGCGGCCCTGCGGCGGGCGGTGAGCTGGTCCTCCAGCGCGGCGAACCGCCGGGTGTCGAAGAGCCGGCCGAGCAGCCGGGCCCGGGCCTCCGCGTCCGCCCGCAGAAAGCGCGCGAAGTCGCCCTGGGGCAGCAACACCACCTGGCAGAACTGCTCCTTGCTCATGCCGAGCAGCTGCCCGATCTCCTCGCCGATCTCCTGGTGGGAGCGGCTGAGCGCACGCCACTTCCCCGCGTCCGGGCGGCCGTCGGCGGCGGGCGCGAACTCCCGCAGGCGGCTGAGCGCCTTCTCCTTCGTCGTGCCGGTGCCGCGCTTCTTGGGGCGGGGCTGCTCGGGCAGCCGGGTGATCTCCAACCGGCGCCCGGCGACGGTCAGTTCGAGGACCACCTCGGTGGGGGTGGTGGGGTCGGCCAGGTCGCTGCGGAGGGCCTGGCCGCCCTGCCGGGCGCCGGGCACCGAGCCGTAGAGCGCGAAGCAGACCGCGTCCAGGACGGAGGTCTTGCCCGCGCCGGTCGGGCCGTGCAGCAGGAACAGGCCGTCGCGGGCGAGCCGGTCGAAGTCGACGGTGTGGCTGCCGGCGAACGGGCCGAAGGCGGTGAGGGTCAGCCGGTGCAGCCTCATCGGGCCACCTCCTCGGCGGCGCCGGTGGTCCGCACCTCGTCGATGGCCGACCGGAGCTCGGCGCGTTCGGCGTCGTCGGCGCCGCGGCCGGCGCGGACGTGGGCGACGAAGTCCTCGGCGATCTCCTGGTCGCTGCGGCCGCGCAGCCGCTGGGCGTAGGAGGCGGCGGGGCGGGCCGGGGCCTCGTCGGGGTCGAAGACCAGGGCGAGGGTGTGCGGGAAGCGCTTGGCCAGGCGGGCCATCGGCTCGGCCGGGCGGGAGCTGTCGGTGAGCGTGGCCTCGACCCAGGAGTCCTCGTGCCGGGCCAGCGCGGGGTCGTCCAGCAGCTGTTCCAGCGGGCCGCGGATCCGGGCCAGCGGGCGGGGCACCGGGCAGTCCACCCGCTCCGCCGTCACGCCGCCGGCCGCGTCGAGGTCGATCAGCCAGGACGACTTGCGGTGGGCGGCCTCGGAGAAGGAGTAGGCGAGCGGCGAGCCGGAGTAGCGGATCCGCTCGGTGAGGGTCTGGCAGCCGTGCAGATGGCCCAGGGCCGCGTAGTCGACGCCGTCGAAGACCGCGGCGGGGACCGAGGCGACGCCGCCGACGGTGATGTCGCGCTCGCTGTCGCTGGCGGCGCCGCCGGTGACGAAGGCGTGTGCCAGCACCACCGAGCGGGTGCCGGCGGGCCGGTCGGCGAGGTCGGCGCGGACCCGGTCCATGGCCGCGCCGAGCACCGCGGCGTGGTCGGCGCGCGGGGCGCCGAGGGTGTCGCGGACCATGGCCGGTTCGAGGTACGGCAGCCCGTAGCAGGCGACCGGCCCGTGCCCGTCCTCCAGGACGACGGGGGCGGCGCAGTCGGCCGGGTCGGTGTGCAGATGGATGCCGGCCCGGCGCATCAGCCCGGAACCGACGCCGAGGCGGCGGGCGGAGTCGTGGTTGCCGGAGATCATGACGGTGGGTACGCCGAGCGCGGCCAGCCGGTGCAGGGCCTCGTCGAAGAGCTCGACGGCGGCCAGCGGCGGCACCGCGCGGTCGTAGACGTCGCCGGCGACCAGCACCGCCTCGATGTCCCGGGTGCGGACCGTCTCGACGAGGTGGTCGAGGAACGCGCGCTGGGCGGCCAGGAGGTTCACACGGTGGAAGGACCGGCCCAGGTGCCAGTCGGAGGTATGCAGGAATCTCACCGGGGCACCGCTCCGACCTGCATGTTCTCCGCTCCTTCCGCACCGTCGCCGGCCCGGGTCCGCCCGGGCGGCGTCATCCGCAGCCGACCACGCTAGCGGCTGCCGGCGCCTGGACCCGCATCGGCCTCCTGGACGGCCCCGGGCCGCGCCGGGGGCTCATCCGGGGGGCTCACCCCGCCAGCAGCTCCCCCATCCAGCTCTCCACCGCCTCCGGTGTCCGCGGCAGGGCGCCCGACAGCAGTCGGGCCCCGTCGGCGGTGATCACCAGGTCGTCCTCGATCCGTACGCCGATGCCGCGCAGCGCGGGCGGGAGCGTCTCGTCGTCGGGCTGGAGGTAGAGGCCGGGCTCGACGGTCAGCACCTGTCCCTCCTCCAGCACCCCGTCCAGATAGGCCGCGGCGCGCGCCCGGGCGCAGTCGTGGACGTCCAGGCCCAGCATGTGGCCGCTGCTGCACAGGGTGTAGCGGCGGTGGAGGTCCCCCTCGGGGGTCTTCAGGACGCCCCAGTCGGTGAGGCCCTCGGCGATCACCCGCATCGCCGCGCGATGGAAGTCGCGGAACCGCGCGCCCGGTTTCAGGGCCGCGATGCCCGCCTCCTGGGCGGCCAGCACCACGTCGTACACCTGGCGCTGCACCGGGGAGAAGCGCCCGGACAGCGGCAGGGTGCGGGTGATGTCGGCGGTGTAGAGGGTGTCGGTCTCCACGCCGGCGTCCAGGAGCAGCAGTTGCCGGGCGTCCAGCGGGCCGTCGTTGCGGATCCAGTGCAGTACGCAGGCGTGCGCGCCGACGGCGGCGATGGTCTCGTAGCCGGTGCCGTTGCCCTCGGCGCGGGCGCGCAGACCGAAGACGCCCTCGATCCAGCGCTCGCCGCGCGGGTGGGCGAGGGCCCGCGGCAGAGCGCGGACCACGTCCTCGAAGCCGGTGGTGGTGTGGTCGACGGCGAGTTGCAGCTGGTCGGTCTCCCAGGCGTCCTTGACCAGCCGCAACTCGTCGAGGACGGTGGCGAGTTCGGTGTCGGTCGCGGCGCTGCGGCCCGGGGGGAGCGCGCCGAGTCCGTCGAGGTGGGCACAGCGCAGACCGGTCATCCGCCCGGCCTCGGCGAGGTCGGGGCGGCGGCCGACCCAGAACTCGCCGTGCCGGCGGTCCCGGTAGAAGCCGCCGTCGTTGCGCGGTGAACGGGGGCGCAGGTACAGCACCGCCTCGTGCCCCTGCGGCCCGTCGGGCTCCAGGACCAGCACATGGCCGGCCTGGTCCTCGCCGGTCAGGCCGGTGAGCCAGGCGTAGGCGCTGTGCGGCCGGAAGCGGTGGTCGCAGTCGTTGGAGCGGACGGTGAGGTCCCCGGCGGGGACGAGCAGCCGTTCGCCGGGGAAGCGGGCGGACAGTCGCCGGCGGCGGGCGGGGGTGCGGTCGGCGGCGGGCAGCCGGATCCCGTCGGGCAGCGGCGTGGGCGCCCAGCCGTCCGCCAGGAACCGTTCGAGCTCCGGCGAGACGGGCAGATCGTGACTGACGGTGCGCCAGGCGGTGGGGCGGGCTACGGTCATGGGTTCCTCCTCCTCGGTGGGGCGTGCGGTGGGACGTTCCGCCGCCGGGCCGGCCTTCGGCGCGCACCGAGGGCCGGCGCGGCGGCAGGGTGGGGGCACCTCCCCGGCACGGGGTGCCGGGCGCCACAAGAGCCTGCGGGACGGCACGCCCTGTCGGGAACCTCCCGGCGGTCCATAACATCCGCGCATGGATCTGGAGATAAGGCATCTGCGCGTGGTGTGCGCGATCGCCGAGGCCGGCAGCCTCACCCGGGCCGCGGCGGCGCTGCGGATGACCCAGCCGGGCCTGAGCGCCCAGCTGCGGCGGATCGAGAACCTCCTGGGCGGGACGCTGTTCGACCGCCGGCGGGCCGGCTCGGCGCCCACCGCGCTGGGCGAACTGGTGCTGGCCCGGGCCCACGCCATCCTCCCGGGCGTGGACCAGCTCCTCGCCGACACCGAGCGGGCCGCGCGCAGCGCCGTGGCCCCCACCCGCCTCCGCGTCGGCTCGGTCGGCACTCCGTTCCTCGGCCATCTCCTGCTTTCCTTACGGGAGTTGCTGCCGGGCACGGAGGTGACGGCGCGCGGGCAGCACGCATCCGGGCCGCTGCTGGACGACCTCGGCGCCGGTCGTCTGGAGGTCGCCGTCCTCGGCGCCCACCCCGGCCAGGAGCCGCCGGCCCCCGACGGGGTGCTGCTGCACCCGCTCGTCACCGAGCCGCTCTTCGCACTGCTGCCGGCGGAGCATCCGCTGGCGGACGCGGCGGAGGTGGCCCTGGACCGGCTCGCCGAGGAGGACTGGGCGGCGCCCCGGATGGACGGCGACCGCACCCGCGAGCACTGGTCGTCGGTCTGTGCCCGGACCGGCCGCGCGCTGCGGATCCCCTACGAGGCCGAGGGGCGGCAGCTGGTCGAGATCGTCCGGGCGGGGCTGGCGGTGAGCCTGTGCCAGGCCACGTTCATCGAGGTGCCCGGGGTCGCGGTCCGTCCGCTGGCCGGGAACCCGCTGTGGTACCGGCATCTGCTGGCCTGGCACCGCGACGGCCCGCTCGCCCGGCACGGGGCGGCGGTCCTGCGGCGGGTGCGCGCCGCCCATCTCGACGCCCGCCCCGGCAGTCCGGCCCACGAACGCTGGCGGCGGCAACATCCGGAGGAACCGCCTCCGCCGGCCTGAACCACCGGCCCGGACCGCCGGCGAACCGCCGCCGGGCCACCCTCCCGGTGCCTCCCGCCCGGTGCCGGCGGCCGGTCCGTCGGAGACTGGAGGTGCGGCTCGCCGCCGCGCCCGTCGGCGGCGAGCGGACCGGGAACGAGGTGAGGTCATGCAGGACGTGATCACCGCGGGTGTCGACGGGACGCCCGAGGCGACCGCCGCCGCACTGTGGGCGGCGCACGAGGCGGAGCTGCGGCGGGCCAGGCTGCGGCTGCTGCACGCCTGGGTGCTGCTGGGGCCCGAACCCGGGGCCGGGCCGACGCCGGGTCCGCTACCCGCGCCGGACGGCCGGGACGAGCGGAACTACTGGCCGCACCGGATCGTCGACGAAGCCCGGGACGCCGTCCGGGACCGCCACCCCGACCTCCCGGTGGAGGAGGCCCTGGTCGCCGACGACCCGCTGTCCGCCTTGAAGGAGGCGGCCGGCCAGTCGTCGCTGCTGGTCCTGGGGTCACGGGACATCGGCGTGGTGGCGCGCTACACCATCAGCGAGCTCGGCCTCCAAGTGGTGGCGCACACCCGGACACCCACGGTTCTGGTCCGGGCCCCTTTGGGCGCCGCGGCACAGGCCCCCGGCGCCCCGGTGACGGCCGCGCTGAGCCTGCACGAGCCCTGCGAGGCGCTGCTGGCGTTCGCCTTCGGGAGCGCGGCCCGGCGGGGCGCCCCGCTGCGCATCGTGCACGGCCGGCACCTGCCGGCGCACGCGTACAACCGCGGCGGCGGGGTCGAGCCGATCGCCGCGCAGCAGGCGGTCGCGGACGCCCGGCAGGAGCTGGCGGAGGCGCTCCGGCCCTGGCGGGAGAAGTTCCCGGAGGTCGAGGTGGACACCCGGGTCGAGCTGGAGAGCCCGGTGCGGGCGGCGCTGCGGGACGCCACGGACGCCGCGCTGCTGGTCGTCGGCCGGCGGCACAAGCTGCGTTTCCCCGCGCCGCGGATCGGCCACGTCGTACAGGCGGTCGTGCACCACGCGCCGTGCCCGGTCGCGCTCGTGCCGCACGAGTGAGCCGCCGCCCGCCGCACCGGATCACCCCGCACGGACAGGCGGGCCGGGCGGATTCTTCCAACAATGGGTGGCAGGGGACGACGAGCGGACCGGGACGACGAGCGGCCCCCGCCGGCGCGGCCCCTGGACACCGCGGAGGTGAGCCATGGCGAACACCACCGAGTGGCCGGTCCGGCTGACCGTCACCGAGGAGGACGGCACCACCCGGGCCCGGGTGGAACTGAACACCGGGACGCGGTCGCTCACCGGGCACGGCCGGGCCCGTTGCAATCCCGAGGACCCCGACGTCCCGGTGATCGGGGACGAGCTGGCGGCCGGCCGGGCCATGAAGGACCTCGCCGGGCAGCTGATCCGGCTGGCGGACCACGACCTGGCGGGCGCCGGCGCCGCGCCACCGGGGCACGAGCGGCGCACCCTCTACGGCTGGGCGGACGAGCTGGCCTGAGACCGCCCGCGGGCCGGCGGGCCGACCGCACCCCCGGCCCGGCGAGCTACCCCGCACCGGGAAGGAGCCGGTGATGCCGGACGCGACGACGGCCGGTCCGACCACGACCGACCTGTACGAGGTGACCATGGCCCTGTCGTACCTGCGCGAGGGCATGACCCGGCCGGCCACCTTCAGCTGCTTCGTCCGGGAGCTCCCCGCGGGCCGGGGCTTCCTGGTCGCCGCCGGGGTGGAGTCCGTGCTCGACCACCTCTCCCGTTTCCGGATCGGGCCCGAGGACGTCGAGGTGTTCGCCCAGGCGCTGCACCGGCCCGTCGCGGAGCTGGCGCCGCTGCTGGGGCTGCGCTTCGCCGGCGAGGTCCGGGCGGTGCCGGAGGGCCGGGTGGTGCTGGCCGGCGAGCCGCTGCTGGAGATCACCGCGCCGCTGCCGCAGGCCCAGCTCGTCGAGACCTTCGTACTGAACCAGCTCAGCCACCAGACCGCCGTCGCCGCCAAGTGCGCACGGTGCGTCCTGGCCGCCCGCGGACGGCCGGTGGTGGACTTCTCGCTGCGGCGCACGCACGGCACGGAGGCGGGCTTCCGCACCGCGCGGCTAGCGGCGATGGCGGGCTTCGCGGGGACCAGCAACGTCGCGGCGGCGCACGCCGAACGCCTGCCGGCGGTGGGCACCATGGCGCACTCGTACATCGAGGCGTTCGAGGACGAGGAGGCCGCGTTCACCGCCTTCCTGCGGACCCATCCGGGGCCGGTGACGCTCCTGGTGGACACCTACGACGTCGACTCCGGGGTGGCCGCCGCGGCCCGGGTGCTGCACGCCCTGGACCGCGCCGAGGGGGCGTCGATCCGGCTGGACAGCGGCGACCTGGGGGCGCTGGCGGTGCGCGCCCGGGCGATGCTGGACCGGGCGGAGCTGCCGGGGGTGCGGATCGTGGCCAGCGGCGGGCTGGACGAGTTCGCGATCGACGACCTGGTGCGGGCGGGGGCGCCGATCGACGTGTACGCGGTGGGCACCCGGGTCGGGGTGAGCGCCGACGCGCCGTATCTCGACTCGGCGTACAAGCTCGTGGCGTACGACGGGCGGCCGGTGATGAAGCTGTCGTCGGCGAAGATCACCGCGCCCGGCCGGAAGCAGGTCTTCCGGCACCCGGGCTGCCGCGATGTGATCGGGCTGGCCGAGGAGCCGGCGCCGGCCGGCAGCGTGCCGCTGCTGGAGACGCTGATGCGCGACGGGGTGCGCTGCGCGCCGCGGACCCCGCTGGCGGACGCCCGGGCCCGGCTCACGGCGGACCTCGCGGAACTGCCGGCGGCGGCCCGCGCCATCCGGTCGCCGGTACCGGTGCCCCCGTCGGTCTCCACACCGCTGGCCACCCTGGCGGAGCACGTCCGGCGCCGGATCGAGCGGGCGGTGCTGGCACCGTACGAGCACTACGCCTGAGGGCCTGCGCGCCCCGACGCGGCGTGACGCACCCGGGCACCGCCGCATGCGGCCGGCTGCGGCCGGACCCGGCCCGGCCCCAGCCGCGACCGGCGGCCCTCAGCCCCGCGGGACCACCGCGACCGGGCAGGCCGCGTGGTGCAGCGCGGCGTGCCCGACCCGGCCCAGCTGCAGCCCGAAGTGGCCGTGCCGCTGCCGGGCGCCGAGCACCAGCAGATCCGCGGCCGCGGACCGCCGGACCAGCACCTTGTGCGCCGGCCCCTCCACGGTGGTGCGCCGGACGTGCACCGTCGGGTGTGCCTCGGCCTCCTCCGCCACCACCGCGTCGACCAGCGCCGACGCCTGCTGCTCGTAGTGGTGCTCGGGCCCCGCGGCCCGGTGTGCGCGGTCGCCGGTCTCGTAGGCGGGGCAGCGCCAGGCGCGCACCGCGTCGAGGACGCAGCCCCGGGCCTCCGCCTCCCGGAAGGCGAACCGGACGGCCGCGGCCCCCTGGGCGCTGTCGCCGACGCCGAGCAGCACCCGGTCGTGGCCGCTCTCCAGCCCGGCCCGGTCGCCGCGGACCACCACCACCGGGTGCCGGGCGCGGGCCGCCACCGACAGGCTGACCGACCCCAGCAGCAGATCGGCGAACTCCCCGCGCCCCTTGCAGCCGAGGACCACCGCGGTGGCGTAGGGCGCCTCGCGGAGCAGCGCGGCGACCGGGTCGTCGGCCAGCACCTGCACCGAGACCTCGACCTCGGGGTTGCGGCGGGCGGCGCGGTCCGCGGCGGACGCCACGACCCGGTCGGCCATCGCCTGCTCCTCGGGGGCGTCCTCCCGCGGCGCCACCCCCTCGTACCGCTCCCACCGGGACGCGTACACCAGGCGCAGCGGCAGGCCGTGGCGCACCGCCTCGTCCACCGCCCAGTCCAGGGCGCGCAGCCCGGCGTCCGATCCGTCCACGCCTACGACCAGGGGGAGTTCCATCGTCCCCACCGCCTTCCGTCGCTCGGGCCGTGGCCGTGCCGGGCGGCCGCCGGGCCGGGCCCGCACCGCGGCGACCGGTCGCGCCCCTCGGCCCCTTCCATCGTGTGCCCCGGCGGCCGGGGCCCGCCAGGGGCGCGGGCGATCACGAGCGGCCCCGGCACGGATGTCGTGGTGCCATGGAGGGACGAGTTGCCGACCAAGGCTGCCGAAGGGACCCGTCATGTCCGCCGCGTCACCGCTGGCCGCGTGTCTGCGCCCGGTGCGGGCCGTGGTCTTCGACACCGACGGTGTGCTCACCGACACCGCGGGGCTGCACGCCGCGGCCTGGCGGGAGGCGTTCGACGCCTGCCTGGCGGCCGCCGGCGGGCAGCGGCCCTTCGACCCGGTGGACGACTACCTCCGCCATGTCGACGGCCGGTCCCGGCTGGACGGCGCCGCCGCGTTCCTGGCCTCCCGGGGCCTGGCGCTGCCGCCCGGCGCCCCCGGCGACCCGCCCGGCACCGGCACCGTGGCGGCGGTCGCGGCCCGCAAGGACGAGGTCTACACCGCGCTGCTGCGGGAGCGGGGGGCGCCCGTGTGGCCGGGCAGTGTGCGACTGCTGCACGCGCTGCGCGGCGAGGGCGTCGGCTGTGCCGCGGCGTCCGCGTCCCGGCACGCCACCGAGCTGCTGTCCCGGGCCGGGCTGCTGGGGCTGTTCGGGGCGGTGGTGGACGGCAACGAGGCCGCGCGACTGGGCCTGCCGGGCAAGCCGGACCCGGCGCTCTTCGCCGAGGCGGCCCGGCGGCTGGCCGTCCCGCCCCGGGAGGCGGCCGTGCTGGAGGACGCCGCGGCCGGCGTCGAGGCGGGCCGCCGCGGCGGCTTCGGCCTGGTCGTCGGCGTCGACCGGAGCGGCGCCCCGGGGCACGCGGCCGAGCTGCGCCGCCGCGGCGCCGACGTGGTGGTCACCGACCCCGGCGACCTGCTGGCCCCCGGGGCGGCCCGATGACGGCGCCGGCCTGGACCTGGACGTACGAGGGGTACGTCCCCGAGGACGAGCGGCTGCGGGAGGCGCTGTGCACGCTCGGCAACGGCCGGTTCGCCACCCGCGGCGCCGCCCCGGAGACGCCGTGCGGCCCCGCCCACTACCCGGGCACCTACGCCGCCGGCGTCTACAACCGGCTGACCTCCGTCGTCGGCGGCCTCCGGGTGGAGAACGAGGACCTGGTCAACCTGCCCGACTGGCTGCCGCTGCGCTACCGCATCCGCCCCGCGGACGCCGCGGAGCCGGGCCCCTGGCTCTCCCCCGACCACCCCCAGCTCACCGGCCACCGCCGCACGCTGGACCTGCGCCGCGGCACCCTGACCCGCTGGTCGTCCTACGAGGACCCCGCGGGGCGGCGGCTGACCGTCACCGAACGCCGTCTGGTGCACATGGGCGAGCCCGATCTCGCCGTCCAGCGCGCGGTGTTCACCGCCGAGGGCTGGTCCGGGGAGGTGGAGGTGGCAGCGGGGCTGGACGGCGACGTCCGCAACAGCGGGGTGGCCCGCTACCGCGACCTGGCCGACACCCACCTCACCGACCGGGAGACCGGTGCGGAGGACGACGGCGTCCTCTGGCTCCGGTGCCGCACCGTCACCTCCGGAGTCACGATCGCCCTGGCCGCCCGCACCCGGGCCGCGCCGCGCGGCGGCACCGCCCGCACCGCCCTCGCGCCCCGCGCGGCCCACCGGCTGCTCACCGTCCCCCTCCGGCCCGGCTCCCCGGCGACCGTCGACAAGACGGTGGCCCTGCACACCTCCCGCGACCTGGCCCGCGCGGCACCGCTCCCGGCCGCCCTGGAGGCGGTCCGCCGCGCCCCGGCCGTCCCCCGGCTGCTGGCCTCGCACCACCGTGCCTGGCAGCACCTGTGGCGGCAGGTGCGGCTGGACGTCCCGGGCGAGGCCGGCCGGATCCTGCGGCTGCACGTCTTCCACGTACTGCAGGTGGTCTCCCCGCACACCGCGCGGCTGGACGTGGGCGTACCGGCCCGCGGCCTGCACGGCGAGGCGTACCGGGGGCACGTCTTCTGGGACGAGCTGTTCGTGCTGCCGTTTCTCAACCTGCGCTTCCCGGAGGTGTCCCGGGCCCTGCTGGACTACCGCCACCGGCGGCTGCCGGCGGCCCGCCGGGCGGCGCGCGAGGCGGGCCGGACGGGCGCGATGTACCCGTGGCAGAGCGGCAGCGACGGCCGCGAGGAGACCCAGCGGCTGCACCTCAACCCCCGCTCGGGCCGCTGGCTGCCGGACCACTCCCACCTCCAGCACCACGTGGGTTCGGCGATCGCCTACAACGTGTGGCGCTACTGGCAGGCCAGCGGCGACACCGCGTTCCTGCACACCAGGGGCGCCGAGATGCTGCTGGAGATCGCCCGCTTCTGGGCGGCGAGCGCACGGTGGGACCCGGCGCTCGCCCGCTACCGCATCCGCGGGGTGGTCGGCCCGGACGAGTACCACGACGCGTATCCGGGCGCCGACCGGCCCGGTCTGGACGACAACGCCTACACCAACGTCACCGCCGCCTGGGTGCTGGCGCGGGCCCTCGACCTGTGCCGCAGGCTGCCGGAGGCGCGGCGGCGGGCGCTGTTCGAGCGACTGGCGCTCTCGCACGACGAGCGGCAGCACTGGGACGACGTCGCGCACCGCCTGCACGTCCCCTTCCACGCGGGCCTGATCAGCCAGTTCGCGGGCTACGAGCGACTGGCCGAGCTCGACTGGGCGGGCTACCGCGCCCGCTACGGCGACATCCGCCGGCTGGACCGGATCCTGGAGGCGGAGGGCGACACCGTCAACCGCTACCAGGCGTCCAAGCAGGCCGACGTGCTGATGCTCGGCTACCTCTTCCCGCCCGCCGAACTGACCGGCCTCTTCGAGCAGTTGGGCTACCGGCTCGACGACGACACCTGGCGGGCGACCGTCGACCACTACCTGCGGCGCACCAGCCACGGCTCGACGCTCAGCTCCGTGGTCCATGCCTGGGTGCTGGCCCGGGTACGCCGGGACGACGCCTGGACGTACTGCGCGGAGGCCCTCACCGGCGATGTCGCGGACGTCCAGGGCGGCACCACCGCGGAGGGCATCC
The DNA here is from genome assembly GCF_019774615.1 of Streptomyces sp. BHT-5-2. Classification (NCBI taxonomy): domain Bacteria; kingdom Bacillati; phylum Actinomycetota; class Actinomycetes; order Kitasatosporales; family Streptomycetaceae; genus Streptomyces; species Streptomyces sp. BHT-5-2. The sequence goes on along the minus strand of NZ_CP081497.1, from coordinate 430,435 downwards.
ACCTGGGCGCGATGGCCGGCACCCTCGACTTCGTGCAGCGCGGGATGACCGGTCTGGAGACCCGGGACCACGCCCTGTGGCTGGACCCGGCGCCCCTCCCCCAACTCTCCGAGTTCGGCGTGCGGATCCGCTACCGCCGGCACCGGGACATCGACCTGCGGATCCGCGCCGACCACGTGGTACGGATCACGGTGCCGGACTCGGAACACGCCGCGATCCGCGTCCGGCTGCGCGGCCGCCCCTTCACCGTCGCCCCGGGCACGACCCGCACCATCACCTGGCCCGACACCTGAAGTAGCCCTGTTACAACGTAACTTGATGTCTCATCAGCCTGCCCGGTCGTCAGTCCGGCTGAACAACCGGCGGCACCGCCCCGCCGACACCCCCCGCGCCGGCACCCGGGCCCGAAGGAGAATCCGCATCCGGGTCCGTCTCCCCCTCCACATCCGGATCGGCTCCGCCCAGATACTCCTCACTGATCCGCTTCGGCCCGAACGGCCACTCGCGCTCGCGCCGGGCCCACACCAGGAACGCCACCACCCCCGCCCCGACCCACGCCAACGACCATTCGATGGGGTGCCGGCCCGGCGCGTTGCGGTCCGCGTAGCCGTAGATCACCAGCCAGCCGACCAGCGCGACCAGGCTCGGCAGCGGGTACAGCCACATCCGGTAGGGCCGGCGCAGCCCAGGCTGCCGGCGCCGCAGCACGGTGACGGCCGCGATCTGGGCCAGCGCCTGCACCAGCACCATCACCGTCGTCAGCAGCTGGATGACGGTCGCCAGGTCGGTGTGCCGGCCCAGGAGGAAGCCGGCCGCCATGATGCCCCCCATGGTCAGCAGCGCCAGGACGGGGAAGCGGTGGCGGGGGTGCAGCGCCCCGTACGGGCGGAAGAAGACGCGGTCCCGGGCGGCGTCGCAGGGGACTCGTGAGCCGCCGAGCAGACCGGTCAGGACTGAGGTGACGGCGGTGACGAGGATCAGCACCGTGACGACGTCGGCGGCGGTCCGGCCCCAGGTGCGCTCCAGGACGGCGGAGGCGACCGAGGAGCCGGCCGTGCTGTGCGGGTCGAGCATCTCGCGCCAGTCGACGACCCCCAGGGTGCCGATCTGGAGCATCAGGTAGATCGCCATGATGCCGAGGATGGAGAACAGGATGGCCCGCGGCAGGGTGCGGCCCGGCCGTCTGATCTCGGCTCCCATGTAGGCGGTGGTGTTGTAACCGAGGTAGTCGTAGATGCCGATGGTGAGCCCGCCGGCGAATCCGACCCAGAAATGACCTGCCGTCAGGTCCACGGCGTGCGCGGGGTAGGTGAAGGCCCGCTCCGGACTGAAGTGCGTGAACGCCGCGACGATCACCAGCCCGACGGCGGCGATCATCACCGTCCACAGCACGACGGCGAGCCGGGCGATCCGCTCCACCCGGCCCCACAGCAACGCCACGACGCCGACGGTGACGGCCAGCCCGACCGCGTCCCCCTGCCCCTGGCCCATCCCCGGCCACAGATAGCCGAGGTACTGCACGAAGCCGATGACCCCGGTGGACATCCCGAGCGGAATGAACAGCATCGCCGTCCACACGAACAGAAACGGCATCAGCTTCCCCGTCCGGTACTGGAACGCCTGCCGCAGATACACATAACTGCCGCCCGCCCCCGGCAGCGACGCCCCCAACTCCGCCCACACCAGCCCGTCCGCCAACGCCAGCACCGCACCCGCCACGAACCCGACCACCGCCTGCGGCCCACCGAACGCGCTCACCATCAACGGGATCGTCACGAACGGCCCGATGCCGCACATCTGACTCATGTTGATAGCGGTGGCCTGCCACAACCCGATCCGGCGGACGAACCCCACCCGCTCCCCCAGAAGGTCCGGCATACCTCAGCCCCTTCCCCGACTGGCACCCACGCCGATCGCGACCACTCCGCCGCCCGCCCAGGCTGACACGCCGCCACCCATCACGCACCGGTACGGTCCGAAACCGCCCCTGCCCCCGCCCTCGATCGGCGACATCCGTGATCTTGTCGCTCGGTGGCGGACGGCCTCGCCCGCCTCGAAGAAGCGCCTGGTACTACTGGAAGGAGCACGTACGGGTCGGACGCGCCCGGGGCATCCAGGCACCGGGGACGCGCGTGCCGATCGACTGGCGGCAGCCGACCTCCCGAGGAACACCATGAGCACACCCATGAGCACACCCGACATCCACAGCGCCTCGCCCGCCCCTGCCCCTGCCCTCCGCCGGTTGTCCGACGTGACGTGGGCGTGGATGCAGGACAGCGACGCCTGGGGTTACAGCAACGCCGGGCTGATCGCCTCCCAGGGCCAGGCACTGCTGGTGGACACGCAGTTCACCTTGGGTGCCACGCGGCAGCTTCTCACCGCGGTCGAGGACGTATGCCCGCTCGACGCCGTGGGCACGGTCGTCTCCACTCACCAGAACGGCGACCACACGTGGGGGAATCAGCTTCTCCCCCAGGCGGAGATCATCACTTCTGCGGCCGGCGCCGCCGGCGGCTGCCACGAGATGGGTCCGGATCAGCTCACGCAACTGTGCCGGTCACCCGCCGAGGGCAAGGCGCAGGCGTACGTGGTCGAGCACTTCGGGCACTTCGACTTCTCCGACGTGACGGTGATACCGCCCACGCGCACCTTCGAGGGGCACGAGGAGATCAAAATCGGCGGCGTCGTGGTGGAGTTGATCGACCTGGGCGCCGGTCACAGTGCGGGCGATGTCGCCGTGCACGTACCCGACCACCGGGTGGTGTTCGCCGGTGACGCACTCTTCTCCGGTGGCCACACCATCGTGTGGTCGGGATCCGTCAGCGGCTGCATCCGCGCTTGCCAAACGCTGTTGGACACCGGCGCCGAGACGTTCGTGCCGGGGCATGGAACGCTGCTCGACCGTGCCGGCGTCGCCGCCGTCCGGGACCGGCTCCAGGCGGTGGCCGATGCCGCGACCTCGTACGCACAGCGCGGAATGCCGCTCGCCGACGCGGCCCGCCTGATCAAAACGGACCACGCCGGCACGTGGGCCCACCCCGAGCGGCTCTTCACCCAGACCGCCGCCGCCTATACAGAAGCCGGCATCGACGGCGTCCCGTCGGGAACCTGGGCGGTGGTCGAGGGAATGGCAGCCTTGACGCCCTGAGACGACCGGCCCGCGCGCTGGGAGCCGCCGGCGAATCCCGGTTGCGTAGGCTGTCCGGCATGCACAGCACCCTGGTAGAACACGCCCGGTGTCTTTACGGAGACGAGCACCGCCCCGCACCGGAGTGCACGAAGGAGCACGAGGAGCGCTACTTCATCGAGGAACTGACCTTCGCCGATGCGGATGCGATCCTGGCCATGCTGCGGGAGCTGTGCCCGCAGTTGGTCGACGGACATCTCCCGGTGTGGGTTCGGAACCTGGCGTATCGGCTCGTGCTCCTGCAAAGGCCGAACGATCCCGCGCTGTTGCGGGACGCGGCACACAGCCTGTTGGCGCACGGCCCCGACTGGGACGACATCGCAGCGGACTTGAAGAATCGGGCCGACGCCCTGAATTCGGCGTGACGCAGGGTCTGGCCCCCGGCAGACCGAGGTCACGGTGACGCTGTCGGCTCCCGCCAGTGAAGCCGGTGTCCGTTCCGCCTACACCTCCCCGTACGCCTCCCCGCCGAGTTCCAACCGGGCCGTCCCGGCCGTGGTGTCCGCGAGCCAGGCGCGGAACCCGTCCACCTCCGCCTCCGGCAGCCCCACCTCGATGCGGACCTCGGCCCCGTAGGCCACCTCGCGCACCGCTCGCCCTGTGGTGCGCAGATCGTTCTCCAGCCGGCCCGCGCGCTGGTGGTCCACGGTGATCGTCGCCAGCCGGAACCGCTGCCGGGTGACGGTGCCCAGCGCGTCCAGCGCCTCGCCGACCACGCCCCCGTAGGCGCGGATCAGGCCGCCGGCCCCCAGCTTGATGCCGCCGAAGTACCGCGTGACCACGGCGACCACATAGCGCACCTCACGCCGCACCAGCATCTGCAGCATCGGTACCCCGGCGGTACCGCCCGGTTCGCCGTCGTCGCTGGCCTTCTGGACCCCGCCGTCGGCCCCGAGGACGTACGCGAAACAGTGGTGCCGCGCGGTGGGGTGCTCCCGCCGGACACGCGCGATGAAGTCCTGCGCCTCCTCCTCCGTCGCGACCGGCGCGAGCGCGCAGAGGAAGCGGGACTTGCTGATCTCGATCTCGTGGACACCCTCGCGGGCCGGCGTCCGGTACTGGTCCTGCATCCGACCAGCCTATGCGCCCGCTCCACGGAGGTGGTCCGGGCACCCGGCGCCCCACGCCGCGCTGCGGTGTCCGCCGTACGGGCGCACCCCGCACCGCCACCCGGCGTACCCGGGCCGTCCGTACGGTGCGTCGGGGAGACGACCGCCGCCCCCATGGGCACTGTGGGCGCAGCGGGACCCGTCGTACGGAGGCACGGCCGGCGGGAACGGAACGGCGGCTCGGCGGAGGGCTCGATGGACGACAGCACACTGGCGGCGATGACGGCCGGCACTCCGGTGACCGGCGAAGAGATGCCGGTGCCGCCGCCGGAGGTCGTCGAAGCCGCCCGTGAGGCCCCCGACCACTGGCTGGCCATGGTGGACCTGACCTGGTCGGGCAAGGATGAGCCCCCGCTGTGGGCGGTGATCGGCCAGTGGCGGTCCGGCCCGGACGGCGCGATCGCGGAGTGGCGGGACAACCCGGAGTACCGGCCGTCGCCGCAGATGCTGGACTGGGCGGACCCCACTGACCCGGTGGACCGCGCGGTGCAGCTGTCCGCCACCGGGTACGGCCCGGAGAGCGCGGTCTACGAGGAGCTGGCCGGCGCGGAGGTCTCCTTCCTGGTCACCGACGGCGGCGAGCCCCTGACCGCGGCCTCCCCCGAGGGCGCCCCCGTCGTGCCCGTCTACACCGCCGCCGCCCATCTGGAGTCGGCCGGGCGGCTGCTCTACGACCAGCGGCCGGCGGCCGAACTGGTCGAGCAACTGCCGCCGGGCCACGCCCTCTACGTCAACCCCTCCGGGCCGGTGAGCATGGTCGTGGAGGCCGAGCCGCTGCGTGCGGCGCTGGCCGCCGCGGGCGGTGCCGCGCAGCCCGCCCGGGAGCCGGCCGCCGCCGCGGCGCGGTGGCCGGGCACGGGTGCCGGCGCGCCCGAACCGGTCGCCGGTGGCCGCGCGATCGGCAAGCCGGCCCGTTCCGCGGCCTCCGGCGATGTCGTCGCCGCCGGCCTGGCCCGCGGCACCGGCTGACCGCCCCCGAACCCGCCCCGCCCGTCTTCCCCTTCGGGCGGGGCGTCTTGCTGCCCGGACAACCCGTCATCCCGGCGGCGAGCGAGGAATGTTCGGGCCCCGCCGGCCGTTACCCGAGGTGACCGGGCACGGAGCGCCGAGCACGACCACGGACGACGGGAGACGGCATGCACGCCGACCAGGCCACCATCCGCAGGATCCTCACCGAACTCGGGGACACCTGGGCGGTCGTGGGACTGTCCGCCAACGAGCAACGCGCCGCGTACGGCGTCGCCGGGGTGCTCCGGCGCCACGGCAAGCGGATCGTCCCCGTGCACCCCAGAGCCGAGACCGTGCACGGGGAGCAGGGGTATCCGTCGCTGGCCGCCGTCCCGTTCAAGATCGACGTGGTGGACGTCTTCGTCCGCAGCGAGCTGGCCGGCGCCGTCGCCGACGAAGCGGTCGCCGTCGGTGCCCGGGCGGTCTGGTTCCAGCTCGGCGTCATCGACGACGCGGCCGCCCGGCGCACCCGCGCCGCCGGCCTCGACATGGTGATGGACCGCTGCCCGGCGATCGAGATACCCCGCCTGGGCTGAGCGGCCGCTCCGTCGGCCGGCCGCCGCGGTCGGCCGATCGGCTCAGCGGGGCGGCGGAATGATCACCGACATGGTCATCTCCACCGGTTCCCGGCCGTCGTTGCGGTAGCCGTGCGGGACCTTGGCCTCGAAGGTCGCCGAGGCCCCGGCGACCACCTCGTGCGGGGCGCCGTCGACGAGCAGGGTGAGGGTGCCGGACCGGACGTGCAGCAGCTCGACGGTGCCGGGCGGATGCGGGTCGGAGGCGCTCTCGTCGCCCGGCATCAGCCGCCAGTCCCACATCTCGAACGGCCCCGGGGCCTCGCCACCCACCAGGAGCGAGGTGTGGCTGCCGGCCTCCGTGGACCACATCCGGACCGCCTCGCCGGGGCCAACGACCCGTACCTGCGGGCCCTGTTCGTAGTCGAGGAGCGTGGTGATGCTGACGCCGAGCGCGTCGGCGATCTTGACGGTGGTGCCCACGCTGGGGTTGGTCCGGGCCTGCTCGATCTGGATGATCATGCCGCGGCTGACGCCGGCCCGGGCCGCCAGCGCGTCGAGGGTGTAGCCGCGCTCGGTGCGCCAGCGCTTGAGGTTGCGGGCGAGCGCCTGCGTGAGCTGGTCGAGGTCCGTCACGGTCCGTCCAAGTCGGGTCGTAGCGGCAGGACAATATATTCGCTACCGCGGTTCAATTTATTGCACTACGGTGTGCTGTACTTCAGCGTCCGGTTCACTGTACTGCGAGGTTCCTCCATGACCGCGGCCTTCGCCCTGGCCACCAGCCTCCTGTGGGGGCTCGCCGACTTCGGCGGCGGATTGCTCACCCGGCGCCTGCACGCCCTGACCGTCGTGGTGGTCTCGCAGACCCTGGCCGCCCTGGCACTGGGCGGCATCGTGCTGGCCACCGGCGGCTGGCGGGAGGCCGGCCCGCAGCTGTGGTTCGCGGTCGCCGCCGGCGTCGTCGGCCCCGCCGCGATGCTCTGCTTCTACCGCGCCCTGGCGCTCGGCCCGATGGGCGTGGTCTCCCCGCTCGGCTCGCTCGGCACCGTCCTCGTCCCGCTCGGCGTCGGCGTCCTCGCGGGCGAACGGCCGGGCCTCCTGCAAGCCGCCGGCATGGTCGTCGCCGTGGTCGGCATACTGCTGGCCGGCGGCCCCCGGCTCGGCGGGGCGAGCGTCGAGCGCCGGACGATCGTGCTCACCGTCGTCTCGGCACTCGGCTTCGGCGCGGTGATGGCCCTGATAGCCGAGGCGTCCAGCACCGTCACCGGTCTCTTCCTGGCGCTCTTCGTCCAGCGGTTGTGCAATGTGGCGGTCGGCGGCGCGGCCCTGTACGTCACGGTCCGGCGCGGCACCCCGGCCCTGCCCGAGGGCGGCCTGCCCGCCCTGCGCGGCTCGCTCCCCGCGCTCGCCTTCGTCGGCATCGCCGATGTCGCCGCCAACGGCACCTACGCCGTCGCCGCCCAGCACGGCCCCGTCACCATGGCCGCGGTGCTGGCCTCCTTGTACCCGGTCGTCACCGCGCTCGCCGCCCTCGGCGTCCTCAAGGAACGCCTGCGCGCCGTCCAGACCGCCGGGGCCTCCCTCGCCCTGGTCGGCTCCATCCTCCTGGCCTCCCACGGATGACGAATCCCACGAGAACACCCGAGCACCCGAGCAAGGGACACCGGGCGGCCAACTCGCCCTAACCGTCCGCCTTCTCCCACTCCCCCAGCGCCAACAGCTGTTCCGGCGTCACGCCCTCGGGGATCGGCACCGGCGCCGGCGTGCGCAGCGGCGGCTGCCAGCCCGTGCCCGGTTCCCAGCGGCGGACGATCCTGGCCGGTGCCCCGGCCACCACCGCGTGGTCGGGGACCTCGCCGCGCACCACCGCCCCGGCCGCGACCACCACGTTCCGCCCCAGCCGCGCGCCCGGGAGGATGACCGCCCCGGTGCCGATCCAGCCGCCCGGCCCGATGGTGACCGGCTCGCTGCGCGGCCACTGCTTGCCGATCGGCGTCTCGGGGTCGTCGTAACTGTGGTTGGTGGTGGTGACGTAGACGCCGGGCCCGAAGAAGCAGTCGTCGCCGACGGTCAGCCGGACGTCCGCGATCACATGGCTGCCCCGGCCCAGCACCACGCCGTCGCCCAGCGTCAGAATCGGCTCCGGTCCCAGGTCCAGATCGGGCATCATGCCCGCGGTGAGCGTGACGTCCTGGCCGACGATGCAGTGCGCGCCCAACTCGATCCAGGGGTCGCCGAAGACCGTCCCCTGCGGGAACGCCAGCCGGGTGCCGGTGCCGATCCGGCGGAAGCGGTACGGGCCCGGGCGCTCGGCCGTGACTGCCCCGGTCTCCCGCATCCAGCGCGCCCCGCGGTGGACGGCGCGGGACACCGCCCGGCGCCGCCAGGCCGTCAGGGACGAGAACACGTTCTGGTTTATCGGCACCCGCACACCGTACTCAGCGCGCCCGACCACCGGCCGCGCGCCGGGCTGTGATCTTCACCCCACCCCCGGCCACGCCGCCCACCCCGCACGGCGGTCGTCTACGGTGCTGGTGGCGCGGCACCCAACGGGCGAGGAGATGCGCAGATGGCAGAACGGGCACTGATCGCTTCGGTGGGCGGCGCGGCGCCGCGCATCGACCCCGGGGCGTACACCGCGCCCACCTCCGTCGTCGTCGGCGACGTCACCCTGGCCGCGGGGGCCAGCGTCTGGTACCACGCCGTGCTGCGCGCCGACAGCGGTCCCGTCCTCCTGGGCGCCGACAGCAACATCCAGGACAACTGCACGGTGCACGGCGACCCCGGCTTCCCGGTGACGGTCGGCGAACGGGTCTCGGTCGGCCACAACGCCGTCCTGCACGGCTGCACCGTCGAGGACGACGTACTGGTCGGGATGGGCGCGACGGTGCTGAACGGGGCCCATATCGGGGCGGGTTCGCTGATCGCGGCCCAGGCACTGGTACCGCAGGGGATGCGGGTGCCGCCGGGCTCGCTGGTCGCCGGGGTGCCGGCCAAGGTCAGGCGGGAACTGACCGCGGAGGAGCGGGAGTCCATCAAGCTGAACGCCGCGGTGTACGTGGAGCTGGCCGACCGCCACCGCGCGGCGGTCCCGCTCGCCACGGACGGCGCGGGGGCCGGGGAGCCCACGGGCTGACGGCTCCGGATGCGCAACGGTGCGGCCTGGTCAGGGCCGCACCGACGGGTCCGCGTCCCCCGTTCCGGGCGGGGTCAGTCCCGTCGTGCCCGATGGCCGGCGCTCAGCGCGGACGACAGCAGCTCCGCGTCGAAGAGCGTGGCGTCCGCCAGCCGGTGCGCGTTCCCGTAGGCGTTCATCATGAGCTTGGCGGTCCGCAACGCCGTGGGCGACCGCCGCACCAGCGGCTTGATCCATCGGGCGACCGCGGCGTCCAGCTCGGCCTCGGGGACGACCTGGTGGAGGATCGACATCCGCTGGGCGGTGGCGGCGTCGAAGGTGTCCGCGGTGAGGATCAGTTCGCGGACCTTGGCGGCACCGGCCTCGTGCATGAGCCGCGGCAGCACCCCGCCCCAGGCGGGCGGTACCCCCAGCGCCGCCTCCGGCAGCCGGAAGCGGCAGTTGTCCGCCCCGGCCCGCAGATCGCAGAAGAGCGCCAGCCCGATCCCCGCACCGATCACGCCGCCGTGCAGGCGGGCGACGGTGACGGCCTCGGTGGTGGCGAGCGCGTCGCACACCTGCCGCGCCTTGGTGCCCACGACGCGCACGCCCGCGCCGGTGGGGTCGGCGGCGAGCGACTCGGCGAACTCCCGGCGATCGGCTCCCAGACAGAAGTCGGCTCCGGCGCCGGAGAGGATCACCACGCGTATGCCGGGTTGGTGCGGTATCGCCCCCAGTACGGTGAGGAGTTCGTCGAGCATCGTCTCCGAGAGCGCGTTGCCGGTCTCCGGGCTGTTCAACCGGACCGTCAGCACGGGTCCCTCGGTCCGGACGACGAGGGACTTGAAGTCTTCGATCATGTCCGCATTCCTACCTCACTCCGGCGCACTGCCTGGGTGACGGGCAGGGTGAGCAGCCGCCGGAAGGCCACCCGCGGCGCCCATTCGGGCGTCCGGCTCGGCCGCAGTCCGGGGAAGCGTCCGAGAACGGCCGTCAACAGCGTGTGCGCCTCCAGCCGGGCCAGCGCGGAGCCGAGGCAGTAGTGGATACCGCTGCTGAAGCTGAGGTGGCCGGCCCTGCGCCGGGCGTCGAAGAGGTGGGGGTCCACGTGCTGTGCCGGGTCGTGGTTGGCCACCCCGACCATGCAGTGCACCAGTTGGTCCTTGTGGACGGGCACGCCGGCGAGCACGGTGTCCTCGCCCGCGACCCGGCTCACCACGTGCGTCGGGGAGTCGTAGCGCAGGACCTCCTCGACGGCCGCGGGGATGTTCTCCGGTTGCGCACGGAGCCAGCCCATCTGGCGGGGGTGCGAAGTGATCAGCCACACCGCGGTGGAGAGCAGGTTCGCGGTGGTCTCCAGCGCCGCCAGCACCACGAACAGCACCAGCCGGTAGACGGCCTCGTCGGCTTTGTCCCGGTCCCTTTCGAGGTGGTCCCAGGTCCTGATCCAGCCCGAGACCGGGTCGTCCCCCGGAGTCTTGCGGCGTTCCTTGACCAGGGCGGTGAAATACTCGCGCAGAATCTCGGTAGCAGCGTCCGAGAGGGCTAGCTGACTGGCCGTGGGAAGCAGCTCCTGGGCGAATACCTGGTCATGGGTGAGGGACCGCAGCAAGGGATGGTCGGCGGTCGGCAGTCGGAGCCATTCCCCTATCGTCAGCACCGGCAGCTGGTCGCTGACAATGGCACCGAAATCCGCTTCACCGTCTTTCAGTTGCACCTCGAGTTCATCGAGGAGTTCTTCGGTGAGACGCTCGACGGATTTTTGGATATCAGCCAGCGAACGACGGTCGAAAAACTTGCCCGCCGACCGCCGCACACGGGTGTGGTGCGGCGGGTTGAGCCCGGGCAGCATCCCGGCCATTTCCTGTGCGGAGGGTGCCGTCCAGCGCGGCCCCCGACCCTGCCGGGCGCGCCATGAACTGTCCGGCACCAGCCAGGACTTGCTCCGCAGGATCCGGTCGCACAGGCCATAGGAATTGACGAGATAGCCACCCCAGGGCGCCGGAACAACGTCCCCCATCGACCGGATCTCCGCGTAGTGCGGCAAGGGATTGGCCTGCCCGTCAGGGGTGCGCAGACGGGAGAAAAGCCTTGCCACGGAACGCCGATCGACAGCCGGGGACGTGGGCAGGGAAACTATGCCGGGCTCCACCGCGGTAACTCCTTCGTTCAAGACACCAGAACCGATGGACCAGCCCTGACTACCCACCTGCTTGAACGTTTACGCACCGCGCCCGCATAGGGTCTGTCGTAAAGATCACACCTTCCACCAGGACAGGAACGAACTCCACCACTTGCCCTTTTGCGTCCCACTCTGCCCCGGCGCCGGGGCATTCTCGGGCGCGCCCTGACCCCATGCGGAGGCATCGGACGAACGCCGCTCCGGCTGGACCGGGGTAAAACGCGCGGGCAGCACTTCGAGCGCACGGTGGAATGGGCCGGGACGCCAGGTCAAACTCTCCGCCGGCAAAGCGAGTTCGATGTCCGGCAGGGAATTGAGCAGCTTCTCGATGGCGAGGTTGGCGACCAGGGTCGCGGGGTCCTTCGCCGGGCAGGCGTGCGGGCCGGCGCCCCAGGCCAGATGAGCGCGCTTGCTGAGCATCTGACGGCCCGTGGACAGCGCCGGGTCGGTGTTGGCGGCCGCGAAGCTGATCACCACGGGGTCCCCCGCGGCAAGCTTGGCCCCGCCGATCTCCACGTCGCGCACGGGGTAGTGCACACCGTAGTTGGCGATCGGAGCGCTGTTCCACAGCACGTCGTTGATGGCGTCGTCGACCAGCAGGCCGGCCGAGTTGTGGTCCCCGGCGTACCGCTCGTCGGAGAGCAGCAGCAGGAGGGCGCTGGTGATGATGTTCTGGGTGGGCTCGGTGCCCGCCGCGATCAGCGTGACGAGTTGGTGGATCATCTCCTCGTCGGAGAGTCCGGACGGATGCTGTGTCAGCCAGGAGGTCACATCGTCCCCCGGCGAGCGCCGCTTGAGGGAGACCAGCTCCATCAGCGCCTCGGTCAGGACCTCGTTGGCCTTCTCCGCCTCGACCCCGTCGAAGATCCCCGATATCCCGAAGACGAGGCGGTCGCCTATCTCCTCCGGGCAACCGAAGAGGTCGTTGAAGACCAGCAGCGGCAGGAGCTGGGCGTAGTCGGCGACCAGGTCGGCCCGGCCTCGGCTGCTGAACTGGCCGACGAGGTACGTGGCGACCCGGCCGACATGGCGGCCGACCCGGTGGGTGTCCACCCTGGCCAGACTCGCGGTGACCGACTGCCGCAGCCGCATGTGCTCGGCGCCGTCGGAGAAGAGGGCGTTCGGCCGGTACATCATCATCGGCAGCACCGGGCTGTCGAGCGGTACCCGGCCCTCGTTGAGCGCGCGCCAGCGGCGGGAGTCGCGGGCGAAGACGTCCGGGTTCTGCAGCACCTGCAGCGCCGTCGCGTAGTCCGTGACGAGTTCGGCCTCCACGCCGGGAGCGAGTTCGACCGGTGCGCTCGGGCCGTACTGCCGAAGGCGCTCGTAGACGGCGTGCGGCGCGGCGGCGAATTCCGGGCCGTGCAGGGACGTTCTCATGCCGTCGGCATGTGCGGGGCAACCCGGCGGCGGAGTCTGGAAATCCGGATGAGATTGCATGGGGGCACTCCTAGTTGAGGCGGGACTGCAGATAGCGAACCAGCGTGATCAGACAATCCGCCGACGATTTCTGGTCACGCGCATCGCAGTTGACGACCGGTGTCTCCGGAAGGAGGTCGAGCGCCTCCCGGATCTCGTCGAGCGCATGCTCCGGAGTCCCGTCGAAGCGGTTCACGGCGATGGCGTAGGGGATGCCGTAGTGTTCCACCAGGTCCATGACAGGAAAGGACTCCTCGAGACGCTGCGGATCCACCAGGATCAGCGCCCCCAGCGCCCCACGCGTCATGTCCTCCCACACCTGAACGAAGCGCTGCTGGCCGGGAGTTCCGAACAGATAGAGCACCAGCCGTTCGCTCAGCGTCAGCCGCCCGAAGTCCATGGCGACCGTCGTCGTGGTCTTCCCCGGCACCGCCCGCAGATCGTCGATGCCCGCGCTGGCCTGCGTCATCACCTCTTCGGTGCGCAGCGGCGGAATCTCCGACATGGTTCCGATGAACGTGGTCTTCCCCACCGCGAAGTGCCCGACAACCAGGATCTTCGCCGCGGTCTGCACCGAATTCCGCAGGTACACACCGTCATCCAAAGCGAGCCTGGAGCCCATTCAGCACCTCCTCCAGGATTTGCCGTTCGACAAGCTGAGCGCTGGGGATGGGCGCGCGCACATAGAGATGGCCCTCCTCCGTGAGATCACACACCAGAATCTTGGCGACACCCACCGGCAGCCCGGTGTGCCCGGCTATCTCGGCGATCGACAGAAAACCCCCGGCGCACAGCTCCAACAGGCGCTGTTTCTCCGGGTCGAGCGGTTGGGTCCGGGGCGGATCCTGAGCGACGGTGACCAGTGTCAGCAACGTGAACGTGCTGTCGTCGACAAGGTCCCGGCCGTTGGTGATGACGTACGGCCGTACTAATTCCGCTGCCTCGTGTACCAGCTCCGGCTCGTCATCGGTGGTCATGGTTGGATATCGGCCCTCTCGCGCGGCGGGCTGGTCAACGCCTTGCCGAGCTGGCCGACCAACTGCTGCATCCGGAACGTGATCTCCGCCATGTCGACATCGGGCGAGGCCGAGACCGCGAGATAGGCACCCTCACCGGCCGATATGAGAAAGACCCAGCCGTGGTCGAATTCCACCAGCGTCTGCCGCCACTGCGGGCGCCCGGCGGGGCCGCCGCCCTTGCAGAAATCGGCGACCGTACGGCTCAGCGACTGCATACCGCTCATCGCGGCGGCCACCGTGTCGGCGTGGTCCCGACCGACCTCCTTCGAACGGGCCATGAGCAGACCGTCGGCGGAGACGAGGATCGCATGCTGCGCCTCAGGCAATTCCAGAGCACTGTCAAGCATCCACGACAGATCGTAGTTCACGGATTCTCATGCCCTTCACTGCTTGCTTGGGTGGAACGACGGCCCGATTGCGTACCGCGCTGGAAAGCGCCCATGACGGACGCCGTCTGAGCGCTGTCGCGGGCCGGAGGAGTGGGAGTGCCCTCGCCCGCCGGCGGCACGATCGATATCGCCCCGCGGCGGCGGCGCTTCGGCAGCCCGCCGGCGGTCGTCTCGGCAACGCCCGGAGCTTCGGCGTCCGGAGCGTCGAAGCCCGGCGGCGGCGCCGGCGCCCGATGCCTCCCCGGCACCGGAAAGCCCTGCCGGCCAGGAGGGTTCTCGGGCGGCAACGGGGCGGACGCGGCCACGGCAGGACCCTCCTCGGGCTCGTGCAGGGACGTGAGCAACTCGTCGGGGAGCAGGACGACCGCGCGCACACCGCCGTACGGCGAGGTGGAGTCGACCGAGACCGTGAAGCCGTAGCGGGCGGCCAGCACACCGATGACGGTGAAGCCGAACTGCGGCGGATTTCCGAGGCTGGAAACGCTCGCGGAATTACCCCCGGAAAGCAGCTGGCCGGCCTTCGCTTTCTCCTCCTCGTTCATGCCGACACCGGCGTCGTCCACGACGATGCACACGCCCTTGGGTACCGGGCGGATATTGATCTCGATCATCGTTTCCGGCGCGGAATAGCTGGTGGCGTTGTCCAGCAGTTCGGCGAGGACCAGCGCCACCGGTTCCACTGCTCGGCTGACGATGGCGAAATTGCTCTGCGAGCGGATCTCCACGCGGGTGAAGTGGCGGATACGGCCCTTTGCACTGCGGACCACGTCGTAGAGCGAGGCGTCGTTACGGCGCCGGCCGAGCCATCCGTCGCAGAGCACGGCGATGGACTGGGCCCGTCGCGCGAACTGCGAGTTCATGTGGTCGATATCGAGCAGATCCTGCAGGATCTTATGCTCGCCGTAGGCGTCCTGGAGCTTGGAGATCGCCAGCTGCTGCTCGCTCGCCAGACCCTGGAGCGTCCGCATCGCGGTCTTCAGGGTGTTCTTGGTGGACTCCTCGGCGCGGTCCTTGGCCTCCTCCACGGCCTCCGCGTAGTGCTCCTCCAGCTGCGCGTAGTGCTGTTTCAGCTCAAGCTTTTCTTTTCTCAGCTCCGAGATCTTCTTCCGGCCACGAATAATCGCGGTAGCGGCGACAGGTGTACCAGCGACCAAGGCCCACAGCGCTGGATCCTGGAAGTATTGCGTCATAGGTCTCTCTTCGGACGACGAAGCCACCAGGTGCCGTATGCCCGGCTGCCGTGTGGATGATCACGCGCGGCCCCAGACAATAGACGATCGGCCGCGCACAGTCGCCTGCCAGAAAGCCTCTGAAGGCCCGGTTAATGGCATACCTCTCCCCGGGGTGGCGATTTTCTCAGGCCAATGCGCGGAATTCCCATTTGCCATAGCAGGTGACTACCCGGTTGGCAAGTGCGATGATCTTAGCATCACGCCATCGACTCAAGTCCAACAGCGATCCGTAACGTTCTGGCACCTGACGAGGATTCAACAAAGGCCCCCTATGGGGCCATTGGCTCCCGACACGGCTCCGGGACGCAAGGAGTCGAGCCGCTTCCTGACGACCCGCTAGCACTCCGAACTGCGCGGTATCGAACGCAACGCACCGCGAATCCGCAGGCCGGATCGGTGGCACCCGGTGCCACCCAGATCGGTCACCCCACCACCGCACACCGGAAGAGGCCCCGTACCCCACGCCGCCGACCGGCGTTCGGCAGCGTCAACAGACCGCGTCCGGCGCCCTTTCGGCCACGCGCGGCCCCGTTCCCGGCCGGTCGATCACGGCACACCAGAGGCCGACGGCAGCACGAGATTGTCCGATACCCGCCGCCGGCTCCCCACCGGCCACCGCCACCGGGCGGGCGTCGCACCGCCCGCCCGCGGCCGACCGGCCGACGACCCGTCAGACCGACGGCGCCGACACCGGCCCCTGCATCTGCTCGCTGATCCAGTGCAGCGACTCGGGCATCCGCTTGATGTAGGTGTGCCCGCTGTGCACACCATCCGGTATTTCGAAGAGAGTGGAGTGGATCGGCCCACGGGCCCCGTCGGTGTACCCGCTGACGAACCGCTTCACGTCGGGCACCGCGTCCTCCTTGCTGCCGAGCTCGAAGGCCAGGTAGACCTGCGGTCCGCCGCGCGCCGTCAACTGCCGCGCCAGATGCCGCGGGTCGTTGGCGAGCTTCGCCGCCTGATGCCCCTTCCACAGCGGCGAGTCCGGAGCCGTGTCGGGACCGTTGACGATCGCCGCCTTGAACCGCTGCGGCTCCTTGAGCACCGCCTTCAGCGCCGCGAACCCGCCCGACGACGAGCCCATGAAGCCCCAGCCGTCCCGCGACGCATACGTACGGAAGTTGGCCCGGGCGAACGCCGGCACGTCCCTGGTCAGCCAGCTCCCCATCCTGGGCTGCCCCGGGATGTCGCTGCCGTCGTAGTAGGTCTTGCGGGGGTTGAGCACCGGCATCACGAGGATGAACGGCAGCGTCTTGCCCTCCTTGGACCACTCCGCGAGCCGCTCCTCCAGCGCGAACGGCGCATCCGCCCAGTAGTTGGACGGGTACCCCCAGGCCCCGGGCAGCGCGATCAGCACCGGGAAGCCGCTCCGGGCGTACTTGGCCTGGTTGTACTGCGGCGGCACCCAGGCCCAGATGTCGCCGGTGTAGCCGGACGCCCGACCGTGCCACCTGGTGTGCACCACCTGGGTGCCGTCGTCGCCCGTCGTGCGGTACGGGGTGAACACCGAGCGCGGCCCCTGCGGCATCACGGTCCGCGGCCGGCCGTTGAGCGCGTCCGCGGCGTGGGCCCGCAGGCGCGGCACGTTCGAGGCGTCCACCACGTCCTGCTGCGGCCCGCCGCACCCGGCCAGCAGCCCCAGGGCCACCACACTCACCGCAGCTCGGACGCGCACGGACTTCATCGGAACGATCTCCTCAGGCACTTGGGGCCGGCGGGACATCACAGTGCCACCGCGAAACCGGTCGAAAGCCATCACTCTAAGTTCGGTCCCCCGGCTGCCGTACGCCGCCCCCGCCTTCGTGACCTGGGGTTTACCGTTCTGTATCAGCACCAAGACGAAACGCCACGTCAAAGCCGCCGAGCGGGTTTCCCCCTAACGGTGAACCCCGTCCGCTGTTTACCCGGCGGCCGGTTCTGGCATCGTGGGTCGCTCCTAGGGAAGTGCGCGGCACTGTGCCGTGGTTGGGGATGACCGATGACCGCGTGGGCCGATGACGGGCCGCTGCCCGGCGTAGTGGGGCGGGCCGCCGAGCACGAGCAGCTGGCCGGGCTGCTGGACCAGGCCGCGCCGGTCACGCTGACCGGACCGGCCGGAGTGGGCAAGAGCCTGCTGGCCCGGGCCGTCCTGGAGGAACACACCGCCGACCGGCCCGGCGCCGTCCTCCGGATCACCTGCTGGGACGGGCTGACCGCGGACGACCTGCCCGGCGCCCTCCTCCGCACCGCCGGCCTCCCCTCCCCGAGCACCGTCGAGGACCTCGCCGGGCACTGCCGCACCCGGCGCATGATCCTGCTCCTCGACGACTGCGACCCGCTGCTCGACGCCTGCGCGGCGCTGGTCCGGCGGCTGCTGCGGACCGAACCGGCCCTGCGGATCGTCGCCACCGCCCGCCGCCCGCTGGGACTCCCCGGGGAACGGGTCCTCGCCCTCGCCCCGCTGCCGGTGACCCTCGGCGAGGGCATCGCCGGACCGGCCGTCGAACTCCTGGCGGCGCGCACCGGTCCCGCCGCCCCGGAACTGCTGGTCGCGGTCTGCCGGGCCCTGGAGGGCTGCCCGCTCGCCATCGGTCTGGCCGCCCGGCAGCTGGACCGGATGACCTTGTCCCAACTGGCCGCCCGGCTGGACCTGGAAGGCTCCCTGCACTACTTCGGCCCCTCCCTCACCACCCGTCACACCTCGTTGCACGCCGCGCACGCCGCCGGCTACGCCCTCTGCTCCCCGCTCGACCGCCGGGTCTGGGCTCGCCTCTCGGTCCTCCCCGGGGACTTCGACCCCTGGCTCGCGGGGTGCGTCTGTACCAGCAGTGACGTTCCTGCATCCGCCGTCGACGCCGCGCTGGAGCGCCTGCGCGCCGCCTCCGTCCTGGAATGCGTACGGGACGCCGACGTCGCCTCCGGCTCCGGGACCGGGCTGCCGCCCCGCTACCGGCTGC
Organism: Streptomyces sp. BHT-5-2; assembly: GCF_019774615.1. NCBI lineage: Bacteria > Bacillati > Actinomycetota > Actinomycetes > Kitasatosporales > Streptomycetaceae > Streptomyces > Streptomyces sp. BHT-5-2. Next base: position 412,324 of record NZ_CP081497.1, on the reverse strand, counting down.
CGCGCGCCGCCCGGGACTTCGGCCGGGACCGGCTGCGCGAGACCGGCGACGAGGCCGGGGCGCTGCGCCGCTTCCGGCAGGCGTGCGCGGCCCTCGCCGCCGAGGCCCAGATCACCTGGCAGGGCACCGGCCAGCAGCTCGCGGTCCGCCTCGTCGAGGACGAGCAGCACCACCTCGACGCGGCGCTGACCCGGCCCCCGCTGGACGCCGAGGACGCGCTCGGCGCCCTGGAGATCGCGGTCTCACTGTGGTTCCAGTGGGCGGCCTGCGGCTTCCGCCGCGAGGGCCGCGCCCACCTGGACCGGCTGCTGGCCCTCGCCCAGGAAGACACCGCGCTGCGGGCCCGCGCCCTGTGGCTGGCCGGCTACCTCGCCGCCCAGGAGAACGCCCCCGCCGACGCGGAACCCCTCCTCGCCCAGGCATGGAAGGCCGCCGTGATGCACGCGGACACCGACGGCCTGGCCCGTATCGCGCACGCCCACGCCGTGCTGGCGCTCTACCGCGAGGACACCACGACCGCCGTGGTCTGCCTGGAGGAGGCCGCCCGGCACACCTCCCGGGACACGTGGTTCGGCCCCGGGCCCGCCCACAGCTGGGCGCTGCTGGCCATCGCGCTCGCCCCGCTCGACGCCGGCCGCGCCCGGGCCTCGGCCCGCCGCGCCTGGGAATCCCGCCACGCCGACTGCGACTTCTGGCTCCACTCGACGATCCTCTACGCCCACGCGCTCATCGAACGTGCCCACGGCGACCCGGCCGCCGCCCTCCGAGCCTGCCGCAAGGCGCTGGTCGCCAAGAAGCTGGTCGGCGACCCGCTGTTCATCGTGGGCGCCCGCACCATGCTGGCCGCCCTGCGCCGAGGCGTCCGCGCCGACGCCCCCGCCCGCATGCTCGGCGGCGAGGTCCGCTGGTGGCGACGCGGCACTTCCGACTCCCGCGCCCAGCCGTTCTTCTCACGGCTGCGCGCGGAGCCGTGACGCCGGAGCTGTCGGCGGCCCCGGGAATGCGGACGGCCGACAGCGGAGCGCGCGGGGCCTGAGGTGTCACCGGGCCCGGCACCGTACGTGACGCCGCGACTGCGGTCGGGATGCGGAGGCACCCGGTCCGTCGCACCCTGGAGGTATGAAGCGCGCCCCCGTGATCGTGCATCCGCCGTGCACCGGCGGCCGCCGCGTCACGCTCCACGGCCAGGACCTGGGCCGCGCGCGGCGCCCCGGCGACGTGGCGGCGATCCTGCGCCGCGCCGGATTCCCCACCACACGCTTCGTCTGGCACGACACCGGTGTCATCGAATGGCGCGCCGGCGGACCGGACACCTGGCAGATGCCGTAACGACGGCCGGTGGCAAGCGCACGTACAGACAGGCGCACGTACACCGCAGGCAGACACACGTACACCGGCGGCACCCGGCAGACGCATGCCCTGCTCCCCAAACGGCACGAACGAGCGCGGCGCCCCGGATGTCCGCAGGATTGCAGGACGTCCGGGGCGCCGCGCTCGTTCGTGTGTCGCCGGCCGGTTCAGTCGGCCCGGGTGGCAGCGACCGGGGACTTCTCCAGATCCGCCGCCTCGCGCGCCGCCGCGGCCTTCTTCGCCCGGTGCTTCATGAGCAGGAACGATCCGATACCGAACAGCACCGCGGCGGCCAGGCCCCACGTGGAGAAGCGCTTGAGCCAGGGCTCGGCGACGAGGCCGACGGTGTAGATCAACGCCGTCGTGCCGCCGGCCCAGATGATGCCGCCGAGGACGTTGGCGATCAGGAACTTCCAGTACGGCATCTTCAGCACGCCCGCGAGCGGACCGGCGAAGATCCGCAGCAGTGCGATGAACCGGCCGAAGAAGACGGCCCACATGCCCCACTTGTCGAACTTGGCCTCGGCCATGCCCACATGATCCGGCCCGAAGTGCTTGGGGAACTTCCGGCCGGCCCAGGCCAGCAGCGGCTTGCCGCCCTTGCGACCGATCAGGTAGCCGATGGAGTCACCGATGATCGCGCCGGCGGAGGCGCAGGCACCCAGCACATAGGGATTGATGTGGTCCTGGGTCGCGGCCAGGATCGAGGCGCTGACGAGAACGATCTCGCCGGGCAGCGGAATGCCCAGGCTCTCCAGCCCGATGACCAACCCCACGAGGAGGTAGACACTCACGGCGGGTACCGTCTCCAGCCATTCCTGGATGTGCAAGGCCGCTTCCTCCGCTGATGTTGGGCCCCCGTGGGCCGTTGCCCGGTGCCCCGGCACCGATCGGTCGTTCCCAGGCGCGCCGCATCGGCACGCCTGGGAAGCGTACTCGATCGGGTCATCCCGACGACGATTCCCGGTCGCGCGCTGGTGTATCCGCAGCGGACACGGCCACGGGGCGCCCCGCGCCGGTGGGGCGCCCCTCATCAGCGATCGGCACCCGCCGCAACGCCCGACAGCGGAAACCGTGCGGACGGGCAGACACGACAGGCGGCCGGACTGGCGGCCTGCCAGGCAACCGTTGAGGCAGCCAGGCAATGCCGGACAGACGACTGAGGCCGGCAGGAGGCACGGACGGGCAGGCAGCCGCGCTCACCCGTCGCGGCCCTCTCGGCCCTCTGGGCCCTCAGCAGTCGCCGATCGGGATCACTGGTTGGGGCGCAGCGTCCACACGATCGTCATCTCGCCGGTGACCGCGCCGTCCTTGTCGCGGGTGATCTCGACCTTCACCGGGAACTCCGGGCGCCCGCCGGCGTCCAGCTCGGCGACGACCTCGGATATCGGGCGGCCGAGCTCGGCGGTGGCGGTGACCGGGCCCATGGCGAGCTTCTTGTAGCCGATCTCGGCGCCCACCGCGAGCGGCACCGCACGGCCGAGCTGATCACCGAAGGCCGTCATCACGATCGCGCCGCTCGCCGACTCCGCGAGCGTGAACATCGCGCCGGCGTGCGGGCCGCCGACGTGGTTGTGGAAGTCGGGCTGGTCGGCCATGCGGACCACGGCGCGCTCGGGGGTGGTCTCGGTGAACTCGAGGTTCAGGGTGCGGACCATCGGCACGGATGCCGCCATCATGTCGCCGATCGACGGCAGGGACTCTGAGGACATGCCACCATGTTACCTATCAGTAGCTTAGCTGTGAAGAGGCCGCCCACGCTCTCTGCGCTCCTCCGCCCCCGGCTCCCCAAACCCTGCCGGAAATCCAGGTGTTGACCTCCCCCACCCCCATATCGTCAACGCCCATGACACAACGGAACCGAACCCGACGCCCCTCCCGCACCCCCGATCCACTGGAGACAACCCCAGGAACACAACGAACACGTCCACCCTTGAAAGCGCCGGCCCTGAGAGCACCGTTGCCCGGAGCACCGTCCCCGGGAGCGTGGTTCCCCGAAGCGCCCACCCCGGAAGCACCGAACCGACCGGGCCTCCACTGATGGCGGCCCGCCTGCTGACGGCCCGCCCAACCTGGGCGGGCCAGAACTTCGCCCTCCTCAGCGCCGCCACCGTCATCGCCGGACTCGGCAGCAACGGTGCGCTGATCGCCACCGCGTTCGCGGTTCTCGACGCGGGCGGCTCGGCCACCGACGTCGGGCTGGTCTCCGCCGCCCGTATGGTGCCGCTCGTCGTCTTCCTGCTGGTCGGAGGCGCGGTCGCGGACCGGCTCCCCCGGCACCGGGTGATGGTCGCGGCGAACACCGTCAACTGCCTCTCCCAGGGCCTGTTCGCACTCCTGGTCCTGTCCGGCACGGCGCACCTCTGGCAGATGGCGCTGCTGGCGGCGATCGGCGGCACCGGGCAGGCGTTCTTCGCCCCGGCCTCCGAGGGCATGGTGCTGGCGAGCGTCTCCGGAGAGCAGGCGGGGCGGGCCTTCGCCGTGTTCCGGATCGCGGTGAACGGCGCGAGCATCGGCGGTTCGGCACTCGGCGGCGCCCTGGTCGCGGTCATCGGACCGGGGTGGGTGCTGGCGATCGACTCCGCCGCCTTCGCGCTCGCCGGGGCCCTGCGCGCCTTCCTCGACGTGAGCGGCATCCCGGAGCGCGCTCCCAGCGGCGGGATCCGCGACGACCTCCGGGACGGCTGGCGGGAGGTGGTGTCCCGGCCGTGGCTGTGGGCGATCGTCGCGCAGTTCTCCATCGTCAACGCGGTGGTCGTCGCCGTGCAGTCGGTCTACGGGCCGCTGGTCGCCGAGGAGCACCTGGGCGGCGCCGGCCCCTGGGGCCTCGCACTGGCCGCCTTCGGCGCCGGAACCGCGATCGGCGCCCTCCTGATGACCCGCCTCAAACCGCGCCGCCTCCTGCTGACCGGCACCCTCTGCGTCTTCCCGTTCGCCCTCCCGTCCGCCGCACTCGCCATACCGGTACCGGTCGGCTGGCTCGCGGCGATCCTGTTCGCCGCCGGGATGTCGATCGAGGTCTTCTCGGTGACCTGGATGGTGGCCCTCCATCAGGAGATCCCCGAGGAGAAGTTCTCCCGGGTCTCCTCCTACGACTGGCTCGGTTCGCTGGCGATGGTCCCCGTGACCACCGCACTCGCCGGCCCCACCCAGGACCTCATCGGCCGCCCTGCCGCCCTATGGGCCAGCGCCTGCCTGATCGTGCTCCTCACCGCCGCCGTCCTCTGTGTCCCCGACGTCCGCAACCTCACCCACCGCCCGCCCAAACCCACCGTCACCGCCTCACCCACCACCTCCCCTCCCCCACCACTTCCTCCGACCGGCCCCACCAGCCCAAACACCAGCCACACAACGGAGGGAACAAATAACTCTCCGTAATCGTTGCCGTAAAAGAAGTAAGGAAGCGGCCCCGGCAAAGGCAGAAGGCGGCACCCCGGCACAGGCGCCGCCCCGCCCAGCCCCGACCACTCAGCCCCTTGCCCAGTCCCGACACCGACGAAGAAGACACACAGGAAGAGAAGACACACAGGAAGAAGAGACACAGCGAGAGACAACGGAGCAACAAGGGAAAGGAAGGACGAGAGGAGGTGAGGTGACAGGAAAGGACGAGGGGCGGGCGGCCGACCTCACACCGAGCGCCCCCAAGCAGCAGCCAACCACCAACCCGCTGGATCGGCCACAACCGCCAACCACCTGCCACCAGCCGACCACCCACCCCCAACCGCCTAGCCGACGCTGAAAGCACCGTCCGGAGGCGTAGGAGAGGGGAGCGCCTGACCATCGGGCACGGGACGCGCATCGGCGATCAGACGTCGCAGGGCCGAGCCGTGTTCCACACGAGCAGGGAAGGCGTCGCCGGCAGCGCGTCGGGCCAGGGCGGCGATCGGAAGCTCCGTGTGCGAGGCGAGCAGCACGGCGTTGCCGAAGCGGCGACCTCGCAGCACCGACGGTTCCGCGATCAGGGCGAGGTGGGCGAACACCTCGGCGAAGTTGGCGAGTTGGCTGCGCAGGAAGTCGAACGGAGCACTGTCGGCCAGGTTGGCGGCGTAGCAGCCACGGGGGCGCAGCGCGCGGGCGGCGGCGCGCGCGTACTCGATCGAGGTCAGTTGCGCAGGCACCCGTGAGCCTGTGAAGACGTCCGCCACGATCACGTCCACGCCCGCCTCCGGCGCCGCCTCCAGCGCTGCTCGGGCGTCCTGCGCGTGCAGCGTGATACCGGAGTCGCAATCGTCCGGGTCGCAATCGTCCGGCTCGGAGTCGTCCGGGAGCGGCAGGTGCTCCGTAACCAGGTCGAGCAGGCCACGGTCGGAGTCGATCACGTCCTGGCCGGAGCGCGGGCGGGTCGCCGCCACGTATCGCGGCAGGGTCAGCGCGCCACCGCCCAGGTGCAGCACGTCCAGCGGCTGTCCCTCGGGCGCGGCCTCGTCCAGGACGTGTGCGAGCCGGCGGACATACTCGAACTCCAGGTGCGTCGGGTCGTCGAGGTCGACGTACGACTGCGGCGCGCCGTCCACGGTGAGCAGCCATGCGCGAGGACGGTCGATGTCCGGGAGGAGTTTGGCGGTCCCGTGATCGACGATGCGGGTGACGGGGACCGGGTCCTCGGCTGCGGGGACCGGGCCCTCGGCGGCGGGTGATTCTTGGTGCACGCTGCCATTGTGACGGGCGGGCCTGCCACCGCGGCGGGCGGGCGCCGCGGCGGGCGGGGTGCACCATGTCCCAGCGCAGGGCACGCCCTGGGGACCGGGAGCCGATCACGTGGACGGGTGGACGGGTGGACGGGGAGCCGATTTCAGGTTCGGCGGGCGATGGGATACCCGCGTTCGGCAATCGGCCATGGGGCGATCAGACCGTCCAAGGGGGCATGGGGCCATGGAGCCATGGAGCCATCGTGTGCCGAACTGTGGTCGCGCGCCCGTGTGTGGTGGTTCGGTGCGGCCAGTTCTCGTGCGGCCAGTTCTCGGGGTGATCGAGAACTGGCCGCGTTGTCCGAGAACTGGCCGCATCGTCGCCGCGCGATCGGTGTCGTCAACGGGCGAGCGGGCGGTCGGTCGGTGTGCGGTCAGGCTTCCGTGGTGCGGATTGTGCCTGCGCCGACGGTGCGGCCGCCCTCGCGGATGGCGAAGCCGAGGCCGGGCTCCAGCGGGACCGCACGGCCCAGTTCGACCGTGATCCTCACCGTCTCGCCGGGACGGGCGACCGCCCGCTCGCCGAGGTCGATGGCGCCGACCACGTCCGCGGTGCGGAGGTAGAACTGCGGCCGGTAGCCGGTGGTCAACGGCGTGCGCCGACCGCCCTCATCAGTGGAGAGCACGTACATCTCGGCCGTGAAGCGCCGTCGCGGCGTGACGCTGCCGGGCGCCGCGACCACATCGCCCCGGCGCACCTGCTCGCGGTGCAGCCCGCGCAGCAGCAACGCAACGCTGTCCCCGGCCTCGGCGGACTCCATCGGCTTGCCGAAGGTCTCCACCCCGGTGACGACGGTGGTCAGCGTCTCCGCGCCGAGCACCGCCACCTGGTCGCCGCAGCGCACCGTGCCGCGTTCGACGGCTCCGGTGACGACGGTTCCGCGTCCGGTGATGGTCAGGACGTTCTCCACGGACAGCAGGAACGGCGCGTCCACATAGCGTTCCGGCACCGGGACGAAGGTGTCCACCGCGTCCAGCAGGGCGCCGATCGCCTCCGTCCACCGCGGGTCGCCCTCCAGGGCGCGGAGCCCGGAGACCCGGACGACGGGCAGGTGCTCTCCGTCGTAACCGTGGGCGGTGAGCAGTTCGCGCACCTCCAGCTCCACCAGGTCGGTGAGCTCGGGGTCGCCCGCGTCGGCCTTGTTGAGCGCGACGACGATGTGCCGGACGCCGACTTGCTTGGCGAGCAGGACGTGTTCGGCGGTCTGCGGCATGATCCCGTCGAGCGCGGAGACGACGAGGATCGCGCCGTCGAGCTGGTTCGCGCCGGTGACCATGTTCTTGATGAAGTCGGCGTGGCCGGGCATGTCGACGTGGGCGTAGTGCCGGGTCCCGGTCTCGTACTCGACGTGCGCGATGTTGATGGTGATGCCGCGGGCGGCCTCCTCGGGAGCCCGGTCGATGCGGTCGAACGGCACGAACGTGCCGCTGCCCCGGTCGCTGAGCACCTTGGTGATGGCGGCGGTGAGTGTGGTCTTGCCGTGGTCGACGTGGCCCATGGTGCCGATGTTCAGATGCGGCTTGGTCCGGACGTATGCCGTCTTGGGCATGGTGTGCTTCCTCGCAGGAATGCATTCGAGAATTCTGAATTCCGGAACGCGGAAATGCGGGAATTCTGGAACGCGGTGATGACGGCGATGTGGCGCCGTGGGGACCCCTGGCCTGCCCCGACCCTCCCCCTGCGGGGTCCGCCGGACGATCCGGAGAGGGTCAGCTTCGCGCGCCGCCTGCCGCGACGGCGGCCTGGAGGGCCGCGGCGACGGGAGCAGTGGTGACTGCGGCGAGGAATGCGGCGGCAGCCTTCGGCGCGTCCGCGACGGTCGGTGCGACCGCGGACGGCATCGAAAGGAAGGTGTGCCGGAACATGCGTCATATGGTGCCGGGATGCCGTCCCGGCGTCGAACGAATTACGGGCGTGGGGTCTTTCCGCCCCGCCGCGCGCCGCGCCTCGTCCCGGTCGGCGGTGTCGGTCGGAGGCGTCGGCCGGAGGCGTCGGCTCTCTGTGCGGGCTCCCCGACGAAGTATTGGTTCGCGGTGTCGGTTTGCGGCGTTGCGGCCCGTATTCCGGCGACGCGCCGCACGCGTCGGATACGCTCCCCGGATGCCCGCCTCCGCCGCAACGCCCGACGGCCTCGCCGCGCGCTGCACGCGTGCGTTGTTCTCCCCCTGGTCGCGGCTGGCCCTGCTGTTTCTGCTGCTGGCCTGCGCCGCGGCCGCGATGCTGCTGTGGCACCCGCAGCGTTTGCTGGCGGGCGACTGGCCCGCCCAGTTGACGGGGCCGGCCGCGCTGGCGGTCTTCGCCCTCGCGTACGGCGTGTGCACCACCGCCTTCGCCCCGCGGCCGGTCCTGAACATCGCCGCGGGTGCGCTCTTCGGAAGTCAGTCGGGGCTGGTCACCGCGCTTGCCGGGACGGTTCTGGGGGCCGGGTTGGCCTTCGGGCTCGGTCGACTGCTGGGGCAGGACGCGCTGCGGCCGCTGCTGCGCGCCCGTTGGCTGGCCGCTGCCGACCGGCAGTTGAGCGAGCACGGGTTCCGTTCGATGCTGACGATCCGGCTGCTCCCCGGGCTGCCGTTCGCCGCCACGAACTACTCCGCGGCCGTGTCCCGTATGCGCTGGTGCCCGTTCCTGTTGGCCACGGCCCTGGGGAGCGTCCCCAATACGGCGGCCTACGCAGTGGCGGGTGCCCGGGCGTCGGCGCCCACGTCGCCTGCGTTCCTGCTGTCCATGGGCTTCATCGCGGTCAGCGGGCTGATGGCGGTGGCTTTCGCCTGGTACAAGCGGAAGGCGCTGCGCGGAGGTTGATCGTCAGGGACGGGTCATCCTCGCGCCCGGGGTGAGGTCCGGAGGCGCTTACGGACCGGACCGTTCCCAGGCAGTCCCAGCCGATCACAACTGATCACAGCCTGGCCGCCCCCCGGACTCAGGCCCATACCGCTGTACAGCTCACGGCAGCACGGCCGTAGCGCCACAGGGCTACGACGAGGCAGGTGTTCCCTCGCGTGCCGCGATGTGGGCCGGAAGCCGCGTCTCCGTGTCGAGGACGGGGTCCGGTTCCGGCGTGCCCCATGCGGTGTGGAGGGGCAGGACACCGGCCCACAGGCCGAGTTCGGCGTCCGGGCCGTCGCCGTCGTCCGGGGCGCCGGTCCTGATCTTCACCGATGCCTCGTCGAGGGAGAGGGCGAGCAGCGCGGTGGCGGCCAGTTCCTTGCGATTGGGCCGTCGGGCGTATTCCCACTGGCCGGGGGCGGACTGTTCGGTGAGGCAGCGCAGTCCGGCCAGTTTCTCCTCGTCGTCGGTGACGGGGCGGGGCACGCCGTAGATCATGGCGCTGCGGTAGTTGACGCCGTGTTCGAAGACCGAGCGGGCCAGCACGAGGCCGTCGACGTGGGTGACGGTAACGCAGACGTCGGCCCCCGGGGAGGAGACGAGGCTGCGGCTGGCAACCGAGCCGTGGAAGTAGAGGGTCGTGCCGTCCGAGCCGTAGACGGTCGGGACGACGCGTACGGCGCCGTCGACGGTCACTCCGAGGTGGCAGACGAAGCCGGCCGCCAGGATGGCGTCGAGTTCGTCGCGGTCGAGGCTGCCCTGCTGGCGGAGCCGGCGGTGTCGGGTGCGGTCGGTTTCGGTCAGGGTGCGGCCGGGGGCGGGTATGGACGTGGCCATGGCTGGTGCCTGTCTACCTGTCTGCTCGGGGTTGCCGTGCTGCGGGATCGGTCGCGCACGACCGGGAGGCGGGCTGGGTACGCGAGCGGGCAGCCCAGCGGGACTTCCCGTCAGAGTAACGACTTCACAATATTCCGGCCAGATAGTTCACTGAATTCGTTGCGAATGACTTACGTGACAACTGATTCCGTGGGAGTCTTCAGGAGCTGAGGTGATATTGAGCCCATGGCTGGTGGGATGCCGCTGCGGGGTCCTCGTGGGAGGGAGCGATCGAGCCCCAGGGGGCGAGGGCACTGTCCCAGTCGGAGGTGAAGGAGGAGACATCGGTAACGGGTTGTTCGGTGGGGGGCATGGCTCCCGTGTGCCAGCCGGACGCCATGTGCTGGGCAGCCGCCCCGTTCCATGTCGCCGACTGCTGGGCGGGGATGGTGTATTCGGACTCCTGGCCTTCGCCGGGGCCACGGCGGTGCCGGCCCGCGTAGGTCTCGGTGGGGCCGGGGTAGAAGCGCCCTTGGGCGGAGAGCTGCTGGGCGCGTGCCATCAGGCGCGAGAGGTCGAGGCCGAATTCCACGGCCAGCTCCCTCAGGTCGACGCCGGTCTGCCAACTGCCGATCAGGACCGCGTCCATGGCGGGTGACCAGTGCTCCGGTGCGATGCCGGTGACCGGCGGGCCGGCCTGGCGACTGCCGGCCAAGAGGGAGGGGTCGGAAGCGGAGTCGATGGGCGGGGACGGATCCTCCGGTTCCTTGGGCGGCATGCGCGGGGCGGAGGAAAGGAGCTCCTCGGCCACGGCGCGGGCGTCGTCCTTGCCCACCGTGCGCCGGGCGACCCGCACTTCTCGTTCGTTGAGCCCGAACAGTCCGGCCACCGCGCCCGTACTGCCCACTGTCAATGCGAACGCCGCCAGGACACGGGAGCGATCGGCCTGCGCCTCGTCAAGTCTGGCCTGCGCTTCCCGGACACGTTCGTCACCACGGCAAAACGCTTCTGCCAGTACAGCGTTGCGGTCCCACAATTCTCTCGGATCCATACTCAGACAACGCCGCTTCCGTCGGAGGTGATCCGATCTGTCGCTGCAAAGCACCCCAAAGCACCCTTCGGACCACCAAATGACAATCACGTCGTAGCGAAGCCGACAATCACGCTGTAACGCAGGGGGTACCCCTCACCGGGGAGAAGTCGGCTGTCAGTGCGGCGCGTTACCTTTTTAATCAGCCGGACGTGCCGAGGCGCGGCGGCTCGTACCGGACGTTCCGACGGGGGAAAGGTGGTACCGGATGCTTCGGTGGCGCGGTGCGGAGTGTTGTTACGGCGTGTCGGGATGTGGCAGGCCGATGGGGTTGGGGAAGGGCAGCACGTCGGCGGCGAGGATACGGCGGACGACGGGGTGCAGCAGTTCCAGAAGGCCGTCGACCTCGGCAACGGCGAGAGGACGGAGGAGCCGGGCGGCCAGGCGGTCGGTCTCCTCTTCGATGTGGGTGCGTTCGCGCAGTCCCGGCGTGGTCGCGTTGCCCTGTGCGTCGAGGAGGTCGCGGGAGCGGAGCCGGTCCGCGGCGGCTGCCCACTCCTCCTCGGTCCAGCCGCGGTCCTCGCGCATGGTGTCCGCGGGCACCCGGCCGCTGGCGGCGGTGAGGACCAGCGCCTCGCAGCCGTCGAGTTCCCGGTCGGCCAGGACGGCCAGATGCGCCTCGCCCCGGAACTCCCTCAGTGCGGTGGTGAGTTGCCACAGCCGTTCCACCGGGTCGGCGTGGTCGCACAGGGCGCGGTTGGCGGCGAAGAGCGGGCGTGCGGTGTCGGGGGCGGCGTCGACGAGCGTCTGGAGGCGGGGCAGCAGTGCGGCGGCGGAGCGGTCCAGGTCGGGGGCGATCGTGCGGAGGGCGTGGGCGGCGCGGGTGCCGCGTTCGTCGAGGACGTGGGCGGGGCTGACGACGCGCCATGCGGCGGGCAGCGCGCGGGCCACCATACCCGGGGCGAAGACGCCGAGGACGGCGGTGGCCGCCGCGGGTTCGACGGCGCCGAGGGGTGCGGTGCGGGCCGCGAAGTAGCCCATCCAGAAGCCCCGGAGGCCGAGGTCCTTGCCCAGGGTCCGGCAGCGGTCGTCGAAGTAGCAGACCGCGTGCACAGGCTCGGTCATCAGCCAGAGCGATCGTGCCCGCTGTGCGGTGGGCGGCTCCATGGTCGACTCCTCGGTGGGCTGGCTGCGGGGGGCGGCGGGCACCGGGAGGACCTGGGCCCCGGGGGCCGGGCGGGTTGCCGGGCCGGGCTCCCCGCCTCGCGCCCTCATGCCTCGCACGCTAGCGCTGTTCGGGCGGAGGCGCAGGGAAGTTGCGGCAGGAGCTGAGGTGCCGGGGCGCCGGGAAGGAGGTGGCGCGACGGGGAGCCGGTGACTACGCGGGGCGCCGGGAGTCGGCGGTTGCCGGCAGGACGGCTCGGGGCGGTGCGTATTGGTGCGTTCGGTGTTCGGTGTTCGGTGGTGATCAGTGATCGGCGTGTTCGGTGACCGGTGTCCGGGGACCGCGCCGCGCAGCAGCATGGCACGGTCGCTGTCGCGGTGGCAGTCGTCGCGGTCGCAGTCGGCGGGTTGGTTTCAGTCGGTGGGGATGACGGTTGCCGCAGTGGTGGTCGACGGCGCGGATCAGGAGCGGTCGCCGGCGCCGAAGCCGGAGTTCCAGGACCAGAGGTGGGTGCAGGTGGGGCACTGGAGGTGGAGCAGGGGGCCCTTGTTGGACAGCAGGTAGCGCCAGTGGTCGCTGCAGGTGCGGCCGTCGCGGCAGGTGCCGCAGTCCTGGTGGTCCTGGCAGCGGGGGCAGGGCACCCAGGCACGGCGGCCGATGTCGGCGGTGGGGTCGATCGGCAGCATGCCTAGTCCTGCTCGGTGGCCGGCAGCACTCCGTCGGCGACCAGTCGGGCGTAGAGGGCCTGCTGGTCGGCGTCGAGGCCCGAGTAGAGGAGCCGCTGCGCCTCCGCCTCGTCCGCCAGCACCGCCACAGGGTCCCAGGTGTCGCCGAGCGCGGCGAGCACTTCGGCCCGGCGTCGGGCTTCGTGGCCGGTGAGGTCGAACTCGAACGTCCCGCGCGTGCCGTCGGCGGAGAGCCCGGTGACACGGGATATGTCGCCTCCGGGGCCGGAGGGGCTGGTGTGGTCGGTCATGCTGCGCTTCCTGTACCACTCGCGGACGATTCGGACGAGTACCCCCGATCGGACGTGTTTAGCAAGCCCGACGGGACTGAGGAAGCGTCAGCCGGAGAGGCCCTCCGGGTGAGCGCCCGAGGAAGGTGCCGGAAGCGCGGAATATCGGGGATGGGGTGGCACGGCCGGGTGGCCGGGCGTGACCGATGTCATGCCCGGCGGGACGCCCGACGGATCGGGGCCGTGATCGCTGCGGATCGGGACCATGATCGCCGGCGCGCTCCCTGGCCGGCGGCCGTGAGACCTACAAGGTGCCCTCCCCCGCATCCGGGTGGTGGGCGGCGTCGCCGGGCGGGAGGCGTCGGATGGCGATGGCTGCGGCGTCGTCGGTGAGGCGGCCGTGGGTGTGGGCGAGGAGGTCTTTGCGGAGTTGCTGGAGGGCGTGGTGGGGGGTGTGGTGGGTCCAGGCGGCGGCGCGTTGGAGGAGGGGATAGAAGGTGCCGTGGGGGTTGCGGGCTTCGGTGACGCCGTCGGTGTACAGGAGGAGGAGGTCGCCGGGGCGGAAGGCGAAGGTCTGGGTGGGGTACTGGGGCGGGGCGGTGAGGTTGCCGAGGCCGAGCGGGAGGGCGGTTTGGTGGGGGGTGAGGGGGTGGGCTCGGCCGTTGCGGAGGAGGAGTGCGGGTGGGTGTCCGCAGTTGATGGTGGTGAGTTCGTCGCGTCGGTCGGGGATGTCGAGGAGCGTGGCGGTGGCGAAGTTCTCCGCACTGCCCCCATCCGAGTCGACATCGGCACCGACACCGAGGCCCGCGCCCGCACCGGCGCCGTCATCGGCGTCGGTACGGGGGCGGCCCGCGCCGCCGGCGCCGTGGCCGGTGTCGGTCGTGGTGTGCCACTGGGTGATGTCCCAGCGGAGGGCGCCGTCGAGGTGGCGGGTGAGGCGGGGGAGGGTGGCCTGGCGGTGGGCGGCGGCGCGGAAGGCGCCGAGGATGAGGGCGGCGTGACTGTAGGCGGGGAGTCCTTTGCCGCGGACGTCGCCGATGATCAGGCGGGTGCTGGCAGTGGTGCGGGCGGCGGCGTAGAAGTCGCCGCCCATTTCCGCCTCCTCTTCGGCGGGGAGGTAGAGGGAGGCGATTTCGAGGTCGGCGGTGCGGGTGGGGAGGGGACGTAGCAGGACCTTCTGGGCGACGGCGGCGACGGAGCGGCTGCGGGAGAGTCGGCGTTCGTTGCGTTCCCGGACGACGGTGTAGACGAAGACCAGTACGGCCACGACGATCAACGCACCGATCTGCGCGGCGAGGTTCTCGGTGAACAGGGCGCCGCGGGCGACGCCGATGCCCACCTGGGCGGCGACCGCCAGCACGCCGATCAGCGCGGTGGGGCCGGGGCCGGCGAGGGCGGCGGTGAGGGCGGGGGCGGCGACCAGGAGCGGGCCCAGGTGGATGTCCGGCGGGGCGAGGACGTCGATCACACAGACCGCGACGATCAGTCCGAGCGGGAGCAGCAGGAGGGCGTGGCTCGGATCCGGCCGTTGGAGCAGGCGGGTCAGCCGTCGAAAGGGCATGCACCATGTTTGCACCGGAGTGCGGTAAATGTCCGGATGGTGCCCTGTGGCCCCGGCAAACCCGTTCCGCCCCCCGACACCTCGGGCGGCCCGTAGCCGGATTCCCCCGGGGGTCGCCATCGGATCACCCCCGCCACCACCGGATCACCCCGCGCCACCACCGGCGAGCCACCCCACTCCCCCGACCCGCCCCCCATTACCTTCTTGGTGGCCCCGCAATGGGGCGCCCGGCCTTCGGAGTTGGCATGACTTTCTCCCCCTGTCGAACGTATGGCCTGGGGGGTGGTGTCACCGGCTCCGGAGGCATCGACAGACCGCTGATTAGGGGCATGACCACCGGCTTGTCCGCAGGTCGGGAGGCTCTTCGTAATGTGGATGTGGCGATCGGTGCCGTGGGACGGCCGGGCGGGAACGACCAGAGGACGCACGTGATCGACGTCAGTGAGATCGGCGCCTTCCTCGGCCTGGACGTCGGCAAGAGCGAACACCACGCCACCGCCGTCACTCCGGCCGGAAGGAAGGCCTTCGACAAGCGGCTGCCCAACAGCGAACCCAAGCTCCGCGACGTGTTCGCCAAGCTGAAAGCCAAGCACGGCACCGTGCTCGTGGTCGTCGACCAGCCCGCCTCCATCGGCGCCCTGCCGCTGGCCGTGGCCCGCGACATGGACTGCCCCGTGGCTTACCTGCCGGGCCTGACGATGCGGCGGATCGCCGACCTCTACCCCGGTGAAGCCAAAACCGACGCCCGCGACGCCTTCATCATCGCGGACGCGGCCCGGTCGATGCCGCACACTCTGCGGGCCGTCGAGCTTGCCGACGAGGCAGTAGCCGAGCTGGAAATGATCGTGGGTTTCGACGACGACCTGGCCGGCGAAGCCACCCGCATCAGCAACAGACTGCGGGGACTGCTGACACAGATCCACCCGTCGCTGGAACGGGTACTGGGACCGCGAATGCAGCACCCAGCCGTGCTCAAGCTGCTCGACCAGTGCGGTTCGCCGGCCCAGGTCCGCAAGGCCGGACGGCGTCGGCTGGTGAACCTGATCCGCCCAAAGGCACCACGGATGGCGGAACGGCTCGTCGATGACATCTTCACCGCCCTGGACGAGCAGACAGTGGTCGTGCCAGGCACGGCCGCGGCCGCATTGATCGTCCCCAGCCTCGCCAGCTCGCTCCAGTCGGTACTTGACCAGCGCAAACTCCTCGCCACAAGGATCGAGGAACTGCTGGAGGCTCACCCTCTTTCCAAGGTCCTGACGTCCATGCCGGGGATCGGCGTCAGGACCGGAGCACGCATCCTCATCGACATCGGCGACGCCAGCAGCTTCCCCAGCGCCGCCCACCTCGCCGCCTACGCCGGCCTCGCCCCGGCAACCCGCAGTTCCGGGTCCTCCATCCGCGGCGAACAGCCATCGCGCAGAGGAAACAAACAGCTCAAACGCGCCTTCTTCCTCTCCGCGTTCGCCGCCCTGGCCGACCCCGTCTCCAGGGCCTACTACGACAAGAAGATCGCCCAGGGAAAACACCACACCCAAGCCCTCCTCTGCCTCGCCAGACGACGAGCCGACGTGCTCTTCGCCATGCTCCGCGACGGCACCTTCTACCAACCCCAACCAGCCCCCACGGGTTGACGAAACCCATAGGGGCACCCCCCCGCGCCCGGCTACTCGACGACCAGCTCGACGTCGATGTTCCCGCGGGTGGCCTTCGAGTAGGGGCAGTACTGGTGGGTGGCCTCGACGAGCTGCCGTCCGGTCTCGCCCGCCAGCGCGTCCGGGAGTTCCACCCGCATCACGACGGCGAGGCCGAAGCCGGTGTCGTCCTTGCCGATCGAGACCTCCGCGGTGACCGAGACGTCCTTGGTGTCGAGCTTCATCTGACGGCCGACGTTGGCCATGGCGCTGGCGAAGCAGGCGGCGTATCCGGCGGCGAAGAGCTGCTCCGGGTTGGTGCCGTTGCCGTTGCCGCCGAGGGCCGGGGGCAGGGCCAGAGCGAGGTCGAGCCGGCCGTCCGAGCTGACGGCCCGGCCCTCGCGGCCGTTGGCGGTGGCGACGGCGGTGTACAGCGCGTCCATGAGGGGTCCCTTCGATTGCGTGTGACGGACGGGGCGGGTCGCGGAGCCCGGCGGCCGTCGGCCGGAGCCGAGGCGGGCCGACCGGAGGACCCGGCCCGCCATCACAGTCGCACGTAATTCAGTTGCACGCAAGTAGATTGTACCCAACTTAATTGGGCGCGTTACCCTGGCCCCATGACCACGCCGCCGGTTTCCGACGCCGAACTGCTCCGCCTCGACCACCAGGTCTGCTTCTCGCTGCACGCCGCCTCGCGCGCGTTCGGGAACGTCTACCGGGACGCCCTCAAGGAGCTGGGGCTGACCTACCCCCAGTACCTGGTCATGCTGGTGCTGTGGGAGCACGGACCGGAGCCCGTCAAGCACATCGGCGAGCGGTTGCGGCTGGATTCCGGGACGCTCTCGCCGCTGCTGAAGCGGCTGGAGGCGGCGGGCCTGGTGCACCGGGAGCGCAGCCCCGAGGACGAACGCTCGGTGATCATCCGGCTCACCGAGTCCGGCACCGAGCTGCGGGAGCGGGCGCTGCCGGTCCCCCGCCGGATGCTGGCCGCCACGGGGCTGACCGTCGACGAACTCCGCATGCTGCGGGGCCTGTTGGGGCGGGTCACCAGCGCGCTCGACGAGGTCTGAGGAGCCGCCGGCGGGCGGGCGCGTCGCCGAGATCGCCTCGCATCCATGGGCTCCCGACCCGTACCTCGCCGCGCCTTCGGGCGTTAGACAGCGAGCTGCCTCCCGCGGCACCGCGCCGCCCCGAAGGGGGCCCTCCCCCGCTCCGGTGCGCCCATCACCCCATTGAGCTACCACGGTTGGGGCGCAGCCGGGACAAAGGCGTATAAAGGGTGGCCAAACCAGCCGGGGCGACCGGCTAAATCCCGCCCAGGACGCGGTTGGCGGCATCGCCTACGAACAGCGGAGGAGCGCCACGTGAATGCGGCAGAAGTTGTCAACACCTTGCTGGAGGAACGGTTCGGGGTCGCGCGCGGCGAGGTGACCGCGGACACCCCGCTGCGCAACCTGCGGCTGGATTCTCTCGCCCTGGAAGAGCTCCGGGTACTCATCGAGGAGCGGTTGGACGTCGATCTGGAAGAGGTGTCGCTGACCTCGCGCGACACGGTGGGACAGCTGGTGGCGGCCATCGACGGCAAAGTCGCCGCGTGACGGCCCGCCAGCAGCCGTTCACCGCGGCCGTGACCGGACTGGGCCTGGTGACCGCGGCCGGCGTGGGCACGAAGGCCACCTGGCACGCCATCACCCATGACGTGGTGCCGGGCAATGTGTCCCGGCAGGACGAACTCGCCGATCTGCCCTGCGACTTCATGTACACCGCGGCGGATCTGGACACCACCGCGCTGCTCGGGGTGGCCACCCAGCGGCTGATGGACCGGTTCTCGCAGCTGGCGGTGATCGCCGCCCGGGAGGCGGTCGGGGACGCCGGGCTGGACCCGGAGAGTTGGGACAGCGGCCGGGTCGCGGTGGTGATCGGCTCCGCGCACGGCGGGCTGCCGTTCTACGACCAGCAGAGCGCGGCGATGGCCGGGCACGGCGCCCGGCGGGTCTCCCCCAAGCTCGCCCCGCTGACCGTCGTCAACAGCGCGGCCAGCAGCGTCTGCATGGACCTCGGGGCGCACGGGCCGAGCCTGGGGGTGGCGACCGCCTGCTCCTCCGGGACCGTCGCGGTGGGCACCGCGCACCAGTTGCTGCGCGCCGGGGCCTGTGACATCGCGATCGCGGGCGGGGCGGAGTCGGTGCTGTCCCGGTTGCTGATCGCCAGTGCCTGCCAGATGAAGGCGGTCTCGACCCGGCGGGAGGACCCGACGGCGGCCTGCCGCCCGTTCGACGTGGACCGGGACGGCTTCGTGGTCGGCGAGGGCGCGGGGCTGCTGGTGCTGGAGCGGCCCGAGCACGCCAGGGCCCGGCATGCACCGATCCGCGCGCAGATCGCCGGGTACGGCGCGTCCAGCGACGCGTACGGGGCGGTGGCCCCGGATCCTGAGGGGCGGGGCATCGAGCGGGCGCTGCGCAGCGCGCTGGAGGATGCCGGTGTCCGGCCCGGTGACGTGGGTCATGTGAACGCGCACGGCACCTCGACGGTGCTCAACGACCGCATCGAGGCGGTGGTGTTGCAGCGGGTGCTCGGCGAGCATCCGCTGGTGACGTCGACGAAGGCGATGACCGGGCACACGCTGGGCGCCGCCGGCGGGATCGAGACCGCGCTGACGGTGCTGGCGCTGGAGCAGCAGCTGGTGCCGCCGACCGCCAATCTGACGGTGCCCGATCCCCGGATCCCGATCGACGTGGTGCGTGCCGAGGCCCGGCCGGCGGCGTTCGACTGCGCGGTGAAGACGTCGCTGGGTTTCGGGGGCCACAACGCGGCGCTCGTCCTGACCCGCTAGGACCTGTCCGGCCGGGCCGGGGCGCGGGCGCTCCGGGCCGCATGGAGCCTCTTCGAGAAGGAATGCCATGTCCGAGGAAGTGATCCGTTCCCTGTCGGTGCGCGGAGTGTCGTATGCGTACCGGGTGTTGCGGGGGACGGAGCGGCGCACCGAGCCGGTCATGGTGCTGGGCGGCGCGTTGCAGGGGATGTTCGGCTGGCCGCAGATGGAGGACCGGCTGGGGCCGGTGGCGGATGTGGTGACCGCGGATCTGCCGGGCATGGGCAGCGCGGAGCCGCTGCCGCCGGGTCCGAGCATCGAGGTGCTGTGTGCGGCGATCCTGGGGATCATCGACGATCTCGGTGTCCCGCGGATCAATCTCTTCGGCTTCTC
The DNA here is from genome assembly GCF_019774615.1 of Streptomyces sp. BHT-5-2. Taxonomy (NCBI): domain Bacteria; kingdom Bacillati; phylum Actinomycetota; class Actinomycetes; order Kitasatosporales; family Streptomycetaceae; genus Streptomyces; species Streptomyces sp. BHT-5-2. The sequence continues at coordinate 393,096 of NZ_CP081497.1, read as the reverse complement.
CTACGGGGCGGGGCTGGCCTTCGGGTGTGCCCGGCGGTTTCCGGGGCGGGTCGCCCGGCTCGTGCTGGGCGGGGTGCCGACGCACATCAGTGAGAGGCAGATGGCGCACTGGCGGCGGGCCGCGGGGCATCTGCGGGAGGGGGACACCGACACCTTCGCGACGATGGTGGCCGAGGGGCTGCTGTGTCGTGACGAGAGCCGGTCGGTGGCCCGGCGGGAGCTGGCGTACCGCTATGTACGGCGGGCGATGCTCCAGGCGGCGCTGCACTCGCCGCATGCGGTGGATTCGCTGTGGCGGGCGCTGAGCGATCGGCCGGACTTCTCGGGGGGCCTGTCGGGCGTCCCGACGCTGGTCTTCAGTGGTGAGCACGACACGGTGACGTCCCCGGCGCGGCAGCAGGATTTCGCGGCGACGATCGCGGGCAGCCGCTTTCTGACCGTGCCCGACACGGACCACTGGGTGGTGCTGGAGCGCCCGGAGGAGGTCGCGGATCTGGTGGCGCGGTTCTTCACGGACCGGCCGGCGACGGCGGTGGGGCGCCAGGCCGCGGCGGGCGCGCGGGCGGTCGCCGATCCGGCGCGGGTGTGAGCGGAGGTCCCGGCGGGCACGCGACGTAGCCGGGCGGGCACACAGGAGCGGGGCCGGGGTCGCCGAAGGGGCGGACCGGCCCCGTCGGGCTGTGACCGGGGCAACAAACCGCCGTGCGCGAAGGGGTCTTCGAGGGCTCGCGGCGGTGATGCCGGGCACGCGACGTACGTCACGTACGAGGCGGACTAGTCGAGTCCGGGGGTATGCAGGCCGGGGAATTCCAGGCGCCATTACGGACATCTCGCCCTAATCCACGAAGATGGGTAGTACACGGCATCATTGCCACTATCCCGGGCCGGCGCTAACCATGTTTTCGGTAACACCGAGAACGAGCCTGCGGACTCCGCCGGAGCGGCGAGCGCGGCACTGACCCTCGGTCCACGAGACAGCCACCGATGGCCACCTCCCCGCCACCCCGCCCTGGAAGAGGTCACCCCCGCATGCCCATGCCCCAGTTCTCCCTGCCCCGAACCGTCCGCCTCAGCCGCACGCACAAGGTCTCCGCGGCGCTGGTGGCCTCCGCGAGCTGCGCCGCCGCACTGGCGATGACCGCGGCACCCGGCAACGCCGCTACGCCGACCGCGCAGGCGTCCTCCGTGGTGAAGCCGGTCGGCGCCGACGGCCTGCCGGTCGTGGCCAAGGACAAGGCGGCGCAGGAGCAGGAGCAGACGGCCACCGCGTCGGTCGCCGACGGCCTGAAGGTGACCGCGGTCGCCGCGCAGGGCCACGCCGCCCAGCAGGCCGCCAACCGCTCCGCGGAGCGTGCGCCGATCGCCAAGGAGGCGCCGAAGGCCGCTCCCGAGGCCGCGCCGAAGACGTACCCGAACAACCTCGACGGCTGGATCCGGCAGTCGCTGGACATCATGAAGTCCAAGGGCATCCCCGGCAGCTACGAGGGCCTGCACCGCAACATCATCCGCGAGTCCAGCGGCAATCCGTACGCGATCAACGACTGGGACATCAACGCCCGCAACGGCATACCCTCCAAGGGTCTGCTGCAGGTGATCCAGCCCACCTTCGACACCTACCACGTCGCGGGTACGGCCCACAGCCTCTACGACCCGGTCGCCAACATCACCGCCGCCGCCAACTACGCGGCGCACCGCTACGGCTCCATCGACAACGTCAACTCCGCTTACTGAGGCGGCTTTCCGCGCCCCGGGGGCGCGGCGACGTGAACGGCAACGGCCCTGTCCGCAGTGCGCGGGCAGGGCCGTTGGCGTTGGCGTTGGCGCCGGAGTCAGTACATGTGGTCGCGGCGCGACGGGCCGCCGAAGAGGACGTCCAGGACGTGGCCGGCGATGCGGAGGCCCTCGCGCTCCCTCGGGGTCAGGCGGTGCCGACTCTCGCGCTGGGGCCGGTGCCCGTGGTGGTGGTCGGCGGGGGCCGCGGCGGCGGCGCCGGTGGCGAGGAATCCGGCGGTGACGAGGCCGGCGAGCACGACGGTGAGGCGACGGAGCATGAGCACTTCCCTACGGTGAGTGGTGGTTGTGCGTGGTCTCACTCTCGGGGACCCGCGGTCCGGCCGCCGGGCGACAGCCCGGTCGCTGCTACGAACGGACGACCCGGGCCGCCGTATCGACGGACGCCGGGGGCGCAGCTCCCTTCCGGGCACGCCCGGTGGGTGTGAAGTGCGGGGCGGCGGCGGGCAATTCGAGTGTGACCCAGGTAACGCGCAAGGGGTTCCACGGGGCTTCCGGCGGGCCTCGGCGGGTGACGCCGGGCACGCGACGCACGTCACGTACGAGTCCGCCTAGTCGACGCCGAAGGAGACCCGGCCCGCAAACACTGGGTGAATAACTACTCAATTCGGGCATCACGGTACATCTCACGAAGAGAGGTAGTACAAGGGGGCATTGCCACCCTTGGGGTCGGCCGTTAACCATGGATCCCGTCGCACCGAGAGCGCGCCGCACCTCCCGCCCCGAAGGCGAACGCGGCCAGGAGTCTCCGGTCCGAACGCGCCAACGATGGCCGCCTCCCCGTCCCCAGTACCTGGAAGAGGTCACCCCCGTATGCCCAGCTTCACCCTGCCCCGCGCTGCCCGGATCGCCCGCATCACCCGCACCCACAAGGTCGGCATCGCCGTTCTGGCCGCCGCCGGTGCCACCACGGGCCTGGCCGTCACCGCGGCCCCGGGCAGCGCCGCGACCACGGCCGCGCACGCGCCGGCCGCGGTCAAGCCGGTGAGCGCCGACGGCATGCCCGCCGTGGCCGGCGCCGCCGAGCGCCCCGTGAAGGCGTCCGTCGTGGACCACATCAAGGTCACCGCCGTCGCGAAGCAGGACCGCGTCGCCGAGCAGGCCGCCAGCCGCTCCGCCGACCGCCCGGCCGCGCCGAAGTACACCGACAACCTCGACGGCTGGATCCGGCAGTCGCTGGACATCATGAAGTCCAAGGGCATCCCCGGCAGCTACGAGGGCCTGCACCGCAACATCATGCGCGAGTCCAGCGGCAACCCCGAGGCCGTCAACGACTGGGACGTGAACGCCCAGAACGGCATACCCTCCAAGGGTCTGCTGCAGGTGATCCAGCCCACCTTCGACACCTACCACGTCGCGGGTACGGCCCATGACCTCACCGACCCGGTCGCCAACATCACCGCCGCCGCCAACTACGCGGCGCACCGCTACGGCTCCATCGACAACGTGAACTCCGCGTACTGAGCCGCCGTCGACGACGGCGCGACAGACGCGACGGGCGGCCCGGCGGGGTCGGCACACATGACCGGCGAGGCGGCGACATGGCGCGTTCGCCGCTGAGCGGAGAGCGGGTCCCGGCACTGCCGGGGCCCGCTCGTCTTCTTTGTTCGTCGCGGACGGCTCTGCCCGTTGTGTGCCACGGCGGCCGGGCGGAGGGCCCGCGGGGGCCGTCCAGACGAGTGAGATGGCCCGGCCGGACGGCGGACCCCGGGCTCACGGAGCAATGGAATCGGTCATTTCAGCGTATAAGTCTTTTCATCGGCAGGATTCTGCTCAAAAGCTGCCGAAACTGACTCGACCGAAGTCCTTCGGAGGCACGAGATGCCCTTGCGCAGATCCGCACCGGCCCGCCGCACGGTCCAGCTTGCCGCCGGCTCCCTCGTCACACTCGCCACCGTGCTCGCACTGCCGCTCGGCGTCCCGGCCACGGCCACCGCGACACCGGACGCCGGGAAGACCCCCGCCCACCCCGAGCAGGACTGGATGGGCTCGACCATCGCCGTGCACGAGGGCATCGCACGGTCCGGGGGCTCGGAGCCTCGCGGCGCCTGGCCCCGGCGGTCGGTGGCCGGGGTCGACGTCTCCAGCCACAACGGCAAGGTCGGCTGGTGGAAGCTGCGGCGGATGGGGGTGCGGTTCGCCTACGTCAAGGCCACCGAGGGAAACAACTACAAGAACCCGTACTTCGAGGAGCAGTACCACGGCGCGTACAACGCCGGCATGATCCACGGCGCGTACCACTTCGCGCTGCCGGACCACTCCAGCGGTGCGTCGCAGGCGCGCTTCTTCGCGCACCACGGCGGCGGCTGGTCGCGGGACGGCCGGACGCTGCCGGGCGCGCTCGACATGGAGTACAACCCCTACGGGGAGACCTGCTACGGCAGGAGCCATGCGGGCATGGTGCGTTGGATCGCCGACTTCGTGCACACCTACCGGGAGCAGACGGGCCGGGACGCGGTGATCTACACCTCGACGAACTGGTGGAAGCGGTGCACCGGCAACTCCGGCCGGTTCGGCCGCAGCAACCCGCTGTGGATCCCGCGCTACGGCTCGTCCGTCGGGACCCTGCCGTCGGGCTGGCGCTTCCACAGCATCTGGCAGCACACCTCCTCCGGGCACACGGTCGGCGACCACAACCGGTTCAACGGCCCGTACAGCCGGCTGAAGGTGCTGGCCTACGGCCCGGACGACGACGACTGAGGCGGCGTCGAAAAGAAACCCCGCGCACCGGCGGAATGCCGCGTACAACCATCCCCGTCCGGCTGGTGTCCAACACGGTGCAGCACCGATTCGGTGCACGACCACGCGAAGGACACCACCCGACGGGGGTTTTCCATGAAGCGTTCCTCTCTTCTCACCGGTTCGTCGGCGCTGGCCCTGGCGGGAATCGCCACCATGGGCCTGGCCGGCACCGCATCGGCCGCTCCGCTCGCCGGCGGGGCGTACAACGGGGCGTGCGGCAGCGGCTACCGCGTCGTGAATTCGGCGCCGGTCGGCGGAAAGGGCACGGTCTATCTCACGTACAGTGCAAAGACCGGAAAGAACTGTGTGGTGACGGTCCGGAAGGCGCCGGGGAAGCCGGTGCCGGTGCGCGCCGAACTCGGGCCTTCCGACCACAGTTCCGCACCGGTATTCGACAGCGGGAAATACACCACGTTCGCCGGGCCGGTCTATCTCGCGGCGAAAGGCAGGTGTGTGGACTGGGGCGGCGCCGTCGAGTCGGTGAGTGTCCGGGTCACCGGTTCCAACTGCGGGAAGCTGGCACCCGGGGCCGTCGTCCGGCACTGAAAGTCCGTCCCTGTCAGGGGTGTCGGGGGAATTCAGTATCCGGTGGGCCGCACCAGTCCCGTCTCGTAGGCGAAGACGGCGGCCTGGGTCCGGTCTCGCAGTTCCAGCTTGACCAGGATGCGGCCCACATGGGTCTTCACCGTCTGCTCGGCCACCACCAGGCGCTGGGCGATCTCGGCGTTCGACAGGCCCTGCGCGATCAGCGCCAGCACCTCCGTCTCCCGCTCGGTGAGACCGGCCACCCGGTCCTTGAGCGGGGTCCGCGGGGCGCCGGGCAGCCGGGAGAACTCGGCGATCAGGCGCTTGGTGACGCTCGGGGCGAGCAGCGCATCGCCGGCGGCCACCACCCTTACGGCCTGGGCGAGTTCGTCGGCCGAGGCGTCCTTGAGAAGGAAGCCGGAGGCGCCGGCGCGCAGCGCCTCGTAGACGTACTCGTCGAGGTCGAAGGTGGTCAGGACGAGGACCTTGACGGTGGCACCGGCCGGTCCGGTGAGCCGGCGGGTGGCCTCGATGCCGCCGAGTCCGGGCATCCGGATGTCCATCAGGACGACGTCCGGGGCGAGTTCGGCGGTTCTGGCGATGGCGTCGTGGCCGTCCACGGCCTGGCCGACGACCTCGATGTCCGGTTCGGCGTCGAGCAGCACCGTGAATCCCTGACGGACCATCATCTGGTCGTCCGCGATCAGTACGCGGACGGCGGTCGTGGCGGGGGGCGTCATCGGGTGTCCTCGGCGTCGTCGGAGGGAGTGTCGGAGGCGGCGGGGGCGGGGAGGGCCGCGGCGACCTCGTAACCGCCGTCGGGGGTGGGGCCGGTGGCCAGTTCGCCGCCGAGCATCGCGGCGCGTTCGTGCATGCCCAGCAGACCGTGGCCGGCGCCCGGGGAGGACGGGGCGGGGCGGTCGGGGGCGGTGTTGGTGATGCGCAGGGTGATGCGGTCATGGAGGTAGCCGATCGCGATGTGCACGCCGGCGCCGGGGGCGTGCCGCATGGCGTTGCTGAGCGCCTCCTGGACGATGCGGTACGCGGACAGTCCGGTGCCGGGCGAGAGCGGGCGCGGTGTGCCGGTGGTGCCGGTGGTGACCTCGACACCGGCGGCGCGGACGTTGCCGACGAGTTCGTCGAGCCGGTCGAGGGTGGGCTGCGGGGCGTGCGGGACGCTGCCGGACGGAGTGTCGGCGGCGCGCAGCACGCCGAGGACGCGGCGGAGTTCGGTGAGGGCCTCGACGGCGTTCTGGCGGATGCCGCGGAGGTTCTCCCTGAGCTCGTCCGAGGGGTTCTCGGCGAGGTGGGGGGCGACCTGGGCCTGGATGGAGATCACCGACATGTGGTGGGCGACCACGTCGTGGAGTTCCCGGGCGATCCGGCTGCGCTCCTCCAGGAGGGTGCGGCGGGCGCGTTCCTCGGCGGTGAGCTGCTCCTGGACGACCAGTTCGGTGCGGGCCTTCTGGCGTCCCCTCAGGAGGGCGCCGACGAGGGCGCACACGGCGAGCACGAGGGCCGGCACGTGGTCGTTCCGGAGATCGCCGGAGACCCATCCGTTGGCGAGGACACCGGCCAGGGTGCCCAGGACGAGCATCTCGACGGTGGCCCGGGGCCGGACCCGCAGCGCCGCGAAGAAGAGCACGGTGGCCTGGGCCGGCAGGCCGCTGCGCTGCCAGGGCAACGGGGCCGACGGGTCTGGCCCCGCGGCCGCGACGTACCCGACCAGCAGCAGGGCACCGGTCGTCGCCCACCAGGCGAGGACCGGGCGGTAGAGCGCGAGGACGGGTGCGGCGGCCTGGGCCCCGGCGACGAGGAAGGCCAGCGGCATGCCGAACCCGAACCGGAGGGCGTAGGCGTTGGTGTTGGCGGCGAGGAGGACGATGCCGAGCACAACCAGGGGGCCGACGATCGCGGGCCGCCATTCGAGCCAGGCGGGTGGCCGGCCGCCGGCCGGGAGGGGCGCCTCGGCCGCGCCGGTCCACAGGTCCGCGCGCAGCCGGTGTGGCACCGCCCGCAGGGCCGTCGTCAGCCGGCCTGCCGTTCTCCCCCTCTTCACGGGATGCACCTTAGGCACGGGGCATCGCCGCCGGGCGGGCAGGGTGCCCTTCGGGGACGTCCGGGGCGGTGCCGTCCGGTGCCGGTCCGTGCCGGTCGCGGGCGCGCGGGCCCCGGTGCTCGTGGGCGGCGAACGCGGCTCGGCAGAGCAGCAGCACGGCGGCGAAGGCCGGCAGCCAGGCGAGGCGGGCGAGGAGCCAGGAGGGACTGTCGGGGAGGGTGTGCAGTCCGGGCAGTGGGCCGGCCAGGAACCATGCGGTGGTGGTGACCGCCATCATCGCGGTCTGGTGCCAGAGGTAGACGGTCATCGCGGAGAGGTTCAGCAGGGCCACCGCGGCCCAGGCGGCGGGGCGGCGCAGGGCCCGGCCGAGCGGGCCGCGCAGCAGCAGTGCCGCGCCGCACTGGGCGAGGCCGAAGGTGACGGCGGCCAGGGTGGGCGGGTTGAGGTTGGAGACGGCGGCGCCGGGGACGCCGACCATGGACGCGGGGTAGCCGGCGCACAGGACCAGAGCGGCGGTGGCGGTGGCGCCGCCGAGCAGCAGTGCCCAGCCGGTCGTCGGGCGGTGGGCGGCGCCGCGGGCCCGGGCCGCGCCGAGGCAGTACGGCACGAGCCAGCCGGCGGGGAGGGCGAGCCAGCCGATCCGGCCGGGGGCGCCGAGGCCGAAGCGGAGGAGGTCGACGAGGGCGACGACGGCGCACGGCCAGGCGGGATGGAGACGGGCGGTCAGTGGGGTGGCCGCGGTGAGGGCGGCGAGCACCAGCAGGAACCACAGGGGTGACAGCACGAGTTGGTCCAGGGTGTGGACGGTGTCCACACCGACGCCGGCGGCCAGCATCGCGACGGTGGCGATCGTCCAGACCACGAGGACCGCGGCAACCGGCCGGAACAGCCGGCCGAGGCGGGCGCGCAGCCAGGCACTCCAGGCGGTGCCGCGGGCGCGGGCCGCGGCGTGGCTGCGCGCGGCGACCTCGCCGGCGACCAGGAAGAACACCGCCAGGGTCTGGAACAGCCAGGATATCGGGGTGAGTTGGGGCATCCGCTGGAGCGGGCTGGCGCCGTGCAGGGTGCCGCTGTCGGTGATCAGGGCGGTGACCAGCCAGTGGCCGAGGACCACGCCGAGGATGGCGAAGGCGCGCAGGGCGTCGGTGGCGCGGTCCCGCCCGGGCGGGGTGGCGGCCTCGATCCGGCGGACGAGGGCGGCCGCGGCGGCGCGCGGGGTGTTACGCACGGCGGGCCTCCACGGCGGGGTGCGGTGCGGTGGCGGCACCGTCGGGGCCCCCGTCCGGGGAGCGGCCGGCGGTGATCCGGGCGAGGCTCTCCAGGGACCGGGTGCCGGGCTTGAGGTAGTCGCTGTGGCCCCCGTCGCCGGCCGGGAAGATGTGGGCGCCGAACCGCGGGGATACCGGGTCGGTGCCGAATCCCAGGGTGGTGCCGGGGAGCGGGAGCCGGGTGTGCGGTACGTGGCGGATCCAGTCGGCCGCGCCGCGGCCGGCCCAGACGGTGGCCCGGGTGTGCAGGTCCGCGGCGGAGCCGGCGCTGGCGCCGGGGCTGCCGTAGAGGACGAGGGCGTCGGCGGGGAGGCCGGCGGCGGCCCGGCCGCAGACCACGGATCCGTAGGAGTGGCAGAGCACGGTGATCCGGGCGGCGGGCCGGGCGTTCTTCAACTGCCCTATGAATTGCCGGAGTTGGGGCGCGGCGGCGTCGGCGCGGGCGGTGGTGAGGGCGGCGGGGCCGATCGTGGCCGGGGTGGGGTAGCCGAGCCAGGCGATGACGGCGGGGTGGATGCCGGGTTGCCGTTGGAGCCGCTCCTGGAGGGCCTGGGCGCCGGCGCGGAGGCGGTGGTAGGTGTCGAGTCCGGTGTCCGAGCCGGGCACCAGGACGGCGATGCGGTCGGCGCGGGAGAGGTCGCCGTAGGTTTCGGCGCTGCGGCCGCCGTCCCGGCCGTCGAAGGCCAGGAAGTGGCGGGCGGGGGCGGCCATGGTGCGCAGGGCGGCGGCCCGCCGGTGGTCGCCGTGGGCGTCGGCGGCACGCTCGGCCGCCCGGATGTCGGCGCGGGTGGTGGCGTACCGGCGGGCGAGGGCGGCGGGGGTGGTGTCCCTCAGCGGGCCGGGAGCGGCGGGGGCGGGCGCCGGGACCTCGGCGGGCCGGGCCGCGCCGGACACCGGGACGGCCACCGAGGCGGTGACCAGCGCGGCGAGCAGGGTGCGGGTCAGTCGTCTTCTGCGCGGGCGGTGCGCCATGGCGGGTGGTCCTTCCGTGCCGGGGTTCCGGGGTGGTTCCGGCACCGAAGCTAGAAGGCACGGTGGGTGGTCGGCGTCACACCAGGGGGCGCATCTCGCGGTAGCCCTCAGGTATGAGGGGTAGGGGGTGCGGCGCGTGCCCTGATCCGCAACGGTCCTGTACCGGCTGATGTGATGACGTGCGTCAATTGTTCCGCGGTGGCGGGCCGGTGCTCTCGCGGGGTTCCAGATGGGGGAGTTCGCCCTCGACGGTGCGGGGCGGGCCGCCGTCGAGGAGGGCGAGGAGCTCGCCGGCGGCGAGCCGGCCGAAGCCCGCGGTGTCACGGACCAGCGCGGTGAGCGGCGGATGGGCGACGCGGCAGAGCGGGGAGTCGTCCCAGGCGACGACGGAGAGCCGGCCCGGTACGGGGATGCCGCGGCCGGCGGCCACCGAGGCGCCGGCGACCGCCATCACGTCGTTGTCGTAGACCAGCGCGGTGGGCGGGGTGGTCGCGTCGAGGAGGCGGCGGGTGGCGGCGGCGCCCTCGGCGTCGGAGTAGTCGGTGGTGACCGAGCGGACCTGCCGGGCGTCCAGGCCGCGCCGGGCGGCCTCGGTGCGCAGGGAGTGGATGCGGCGGGTGGTGTGGGCGAGGCCGGGCAGGCCGGCGACGTGCACGATGCGGCGGTGGCCGAGGGCGTGCAGATGGTCCAGGATCCGGGCCATGGCCTTGGCGTCGTCGGCCCAGACGGTGGAGAGCAGCGGGGCGGTCGAGGCGTCGTGAGTGGGGCCGGTGGGGCCGCCGACGATGACGGCGGGGAGGCCGAGGGCGGCGAGGAGGGCGGGACGGGGGTCGTCGGTGCGGGGGTCGACGACGAGGACGCCGTCCACTCGGCGTTCGGCCCACCAGCGGCGGTAGAGCACGCACTCGGTGTCGAGGTCCTCGACGACCTGGAAGAGCAGGGCGGTGTGTCGGGCGGAGAGCACTTCCTGGATGCCGGAGACGAGTTGGAGGAAGAAGGACTCCACGCCCAGGGTGCGGGCGGGGCGGGCCAGCACCAGCCCCAGGCAGCCGGCGCGTTCGCCGGAGAGGGCGCGGGCGGCGCTGTTGGCCTGCCAGCCCAGTTCGTCGGCGACCCGGCGGATCCGGGCGCGGGTGCCGTCGGAGACACCCGGGCGGTCGTTGAGGGCGAAGGAGACGGCGCTCTCGGAGACCCCGGCCCGCCGGGCGATGTCCTTGATGGTCGGGCGGCGCGCCGGTCCGCGGCGGGCGGCCTCACCGGGCGCTGTCATCGCGGGCTCCTCGGGGCCGAACCGCTGGGTGCCGACAGTCTGATCAGGGCGGCCGGGGCTGTCAAACAATGTCCGGGCGGATCGCGGCCGGCGCCTTGAATCCCTTGTGGGAACGGGGTCTTGACGCCTGCTAAATCGCATTAGTAGCGTCTGCCGCGTCGCGATCCGGAAGGCCGCAAAGCGTGCCGCGGAACCGTGTCGCCGACGCGACGAGTACGACAGTTCCCCGGTCCGAGCACTTCCGCGCACTGCAGCCAAGGAGCCGGCCATGCGTCGTCATTCCCGTCGGACGGCCGCGCTCGCCGCGGCCCTCGCCGCCTCCGCTCTTTCGCTGTCCGCGTGCGGCGCTCCGGGCGGCGGCGGGGATTCGGGCAGTGCCTCGGGGAAGGTGACGGGGCAGATCACCTTTCAGACGTGGAATCTTCGGGCGCGTTTCCAGCGGTACTTCGACGGGGTCGTCGCGGAGTTCGAGAAGAAGTACCCGGGCACGAAGGTGAAGTGGATCGACCAGCCCGCCGAGGGATACGCACAGAAGCTGAGTGCGGACGCGGCCGCCGGCACGCTGCCTGATGTGGTGAACGTGTCGCCCGATCTCGCGTTTCCGTTGGCGAAGGCCGGGCTGGCACTCGATATCGGCAAGGCCGCGGGTCAGTACCGGGGCGAGTATCTGGACGGGGCGTGGCAGAGCCAGCGGATGCCGGGGCTGCCGGGCGTCTACGCCTTCCCCTGGTATCTCAACACCGGCCCGATGTTCTACAACAAGGACCTCTTCCGCAAGGCCGGTCTGGATCCGGAGAAACCGCCGGCCACCTACGACCGGCTGTTCGCGGACGCGTTGACGATGGCGCGGAACAGCGACCGGAAGATCGCGATGCTGGCCGGCACGCCGTCGATCGAGGACTTCGGCCGCTACGGTGTGCGGCTGATGAACGCCCGGAACACGGAGTTCACGTTCAACGAGCCCAAGGGCGTGGAACTGCTCATGCACTACCGGCAGTTGTACGCCGCCGGGGCGCTGGACTCCCAGGCGCTGACGGCCGAGGCCGAGTCGGCGGGGCGCAAGTTCGAGCAGCAGTCGGTGGCGATGAATCCGGGCAGCGCGCTCGATCTGGCGAACTTCCGGCGGGACGCGCCGGGCCTCTACAAGAACATCGGGATCACCGGCGCGGTCAACAACACCGGTAGGGCCAACATGTACGTCCAGGGCCTGATGGTGAACGCGCAGAGCCCGGTGAAGCCGGCGGCGGTGGCGTTCGCGCACTTCGTGACGGACCGGCGGCACCAGATGGCGTTCGCCCGCCAGGTCACGGTCTTTCCGAGCACAAAGGGTTCACTGGACGATCCGTACTTCACCAAGGAGGACGGGACGGACGCGACCCGGGTGCGGGTGGCGGCGGCGAAGTCGCTGAAGACCGCGGTGAATTACACCCCGGTGCTGCTCAGCGACCAGATGAAGACGGTCCTGCGGAACGCGGTGGCCCGGGCCCTCCAGGGAAAGCAGTCGCCGAAGGAGGCGCTGGATTCCGCGGTGGCGGAGTGCAACCGTCTGCTGACGGCCGGCTGAGGCCGGAAATGGGGAGGCGGAATGCCGCGGCGGATGACGGCGCACGGCTCGCCGGCCGGGGCCGGGGCGTCCGTGGGCAACTGGCCACCAGCCCCTGGCTGTTCCTCGCACCCGGCCTGCTGGTCGTCGGCGGATTCAGCCTCTATCCGTTTCTGAGCACGGTGGCGCATTCCTTCACCGATGCCCGGACGTTGACGGGCGGTCGGTTCACCGGTGGCGCCAACTACCGGGAGATGCTGGACGATCCGATGTTCTGGACGGGGCTGCGCAACAGCGTCCTCTACGTCCTGGGTGTGGTGCCGCCGCTGGTGGTGCTGCCGCTGCTGCTGGCCCTGCTCGTGAGGCTCCGCGTCCCCGGGATCGCGTTCTTCCGGGCCGCGTTCTATCTGCCTGTGGTGGCCTCGGTGGTGGTGGTCGGGTTGATCTGGGTGTGGTTGCTGGACGACCGGGGGCTGATCAACGCGCTGTTGGCGGCGTTGGGGTTCGGCCGGGTCGGCTTTCTCGGTGACTCCTGGCTGCTGCTGCTCAGCGCGATGGCGGTGACGGTCTGGAAGGGCCTCGGCTACTACATGATCGTTTATCTGGCGGCGCTGGCGCGGGTGCCGCGGGAGCTGCACGAGGCGTGCGCGGTGGACGGGGCCGGTGCGGTGCGGCGCTTCCTGACCGTCACGGTGCCCGCGGTGCGGTCCACGATGGTGCTGGTGGCCGCGCTGTCCGCGGTCAACGCCTTCAAGGTGTTCTCCGAGGTGTATCTGCTGGCCGGGCCGAACGGTGGGCCCGGCGGGGAGGACACCACGCTGGTGATGCTCGTCCAGCAGGCCGGTACGGGGCTCAGCGGGCGGGTCGGCTATGCCTCGGCGCTGTCGGTGGTGGTCTTCGTGCTCACGCTCGGGCTGATGCTGCTGGTGCTGCGCGCCGGCCGCGGGGAGGACCGGTGACGGGGGCACGGCGGCGGCGTCGGAGGCGGGCCGGGGGCTCGCTGGTGGTGCGCTATCTGCTGCTGTTCGTGGTGCTGGCGCTGACCGTCGGGCCGTTCCTGTGGCAGTTGTCGACGTCCCTGAAGGGTCCCGGCGAGGATCTCTACCGCTTTCCGCCGAGCCTGCTGCCGCACCGTCCCACGCTCGGCAACTACGCCGCGGTGGCCCGGGTGATCCCGGTGTGGGACTTCGCGCTGAACTCCCTGCGGGTGGCCGTCGCCAATGTGCTGACCAACTGCGCGGGCGCGGCGCTGGCGGGCTATGCGCTGGCCCGGCTGCGGTTCCGTGGCCGCCGGGTCGCGTTGGTGGTGTTCGTCATGGCGATGCTGGTTCCGGTGGAGAGCATCATGATCGCCCAGTTCATGACGATGCGTCAGTTGAGGTTGAACGACACCCTGTTGGGGGTGGTGCTGCCCGGCTGTATCGGCGCGATGAACGTGCTGCTGATGCGGAACGCCTTCGCGGCGCTGCCGTACGAGGTCGAGGAGGCGGCGTTCGTGGACGGCGCCAATGCCTGGCAGCGGTTCGTGCGGGTCGCGTTGCCGTCGGTGCGGGGCACTCTGGCGGTGGTCGCGGTCTTCGCGTTCATGGGGGCCTGGGACGACTTCCTGTGGCCGCTGATCGTGCTGAGCGACCAGTCGAAGTTCACCCTGACCGTCGGCTTGAACTATCTGCACGGCACCTTCGCGAACGACCAGCGGCTGGTCGCGGCCGGTTCGGTGATCGCCGTCCTGCCGCTGATCGTGCTCTTCGCCGTACTGCAGCGTTACTTCTTCCGCGGCGTCGAGGAGGGCGCCGTCAAGGGCTGATGCCACACCCACCCGGAGGGACAGGTCCCGTCATGCCCGTAGCCCACGAGCCGCGCCGGATCCGCTTCGGCGTCAACTACACGCCCGGTCGGGGGTGGTTCCACCACTGGCTGGACTTCGACCTGGACGCGGTGCGCGCGGACCTGGACGCCGTCGCCGCGCTCGGCCTGGACCACGTCCGGGTCTTCCCGCTGTGGCCGCTGTTCCAGCCCAACCGGACGCTGATCCGGCCGCGCGCCGTCGAGCAGCTGGTGCAGCTGGCCGACGCGGCGGCCGACCGCGGACTGGACGTCGCGGTGGACGGCCTCCAGGGCCATCTGTCCAGCTTCGACTTCCTGCCCGCCTGGACGCGGACCTGGCACCGCCGCAACCTCTTCACCGACCCCGAGGTCCTCGCCGGGCAGGAGGAGTACCTGCGGACACTGGCCGCCGCGCTCGCCGACCGGCCCGCCTTCCTGGGGATGACCCTCGGCAACGAGATCAACCAGTTCGCGGACGCCCCGCACCCCGACCCGGACCGGATCACCGGCGGGCAGGCGGCGGCCTGGCTGGAGCGGATGCTGGCCGCCTGCGAGCGGGGCGCGCCCGGCCGCCCGCATCTGCACGCCGGGTACGACGCCGCCTGGTACCTCGACGGCCATCCCTTCACCCCCGCGCACGCCGCCCGGCTGGGCGCCATGACGGCCGTGCACTCCTGGGTGTTCAACGGGACCGCGCAGCGCCACGGCCCGGCCGGTGCCGCCACCGAGCAGCACGCCGCGTACCTCGTGGAGCTGTCCAAGGCGTGGGCGCGGGACCCGCACCGCCCGGTGTGGCTCCAGGAGGTCGGTGCCCCCGCCCCGCACATCCCCGAGGACCGCGCGGCCCGCTTCACCACCGCCACCGTCGCCAACGCCCTTGACTGCCAGGGCATGTGGGGCGTCACGTGGTGGTGTTCCTGCGACGTGCCGCGGTCGCTCGCGGACTTCCCGGAGCTGGAGTACGGGCTGGGGCTGCTCACCGAGGACCGGGCGGTCAAGCCGGTGGGCCGGGCCTTCGCGGAGTCGGCGGCGCACTGGCGGGGCCGTCCGCACCGGCCGCCGGCCCGGACCACCGCGCTGGTCGTCGACGCCGGCGACGTCGAGGAGGCGCCGCACCGTTCGGTGTGCGCGCCGGGCGGCCCGGTCTTCGAAGCCTGGGCGGAACTGGCCGCGCAGGGCGCCCGGCCCGCCCTGGTGCTCGCCCAACTGGCCGCGGATTCCGGTCATTTGGCGGCGCGCGGGATCACCGAGGTGTGCACCCCCGAGGAGGTGGTGCGGCGATGAGCGGCGGGCCCCGCCCGCTCCCCCGCCGCCGGGTGCTGCACGCGGGCGCGGCGGGGGCCGCGGCCGCCCTGCTCGGCCCGCCGGCCGCCGTATCGGGAGCCGTGGCCGCTGCCGGTGCCGCCGCGCCGCTCCAGCCGTACGCCGCGTACTGGTTCCCGGACTCGCTGCCCGACGGCACGCCCGCGGACGGGGTGCTCTGGCGCAGCCTGGCGTCCTGGACCGCGCGGACGGACCGCGATCTGCCGTTCAACGCCGCGTCGGTGCCGCTCGCCGGGCGGTTCACCCCGATGCCGCCGAACACCACGGCGCGCGCCGGCCGGGCCCGGATCAGTGCGCTGGTCTCCTTCGGCCCCACCTCCGGGCAGCCGTCGCAGGGCTCGGCCACCGCCGACGTCTACACCCCGACGCACTGGGCGTACCTCGACGAGCTGGTCTTCTGGGGCGGTTCGGCCGGCGAGGGGCTGATCCTCGCGCCCACCGCCCCGGTCGTCGACGCCGCGCACCGCAACGGCGTACCGGTGCTGGGCACCGTCTTCCTGCCGCCGGCGGCCTACGGCGGGCAGCTGCGCTGGACCCGGGACCTGGTGCAGCGGGACGCCGCCGGGCGTCATCCGCTCGCCGCGAAGCTGGCGGCGGTGGCCCGGGCGTACGGCTTCGACGGCTGGTTCGTCAACGCCGAGACCGACGGCGGGGACGCCGCGCTCGCCGCGGACATGCGCGGGTTCCTGCGCGCGCTGCGGGCCGCGGGCGCCCGGCACGGCCTGCGGATCACCTGGTACGACGCGATGGACCGGGACGGCAGGGTGGCCTGGCAGGGCGCGCTCGACGCGCGGAACCAGGAGTTCTTCCAGGACGCCGCCGGGTCGGTCGCGGACTCGGTGTTCCTGGACTTCCGGTGGACCGCGCGGACCCTCGCCGACTCGGGGCGGCTGGCGGGCCGACTGGGCCGCGACCGCTACGAGTTGTGGGCCGGTGTCGACGTGGAGTCGGCCGGGTGGGGCACCGCGGTGGACTGGGACGCGATCGCGCCGCCGGGCCGCGACCCCGTGGTGTCGTACGGCTTCTACCGGCCCGAGTGGACGCTGCACCACCTGCCCGCCGGGCGGACGCCGGGCCGCTTCCACGCGGCGGACGACCGGTTCTGGTCCGGTGCGGCACTCGATCCGTCCCGGCCGGCGGGCGGCGGCCGGGGGTGGCGGGCGCCCGCGGAGGTGGTCGCGGACCGTTCGACGGTCACCGCCCTGCCGTTCGCCACCTCCTTCAACACCGGCCACGGCCTGCGCTGGTACGAGCACGGCGCGGTCGCCTCCGACGCACCGTGGAACCACCTCGGGCTCCAGGACCGGCTGCCGCCCCGGCGCTGGACGGCCCGCAGCGAGGGCCCGCGCCCGGAGGTGTGCCTGGACTTCGCCGATGCCTGGCGCGGCGGCAGTGCACTGCTGGTGCACGGGGCGCTGCCCTCCCCCGCCGTGCTGGACCTGTTCCCCACCCGGCTGCCCTGCGGGCCGGGGACCGTGCTGGAGCTGGTGCACCGCGCCGATCCGGGCTCCGGCCCGGTGACCGTCGAGGTGGCCGTGGCACTGCGGGACGCCCCCGCGCCGGGTGCGCCCGCGCCCTACGTCTTTCTGCCCGCCGGCACCGTCCGGGCGGCGGACGGCTGGCGCACCGTCACCCTGCGGCCGGGCGCTCTCGGCCGGGGGACGGTGCGCGCGCTCGGCGTACGGCTGGTGGGCCGGGGCGGGCGCGCGGTGGCCTGGCGGCTGGGCGCGCTGGCGGTCCACGAGGCGGCCGGGAAGCCGGCGGCACCCGGCGGGGCGAGGGTCACCGAGGCCGCCACCGCGGGCGGCGCGACCGCGCTCCGGCTGACCTGGCGGCGCGCCGCAGGAACGATCCGCCAGTATGTGGTGCACCGTCAACTCCCCTCCGGCCGACAGGTGTTCCTCGGTGGCACCTGCGGCACCGCGTTCTTCGTCCCCGGGCTGCGCCGGACCGGCGGCGAGGCGGCGGCGCTGCTCACCGTCCGCGCCGTCGACGAGCTGTTCGCCCACTCCGCACCGGTGGCCGTGCGGTACCCGTGGTGACCCGGCCGGCCGCCGCACCCCGTCTCCCCGACCTCTGGAGCCGTAAGCCATGCATGACGATCGCGCACTGGTCGAAGCCCGTCTGAAGCGAGTCCTCGACGAACGCATCCGGCCCGCCGTGTATCCGGAATCGGTGGCACTGGAGGTGGCGGCCTGGACCGCGCCGGGCGAGCCGGGCATCGGGGCCTCCCCTGCTCGAGCGGAGCCGAGAGCTGGGGGAAAGGCCCCGGTGGCCGAGGGGCTCGCCGCCGCGCACACGCCGGTGGCGGTGGGCGACGCCTGGGGCGCGCCGTGGCGGACGACGTGGTTCCGGGTGCGCGGCACGGTACCCGAGGAGTGGGCGGGGCGCACCGTGGAGGCGGTGCTGGACCTGGGGTTCGACGAGCGGATGCCGGGTTTCCAGTGCGAGGCGCTGGTGTACCTGCCGGACGGGACGCCGGTGAAGGGGCTCAACCCGCGGAACCAGTGGGTGCGGGTGGGCGCGCCGGTCCGGGGCGGCGAGCGGGTCGAGTGGCATCTGGAGGCCGCGTCCAACCCCGTCATCCTCGACGTCCACCCCTTCCGGCCGACGGCGCTGGGCGATCCGCGGACCGCGGGGAGCGCGCCGCTGTACCGGCTGGCGCGGATGGACCTGGCGGTGTTCGACACCGAGGTGTGGGAACTGGCCCTGGATCTGGAGGTATTGGGCGAGCTGATGGCGGAGCTGCCGGTGGACGGTCCGCGGCGCTGGGAGGTGCTGCGGGCGGTGGACCGGGCGCTGGACGCGGTGGACCTGCAGGACGTGGGCGGGACGGCCCAGGCGGCGCGCCGCCGGCTGCGGGAGGTGCTGGCGGCGCCGGCCGCGGCGTCCGCGCACCGGATCAGCGCGGTGGGGCACGCCCATATCGACTCGGCGTGGCTGTGGCCGCTGCGCGAGACGGTGCGCAAGGTGGCGCGGACGACGGCGAACATGACGGCGCTGCTGGCCGACGAGCCGGAGTTCGTCTACACCATGTCGCAGGCGCAGCAGTACGCCTGGATCAAGGAGCACCGGCCCGAGGTCTACGCGAAGGTCAGACAGGCGGTCGCACAGGGGCGGTTCGTCCCGGCGGGCGGGATGTGGGTGGAGTCGGACACCAACATGCCCGGTTCGGAGGCGATGGCGCGTCAGTTCGTGTACGGCAAGCGGTTCTTCCTGGAGGAGTTCGGGGTCGAGAGCGACGAGGTGTGGCTGCCGGACACCTTCGGTTTCGCGGCGGGGCTGCCGCAGATCATCAAGGCGGCCGGGGCGAAGTGGCTGCTGACGCAGAAGATCTCCTGGAGCCGGGTGAACTCCTTCCCGCACCACACCTTCCGCTGGGAGGGCATCGACGGCACCCGGGTCTTCACCCACTTCCCGCCGGTGGACACCTACAACTGCCAGCTGTCGGGCGCCGAACTCGCCCACGCGGCACGGAACTTCAAGGAGAAGGGGACCGCCCGGCACTCGCTGGCGCCGACCGGCTGGGGCGACGGCGGCGGGGGCACCACCCGCGAGATGGTCGCCAAGGCACGCCGGCTGCGGAACCTGGACGGCTCGCCGGTGGTGCGGTGGGAGAAGCCCGCCGACTTCTTCGCCCGGGCCGAGGCCGAGCATCCCGACGCGCCGGTGTGGGTGGGCGAGCTCTACCTCGAACTGCACCGCGGGACGCTCACCAGCCAGGCCCGTACCAAGCGCGGCAACCGCCGCAGCGAGCACCTGCTGCGGGAGGCCGAACTCTGGTCGGCGACCGCCGCGGTCACCGTCGGGTTCCCGTACCCCTACGAGGAGTTGGACCGGATCTGGAAGACGGTGCTGCTGCACCAGTTCCACGACATCCTGCCCGGTTCCTCCATCGCCTGGGTGCACCGCGAGGCGGAGCGGACCTACGCCGCGGTCGCCGCCGAGCTGGAGGCGCTGATCGGCGGCGCGTTGACGGCGCTGGCCGGCGGCGGTGACCGACGGCTGGTGGCGAACGCGGCGCCGCACGCCCGGGACGGGGTCGCGGCGGGCGCGGTGGGCGCGCCGGTGGTGTCGGGCGGGCCGGTGGCGGCCGGGCCGCGGCCGGGCGGCGGGTTCGTCCTCCAGCACGACCTGCTCCGGATCGAGATCGACGGCCGCGGCCTGGTCGTCTCCGCGTACGACAAGGGCGCTGGGCGGGACGCCGTCGCCCCGGGCGCGGCGGCGAACCTCCTCCAGCTCCATCCGGACTTCCCCAACATGTGGGACGCCTGGGACGTGGACGCCTTCTACCGCCAGGTGGTGACGGATCTGACCGACGCCGACGAGGTGGTGCTGGCCGCGGCGGCGCCGGCGGCCGCGACGGTCCGGGTGGTGCGGAGCTTCGGCGGCTCGCGGGTGGTCCAGACGCTGACGCTGGCGCGCGGGCAGCGGCGGCTGGACATCGACACCGAGGTGGACTGGCACGAGACCGAGAAGTTCCTCAAGGCGGCGTTCCCGCTGGATCTGCACGCGGAGCGGTACGCGGCGGAGACCCAGTTCGGGCATCTCTACCGGCCGACGCACACCAACACCAGCTGGGAGGCGGCGAAGTTCGAGGCGTGTGCGCACCGGTTCGTGCACGCGGCGGAGCCGGACTGGGGGGTGGCGCTGGTGAACGACGCGACGTACGGGCACGACGTGACCCGTACCGTGCGGGAGGGCGGGCCCGGCGGGGCGCGGGGCACCACCACGACCGTACGGCTCTCGCTGCTGCGCGCCCCGCGCTTCCCGGACCCGGAGACGGACCAGGGCACCCACCGCTTCCGGTACGCGCTGGTCCCGGGGGCGACGATCGGGGACGCGGTGCGCGAGGGGTACCGGATCAATCTGCCGGAGCGGGCGGTGACCGGGGCGGTGACGGTGCCGCCGCTGGTCGCGGTGGACGACGACGCGGTGGTGGTCACCGCGGTCAAGCTGGCCGACGACCGCAGCGGCGATGTGGTGGTCCGGCTCCACGAGGCCCGCGGGGCCCGCGCCCGCGCGACCCTGACGTGCGGATTCCCGTTGGCGGGGGCGGTCGCCACGGACCTGCTGGAGCGTCCGGCCGAGGACGGTCCGGCCCTGGAGCGGGCGGGCGGCACGGTGCGGATGGCACTGCGGCCGTTCCAGCTGGTGACGCTGCGGCTGTGCCGGGCGGTGGGCCCGCACGCGGCCGGCTGACCCGCGGGGCACGGTTCGGGCGGCGGGCGGCTCAGCCGGGGTCGGCGGAGGGCGTGCGGGCGTCGCGGCAGGTGTCCCGGCGGGCCGCCCGCCGGTCCCGGCCGGCGCCGCGTCTGCCGCGTCCGCGGCTGCCGCGCAGCGGACCGGGCCCGGGCGGGGTGTCCCGGCCCGGGTCCCGGCGCGGGTCCAGGCCGAGCATGTCCATCAGCAGCGACAGATCCGCCGCGTCCCGGGCGCGATCGGCGAGCGCCCTTCTGGCCAGCCGCCGCTCCTCGTCGCCGGGCACGGCGCGGGCGGTGTCGTCGGCACTGCGGTGTTCATCGGTCACCGCTGCATTCTCGGCCGGACCGGGGCGGGCTGCCCGTCGAGCGGTCCGTTGGGCGCACGAGGGAACCACAAGGGCGTGTATTCCCTCTTTATGGGCACTTGCACTTGATCGTCATGGTCACTCGCGCGTGATCGTCAGTAGCCGGAGCCACCGTTGAAACACCCTTACGCCCGCGGCCTCGCAGCCGTCCTCGTCGCCTCCTGCGCCCTGCTCGCCGGCTGTTCGGAGAACGGCAAACAGGTCGACTTCAACGCGGGTGCCCCGGGCGACGCGGGCGCCCCCGTCAAGCCGGTGGACCAGGACACCCGGATGCCCAGCGGCCCGAAGAGCGAGTTCCGAATAACCCGAACCCTGGACGACGGCACGCACATAGCCCGGACGACGCTGAAGGGCGCGAAATCCGGCGTCACCGGCAGCGTCTGGGTGTGGGCGCCCAAGCAGTACCAGGACCCCAAATACGCCAAGAGCGGTTTTCCGGTGCTGATGGCCCTGCCCGGCGGCCTGGGCAGCCCGAAGGACAAGGACGGCGTCACCAATTACTGGGTCGGCGGCGACATCAAGCTCCAGGAAAATCTCACGAAGTGGACCGAGGAAGGCAAGAGCCTGCCGTTCATCGTGGTGATGCCGATGCTGAATCCGGACACCCGCTACCACGACGGCAGTGACATTCCCGGCCAGCAGAAGATGGGCACCTGGCTGACCGACGACGTCGTCGATCTGGTCAAGGCCAATTTCCGCACCTTCAAGTCCCGGGACGGCTGGGCCCTCATGGGCTCTTCCTCGGGCGGTTTCGCCAGCCTGAAGTCGGTGCTGAAGTACCCGGAGAAGTTCAAGGCGGCGATAGCCAGCGGACCGGACATCGTGCCGGATTCCCCGATGTGGGCCGGGCACCAGAAGGAGAAGGACGCCAACAACCCGGAAAAGCTCGCGGCCGGTCTGCTGAAAAAGGGCGGCCCCGACGTGTATCTGGCGTTCCAGACCGGCAGCAAGGAGGGCGCATCGGTGCTGAATCCCGTACATCGTTTCCGGGCGAAGTACGGAAAGGGCCCGATCCACACCGCGCTCCAGATCATTCCCGGCGGCCGGCACAATGCCTGGGATTACGAGAAGGGCATGGAGGCGAGCTCCATAAAATTCATCAGCGACCAGTTGAAGGCCCCGGTTCCCAGCGACTCGTGATGCAGATCGTCCGTTCGGGGGTGATGCTGGAGCCGAGGGGGGTCCGTCGCTGAGGAGGACGACCCATGTCCGTGCTGGACAAGCTCAAGCAGATGCTCAAGGGCCATGAGGACCAGGCAGGCAAGGGCATCGACAAGGCCGGCGACTACGTCGACGAACGGACCCAGGGCAAGTACCAGAGCCAGGTCGACACCGCCCAGGACAAGCTCAAGGAGCAGCTCGGCGGGACGGACCGGGACACGGACCGGCCGCCGCAGTAATCCCGCGCCCGGCCCGGGACAAGGCGCACGGGCCGGGATTAGGCTGAACGGATGATCACGACCGCGTCCGCCCGGCTCGCCGCCGACGTCCTGATGCGCCCCGCCGAGCTGGCGGACGCCGCCGGGTTCGCCCGGGCCTACCAGCGCAGTCTCGACCACCTCCGCCCCACCGAACCGGTCCGCGCGCAGGGCTACTACACCCTGGCCGGCCAGACGGAGCGTCTCCGGGCGCAGCTGGCGGAGCGGGACGCGGGGCGGCTGATGCCCTGGGTGCTGGTCCGCGAGCCGGACGACGGGCCCGGGGAGCCGGACGTGGTGGGCGCGATCACCCTGTCCCAGATCACCTACGGCCCGCTGCGCAGTGCGAGCGTCGGCTACTGGATCGACGCCGGGCATCTGCGCCGCGGGCTGGCGTCCGCCGCGGTACGGGCGGTCTGCGCGGCGGCCGACGGGGAGCTGGGGCTGCACCGCCTGGAGGCCGGCACGCTGGTGGAGAACACCGTCTCGCAGCGGGTCCTGACGGGCTGCGGCTTCACCCTCTACGGCACCGCGGAGAAGTACCTGCACATCAACGGCGCCTGGCGGGACCACCGGCTGTTCCAGAAGATCCTCAACGACCGGCGCCCGTAGTCGGGTCGTCCCATAGGGCGGCGCCCGCCCCCTTCGCGGGGGCGGGCGCCGTCGGTTCCGGCGGGGCCGCGATCACGGGGTGGCCAGCACCCGGATCTTCTCCGCCTGCGGGCCCTTCTGGCCCTGGGTGACCTCGAAGGTGACCTTCTGGCCCTCCAGCAGCTCGCGGTAGCCGGTGGCGTCGATGTTCGAGTAGTGCGCGAAGACGTCGGCGCCGCCGTCGTCCTGCGCGATGAAGCCGAAGCCCTTCTCCGAGTTGAACCATTTCACCGTGCCCGAAGCCATGTTGCGTCTCCTTCGCTCTATGGGCCCGAATCGGCTCCCGCAACCCGCGGGATCCGGAGGTGATCGCCCTGGTCCGGAGACGTACCGGACACAAAGAACGCCCGTGAATGCGACACGGGCGCCCGGCACTTCGGAACCACGACAGCTGATCAGGACGCTACACCGACCGAGCCCGCCAGTCATCACAAACCATGGCAAACGCGTCATCCTTCACCGGGCAAGGCCACACCACGTCCTCCGTATCCCCGACCGATCGGACGCATGTACGACGCCCGGGCCCGTCAGGAGGCCGGTCCACCGTCCCCGGGACCGGCGGACTGCCGCCGACGCCACCAGAGCGCGGTTCCGAGCCCGGCCAGGGCGACCACCCCGACGGCGCAGAAGGACCAGACGACCGCGTCGCCGGTGCGGCCGGCCGTCCCGGCGGCCGGGGCCCGGTGCAGCTCGCCGGCCGACGGTCCGTGGGCGGCCGGCTCCGCGCCGGGGTCGCGCCCGTCGGCGGAGGGGGTCGGCAGCACGCCGACCGCCGCGGCCCGGGGCGCGGCGTCGAACCCCCAGTCCAGCAGGGCCCGGGCCTCCTCGTAGACCGCGTTCTCGGCGCCGGACTGCGGGTTCATCACGGTGACCAGCAGCGTCCGGTCGCCGCGTCGGGCGGCCGCGATCAGGGTGTTCCCGGCGTGCGAGGTGTAGCCGTTCTTCACCCCGATCAGGCCCTGGTAGGGGGCCACTCCGTGCGAGCCGACCAGCAGCCGGTTGGTGTTCTGGATGCCGGACGCGTCCGGTCCGCCCCCCTCGGGGAGGAGCGCGGTCTTCGTGGCGGCGAGGCGGGCGAAGTCCCGGTCCGCCAGCCCGGCCTGGCCGAACAGCGAGAGGTCGTAGGCGGAGGAGAACTGGCCGGGCGTGTCGAAGCCGTCGGCGGACTCCACGACGGTGTCGCGGGCGCCCATCCGGCGCGCGGTCACCTGCATGTCCTCGATGGTCTTGTGCCAGCCGCCGTTCATGGTGGCGAGGGCGTGCACGGCGTCGCTGCCGGAGCTGAGGAAGACGCCGTGCCACAGGTCGGCGACGCGGTAGGGCACGTCCTCCCTCAGACCGGCGAGCGAACTGCCGGCCTCGATTCCGGCCAGGTCGGTACCGGAGACGGTGCGCACGGCGCCCTGGGCGAACCTCGGCAGCACGGTCAGTGCGAACAGCGTCTTGAGGGTGCTGGCCGGCGGCAGCTGCCGGTGGGCGTCCTTGGCCGCGAGGATCCGGTGGCTGCCCAGGTCCGTCACGGCCCACGACAGCGCGGTGACCTGCGGCGGCTCGGGCACGCCCGGCCGGGGGAGGAACTGCACGCCGGGCTCGTCCAGCAGGTTCCGGATCGGGGCCGGGGGCGCGCCGCGCAGGTCGTCGATGCCGTTGGGGCCGTCGGCGACCGCCGGGCCGGACAGGGCCAGCAGGCTCATGGTGCAGACCGCCGCTGCGGTCAGGGCTCTGACGGAGGAGCAGGTCGCTGTCGACATGTGGCCACGCTAAGAACGCCTCGGGCCGCGCGCCGGTTGGCCTACTCCATACGGTTCCGGCCGGCGGGCCCCGCCGTCAGGACCGCGCGGCACACATGTCGCGCGGTTCGCGGTCCGGCACCGTCGCCTGCCGGGGCCGCTGCTCCTCGGGGCGGCCGCCCCCGCCCCGCCTGGCGCGGACGAGGTCCGGCAGCAGGGTGAGCAGCCCGAGCACGGCCAGCCCGGCGCCCAGCCACAGCGGCGCGCGCAGTCCGTAGGAGTCCAGGGCCAGGCCACCGAACGACGAGCCCACGATCACCCCGAGCGTGATGAAGGAGGAGTGCACCGTGTTGACCAACGGCCCGGCATTGCCGGCGCGTTGGACCCGGGTGGCCATCGCCGGGTTCATCGTCACCCCGACCAGCCCGACGCCCAGCATCATCGCGACCGCCGGGACGGGCAGCCGGGCCAGCAGCGCGAAGCCGGCGAGGAAGAGGGCGTTCAGGGCCAGCCCGGCGACCTGCACCCCGACCGGGTGCCGGTCGGCGAGCCGCCCCACGACGGTGTTGCCGACGACGGTGGCCGCGCCGTAGGCGATCAGCAGCAGCGGAACGGTGCCGGTGGCGAAGCCGGTGACGCCGGTGAGGATGGGGTTGAGGTAGCTGAAGGCGGCGAAGGTCGCCCCGATGATCAGGGTGCTGGTGGAGAACACCAGCCACAGCCGCGGCCGCCGGAGGACCGCCGCCTCCTCCCGTACGTTCCCGCCGCCGTCGGCGCGGTCGAGCCGGGGCACGCCGGCGGCGGTGGCCAGCGCGGCGAGCGCCGTGATCCCGGTGATCACCCAGAACGCGGCACGCCAGCCGAGGTGTTCGCCGACCAGCGTGGCCAGCGGCAGCCCGAGCAGGGTGCCGAGCATCAGGCCGTTCATGGCCACCGCGACGGCCCGGCCGCGGACCTCCGGGCGGACCAGGCGGACGCAGAGCGAGACGGCCGCGCCGAAGAACGCCTGGGCGGCCACCCCGGTGACGATCCGCGCGGCCATCATCACGCCGTAGTCCGGGGCCAGTGCGGCCAGCACGTTGCCGGCCAGGAAGATCCCGAACAGCACGGCCAGCGCGGTCTTCTGAGGCAACTTCAGGACGGCGACGGTGAGGAGCGGCCCGCCGACCGCCATCGCCACCGCGTAGGCGGTGATGAGATAGCCGATCCGCGGGATCCCCACATCCAGCCCCCGGGCCATCTGCGGCATCAGTCCCGCCACCACGAATTCGCTGGTCACCATGGCGAATATCCCCATCGCCAGCACATACACGGCGCGCTGCACTCCGCGGCACCACCTTTCACAACCGATCGTTCCAATATGAAGACAGGCGGAACTCCGGCGATTCCAGGGCACGTCACCCCGACCGCACACCTCTCGGCCCGCCTGCGCCCGACCCTACCCCACTTCTGAACCGAACGTTTCAAAACTCGGGCGGCGGCACCGGGCGGGCCTCCTCCGGAGCGAGCAGCGGGGCGTGCAGATCGCCGTGGTGTGCGCGGCGCCCGGCGATCTCGTCGAAGAGGAAGGTGAGTTGGGCCGGTTCGGTGCAGTCGGCGACCTCGTCCCAGGTGATGGGGGTGGAGACGGTCGGGGCGGGGCGGGCGCGCAGGGTGTAGGCGGTCGCGGTGGTCTTGGCGGCGGCGTTCTGCGAGAAGTCGATGAAGACCTTGCCGGGCCGCAGCGCCCGGGTCATCTTGTGCGTGACCAGGCCCCCGAGGGCGGCGCCGGCCTCCACGGCCAGCGTCCGGGCGTAGGCGGTGGTGCGGTCGGACGGGGTGGGCTCGACCGCGACGAGGAGGTGCAGGCCCTTGGAGCCGCTGGTCTTGGCGTAGGCGGCGAGGCCGTCGGCGGCCAGCCGGTCGCGCAGCCACAGGGCGGCCGCGCAGCACTCCACGATCGTGGCCGGCTCGCCGGGGTCCAGGTCGAAGACCAGCCGGTCGGCCACGCCCGGTGCGCCGCAGGTCCATTGCGGGGTGTGCAGTTCGACGACGAGATTGGCGGCCCAGACCAGGGAGGCGAGGTCCTGGAGGAGCACCTGGCGGGCCGGCCCCGACCTCGAATGGGGGACGGCGCAGCTCTTCACCCAGGAGGGCGTGCCGGGCGGCACGTTCTTGGTGAAGAAGCGCTGACCGTCCGGCCCGTCGGGGTAGCGGAGGAAGGACACCGGGCGGTCGTGGAGATGCGGGAGCAGGACGTCCGCGGTGGTGGTGCAGTAGTGCAGCACCTCACCCTTGGTGGTGCCGGTCTCGGGATAGAGGACCTTGTCGAGGTTGGTCAGCGAGAGGCGCCGCCCCTCCACGACGGTGATCGGCGACATACCATTGAGAATCCCACACAAGGGACGAACCATGCGATCTATCTGGAATGGGTCCATATCGTTTGGCCTGGTCACCATCCCCGTGAAGACCTACAGCGCAACCGACCGCGGCTCCTCGGTCTCCTTCGTCCGCATCCACGAGAAGGACGGCGCACCGATCCGGTACCGCAAGGTCTGCGAACTGGACGGCGAGGAGGTGCCGAACGAGGAGGTGGGCAAGGGGTATCAGCCGCCCGGCGACGACACCGTCGTGCCGATCACCGACGACGACCTGTCCCGGCTGCCGATGCCGACCGCCAAGACTCTGTCGATCCTCTCCTTCGTGGACCCCGCCGAGATCGATCCGCTCCAGTTCGACAAGGCGTACTACCTCGGCCCCAACGGGGCCGGCGCCGCCAAGCCGTACGCCCTGCTACGGGAGGCGCTGGAGCACCACGGGAAGGTCGCGATCGGCAGGGTGGCGATGCGGGGGCGGGAGACCCTGGCCATGCTGCGGGCGCACGACGGGGCGCTGGTGATGCACGCACTGCTGTGGCCGGACCAGATCCGCTCCGCCGAGGGGATCGCACCGGAGGACGTCCGGACCCGCGAGAAGGAGATGCAGCTGGCCGAGACCCTGATGGACGCCCTGGGCGAGCTGGATCCGGCCGAACTCCACGACGACTACCGCGAGGCGGTGGAGGAACTCGTCGCCGCCAAGCTGGCGGGCGGCACCCCGGCCGCCCCCGACACCTCCGCCGCCCCCGGCGCCCAGGTCATCGACCTGACGGCGGCGCTGGAGAGGAGCCTCCGGGCCGCCCGCGGCGGCACCCCGGACGAGGGCGGGGCGGGCGCGGGGGGCGGCGCGTCGGTCACCCCGCTCCGGGGCCGCGGCACGGCCCGCGGGAAGGCGGCGGCGAAGAAGACCGCGGCCGGCGGGACCGCGCACGGGAAGGGCGGCGCCACCAAGACCACCAGGACGACGGCGGGCGGCAGGTCCGCCGGCAGCAAGGCCGCCGCCGGGAAGACCGGCGGCACCAAGCCCAACGCCCGCACGGGGAGCGGTGGTTCGTCGGCCGCCGGGAAGACTGCGACCGCGCGCGGCGGGACCGGCCGGACCGCGGCCGAGAAGCAGACGGGGGCGAAGCGGACGTCGAAGCCCACCGCGTCGTAGCACCGCCCCGGGGCGGCGGTCCGAGGCCGTCCCCCGCGGCCTGGAGCTAGAGTCGCAGCATGGCTTCAGACGAGGGGACGACCACCACCCGGGTCGACAGCTGGATCTGGTCGGTGCGGCTCACCAAGACGCGCTCGATGGCCGCGTCGGCCTGCCGCGCCGGCCATGTGCGCGTCAACGGCGAGCGGGTGAAGCCCGCCCACGGTGTACGGCCCGGTGACGAGGTGCGGCTGCGGCAGGCCGGCCGGGAGCGCATCGTGGTGGTGACCCGGTTGGTGCGCAAGCGGGTGGGTGCCCCGGTCGCCGCCGAGTGCTACGTCGACAACAGCCCGCCGGCGCCGCCGCGCGAGGAGATCGCGGTGATCGCCGTGCGGGACCGCGGCGCGGGGCGGCCCACCAAGCGCGACCGCCGCGAACTGGACCAGCTGCGCAGCCGGTTCGGCACCGGCCCGACCCCCGACCGGGAGTCCTGAGCGGCTAGGGCAGCGCGTCCACGTAGACCCAGCGGCCGTCCTCGCGGGCGAAGCGGCTGTGCTCCTCCTGGCTGCCGGCGTGGCCGCGCACGGTGTAGTGCGCACGGAAGGCGACCGTGCCCTCGGTGTGGAAGGCGCTGCCGCCGGTCGCGTCGAGGATCTCCAGACGGGTCCAGCGCTGCGACGGGTCGAGTTCGAGGGCCGCGGGGCGGGTCGTGGAGTGCCAGCTGCGCAGCAGATAGGCGGTGTCGCCGACGGCGAAGGCGCTGTAGCGGGAACGCATCAGCCGCTCGGCCGTCGGCGCGTCGGCACGGCCCCGGTGGAACGGGGCGCAGCACTCGCCGTAGGTCGCTTCGCGGCCGCACGGGCAGGGCGCGTCCTCGGTGACGGCGGGCGGCGCGGGCGGCTGCTGCCGGGTCCGCTGCCGCGGGGACTTCGACGGCTTTCGGGGCTTTGACACGCCTCGATTGTGCCGGGCCGGGTGGGACGGGTCCGCGGCGGGCCGGGTGCGGACCCGTCAGGCCGCCCCACATCTGGACCGTTTGAGGGATTTCCACGATAAATACGCCATTTGCGGCTTTTCTTGGCTTGATACCGACCGTGAGACTGGAAGAACTCACGGTGACCGTCCCCACACCCAGGAGAGAACCCCCATGATTCTGTCCATTTCCGGCGTCGTTCTGCTCGGTGTCATCGTCTTCCTCTTCTTCCGCAAGGACGGCCTGAAGTTGTCCCACGCCCTGATCTGCGCCCTCTTCGGGTTCTACCTCGCGGGCTCGGCCATCGCGCCCAGCATCAAGGCCGGCGGGGCGAGCCTGGCCAGCCTCCTCGGCGGGATCAAGCTCTAGGTCGGGTGCGAAGGGTCCGGCGGGCCGCCCCTCCCGCCGGACGTGCGGCCCGCCGTCCCGACGAGCACCAGGAGAGAAGCTGTGGCCCGGCGTCCCCTGCCCCGCATCCTCACCGGCAGCGCCCCGGTCGCCCGCGGCCGCGAACTGGCGCGGAGCGCCGCCGACGGCGCGAGCGATGTGCTGCAACCGTTGATCACCGTCAGCCGGGGCCTGCGCCGGCTGACGGCGGCCGGGCGCGGGCGCTGGGCCGCGACCCCCAAGGAGCAGCGGGGGACGCTGTGCTTCCTGGTCGGCGGCGTGGTGGTGGGGGTGGCGTTGGTGCCGTACGGGCCGCTGCTCGCGCTGGTCGCGGTGGCGGCGGTGGCTGCCTGGGTGGGCCGGGCCCCGGAGCCGGAGGCGGAGGCGGAGACGGAGCCCGGTCCGAGCGAGGCGGAGACCGGGCGGCTGCAGGCGCTCTACGAGGCGCTGGTGCCCGGCTTCTCCTTCGAGGACGACCCCGGCCTCCTGTATGCCCATGACGGTGACTGGCAGGAGGCGTTCACCGAGTACGCCTTCGACGAGGACGGCCGGCCGGCGCGGCTGTGCCTGAAGTACCCGGCGTACTTCCCCGACGGCGAGGCCGACGCCCGGGCCCGCGTCGAGCAGCTGCTGCACGCCAAGTCCGGGCGCGGCCGGGAGTACCGCTTCGACTGGCACGAGGAGACCAACCAGCTGGTGATGACGGCGCTCGGGCCGCTGCCGGCGGACATCGCGGCGCAGCGCTTCGTGGTCTCCCCGGGCGAGACGGTGCTCGGCTTCACCGATCCGGAGTCCGTGCAGCGGACGCTGCCGGTGAGGTGCGGGGAGGAGGAGCGGGACGTGCCGCCGGTGGTGTGGCGCACCGGCCGGCGGTCCGCCGAACCGCATCTGCTGGCGCTGAGCCAGCCCGGCGCGGGCGGGACGACGCTGCTCCGCTCGATCGCGCTCCAGGCGTTGCAGGACGGCGACGTGGTGGTGATCGACGGCGGCGGCACCGGCGAGTTCGGGTCCCTGGCCGGGCGGCACGGGGTGCTGGCGGTGGAGAGCGGGCTGGCCGGGGCGCTGGCGGCACTGGAGTGGGCGGCGCACGAGACCGAACGGCGGCTGGTCGTCGCCAACCGGGCGCAGCAGGCCGGGCGGCCCACGCCGGCGAGCACCCGGCGGCCGCTGTGGATCATCGCGGACAAGCTGACGGCGCTGTCCCATCTGGCGGCGGTGGAGGGCCGGGGCGACCCCCAGCGGCTGCTCCAGGTGCCGCTGCGGCACGGCCGGGCGGCGCAGGTGACAGTGGCGGCGGCCGACCAGTTCGAGACCGCCGAGCTGCTGGGCGACCCGGTGCGGACGCACACCAAGGCGCGGGTGGTGCTCGGTCCGGCGACCGCCGAGGAGGTGCGGGCGGTGCTGGGCGCCCCGCCGAGCACCACGCCGCTCCCCCACCTGCCGCCGGGCCGCGGCTACGCCCGGCTCGGCGGCGGCCCGGTGCTCCGCCTCCAGGTGCCGGCCACCCCCGACCCGTTCGACGAGGCCGGCTGCGAGGCCCACCGGCAGGCCGTCCTGGAGCTGCTGCCGAAGCACAGCGGCCTGCCCGCGGAGGGTGCTCTGCCGGCGCACGACGAGCTGCCGGCGGACGACGCGGAGCCGGCCGACGACGCGGTCCGGCCGGTGTCCTTCGACAAGCACACCGACGCGGCACCGGTGACCGGCGACTGACCCCGCTCAGGCGACGAGCGCCTGCGGCGGCTCCGACTCCACCGGCGCCCCGGTCGCCACCAGCCGGGCCGCCCTGGCCAGCCGGACCGCGGCCTCCTCGGCGACCGCGCCGCTGACCGTGAACGGCAGCCGGACGAAGCCCTCGAAGGCGCCGTCGACGCCGAACCGCGGCCCGGAGGGGACCCGCACCCCGAGCCGCTCCCCCGCCTCGGCGATCCGCGAACCGGACAGCCCGCCGGTACGGGCCCAGAGGGTCAGGCCGCCGCGCGGCACGCTGAACTCCCAGTCGGGCAGGTGCCGGTGGAGCGCCTCGACGATCGCGTCGCGGTTCTCCCGGGCCTGCTGCCGGCGGATCCCGACGGCCTCCTCCCAGCCGCCGCTCTCCAAGAGGGAGGCGATGGCGAGCTGTTCGAGGACGGGCGAGCCGAGGTCGGAGTAGGCGCGGGCGGCGACCAGGCTGCGGATGAGGTCGGGCGCGGCCCGCACCCAGCCGATCCGCATCCCGGCCCAGAACGCCTTGCTGGCCGAGCCGACGGTGATCACCGCGCTGCCGGCCGGGTCGAACGCACAGACCGGGCGGGGCGGTTCGGCCTCCGGGTCGAGCACGATCTCGGTCATGGTCTCGTCGACGACGAGCAGGGTGCCGGCCGAGCGCGCGGCGTCCACCAGGCGGCGGCGCTGGTCCTCGGTGGCGAGGGAGCCGGTGGGGTTGTGGAAGTCGGCGACGACATAGGCCATCCGGGGCGCGGCGTCCCGCATCACCTGGCGCCAGACCGGGATGTCCCAGCCCGCCAGCCGCTCGCCGAGGGCCACCGGGACGAGCCGGGCCCCGGCGTCGCGCATCAGCTGGAGGATGTTGGCGTAGGAGGGCGAGTCGACGGCCACCCGTTCGCCGGGTCCGGTGCACAGGCGGCAGATCGCGGCGACGGCGCCCATCGCGCCGGTGGTGACCATGATCTGCTCGGGCATGGTGGGGATGCCGCGGGCGGTGTAGCGGTCGGCGAGGGCCTGCCGCAGCACGGGCAGGCCGGCCGGGTAGTCGCCGTGGGTGTGGGCGTAGAGCGGCAGGTCGGCCATGGCGCCCTGGACGGCCCGGGTGAGCCAGGGCTCGGGGGCCGGCAGGGCGGCACAGCCGAGGTCGATCATCGACCCCGCGGCCTCCGGCGGGAGCGGTTCCAGGCCGCGGGTGGGCAGCGGACTGCCCGCCGGGACGGCGGTCCAACTGCCCGAGCCGCGCCGGGACTCCAGGAAGCCCTCGGCGCGCAGCGCCTCGTAGGCGGCGGCGACGGTGGTGCGGCTGACGCCGAACGCGGCGGCCAGTTCGCGCTCGGCGGGGAGCCGGGCGGCGACCGGCACCCGGCCTTCGAGGACGAGCCGGCGGACGCCGTCGGCCAGGCTGCGATAGGCGGGCAACTTCCGCCCGTTCGCGGTGAGTTCGGCGGCCCGCGGGTCCTGCGACCGGAGCAGCCGGGCGAGTTGCGGCGCCCCTACCGCGGAAGTCCACTGCGCCATGAAGATCAGTCCACCTTCCTCGAATTGGCTCTACTTGCCGAGCCCGTGCATGCCACATGGTGGCATGCACCAGTCCAATCCTGCCATGAGGGGGAAACGTCGTGTCCATCACCCAGGGGTCCGGCCCCGGGCGGCCGCATCTGCCGCGCCGACTCGTACAGCTCTATACGGGGCTGGTGCTCTACGGCGTGAGCATGGGCCTGATGGTCCGCGCCGGGCTGGGCCTGGAGCCGTGGAGCGTGCTCAACCAGGGCATAGCCCGCCATACGGGGCTGACGATCGGGACCGTCACCATCGTCGCCGGCGCGCTGATCCTGCTGCTGTGGATCCCGCTGCGGCAGCGCCCCGGCCTGGGCACGATCTCGAACGTGGTGATCCTCGGGCTCGTCATGGACGCGACGCTGGACCTCGTCCCCCCGGTGGGGCCGCTGGCCGTCCGCATCCCGCTGCTGGCCGCCGCGATCCTCCTCAACGGCGCCGCGACCGGCCTCTACATCACGGCGCGCTTCGGCCCGGGGCCGCGCGACGGCCTGATGACCGGCCTGCACGTCCGCACCGGCCGCCCGATCCGGCTGGTGCGGACCTGCATCGAGGTGACCGTGCTGGCCGTGGGCTTCGCGCTCGGCGGCTCGTTCGGGGTGGGCACCGTGGCCTACGCCCTGGCCATCGGGCCGCTGGCGCAGTTCTTCCTGCGCCGGTTCGCAATCAAGGGGCTGCCCGAGCGGCCGTCCACCGTGGTGGCCCGCTCCCCCGAGCCGTCACCGGAGCGCGCGATACTGCCGGAGTGACCCCTGCGATACCCCTGCGCCATCCCTATCTCGACCACCCCGGCCCGCTGCCCTTCGCCCACCGCGGCGGGGCCGCGGACGGCCTGGAGAACACCGCCGCCGCCTTCCGCCGTGCGGTGGACCTCGGCTACCGCTATCTGGAGACCGACGTCCATGCCACCTCGGACGGCGCCCTGGTCGCGTTCCACGACGCGACGCTGGACCGCGTCACGGATTCCGGCGGCGCCATCGCGGACCTCCCCTGGCGGGCGGTCCGCCGGGCCCGGGTCGCCGGCCGGGAGCCGTTGCCGCTGTTCGAGGAGCTGCTGGAGGAGTTCCCCGACGCACGGTGGAACGTCGACCTGAAGGCCGAGGGTGCGCTGGAGCCGCTGCTGGCCCTGCTGCGCCGCACCGGCGCCTGGGACCGGGTGTGCGTCGGCTCGTTCTCCGAGGCGCGGGTGGCCCGGGCGCAGCGGCTGGCCGGCGGCCGGATGGCCAGCTCGCTGGGCATCCGCGGGGTGGCCGGGCTGCGGCTGCGCTCCTACGGGCGCGGGGCGCTGCCGCTGGACCGGCTCCTGGGTGCGGCGGTGCGGCGCAGCGCGGTCTGCGTCCAGGTCCCCGAGCGGCAGTCCGGGATCCGCGTCGTCGATCCCCTCTTCCTGCGCGCCGCGCACACGCTGGGCCTACAGGTCCACGTCTGGACGATCAACGACGCCGACCGGATGCGGGCCCTGCTGGACCTGGGCGTCGACGGCATCATGACCGACCGCGTCGAAACACTGCGCACGGTACTGACCGACCGGGGCTGCTGGGCCTAGGGCGGATCCGCGGCCGGCTCATCGGGCCCCGGCACCGATTTCACCGGGCAGCGTCACCGATCTCGCGGCTTCGCGCCGATCCCACGGGGCGCGGGGGCGGAGTACCTTTCCGCGCAGGAGACGAGCGACGGGGCGAGCCGGCCGGGGCCGCCGGTGTGCGGGATCGCGTACCGGCCGACCGGGAGATGCCGAAGGCGGGCGCGGCGGGCGGCAATCCGGAACCTGACCGGATTTAGCCCTTCAGGGTGCGGGGCGGTAGTGTACGCCTTTGACTCACCAGGCGGACCGTTACTGCGCGCTCAACTCCTTGAGGCGCTGGGTGACATCTGCTGCCAGATGTGACAAACCGGGCGTTGGTGGGTACAACAAGGGGCGGCACGACGGGCGACGCAGGCGACGCATGTCCCGATGACGGGAATCTTCACCGCCGACCGGACGTTGACCGGATGACGACGACAGCGACACCTGTCCTGTGGGCGACAAGCCCGGGAGGCACGATTCATGAGTGAGCGAGCTCTCCGCGGCACGCGCCTCGTGGTGACCAGCTACGAGACCGACCGCGGCATCGACCTGGCCCCGCGCCAGGCGGTGGAGTACGCATGCCAGAACGGACATCGATTCGAGATGCCGTTCTCGGTTGAGGCCGAGATTCCGCCGGAGTGGGAGTGCAAGGTGTGCGGCGCACCCTCGCTCCTGGTGGATGGGGATGGTCCTGAGGAGAAGAAGGGCAAGCCCGCGCGTACGCACTGGGACATGCTCATGGAGCGGCGGACCCGCGAGGAGCTCGAGGAGGTGCTGGCCGAGCGGCTGGCAGTCCTGCGCTCCGGCACCATGAACATCGCCGTGCATCCGCGCGACACCAACCGCAAGTCCGCCTGACGAGGCGGATCGAGCACAGCGGCACACAAGGGCCGGTGCCACCGTACCCACGGTGGCACCGGCCCTTGCCGTGTCCGCGCGGTGCCCGCGCGGACGTGGTCAACGGGGCGGCCGCGTTCAGCGGGTGAGCGGCGGGTCCTGGCGTCGGGTGGCCGGCGGGTCGTCGGGGTGGATCACCTCGCCCTGGACGACCTTGCCGTCCGGGCGGTGCCCGCGGCGCCAGCCGCTCATGTCACCGCGCGCCTGCTGGTAGACGTCGCCGAAGGAACCGGCGCCGAAGCCGCCCGGCCGGGTCAGCAGCCGGTCGGCGCGGCGCAGGATCAGCCGGCCGGTCGGCGGGAAGAGGCAGAGCAGCCCGAGCACGTCCGACAGCAGGCCGGGCACCATCAGCAGCAGCCCGCCGATCATCGGCAGGGTGTTGCCGGTGCCGGCGGAGCCGTTCTCACGGGGCGCCCCGGGGGCGCCGCCGGTCTGCAGGGCGCCGGTGAGGTTGCGCCAGGCACGGCGGCCGGCCCGCTTGATCACCGCGCCGCCGGCGAGCACCCCCGCGAGCAGCAGCAGAAAAACCGTCAGGCCGTTGGTGGCGCCGCCGACCAGCGTCAGCAGCCAGATCTCCAGCACCATCCAGGCGGCGACGCCCAACGGCGCGAACCGGCGGACGCGCGAACGGGGTGGGCGGGGACCGGGCGGTGGCGGCGTGGCTCCGAACGTCATGCCACCAGTGTGCCTGGCCCGTTCCGAACCGGGGTCAGCGACCGCGGATCCTGCTCACCTTGGAACCGATGCCCCAGGCGGTGATCCGCCAGAGCGCCTCCACGACGATGTCGCGGCTCATCTTGCTGTCGCCCAGCTCCCGTTCGACGAAGGTGATGGGCACCTCGACGACGTGGAAGCCGGACTGGACCGCGCGCCGGGCCAGATCGACCTGGAAGCAGTAGCCCTGGGAGGCCACCTCGTCCAGACCCAGGCCCTGCAGCGTCTCCACCCGGAAGGCCCGGAAGCCGCCGGTGACGTCGCGGATCGGGACGTCCAGCATCAGCCGGGAGTAGGTGCTGCCGCCCCGGGAGAGGATCTCGCGGTGCTTGGGCCAGTTGACCACCCGGCCGCCGGGCACCCAGCGCGAGCCGAGCACCAGGTCGGCACCCTTGAGGGCGGTGAGCAGCCGGGGCAGCTCCTCGGGCTGGTGGGAGCCGTCGGCGTCCATCTCCACCAGCACGCCGTGACCCTGCTCGATGCCCCAGCGGAAGCCCGCGAGGTAGGCGGCGCCCAGTCCTTCCTTGCCCTTGCGGTGCAGGACGTGGACCTTGTCGTCCTCGGCGGCCAGTACGTCGGCGAGTTTGCCGGTGCCGTCCGGACTGTTGTCGTCCGCGATCAGGACGTGTGCCTCGGGGACGGCGGACCGCACCCGCGAGACGATCGGCTTGATGTTCTCCGCCTCGTTGTACGTCGGAATGATCACCAACGTGGTGCCGAGCGGACCGTACTGCCGCTGACCGTCTGTCACTGCTGTCCCTTCTCGTCCTTCGTACGCCCGCGCCGGCCGGCGATGACGGCGGCCCCGCAGGACAGGAGGCCCACGATAGCGAGGAGCCACTCGGGAGCCGCGCCAACGCGGTCGGCGAGCGTCGTTTCGTCGCGCAGTGGGATGCGCGCCGAGACCACACCCTGGGTGAATTCGGGAATCTGGTGCGTAACGGTCCCGTCGGGGGCGACCACCGCACTGATCCCGCTGGTGGCCGCGGTGACCACGGCCCGGCCGTGCTCGACGGCCCGCAACTTGGACATCGCCAGCTGCTGCTCGGGCTGGCCGGTGCGCCCGTAGGTGGCGTTGTTGGTCTGGATGACGAGGGCCCGGGCGCCCGCGCGGACGGTGTCGTGGACGATCTCGTCGTAGGCGACCTCGAAGCAGATGACGTCGCCGAGCTCGGCCGGGCCGACCTTCAGCAGGCCGGTGTGGTCGCCGGGGTAGAAGTCGCGGGGCACCCGCTGGAACCGCGTGATGATCTTGCTGAGCTGTTCCCGGAACGGCACGTACTCGCCGAACGGCACCGGGTGCTGCTTGGTGTACGAGGCCCCCGGGCCGGTCTTCGGATCCCAGACGATGCCCTCGTTGAAGACGTAGCCCGGCTTCGTCGGATGGTCGACCAGCGCGCCGACCAGGACGGGCACGCCGATCGCCTGCACCGCCTCCTCGATCCGGTCGTACGCCTGCGGGTACTGGAAGGGGTCCAGGTCGGAGGAGTTCTCCGGCCAGATGACCAGGTCCGGCTTGGGCACCCGGTGGTGGCGGACGTCGTCGGCGAGCTTCTCGGTGGCCCTGGCGTGGTTGTCCAGGATCTTCATCGGGCGGCCCAGGAAGTCCATGCCGGGCTGCTGGACGTTGCCCTGCACCACGGCGATCCGGACCGTGTCGTCGGCCTTGGTGGGGACCGGGACGGCCAGGCCGGCCAGGGTGACCGCGGCAGCCAGTCCGAACGCCTCCAGCGTCCGGACCAGGGCGCGCGGGCCGCCGCCCCGGCGCATCCCCCACAGGCCGACCGCGCAGCCGGCCAGCAGCGCACCGGCCAGCGCGACCGCGAAGGTGACCAGCGGGGCACCGCCGAGCGCGGCGAGCGGGGTGAACGGCGAGCCGGTGTTGGCGAACGCCAGCCGCCCCCAGGGGAAGCCGCCGAACGGCAGCCGGTCCCGGGCCCATTCCTGGGCGACCCACAGGCACGCGGCCCACAGCGGCCAGCCGGGCAGCCGGGAGGTGAGCGCCAGCCCCGCGCCCAGCAGCACCACGAAGAGCGCCTCGGCGACGGACAGCCCCACCACCGCGTCCCAGCCGACCACGTGCAGCCACTTGAGCAGGACGAGGAAGAACGGCAGCCCGAACGCGAAGCCGGTCCAGGCGCCCTGGCGGGCCCGCCGGCCACGGGTCAGCAGCGACAGCGCGGCCACCGCGACCAGGGACAGCGGCCACAGGCCGTACGGCGGGAAGGCCAGGCCCAGCGCGATGCCGGCGACGGCCGCCAGGGCGGTGCGAGGCGCCTCTCGGCGGGCCAGGGCGGCCAGCCGGCGGGCGCGGCCGGGGCGGCGGTCGCCGTTCGTCGCGGACGGCACCGGGCCGTCGGGCGCGGTGCCGCGCGCGGCTGCGGCGGTGGTGTCGGAACCCGATGACACGGTCGCGGGCCTTCCTGCAGGTCGTCCGGTAGTCAGCTGACCGTACATGGGAGGGCCGCAGGTGCGGGGGCGGGGTGCGGGACCGTGCACGGACCGCTACGGAGAGCGGACGAGGAGCAGGCGGGGCGAAGCGGCGCGGTGCCGGAGCGTCGGGGTTCGCAAGGTGCGGATCAGGGCCCGGCGCCCTTCGGGCCGGCCTGGGGCCCGCTGGCTGCGGGTCGACCGAGAGCCGTTGTCTACTGAGCGCCGGGCCCCACCCGGGTCGCACCTGCCGACCGACCTCGCCATCGCCCTGGCGCTGGACCTGGCTCCCAGTGGCGGTGTGCCGGATGGCTCGCCGCCCCATGGCCCAGCTGCGTTCGACGGCTGCGCGGAGGTCTCCCGGTCGGACGTCCTGTGGTGGACTCGGCCGAACCTACCGGCCGACCGGCGCCTGCTGTCAACAGTCGCTCCGCCTGCGTCGTTTTCGCGTCGTCCCAGGTCAGTGCCGAGCCTTCCCAGGTGGGGCAGGGAGGTTCGGGCACCGTGCCCGGCACCACCGGCACCCGCGATGTCACTCGATCGGCCGGTCGAAAACCGTCCGGCCGCCGACGACCGTGCGCAGGCACTGCGGGAGGCCGTTGCCGGGGGTGAGATCGGGCAGGCCGGGGGTGCCGGAGCGGGGGTCGGTGGACCAGCGCTCGACGCGCTCGTCGGGTGCCTGGACGATCAGGTCCCCGGTCCGCCAGACCGCGTAGTCGGCGGGGGCGCCGGGCGCCAGGACGCCGGCGTCGTCGCGGCCGATCGCGCGCCAGCCGCCGCGGGTGTGGGCGGTGAACGCGGCGCGGGCGGAGATGCCGTGGGCGCGGGTGCGGTGGAAGACGGCGGCGCGCACGGTGCCCCAGGGGTCGAGCGGGGTGACCGGGCTGTCGGAGCCGAGGGCGAGCGGGACGCCGGCCCTGAGCAGGGCGGCGTAGGGGTTGAGGCCGGCGGCCCGGTCGGTGCCGAGGCGGGCGGCGTACATGCCGTCCGGGCCGCCCCAGGCCGCGTCGAAGGCGGGCTGCACGGAGGCGGTCAGGGCCAGGTCGGCGAAGGCGGCGACGGTGGCGTCGGTGAGCATCTCGGCGTGCTCGACGCGGTGCCGGGCGGCGCGGACGCGGGCCGTGCCGACCCGCTCGGCGGCGGCCCGGACGCCCTCGGTGACCGCGGTCAGGGCGGCGTCGCCGATGGCGTGGAAACCGGCCTGGATGCCGGCCTCGGTGCAGGCGGCGACATGGGCGGCGACGGCGTCGGCGTCGAGGTGGGCGGTGCCGGTGTGGGCGGCGTCGGCATAGGGGGCGTGCAGGTGGGCGGTGTGCGAGCCGAGGGAGCCGTCGGCGAAGAGGTCGCCGGCGGCGCCGTGGGCGCCGAGCTCGCGGATCCGGTCGGCTTCCTTTGCGGATGCGATGAGTTCGGCCCAGTAGCCGACGACCCGGGGGCCGGTGCCCTCGGCGGCCCGGGCGAGCAGCGCGGTGAAGTCGTCCTCGCTGGAGATCTCCGGGCCTGCGCACTCGTGGACGGTGCCGATGCCGAGCGCGGCCGCCCGGGCCAGCGCGGCGGCCTGGGCATCGGCGCGCTGGGCGGGGCCGACGGTGGCGTACGCGGCGGCCCGTACGGCGTGGTGGGCGTCGCCGGTCAGGGGGGCGTCGGGGTGGAACCCGGACCGGTCGCGGATGCCCGGGACCAGGTCGAGCAGGGCGGTGGTGACGACCGCGGAGTGCACGTCGACACGGGTGAGGTAGAGGGGACGGCCGCCGGCGGCGGCGTCCAGTTCGGCGCGGGACGGCGGGCGGCCTTCGGGCCAGGCGCTGGCGTCCCAGCCGTGGCCGAGCAGGACGGCCCCGGCGGGGCGGCCGGCGGCGTGGCTGCGGATC
Organism: Streptomyces sp. BHT-5-2; assembly: GCF_019774615.1. Lineage (NCBI taxonomy): Bacteria > Bacillati > Actinomycetota > Actinomycetes > Kitasatosporales > Streptomycetaceae > Streptomyces > Streptomyces sp. BHT-5-2. The sequence continues at coordinate 352,816 of NZ_CP081497.1, read as the reverse complement.
CGGGCGAGCGCGTCGGCGAGGGTGGCGGCGCCGGCGAGGTCCAGGCCCGTGAGTGCGAGCCCCGTGGCCGTGGTGTGCACATGTGCGTCCGTGAACGCCGGGGTGACCAGTGCGCCGTCGAGGTGGACGATCTCGTCGACGCCGTCGGCGAAGGAGTCGGCGGCCCCCTCCTCCCCGACCCAGGCGATCCGGTCGCCCTCGACGACCATCGCGGTGGCGAAGGGGTCGGCGGGGCTGTGCACCTCACCGCCCCGCAGAAGGACGGTGCGGGAGGGGTGCTGTTCGGAACTGCCCGGGTTGCGCTCGCTCATACCGGACAGTTTCGCCCCTGCCCGGGGGCGCCCGACCCCCGGGGGTCGCTTCCCGGCCGGGTCAGATGCGCGGCGGGCGGGCCTCGTAGGGGGTGGAGAGGACCACCGTCGTGCGGGTGGAGACGCCGGCCAGGCTGCGGATGCGGGTGAGCAGGTGCTCCAGCTCCAGCGGGGTGGCGACCCGGACCTTGAGGATGTAGTTCTCGTCGCCGGCGACGCTGTGGCACGCCTCCAGCTCGGGGACCTCGGCGAGCCGGTCGGCGATGTCGTCCGGGGCGCTGGGGTCGAAGGGTTTGACCGAGATGAAGGCGGTCAACGGCAGGCCCACCGCCTCGGGGTCGACGATGGCGGCATAGCCGCGGATGACGCCGCGCTGCTCCAGGCGGCGCACCCGTTGGTGCACCGCCGAGGTGGACAGGCCGGTGGCCTTGCCCAGGTCGGTGTAGCTCATCCGCCCGTCCTTGACGAGCAGATCCACGATTTGTCGGTCCAACTCCTCCACCCGTTCAACCTACTGTGCGCGGGCGCGTGCGCGCAGCGCGCGGCATACCGCGAGCACCCGAGCACCGCCCCGTGTGAGGAACGCCACACCGGTGGCGCAGGCTCCGCAAGGCGCCGGCGATTATGCGCCCGGCATGAAGGGCATTGCTGGTGTTGGCCGAGACCGCCGGTCACACGAACGAAGCAGCGGTCCGAGTGGCCCACCCGAGGGGGATGGACATCATGCGACGCCTCAAGCAGGACTCCGCCGCGGCCGACGTCGGCGCCCAGGAGGGCGACAGTTCCGGTTTCCCGGTCGAGGATTGTGCGGACGATCCCTTCGACACCTACGAGATCTACCGTGTGACCTGCCCGGACTGCGGGCAGCCGATCGCGCTGCTGGCGGACGAGGACACCCTGCCGGAGCACGCGCTGTGCCCCTCGTCCTGGGACCCGTTCGCGCTGACGGTGTGCCAGGGCTCCGGCCGGCCGGCGGCGGACGCGGCGGACACCGACGACATGAGGGACGCTCACGAGCAGGACGCGGCCGTCCTGCTGACGCTGCCCGAGGGGCTGGACTGGCGCCGCCAGCCGTTCTCGCACCCCTGTGGGCCGGGTGAGCGGTCGGCCCGGGTGCCGCGCTCGCGCCGCCGGGTCTGACGTCCGCCGGCCGGCCGCTCACCAGTAGCGGCCGGCGAGCATCGCCTCCAGGGTGTCCCGGTGCAGGATCAGCCCGTCGGGGTCGTCCGGCACCGGCACCTCGCCGAAGTGCACCTGGCGGTAGGCCACTCTGAGCATCACGACGGCGTGCCGCAGGGCCGCGTAGAGGGTGTGGAACTCCATGGCGCGCGGCCGGTGCCCGGTCAGTGCGGCGTAGCGGCTCTCGACGCGGTCGCGGTGCAGCAGGTCGGGCAGGCCGCGCCGGCCGCTGCTCTCCGTGAGGTCCTGGAAGAAGCGGTGGAGGTAGATCATCCAGCCCAGGTCCAGTTCACGGGGGCCGGGGGCGGCCATCTCCCAGTCGAGGATCGCGGCCGGCTCGAAGCCGTCGTAGACGATGTTGCCGATCCGGGCGTCGCCCCAGCTCAGTACGGTGCCTTCGGCGTGCTGGGGCCAGTGGTCGGCGAGCCAGGCGAAGCCGCGCTCGATGAGCGGGGAGCGCGGGAGGCCGTCGACGACCCAGGTGTAGTAGGCGTGTTGGGCGTCGACGTGGCGCCGCAGCGGGCTGCCGGATCCGGGGAGCGCCAGGAACTCCGCCGCCTCCGCCGGGAGTTGGTCGTGCAGGCGGGCGAGGACGGCGACGCTCGCGGCCTCCAGCCGGTCGCGTTCGGCGTCGGTGGCGTCGTGCAGCCAGTTCCCCTCGTAGGTGTAGGGCATGACGTCGGGCGGTACGCGGCCGGCGGCGCGGGCCATGACGAAGAACGGCGCGCCGAGGTGCGCGGGGTCCTCCTCCAGCCAGAGGGTCCGGGGCACCGGCAGGTCGGTGCGGTCGGCGACCAGGCGCATGGTGCGGTACTGCCGGGGCATGTCGTAGCGCGGGAAGATGGTGTACGCGGCGGGGTCCGCGGCGAGCCGGAGGGCGCAGGAGGCGGGGACCTCTCCCTGCTCGGGCGCGGTCGGGGGCCCGGCGGGAACGGGCCCCGTGCGGTCGAGGTCGAAGAGCAGGGTCTCGCTGGACATGCCGTTGGAGGCGGGCACCGTGACCCCGGTGACGCGGGCGCCCGGGAGCCGGGGGGCGAGCCAGGCGGTGAGCCGCCGGGTGAGGTCCTCCGGGTCGCGGGTGGTGGTGCGGGGGCGGGGCGCGGTGGTCATCGGGCCGCCTGCCCGGGGCGCCGGGCGCGGTCGGGCGCCACGGAGTCGTAGCCGGTGAAGCCGCTGGGGTCGTGGCGGCCGAAGCTGCCGTGCTCGAAGATGCCGTATCCGGTGCGGCCGTCGAGGGTGAAGCGGGCGGCATGGTCGGTGACGCCGTAGGCGGTGTGGGGGTGGGCGGCCGGATCGGACAGATCGTAGACGCGACGGTCGATCCAACCGCGGCCCCGCCAGGTGCCGTGCTGCCAGTCGTCGGCATGGGGGTCCCCCCTGCTCGAACGGAGTTGAGAGCTCGGGGGAGGGTAGCCGGCGCCGAGGGCGAGCGGCGAGGAGGTGAGGATCTCGGCGGTGAGATCGAGGGGCTTGCGGGCGGGGTCGGTGAGGTGGAGGACGGCGCGTTCGGGGTGGCGGGTGCCGGGGCGGTAGCTGATGTCGGCGTACGGCCAGCCGAGTTGGCGGTCGGGGGCGCCGTCGCGGACGAGCAGCGCCTCGTTGAGGGTGCGGTGGCCGTCGGCGTCCTCCTGCATGATGACCATGACGAACCGGTCGTCGAAACGGACCGGGCACCAGATCCAGTGGAACCCCTCGGTCGGCGTCTCGGCGGCGGCCCGGCCACCGTCCTCGCCGGGTATCGGGCGCACGCCCCAGCTGCGGTCCCGGGTACCGGTCCACTCCCCCGCGGTGACGGTGAGCCGCTCGCCGGCCGCCCGGATCGTGCCGGTGCAGGTGCCGGCCTGGACGAAGCGGCGGCCCTCCAGGATCAGCCGGCCACCGCGGTGCTGGGTGTGGTGCGGCTCCCAGACGGCGGGGAAGGACGCGGTCCAGGTCAGGTCGAAGGAGAGGCCGTCGGCGGTGGGGGCACCTCCCGGCTCTGGGGGCACCTCCCGGCCGAAGGCCGGGGCGGAAGCCGGGAGCGCGGCGGAAGGTTCGGGGTCGCAGGTGAGCCGGAGGCGGTGCAGCGGTTCCTCGACGGTGATGGTGAGCGGGCCGACGGTCAGCGCCATGCGGTCGTCGGTGAGGGCGTCGGAGGCCCGGACGGCGTGCAGCCGGTCGCCGAGGCGGAGGGTGGCGTAGGCGTCGATGACGCCGGTGTTGGGGTAGACGCCGAGGCCGGCGATGAGCAGGGCGCGGCCGCTGTGGTCCAGGACGTGGAAGATGCAGCGGTCGTAGGCGTTGCGGTCGCTGGTGGCCACCTGCCGCATGGAGAGCGGGGCCTGGTGGATCGGGTATTCGTCGAGCGCGATCGGACGGTCGGTCACGGGCCCTCCTGGGCGCGGTCGGACGGCGGAACCCCGGGAAACGGGAAATTGACGGTACGTCAGATCGCGTCGGGCGGCCACAGTCCGGCCGCACTCCGGGCATCGCGGGACCACGATCCGGCGGTGTCCGCCGTCGTCGCCCGTCGTCGGTACCGCCGCGCCCGTCCGACGCGGCATGACGGACGCCCGGCCGACCGGCACCACTGGGCCACGGGGACACCCGTCAAGGGCGCTCCAACCCGCCACCTAATAGGGCGAGTTGGGAGGTATATGCACGACGGCAATCCGCCGGATCGCGCAACGGCCGGGCGATGCCCGGCGGTTCGGGGTGGCGCCGGCGACGTCCGCGGGCAGGCCGGCGGGGCGGGGCGCCGCCCGGCCCCGCCCCGGTGGTGGCTCAGTGCGACTCTGGTCCGGCCAGGTGCCGGGCGATCACCATCCGCTGGATCTGGTTGGTGCCCTCGACGATCTGGAGGACCTTGGCCTCGCGCATATAGCGCTCGGCCGGGAAGTCGAGGGTGTAGCCGTAGCCGCCGAGGAGTTGGACGGCATCGGTGGTGACCTTCATCGCGGTGTCCGTGCAGAAGAGCTTGGCCATCGCCGCCTCCTTGGAGAACGGCAGTCCGGCGTCGCGCAGCCGGGCGGCATTGAGGTACAGCGCGCGGCCCGCCTCCACCTGGGTCGCCATGTCCGCGAGCATGAACCGCAGGCCCTGGAAGTCGACGATCGGGCGGCCGAACTGGCGGCGGTCGGCGGTGTAGACGAGCGCCTCGTCCAGCGCCGCCTGGGCGACGCCGATGGCACAGGCGGCGATGCCGAGGCGGCCGGAGTCCAGGGCCGAGAGCGCGATGGTGAAGCCCTGGCCCTCCTCGCCGATCCGGCGGGAGTCGGGCACCCGGACGCGGTCGAAGTGCAGCTGCGCGGTCGGCGAGCCCTTCATGCCCATCTTGCGCTCGGGCTTGGCGGCCGTGAGGCCCTCGGCGTCACCGGGCACCAGGAAGGCGGTGATGCCGTGCGGGCCGCTGTCGCCGGTGCGGGCCAGCACGGTGTAGAAGTCGGCCACCCCGCCGTGGGTGGTCCACGCCTTGGTGCCCTCCAGGGTCCACGATCCCCCGCTCTCGGCTCCGCTCGAGTCGGAGGTGCCCCCGGCGCTGCGGGTGGCGCGGGTGGTCAGGGAGGCGGCGTCGGAGCCGGCGGCCGGCTCGGACAGGCAGTAGGCGCCGAGCAGGCCGCCGCCGAGCATGGCCGGAAGGTGCTCGGCGCGCTGCTCCTTGGTGCCGAATCCGGCGAGCGCGTGGCAGGCCAGGGTGTGCACGCTGACGCCGAGGCCGACGGTGAGCCGGGCGGCCGCGAGCTCCTCCAGGACCTGGAGGTAGACCTCGTAGGGCTGGTCGCCGCCACCGAACTCCTCGGCGTAGGGCAGCGAGAGCAGGCCGGATTCGGAGAGCAGGGTGAACAGGGCGCGCGGGAAACGGCCGGCTTCCTCCTCCTCGGCGGCGGTTGGCCGGATCTCGCGCTCGGCGAGCTCCCGTACCAGGGCCATCAGGTCGCGGGCCTCCTCGGTGGGCAGCCTGCGGTCCACCGGCGGGGGGACGTACTCGGTCATGGCGGCGCTCTCCTCCCTCTCGGGCGCTGCGGCGACGCGCGCATGGGGTAAGGCGGCGGCGCCGGGTTTCCGTCGTGCCTCGCCGATGATCGCGTTCCGGATCGCGGAAGGCGATGACCTGCGGCTGTGGCGGTAGGAGTATGCCCGATCGGCGGCCCGGCGTCACGGGTCGATCATCGATCTCCGGGCAGTTCCGGGCAGTTCCGGGCAGTGCGGGCGGGACCGTCGGCAAATTGGTCCGAACCATTGACTCACTGGTCTAGTCCTTCTACCTTCTCCTGCAACGCTCCGCGCGTACATGCCAAATCGGCAGGCATGTCGACCGGAACGCCGCCATGCTCCGCCCTCGTCCCCCTCCGAGGAGAAGACATGCCCAAAGCGCATCGGATGCGCACGCCACGCAAGCTGATCGCCGCCGCGACGGCACTGTGTACCGCGGCCCTGGCCGGCACCCTGCTCGCCGGTTCCGCCTCCGCCCGCCCGTCGCCCACCACCGCCCCCGCCGGAGCCGCTGCGCGGCACCCCTTCTCGCCATCCGGCGCCCCCACCGCGGCCGGCGACAAGGTCGTCGGGTACTTCACCGACTGGGGCATCTACGACCGCAACTACCAGGTCAAGAACGTCGAGACCTCCGGCTCCGCGGCCAGGCTGACGCACATCAACTACGCCTTCGGCAACGTCCAGGGCGGCAAGTGCGCGATCGGCGACTCCTACGCCGACTACGACAAGGCGTTCACCGCCGACCAGAGCGTGGACGGCAAGGCCGACACCTGGGACGACCCGAACGGGCTGCGCGGAAACTTCAACCAGCTGCGCAAGCTCAAGAAGCTGCACCCCGGCCTCAAGGTGCTGTGGTCGTTCGGCGGCTGGACCTGGTCGGGCGGCTTCGGCGAGGCGGCCAAGGACCCCGCGGCGTTCGCCCAGTCCTGCTACGACCTGGTCAAGGACAAGCGCTGGGCCGATGTCTTCGACGGCATCGACATCGACTGGGAGTATCCCAACGCCTGCGGTCTGACCTGCGACACCAGCGGCAGGGAAGCCTTCACCGGCGTGCTCAAGGCGGTCCGGGAGAAGTTCGGCCAGGACGGCCTGGTGACCGCGGCGATCACCGCGGACGCCTCGGACGGCGGCAAGATGGAGGCCGCGGACTACGGCGGCGCCTCCCAGTACGTCGACTGGTACAACGCCATGACCTACGACTACTTCGGCGGCTGGGACGCCAAGGGCCCGACCGCCCCGCACTCCCCGCTGACGTCTTACAACGGCATACCGAAGGCCGGGTTCAACACCACCGACACCATCGCCAAGCTCAAGAAGCTCGGCGTCCCGGCGAACAAGCTGCTGTTGGGCATCGGCTTCTACGGGCGCGGCTGGCAGGGCGTCACCCAGGACGCACCGGGCGGCACCGCGACCGGCGCGGCGCCCGGCAAGTACGAGGCGGGCATCGACGACTACAAGGTGATCAAGGACCGTTGCCCGGCCACCGGTACGGTGGGCGGCACCGCCTACGCCAAGTGCGGCGACCAGTGGTGGAGTTACGACACCCCGCAGACCATCGGCAGCAAGATGGCCTACAAGGACGCCCAGGGACTGGGCGGCACGTTCTTCTGGGAGCTGAGCGGCGACACCCCCGACGGTGAGCTGATCAAGGCCATCAAGTAGCCGCCGGACACCACGCGGACGGGGCCGACCACCCCGTCGAGAGCCACCGTGGGAAACGGGGGAACCGAGCGGGCGGGAGGCGACGGCCTTCCGCCCGCTCCGGTGCGACCGGGCGAGCAGGCGACCGGGCCGAGCCGGACAACGCCGACGCTTCGCCAGTTCGATGCCTGACGCCTCGTCAGGGCAGTGGCCGGGGCGGCGCCGGACAGTCCGGCTCGAACTCCTCGATCAGGCGCAGGGTGTCGCCCAGTCCCCGCACCAGCAGCGCCACCACCGTCTCGCGCGGCACCTCCTGCTCCTCGATCCAGTCGAGGGTGACGCCCTCGACACTGGAGAGCCAGCCGGTCAGCGCCGTGCGGGCGAGCGCCGGGACCTCCTCCCGGCCCCAGGCACCCCGCGCGATGGTGCCCAGCAGACGGGCCCGGACCCGGGCGCGGATGGCCAGCACCTCCGCGTCGAAGCCGACCCCGCCGGTCACGATCGTGCGGTACGCGGCCTGGTGGTGCTGGGCGTAGCGCAGATAGCCGTCGACGGTGCGCCGGACGCGTTCGACGGGCGGCAGGTCGTGGGTGCTGCCGGCGCGCGCGACCAGCTCCGCCACCGCGTCCTCGATGATCGCCAAGTAGTAGCCGCGCTTGTTGGTGAAGTAGTAGTAGATCAGGCCCTTGGCGACCCCCGCCTGGCGCGCGATGTCGTCCATGGACAGCGCGTCGTACGAGGTGTCGGCGAACAGCTTCTTCCCTGTGGCGATCAGTTCGGCACGGCGTGCCTGGGAACGGTCGGTGCCGCGGGCCTCCCGCGAGGCCGTCCGTCCGCGCTGTTGACTCTTATTCAAAATCCGCCCTAGTCTCCAACTGCCAGGATTTCTATGCAGTATGACAGCCAGTCACCTGCGGCATCCGGTCTGCGGCGGAGACCGCGGACAGCTCCACCGAGCACTTCCCTCGCGCATTCGACCACTGCCCCGGGGAGGAAGCAGTGAGCACACCGAACGGCACGGCGCCCGAAGGGCGGACCTCCTGGAAGAAGACCGCGGCGGTGGCGGTGCCCGCCGTCCTCGCCGTCGGCGCACTGGCCACCGTGATGGCGCAGGGCGTACTGGCCGCGTCCTTCGCGGTCTCCGGCACCAACTTCCAGGTCGCCTCGGGCAAGTTGACCAGCAACGGTCTCGCCTCGTACGTGCACACCGACCGCGACACCGACGACCACGGCCACCCGGTCGCCCTGCTGGGCATCGGCCAGGCACACCTCACCGACATCTGCCAGGCGGCGCGGGTGAAGACCCCGTTGGGGACGGTGGTGTTCAAACTGACGGCGGGCGGCGGCGCGGGGCCGGTGCGCGCCGACAACCTCGTCATCGACGGGGAGGACCTGGTCGGCGACGCCCGGTTCGGCACCGCACAGATCGGCCGGGACGCCGGGACCCTGGACTCGGTGCCGGGGGTGCGGGGCCCGCGGGGGAAGTTCGGGCTCCAGGCAGGCGACATCGAGGTGGCCGGCGTCAAGTCGCATGCCTGGTCCGCCACCGGCGGCAACTTCCGCCTCAAGGGCCTGCGGGTGAGCGTCGGCCTGGACGGCCGGGCGTGTTTCTGAGCGCGCGCCGAGCCCGGTGGGGCGCCCGGCTGGACCGGGTGCTGCCCTGGCCCGCGCGGCGGGCGGCGCTGCGGCGGTGGCGCCGGACCCGGCCTTTCTGGGCCGGCCTGCTGCTCCTGCTGGGCGGCGCCGAACTGCTGCTGGTGCCGTTCGCCCCGCTGCCCGTGCTGGTCAGCCTGGGACTGGGCGGACTGGCGGCACTGGGCATCGGACTGGCGCTGATGGTGGCGGGACTGTTCCTGTGGTGCGCCCCGTCCGCACACCACTACGTGAGCATCAACGCACTGATCCTGTCGGTGCTCTCGTTCGCCGCGACCAACCTCGGCGGGTTCCTGGTCGGGATGGGACTGGGGATCGCGGGAAGCTCGATGGGATTCGGCTGGACGCCGGCGCGGGGCGCGACGGACGGCGGGGCGGCTCCCGGGACGCCGCCGGACCGGGGGACGGAGGGGGCCGAGGGCGCGGAGGGTTCGGCGGGCGCGGAGGGCCTGGAGGGGACGGGGCCGGCCGCACCGGGCGCGGCGCCGACCCAGCGCGTCACCGGCACCAGGGCGCTGGCCGTCGGGCTGCCGCTCGCGCTGCTCACCGCCCTCGGCGGCCCGACCCAGCGGGCCGCCGCCGACGGCACACCGGCCCCTCCTGCTCCCCCCGCCCCGCCCACCGTGACCACCACCCGCTTCGCCCCGCAGGGCTTCACCCTGGCCGGTGTCACCACCGTTCCGACCGCCGGCGGCCCCCTGAAGGTGATGGTCCTGCGCATGAAGGCGGCCTCACTGACCGACTACCGCCTCACCACCCATGACGCCCGGGGCCCCCAACTCGGACTGAACGCCGATGCGTTGCACCTCAAGGGCGAGGTGACGCTCTACCTCACCAGGTTCAGCGGCTGCCTCCAGGGGGTGCTCTGCCTCACCTTCACCCCCGACGCCCTCCCCGTTCCGCCGGTCGTCCCCCCGTTCGTCTACATGACACGGGTGACCGCCGAGCAGGCCCTGGTGGCCTCGGACCTGATCGTGGCGGACGGCCTGCGGCTCCGGGCGGGCGGCCACTGAGCCGGCGCACCCGAGGCGGGCTTTACGGCCCCGGCCGGTACGAGCACCATCGGGCGTACGGGGCAGGAGCCGCATCGGAGAGGTGAAGCGTGGTCAACCCTTGGCTGGCGATGGAGGCGGGCGCCGATCCGGCCGAACGCATCCGCACGGTACGCCGGGCGCACGAGGCGTTTCTCAGCGACGGGACGGTGGCACCGCCGGTCCGGCAGGTGGTCGCCGACTCCTGGCGCCGCTCGGCCCGGGCCCGCGCCGCACCGGACGGTGTCGCCCCCGTCGAACTCGACGAGGCCGCGCTGCTCGGCTACCGCGAGGCGCATCCGCTGGCCCGGGCGATGCCGGTCATCCGGGAGCTGCTGGGCAGCATCGCCCAGGACGGGGCCCATCTGCTGGCGGTCTGCGATCCGCAGGGGCGGCTCCTATGGGTGGAGGGGCACCGCGGGGTGCTGCGCCGCGCCGAGCGGATGAACTTCGTCGTCGGCGCGCGCTGGGACGAACGCCACGCCGGCACCAACGCACCTGGCACCGCGCTCGCCGCCGACCACGCCGTGCAGATCTTCGCCACCGAGCACTACAACCGGCGGGTGCAGCCCTGGACCTGCGCCGCCGCCCCGCTGCACGACACGCGGACCGGACGGCTGCTGGGCGCGGTGGACATCACCGGCGGCGACCACCTGGCCAGCCCGCACAGCCTCGCCCTGGTCCAGGCGACCGCCCGCGCCGCGGAAGCCCATCTGGCCGCCCCGCCCACCCGCCCGGGGGCCTTCCTCACGGCCCTGGGTCGCGACGAAGCACTGCTGGTACGCGACGGCGAACGGCTGCGCCTGGGCCGCCGGCACAGCGAGATCATGGTGCTGCTCGCCCACCATCCGGCCGGCCTGACGGGCGATCAACTCGCCGTCCTGCTCTACGGCGAGCGCGAGGTCCGCCCGGTGACCCTACGAGCCGAACTCTCCCGCCTGCGACCGCTCGTCGGCCCACTGCTGCGCTCCCGCCCGTACCGCCTCACCACCCCCCTGGAGACCGATCTCGCCTCCGTAGAACAGGATTTGACGCAACATCACCTGAGCTCCGCCGTCGACTCCTACCGCGGTCCGCTGCTGCCCTCCTCGGAGGCGCCCGGCATCCGCCGGCTGCGCACCGCGCTGGAGGACCGGATGCGCCGCGCCCTGCTCGCCGCCGGCGATCCGGACCAGCTGCGCGCGTGGGCCCGCACGCCCTGGGGCGAGCACGACCTGGAGGTCCACGAGGCCCTGGTCGCCGCCCTGCCGGAGCGCTCCCCGGCACGCCAGGCGCCCGCCGCCGCGGCGGTACGACTGCGCGCCGAATTCAGGCTCGGGGCACGGCCGGAGGCGTTCGGCGCGTCCCACGACCACGGTGCAACGTTCGCGCAACCTCCGCCGCCCTAGCCTCCCCCCACCGCCCGCCGCACGGGAGCGGCGGGCCGCGCCGCGCGAGCGATGGGGAGTCCACCGATGGCACGTTATGCGAACCCCGGTTCGACCGATGCCGTGATGAGCTATCAGTCCCGCTACGACCACTGGATCGGCGGTGAGTTCGTGGCACCCGCCCAGGGGCGGTACTTCGAGAACCCGACGCCGGTCAACGGCCAGTCGTTCACCGAGGTCGCCCGCGGCACGGCCGAGGACGTCGAGCGCGCCCTGGACGCGGCACACGCCGCCGCCCCGGGCTGGGCCCGCACCCCCGCGGCCGAACGCGCCGCCGTCCTCAACCGGATCGCCGACCGGATGGAACAGCACCTGGAGGCGTTGGCGGTCGCCGAGAGCTGGGAGAACGGCAAGCCCGTACGGGAGACGCTGGCCGCGGACATCCCGCTCGCGATCGACCACTTCCGCTACTTCGCGGGCGCCCTCCGCGCCCAGGAGGGCTCCCTCTCGGAGATCGACGAGGACACCGTCGCCTACCACTTCCACGAGCCGCTGGGGGTGGTCGGCCAGATCATCCCGTGGAACTTCCCCATCCTGATGGCGACCTGGAAGCTGGCCCCGGCACTGGCGGCCGGCAACACCGTGGTCCTCAAGCCCGCCGAGCAGACGCCGGCCTCCGTCCACTACCTGATGAGCCTGATCGCCGACCTGCTGCCGCCGGGCGTCGTCAACATCGTCAACGGATTCGGCGTCGAGGCCGGGAAGCCGCTGGCGTCCAACCGCCGGGTGGCCAAGGTCGCGTTCACCGGCGAGACCACCACCGGCCGGCTCATCATGCAGTACGCGTCCGAGCATCTGCGGCCGGTGACACTGGAGTTGGGCGGCAAGAGCCCCAACATCTTCTTCGACGACGTCTCCCGCACGGACGACGACTTCCAGGACAAGGCCCTCGAAGGCTTCACCATGTTCGCCCTCAACCAGGGCGAGGTGTGCACCTGCCCGTCCCGTGCGCTGATCCAGCGCGGGCACTACGCGGACTTCCTGGCCGCCGGTGTCTCCCGCACCGAGAAGATCGTCCAGGGCCATCCGCTCGACACCGGCACCATGATCGGCGCACAGGCGTCCAACGACCAACTGGAGAAGATCCTCTCCTACTTCGACATCGGCCAGAAGGAGGGCGCCAAGGTCCTCACCGGCGGCACCCAGGCCGAACTGGGCGGCGAGCTGGAGGGCGGCTACTACGTCCGCCCGACGATCTTCGAGGGCCACAACGACATGCGGATCTTCCAGGAGGAGATCTTCGGCCCGGTCGTGGCGGTGACCTCGTTCGGCGACTTCGACGAGGCGATCACCATCGCCAACGACACCCTCTACGGCCTCGGTGCCGGCGTCTGGACCCGCGACGGCTCCACGGCCTACCGCGCGGGCCGCGCCATCCAGGCCGGCCGGGTGTGGACCAACTGCTACCACGCCTACCCCGCCCACGCCGCCTTCGGCGGCTACAAACAGTCCGGCATCGGCCGCGAGAACCACAAGATGATGCTGGACCACTACCAGCAGACCAAGAACATCTTCTGTAGCTACTCGCCCAGGAAACTCGGATTCTTCTAGGTCGTTCGAGGCGGGCTCTGCTCGCGCCCCACGATGACCCCAACGCCCCCCTGCCGGCGCCACGATCAATCCCCGGCATGCCACAACCCCAGCTTGCGGTGGAGGCGGCGCAGTGGAGGTGGCGCCCACCAGTTCGCCCGTCCGGCGAGTCTCATCACGGCCGGCACCAGCACGCCGCGCACCAGCGTGGCGTCCAGCAGCACGGCCAGCGCCAGGCCCACGCCCAGCAGCTTCAGGAAGGTGATCCCCGACGTGGCCAGCGCGAGCATGACGACGGCGACGAGTACGGCCGCAGCGCTGACCAGGCGCCCCGTGCGCGCCAACCCGGCGGCGACCGCCTGGGTGTTGTCCCCGGTCTCGGTGTACACCTCCTTGATCCGAGAAAGCAGGAACACTTCGTAGTCCATGGAAAGTCCGAATGCGACGCAGAACATCAGTACCGGAATGGAGATATCCACCGAGCCGGTGACCGTGAAGTCGCCGACCAGGGACCGTAGATGGCCTTCCTGGAACACGTACACCATCGCGCCGAAGGTCGCGGTCAGGCTGAGCAGGTTGAGCAGTACGGCCTTGAACGGGACCAGCACACTGCCGGTGAACAGAAACAGCAGCACCACCGTCGTGGCACCGATGATCAGCGCCGCCTCGGGCAGCCGGGCGGCGAGCGCGTCACGTGTGTCCGCGAGTTCCGCACCGTCGCCTCCGACGAGCACCGGGCCCGGTGCGCGGTACGCCCGCAACCGCTCCGCGAGTTCGACGCCGGCGGAGGAGTCCGGCTCGACCGAGGGCACCACGGACAGCCAGCCGGCATGGTCCGCGGCGAAGGAGGCCACGGACGCGGCCACCACCTGCCGTCCTGCGGCGTAGGAGCCTGTGACGGTGTCCACCCGGGCCACGTCCGGCAGAGTCGACAGGCGGGCGGCGTAGGCGGCGATCCGCTCGCGGTCGGCGGAGCCACTGACGGTGGGCAGTACCACGGACAGGGCGGAGTTCTCACGGCTCGGGAACTCCTCCCGCACGAACTGTGCCGTACGGTGCGCGGGCGCGCCGGCGGGCAGGACCCGGTCGTCGATGAGGCCGAAGGAGACCCGGGTGAACGGCAGGCCGAGCAACACCAGCAAGGTGATCACTCCGGCCGCACACAGCACCGGCCGCCGCATGACGGCAGTGGCGAGCCGGCGCCAGAAGCCGCCCGTCGCGGTCCCGGCCGCCGGCCCGGCCAACGTGTCGTGGTCGGCGCCTGGTCGCGGTCCGCGGCGGAACAGCCGCCGCACGTCCAGCGCGTCGATCCGTGGGCCGAGCAGTCCGAGCACCGCGGGCAGTACCACCAGGGCCGCGATGGCCGAGAGCGCTACCACTGCCACGCCCGCGTAGGCGAAGGAGCGCAGGAAGTACAGCGGGAAGACCAGCAGGGCCGAGAGCGAGAGCGCCACCGTCAGCGCGGAGAACAGCACGGTGCGCCCGGCCGTGCGGACGCTCTGCGCGACCGCCTCCGCGGTGTCCAGGCCACGCGCCCTCTCCTCCCGGTAACGGGTGACGATGAACAGGCTGTAGTCGATGGCCAGTCCCAGCCCCAGCGCCGTGGTGATGTTGACGGCGTAGACGGACACCGAGGTCAGTTCGGACAGGACCCTCAGCACGACGAAAGTGCCCAGGATGGAACACACACCGATGAGCAGGGGCAGGACGGCCGCCACCGTACTGCCGAAGACGAAGAGCAGGATCAGCAGCATGACCGGGGCCGCGTACGCTTCGGCCCGGAAGAGATCCTGGTCGCTCTGCTTCTGGACTTCCACGTACACCTGCCCGGTCCCGGTCGCGGAGAGCCTCAGCACCCCCTGACGGCCGGTGAAACGGGGCACCAGGTCCTTCGCGATGTCCCGTACCCGGTCCTCGTCGCCCCTCAGCCGCAGGAGCACCAGCGCCGAGCGCCCGTCACGGGCCCTCAGCGGCGACGCCAGCGCGTGCGGGGTCGTCCAATACGACGCGACCGAGAGCACGCCCGGCTCGTGGGTGAGCCGGGCGCTGAGGTCTCGACCGTCGGCCGCGGCCCGCGGGTCATCGACCGAACCTGAGGTGCGGGCCAGTAGCACCAGGTTGGGCGCACCCGATCCGAAGCGTTCGGCGAGGAACTTCTCGGCCTTCGACGACTCCGCCGCCGGGTCGGTGAAGCCACCGCCGGACAGCCGGTCGGCGACACCCCCGCCGATCGGGACGGCGGCTGCCACGGCCAGCAGCACGGCAATCAGTACGCGTACGCGGCGCCGGACCAGGAGACGTCCGAGAGCGGCGAGCCGGGAACGGTCGGCCCGCTTCCCGAGCCCGGGTCCGGGGGGCGGGCTTCCGGCGGTGGTGGTTCTGGTGGCGTTGGACACGGTGAAGTCCTCTGGATCCCCTTGGAGTTCTGTTCCCTTCGCGTGGTCAGAAGCGCGGGGAGGGGCAGGCTCATCCGGAGCCCATGGTCCCCGGCCGCGAGCGTCATACGGTCCTTGCATTCGGGTATCCGTGTGTACGACCACGACCACGGCCCGCAGGCCGTGGTCGACCCCGGCGGGCAGCTCCGGAGCCCGTGGCGATTCGGTCGACGAGCCGTCGACCGGCCCCGTCGTCCGCCTGGGTGGCACGGCGTGGACTGCCTCGGCCCCGCACCCGCCGCCGGATGCGGCGGTCCGTCACGTCCCCACTTCACCACACGGCCGAGAGCGTCGCCATCGAGCCGTGCCTGTCGTGCGCGCGGCACGGGCGGGAGGAGCCCGGCCGCCCTGTCGTTCTCGACTTGCCGGGTGGGGTGCGTCCCGTGACCGCCCGCTTGTCACCGGGACTGGCCCAGTCGAGTGGATGCCTGAGAAGGGATCACGAGACCCATGTGGGCACGTCCGGGTGGGGCCCTCGTCTCCGCACCGGAGTCAACGGCCGGACGCACCACCCGTGGCGCGCTGGAGGGTTGGAGGGCTCACGGGAACGTCCTGGAGTCCTGGTGCGGGGGCGCGCGTGGCAGGAAGGCCGGGAGACGTTCTTCCGGATCGCGTCGAAGGACGGGGTACGCGCCGAGCGGTGGTCACCAGGCACAACCCGCCGTTGAGCGACATGGTTCTTCACGCCTGCATCAGCGGACTTCACGCCCGGCAGGGTGGTAGCGCCGTCCGATGGCTCATTCACCGGCGAACACCAAGACGGTGTTGTGCCCGCCGAAGCCGAAGGAGTTGCTGACGGCGGCGTTGATGGTCGCGGCTCGGGGAGCCTGGGTGACGATGTCCAGTTCCCAGTCGGGGTCTTGGTGGTGGAGGTTGGCAGTGGGGGGAATGAGCTGGTGTTGCTGGGTGAGGACGGTCAGGGCCGCCTCGATGGCACCGGCCGCTCCGAGCGAGTGGCCCAGAATGCTCTTCGGTGCGGTGACGGGGGGCGGCACCGGGCCGAAGATGCGATGCAGGGCACGTGCCTCGGCTGCATCGCCGACCGGGGTTGAGGTGCCGTGGGCGTTGACATGCCCGATGTCGCGGGAATCCAGGCCCGACTCCTTCAACGCGGTACGCAGAGCGTGTTCGACGCCGATGCCCTCTGGATGCGGGACCACCGGATGGTAGGCATCGCAGGTGCAGGCATGTCCACAGAGCAGCGCACGCTGGTCGGCACCGCGACGTAGGGCGTGTTGAGGGCGTTCGAGGACGAGGACCGCAGCGCCTTCTGCGAGGACGAAGCCGTCGCGGTCGACGTCGAACGGACGTGAGGCGAGTCCAGGAGCGTCGGTGCGCCGTGAGAGGGCGTGCATCTGGTGGAAACCGGTGACGGTCATCCGCGAGAGTCCGGATTCGGCGCCGCCCGCGAGCGCGATGTCGCAGGCGCCCGAGGTGACCAGGCCGGCGGCGACCGCCAGGGCGGTGGCACCGGAGGCACACGCGCTGGCAACAGTGAAGTTCGGGCCGCGGGCCCCCAGGGCGATGGCAACCTCGGCGGCAGCCATGTTCGGAACGCTGCGCGGCAGCGCGAGGGGGGAAACCAGTTCCGGGTGGCCTTGGCTCAGGACTTCGAACTCGCGGAAGTAGGTGTTCATGCTGTTGCCACCGACGCCGAGGACGACGGCCACGCGGGGAGCGTTCCAGGCGCCCGGTTCGAGTTTGGCGTCCCTGGCCGCCTGCTGGGCCGCGGCGAGAGCGAGGTGGGTGAAGCGGTCCAGGCGTCGGGCCAACCGCCTGCCGTGAACGGCGTCGGCATCGAACCCGTCGACCCGGCAGGTGATGTCCACGGGGAGCCCGGCCAGGTCGGGATCGGTGCGAGCCATGCTTTGTCCCTGGCACACCGTGGCCCAGGTGGATTCCGTGGTGAGTCCGGCGGGGGTGATCATCCCTATGCCCGTGACAGCAGCCTTGCATCGCATGTCCGCTCCCTTCGGTAGAGCGTGGCGACGTGATAGCAGAGCGGCGGGTCTCCCATGCTCTTACGGCGACCGCGACGGCACGTGCCAGTGCCGGCAACTCGCTACGGGGCGAGCAGCTGGGCCGCGTGGTTCGGAACGGCGGGGCTCAGGCACTTCGCGCACTTCGCCGCTTCTGCTGGCCTGACGGTCCGGTGGGCGGCAGCGCCGGTGGTGCGGCCGGAGCGAAGCTCGGCGGAATCGGCCGCATCGGATCAGGGCGGCAGGAGCCGTCCGACGACCTCAAGGATCCGGTCAACCTGCTGCGGGGTGTGCGCGGCCGTGACCGAAAGGCGGAGGACGAGCCGTTCCCCTGCCACGCTGGGCGGCAGAAACGCCCCTGTATAGACACCCGCTTCGAGCAATGCCCGCCAGGTCTTCAGGCCCTGTTCCAAGGTCTTCAGACCCTGTTCGGGCTCCCCCGCCGGCAGCGCGACCGCGGGGCCCGGCCAGGACGGCAAACGGTGCCCCTGCTGCGCCAGGCCGCGGTGCAGACGTCGAGCCGAATCCCGCAGTGCGGCGCGGAGTTCGGGCCGGGCGCGAGCCGTCCGTACGGACGCCAACGCGGCGGCCGCGGACGCAGGTGCCATCGATGCCGAATACATCGCCGCGTTTCCGAAGTGGCGCAGGCTGCGGATGGCCTTCACGGAGCCCGCGACGAACCCGCCGACGGAGCCGAACGCCTTGCAGAGGGTACCGGTGACGAGGTCGATCCCCTCCTCCACGTCGAAGTGCTCACCGGCGCCTCGCCCGTCGGTACCGAGCACACCGATGTCGTGCGCACCGTCAATGATCAGGCCGCCGCCGTAGCGCTTGGCGAGTGCGACAAGTTCCGGAACCGGGCAGAGGTCTCCGCCGAGGGAGAACGCGCCCTCGGTGACGATGACGGGGACCTTTCCCTTGTCGACCGAGGTCCGCATGAGCCTTTCGGCATGGGCGACGTCATTGTGCCCGAACCGGCGATACTCAGCTCGTCCGAGGCGGACCGATTCCAGCAGGGAGGCGTGGATGTGCTGGTCCGCGATCACCATGTGACCGGTGCCGAAAAGGGAGGACAGCGTCAGGTTGGCCTGGAATCCCGTTACGGTCAGCATGACCGCGGGGCGGCGGAGGAAGTCGGCCAACTCCTCTTCCAGCTCACGATGGAGGCCGACGGTGCCGAGCATCGGGGACCCGGTCCAACAGGTGCCGTACTTGGCTGCGGCCTGTGAGGCCGCCGCGCGCACGCCGGAGTCGGCGGCAAGCCCGAGGTAATCCGTCGAGGCTGCGTTGACCGCGCGGATGCCGTCGACGACGACCTCACCCGGCGTCGGCCGGTCCTCGATGACGTGGTAGTAGGGATAGAGGTCGCGACGGGAGACGAACTCGTCGATCAGGGGAGTATCAGCGATCCAGCCAGTCATGGTCATCCTGTCGATATGGTTCGACACCACTTCACGGACTGGGTGGCCGCCCGCAGCCCACGAATGTGGTGAAGAAACTTTCCACTGGGACACAAACTGCGAACTCCGAAATTCCCATGGAGATGGAGTCTGTCGCTACAGCCCCTGCGCCGCGTAGACGCGGCTCGGACGACACGTCGCCGTTCCTTTTCTCACTGAATGCCGAGCAGCAAGCGGCGCACTCACACACTCCGACAATACCCGTCCCGCGGCCATCGGGCCAGCCACTCACGTTCAATTCGGTGCCCGGAGGACTGAAAGCGTCTGCCCCATCAGCTGACCGCGGCGTTCCCTCAAGTGTTTCCAAATGACCGAGTGTTCAGGATGCCGCAGCGGCACCCAGCCGCGCCTAGTCCAGGACGGAAGGCGTGGAATCCCCGTGCGGGGAGGCCCCTGCGTCGGACGGGACGAAGTGCGTGGCAATCTCTTCGAGCGTACTGTCGAGCGTCACACCGTTTTCGTCGAACCGCAGCCCCGTCCTTTCCGTGATCATCACTGTCAGCTCCGCCAACGACAGCGAGTCCATTTCGAGCGCCCGGGCCGTTGATCGGGGATGGACCAGGTCCGACGAGATCCCGAACTCCTGGACCAACAGGCGGGAGAGTGTCTCGTACATTAAGGAACACCCTTCTCGTACCGATGTCTTCTCGTGCAACGCAGATCGCGGACTTGTCATGGAGTCCGAACCTTCAGTGGAGCCTGCCACCGCGGCCCTTGCGTTTGCTCGGCACGGTTGAGGTTCAGGTGGCGCTTCGCTTTCTTGCCCGAATTCCGCTTCCGCGGGGGGAGTGATGCGCGCGCACGCCGACAATGCCTGCCCCGCGATCGGCTCCGGCCAGCCGCCTTATCGATTCTGCCCCCGGAGGGCGGTGACCGCCCGCCCGATTGAGCCAAACGGGATGGTCCCTCAGCTGGCCTTGTCAAGTTGCCTGGGCGCAAAGTCGTGATCCGCAACACCATTGATGGGGAAGTCGCGCGGACGGGCGGCGGGCGGGGCCTGATGGGCGGAGGTGCTCAGGCACAGGTCGACAAGCTGCTCCAAGTCGGGGCTGTGTGCCACCGCGGTACCCTGGCCCGGTTTTGCTGTCGGCCGTCCGGGGCCGGTGTGGAGGGGAACGTGGAACTGTCCGACCTGCGGGTCTTCTTGGCGGTCGCGCGCACGCGCGGCATCACCAGAGCGGCTCAGGAACTGCACACCGTGCAGTCGAACGTCAGCGCGCGGATCCACGCCCTGGAGAAGGAGCTCGGCGCTCCACTGTTCCGGCGGCACGCCCGGGGCGTGGCGCTGACGCACGTGGGCGAGCGGCTGCTGCCGTACGCCGAACGCGTCGGCAGGCTGGTCGACGAGGCGCGGCAGGTCGTCGGCGACGAGACGGATCCGCGTGGACCGCTGCGGATCGGGGCCCTGGAAACCACGGCGGGCCTGCGCCTTCCGGGAGTGCTGGCCGCCTTCGCCGAGGACTGCCCCCGCGTCGACCTGTCGCTGGCCACCGGGCCGACCGAGCAACTCGTAAGGGACGTACTGGAGTTCCGTCTCGACGGCGCGCTCGTCAGTGGCCCGGTGCGACAGCCCGACGTGGTGGAGACACCGGTGTTCGAGGAGCGCCTCGTCCTGCTCACAGCACGCCGGGCCACCGACCTGGATGCCGTGCTGACCGACCCCAGGATCCTCGTCTTCCGCACCGGTTGCTCCTATCGACGGCGACTGGAGAGCATCCTGGAGGCGCGGGGCGCCGTCGGCGTGCGCTGCATGGAGTTGGGGACGCTGGACGGCATCCTCGGCTGCGTCGCAGCCGGTATGGGAGTGAGCCTGCTGCCCGCTGCCGTGGTCGAGCGGCACACCGCCCGCGCGCAGGTCCAGGTGCACGACCTGCCGGACGGGGAGGCCCGCGTGCGGACCGTCTTCGTCCAGCGGGCCGACGCACCGCCCCTGCCCGCCCTGACGCGGTTCCTCACGCACGCGCAGGCAGGGGATCCGGGCCCGCCCGTCCTGTCGGCTGTCCGGTAGTTCTCTTTCGGCGATGGCTCCCATCACCGGCAATCGTTGGATCAGAAACCCCGGCGAACCTACCGTTTCCCCTGACGCCGCACCGCCCCTCGCACAGCCGATGGGCCGTTGCCCGGATGAAGGGGACTTCGCCTTGTTGACAACCCGCCTGACCCACGCCTTCGGACTGGAGCACCCGGTCGTACTCGCCCCCATGGACTTCGTCGCCGGGTCCCGGCTCGCCGCGGCGGTGACCGCCGCCGGCGGACTCGGCCTGATCGGCGGCGGCTACGGTGACGAGCAGTGGCTGAAAGGTGAGTTGGCCGCGGCGGCCGGCACCCGTGTCGGGTGCGGCTTCATCACCTGGAGCCTGGCCCGCCGTCCCGGACTTCTCGATGTCGCCCTGGAGCACCGGCCCGCCGCCGTGATGCTGTCCTTCGGCGACCCCGCGCCCTTCGCCGACCGGATCCGCGCCGCCGGCATACCGCTGTTCTGTCAGGTCCACACGCTCGACCAGGCCCGGCAGGCCCTCGACGCCGGCGCGGACGTCGTCGTCGCGCAGGGCGGCGAGGCCGGCGGGCACGGAGTGGGCAGCCGGTCGACGTTCACCCTCGTGCCCGACATCGCGGACCTGATCGCCGACCGCTCCCCCGACGTGCTGCTGCTGGGCGCCGGCGGCGTCACGGACGGCCGCGGTCTCGCCGCCGCACTCGCCCTCGGCGCCGACGGGGCCCTCGTCGGGACCCGGTTCTGGGCGACGAAGGAGGCGGCGGTCTCCGAGCGCGCCCAGGCCCGCGCGGTGGCGGCCGGCGGCGACGACACCCTGCGCACCAGCGTCTACGACCTCGTGCGGCGGTACGACTGGCCCTCGGAGTACGACGCGCGCCTGTTGCGCAACCGCTTCGTCGACCGCTGGCACGGCCGGGAGTCCGCACTCGACGCCCAACTCGCCGAGGTTGCCGCGGAGTTCGCGGCCGCCGAATCGGAGCAGGACTTCGACGTCGCGAACGTGGTCGTCGGCGAGGGGGTCGGCCAGGTCCGGGAGGTCCTGCCCGCCGGGGAGGTGGTGCGCCGTATGACGCAGGACGCCGCCGCCCGTCTGGGCCGCCGGGCTCCGCGGACCGCGGCGTCCGGCGACTGAGCCGACGCCCGCCGGACGCGAACTCCCGCGAGCTCACCGGCCGTTCTCCCGTACGGAGCGCGTCCCGGGCCGCGGTGAGTGCGGCCGGCGCCGGTCCGTCCGGGCGGTCACCGCCGCACCAGGTCCAGGATCAGCGCGGCGATGTCCCGCGGAGCCTCCTCGGCCATGAAGTGGCCGGCCCGGGTGGTGAAGTGCTGCAGGTCGGTGGTCCACGGCCGCCAGATCGCGGCGGCGTCGAACCCGAG
Organism: Streptomyces sp. BHT-5-2; assembly: GCF_019774615.1. NCBI lineage: Bacteria > Bacillati > Actinomycetota > Actinomycetes > Kitasatosporales > Streptomycetaceae > Streptomyces > Streptomyces sp. BHT-5-2. The sequence continues at coordinate 330,825 of NZ_CP081497.1, read as the reverse complement.
CTGCCGGCCCCAGTCCTGCTGGACGACCGTCACCGGCATGACGAGCCGGTTGCCGGCGTCGAGGTCGGCCCGGTCGTGTCCGATGTCGACGGTCGCGGTGGCGCGGTAGTCGGCGACGATCGAGGCGACGGCGTCCCGGCATGCGCGCAGGTACTCGGCGCGTACGTCTGCCGGGATCGCTTCGGGGCTCGTGGACCAGGCGTCGAGGAAGTGGCCGAAGAACGCGTCGGGGCTGCCCGCGATGAGCTGCTCGGGCAGGCCGGGCGGCTGCGCCATCAGATACAGGTGGAAGGCCACCGCCGCGTCGACGCCGTGGAGGACGTTCCAGGTGTCCAGCGTGGGAACGATGTCGAGGATTCCCAGGTGACCGATCCGATCCGGGTGGTCCAGACCGGCCCGGAAGGCGACGTGCGCGCCGCGGTCGTGCCCGACCAGCGCGAACCGGCCGAACCCGAGCGCGTCGGCCAGGCCGACGATGTCCGCGGCCATCGTCCGCTTCGCGTAGGTGTCCTCGGCGACCGCGGCCGGCCTGCTGCTGGCGCCGTAGCCGCGGAGGTCCGGGCAGACCACGGTGTGGTGCTCGGCCAGGAGGGGTGCGACATGGCGCCACATCAGGTGGGTCTGGGGAAAGCCGTGCAGCAGCACGACGGCGGGTCCCGCGCCGCCTACCGCCGCGTTCAACCGCACGCCGTCGGCCACACCGATCGACCTGGTCTCGAACCCCGGAATGCCGATGCCCATCGTTGTCGTCTCCTTCTCCCGGACGCGTGCGGCGCTGCCGCTCGCCCGTCGGTGCGTGAACGACATGGAGGATCCGGGGGCCGGATCAGCAGCGGATCAGCAGCGGCCCGCGAGCGACGACAATGAGGACATGGAGATCCTCGTCAAGGTGCTCGGGCCGATCGAGGTCACCGATGCCGAGGGCCGCGCGGTCCCGGTGGGCAGCCGGCGCCGCCGGGAGCTCCTGGGACGGCTGGTCGCGGCCGGCGGCCGGGCGGTGCCACTCCAGGTGCTGATCGACGATCTCTGGGCGGACCCGCCGACCACGGCGGCCGGGACGGTCCGCACCTTCGTCGCCGAGCTGCGCCGCGCCCTCGAACCCGACCGTCCCCCGCGGACCCGGTCGCGGACCGTCGAGACCGTCGGCACCGGATACGCCCTGCGGATTCCCCGGGCACACGTGGACGCCCACCGGTTCGAGGACACCCTTCGTGCCCCGCACGACGGGCCCGGCGACCGGGCCGCGGGTGCGTTGGGCGAAGCACTGTCGTGGTGGCGGGGCGAGCCGTACGCGGACCTCGACGCCTCGCCCTGGCTGGCACCGGAGCGCGCCCGGCTGACGGAACTCCACCGGCAGGCTGTCGAGCTGCGCGCCCGGGCCGTCCTCGACCTCGGACGGGGCGCGCCGCTCGTCCCCGAGCTGGAGGCGTTCGCCGCCGCGCACCCCTGGCGGGAGCGCGCCTGGGTCCTGCTGGCCCACGCGCTCTACCAGGCCGAGCGCCGGGTCGACGCGCTGGCGTCGCTGCGCGGCGCGCGGGCCGGGCTGCTGGACCGGTTCGGACTGGATTCGGCGGACCACCTCGACCATCTCGAACGGGACATCCTCCGGCGCGCTCCGCACCTGACGCCCGCGCCCCGGGACGAGGACCGGCTGCGGCTGCTGACGCGCACCGAGGCGACGGGCGGCTACACCCGGCTGCGCGCGATGAGCACCGTCGCCAGGGAGGCCGCGGTCACCGGCGGCACCAACCTGGTGCTCGCCCAGGAGCAACGCGCCGCGGCGGCCGCGGAAGCGGAGAAGACCGAGGACCCCGCCCGCACCGCCCGCGTGATCGCGGCGTACGACGTCCCCACCATCTGGACGCGCGCCGACGATCCCGCACGGTCCGCGGCCCTGGTGGCGACCACCCGGCGCACCCTGCTCCGCCTCGGCCCAGGAGCGCCGCCCGCGCTTCGGGCACGTCTCCTGGCCACCGTCGGGCTCGAGCATCGTGGCACCCGCGACCGCTGGGCCGCCGAGGCGGCGACCGAGGCCGAGCGGCTTGCCCGGGAGCTGCCCGACCCCAACGTGCTGGCGCTCGCGCTCAACGCCCGGTTCGTGCAGTCCTTCCAGCACCCGGGGCGCACCGGCGCACGCGACGCGATCGCCGACGAACTCGTCGAGCTCGCCGCGCGGCACGATCTCCCGCTCTTCGAGATCCTCGGCCATCTGATCAAGATCCAGGTCTGCGCGGCCCGCGGCGACGCCGGGACCGCGCAACGCCATGTCGTGGCGGCCGAGCGGCTCGCCACCCGCCACGAGACCCCGCTCGTCCACGTTCTCACCGCCGCCTTCCGGACCATGCGGCTGGCCGCACGGTCCGACGACCCCGTCGAGGTCGCCCAGGCCTATCGCACCCTGGCCACCGACCTCGCCGGCGCCGGCATGCCCGGGTTGGAAGGCGGCCTCTTCCCGCTCGCGCTCCTCTCCCTCCGCATGCGCCACCGGCGTCCCGCGCCGACGGACCCCGCCCTGGACTGGGGTCCCTACCGCCCCTGGGTCCAGCCCCTCCTCCACCTCGCCCGCGGCCACCTCGCAGCGGCCCGCGAGGCCGCCGCCGCGCTGCCCGCACCCCCCGCCGACCACCTGTACGACGCGCTCTGGGCCGTCAACGCGCACACCTCGATCCTGCTCCGGGACGCGGCGCTCGCCGCACAGGCGCACGACGCCCTCTCCCCCCTGCGCGGCGAGATCGCGGGCGGCACGACCGCCGTGATCGGCTTCGGCCCCGTCGACGACATCCTGGCCGGCCTCGATCAGCACTTCGCGCGCCGGTGACGCCCCGCCCTCCGCCCGGAAGCCGGAGACGGGCGGGCGGTCCGGCGCCCGCCCGTGGCCTGCGCATGCCGCCCCGGGGTGGCGAGGGCACCCTGGAGTCATGGTCCGCGCCAACGAGGAGGTCGAGGCGCTGCTCCAGGAGTACGCCGACCTCATCGCGATCAGTGGTGGTGACGCCTTCAAGGCCCGGGCGTACGAGAAGGCCGCCCGGGCCATCGGCGGGCATCCCGCCGACGTCTCGAAGCTCGACGCGAAGGGGCTGCGGGAGATCCCGCACGTCGGGGCGTCGATCGCGGAGAAGGTGGTGGAGTATCTGCGCTCCGGCCGGGTGTCGGTGATCGAGGAGACCAGGGCGACGATCCCGGCGGGGGTAAGGGAGCTGATCACCATCCCCACCCTGGGGCCGAAGAAGGCGCTGGTGCTCTACGAGGACCTCGGCATCACCTCGGTGGACCAGCTGCTGGACGCCGTCCACGAGGAGCGGCTGCGGGATCTGAAGGGCTTCGGCGAGAAGACCGAGGAGAACATCCTGCACGGGATTTCGCTGCTGCAGAAGGCGGGCGGCGGGCGCATCCTGATCAGTGCCGCGATGGACGTCGCCGAGCAGATCACCGGGGAGCTGTCCCGCGTCACCGGCTGTGAGCGGTGCGCCTACGCGGGCTCGCTGCGCCGGATGCGGGAGACGATCGGGGACATCGACATCCTGGTGGCGGCGGAGCACTCCGCGCCGTTCATGGCGGCGCTGGCGGAACTCCCGTCCACCGCCGAGGTCATCGCGCACGGCGAGAAGAAGACCTCGGTGCGCACCACCAAGGGCCTCCAGGTGGATCTGCGGGTGCTGCCGCCGGCGTCCTGGGGCGCGGGCCTGCAGTACTTCACCGGGGCCAAGGCGCACAACATCCGCACCCGGGCGATCGCCGTACGGCACGGGCTCAAGCTGTCGGAGTACGGGCTCTTCGACGCCGAGAGCGGGGAGTTGGTCACCTCGGAGACCGAGGAGGAGATCTACCACCGGCTCGGGCTGCCGTGGATCGCGCCGCCGCTGCGCGAGGACCGGGGCGAGGTCGCCGCCGGGCTCCGCGGCGAACTGCCGGACCTGGTGGCCGAGGACGCCGTCCGGGGCGATCTGCACACCCACACCGACCTCACCGACGGGCTCTCCTCGCTGGAGGACATGGTCGCCGCGGCCGCCGCCCTGGGCTACAAGTACTACGCCGTCACCGACCACGCCCCCAACCTCTACATGCAGCGGATGACCGACGAGAAGATGCTGGCGCAGCGGGCGGCGGTGCGCGCACTGGACCGTGCACACCACGGTATGCGACTGCTGCACGGTACCGAACTCAACATCGGCCCGGACGGCGAGGTCGACTGGCCCGATGAATTCCTGGCGGAATTCGACCTCTGCGTCGCCTCGGTGCACTCGCACTTCAACCAGAGCCGGCAGGCGCTGACCCGCCGTCTCGTCCGCGCCTGCGAGAATCCCTACGTCGCGATCATCGGCCATCCCACCACCCGGCTGATCGGCAAACGCCCGGGAATCGACGCGGACTTCGACGAGGTCTTCGCGGCCTGCGCGCGCACCGGCACCGCGCTGGAAATCAACGCCCATCCCGAGCGGCTGGACCTGTGCGACGAGGACATTCTGCGCGCCAAACGCCACGGCGTGAAATTCGCGGTGAACTCCGACGCGCACTCCACCACGCATCTGCCGTACATGCGTTACGGAGTGGGCACCGCGCAGCGCGGCTGGCTCACCGGGGACGACATCATCAACACCTGGCCGCTCACCAGGCTCCGGAAATTTCTGCGCGACGGCCGCCGGGCGTAGAGCCGGCCCCGTCCACCGTTGGGCAAGGCGCTGCCTCAGGCCGGCCGGTGCGTCGGGCGGAGCGTCAGGCCGGCTCGGGTGCCGGCTCCCGGCCGGCGGACCGCCGGCGCACCCGGTCCAGCAGGGCCGCGGGGTCGGGCTCGGCCTGGAGACCGCGGAGCAGGAGCAGCCAGAGGTCGCCCAGGTGCTCCTCGATGTTCCGCCGCCCCTCCAGGGCGTCGGAGACGGTGTGCAGTCCGAAGAAGGCGCAGACGACGGCGTGCGCGGTGGCGGCGGGCGCCACGCCGACGGCGAGTTCGCGGTTGCGGGCGGCCTCCTCCAGCAGCTGGGTGACGGCCTCGATCCAGCCGAGGAACGGCGTCGGCAGCTGGGTCTCGATGGCCTTGCGCTCGGCCCAGAGGCGGGCCCCGGCCCGGACCACGATGTCGTCGCGGAACGCCCGGGCCACTTCGAAGCTCAGCCCGACGAGTTTCTCCAGTGCCGGCACTCCGGCCTGCCGGTAACGGCCGATCAATTGCGGCCAGGTGGCGAAGTGTTCCTCGACGATGGCGAGGGCGAGCTTCTCCTTGCTGGCGAAGTGGAAATAGATCGCGCCGCTGGTGCGGCCGGAATGCGCGCTGATATCGCTGATGCTCGTCCCGGCATAGCCCCGTTCGTCGAACAGGGTCGCGGCCGCTTCCAGAAGGAACCTGCGGGTGGTCTTCGCCCTGTTCTGCACATGCACCTCGGATGTCGTCCTCGTGCCCTCTGCAGGAAATGTACCGCGCCCGCGCGGCCCCGATTTCACGGGTGCGCGCGTTCGAACTTCGATATTCCCTGGTCATATGAACTCGTCACCTGTCGGCATCGACGGCGGGCCCGGACCGCTGAGCTGGTCCCGTACCGTCGAGCGGGAGTTGGTGCACCGGCTCTCGGTGGCGGAGGTCCTGCTCACGGACGTCCGCCGGACGGCCGCCCCGGACGTCTTCGAGGCGGCGGCGTCCTGGCCGCGCGCCCACACGACGTTCCCGCGCGACGGGTCGCAGCTGCACAGCCCGCTGGTCCTGGTCGAGACCCTGCGCCAGCTGGGGCTTTACGTGCCGCTGCGGTTCCACGGGGTCCCGCCGGCCTGCCGGGCGATCATCACCGACCTGCACTTCCGCCTGGCGCCGGCCAGCGAGCCGGCGGCCGGGCCCGGCGCGACCGAGGTCAGCTGCCGTACCGAGGTCGGCGGAGTGCGCCGGGCTCCGGACGGGCCCGTCACCGGCCTGCGGCTGACCGCCGCGTTCGCCGCCCGCGGGGCGGTGTTCGGGTGGGCCGGCGGCGGGGTGCGCTTCGTGGACCGGGCGGGCTATGCCGCGCTGCGGGCGCGGGGCTCGGCCGACCCGGCGCCGTCCACACCTCCGGCCGCGGCGCACCGGCCGAGCCCCGCCGCGCTGGCGGTGAACCACCCCCAGGACGCGGTGCTGGCCGAGGACCGGGACGGACTCCTGGTCGCGCCGGCCGACCCACTGCACCCGTTCCTCTTCGACCACCCCACCGACCACGTGCCCGGAATGGTGCTGCTGGAGGCGGCGCGACAGGCCGTCGCCTACCGCAGCGGGGGCGCGCTGGCCCGGCCGTGCGCCGGGCGGCTGAGGGCGGTCCGGTTCACCGAACTCGCGCCGCCCGCACGCGTCCTGTGCACCCGGCACCACGCGACCTGCGTGTTCCGCGTCGTCCAGGGCGGCACACCAACGGCCTACGGCACCCTCAGCTACACATAGGGCATAAAATATGGACATTTATCGATGTATTGACCCTGGTGTGTGGCCGTCCGTAACGTAACGATCGTTATTTTCCGACGCCGAGCGCGCCCAGGTCTCCCCTGTCCGGGAGCCGCCGTCCGCCGGAACCCCTTCGCCCGCTGCCGCGGCCGCGCACCCCTCCCGCACGCCTCGTCAGGCGACCGGTCGCGCCGCCGCACTCCGGGCCCATCGGAACGGAACCTCGGATGACACCACACCGCATCCTCTCCTGGACCCCCGACGCCGTGGTCTTCGACTGCGACGGCACGTTGATGGACACCGAACGCCACTGGATCGCCGCCCGCGAGGAGGTGTTCCGCGACTACGGCCACGCCCCCGAGCCGGACTTCGCCGAAGAGGCCCGCGGGCTGCACTACACCGCGTGCGGACGGCTGATGGCCGACTCCGCCGGCCGGCCCGACCTCGTCGAGGAGTTCACCGCGTCCCTGCTCGACCGCTTCCGCCGGCTCGTCGCCGCCCGGCCGACGACCATGCCCGGTGCCCCCGAACTCGTCCGCGCCACCGCCCGGTTCGCCCCGTTGGCGGTGGCCAGCAACTGCCCGCTGGAGGTCGTCGAGTCCTGCCTGGACGTGGCCGGGCTGCGGCCGTTCTTCGACCACGTCGTGGTCCCCGACGCCATCACCAGACCCAAACCCCATCCGGACGTCTATCTCACCGCGGCCCGGCTCTGCGGGGTCCGGCCGGCCCGCGCGCTGGCCGTCGAGGACTCGGACTGCGGTGTGCGGGCGGCCGCGGCGGCGGGGATGCGGGTGATCGGCGTCGGGCCCCGGCCGACCGCGCCGGCCGACTGGTGGGTCCGCTCCCTGGCGGAACCGGCCGTGCTGGGCTGGGCCGGGGCCCGCATCCCGGCCCAGGACCGCGGTGCCGGTACCGCTTCCGGTTGCGCCGAGAGGGGAAGCGGCGGCACACCGACGGCTTGACTCTTCTGCGGCACAAGGGCGTTGCGCCGCCGACGGCGGCCGTGGGGTGGGCCCGGCCGGGCGGCCCGCCCCCAGTGCCGGGCACCGCCACGACCCGCCGCGGCCCGCCGCGTTAGGGTGGAGCCATGCTTTGACGCCTGCCCGCAGCCCGGGCACCCCCGCCGACTCCTTCGTCGCCGCATCGCGTACCGGATCCGGATCCACGAAGGAGAGTTCCTCATGACCACGTCGACCCCGATCGACGTCCCCCGGGCGTTCGCCGCCTCCTACGGTGCGCACGGCGCCGCGGAGCGCGCCTGGCTCGCCCGACTGCCCGCGCTGGGCGCGGAGTTCCTCGACCGCTGGGCACTGCGGCCGGACGGTCCCGCCCGCTACGGCATGGCCTCGCTCGTCCTGCCGGTACGGCGGGCGGACGGCACGCCGGCCGCGCTCAAGCTCCAGCAGGCGCGGGAGGAGACCGAGGGTGCCGCGATCGGCCTGCGGGCCTGGGGCGGCAACGGCATCGTGCGGCTGCTCGACCACGACGAGGCGAGCGCCACCCTGCTGTTGGAACGGCTGGACGCCGCCCGACCGCTGTCCGCGGTGCCCGACGACACCGAGGCACTGCGGACCCTGGCCGAGCTGATGGCGCGGCTGGTGGCGGTGCCGGCCCCGCCGGGGCTGCGGCGGCTCGCGGACGTCGCCGGCGCCATGCTCGACCAGGTCCCGCGGGACGTCGGCGCGCTGCGCGACGGGGCCGAACGGGAGCTGGTGCGGCGCTGCGCGTCCGCCGTGGCCGAGCTGCTCGGTGAGAGCGGGGACCGGCTGCTCCACTGGGACCTGCACTACGACAACATCCTGGCCGGCGAGCGGGAACCCTGGCTGGCCATCGATCCGGAGCCGCTGGCCGGCGACCCAGGCTTCGAGTTGATGCCCGCCCTGCGCAACCGGTGGGACGAGGTGGTGGCCACCGGCGATGTGCGGCGGGCGGTGCTGCGCCGATTCGACCTGCTGACGGAGGTGGTCGGCCTGGACCGCGAACGGGCCGCGGGATGGACGCTCGGCCGGGTGCTGCAGAACTCCCTGTGGGAGATCGAGGACGGCGAGTCCGCGCTCGAACCGGACCAGGTGGCCATTGCCACCGCCCTGTTGGAGCACCGGATGTGAGGCGCCTCGACCGGGCGCGAGACCCCTTTGGCGGGTGTGGTCCGTCGGTGCCGCTCAAGGGCCGCCGGGCGGCGCCGTGTTCCGCGGCGCGGTCGGCGTCTGGCATGCTGCCGGGCGGGGTGCCTCCCCGCCCGGCGGGGGCGCCGCAGGTGTCCGGCCGACGAAGGGGGCAGCACGTGCACGACACGGACGTCACAGGCGCCACGGACGACCGGGGAACCGGCCTGCCGCACGAGGGCGCCGCGCGGATCGCGCTCACCGACGGCGCCACCGCGCTGCTGCGCACGCTGCGCGAACGGCACGGGCCGCTGATGTTCCACCAGTCCGGCGGCTGCTGCGACGGCAGTGCGCCGATGTGCTATCCGGCCGGGGAGTTCCGTACCGGCGGTTCGGACGTACTGCTGGGGCGGCTGGCGGTGGCGGGCGTGCCCGAGCCGGTGGACTTCTGGATGTCGGGCGAGCAGTTCGCCCGCTGGCGGCACACCCATCTGACGGTGGACGTCGTACCGGGGCGGGGCAGCGGCTTCTCGCTGGAGGCGCCGGAGGGCGTGCGCTTCCTGATCCGCTCACGGCTCTTCACCGACGAGGAGCGGGCGCGGCTCGACGGGTAGGACCCCGGGAGGACGGGAGCACGGGCTCCGGCGGAAACGGCGAGACCCCGCGCACGGGGGAAAGCGCGGGGTCTCACCGGGCCCAACGGGCCGGAGGCGGCCGGAGTTCCCACCCGGTGAGGATTTCGCGGAAGAATTCCCACGGGCGGGACCCGGGCCTCCGGGCGGGCGGCGGGGCGGCTACGGCTCGTCCTGGACCAGGCGCTCCAGCATGTCCTGGAACTCCACGTCGACCACCACCCGCAGGCCGTTGCCGTCCGGTTCGCTCAGTGGTGTCATCCGCCCGCGCCGCCACCAGTACACCCGGGGGCTGATGGCGCCCGCCGCGTCCTCGTGGCCGGCCGCGGCGAACTGTGCCATCGCCTGGAGCGCCGGGATGACCTGGGCGTCGTGGATGCGGTGGAACGCCAGCTGGTGGCGGAAGGGCAGGGCGACCAGGGCGCCGTCCCGGGTCAGGGCGGTGCCCATCAGACGCTCGACCAGGTCGTCGAGGACCAGCACCCGGCTCGCGGTGAAGAAGGAGTCCCCCAGCAGCACCTCGAACGCCGAGCCGTCGCCGCGCCGGATCGTCTCGTGCCCCTCGACCGGCAGCGCGCGGAGGTTGTTCATCGCACGGATCCGCAGCTCCGCGACGTCCCCGAGGTCGGTGAGGGAGTCCTCGCTGAGCATCTGGACGGCCTCGGGCAGATCGAGGGCGAGCACCTCGCGCAGACCGGGCGCCGGCTCGTGGCCGTAGCGGAAGGAGTCGGAGGCGGGCAGGGTCTCCTGGGCGACGATCCGTGGGTAGAGGCAGGCCCGGATCTCGTCGTGGGAGAGGATCTCCAGCGGCTGCGGGCCGTCCATGGTGCGCAGCACCTTGCCGACGTGGTCGCGGACGAGCCCGGGCCAGCAGCGCTCGCCGCGGCGGTCGCGGTGGCAGACGGCGGCCAGATTGCCCAGGCCGAACTGGCGGCCGGCGGAGTCGGTGACCACGCCGGCGTAGGCGGTGACCTCCAGGCCGCGCTCGGCGAACGCCTGCCGGACCTCGGATCTGAAGACGCGGCCTTCCCGCTCGGAGAAGAAGGCGAACTCCTCGTCGCGTGCGAGCTCGCGGGGATCCCGCTTCGGTCCTCGGCGGAACAGACCCATCTCTTCCTCCCGGCTGCGGCCGGCCGCATCGGCCTTGGATGCGCCGATGGTAACGGGTGCCTCCGACAGCGGGGTCGCCCCGCGGCCGGGGACGGGACGCGGGGCGACCGTGGGGACGGTGAGCGGAGCGGGGACGAAGGGGGACGGAAGGGGAGAGGGAGCCGGACGAGCGGGGGGCGCTAGCCGATGTTGACGTCGATGCAGGCGTAGAAGGCGTTCGCGGTGTCGGCGATGTTCCAGACGGCGAGGATCTTCTGCCTGCCCTTGATGTCGCCGAAGTCCACGGTGTGGGAGACCTCGGCCGGGGGCTGGGAGCCGTGGCCGTCGATCTCGGCGACCTTCCGGCCGTTGGCGAAGTACTGCCAGTTGCTGGTGGCGTGACGGGCCGTGAACCGCCAGGTGAAGGTCTGGCTGCTGTTGACCGGGGTGACCTGCCACGGCTTGGAGTCGTCGTCCAGGTCGGCGAACTGGCTGTTGCCGCCGCTGCAGCTGGTCAGCCCCTTGGGCCCCTCGACGCTCTGCGGCTCCCACTTGATGGGGCCGCAGTCGACGGTGCCGGCGGCGCACTGGGCCTGCCGGCTGGGGGGCGAGGAGACATAGCCGTGTGCGCTGGCCGGGCCGGCCGGCAGGGTGACGACGAGGAGGGGGGCGATGCCGGCGCCTATGGCGAGGGCCAGCCTTCTTTTCTTGTCCATGTCAACCCTTTCGCGTAGGGGGGTGGTTGACGCGAGGGCGTGCCGAGCAATTGGTCCAGACTTAACGCTCTGACCGCGTACGGTCAAGAGGTTGCACATCCCCGCCACCCGTCCCACCCGCCGCACTGGAGGCCCGGACCACCAGTTCCGGCGCGAGGCGGACGGTGCGCACCGGGCGGCGGGGGCCGGGAACCGGGGCCGCGGCGGGGCGGTGGACGAGCAACCGGGCAGCCTCGGCGGCGAGTTCGGCCACCGGCTGGCGCACCGTCGTCAGCGCCGGATCGGCGAGACCGGCCAGCGGGATGCCGTCGAAGCCGGTGACCGCGACGTCGCCGGGGACGTCGGCGCCCAGCTGGCGCAGCCGCTGCAGGGCGCCGGCCGCGATCAGGTCGTTGGCGCAGACCACGGCGTCCGGCCGGGCGGGCCAGATGCGGTCCACGGCGGCCCGGCCCCACTCCACGGAGAAGTCGCCGAGCACCATGCGCTCCGGTGCGGTCGGGTCGAGGGCGGCCGCCCCCGCCGCGTAGGCCGCGCGCCGCTCGACCGCCGCGGAGGCGGTACCGGCGGCGCCGACGAAGCAGGGGCGGCGGCGGCCGGTGGCGGCGAGGTGGTCCAGGACGAGGGCCATCCCCGCGGCGTTGTCGACCGCGACCGAGTCGGCGACGCCGGGGCCGCAGCCGCGGTCCAGCAGCACCAGCGGCACCCGTGCCGCGGCGGCGGCCACCGCGTCCCGGCTGCGCCGCTCGTCCACCGGGATCAGCAGCAGGGCGTCCACCCGGCGGGCCAGCAACGAGGCGATCCGGGCGGCCTCGGCCTCCGGGTCGTCGTCGCAGTCGGCGAGCAGGACGGCGCGGCCCTCGGCGTGCAGGACGTGCTCCAACTCCCGGACCAGGGAGGGGAAGAAGGGGTTGGTGATCTGCGGGAGGACCAGGCCGACGGTGCCGGTGCTGCGGCTGCGCAGGGCGCGGGCGACCTCGTTGGGGCGGTAGCCCAGGCGGTCCGCCGCCTCCCGTACGGCGCGGGCCGTCTCGGCGCCGACCGGACGGGTGCCGGCCAGCACACGGGAGACGGTGGCGACGGAGCAGCCCGCCGCGTGCGCGACGTCCCGCAAGGTCACTTCGGCCACGACGGCGTGCCCTTCCACTACGGGACGGCGGCCGTGCGAACGGCGTCGTCCCGGACGGATGGCGGCAAACGTTATCACCGCCCGTGCACAGGCGTACCAGCTCCGTACCTCTCGATACCAGCGGGTAAGCAGGTCGCCTGCCTCACACTTCATTGATGTTTCATTGACATCTCCGCGGCGTATGAGCGAAATTTCCGGAGAACGTTTTCCCGAGGTAGCGCCCCCTGGCTGGCGCGCCCCCAGAGATCGAGTTCACCCCGCTTCACCGTTCCGCAGAGCAAAGGGGCTCTCCCGTTGGCCAGAAAGATCATCCTCGACTGCGACCCGGGGCATGACGACGCGATCGCCATGCTCCTGGCCCACGGCAATCCCGACGTGGAACTGGTCGCCGTGACGACCGTGGTCGGCAACCAGACGCTGGAGAAGGTGACCCGCAACGCGCTCTCGGTGGCGGCGATCGCCGGGATCACCGGTGTCCCGTTCGCCGCGGGCAACCCGCGTCCGCTGGTCCGGTCCGTCGAGACCGCCCCCGACATCCACGGCGAGACCGGCCTCGACGGGCCCGAACTGCCCGAGCCGGCCTTCGAGCTGGACCGCCGGCACGCCGTCGACCTGATCATCGACACCGTGATGTCGCACGAGCCGGGCGAGATCACCATCGTCCCCACGGCCGGCCTGACCAACATCGCGATGGCCGTGCGCAAGGAGCCCCGGATCGCCGAGCGGGTGCGCGAGGTCGTCCTGATGGGCGGCGGCTACCACGAGGGCAACTGGAGCGCGGTCGCCGAGTTCAACATCATCATCGACCCCGAGGCCGCGCACATCGTCTTCAACGAGAAGTGGCCGGTCACCATGGTCGGCCTGGACCTCACCCACCAGGCGCTGGCCACCCCCGAGGTCGAGGCGCGGATCGCCGCGCTGGGCACCGCACCGTCCCGGTTCGTGCTGGAGCTGCTGGACTTCTTCCGCGAGGCGTACCGCGAGAACCAGGGCTTCGACCACCCGCCGGTGCACGACCCGTGCGCGGTGGCGTACGTCATCGACCCGGACGTGATGACCGTCCGCAGGGCACCGGTCGACATCGAGCTGCGCGGCGCGCTGACCCTGGGCATGACCGTCACCGACTTCCGGGCGCCGGCGCCGGCCGACTGCCACACCCAGGTCGCGGTCAAGCTCGACCACGAGCGGTTCTGGAACCTCGTGGTGGACGCCCTGGAGCGGATCGGCGAAGGCCGGGCATGAACCTCTCCACCGCACCACGTACCACCGAGGTCTCCGGCGGCGGGTCCGGAGTCCGGATCGGCGTGCTGGTCACCGCGCTGCTGGCGGCCTGCTTCGCCTTCCAGCTGAACGCCAGCATGCTCAGCCCGGCGCTGAAGAGCATCGAGGACTCGCTCGGTGCCAGCTCCGCCGAGGTGGGCATGACGCAGACCGCGTTCTTCACCTCCGCCGCGCTGTTCTCGCTGTTCCTGCCCCGGCTGGGCGACGTGCTCGGCCGGCGCCGGGTGCTGGCCGGCATGCTCGCCCTGATGGCCGTCGGCTGCGTGGTCGCCGCGCTGGCGACGAGCATCCCGATGCTGTTCGCCGGGCGGATCATCCAGGGTGTGAGCGGGCCGGTCGTCCCGCTGTGCCTGATCATGCTGCGGGTCGAGGTCAAGGAGCCCAAGAAGTACGGCACGCTGCTGGGCGTGATCACCGCCGTCAACGGCGGGATCGCCGGCATCGACTCGCTGGCCGGCGGCTACCTCGCCGACCACCACGGCTTCCAGTCGGTCTTCTGGGCGATGGCGGTCGTCGCGGCCGTGGCGACGGCCCTGGTGGCCACCCTGACCCCGGAGTCCAAGGCCGCGGCCGCGTCCCGGATGGACTGGCCCGGTGTGGCGCTGCTGGTCGTCTCGGTCGGCGCGCTGCTGATCGCACTGAACGAGGCCGGGAAGCTGGCCGCCGCCGACTGGACGATGGTCGCCGTGCTGGTGGTGCTGGCCGCGGTCGCGTTCGCGCTGTTCTGGCGGACCGAGAACCGCAGCGGACACCCGCTGGTCGCCACCCGGCACCTGAAGCAGCGGGCCACCTGGTCGCTGCTGCTGACCACGGTGCTGACCATGACCGGCGTGTTCGCGGTGATGAACGGTCTGATCCCGGCCTTCGCCCAGGACGCGCAGGCCGGTCTGGGGATGTCCGCCGAGCAGTCCGCCTGGTGGACGCTGTCGCCGTACGCGCTCGCCGGGCTGGCGATGGGCCCGGTGGCCGGCCGGCTGGCCGCGACCTTCGGCTACGGCCGGATCCTGCGGCTGGGCCTCTTCGGCTCCGTGGGGTCGGTGGTGCTGATGCTGCTGACGATGCACAGCCAGTCGCATGTGCTGCTGCTGGTGACCTCGCTGCTGGTGGGCATCACCTACGCGGGCGTGGCCAACATCGTCCTCAACGGCCTGGGCATCGTCCTCTCCCCCGGCGAGAACCCCGGCTTCCTGCCGGGTCTGAACGCGGGCGCCTTCAACCTCGGCGCCGGGCTGAGCTTCGCCGCGCTGTACGCGGTGAAGACCGCGCTGACGCCCGACGACCCGGCCTCGGCCGGCGGCTACACCGCCGGCATGATCGCCGGTGTGGTCATCCTGGCGCTGGCCATCGCGACGTCGTTCCTGATCCCGAAGCCGGTGGCGGCCGAGGCCAAGGACTGACGCCCGACGGCACGGGCCGCACGACGAGACCGCCCGCCGCCCCGGGATCCGGGTGCGGCGGGCGGTCTCGTCGCGCAGGGGCACGGCCGGCCGCCGCCGCGCCCCTACGCCTCCCCCGCCCTCCGTCCCGGGCCCTCCCGCCCCGATCCCGTCCCGTCCTGTTGTCAGGCCCAGGGGAAAAGGGAGACTGGAGACGGAGGCAACGGAGGCAGCAATGGTCATGGAACACGGAATGGACAAGACCGGTCCCGCCCGGGACGACATGATGAAGAAGCAGCTTCGGAGCCAGATGTCGCTGGACCGCTCCCTGCGCGCCGACGAGAGCCGCGAGCTGGAGCCGGCCGGCGAGGACCAGCCGGTGGCGGCCCCCTCCCCGGAGAGCGTCTACCGCGGCGGGACCCCGCACGGCATGTCCGAGCGCGACGTCGGTCTGCGCTCCGAGCTGGCCCAGTACCTCGGGCGCAGCGTCTATCCGGCCGAGCGCGGCGACATCATCCGCACCCTGCGCGGCAACCACGCCCCGGACCGCCTGGTCACGATGGCCGAGCAACTGCCCGCCCACCACCGCTACGGCAATGTCCAGGGCATCGCCGAGTCGCTCGGGCTGGGCACCGAGGACCGGCGTTCCTGAGGCCGAGCGGCGCTCACCGGCGGACAATGGCCATGACGGAGCGCACCCACCGACCCCGCACGGAGCCGAAGAGGAGGGCGGCAATGTCCGACGACGCCATGGGCGACGAGGTCTACCAGCCGCCCAGATACACCCCCGAGGACAATCCCAACGACCTCGACATGGAGGACGCGTTGGACGAGCCGGGGCTCGACGAGACGCTGGACACCGGCTACTCGCCGCCGGAGCGCCCGTTCGTGGTGAACCACGACGGGACCACCGCCCAGGAGCAGCACGACCGCGAATCGCTGGCCCACCGGCTCTCGACCGAGCTGCCGGACGTCTGCGCGCGGGACGGCGACGGCATCGGCGATCTGCCGGACGGCGACGGCGAGCCCTACGACGACCAGGTCGGCGACGAGCGCGCGGGACGGATCGTCAGCTACGACGAGGGCTTCTGGCGCGGCGGCGGCAGCAACGACATCACCGCCCGCGACGTCGGCATCGACGGGGGCGCGGCGTCCGCCGAGGAGGCGGCGGTGCACATCGCCCACGACGTGGGCGGGACGGTCGAGGGGGAGATGTAGGGCCCGGCTGTGCAGGGCCCGGCCGAGGGGTGGTGCGGCCTGCCGGGGGGTGGCGCGCGGGCCTTTCGGAGGCTTCCTCCGTTACGTTCCGGAATCGGCAACGGACTTTGCCGGATGCCCGGCGGACGTCCGAGGCTGTGCCGTGACCGGACGGAGAGGAGCACAGCGATGGCACACGGCCACGGCAGCGGCGACGGCAACGGCAACGGCAACGGCAACGGCGCGGGGACGATCCCCGACGAGGAGTTCTGGGACGCCCGGTACGCCGGGAGCGACCGCGTCTGGAGCGGGAACCCCAACGTCGTACTGGTCCGCGAGATCCGCGACCGGGTCCCGGGGACGGCACTGGAACTGGGGTGCGGCGAGGGCGCGGACGCGATCTGGCTGGCCGCGCAGGGCTGGCGGGTCACCGCGGCCGATGTGTCGGGGGTGGCGCTGGGCCGGGCCGCGGAGCAGGCGGCCGCGGCCGGGGTCGCCGACCGGATCGACTGGCAGCGGCACGATCTGGCGGTCTCGTTCCCGGCGGGGAGCTTCGACCTGGTGTCGGCGCAGTTCCTGCACCATCCCGGCGAGATCTTCCGCGCGGGAATCCTGCGGACCGCGGCATCGGCGGTGGCGCCCGGCGGGACGCTGCTGATCGTCGGGCACGCCGAGCCGCCGCCGTGGGAGCAGGAGCACGACCACCCGCACCCGATGGAGCGGTTTCCGACGAACGGGGAAGTGCTGGCGGGCCTGGCGCTCCCCGCGAAGGAGTGGGACGTGCGGCTCGACGAGGAGTTCACGCGGACGCAGCCCGGTCCCGACGGGCGGCCGGCGGAGCGGGTCGACACGGCGCTGATGCTGCGGCGCCGGGACTGAGCAGGGCGTCCCGGGTGGTGGGCGTGGCGGCCGCCCGCCACTCGGGACGCGGGATGTTCAGGCCGCCAGTACGGGCAGCGGCTTCTCGTACAGCCAGGTGTGCAGCAGCGGCCGGGCCCGGGGGCCGGCGCAGCGTTCGGCGTGGGCGAGGAACGCCCCGGTGTCGGCGCTGGCGCCGCGGTGCGCGCTGTGCCAGCTGCGGAGCACGGCGAAGAACCGCTGGTCGCCGACGGTGCGGCGGAGCGCGTGCAGGGCGCAGGCGCCGCGCACGTAGACCCGGTCGTCGAAGATCCGGCGCTGGCCGGGGTCGGCGATCCGCAGGTCCTGGGGCCGGTCGCGCAGCGTGCGCCATTCCCGGCGGGCGATCTCGTCGGCGGTGTCCTCGCCGGCGTGCTCGGACCACAGCCACTCCGCGTAGGTGGCGAAGCCCTCGTTGAGCCAGATGTCGCGCCAGTCGCGCAGGCTGACGCTGTTGCCGTACCACTGGTGGGCGATCTCGTGCGCGACCAGGGTCTCCGCGCCGCGTTCGCCGTCGATGTGGTTGCTGCCGAACACCGACCGGGTCTGGTTCTCGACCGGGGCGGCGAGTTCGGCGTCGACGACCACCGCGCCGTACGCCTCGAACGGGTAGCGGCCGAAGCGGTCGCTGAACGCCCGGAGCATCTCCGGCTGCCGGGCCAGGTCGTACGCCGCCTCCTCGGCCATCCGCGCCGGATAGGAGTTGTGCAGCGTGATCGCCGGGTGGTCCGGGCCGAGCCGGGCGGTGCCGCTGTCGTGCCGGAACCGCCCGGTGTACAGCGCGGCGAGGTACGGGGCCATGGGGCCCGGGTGGTGGTAGGTCCAGCACTCGTGGTGCCCGCTGCGGCGGCGTTCGAGCAGGGTGCCGTTGGCGAGGGCGTGCTGGCCGTGCGGGACGTTGATCCGGAAGGTGAAGGCCGCCTTGTCGTCGGGGCGGTCGTTGCAGGGGAACCACGAGGGGGCGCCGAGCGGCTGGGAGGCGACCATGGTCCCGTCGTGCGAGTCGCCGGTGCGGTCCCAGCCGATCGGGCCGAACGGCGAGCGGACCGGCCGGGGCCGGCCGCGGTAGCCGATGTCCATGGTGAAGCGGGTGCCGGTGGCCAGCGGGCGCGGGGTCGCCAGGTACAGCTTCCCGTTCTGCTGGCGGGAGCGGACCCGGATGCCGTCGACATGGGCGGTGTGCACCGTCAGGCGGGAGAGGTCCAACTCCACCCGGTCCAGGGGCCCGTTGGCCACCGCCTCGATGCGGGCCCGGCCGTGCAGGCCGCCGTCGGCCGGGCGGTAGGTCAGGTCCAGGTCGTAGGAGAGGGTGTCGTGGGCGTAGGTGCCGTGCCGCGGGAAGTAGCGCTCGGAGAGCGGCCAGGCGAGGCCGTCCGCGCCCGTCGCGGCGAGCGGGAGCAGGGCGGCGCCCCGGAGGAGCGCGCGCCGGCTGCATCGGGTCACGCGGCCGCACCGCCTTCCGCACGGGCCGCGGCGGGGCGGGCCGGGCGTTCGCCGGCGATCGGGTTGCCGGCCCAGCGGGTGTGGGCGGGCACGCTCTCGCCGCGCATGACCAGGGAGGACGGTGCGATCGAGGCGCGCGCCCCGACGTCGGTCCCGGGGAGCACGATGCCGTGCGGGCCGAGCGAGGAGCCCTCGGCGAGGCGGACGGTGTCCAGGCGCATGATCCGGTCGTGGAAGAGGTGGGTCTGCAGGACGCAGCCGCGGTTGACGCTGACGCCGTCGGCGAGGGTGATCAGGTCGGTCTCCGGCAGCCAGTAGCTCTCCAGCCAGACGCCGCGCCCGATCTTGGCGCCGAGGGTGCGCAGCCACCAGTTGAGCACCGGGGTGCCGGTGAACGCGCCGGCCATCGAGGGCACGGCGAGCGACTCGACGAAGGTGTCGTAGAGCTCGTTGCGCCAGACGAACGAGGACCACAGCGGATGCTCGCCGGCGGTGAACCGGCCGACCAGCGTCCACTTCGCCACGGTCGTGATGAGCAGCGCCAGCAGGCCCGAGACCAGCATCAGCGGGGCGCCGATCAGCGCCGCGAGGCCGAGGCCGCCGTGGGTGAAGGCGTCCTGTTCGGTGAGGAACACGCCCTCGGCGAGGGCCACTCCGCACATCAGGGGCAGCACCCGGCACATTTCCACGGCGGCGCGGGCCAGGACCAGCCGGCGCGGCGGGGCGAAGGTGCGCGCCGGGTCGGCCTGGGCCGCCACCCGGGGCAGCGGCATGGCGGGGCGGCCCAGCCAGGACATCCCCGGTTCGCCGTCGGCGGGCGCGTTGGAGAGCACGCCGACCAGGCTGTGGTCGGGGACGTCGTGGCCGGGGTCGACGATGCCGGAGTTGCCGACGAAGGCCCGGCGGCCGATCCGGACGGTGCCCAACCGCAGCCATCCGCCGCGGAGTTCGTAGGGGGCGACGAGGGTGTCGTCGGCGAGGAAGGCGCCGTCCTCGACGTGCAGCAGGGAGGGCAGCGGCAGCACGGTGGAGATCTCGGCGTGCTTGCCGACCTTGGCACCGAGCAGCCGCAGCCAGTGCGGGGTGCCGAGGCTGGCGTAGAGCGGGAAGAGGCTGCCGCGGGCGCCGTCCAGGAGGCGGGTCACCAGCCAGGCGCGCCAGGCGACGCCGCCGCCGGCCGGGTGCAGGCCGGGCTTGATGCCGCGGCCGAGGAGCCGGACCGTGCCGGCGGTCACCAGGATCGAGCAGCCGGTGGTGAGGAGCGTGAAGACCGGTGCGGCCACCAGCAGGCGGACCGCGGCGGTCCCCAGGGTGCCGCTGTCACGGAGCAGGAAGTACACGCCGACCAGTGCGGGGGCGGCGGAGAGCAGGGCCAGCAGCGGCAGGCCCAACAGGGCGAGCGCGTAGGCGGCGGTCCAGCGGCGCGAGCGCCGCCGCTCGGGGGCGGGCCAGGCGGCGCCGGCCATCCGCTCGGCGGCGCCGGCGGGGCGGGCCGGGGAGCCGGTCCAGCAGGCACCGTCGGGGATCTCGCCGTCCAGGCAGCCGCCGGCGGCGAGTTCGGCGTCCCGGCCGACGACGGCGCCGGGCATCAGCATGCTGCGGTGGGCGACCCGGGCCCCGGCGCCGATCCGGACCGTGCCGACGTGCAGGGTGTCGCCGTCGAGCCACCAGCCGGAGATGTCGGCCTCCGGTTCGACGCTGCAGCCGTCGCCGAGTTCGGCGAGGCCGGTGACCGGCGGCATGGTGTGCAGCGCCACGTCGCGCCCGGTGGCGCAGCCCAGCGTCCGGGCGTACAGCCGCGCCCAGGGCGTGCCGAGCAGGGACGGGACGCCGAAGGCGGCGACCACGCGTTCGGCGGTCCACAGGCGCAGATGGGTGGCGCCGCCGCGCGGGTGGGCGCCCGGCCGGATGGAACCGGCGAGCATCCGGGCGGCGAGCGCGCCCAGGGCGCAGCGCATCGGGGCGCTGTAGAGCACCACCCAGCCGACGATGATCAGCCACCAGGCGGTGTGCGGGGCCCAGACCTGCGGGGCGAGCCAGCCGAGGACGTTGTCCGCGAGCGCCAGCCCGACGAGCCCGCGCAGCCCGGCGATGCCGTACAGGCCGGTCTGGACGAGGAGTTGGACGACCGCGGTGCGACGCGGGACGGGGCGGACCGGGCGGACCTCGTCCACCGGGCCGCCGAGCGAGTCCAGGTGCTCGGCCATGTCGCGCAGCACCGGGTGGCGGTAGAGGTCGGCGACCGAGACGCCGGGGTGGTGGACGCGCAGCCGGGACGCCATCCGGGCGGCGACGAGGCTGGTGCCGCCGAGGGCGACGAAGTCGCTGTCCGGGCCGGGGCGGACGCCGAGGAGGTCGGTCCAGATCCCGGCGAGGCGGGCGGCGGTGCCGTGCAGGGCCGCGGCCGGGTCGCTGGCGTCGGCGTCGGCCGGGGCGGCCGGCAGCGGCCAGGGCAGCGCCTTGCGGTCGACCTTGCCGGAGGTCCTGGTGGGCAGGCTCTCGACCTCGGCCAGGACGGGCACCAGCTGTGCCGGCAGCCGTTCCTGGAGCAACGCGCGGGCCTTGTCCTGCTGGAAGCTGGAGCCGTCGGCGGTGCGCCGGTCGGGGACGATGTAGCCGACCAGGACCTGGGTGCCGGCCGGGGTGGTCTGGACGGCCGCGGCGGCGCCGCGGACGCCGGGCAGCTCGGCCAGGGCGGCGTCGATCTCGCCCAGCTCGATCCGGCGGCCGCCGAGTTTGATCTGGTCGTCGGCGCGTCCGACGAAGAGCAGGCCCCCGGGTTCGGCGCGGACCAGGTCGCCGGTGCGGTAGGCGCGGGCGGTGTCCAGCACGCCGTCGGGCCGGAAGCGCTCGGCGTCCTTGGCCGGGTCGAGGTAGCGGGCGATGCCCACGCCGCCGATCAGCAGCTCGCCCTCCGCGCCGTACGGCACCGGCCGGCCGGCCGGGTCGACGACGGCGAGCTGCCAGCCCTCCAGGGGCAGGCCGATGCGGACCGGCTCCCCCGGCAGGAGGCGGGCGGCGCAGGCGACGACGGTGGTCTCGGTCGGGCCGTAGGTGTTCCACATCTCGCGGCCGGGGCCGGCGAAGCGGTCGACGAGCCCGGCGGGGCAGGACTCGCCGCCGACGATCAGCAGCCGGACCCGGTGCATCGCCTCGTCCGGCCACAGTGCGGCGAGGGTGGGAACTGTGGAGACCACGGTGATACCGCGTTCGACCAGCCACGGGCCGAGTTCGTGGCCGGCCCGGACCAGCGAGCGGGGGGCGGGAACCAGGCAGGCGCCGTGCCGCCAGGCGAGCCACATCTCCTCGCAGGAGGCGTCGAAGGCGACGGACAGCCCGGCCAGCACCCGGTCGCCGGGCCCCAGCGGCCGGTCCTGGCAGAACAGTCCGGCCTCGGCGTCGACGAAGGCGGCGGCGGAGCGGTGGCTGACCGCCACGCCCTTGGGGGCGCCGGTCGAGCCGGAGGTGAAGATGATCCAGGCGTCGTCCTGGAGGCCCGGGGCGCGCGGCGCCCCGGCGGGCCGGGCCGGGCCGGGCAGCGGGCCGTCGGGGCCCAGGACGGCGCAGACGGCGGCCTCGCGGAAGACGGTGGCGGCCCGCTCGTCGGGGTCGTCGGCGTCGACCGGTACGTAGGCCGCTCCGCTGCGCAGGACGGCGAGGATGGACAGGTACAGCTCGGAGGTCCCGGAGGGCACACGGACTCCTACCCGGTCGCCGGGACCGATTCCGCGGTCCCTGAGCTGCCGTGCGCGGCGCTCGGCCTCGGTGCACAGGTCACGGTAGGTGAGCACTTCGGAGCCCGTGTCCAAGGCGATCGCCTGGGGGTGTGCGGCGGCGGTGGCATCGAGCACGTCGAGCAGGGTTCGCGGGGCCGGGGTGCCGGCGGTGCGGTAGACAGCCCCCGGGGGGATGGATTCTGACGGCTCGAAGGACGATTCGAGAAGGGGCGACGACATCGATATGCCTCTGTTGTTCGGTGCCGGTGGGTGGAAACCCTCGGACGTTCGCCACTAGAGATGCCGCCGCCCGGGCACCGGTTCGCAGCTCGGGTTCCCCGTTCCCCCAATCGAACGTGTTGTGAAAGCGGGAGCCGGCCGCTTGGGCAGGCTGCACGGGGAATCCGGCTCCGGCACCTGACCATGTCATGGGAAAGAATTGACCGCCGCCGGGGATTGTTTTCGGCACCGCCTCCGAAACGCTCAAAACCGCAGGTCAGATCCTTGCGGTCGAACGGTTACGGGGTATCCGGTCAAGCCTTGATCAAATATTGCGCAACCGAGCAACTATTCATCGGATTCTCACGGCCGTCTCATCGACCCGTCATGAGGCTGTCATACCCTCATCACGCCGTCCCCACACCGTTTTTGACGCCTCTGAATGCCCGTAAGTTGCCTGGCGCGGGCTACTTGAGGATGTTGACCGCACGGGCCACCACCAGAACGACCGTCAGCAGCGAGACCGCCGACTGCAACAGCATCAGCAGCTTCGCCCAACGGGTCAGCGGCATCACGTCGGTGGGACTGAAGGCGGTGGCGTTGGTGAACGACAGGTACAGGTAGTCGACGAACTGCGGCTCCCAGTGCTCCGGGGCCAGCTCCGGCGTCGCCATCTGCGGGAAGAGGAAGTCCGGGTAGCGGTGCACGGCGTGGACCCGGGCGACCGGACCACCGCGGTCCCACTCCCAGTACCACAGCGCGAAGACGATGACGTTGGTCGCCCAGATGCCGCCGCCGGTCGCCAGCAGTGGCCCGGCCTCCTCGCCCTCCGTGCCATGCACCAGGCCGATCACCAGATGCACCGCGGACCAGCCGTTCGCCGCGCTGATCATCGCGATCAGCGCCAGCCCCGCCCACCGGTAGAGCCGGGAGACCCGCTCGATGCGGAACGGATCGGCGACCACCAGCACCAGCAGCAGCGCGGTCTCCAGCACCGGCAGCAGCCACTCCGGACGGATCGTCAGCCGCCCCGGCAGCAGGCCCTGCAGGGCCGCCGCCACCAGCACCGCGAGGGTCGAGGGCCAGCGGGGCTCACCGCGGGTCACCCGCCGCCAGGCCGGCCGCAGCCGCCGCCCGGCCTCCTCCACCCCCGCCATGGCGGGGGCCAGCAGCGCCTCGATGCGGTCCAGGCGCTCGGCGTCGGTACCGGCGTCGCCCGCCTTGCCGGGCTCGGGGTCGTGGGACATGCGCCTCATGCTCACCCGGGGCCGGCACGGTGTCCAGCGCGATCACCGGACCGGTGGGACGGATCCGCCCGGCGAGCAGGATTCCGTCAAGAACTTGCACACCCACGCAAGTGATCGTCCCGGCGGGGGCTACACTCCTAGACGTTTGACGCGGCAGTCACCTCGTTCGGTGAGGCTTCGCCACGGACACAGGCCACTGATCCCGCCCGTCGAGAGACGCTCCGGATCAGGACAGGTCTCCCCGGCACAAGGGGTGACCCCGGGTGGCTGCCCCGCGCAGGGGCCACGCCGTGACGTGCCAAAGCTCTGACGAATGGGGGTGAACCGGTCGACGGCGACCGGTCCGCTCCTTGCCGGATCGACGACGGCGCCCCGGGCACACCCCGGACGGAAGGAGGCGGGAGACATGGATTGCAGTAGTCCGGGCCATCATCGGCCCCACCACCGCCTGCCCTCGCACCCTTCCGGCACGCGGTAACCGTCCTCCCCGCGCGGCCTCCCCGCCGCGGCACGCCCCCGTACGGCCGACCGCCGTCACGGGCCGCCGTGCTGCGCACCCGCGCGGGGCGGCCGGCTGCCGCGCGCCTCCGACACCACCCCGCCAGGGGCGCCGGGAGGCCACCGTGAACGGCACCGCGCTCCGACCGCCCTGCGGACGCACCTCTTCCTCGCCACGGTCCCGGTCGTCATCCAGCCCGCCCAAGTCGCCCTGGTCCACCGGCCGTCCGTCCGCACCGTCAGCCCACCCCTCCCCCGTCCCCGAGGAGGTGCTCCCATGCACACCCTGACCATCGTCGACTTCCTCGTCCGGCTCGCCACCGGCGTGGCCTGCGGAGCGCTCATCGGTGTCGAGCGCCAGTGGCGCGCCCGGATGGCCGGGCTGCGCACCAACGCCCTCGTCGCCACCGGCGCCACCCTCTTCGTCCTCTACAGCACGGCCGTCGGGGACTCCGGCAGCCCCACCCGGGTCGCCTCCTACGTCGTCTCCGGCATCGGCTTCCTCGGCGGCGGGGTGATCCTCCGGGACGGAGCGGGGGTGCGCGGTCTGAACACCGCCGCCACCCTGTGGTGCTCCGCGGCCGCCGGCGTCCTGGCCGCCTCCGGACGGCTCGAACTCGCCGTCCTCGGCACCCTCGCCGTGCTCGCCGTCCACCTCGTGCTGCGCCCGGCCGGGCGACTGCTGGACCGGGCCCCGGCCGCCGGCTCCGACCCCGACGCGGCGGTGCACGCCACCGTGCACGTGGTCTGCGAGCGCCGCGCGGAGACGCACATCCGCGCCCTCCTGCTCCAGGCGCTCACCGCATCCGGGCTGACACCCGTCAGCCTGCGGGCCCGCCGGGACGCCGAGGACACCACCGGCATCCGTGCCGCGGTCACCGTCTCCGGCACCCCCGCCCAGGCCCTGGAGCAGGTCATCGCCCGGCTCTCCCTGGAGCCGGACGTCCGCGACCTCCACTGGCACCTCGACGAACCCGAACTCCCCGAGCAGCAACGAGCGCTGGCCTGATCCCTCCCTGCCCACCCACAACTCCCCCGGGTGCAGGCTTCTTCACGAAAAAAGAAAAGGTGCGCTCGACCGGTCAGTGCAGCAGAGCCTCCGGCCGATCTGCCGGCGTCCCGAAGCCGAGGGTCTTCCGTGGTCGTGTGTTCAGCTTCAGCTTCAGCGCGATGTTGTCGAGGTCGTGCTGGGTCAGGTCTCCCATGGCCGTTTTCTTGGGAGGTGCTGACGCGGCAGGCGGTCGGTGTTCTCGTTCGTGCCGCGCTGCCACGGGCTGCTCGGGTCGGCGAAGTACCCGTCCAGGCCGGTGGCCGCGGTGACGTCCTTGTGCCCGGCCGGCTCCATCCCGCGGTCCCGGGTCAAGGTTCCTGAGCTGGGCGGGCAGCTTGAGCATCTTGGCCGACAGCCCGGCGGTGACGGTGGCCACGCCCCGCCCGTCGAGCTGAACGAGCACGCTGAAGCGGGTGGAACGTTCGACGACCGTGGCGATCTGGGTCAGGCCACGGCCCAGTAGCAGGTCGCCCTCCCGGTGGCCAGGAACCGCGCGGTCGTCGGCTTCGGTGGGGCGCTCGCCGATGGACACTGCGTCCTTGATCTGTGAACACCGCTGTCCGGTAACGGTGTTGTGGATGTCGCCGTTTCGGCCGGCCCGAGCGGAGGTGCTTCTGCAGGGCCTTGGCCAGCACTCCGCGGGTCCGGATGAACAGGGACTGGTAGACCGTCTCGTGGCTGATCCGCATCCCCGACCCGGCGGTGTGCGTCCTGGCCAGGAGGCCGGATATCTGCTCGGGCGACCAGTCCTCCGTGAGCTTCCCGACCACGCAGTCCCGCAGGGGCTGGTTGGTGGCCGACAGGCACGGTCTGGGGCGCCGGGCCCGGTCCCAGGTGGCACGAGCCTGATTCGGGCGATCCCCCGCATCGCCCGAATCAGGCAGCCTGGCCGGATTCACCGCCCTCACGAGCGGGTCCCCGGAACCTGCACTGAGTATATTGGCTCTCAGCCAGTCAACGCAGGAGTTACAGCATGTCCCCCCGCAGCGCATCGGTCAACGAAGAATTGCGGCGGCGCTCCCGCGAGCGGCTCTTGCAGGCGACGGTCGAGCTGGTGAGCGAACGCGGATACGACGCCACGACGCTCGGCGACATCGCCCGGCGCGCGGGGGCGGCCCGTGGGCTGATCTCGTACTACTTCCCCGGCAAGCACCAGCTTCTCCAGTCGGCGGTGCACCGGCTGATGCACCGTACGCTCCAGGCCGCCCTGGAGCGCGAGCCCCGGCCGACCGGTCCGGACGCCGGACGGGCGCTGCTGGCCCGCGCGATCGACGCGATCCTGGGGCTGGCCCACGACGAACCGCTGCTGATGCGCACCCACATGGCCGGAATCCTGACGTCCCCGGGATTCATCCAGTGCCCGGAGCAGCAGCGGCTGGCCCAGTTGCTGCGCGAGACGGTGACGGCCTACGGGTCGGCCGACCCCGACACGGACTATCCGATGCTCCGCGCGCTGCTGATGGGCTCGGTGGTGCCGATGCTGCTCCCGGGCGCCCAGATGCCGCGGGTCCGGCTGCGCGCCGAACTCTTCCAACGGTACGGGCTGGCCTGGGAGATGGGCGCCCCGCCGGGCGAACGGCCCCCCGAGGGCGCGACGACGCGCGGAGGCCCCGACGCGTGACGGGGACGGCGCCCTTGGGACCGTAGCGGACCCGCGGGCGCCGCGCATCGCGTGACCACCGCGGACCGCGGGAGCACCACGGGCACCGTGCGCAGTTCGTTCGTGGCGGCTGCCGGTGGCATGAACTCCCCTGTGGCCGACGCGAGTTCGTGGGCGGTTGTGCGCATTGCGGTGTCTACCGCTTGTTATGACGTGGCGTCAGCAGGCCGGCGTCGCGGGCGCCGGCGATCAGGCGCAGGGCGCGTCGGCGGTTGCGGCCGGTGGCGTTCATGACGGCCTGGATCGGGTCGCGGCCCTCTTGCTGGGCGGCCCGGTAGGCCGCCGCGGCGATCTTGCGGCGTTCGCCGGCCCGGGAGCGGACGAGGACGGCCGAGCGCGGCTCGTCGGGCGGCCGGGCGGCGACCCCCGCCCCGTCGCCCGAGGCGGCGCCCGCCGCGGGGGGCGGGCCGGTGTCCGGTTCCGGGTCGTCGTCCCCGGCGGGTGCGGCGGTTCGCGCCGGGTCGGGAGCCGCCTCGGTCGCGGTGGTGGGCGCCGGGCCGGGGGCCTCGTCCGGTGCGGCGCCGGGCGCCGGTGCGGGTGTCCCGTCGTCGGATGCCGTGCTTGCCGGGGCGGTGGCGGCCGTCGGAGCGGCGTCCGCGCCGCAGAGGGCGCCCTCGCCGTGCACGACGTCGTCCGCCGGGGCGTCGGTGCCCGCGCGGGTCCGCCGGGGCCGGACCGCGCCCTCGCGCCTTTCCGGTGCGGCGGGGGCCGGGCGGGGCGCCGGATCGGGGGCCGCCACGGCGCCGGCCGCGGACTTCGGGGGGCGCCCGGTGGCGGCCCGGCAGGCGTCGTCGAGCGGGCCCTCGATCCAGTGGGCGAGGGAGGCCAGGTCGTCGAGTGTCAGGGGCGGGTCGGCGCGGACGTCCTCGACGGTGAGGCGGTCGCCGTTCACCGTGACCAGGACGTCGATCCGGGCGCCGTGGGGGAAGGACAGCCGGGCACTGAACCAGGGGCCCAGTTCGGGCGCGGCCGAGCCATGCGCCTGAAGCTCCCAGTCGGGCCACGCCAGAGCCCCACCTTGCGCTTTATATCGGGGGTTATCGGTATAAAACTCACTTTCCGACACAAACAAAACCTAGCCTCCAGCTCACCCGGCCAAGGGGCGCGGCACGCTCATCGGACCGGGAGCAACCCCGATAGCGCAGCTCTCCCGCCGCACGGCCACCGGTGCGATCCTGGGGTTACTCCGCGGAAGGGGCCACCCGTGCTTCGTGTCGCTGTGATCGGTTCCGGACCGAGCGGTGTCTACACCGCTCAGACCCTGGTCGGACAGGATTCCGTCCCGGACATCGAGGTCCACGTCCTGGACCGGCTGCCATGCCCCTACGGGCTGGTGCGGTACGGCGTGGCACCGGACCACGAGAAGATCAAGTCGCTGCAGAACAACCTGCGGACGGTGCTGGAGCACCCCCGGGTGCACTTCCTGGGGAACGTCGAGGTGGGCGATGCGGGCGTGGGCCTGGCGGAGTTGCGGAAGATGTTCCACGCGGTGGTGTTCTGCGTGGGCGCCGCCACCGACCGACGGCTGGACATCCCCGGCGAGGAGCTGCCCGGCAGCCATCCGGCCACCGACTTCGTCGCCTGGTACAGCGCGCACCCGGACGCGGCGGCCGACGGCTTCGCGCTGACGGCGCGTTCGGCGGTGGTGGTCGGGGTGGGCAACGTCGCGGTGGACGTGGCCAGGATGCTGTCCCGGGGAGCCGCCGAGCTGGCCGCGACCGACATGCCGCAGGGGGCGCTGGGGGCGCTGGCCGACAGCCGGGTCGAGGACGTGTGGATGGTGGGGCGGCGGGGCCCCTCGCACGCCAAGTTCACCACCAAGGAGCTGCGGGAGCTGGGCGCGCTGCCCGGTACGCGGGTGCTGGTCCGGCCGGAGGAACTGGCCCTGGACCCGGCCTACCGCGACCCGAGCGCGCTGCCCGCCCCGGTGCGGCGGAACATCGAGGTGCTGCACGACTGGGCCGAGCGGCCGGTGGCCATGGCGTCGGGGCTGGGTCGGCCGCGCCGGATCCATCTGCGGTTCTTCCTGCGGCCGGTGGAGATCCTCGGCGATCCGGCGGACGGGGTGCGGGCGGTGCGGTTCGAGCGGACCGTACCCGACGGGCGCGGCGGGGTCGCGGGGACGGGTGAACACGAGGAGATCGAGGGGCAGTTGGTGCTGCGGTCGGTGGGCTATCGGGGGCTTCCGCAGCCGGGGCTGCCGTTCGACGAGGCGACCGGGACGGTGCCGCACGCGGACGGGCGGGTCCTGCGGGACGGGAAGCCGGACCCGGGCGTCTATGTGGCGGGGTGGATCAAGCGTGGCCCCACCGGCGTGATCGGCACCAACCGGCCGTGCGCCAAGGAGACCGCGACGTCCCTGCTGGCGGACGCGGCGGAGTTGGCCCAGCGGCCGGTGGCGGTGGATCCGGTGGCGGCGCTGGAGCGGGCCGGGGCGCGGCCGGTGCCCTGGCGGGGCTGGCTGGCCATCGAGGCGGCCGAGGCGGAACGGGGCCGCAGCCTGGGCCGCGGCACGGTCAAGCTGGCCGACTGGGAGGGGCTGCTGCACGCGGCGCGGTCGGCGATGGTGGGTCGCTGAGCGACGGCGTCCGCCGGGCCCGTGCCGTCGCCGGTGCGGGCCCGTTCACCGTTCGCCGAGGCGACGCTCCTGGAGATCGGCCGCGCGGAGGACGCCGTCGATCAGACCGGGGAACAGCCCGTCGAGGTCGGCCCGGCGCAGGCCGTTCATCTTGGCGGTGCCGCGGTAGAACTGCTGGATCACGCCGTGCTCGCGGAGCACCCGGAAGTGGTGCGTACAGGTCGACTTGCTGACCGGGAGTTCGATGTCCGCGCAGTTCAGCTCGCCGTCGGCGGCGGCCAGGGCACAGACGATCCGCAGCCGCATCGGGTCGGCGAGTGCGTGCAGCACCTGGGCGAGCCGGATGTCCTCGCGGTCGGGGTGCGGTAGCGACCGGGCACCCGAGGCGGCCCCGGCGACTGGGGTTTCGGTCGTCATGACTGCTCCTGACCTGCGGATCTGTTGACCGGCGACGGGCCGGCGGCGCACTCGCGCGCGGTATTCCCGGCGGTTCCTGCGCCCCCCGAGGCACCCATTGTACGAGAACCATCGTAGTTTGACATCTGCCGTACTACGATGCCTATCGTAGAAGGGCGGGGTCGTCGCGGTCCCGCCCTTCGTCCCCGTCCAGGTACAGGAGCCTGCCGTGAGCGCACTCTTCGAGCCCCTCCGCCTTCGGTCGCTGACCGTTCCCAACCGCCTGTGGATGGCGCCGATGTGCCAGTACAGCGCCGCCCCCGAGGGGCCGACCGAGGGCACCCCCGGGGACTGGCACTTCCAGCATCTGGCGGCGCGGGCCGCGGGCGGCACCGGCCTGATCCTCACCGAGGCGACCGCGGTCGCCCCCGAGGGCCGGATCACCCCCTACGACCTGGGGCTGTGGAACGACACCCAGACCGCGGCGTTCCGCCGGATCACCGACGCGATCAAGGCCCAGAACAGCGTCCCCGGCATCCAGATCGCACACGCCGGCCGCAAGGCGTCCTCCGAGCGGACCTGGGTGGACCGCGGCCGCGCGCTGCGCCCCGAGGAGCCGTTCGGCTGGCGGCCGGTCGGCCCGAGCCCGCTGCCCTTCGACGATGCCTCCACCACCCCGGAGGAGCTGTCGACGGCTCGGATCGCCGAGGTGGTCGGGCAGTTCGCCGAGACCGCGCGCCGGGCCCTGGACGCCGGCTTCCAGGTGGCCGAGATCCACGGCGCGCACGGCTACCTGATCAACCAGTTCCTCTCCCCGTACAGCAACCGGCGCACCGACGCCTACGGCGGCTCGTACGAGAACCGGACCCGTCTGCCCCTGGAGATCGTCGACGCGGTGCGCGCGGTGTGGCCCGAGGACCTGCCGGTGTTCTTCCGGATCTCGGCGACCGACTGGCTCAGCGAGGACGACGGCGACGATCGCGAGGGCTGGACCGCCGACGACACCGTTCGGTTCGCCCGCGACCTCGCGGAGCACGGCGTCGACCTGCTGGACACCTCCACCGGCGGCAACGCCCCGAACGCGCGGATCGCGGTGGGGCCGGGCTACCAGGTGCCGTTCGCCGAGCGCGTCAAGAAGGAGGCCGGCCTCGCGGTGGGCGCCGTCGGGCTGATCACCGAGGCCCGGCAGGCCGAGAAGATCGTCGCGGGCGGCCAGGCCGACGCGGTGCTGCTCGGCCGCGAGCTGCTGCGCTCGCCGAGCTTCGCCCAGCACGCCGCGCGCGAACTCGGCGCCGCCGTGCACATCCCGCAGCAGTATCACCGGGCCGTCTGACCTGCGCCGACACAGACCGGGACGCCGTTGTCAGTGGTGCGGTGCACACTGGCAACCAGCTGAGACAACGGCGTCCCGGAGGTGTTCCGGCATGACAGACGTACTCCTCGCGGTGGGCACCCGCAAAGGGCTGTTCATCGGCCGTCGGCAGCGCGGTGCCTGGCGGCTGAGCGGACCGCACTTCCCCGCCCAGGCGGTCTACTCCCTCGCGATCGACACCCGCGGCGCGCGGCCCAGACTCCTGGCCGGCGCCGACAGCGCGCACTGGGGCCCGTCGGTCTTCCACTCCGACGACCTGGGCGAGACCTGGCAGGAGCCGGCCCGCCCGGCCGTGAAGTACCCCAAGGACACCGGGACTTCGCTGGAGCGGGTGTGGCAGCTGCACCCGGCGGGCCCGGCGGCGCCCGAGGTGGTCTATGCCGGCACCGAGCCCGGCGGGCTGTTCCGCTCCGAGGACCGCGGCGAGACCTTCGAGCTGGTCCGGGCGCTCTGGGAGCACCCCAGCCGCGAGCGGTGGGTGCCGGGCGGCGGCGGCCTCGCCGTCCACACCGTCGTCACCGATCCCCGGGACGCCGCCTCGGTGACGGTCGCGGTCTCCGCCGCCGGGGTGTTCCGCACCCGCGACGGCGGCGCCAGCTGGGCGCCGTCCAACTCCGGTGTCAAGGCGGTCTTCCTGCCCGACCAGCACCCCGAGTTCGGCCAGTGCGTCCACAAGATCGCGCCGGACCCGGTCGACCACGCCCGGCTCTACCTCCAGAACCACTGGGGCGTCTACCGCAGCGACGACGCCGGGGCGACCTGGACGGACGTCGGCGGCGGTCTGCCCTCCGACTTCGGCTTCGCGGTGGCCGCGCACCCCCGAAGAGGCGACGTCGCCTACCTCTTCCCGATCACCGCCGACATCGACCGGGTGCCGGCCGGGCACCGCTGCCGGGTCTTCCGCACCTCCGACGCCGGCGCGAGCTGGGAGCCGCTGAGCGCCGGGCTCCCCGAGGAGGACCACTACGGCACGGTGCTGCGGGACGCCCTCTCCGTCGACGACGCCGACCCCGCGGGGGTGTATTTCGGCAACCGCTGCGGCGAGCTCTACGCCAGCGCCGACGACGGCGACAGCTGGCGGCAGCTCGCCTCCCATCTGCCGGACGTGCTGTGCGTGCGGGCGGCGGTGGCCTGAGCGGGGGTGACCGGGATTTGAGGAGGAGGGTGCATCGGCCAGTAGGGTGATCCCGTGGCTGCACGACCTCTCCAAGACATCGTCGAACCAGGCTGGGCCAAGGCACTTGAGCCGGTCGCCGGGCAGATCGCCGCGATGGGCGACTTCCTGCGGGCGGAGATCGCCGCGGGCCGGACGTACCTCCCGGCCGGCAGCAATGTGCTGCGGGCCTTCCAGCAACCCTTCGATGAGGTACGGGTGCTCATCGTCGGACAGGACCCCTACCCCACCCCGGGGCACGCGGTCGGGCTGAGCTTCTCCGTGGCGCCGGACGTCCGGCCGCTGCCCGGAAGCCTGGAGAACATCTTCCGCGAGCTGCACTCCGACCTCGGGCTGCCCCGGCCTTCCAACGGCGACCTCACCCCGTGGACCCAGCAGGGCGTCCTGCTGCTGAACAGAGCGCTGACCACCGCGCCGCGCAAGCCCGCGGCGCATCGCGGCAAGGGCTGGGAGCAGGTCACCGAACAGGCCATCCGGGCGCTGGTGGCGCGCGGCGGCCCGCTGGTGGCGGTGCTGTGGGGGCGCGACGCGCGCAATCTGCGGCCGCTGCTGGGCGGGATGCCGGCCGTGGAGTCCGCGCACCCCTCCCCCATGTCCGCGGACCGCGGCTTCTTCGGCTCGCGGCCGTTCAGCCGGGTCAACGATCTCCTCGTGCGGCAGGGAGCCCAGCCGGTGGACTGGCGGCTGCCCTGACCCCGGCCGAGCTCCGCGGCCTGGCGATAGTCTTCCGCATATGACGAATGCGAACATCCCTGCGGGCTGGTACGCCGATCCACAGGGCACCCCCCATCAACTCCGCTGGTGGGACGGTTCCCAGTGGACGGGGCACACCCACCCCGGTCAGCAGGCACAGCCGCAGGGGCAGGCCGCTCCGTCGGGCGCCCCGCACGCCGCGCAGGCCGCGCCGCAGCAGGTGCCCCCGCAGACACCTCAGCCTCAGGTATCGCAGCCGCAGGCGCAGCCGTTCGCGCAGCAGCCGGCCCAGGCCCCGTACGGGCAGCAGCCCGGCGGCGCCCCCTACGGCCAACAGGGCGGCCACCCCCAGCAGATGCCGGGACAGCAGCCGGGCCAGCCGGGCCCGTACTCCGCCGAGGCGCACCACCAGGCACAGCAGCAGGCCGGCGTCCAGCGCCAGGTGCAGCAGCAGGCCGGGGTGGGCCCCACCGGGCCGGGCGGCGGCACGCTCTTCACCGAGCCCGTGCTGGTGGTCAACCAGAAGGCCAAGCTCATCGAGGTGACCAACGAGTACGCGGTCTACGACCAGCACGGCAACACCCTCGGTTCGGTCGTCGAGATCGGCCAGAGCACCGCCAGGAAGGTGTTCCGGGTGGTCTCCAGCCTCGACCAGTACATGACCCACAAGCTGGAGATCCGGGACGCCTACGGGCAGCCGCAGTTGGTGCTGACCCGGCCCGCGAAGCTCATCAAGTCCAAGGTGCTGGTGGCGCGTCCGGACGGCCGGCCGGTCGGCGAGATCGTCCAGCAGAACGCCGTCGGGAAGATCAATTTCGCGATGACGGTCGACGGCCGGCAGGTCGGCGCCATCAGGGCGGAGAACTGGCGCGCCTGGAACTTCGCGATCGTCGACCACACCGAGACCGAGGTCGCCCGGATCACCAAGACCTGGGAGGGCCTGGCCAAGACGATGTTCACCACCGCGGACAACTACGTCCTGCAGATCCACCGGCAGCTGCCCGACCCGCTGTCGAGCCTGGTCGTGGCCACCGCGCTGACCGTCGACACCGCCCTCAAGCAGGACTCCCGCGGCCTTGGCTGAGTCCGCGGGGGTGCGCGCCGGGGACCACGTCCTGGGGGTGGACTCGGGCGGGTCCGGGCTGCGGATCGCGGTGGCCCGGGTGGGTGCCGGCGGCGAACCGCCCCGGCCGGCGGCCACGTTCACCTCGCGCGAGCCGGTCCGCACCGGCCCGGCCGGCATCGACGCGGACCATCTGCTCGCCCAACTCCTCCCCGCCGGCGCCGAGTTGGCGCAGCAGGTGGGCGCGGACCGGTTCGCCGCAGCGTGCGTCGGCGCCGCCGGCATGGGCACCCTCGGCGCCGCGCTGCGCGCCCGGCTGCCCGAGGCGCTGGCCACCGCCTTCGGGGTCCACCGCCTGGCACTCGCCGCCGACGCGGTGACCGCCTACGCCGGGACGCTCGGCCAGCGCCCCGGTGCCGTGGTCGCCGCCGGCACCGGCCTGGTCGCCCTGGGCACCGACCTGACGCCGACCGGCGGCTGGCGCCGGGCCGACGGCTGGGGTCATCTGCTGGGCGACTGCGGCAGTGGCGCCTGGATCGGGCGGGCCGGGCTGGAGGCGGCACTGCGCGCCCACGACGGCCGCCCCGGCGGCTCCGCGCCGCTGCTGGCCCGGGCGGAGGCGGTGTTCGGCCCGGTCGGCGGGCTGCCCGCCGCGCTCTATCCGCGGCCCGACCGGCCCGCCGTGCTGGCCTCGTTCGCCCCCGAGGTGGCGCGCTGCGCCGACGGGGACGCGGTCGCCGCCGGGATCCTGGGGGACGCGGCGCGCCACATCGCCGACTCCGCCGCCGCGGTATGCCCGCCCGGTCCCGGCGCCGCGGTCGCGCTCACCGGCGGTCTGCTCGCACTGGGCGACCCCCTGCTGTCCCCGCTCCGCGCCGCGCTCGCCGAACGGCTGCCCGGCGCGCGTCCGATCGAGGCGTCCGGGAGCCCGCTCGACGGTGCGCTGGCGCTCGCGGCGGCACTGGCCGCGGACCGCCTGGCACTGCCCGTCGACGGCAAGTTGTTGCAGATCACAGGGCACGTGGCGGCCCCGCCACCACGACGCGCGGGATAAAACGGGACGGAT
Organism: Streptomyces sp. BHT-5-2; assembly: GCF_019774615.1. Classification (NCBI taxonomy): domain Bacteria; kingdom Bacillati; phylum Actinomycetota; class Actinomycetes; order Kitasatosporales; family Streptomycetaceae; genus Streptomyces; species Streptomyces sp. BHT-5-2. The sequence continues at coordinate 295,836 of NZ_CP081497.1, read as the reverse complement.
ACCTCGTGGCGGAACCCTCCCTCGGCGGTCGGGCGCGACGAGGCGTTAGCATGCGGCGCCATGAGTTCCCCCACTGGGCCCGCACCTGGCTCGCCCCGCATTGACGCCGCAGCCCCCGGCCTGCCCGTTCGTACGCCGCGCACGCGGCCCTCCGGTCGCCACCGCAAGCCGGAGCCGCTCGCCGCACCCGAGGGCGCACCCGCCCTGGTCCTGGCCGTGCCCGGCACTCCGACCGCCGGCTCGCGCAGCCTGGCGGAGGAGGTCTCCAGCATCGCCCGCTCCGAACTGCCCGGCCTCGACGCGCGGATCGGCTACGTCGACGGCGGCAACGAGGAGTTCCCGTCCCTGGAGGCGGTGCTGGCCGCGGCCGCCGCCGAGCAGAACGCCCGGGTGGCCGAGACCGGCCAGTCGGACCCCGGCCCGGCCGCGGTCGTCGTCCCGCTGCTGGCCGGCCCGGACAGCGCACTGCTGCGCCGGATACGCCAGGCCGTCCTGAACAGCGCCTCCGGGGCCGAACTGACCGACGTCCTGGGCCCGCACCCGCTGCTGGCCGAGGCGCTGCACGTCCGGCTGTCCGAGGCCGGACTGGCCCGCGCCGACCGGGCCCGGCTGTTCACCGTCGCCACCGCGGCGGACGGCATCATCCTCGCCACCGTCGGCGGCGAGGAGGCGGTGCAGGCCGCCGGGATCACCGGCATGCTGCTCTCCGCCCGGCTGGCCGTGCCGGTGCTGGCGGCCGGTCTGGACGAGGAGGGCGCCATCGCCCGCACCGCGGAGCAGCTGCGCTCGTCCGGCTCACAGCAGCTGGCGCTGGCCCCGTACCTGATCGGCCCGGAACTCGCCGACGGCCTGCTGGGGGCGGCCGCGGAGGAGGCGGGCTGCGCCTCGGCAGAGGCGCTGGGCGCGTACGGCGCGGTGGGCCGGCTGGTGCTGTCGAACTACGCGGCGGCGGTGGGGATCACCCTGCCGGGCCAGAGGTCGGGGGCGCCCGTCCGGTAGGCCCGCGCGGCGCCGGTGGCACGACCGGAGCCGCACCCCGTTCACCGAGGGCCGTCCCGCGCCGAGCGCGGGGCGGCCCTCCGCGCTGCCTGGCCTCTGCCCTGCCCCGGCCACAACCCCGCTGAGCGGCGTGAACGCCCGTCAGACGGCCCGTGAAGGCGGGGCGGACTCCCAGGGACCGGGCAGGGCCGGAAAGCCCTGAGCGGGGCGCTCCGCGGCCGCGACGCGCCCCCTTGAGCACCGGCCCGCGCCGGGCCGTCCACGAGGCCCCGGTGCCGGGCGCGGCCGACTCGTCTACCGTCATGGCACCGCCCTTCCGCCCCTCCCCGTAGGAGGCCACCGTGCCGGACACCACCGCCGCCCCCGAGGACGTCGTCCGGGCCTGCTTCGACGCGTACCTGGCCCAGGACCGGCCGGCCATGGAGCGGCTGCTCGCCGAGGAGTTCGTCTTCACCAGTCCGCAGGACGACCACATCGGCCGGGAGACGTTCCTGGAGGTCTGCTTCCCGACCGCGGACCGCCTCCGCTCCCAGGAGCTCCTCGACGCCGTGCCGTTCGGCGGCGGCCGGGTCTTCGTCCGCTACGCGTACGAACTCAGGACCGGCGAACGCCACCGCAACGTCGAGGTGATGACGGTGCGGGACGGGAAGCTCACCGAGACCGAGGTGTACTTCGGCGGGCGCTTCCCCCAGGGATGACCGCCGCCGGGCGGTCCGTCAGGCGAAGACCACGCACGAGGCGGCCGGCGCCGGGACCGAGCCGCCGCGGGCCGGGACGCCGGTCTCCGGGTCGAGGGTGAACCACGTGATGTCGCCGGAGCGTTCGTTGGCGGCGTAGAGGTGCCGCCCGTCGGGGTGCAGTGCGAGGTCGCGGGGCCAGTGGCCGCCGCACGGCACGGTCGTGACGAGCGCCGCGGTCCCGGCCGCGGCGTCCAGGGAGAGCACCGCGATGCTGTCGTGGCCGCGGTTGGCGGCCCAGGCGAACCGGCCGTCGTGGGAGAGGACCAGAGCGGAGGGGAACGTCGGTCCGGTGCCCTCCGCTCCGTCGGGGAGCAGCGGGGTCTCCCCCAGTGGCGTCAGCGTGCCGCGGTCGGCGTCCCACCGGCAGAGGGTGAGGGTCGGGGCGAGTTCGTTGACGACGCAGACGAGGTCGCCGCGCGGGTGGAAGGCGAGGTGCCGGGGCCCGCCGCCGGGGCGCAGCCGCGTCTCGTGCCGCACGGTCAGCGTGCCGGTCGCCGGGTCGAGGGCGCAGACCCGGACCGCGTCGGTGCCGAGATCGACGCTGAGCAGCCACCGGCCGGCGGGGTCGGGCCGGACGCAGTGGGCGTGCGGGCCCTCCTGGCGGTCGGTCCGGGGGCCGCTGCCGTGGTGGGCGAGGACGCGTACGGGTCCGCCGAGGGTGCCGCCGTCCCGTACGGGGAGCGTACTGACGTCGCCCGAGCTGTAGTTGGCGGTGACGAGGTGGCCGGCGGTCAGGGTGAGGTGGGTGGGGTCGGCGCCGCCGACGGGGACCGGCGGCGCGAGCAGGGCGGGGCCTTCGGGGGTGAGGCGGAAGGCGGCGGCCGCGCCGTCGGGGGTCTCGCTGACGGCGTAGAGGAGGCGGCGGCCGGGGTCCGGCACCAGGTAGGAGGGGTTGGGGACGGCGCCCGTGGAGTGCAGCGGGGTGAGCGCACCGGAATCCGGGTCGACGGCCGCGGTGGTGATGCCGAGGCCACCGGCGGTGGTGAAGGAGCCGAGGTAGGCCCGCGGGCCGTCCCCGTGCGCCGGTCCGTCGGTGGTCCGCTCGGCCGCTGGTCCCGTCGTCGCCACTGGTCGCCGCCCCTCGTCCGCCTGTGTGTCGGACCCGTCCGGCCGGGCGCCGGAACGGGCGCGGCAGGTGCCGTCCGGACGGTGTCCCGCTGTGCGGGCGACGCTAACAGGGCGGATGGGGGCGGCGCCGGCGATGGCCGGGAGTGGACGGTGGGTGGGCCGGCCCGCCCCGGCCCACGCGCCCGGCCGCCGTCAGGACGCGGCGAACGGTGCCCGGGGCGAGCTGCGCACCGGGTGCGCCAGTGCGGTCAGCGCGGACTCCAGGCCGTGCAGATGGGCCAGGGCGCGTTCGGCACCGGGGTGGTGGGCCGGGGCCGCGGCCGGACCGTCGAGCGCGGCGCCGGCCTCCGGGCCGGGCGCGAACAGCGTGCCCACCACGGCCGTCACCCGCTGGCAGGCCGCGGTCAGCCGGGCGTCGTGCGAGGCCGCCGGGTCGGCGGCCACCTCGGCCAGGCCCCGCACCTGCGCGGCGCACTCGTCCAGGCAGGCCACGACCTGACGGGCGCGGGCCTTGCGGTGCCGCAACGGGTTGAGCGGGTGCAGCAGCGGCACCAGGGACAGCCGCACGCGGGCCAGCAGGAGTTCCAGCTCGGCGACGTGCCGGGCGGGGTCGGCCGCGTCGTCCCCGGCGAGCCGGCGGGCGGCGACCGCGGTGCAGTCCCGTACGCAGTGCACCGCGCGCTGGATCCAGGCGTCGGTCGCGGCGTGCGTGGTGACCGGCAGCACCAGTGCCACCGCCAGCGCGGCGCCCAGCGCGCCGACCGCGGTCTGCTCCAGCCGCAGCGCCAGCAGCCCGGGATGCAGGACGCCGAGCAGGCCGTAGAGCAGGCCGGCCATGACGGTGACGAAGAACATCATCCAGCTGTACGACGGCCCCGCGGTGTAGAAGACACCGAAGACGCAGACGGCGACCAGCGCCGCCGTGGGGGCCGGGGCGCCGTGCAGCGGGACGGCGACCAGCAGACCGATCGCGATGCCGGTGACGGTGCCCAGAACCCGCCGGAAGCCGCGGACCAGGGTCTCGCCGCGGGAGGCGGTGTTGACGAAGATCCACCAGGCCGAGACCACCGCCCAGTACCAGCGGTCCTGGGACAGCGCCTGGCCGACGGCGAGTGCGAAGCCGCAGGCGGCGGTCGCCTGGACCGCCTGCCGGGTGGTGATCCGGGCCAGGCCGCGGCCGGCGGGCGGGGGCACCGCGGCGGGCGGCGGCATCCGGCGCTCGTAGCACCACAGGCCGAAGCGGACCGCCGACGAGGCGAGCAGCCCGAGCGCGAGCGCGGCGCACAGCTCCGGCAGCCGGGCCGGGGTCGCGTGCAGGAACTGCACCATGAAGAACATCATGAACGCGAAGATCCCCAGAGCGTGGCCGCGCGGGCCCCAGCGGCGCGCGTAGACGCCGGCGCCGACGACGCCGAGGAACGCCGCGTCGCGCAGCAGGGGGTGGCCGTGGAGCGCGGTCGCCGCGACGAGGACGGGAAGGCCGGCGACCGGCAGCAGTGCCGTGGTCAGGGCCTGGCCGCGCACCGTGGGGTCGCCGACGGTGAAGAGCGCGAGCAGGGCGGCGAGCCCGCCGGCGATGGCCGCGGGCAGCGACTGGGCGGCGAGTCCCGCCGCCGTCACCGCGGCCCCGACGCCCAGGACGGCCCGGGCGCCGCTGCGCAGCCGCAGCCGTCCGGGATCCGGGGCCACGAACATCCTCTTCAGCACGGCCTCCCCTTCGTGTGCATCCCTCGTCCGCGCCGGTCGGTGCACCGGCGCGGGAAACAGCCCATGAAAAAGGCGCCGCGGGATCCGCAGCGCCATCGACGGGATCATCTCACCATCAAGCGGCCAGCTGGCTCAAGAGATGACGAAAATGCTGGGCCATTGGTCCAGTACGAAAGGGATTCGATGCGCCAACAGCGGGCCAACGGTCCAGCCGAGGCGGCCCCGGACCGCGGGCCCGGGCGGCGCCGGGCGCACGGGCAGCGCCTCCTCACATGGGCAGGGAGCGCAGCCGCACGGGGCCGGACGGCCACCCGGCCCCGTCGCGCAGCGGCGTCCACATCGTCCGCAGCGGCATCACCACCGGCCCGGACGGCTGCTCGACCCGCACCTCCGCGCGGACCTCCCGCCAGCCGAGCCGTGCGTAGAGGGCGACCAGCGGCGGGCGGCAGAAGAGAAGACCGTGGTCCGGGCCCATGGTGCGGGCGTGGTCCAGCGCGGCCGCCACCACCCGCCGCGCAAGCCCGTGGCCGCGCAGGTCCGACGCCACCGCGACCCCGCCGACGCCGATGACCGAGGTCGTGGTCCCGTCGATCTCGATCGGCAGCCGCCGCAGGCCGGCGTGGGCCACCAGACGCCCGTCGAGCCGGATGCCGAAGTGCTCTTCCTTGGGCAGCCAGATCAGGCCCGCGTCGTCGACGCCGAAGGGGTCGGGACCGTCGCCGAGGATCTCGGTCAGCTGGCCGGGGGTGAAGTCGTCGAGGCGTGCGGCGGTCGCCAGTACGGGAGGCTTCGTCATGCCGGCATCATGATCCACCACTCGGTCCGCGACCAGCCCGGCCCCACGGATCCGGGCACGGCTCCGACGCAGTCCCGAGGCAGATCCGAGGCAGCCCCGGGTACCGGCCCGCACAGGCCCGCTGCATGACCGGCCCGACTCCGACCTGACTCCCACATGGCGACCGCACGGCTCTTGACGGTCAACGCCCGTGCACTTACCGTCACTTCCGCTCCTGGCGCCTTGAGAAAACCTTTACCCGCTCCGGATGAAAAGGTGGAGGCATGGGTGGGCTACGACGTCGCTCCCTGCTCGCCGCCGCCGGCGGCACCGCGGCGGCCGCCGGTCTGGCGAACACCGGAACTCCCCAGGCACCGGCGCGCCCCCGGGCCGCCGCGAGCGCAGCGACCGGGGCGAGCGCCTCGACCGGGCCGGGGGAGCCCGCACCGGCGCCCGGAGACCGCCCCGGACCGTACGACCGGCAGGTCGCCGCACTGCTGGCGCGGATGACCACCGACGAGAAGCTGGGGCAGTTGCAGCAGCTCCCGTGGGCGTACGACACCGGGCCCGGCGGGCCGGGGACCAGGGCAGTCGAAGAGGCCGCCCGCAGGGGGAAGTTGGGCTCGGTGCTCAGCATCTTCGGCGCCCGTACCTGCAACCGGCTCCAGCGGATCGCCGTCGAGGAGTCGCGGCTGGGCATCCCGCTGCTGTTCGGGCTCGATGTCATCCACGGCTTCTGGACGACGTTCCCCATCCCGCTGGCCCAGGCCGCCAGCTTCGATCCGCGGGTCGCGGCGCGGGACGCGGAGATCTCGGCGCGGGAGGCCCGGTCCAACGGCGTGCACTGGACGTTCGCGCCGATGATGGACGTGACGCACGAACCGCGCTGGGGCCGGATCGCCGAGGGCAACGGCGAGGACCCGTACCTGACCGCCGCGTTCGCCGCCGCCAAGGTCCGCGGCTACCAAGGGGAACGGCTCGCCGACGCGGACCGGATCGCCGCCTGCGCCAAGCACTTCGTGGCGTACGGGGGCGCCGAGGGCGGCCGCGACTACAACACCGTGGACGTCTCCGAGTCCCGGCTGCGGAACCTCCACCTCCCGCCGTTCCGGGCCGCGGTGGACTCCGGGGTGGCGACCGTGATGGCCTCGTTCAACACCATCGCCGGCGTCCCCGCGCACGCCAACCCGCACACCCTCACCGACGTCCTGCGGCGGGAGTGGGGCTTCGACGGGATGGTGGTGAGCGACTGGAACGGCGTGCAGGAACTCGTCCCGCACGGGGTCGCGGAGGACGGCGCGGACGCCGCTCGGCTGGCGCTCGGCGCGGGCGTCGACATGGAGATGACCAGCACCACCCTGGTCACCCACGGCAGGCGGCTCCTCCGGGAGGGGCGGATCAGTGCGCGGCGGCTGGACGAGGCGGTCGCGCGGGTGCTGCGGCTGAAGTACGCGCTGGGGCTGTTCGCGCACCCGTATGCCGACGAGGGGAAGGCGATCGGCGGGCCGTCGGCCGAGGCCCGGGCGGCGGCCCGGGACGCCGCGAGCCGGTCGATGGTGCTGCTGAAGAACGACCGCGGGGTGCTGCCGCTGCACGCGAAGACCGGCTCGATCGCGGTGGTGGGGCCGTTCGCCGACTCCCCCGACCTGCTGGGGACATGGGTGATGCCGCCCGCCGCCCGGAAGTTCCCGGCCGGCACGGTGCTGGACGCGGTGCGGCAGGCGGCACCGCGCAGCACGGTGCGGTACGCCCGCGGCGTGGACCCGCAGGGCAACGACACCGGCGGCATCCCGGCGGCCGTCGCGGCGGCCACCGCCTCCGAGGTGACGGTCGTGGTGGTGGGCGAACCCCCGGCGCTCAGCGGGGAGGCCGCCGCACGCAGCGACATCGGGCTGCCGGGCGCCCAGGAGCGGCTGGTCGAGGCGATCGCCGGCACCGGCCGGCCGTTCGCGGTAGTGCTGGTCAACGGCCGCCCGCTGACCCTCGGCGACTGGCTGGCCCGGACCCCGGCGGTGCTGGTGGCCTGGCACCCCGGCATCGAGGCGGGCCACGCCATCGCCGACGTGCTGTTCGGCAGGACCGACCCGGGCGGCAAGCTGCCGGTGTCGTTCCCCCGCTCGGTCGGCCAGATCCCGATCCACTACAACCACGAGAACACCGGCCGCCCCTACGACCCGGACGACAAGTACACCTCGAAGTACCTCGACCTCCCCGACGGACCGCAGTTCCCGTTCGGCCACGGCCTGAGCTACACGACGTTCCGCACCGGCGCGCCCGAGGTCAGCACCGACCGGATCGCGGCGAGCGCCCTCCGCCGCGGCGAGACCGTCGAGGTCGCGACGACCGTCACCAACACCGGCTCCCGGACCGGCGACGAGGTCGTCCAGCTCTACCTCCACGACCGGGCCGCCAGCATCGCCCAGCCGGTCCGCCGCCTGCGCGGCTTCCGGCGGGTGACCCTGCCCCCGGGAACGACCCGCACGGTGGCGTTCCGTCTGACCGCGGACGACCTCGGCTTCTGGACCAACGCCCCGCACGGCGACTTCCGCCTGGAGCCCGGCACCTTCGACCTCTACGTGGGCACCAGCTCAGCCACCGAGAACAAGACGACCCTCAGGGTGATCTGATGCGGGCGGTGTTCAGGCGAACCGGGCGACGTATGCGTCGAAGGGTGGGATGCCCACCTCTGCGCGGCGCCGGTCCATCTGGGACGGGTTCTCGCAGGGCCAGGGGATGGGGGTGCCGTTGCGGATGCCGGCGATCTGGGTGCCGTAGACCTGTTCGCGACCGTCGTTGACGAGTGTGCGGTCCTGGAGGAAGGCCAGGTCTCGGGAGGTGGCGAGGCCGTCGGCGACGGCGCGTTCGAGCAGGCCCAGGGCGCGGCGCTGGACGTCGAGTTGGCGGTCGGCGTGCTGGGCGATGAGCCAGGCGGCGCGGGCGGCGTCGGCGCCGAAGCGGTCCGCGGTGGGCCAGCCGTGGGCGTCGAGGATCTCGGTGAGGCGGTCGGCGTGGCGGGCGGTCAGCCGGCGCCAGGCCAACTGGTCGGCGAAGTCGTCGCTGTTGGCACGGGGTGCGGCCGCGTTGTCCTCGGCGGCCATGGCGACGAGTTCGGCGGCCACCGCGGCGAGGTGGTCGTCGGGGCCGTTTTGCTGTGCGTCGTACGTCATCTGCGTTCCAGGCTTCGTCGGTGGCCCCGTGTCGGGCCGGATGCCGCAACGCTAACTGCGCGAATCGGCACAAAAGATCGTTCTTGGGTACGGTGACAGGAGGGGCTCCGCGGCTGGATAATGGATCTGTCCCCGGAAAACTCCGAGCACTTTCGGCTCACCGCCGACCAACCCGCAGACCGTGAGGAGGCCGTGGGCCGATGTCCGTGGACGCGCTGGACGCGAAGATCCTCCGGCTGCTGCTGGAGCAGCCGCGGACGAGCGTGCGGGAGTACGCACGGGTGCTGAGCGTCGCCCGCGGGACGGTGCAGGCGCGACTGGACCGCATGGAGCGGGACGGGGTGATCACCGCCTACGGCCCGCGGCTCTCGCCCGCCGCACTGGACCACCCGCTGCTGGCCTTTGTGCACATCGAGGTGACGCAGGGTCATCTGGAGGAGGTGGCCGCCGCGCTGACGGAGGTGCCGCAGATCATCGAGGCGTTCTCGACGACCGGTGGCGGGGACCTGCTGACGCGGGTGGTGGCCCGGGACGCGGCGCATCTGGAGGATGTGATCCAGCGGCTGATCAGCCTGCCGGGAGTGGTGCGGACCCGCACGGAGATGGCGCTGCGCGAGCGTGTGCCACATCGGATGCTGCCGCTGGTCGAGGCCGTGGGCGGGGCGGCGGCCAAGCAGACGGGCTAGGGCTCTTCTGACGGATCTCCGTCAGAAGAGCCCTGGGGCCGTTCCGACCCCGACCCGACGGGGCAGGGCCTGGGGGCGGCGGGTCCCGTGATGCGTGGGGTGGTGCCCGGGGCCGGCCGTGGTGAGGTGCGGCGGTCCCGGGGGCGGCTCACTTGATGCCGAGGGAGGCGCACTCCGCCGCGACGGACGGGGTGCACAGCAGGTCGGTGCGGACGGCGCCGCTGTCGACGAGAGTGCCCTTGAGGTTCGCCTTGGTGACCATCACGGCCTTGAAGAGCTTGGCCGGGATGCCGGTCCGGCTCGCGTTGTCGGCGGTGGTGGAGGTGAGCGAGGCGATGCTCTGCCCCCGCAGCAAACGGAAGGCCAGCTCCGCGGCGGTCTCCGCCTCCGGCCGCACCTCCTTGTAAATGGTGAACGACTGAGTGCCGTTCAACACCCTCTGGAGGGCAGGCAGTTCGGCGTCCTGGCCACTGAGCGGAACGTTTTTCGCCCCGGCGGACTTCAGCGCGTCGGCGATACCGCCGGCCATCCCGTCATTTGCCGAGTAGACCGCGTCGACGCCTTGCGCACCACGGGCGTTGAGGAGATCGGTCATCTCCTTCTTCGCGGTGGCCTCGGACCACTCGGGGATGCCCTTCTCATAAACGATCTTGCGTACCTTGCCGTCGAGGGCAGCGTGCGCGCCCTTCTTGAAGGACGGGACATTCGGGTCGTCCGGGGAGCCGTTGAACATCGCGATGTCCGCGGTGGCCGCCCGGGAGCCGAGCGCGGCCAGAATTCCCTCGCCCTGGAGCCGGCCGATCTTCTCGTTGTCGTAGGAGACATACGCCTTGACGTCGCCCTCGGCGAGCCGGTCGTAGGCGATGACCTGCACGCCCTGACGTGCGGCGGAGTCCACCCAGTCCTTGGCGGCGCGGGCGTCGACCGGGTCCAGGACGATCACCTTGACGCCCTTCTTCACCAGGGCCTCGAACTGGGTGCGCTGGGCCTCGACGCTGGACTCGGCGTTTGCGTAGTCCACCGTGCATTCGAGGCAGAGCGCGGCGACCTTGCGGGAAATGATGCGGCGGTCGAAATTCTCGTAGCGCGTGGATTTGTTCTCGGGAAGGAGGAGGCCGATGTGGTCCTTCCCTTCGGGCGCTTCCTGATGATCACTTCCGCAGGCCGCCAGGGGGGCGGCGAGCGAAAGCACCAACGCGCTGACGACGACGCGGCGACGTATTGTTGCATTCATCACATTCACTGCGTCCATTGCCTTCATCGGCCTCATGAAATGTACCTCCACAGGGGCCGCCCTGACTCGGCCCATGAATGGCTGAGTGAACGTCACCGAAGCCCGAATCGTCAAGAAACGAAGTAATAACGATACGGAAGCGGGATCTGCGTTGAGATCCCGAAGGGTGTGGCGGGCGTGCCGGTGGTGGTCGATACCCCGCCCTACGGCGGGCTACGCCAGGTGAACTTCCTCCCGCGGCGGGGCAGGTTCACAGCCATGACCACGGCACGGAAGTACACCCCGATCTCCGCGGAGGGGCGGCTGGGACGCGCCAACGAGCATCCCGGGCGCTGCGATCAGGTCTATCGGCGGCGCCGCGACGCCCTGGCCGCCCGCGCCGAGAACCACCAGGTGGGGACGCCGTATCCGGACGTCGCGTACACCGAGGAGGAGCACCGGACCTGGCGGACGGTGCATCAGGCGCTGGCCCCGGCGCACCGGGCACACGCCTGCCGGGAGGTGCTTGCGGCGCTGGACGACGCCGAGATCCCCGCCGAGGGGGTTCCGCAGCACACCGACATCACCCCCGGGCTGCGGGCCCGCACCGGGTTCGCGCTCACCCTGGCGGGTGGGGTGGTGCCCAACGAGCGGTTCCTGGGGGCGATGGAGCACGGCTACTTCCATGCGGTGCAGTTCGTACGCCATCCGGCCGTGCCGCTGTACACCCCCGAACCGGATGTCCTGCACGACGTGTTCGGGCACGGCATCCATCTGTCGTCGCCGCGCATCGCGGAGCTGTACCGGGTCATCGGCCGGGCCGCGAACCGGGTGCGGACCGCGGAGGCGCTGGACATTCTGAGCCGGGTCTATTGGTACACCCTCGAATACGGGCTGATCGCCGAATCCGGCGTACCGAAAGCCTATGGCGCGGCGCTGCTGTCGTCGTACGGGGAGATCGCCGCGCACGACGCCCGGGAAGTGCGCGAACTGGACATCTGCCAAGCAGCCAGCACTCCGTACCGTATTTCCGGCTATCAGGCCGTTTTGTTCGCAGCACGGTCTTTCTCTCATCTTGAGGACGCAATCGGTGCGTTCTGTGCGGAATTCGACGACGACACCGGGGACCGGCTGGGGTTGCCGTCACTGCCTCGCGACCGGTCATAGGGCGGCATCGGCCCGGCGCCCGACCACAACCGGCCAACGCCCCACGCCGCGCCGGGCTTTGGACCGTGGGTCCGCGTCCCCCACCAGGTCCCCGGCGCCGCGCGCGACCGACCGGCCGCATCAGCGGGGCGGTTCCGGTTCCTCTCCTCCCCCGATTTCCGATTCCTGCTCCGCCTCGACGGTGATCAGCGCCAGCGTGATGTTGTCCGGTGCGCCCGCCTGCAGGGCCGCCTTCCACAGCTCGAAGACGGCCCGCCCGCCGTCGTGCGCCCGCAGCACCGCGGCGATGTCCTCCTCCAAGACCGGGTCGGTCAGTCCGTCGGTGCAGACCACGTACCGCCGGTCCTGGGCGAGCGGCACGGACCGCACATGGGGGGTGATCGCGCTGAACCGAGGCGCGCCGCCGATGGCCTGGGTCACCAGCGACGTGGTCCGCTGCCCCTCTCGCAGCGGCGGGCTGTCGTCCACACTCACCTGACGCAGACCGTCCTCCCCGGCCTCCAGGACGCGGCTGTCGCCGACGTTGAAGACCAGCAGCGCATCGGGCAGCACCACGGTGCCTGCCACCGTGGTGCCCATCGCCGTCAGCGCCCGGTCCCGCTCGGCCGCGGCGTATACGGCGCGGTTGCACCGGGTCAGCGCCTGCCGCACCGCGTCCACGCTGTCCAGCGACGGCCCGAGGGCCGCCAGATGCGCCACGGTCAGCGCGCTGGCCACCTCACCGCCCGGCTGCCCGCCGATGCCGTCGGCGACCGCCACCACGAGGGGGCTGCCCACCGGGAACACCAGCGTCTGGGGGTTCTCGGTCACCGTGCCGCACAGCGTCCACGGCCCGGCGACGAGGCTGTCCTCGTTGTGCTCACGGACCAGCCCGGTGTGGCTGAGCGCCGCAACCGTGATGTACCGCATCGGCGTGTCCATGGCCGTCGCTCCCTCACGGTCGCTCCCTCGTCGGGCCCTCCGCGACACATCCCGCCGCGCCCCGGAGCCGCGGGCTCACCCGGGCCCCGCCCGGCCGCTCAGCGTGTGCCGCTGCATCAGCCGGGAGACGTCCTTCCCGGTGATGATCCCCACCAGGTGCCCCGCGTCGACGACCAGGATCCGCATCCCGGTCGTCAGGGACAGCTTGTCCAGCGCCTCGGTCAGCAGATCGTCCGGCGCGGCCACCGCGCACTGGGACAGCGGTGTGGCCACGTCCCGCACACGGAGTTCCTCGCGCTGGGCGAGCGGTATCGACGCCAGCCTGCGGAGCTGCACCACGCCGCTCGGCCGGCCCTCGAAGTCCAACAGCGGGACGGCGGAGTGACCGGTCTGCACCGCCACCTCGTCGATGAAGCGCTGGACCGTCAGCCAGTCCGCCCCGGTCGTCACGGGGCTGGACATCGCATCGGCCGCCCGCACCCCGCGCAGTGCCGACTGCAGCGCCGCACGACGCCGCTCCGACCCGGCGACGACCGTGATGAACAGCCCGATCACCGCCAGCCACAACCCGCCCGTCATCCCGCGCAGTACGGCTATCCAGCCGGCGGCCACCAGCAGCCCGCCTATCACCTGCCCGCCCCGGGAAGCCGCCAGATCGGCGCGGTCGCGGTCGCCGGTGCGCCACCACAGCAGGGCCTGCACCACCCGGCCCCCGTCCAGGGGGACGGCCGGCAGCAGATTGAACACGCCCAGGAACACATTGGCCCAGCCCAGCCACACCAGGACCACCGCGGGCACCGCCCCCAGTGACAGTGTGCCGAGCCCGAAGCCGGCCCCCAGCGCGACGCCTCCGATGACCAGGCTGGTCAGCGGCCCGCTGACGGCCACCGCGAAGGCCGCGGACGCGCTCTGCGGCCGCCCCATCCGCGTGATCCCGCCCAGCGCCCACAGGGTCACGTCCTCGACGGAGATCTGCTTGCGGCGCGCGATGGCGGCGTGCGCGGTCTCGTGCAGCAGCAGACTGGCAGTGAGCAGCGCGGCCCCGACGACCCCGGCCACGGCATAGACCAGCGCCGAACGGCCGGGAGTGATCACCGGCAGCGTCTGCCGCCCGAGGCCGTACGCGAAGAGCACCACCAGCAGCGGCACACTCCAGTGCATGCGCAGCGGCACCCCGACGACATGTCCTATCCGGACCGAGCCGTTCATCAGCGTCTCCCGCCGGTCCTGACGGTGATTCCTCCGGGCAGGGCCCCACGCCCCGCACTCCACGGACCGCCCGGCACGGCACTCACCCCCCATTGTCACTCGCCCCCTCCGCTGTCGAACTCGGTCGTCGCCTCGGCCGGTGCGGGCCCGCATCCCGAACTAACCTGGAGGTGCGGACGCCTCTCTGTGCGGCCGCCCGCACAGAACGCGTACCGCCCTGGGACGGAGGCGAGGGCCATGGGACGCAGCCACCACTTCCACCTCGATCACGGTGGCCACTCGATCACCGTGAACGTCGGCCCGGGCCGGGACGGCGAGATAGAACTCCTGGTCAACGGCAAGGTCGTCGCCTACCAGAAGGAACACGGCACCGGCCTGAACCTCATCACCGGCGAACTTCCCGACGACCCCGCGCGGCTCTTCCGGGTGCACATCCGGGAGCCGCGGCTCGTCCCCACCGCACCCCGCTGCACACTCGAACTGGACGGGGTGGAGCACCCGATGCCCGAACGCTTCCTCGTCTGAGACCCTCCCCTATCGCCGCTTTCCCTCCGCTTTCCTCCTACTTGGCCCTGCCTTCCGTCTCCACGAGCTCCTTGAACTGTTGGAGATCGCTGCGCACGCCCCGTTCGATCGCGACTGCCTGCGCGAACCCCTGGGGCCCGCCGAAGGTCTCCTTGATCGTGCCCGGGTCGTACTCGAACCGGGCCTGGAGCCGGGTGTGCCCCCGGTCGATGGGCAGCAACGAGAACGTCCCCGCAAGGTCGGGGCCGCTCGTGGTCTGCCACGTCATCACGTTCTCCATCTCCCGGTCGACGATCTCCACGTCGAACGCCTGGGTCCGACCGCCCGCGTCCACGTCCAGGTGTGCCCGCCGTTGACCTTCCGACCGGGCCTCCCGGACGCCGTTCAGAAAGCGGGGATAGCTCTCCGCACGATGGAGGCAATCCCAGGCCGTTTCGATGGGAACACCGATGTCGATGTGTTCTTCGAGAGTGCTCATCGGACACCTCTCAACCTCTTCACTGCCACCCCCCCCATTACGTCTCCAGGGTCCTCCGCCCGAGGGCCGGAAGCGACCCGAGTGCACACAAACGCCCTGACCAGCCGCGGTAGCCCGGTCCCCGGCCGCCTGCCGCCCCGTCCCGCCCCACCGCCTCCGCTCCCGCTGTCCGTGCCCCGTGCGGCTCGTCGGCGGGATCCTTCAGGCGGGGTCCTTCCCGCACGGTGCGATGGCGAGGATGGCCACGTCGTCCTGGAGGATGCGGGTGTGGCGGGGCAGGTCGGCGTTGAGAAAGTCGATGACGTCGGCCGGCCCGGGGGCGGACCGGCCCCCGAACCGCTGGCCGAGCCGGTCCAGCAGCGGGTAGAACGCACCCGTGTGATCCCGGGCCTCGATCAGTCCGTCCGTACAGAGCAGCAGCACATCACCGCAGGTGAAGCGGTGGGTGTACGAGACCGGAGGGTCGGCGGCCAGGCCGCCCAGCCCCAGCGGGAGGGCGGGCGGTCCGGTGAGGGCCGTCACCTCCCCGCCGGAGATCAGCACCGGCTCGATGTGCCCGTGGTTGATGATCGTCACCTGCTCGGCACGGGCGTCGTACTCGATCAGGACCGCGGTCACGAACAGTTCGTCGTCGGGGATCTCGGCCGCCTCGTGAGCCAGTCGGCGTTCCATGCGGGTGGCCACCGCCAGCAGGTCCCCCGGGTCGTAGACCGCCTCGCGGAAACTGCCGAGGATGTCCGCGACGGTGCGGACCGCCTGCAGCCCCTTCCCCCGGACGTCGCCGATGATGGCCCGCTCGCCGGCCTTCGTGGCACGGATGTCGTAGAGGTCTCCGCCCACCATGGTGCCGACCTCACCCGAGCGGTAGAGACCGGCCGCCAGCAGCCTGCCGACCTGGTGGGGCACCGGCCGCAGCAGGGTCCGCATCAGCGCCTCGGCCACGGAGTTGACCCGCACCAGGTGCCGCTGCTGACGCTGCCGGTACCAGGACAGCGCCACGCCCATGATCCCTACGACGATGGTGGAGAGATACGTCGCGACATAGTGGTTCCCCCACAACTGATGTGGATTGTGGCCCGTGCAGCACGGCGTTCCCGCGAGCACGCCCTCCAGGACGACGACGAAGACGGTGACGACGGCGACCCCGAACGGACCGTGGGTGAAGGCGGCGAGCACCGGCACGGCGATCAGCAGGGAACTCACCGCCCACTGGGTGGGGGTGATGAACTCCACCAGCAGCACGGCCAGGACGTAGAGGCCGGGCAGCCAGCGCATCCACCCGGGGACCGTCGGCGCCTCGAATCCGTTGCTGTCCACCAGTCCGGAGATCCGCTGGACCGGGCGGCCGCGGTCCGACAGCCTCACGGCGACGGCTCCTGCCGCGCCGCGGGGAACGGACCCGCCAACGCTGTCACCCCAGTCTTCAGCGCCACCGCTCGACGACCCACTCACGCGACTTGTTCACACGGGCTCCCGCCACCGGCTCCTGTCGGACTCCTGCTCCTGCCAGACCGTGCCCAAGGCCCACAGCCTGACGCGCGCGGCGGGCCAGCCCGACGATTACGCCAACGGCGGCATGTCACCTCCTCTCGGCTCTCCTCCCCTGGGCCTCCGGTGCCCTTGGTGACACCGTGCGCGGGCGCGATTCCCCTTCGTGGCTCAGGCCGTCCGTTCCGCACCTCTGGCTCACACCGTCCCGTGGTCCGTTCCGTACGTGCCGGCCGGTGTGCTGTGAAGTCGTGCATGACGCCCTCTCTTTCGGACAGTCGGTCGGGTCCGTCCGGCGCGGTTCTCTGCCGCCCCGCGACGTGTTCCACTGTCCGCGATCCACCGCCCGGCGGCATCAACCCGGGGGTGGTAACGCGGCGTCAACCCCTGGTTGTACGCGAGGCGCCGGTCGCCTGCCTGTGGTCGACCGGCGCCTCTTCCCCTGTCCTGACCTCGCTATTCCTCCACCGCTCCGCCGACGCGCCGGAGGTGCTGTCGGAAGGTGTAGGCCGGATCGGCGGCGCGGCGCGCGAGGAAGTCGTCGAAGGCGGTCTGCCGGCGCAGGGTCTCGCCGGCGCGGATCCTGCGGGCCTGTTCGCGTTCGGTCTCCCAGATGGTGCGTGCGGTCTCCAGTACCTCCTCGGCACGGTCCGCGGCGACGAACAGCACACCGTCGTCGTCTCCGAAGACGACGTCGGCGGAGGTGACCAGGTGGGCGCCGAAGCGCGCGCTGACCAGGGCGTCCGGTTCCCGTTCGGTGAGCCGGACCGGGCCCGGCGCATGGCCCCCGTAGCTGAAGACGGGGAAGCCGATCTCGACCAGTTCCGGGGTGTCCCGGTGCAGTCCCCAGATCACCACGCCGGACAGTCCCACGGCCTGCGCCTCAAGTGTCAGCAGGTCGCCGACGCATGCCTCGTCCTGGCGGCCGCCGTTGTCGATGACCAGGACGTCGCCCGGGCGGGCGTCGGTGAACGCCTCCAGGAAGATGTCGACGCTCCCGTAGTGGCGGGCGGGCAGTGCGCGTCCGGCGATCCGGTGTCCGGAAGTCACCGCGCCGATGCCGGGCGGGGCGGCGCGCAGCGGGACGCCGAGTCGGACGCAGGCGTCGGCCACCAGGGGCGTGGACAGCTCGGCGAAGCTCTTGAGCATGGCGTTCTCCTCGATTCGGTCCTGTCACCGCCTCGGCGCGGTCGGTGCGGTCTGTGGCGAACGATGCCATGGTTCCCGGCCGTTGGGGCCGATTGCACGAGGGGGTCAACTCCCGTTCCGCCGGCTGCGCGTGGCCGGAAACCGCCTTATCGGGACATCGGTTCCGGCCTAGCTTTGACCACATGACCAGATTCAAAATCTGGTCACGGATGCGGAGGAGGGCACGTGGAACGGGCCGAGCGCGGTGAGCGCATCCTGGAGGCCGCCGGGGAGCTGCTGCTCGCCTGGGGCTACCGGCGGGTGACGATCGACGAGATCGCCCGCCGCGCCAAGGTCGGCAAGGGCACGGTCTATCTGCACTGGAAGACCAAGGACTCCCTGCTGCTGGCCGTCGTTCTCCAGGCCCAAGCCCGCGGGCAGCGGCGGCAGTTGGATCGTATGCGGGCCGATGCGCGGGATGTCCTGCCGAGCCGGATGATGCGTGGCTACTACCGCAGCTTTCTGGACGAGCCGGTCCTGCGGGCCCTCTACACCGACGACGTCGACGTTCTCGGTCGGCTGAACGACGCGGCCAAGAAGGAGTTCGCCGGCCTGATCGAGTTCACCAACCAGGTGACGCTGCGCTATCTCGAAGTGCTGCGGGAGCACGGGCTGGTGCGTACCGACATCGACGTCCGGCACCAGCTGTACATCCTGATGTCCACGACCAACGGCTTCTTCATGACCGAGGCGATGCAGTACGACCGCGCTCCGGACACCCCGGAGGTGCGCGGCGCCCTGCTCGCCGAGACGATCCGCAGCGTATTGGAAATACCGGCGGAGGACTTCCGCATGACGGACGCCGGGCTCGTCTCCGAGTCCGTTTCCGGCCTTTCACGTGGCACGACCGTGGCGGAGGCGCTGGTCTCCGCGGCGCGCGAAATCATTCCGCTGTACGAGCAGGTGGAGGAGTACGGCGCCCGGGAGATGCGCCGGCAACTGCGTGACTGAACGCCCCGCACGGCCGCGGCACGAATCCGGCCGCACCTCATCGCGGCATCCGTGCCGCCCCAGGCTCATTCACAGGAGAAAGCCATGACCGAGTCCGCGGCCTCGCCCTTCAGCGAGTATGTCGGCAAACACCCAGGCGAGCCGAATGTGATGGAACCGGCCCTGCTCGCCGACCCGTTCACCGGATACGGGGAGTTGCGCGAGCGGGGAGCAGTGGTCCGCGGCCGGTTCGTGGACGACACACCGGTGTGGTTCGTCACCCGCTTCGACGAGGCCCGCGACGTGCTGCGCGATCAGCGCTTCGCCAACAACCCGAAGTGCGCGGCGGGTGGCGAGGACGACGAGACGCCCACCGACCGGCTGCTGAAACTCATGGGGTTGCCCGAGCATTACCGGGAGTATTTCTCCGGCAGCATCCTGAACATGGACGCCCCCGATCACACCCGGCTCCGGCGGCTCGTCTCCCGGGCGTTCACCGCCCGCAAGATCACCGATCTGCGGCCGCGGGTGGAGGAGATAGCGGACGAACTGCTGCGTCGGCTTCCCGAACACGCCGAGGACGGCGTCGTCGACCTCGTCAAGCACTTCGCCTATCCGCTGCCCATCACGGTGATCTGCGAACTGGTGGGAATTCCGGAGTCCGACCGGCCGCAGTGGCGGGAATGGGGTGCCAAGCTCGTCTCACTCCGACCGGAGCCGCTCAGCGGGGTGTTCCCGGCGTTGGTCGAGCATATTCACGGACTGATCCGGGAGCGGCGCACGGCGCTCACCGACGATCTGCTCAGTGGACTGATCCGGGTGCACGACGACGACGGCGGCCGACTCAGTGACGTCGAAATGGTCACGATGATCCTGACCCTCGTCCTCGCCGGTCATGAGACCACCGCCCATCTCATCGGCAACGGCACCGCCGCGCTGCTCACCCACCCCGATCAGCTGCAACTGCTGAAGTCCGATCCGGAACTGCTGCCCCGTGCCGTGCACGAGTTGATGCGCTGGTGCGGTCCGGCACAGATGACGCAGATGCGGTACGCCACCGAGGACGTCGAGGTGGCCGGGGTGCAGATCAAGAAGGGCGAGGCCGTGATGCCCATCCTGGTCGCGGCCAACTTCGACCCCCGCCACTACGCCGCCCCCGACCGGCTCGACGTCACGCGCCATCCTGCCGGCCGGGCCGAGAACCACGTCGGTTTTGGACACGGTATGCACTACTGCCTGGGGGCGAGCCTGGCCCGCCAGGAGGGCGAGGTGGCGTTCGGCAAGCTGCTCGCCCACTACCCGGATGTGGCGCTCGCGGTGGAACCGGCGGCCCTCCGGCGCGTACCGCTGCCCGGCAACTGGCGGCTGGCCGAACTGCCGGTCCGGCTCGGCTGACGGTCGTCGCCGATACCGGGCGGGACCTCGGCGTGGACGAGGCCCCGCCGGGGCGCACCCGGTCCGGCTCGGGCGGGTGACGTCGGTGCGCCCGACTCCTACGGCCCGATGTGGATGTGCTCCGCCCATCTGCTCGGCAACAGCGGGGCGTTCGCCCGGAGGGTGCGTATGGACTCGTGCAGGGCGCGGGCGGGGCCGGGGCGGGAACTGGTGCGGAAGCGGCGGGCGGCCTCGGCGGCGGTGGCGTCCTCGACGGGCCAGAGGGTCACGACGACCTGGCCGAAGCCGGCGAGGCGGAAGGCACCGCCGATGTGGACGGCCTTGTCGGGGAGGCGCCCGGACCGGGCGGTGGGGCGGCGCTCGGCCAGCGGCATCCTTCGACCACGCCCGCCTGGTGCACGGCGCCGCCCGCTGCATAGCGTCGCCCGCTGCGCGGCGGCCTTCGCGGCCCGGCCGCCGTCGGTGCGGCTGCTCTTCGCCGGGGCTCTGCTGCTGGCGGTGGCGGCGGCCGGGGTGGTGCTGCGGCTCTGGCTCGGGTCGTGGCCGCGGGCGCTGCGCGGTCCCACCGTGGCTCGCCGCCGGGTGGCGGCGTCCGCCCAACTCGCCACCTGGGCCCTGCCGTTCGCCGCGGTCGCGGCCGCCTGGTGGCTCGCCGCCCTGATCGCCGCGGTACCTGCCGCTGCCGGCTGACGGCGCGGGCGGGCGGCCGTCGCGTCCTACGCCCTGCTGTTGGAGGTGACGGTGGACGTCCACGCCGGTGGCCTCGCGGCGAAGATGACGGCGGGCGAAGGATGGACCACGGAGGCCGGGGCGGCGCTCACCCGCCGGATGAAGAAGGGCAGTTGACGGGCGAGCCGGTGGCCAGGTGGGGACGAGCGAGGGGTGAGGGTCGGCTCGGGAGGGGCTGTGCCGCGGGTCAGCCCGGTGTGTCCTGGTCGGACGGACGGGCGGTGTGGCCGAAGGAACGCAGTATCGAAGCCGACTCCGCGTCGCCCTGGATGGAGTGGACGAGCTGTCCGTCCGGGTCGCGCATCTCGACGACGCGCAGCGGTGCCGGTACTCCCCGGCGGCGGCGTCGCTTCGGGGGCGACTGGTCGGTCGGATGGCTGTGTTCATGCCTCAACGGTGCCTCGCGGGACCGGCGGCCCACGTCAACCCCAGAGTCGTAGTCGCCAGGCGCGATCAGTAGACCCCAGGCATGACGCCAACCCCAGGTATGAGGACCACGGGGCTGTCGCCCGGAGCGGTCCGCGGATCAGGCCGCGGCGGCGGGCTCGGCGTGCGCGGAGGCCGGGCCGCCCGGCCGCCCGGGCCCGTCCGGTTGCCCGCGGAGGTCGGACAGCCGGTCCAGGAGCTGGTCCCGGACCGCGACCAGGTCGTTGATACGGGCCTGGAGCAGGGCGAGCCGCTGCTCGAACACCTCGATCTTGGGGGCGGGATCGACGCAGGTGTGTGTGCCGGTCAGCTCGTCGCGCAGGCAGTCGTCGAGCAGCCGCAGGTCGTCGGTGGTCAGACCGGCGGCCAGGAGAAGCCTGATATTGGCCACGACCCGTACCGCGTTCTCCCCGTAGCTGCGGTAGCCGTTGGTGGACCGCTCCGGGCGGAGCAGGCCCTGCTCCTCGTAGTAGCGCAGCGCCCGGGTGGTGACGCCGGTGGTGCGGGCGAGTTCCCCGATGCGCATTGTTGCCCCTCCTGGTGGCTGCGGTCAGGAGGGTCCTGGCGGCTGCCGTCAGGAGGGAGCGTAAACCTTGCCGCCGACGTGAAGGTCAAGCCGGGTCGCCGAGCGGAGTGAGGACGACCACCGGGATGAGCCGTCCCGCGCGGGCCTGGAAGGTGGCGAACTGCGGATCGGCGGCCACCTGCCGGTTCCAGAGGCGGTCCCGGGTCGTCCCCGTGGCTTCTGCGGCGCGGGCCCGGAAAGTGCGGGTGCCGACCTCGACGGTGACCTCGGGGTGGACGGTCAGATTGCGGTACCAGGCCGGTGGCGTCGGCGCACCTCCGTTGGACGGGAACACGGCGAGCCGGCCGTCCTCGTCCGCCAGGTAGCAGGCGGGCGTGACACGCGGCAGGCCGGACCTGGCTCCCGTGGTCGTCAGCAGGAGCAGCGGTTGCCCCGCCAACGGGCCGCCGACGACGCCTCCGTTGGCGCGGAACTCCGCGATGATGCGGCGGTTGAAGTCGTTGCCACCCTCGGTGGCCTCGGCCGAGCGGCGTGTGGTGTTCGCGATGCTGGTGCTCATGGGTGTCACCCTCGACCTTCACGCCGGGGTGAAGGTCAAGTCGGTCCGGTCGGATGCCCGCGTCCCGCTCTCCGCGCCCCGTCCCCTCCGCCCCGCGCCGTGGCCCCGTCCCCCTCTCCCCTCCCCGAAAATCGCTGGTGGAGGCGGGCCCGGCGCGCCGAGCATCGCTGCATGGACACCTTCCTGACGACCGACCGTCTGGCTCTCCGCCCGTTCACCGACACCGAGGCCGACCTCGATCTGGTGGTGGAGCTCGACAGCGACCCGGAGGTGATGCGGTACATCACCGGCGGCCGCCCGATGACCCGTGAGGAGATCCGTGCGGAGTCCTTCGCGCGGATGCTGCCGGGCGGGTTCTGGGCCACCCATCTGCGGGCGACCGGCGAGTTCCTCGGCTGGCACTGTCTCCGTCCGCTGAGGGGCGCCCCGGCGGGCTCGGCCGATCTGGGCTACCGCCTGCGCAAGGCCGCCTGGGGCAGGGGGTTCGCCACGGAGGGTGCCCGCGCACTCGTGGCGAAGGGCTTCGGCGAGCTGGGCTACGACCGGATCACCGCGAACACCATGTATGTCAACTCCGGGTCCCGCCACGTGATGGAGAAGTGCGGACTCACTTATGTCCGCACCTACTTCGAGGAGTGGCCCTACCGGGTCGAGGGCGACGAACACGGTGATGTGGAGTACGCGCTGAACCGGGAGGAGTGGCTTGCGCAACGTTAGGAGGACGAACCGAATCCGAGCCGTATGCACCACATGCACCACATGCACCACATGCACCAGATAGACCGCATGGACCGCATGAGCGGCATGCGGGGCGGATCCCGGGGAGACCAAGGGAAGATCCGATACAGGGCTGCATCGGATACGTTGCTGTACCGTGAGCGGGCTCGTTCACCTCGGCGCGTCAGTGCCCGTGCCGGCACCCCTGCCGATGGCTGTGGAGGAACACGTTGCCCAAGGGACCGACCAAGCGCCGACCGCAGACCACGGCACGCCTGCTCGACGCGGCACTGGAGACCTTTGCCGACCGGGGCTTCCACGGCGCGTCCATCGAGGAGATCTGCGAACGCGCCGGCCTCACCCGTGGCGCGTTCTACTCCAACTACCGCACCAAGGAAGAGCTGTTCTTCGCCCTCTTCGACCTGCACGCCCGGCGGGTGGTCGACCGGCTCACCGCGGCGGTCGACGAGATACACGACAGCGAGGATCCGCTGCGCGCGCTGGTCGCCCGGATCAGCGCACTGGACGAGGCCGAGCGACGCTGGTATCTGCTGTCGACGGAGTTCACCCTCCACGCGATCCGGCACCCCGACACGGCCCGTACGCTCGCCGAGCACGACCGCCGGCTCCGCACGGAGATCGCCAGACTGCTGGCCGTCCTCTTCGACCGTCTGGGACGGCGCCCCACCGTCGCCCTCGACTCCCTCGCCCGCCTGGTCACCGCCCTCCACGAGGGCTCCCTCGCACAGAGCCTGGTCGAACCGGACCGCCTCCCTCCGGACGAGTTGCCCGGCACCTACCTCCCGCTCATGGTCAAGGCCGCCTCACGGGCCCGCCGCACGCACCACACGGACCCCTGAAGCCCTGCCGCAGACGGCCACCCACGTCCGGCCCCAAGACGCCGTCACGCTCCACACCGAAGGCGTCGCGACACGCCAACTCCCGTCCGGTCCATACCCATTGACGAAAGGTATGGACCAATCTACGGTGTCCGCACCACCCCCCGTTTTCCCCGCCACTGACGCCCAGTCGTGGCGCGAAGGGAGCCAGCATGACCGGTCGGAGAGCGCGTCTGCTGAGAACCGGCCTGGCGGCCGCCTGCCTCCTGCCGCTGCTGGGTGCCGCCGGACCTGTCGTCGCCGCCGCGCCCCACAGCGACACCTGCGCCACGAAACCCAGACCCACCGGCAAGGTCCTCCAGGGCTACTGGGAGAACTGGGACGGCGCCGCCAACGGCGTCCACCCGCCGTTCGGCTGGACGCCGATCACCGACCCCCAAATCCGCGCCCACGGCTACAACGTCCTCAACGCGGCCTTTCCGGTCATCGACGCGGACGGCACCGCCCTCTGGGAGGACGGCATGGACGCGACCGTGAAGGTGCCGAGCCCGGCCGAGATGTGCCAGGCCAAGGCGGACGGCGCGACGATCCTGATGTCCATCGGGGGCGCAACGGCCGGTATCGACCTCAACTCCACCACGGTCGCGGACCGTTTCGTCGAGACGGTCGTGCCGCTCCTGAAGAAGTACAACTTCGACGGCATCGACATCGACATCGAGACCGGCCTGAGCGGCAGCGGCAACATCAACCAGCTGTCGCCCTCCCAGTCCAACCTCATCCGCATCATCGACGGCATCCTCGCCCGGATGCCCGCCGGCTTCGGCCTCACGATGGCCCCCGAGACCGCCTACGTCACCGGCGGCAGCGTCACCTACGGCTCGATCTGGGGCGCCTACCTGCCCGTCATCAAGAAGTACGCCGACAACGGCCGCCTGTGGTGGCTGAACATGCAGTACTACAACGGGAGCATGTACGGGTGTTCCGGCGACTCCTACGAGGCCGGCACCGTCGAGGGCTTCACCAAGCAGACCGACTGCCTGGCCAAGGGCCTGACCATCCAGGGCACCACCGTCCAGGTCCCCTACGACAAGCAGGTCCCGGGTCTGCCCGCCCAGCCGGGCGCGGGCGGCGGCTACATGTCCCCGGGCCTGGTGGGGCAGGCGTGGAACACCTACCGCAACGACCTGAAGGGCCTGATGACGTGGTCCCTCAACTGGGACGGCGCCAAGGGCTGGACCTTCGGGGACAACGTCAAGGCCGCCCAGGGCCGCTGAGCCCCTGGCGCCCGAACGACGCCCGGTCCGGTCGTCGAACTCCCGTTGTGCGCCCGGTGCCGCGAGAGTGCGCGCCGGACGCCGGACGGCAGAAGGGAGTTCGACGACAGGACCTAGGAACGCCGGCGCGGCCGACCGCGCCGGCCGCCGCCGTCCTTGGACGCCCCGGCGCCGCGCCGCGGACTCCGCCCGGCCGGCGCCTTGCCGCGCGCCGCGCCGGCCCCCTTGCCGTGGTTCTTGGCCCCCGCACCCTGCCCCTTCGCCCCCGAAGCCTGGCTCTTCGCCTTCTTGCCGGTCGCCGACTGCTGCGGGCTCTCCGCGGCAGTGGGGCGGCGGCCGCGGCTGCTGTTCACCGTCCGCCCGCGGACGATCCCGATGAAGTCCTCCACCTGGTCGGTGGTCCGGTCCTCACGCCACGACAGGGCGACGCCCGACTGGGGCGTGCCGGTCAGCGGCCGGTAGGTGAGGTCCCGCCGGTGGTAGAGGCGGGCGAGCGACTGCGGGACCATCACGACGCCCACGCCGGCCGCCACCAGTTCGAGGGCGTCCGGTGTCGTGGCCGGGCGCTCGATCGCGGGCCGACCCGGCGGCCGCTCCCAGTCCAGGGTGTCGTCGAGCGGATGCAGCACGAGCTCGTCGGCGAGGTCGTCCACGGAGATCTCGTCGAACGCGGCGACCAGGTGGTCCTTCGGCACCACGACCACCGTCGTCTCGGTGTAGAGCGGGATCGCGCTGAGGTCGGTGCGGTCGACCGGCAGCCGCAGCAGTCCCGCGTCCGCGCCACCGCTGCGCAGCAGGTCGGCGGCCTCGGCGGCGGGCACCTGGAGCAGGGTGAGCGGGACGTCCGGCAGGCGCTCGTTCCAGATCCGCACCCACTTGGCGGGTGTCACTCCCGGTACGTACGCGAGCCGGAACGAGGGGGATGCTTCCGTGCCTGTCACCCCGCCAGGCTACCCGCCATGACCGGAAACCGTGGCCAGAGGCTGCGGTCAGAGGCCGTGGTCAGAGGTGGTGCGCACGCTCGATACCCTGGAACCATGAAGTCGCACCAGACCACCCAGACGATGAAGCCCGCCACCGCGGCGAAGAAGCTGGGTGTGTACCTCGAGGCCACCCCCGCCGAGTTCCAGGAGGGCGTGGTCTCGCGCGCCGAGCTCGGCGCGCTCCAGGCGGACCCGCCCGAGTGGCTGCGCGAGCTGCGGCTCAACGGCCCCCACCCGCGCCCGGTGGTCGCCGCGAAGCTGGGCGTCTCCATCTCCGGGCTCGCCCGCGCCGGGGTCACCGAGGCCCTCACCACCGAGCAGATCGACGCGCTCAAGGCGGAGAACCCGGAGTGGCTGCAGAAGGAGCGCGCCACCCAGGCCGAGGTCCGCAAGGAGGGCGCCCGCCTCAAGGAGAAGCGGCGCGCCCAGAACGAGGAGTGACCGCTGCGCCACGGAAGGCGACGCCGGGCGGTCCGGCCCCCGCTCGTCGGGCCGCCGGACCGCCGGCGACGACCGGCAGTCGGCAACAGGCAGCCGGCGCGATCCGATGACATCCGACCACCGCACCCCACCCTTTCGGCACCCGACCCGGCAGATGGGCACATGACGACTCCGAGGACCCGGCCCGTACTCGTCTACGACGGCGACTGCGGCTTCTGCACCACCTCCGTCAACGCCGCCGAGCGGTACCTCCGCCCACGCTGCCGGATCACCGCCTGGCAGTTCGCGGACCTGGACGAGCTCGGCGTCACCCAGCAGCGTGCCGAGCACGAGGTGCTGTGGATCACGCCGTCAGGAGCGGTCCATGGCGGCGCCCAGGCCGTCGCCAAGCTCCTGCTGAACGCGGGCGGGCCCTGGGCCGTCGCCGGCGCCGTGCTCACCCTGCCCCCGGTGCGCTGGCTCGCCCACGCCGTGTACCGCCTCGTCGCGGACAACCGCCACCGCATGCCCGGCGGCACCCCGGCCTGCGCCCTGCCGGCCAACTCGCGGCCGACTGCGGGGCGTTGACGGGCCGGATACGGCTCGGTTCCACGGTCACGAGGCGACGCCCCGGAGCAATCGGCACGTCTGTGCACGGTCGGCAACTCGGCGTGATCGCCCGGGAATAGTCGGCGGCCGCCGCGCCTTCTCCCCACATGACCGCTACGCCATTCACATCCTTCGACCCGCGCACGCTGCTCGCGGAGAGCCGCCTGGGCGTGCTCGCGACGATCAAGTCGGACGGCCGCCCGCAGCTCTCCCCCGTCATGCCGTTCTACGACCCGGCGGCGAACGTCCTCCATGTCTCGATGACCGAGGGCCGGGCCAAGACGGCGAATCTTCGCCGGGACCCGCGCGCCACGCTTGAGGTCACCAGCGCCGACGGCGGCTCCTGGGCCACGGCCGAGGGCACGGCGGAGCTCATAGGGCCGGGCATCGACCCCCACGGCCCCGAGGTCGAGGCGCTGGTGCGCTACTACCGGCTCGCCGCCGGGGAGCATCCCGACTGGGAGGAGTACCGCTCGGTGATGGTGTCCGACCGCAGGGTGCTGATGTCGATGACGGTGGACCACGTCTACGGCGCCAGGCTCCGTTGACCACTCGGCGTCGGCGTCCGTGCAGCCGCCCGGGAAGGGACGTGCCCGGGCGCGCACGCACTGATGGTGCTGATGTCGACGCCGTGGACAGCGATCCCTGGAAGCCCGGCTGACGGCGCGTGGCGGCCTCGGTGTTGATCTCGCCGCCACCCTCACGGCCGGCCTGCGGCTGACCGCACCGCGTCGCGTCCGGACCGCGTCGCGTCGGACCGCGTCGCGTCCGGACCAACGGCCCGCCGGAGGCGGACATCGTAGGCTCCGAGGGAGGAAAGGAGCTTGATCGATGAGTCCGCTGAGTCTGGAGACGGTGCAGCAGGCCGCGCCACCACTGGTGAGCCTCTACAAGCAGGCGGGAGTCAGTCTGCGCAAGCACGGGCTCCAGGGGCAACGGGCCGCGGTATACCTGGTGCTGGACCGGTCGGGCTCGATGCGCCCGTACTACAAGGACGGCACCATGCAGCGCCTGGCCGAACAGGTCCTGGCGGTCTCCGCGCACCTGGACGACGACGCGGTCGTCCCGCTGGTGTTCTTCTCCACAGATGTCGACGGGGTGCACGAGATCGGCCTCGACGACTACCACGGGCGCGTGGCCGCCTGCCACGAGCAGTTGGGGCACATGGGCCGCACGCACTACGAGGCCGGGATGAACGCCGTGCTCGACCACTATCTCGCCTCCGGGGCGACCGCGCCTGCGCTGGTGGTGTTCCAGACCGACGGTGGCCCCACCAGCCGGACCGCCGCCGAGAAGTGGTTGTGCAAGGCGGCCCGGCTGCCGCTGTTCTGGCAGTTCATCGGCTTCGGCGATCCGGAGCACCGCGAGTTCGACTTCCTCCGCCGGCTGGACGAACTCCCGGTCCCCACCCGCAGGATCGTCGACAACGCCGGCTTCTTCCCGGCCGGCACCACCCCCGCCGCCCTGCCCGACGCCGAGCTCTACGACCGGCTGCTCGGCGAGTTCCCCACCTGGCTCGGCGCCGCCCGTGCCTGTGGCGTTCTGCCGCAACCCTGACGGGTGGCACCACTCCCCTTCACCGTCGCTTTGCCCATGGCTGATCGCCTCGGCGCAGCCGCTTGGCTTTCCAAAGTGACTGCTTGGAAAAACCAAGCCACTCGCCTACGATGCCTGGCGTGATCGCGGACAGGGAAGAGGGTGGCCAGGCATGCGCGTAGTGGTCCTGTGCGGCGGTGAGAGCTCGGAACGGGACGTTTCCCATGCTTCGGGCCGCTCGGTGGCGAGGGCCGTGTTGGAGCGGGGGCACCAGGTGACGCTGGTCGATCCGGCCGCCGACGTGCCGGTTCTGGCCGGGCCGCTGCACCCCGGGGACGGCGTCGAGGAGTTCGCGGTCGGGGCGGAGCCGCCGTCCACGGCCGACCGGGAACGGTTGCGGCGGCGCATGCACGCGGCGCTGACCGGCGGGCCGGTCCTGGAGCTGCTGCGCGATGCGGAGTCGGTGTTCCTGGCGCTGCATGGCGGTTGGGGCGAAGACGGCCACGTTCAGGCACTGTTGGAGATGGCGGACGTACGGTTCACCGGGGCCGACAGTGGTGCCTGTGGGGCGGCGTGGCACAAGGGGCGGGCACAGGCGGTGCTGGGCGCCGCGGGCCTGCCGGTGGTCGAACGGGCGCTGTGGCGGCCCGGGTCGGGTGAAGTGCCGCAGGCCATAAGGCAGTTGGTGACTGCGGGACCGGTGGTGGTCAAGCCGGTTGCGGACGGTTCCAGTGTGTCCGTCCACCGGGTCGACGCGCTTTTGGAACTGGCGCAGATCGGCGCCGAAGCGCCCGCCGGTGCCGAGCTGCTGGTGGAACCGTTCCTCCCTGGGCGGGAGTTCACCGTCGCGGTGGTCGGAAGCCAGGCACTGCCCGTCGTCGAGATCGAGTTGACGACTCCGCTGTTCGACTACACCGCCAAGTACCAGCCTGGTGCGGCAAGCGAAGTCTGTCCGGCAAAGGTGCCCGACGACTTCGCCCGCCGGCTCCAGGAGATGGCCCTGCGCGCACACCGGGCTCTGGGTTTCGGCGGGGACGCGTACTCGCGCACCGACTTCCGCTGTGACGGCCGCGGCGAGCCGATGTGCATCGAGGTCAACGCGCTTCCCGGCCTGACGTCGGCGAGCCTGCTGCCGCTCGCGGCCGGCGGCGCCGGCTGGACGTACCCCGAGCTGATCCAGCGCATCATGGATCTGAGGGACCCGATCGATCTGCCCTAACCCTCGGGTCCGACGGCGCGGCTGGTCCGCGAGCGACTCGGCGGCGTGCCCTGCCGGGCGAGGGCAGGGGGCCGGGCCGGAGGTGTGTCCGGCATCCGATCTTGCACCGCCCGGGTTCGTGGGCGGCGGGTACGCTCATCGCCCACAGGCCACCTGCCCCCCGGTCCCACGGCCCGGAGGCCGGCAGTTGAGAGGAACCAGAGTCATGCCGGACCCCAGTCCGTCCACCGGCGCCCACGCCCCGACGGCCGACAACCGCAGGGTGGTGGCGGTCCTCGGGCCCGGCGGAGTCGGTGGGCTGCTCGCCGCGCTCCTCTCCCGCGCCGGGCACCGTGTCGTCTGCATAGCCGGGGACGAGACCGCACGCACCCTGCGGCAGAGCGGCATCCGGGTGCGCAGCGGGCAGTTCGGTGACTTCACCGCCGCGGTGGAGGCCGACACCGTGCTGCGCACACCGGTCGACCTGTGCGTGATGTCGGTCAAGCACACCTCGCTGGACGCGGCACTCGACCGCGTGCCGCCCCACCTCCTCGCCGACGGTGTGGTGCTGCCCCTGCTCAACGGCGTCGAGCACATCGAGATGCTGCGGGCACGCCATGGTGCGCGCCAGGTGGTTCCGGCCGTGATCCGCGTCGAGTCCACCCGCACCGCGCCTGGGGTCGTCGAGCACGGCAGTCCGTTCGTCGAGATCGATCTGGCCGGTGGGCAGGAGCGGCTCGCCCCGCTCGCCGCCGCGCTCACGGCCGCCGGCGTGACCACCCGCGTACTGCCGGACGAGCACGCGGTCCTGTGGGCCAAACTGGCCTTCCTGGCCCCCTTCGCCCTGCTCACCACCCGCTACCGGGTGCCGATCGGCGACATCCGGTCCGAGCGGCACGAGGAGCTGGCGGCACTGGTCGAGGAGACCGCCGCGGTGAGCCGGGCCTGCGGCGGCCCGGGCGACGCCGCCCAACTCCTGGCGCGCTTCGGCACCTTCCCGCCCGACAGCAAGTCCTCGATGCAGCGCGACGCGGAGGCGCGCCGCCCGCTGGAGCTGGACGCCATCGGCGGCGCCGTGCTCCGCGCGGCGGAACGCCACGGCATCGACGCTCCGCTTCTGAAGCGCCTGGTGACGGAAGTGGCAGCCGACTGAGCGCCGATCGCCTCGGGGAGCGCGACGGTACGCGCCGGCCGTTGGGGGTTTCCCAACAGGCAGTGGCGGCAGCGTCCGTGGACCGAACGTCCTCCCTCGCGCCCGGCACGGCGCCTCACAGTCCGCAGGCAGCGCGGTTCGCCCTGGCCGAGCACGCGATCCTGCACCTGCTGTACGCGCGTTTCTTCACCAAGGCGCTGTCCGACGTGGGCGTACTGCCGCCGACGCTGCGGACGGCTTCGGCACCGTCGTCGAGCGCGACGAGACCGCCGCCGACTGGGCGGTGCTCGTGACGGTCCGGGCGGGCGGCCTCGACCGCCCGCCCGGTGGTGCGGGGCACCTGTCCCACGGTCCCGGGAGCCGCTGACGCCCCGGACGCGTCAGCGGCAGCGACCTCAGCGGCGGCGGGACGTGCGCGGGCTCAGGTCCGCCGCACCATGGCGATGCCCAGGGCGCCGATCCCGCAGGCGGCGCCGGCCGCGAGGTAGGCCAGGTGGTAGCCGCCCAGCTGGGTGCCGCCGGTCGCGGCGACGAGGACCAGGACCGCGACGCCGGCACTGGAACCGATCTGCTGCGCAACGACGTTGACCGCTCCGGCCACCGCGTGCTGGTGCTCCGGCACGCCGCTGAGCCCGGACGTCGTCATCGAGGGGAAGTTCAGTCCCTGGCCGAGGCCGCTGATCACCAACCCGGGCATCACGTGCAGCAGGTAGTTGCCGTGCTGCGGGGTGGTCATCCACAGTGCCGTGCCGGCGCCGATCAGCAGGATGCCGGTGACCATCAGTGCCCGCGGGCTGTACTTGGTCAGCAGCCGTCCGGTGGCGAAGGTGGCCGTGAGGAACACGGTCAGCGACATCGGCACCAGGGCGAGACCAGACTCCACCGGCGAGTAGTGCAGCATCCCCTGCAGATACAGCGGTGCGAAGAACACGATCCCGACCGACGCCGTGTACTGCAGGAGCGCCGCCACGGTCGCCAGTCGCACCGAGGAGAGCCGGAAGAGGGAGAGCGGCAACAGCGGGTCGGCGGTGCGGCGTTCGCGGACGACGAAGAGCACCAGGAAGACCACCGCGGCGGCGATGACGCCCCACGCCCGCGCCCCGCCCAGGCTCACGCCGACGACGAGCAGCGCGAGGCCGAGGGTGCCGGTGACGGCGCCGGCCATGTCCACCGGGCCTCTGCGGCCCGTCCCGTCGGGCAGTCCGGCCCGCGTGACCGCGAGCACGAGCACACCGAGCGCCACCGAGAACCACAGGACCGAACGCCAGCCGAGGAACTCGGTCAGTACGCCGCCCAGCAGCATCCCGCCGCTGAAGCTGGCCGCGCCGACCGCGGCGTACACGCCCAGCGCACGGCCGCGCTCCGGTCCGTCCGGGAACACCTCGGTGAGCAGGGCCAGTGCGGCCGGTCCCGACAGCGCCGCGCCGATGCCCTGGACCGCCCGCGCGCCGAGCAGCACCGCGCCGGTGGGCGCCACGGCGCCGACCAGCGCGGCCACCGTGAACAGGGCGACCCCGGCCTCGAAGACCCGCCGCCGGCCGAACACGTCGGCCAGTCGGCCGCCCACCAGCAGGAAGCCGGCGAAGGTGACGGAGTAGGCGGTCATGACCCACTGGAGGGTGGTGTCGGCCAGTCCGAAGCGTTCCCCGACGGACGGCAGGGCGGCGTTCAGGACGGCCATGCCGCTCAGGTCCAGTGCGAGCGCCCCCGCCAGCACGCCGAGCGCCAGGCCCGGCCTGCGCCGGGTGGCCGTTGCGACGGTGGTCATGCGGACCTGCCGGGGAACTCTTCGTCGCGGCACTGGCCGGCGACCGCCCGCCCCCGTAACGATCTCTTGCGCATAGCGGTGTTGCTTCCTCTCCCCAGGCGGGTTGGACACGAGCCCGCAAAGCCGATCACCGCGCCGCACAGCAGGTCAACTGCTTGTCTCCCAACTGGCCGGAAACATCGCATAGTTCGGAGGTGACTGGCAGGTGCGGACGCCGGACACCCGTGGCCGGAGACCGGGCAGCCGCTTCACGGTCCCGAATCCGACCGGGCGTGCGTCAGGAATTTCCCGGCTTGCGGACGGATGCCGAGTTCGGTGCACGGCGCCCGAACTTTCCCGCGATGGCCGCGGAAAAAGACGGAACCGGCCACTTGGGGATCAATTCTTGCCACTGCACCTTCCGGCCAGCAGGTCACTCTTGTCTCATGCGTTCGCCGAGTGGCAGTCTGAGTTCGCCGATCGGGCAAGCGCCTCGTAATCCGCTCCATTTGGGTAAAGCGGACCTCGAAGCCCGTCGGATGTGGTCGTGCGGGCGAGGATATTTCGCCTGCGCGTCGCCGCAGTCAGAACACGCACGTTGCCACAGTTCAGAGCAGTCGCCGATCAACTTGACCAGCAGATGGACGACGCACCCGGCGGGCGGAATGCCGGGCAGTGATCCCGAATCGGACCGTGACCTGATTCGGTCATGACTCAACGGGGGCAGTCACAGTGCAATTACCGGCCTTCCGACGGCTACGCCTTCCTGCCCAGGGGGGTACCGGCCGTCGAGCACCACACGTCTCTCCTCGCCCTGACCGGGCATCCTCATCTCTCTCGCGTTCGCCGCATTCCAGCCTGGCCGACGCGGCCGGCGCACCGCCGAGTGCAGCCGGGCACCGCCCGGTGGGTACGCCGAGGCTGACGCAACGGCGCGGACGCACACACGGCGCGGGCGGCCGCCGGCCCGACCCGGCGCGGTGGTGAAAGCGCGGGTCGGCCGGTAATCGGCCGCGGGCCGCGCACCCGCAATCACCCGGACGAACTTCAAAACCCCTGGTCGTCGTCGCGCGCGGAAAGTCTCGCGGAACCGGTGACGCATCGAGTTCTGCTTCTTGGTGCCTTCCGGCCGGAATTCCGGGAACTGACCATCCCTGGTGAATACCGCCGGCCCCGGCCGCCGGATCGGCACGGGCGCATGCGCCGAGCCGCCCGAATTCCCCTCCCGCACCTCGATCCCCCACTGCCCTTGCGTGGCCGGGTAAGTTTCCCGCGCCTTCGAGCCGCCTGCGGCAAATCCGCTACCAGCCCCTGCCAGCCGCCCTGCCGAGGAGGCGAAGTGCCCCAAGAGCGCGGACCGCGCAATGTGCGCGCCGTAACAGACTTTCTGCTTTCTCGCGTCGTCGAGTTGCTGGACGTGTCCGAGAACGCGGTGGATCGCTGGGCGCCGCTGCACCAGTACGGCCTGGAATCGGCGAAGGCGGCCGCACTGGCCGCCTCGTTGTCCGAATTCCTCGGCCGGAAGGTGCCGGTCACCTGGATGTGGCAGTACCCGACCGTCGACGAGTTGAGCCGTGCGCTCGTCGAGGGCCCGCGTGCCGCGGAGACCGTCACCCCGAGCACCGGACGCCGGGCGGTCTCGCACGAGCCCGTCGCGATCGTCGGCATCGGCTGCCGGTTCCCGGGCGGGCCGGACCCGTCCTCGTTCTGGCAGATGCTGACCGAGGGACGGGACGCCGTCGGCCCGGTGCCGGCCGCGCGGCGCGAGCTGCTGCGCGACAGCGCGCGCTGGGGCGGATTCATCGACGGCATCGACCAGTTCGACCCGCTGTTCTTCGGCATCTCGCCCCGGGAAGCGGTCCAGATGGACCCGCAGCAGCGCCTGACGCTGGAGCTGGCCTGGGAGGCTCTGGAGGACGCGGGCATTCCGCCGCTCAGCCTCGTCGGCAGCGACACCGGTGTGTTCATGGCCTCCTGCTGGGGCGACTACGCCGCGTTGGCGCACTACCGCGGTCCCGACAGCCAGATCACCCCGCACACCGCGACCGGCATGCACGACGGCATCATCGCCAACCGCGTCTCCTATGTCCTCGGCCTGCAGGGCCCCAGCATGGCCATCGACGCCGCCTGTGCCGGGTCGCTGGTCTCGGTGCACGTGGGATGCCAGTCGATCTGGCTGGGCGAGAGCGAGCTGGTGCTGGCCGGTGGCGTGAACCTGAGCTTCGTCTCGGACTACTACACCGCCATGGACCAGATGGGCGCGCTCGCCCCGGACGGCCGCTGCAAGTCCTTCGACGCCCGCGCCGACGGCTATGTCCGCGGTGAGGGCGCCGGCGTCGTCGTACTCGCCCCGCTGAGCGTGGCGCTGGAGCGCGAGCTGCCGGTGTACTGCGTGATCAAGGGCAGTTCGTCCAACAACGACGGCCTGAGCAACGGCATGACCGCGCCCAATCCCCAGGCGCAGGAGCTGATGCTCCGCACCGCCTACCAACGGGCCGGCATCACCCCGTCCCTCGTGGACTACATCGAGTGCCACGGCTCGGCGACGCCCCTCGGCGACCCGATCGAGGCCAACGCCATCGGCGCGGTCCTGGGCGGCGACCGCCGGGAGCCGCTGCGGCTCGGCTCCGTCAAGTCCAACGTCGGGCACCTGGAGGCGGCGGCCGGCATCGTCGGCCTGGTCAAACTCGCGCTGTCGATCCGCAACGGCATGCTGCCGGCGAGCCTGCACTACGCCACCCCGAACCCGCAGATCCTGTTCGACGCGTACCACCTCACCGTCCAGGACCGGCTGACCGCGTGGCCGCGCCGGTCCGACGCGCGCCGCGGCGGCGTCAGCTCGTTCGGCTTCGGCGGCGCGATCTGCCATGTCGCCGTGGAGGAACTGCCGCGCCCCGAGGGCTCGTTGGTCCTGCTGGCCGAGGACTCCCCGGAGGCACTGGCACAGCGGGCGCGGGCACTGCGGGACGAGAGCGACCTGCGGGCGATCTGCCGGCGGCGGCCCGGCGACGGCCGGTTCCGGCTCGCGGCCGCCGCTCGCGACATGACCGAACTGCGGGCGCAGCTGGACGCCTTCGCCGCCGGCACGACGGCCGCCGGTCTGAGCGTCGGGGAGCGGGGCGAACGCCGGCCCCGGGTGGCGTTCCTCTTCTCCGGCAACGGTTCGCAGTGGGTGGGCATGGCCCGCCAACTGCTCGCCGGCATGCCGGTGTTCCGACGGTCGATGATGCGCTCCGACAAGCGGATGCGGGAGCTGCTGGGCTTCTCGCTCGTCGACCAGCTGCTGGCGCCCGACGGCCGCATCGACGACATGGACGTCTTCCAGCCGCTGCTGTTCTGCATACAGGTGGCCCTGGCCGACGCCTGGCGCTCGCTGGGGGTGGAGCCGGACGTCGTCGTGGGGCAGAGCGTCGGCGAGTTCGCAGCCTCCCACCTCGCCGGTGCCCTGGACTTCGAGGACGCCTCCCGCCTGGCCGCCTGCCACGGCCGGCTGCTACAGCAGCTGGCCGTCGGACGCGGCGAGGGCATCGTGGTCACGACGGGTGCGGACGCCGTCGAGCCGTATCTGACCGGCCAGTTGACGGTGTCCGGCCACAACGGCCGGAACTCGACACTGGTCACCGGCACTCCGGAGGAGA
The DNA here is from genome assembly GCF_019774615.1 of Streptomyces sp. BHT-5-2. Lineage (NCBI taxonomy): Bacteria > Bacillati > Actinomycetota > Actinomycetes > Kitasatosporales > Streptomycetaceae > Streptomyces > Streptomyces sp. BHT-5-2. Next base: position 259,826 of record NZ_CP081497.1, on the reverse strand, counting down.
TCGACGGACTCGTCCAGCGGCTGACCGAGGAGGGCCTGACCACCCATCGGGTGCGGATGGGCCACGCACCGCACTCGCCGCTGGTCGACCACGTCCTGGCTCCGCTGAAGGTCGAACTCGCCGGCCTCGCGCCGAAGTCCACGCGCATCCCGATGATCTCGACGGTCACCGGCGAGCTCGTCGACGGCGCGGAGCTCGGGCCGGACTACTGGGCGGACAACCTGCGCCGGGAGATCCGGGTGGTCGACGCCCTGACGGCCCTGCGCGACCACGACATCGACGCGGTGGTGGAACTCAGCCCGCATCCCGTCCTGCTCAAGTCCGTGGGCGAGATCCTGACCGTGACCACGCTGCCCTCGCTGCGGCGCGGCGCCGACGAGGCCGCGACCCTGCTGGGCTCGCTCGGCGCGCTGTACGCCGCCGGCCACCCGGTGACGGCGTCCCCGTTCCTCGCGGGCGACCGGGGACGGCACGTCACACCGGCCCCGGGCGCGCTCGCGGCCGACGAACAGCTGCACCTGGTACCCGTCACGGCGCACTCGGCGGCCGCGCTGGCCGACACCTGCCGTGAGCTGTCCAACCACGTCGAACGCGATGCGGGCCTGCGGGTCTCGGACCTGGCCTACACCCTGGCGACCCGGCGCACCCCGCAGAACCACCGGGTGGCGCTGTTCGCCCGCAACCGTCAGGACGTCCTGGACGGCCTCGCCCGGGTCGCCGCCGGGCAGCCGCACCCCGACGTCGTCACGGGCACGGTCGTCGGCAACAGCGACCGGCGCGTGGCGCTGGTGTTCTCCGGCGGCGGCACGCAGTGGGTCGGCATGGGCCGCGAACTGATGCGCTCGCACGGCGGATTCCGCACCTGGATGCACGCCTGCGACGCCGCGGTGCGCGCGGCCGGCGGCTGCTCGGTGCTCGACCAGCTCGCCGCCCCGGCCGACCGGGCCAGGTTCGAGGAGATGGACTTCCAGCAGCCGGTCCTGTTCGCCCTCCAGGTCTCGCTGGCGAAGGTCTGGCTCGAACTCGGTGTCCGGCCGGCCGCCGTCGTCGGGCACAGCCTGGGCGAGGTCGCGGCCGCGTGTGTCGCCGGACTGCTGTCACTGGAGGACGCCGCCCGCGTCGTGGTCGCCCGGTCGCATCTGCTCGAACGGAAGGCGGCCCCGGGCGCGATGATCTCGGTCGACCTGCCGGAGCAGGAGCTGCTGCCCAGGCTCGCCCCGTACGCCGAGCACGCGGCGATCGCCGTGGTCAACAGCCCCACCAGTGCGGCGGTCTCCGGTTCGCCCGAGGCCGTCCGCGCCCTGGAGGACGACCTCCGGCGGGACGGGATCCCGACCCGGAACATCCGGGTCGAGCGGCCGGTGCACAGCCCCGGCATGGACCCGCTGATCGAGCCGCTGCGCGAACGGATCGCCGGCATCACCCCGCTGACCGGCACCGTCGACTTCCACTCCACGGCGCTGGCGGACACGGTGAACCCGGTCGCCGACGTCGACTACTGGGTGCACAACCTGCGCAACCAGGTCCGGTTCGCCGAGACCGTCGCCGCACTGAGCGAGGACGGGATCAGCACCTTCGTCGAGATCGGCCCGCACGAGACGCTGCGCGGCGCGGTCGAGGAGATCGCGCTGACCCGCGGTGCCCGGGTGCACGCGGTCAACTCCCTGCGGCGCGACGAGAGCGACCTCCGCTGCCTGCTGGGGGCCGCCGCGTCGCTGTACGTCAGGGGCATCCCGCTGACCTTCGACTCGCTGTTCGCCGACGACGTCGAGGTCGTCGCGACCCCGCTGGTGCAGTGGCAGAAGGACCGCTACTGGCTGGACACCGACACCAGGCCGCGGGCCGAGGCCGCGCCGGCACCGGTCGTCGAGACCGTGGCCGCGGCGGCGGTGGCCGAGCCCGTGGCCGCGGCCGTGGAGAGCAGGTCGACGGCGGAGATCGTCCTCGGCGAGATCTCCGACGCGGTGGGCGTGCCGCGGGACAGGTTCGGCGAGGGCGCCAGCCTGCGCGACTTCGGCCTGGACTCGATGCTGGCGATCCGCCTGGTCAACAGGTTGCAGTCGCTGTTCGGGCAGCGTGTGTCGCCGGTGGTGTTCCTGGACGGCCGGACCGTGCCCGAGCTGGTCGACCACATCGTCGAGACGGTGGGCGGGTCGGCCGCGGCCACGACCGCGACCGCGGCGGCCGCACCGGCCCCGGAGACCCGGCCCGCACCGGTGCCGGCGGCACAACCGGCAGCGGCGACGGCGGTCGAGCCGGCGCCCCAGGCCCGGCCGGTACGGAACCTCCTCGACGACCTGACCGAGCTGGACGCCGAGGAACTGCTCGACGAGCTGGCCGCACGCGGTCTGCTGGAGCCCACCGAGGCGCCGGCGCTCGACCAGCTGCGCGCCGACGGTCTCGGCTTCGAACTGGCGCCGGCGTCACACGGCCAGGTCTCGCTGTGGTTCATGCAGCAGGTCGACCCGGACGCCGTGCCCTACAACTTCATGGTGGCCGCCCGGATCCGGGCGGCGGTCGACGAGGACGCCCTCGACCGCGCCGTGCAGGCCGTCATGCGGCGGCACCCGGCCCTGCGCACGATCTTCGTCGAGGCCGGCGGCGTCCCGCGCCAGGTCGTCCTGGACGAACCGCTCTACGAGTTCCTCGTCGTGGACAGCACGGACCTGGACGACGAGGAGGCCCGCGAGGAACTGGCCGAGCACGGACACCTGCCGCTGGACCTGGACAACGGCCCGCTGGTGCGCGTGGTGCTGATGACGCGCGGCCCCGCGGACCACTACCTGCTGGTGCTCGTGCACCACATCGCCTCGGACGCGGCGTCGGCCGACGTGATGATCCGCGAACTCCAGGAGTTCTACGAGGGCGCCGACCCCGCGGAGCGCGAGCCGGTCGCGCCCTACACGGAGTTCGTCGAGTGGGAGCGGCAGTGGCTGGCCGGCCCGGCGGCCGACGCGGCACTGGACTGGTGGTCGCGCGAACTGGCCGACCCGCCGGCCCATCTCGACCTGTCCACCATGGAGCGCCCGCCCGGCGTCACCTACGAGGGCCGCGACCTGACGTTCCGCTGGAGCGCCGAGGAGACCCGCCGGCTCCGGGAGTTCGCGCGGCGCGAGGGCGTCTCGCTCAGCACCGTCGTGCTGGCCGGCTTCTTCGCCACGCTCAACCGCGCGGCCGGCGTCGAGGACTCCGTACTGGCCACCGCCATCGCCCAACGCGCCGAGGCCGGCTGGGAGTCCGCCATCGGCTACTACCTGAACACGGTGCTGGTGCGCGCCCGGCCCGCCGGCGACCGCAGTTTCCGCGACCTGCTGCGCGAGGTGCACGCGTTCGCGCTCGGCCTGCTGGAGCACATGAACTACCCCCTCGACCTGCTGGCCTCCACCCTGAAGCCGCCGCGGGCCGAGGGCCGCTCGCCGTGGTTCGACGCGGTCGTGAACTGGCTGTCCTCGGACGCCTTCCCGCGCTCCGTCAAGCTCTTCCACGGCATCGGCGACACCCTCGCACCCGACAGCGCCCTGCCGCTGGAACCGCTGCCCGTACGCAGGCACCTCGCCAAGTTCGACCTGGAGATCTCCATGGCCGAGGTCTCCGGCGAGGTGGTCGGCCACGTCCAGTACAAACCGAGCTACCTGGAGAAGCAGACCGTGACGGCACTGCTCACGCTCTACCGCACCGTGCTCTTCGACTCGATCGCCCAACCCGACCTGGCACTCGACGAGATCACGCCGGGCGGCCGTTTTGAGGAGACGGACCAGTGACCCAGACCCTGTACACCGAGTTCGTCGCACAGGCCGAGGCGAAGCCCGACGCCGTCGCGGTGCACGCCGACGCCGGCGTCCTGACCTACCGCGAGCTGCACGAGCGGTCCCGCGCGCTGGGCGAACGGCTGGCCACCGAGGGCGCCGGCCCCGGCGTCCCGGTCGGCCTGTGCATCGAGCGCACCCCCGACCTGCTCGTCGGCCTCCTGGCCATCCTGAGCGCCGGCTCCTGCTATGTGCCGCTGGACCCGAGGTATCCGACCGAGCGGCTGGACCTCATGGTCCGGGACAGCGGGACCCGCCTGCTGCTGACCACGCCCGCCTCCCGGGCCAACTGCCCGGCCGGCCCGACCGTGGTCGTGCTGGACGGGACCGTGAAGACCGAGCCCGGCACGAAGCCGGTGCCGGTCGTGCCCGCCGACACCGCGTACGTGATCTACACCTCGGGCTCCACCGGCCGCCCCAAGGGCGTGGCCATCCGGCACAGCGGCTGCGTCGCCATGCTGGACGCGATGGACCGGGTCCTCGACGGCTGCGACCGCAGCGGCGTCTCCGCGGCCGCCTCGATCTGCTTCGACATGTCCGTGATGGAGATCTTCCCCGCACTGTGCCGGGGCGGCGCCGTCGTGCTCGTGGAGAGCGCCGTCCATCTGCCCGAGAGCCCGCACGTCGACCGGATCACCCATCTCCACGCCATTCCCTCGGTGATGAACAGCCTGCTCGACGCCGGCGGCCTGCCCCCGAACCTGCGCACGGTCGTGTTCGGCGGCGAGCCCCTGCACCGCAAGCTGGTGGACCGGGTGTACCAGGAGACCGGCGCCGACCGGGTCTTCAACGCCTACGGCCCCACCGAGGGGACGGTCTTCTGCACCTTCGGGCCGGTGCCGAAGGACGGCGCCGGTGAGCCCACGATCGGCCCGCCGTCGCCCGGCGCCCGGGTCTATGTGCTCGACGAGGACCTCCGGCCGCTGCCGGCTGGCGTCCCCGGTGAGCTCTACCTCGGCGGCGCGGGCCTGGCCCCCGGCTACGTCAACCGGCCGCGCACCACCGCCGAACGGTTCGTGCCGGACCCGTTCCTGGACGGCGAGCGCATGTACCGCACCGGCGACGTCGTCCAGTTGACCGACGGCGGCGAGCTGGAGTTCGTCGGCCGCACCGACAACCAGGTCAAGGTGCGCGGGCACCGCATCGAGCTGGAGGAGGTCGAGGCCCGGCTGACCGACTGCCCCGAGGTCCGGGAAGCCGCCGCCGCCGTCCGGGGCCGCCGGCTCGTCGGCTACGTCGTGCCCGAGGGCGACGCGCGGGACGGCGTCTGGGCGGACGCCGAGCTGCAGTCCACCATCACCGGCAAGCTCGCCGCCGAGCTGCCCGAGTACATGGTGCCCGGGGCGCTCGTGTTCCTGCCCGCGCTGCCGCTGACGCCGGGCGGCAAGCTCGACCGCGGCGCGCTGCCCGAGCCGCCGGCCGCCGACGCCGGGCGCCCCGTGACGGCCGCCGGCACGCCGACCGAGGTGGCGCTGTCGGAGATCTGGGGCCAGCTGCTCGGCCTCGAACCGGCGAGCATCGACGTCCGGGCCGCCTTCTACGACCTCGGCGGCGACTCGCTGCTGCTGGTCCGGTTGGCCAGGCTGATGACCCGGCGGTTCGACCGCCGGGTCCGGGTGCCCGACCTCTTCAGCTTCCGGGACATCCACTCCCTCGGCCGCTGGCTCGACGACGAGAGCGGCGCCACCCCCGAGATGGTCCAGTCGGCCCGCCGCCGCGGCACCGTCCGCCGCGCCGCGCTGCGCGGCCGGGCCGCCTCCAACGGCAGCTGAAAGCCCCCATCCACCCCACTCGAGCAGGAGCCTTTCATGTCCGACAGTCCGGAGCAGGACTACGACCCGGGCGACGTGGCCGTCATCGGCATGGCGTGCAAGTCGCCCGGCGCCCGCACCAAGGAACAGTTCTGGGACAACCTCGTGCACGGCAGGGAGTCCGTGCGGTTCCTGTCCAAGGACGAGATCAACGTCGACGAGACCCTGATCAACAACCCGTTCTACGTGCCGGCCTGCGGCGTGCTCGACGGGTACGACGCGTTCGACCCGTCGGTGTTCGGCATCAGCGACCGGATGGCCGCCGCGATGACCCCGGAGAACCGGCTGTTCGTGGAGAGTGCCTGGGAGGCGCTGGAGGACGGCGGCTACGACCCGGACCGGGTCGGCGGCGAGGTGGGCGTCTACGGCGCCAACAACCCGCAGACCGCCGCCCTCTACAGCTCTCCGCCGGACCGGGTGTCGGTCGGTCCCGAGGCGATCGAGCACGGCCTGGCGTGGTCGCCGGACACCATGACGTCCAACGCCCTGTACTACCTGGGGCTGACCGGTGAGGCCGTCACCGTCACCACCGCCTGCGCCGGCTTCCACTACGCGGTGCACCTGGCCTGCCAGTCGCTGCTGCTCGGCCAGACCGACATGGCGATAGCCGGCGGCGCGATGGTCCGCCTGCCGCACCCGCGTGGCCACCTGTGGGAGGAGAACCGCATCCTGTCCAAGGACGGCCACTGCCGACCGTTCGACGCCAACGGCACCGGCGCCGTGCTGTCCAGCGGTGTCGTCACGATGCTGCTCAAGCCGCTGGCCGAGGCCGTCGCCGCCCGCGACCACATCTACGCCGTGATCAAGGGTTCGGCCATCAACAACAACGGGGTCAGCGCGGTGGCCTACGGTCTGGCCCAGCCCGAGCGGCTGAGCGCCTGCATCGCCAACGCCATGGAGGTCGGCGGCGTCACCCCGGACACGGTGTCCATGTACGAGGCCAACGGCCTCGGTCTGCCGATGACCGACGAACTCGAAGTGCACGCGGTGAGCATGGCGTTCGGCAAGCAGACCGGCACCTGCTCGATCGGCGGCGTCAAGGGCAACGTGGGCCACGGCGGCGTGGTCGCGGGCGGCTTCGGTGCCGCGAAGGCCGCGCTGGCGCTGTACCACAGGAAGCTGGCGCCGACGATCAACCTGACGGACGTCAACGAGGACATCGACTTCCCCAGCACCCCGTTCGTCCCGCAGCTCGAAGTGGCCGACTGGGAGCCGGAGTCCGGCATCCGCCGGGCGGGCGCCACGGCGATCGGTGGCGGCGGCTACAACGCGCACCTGGTGCTGGAGGAGCCGCCGACCCTCGCCGAGCGCGCGCCCGAGGTCGCCGGCCGGCCCCGCCTGGCCACGCTGTCCGCCCTGGACGACGAGGCGCTGGCGCGTCAGCGCACCCGGCTCAAGGACTGGCTGGTGGCCGACCCGGACCTGCGTCTGGACGATGTCTGCTACAGCCTCAACCTGGGCCGCAAGGTGATGGACCGCCGGTGGGCGGCGGTGGTCCGCAGCCGCGCGGAGCTGATCGAGGCGCTGTCCGCCGGCTCGCCCCGCGGCCAGTCCGCCGCGACCGGTGCCGCGCCGCAGGTGGACGTTGCCTCCCTCGGCCGCAACGACGAGGGGATCGTGCCGTCCGGCCAGGACGGACCGGCGCTGTTCGACCTCGCCGCGGCCTGGGTGAACGGCGAGCGGGTGGACTTCGGCTCCCTGCACCGGGGGGAGGCCAGCCACCGCGTGCCGCTGCCCACCTACCCGTTCCGGCCGCGTCGGCTCTGGCGTACGGACTGGTGACCGTGACCACACCAGCACTGGACACCGTGGACCTCGGCGACCCCGGCACGTTCGCGGAGCACGACCTCGACGGGTTCTGGCGCCACCTGCGGGACACCGCACCGGTGCACTGGAACCCCCCGGTCGACGGCCGCCGCGGCTTCTGGGTGGTCTCCCGCCACGAGGACATCCTGGCCACCTACCGCGACGACGTGCACTTCACCTCCGAACGCGGCAACGTGCTCGTCACGCTGCTGGGCGGCGGGGACGCCGGCGCCGGCCGGATGCTGGCCGTCACCGACGGGCACCGGCACCACGAGCTGCGCAAGATCCTTCAGCGGGTGCTCTCGCCGCGGGTGCTCAGCGAGGTGGCGGCGGCGGTGCGGGTCAACACCCGGCAGCTGATCCGCGAGGCGGTCGCGGCCGGTGGCTGCGACTTCGCCGAGCAGATCGCCGGCCGGATCCCGATGAACACCATCTCCAACCTGCTCGGCGTGCCCGAGCAGGACCGGGACCACCTGCTCGCCCAGACCAAGACCGCGCTGTCGACCGACGCCGAGGACGTCGACGAGGTCGACTCCGAGATGGCCCGCAACGAGATCCTGCTGTACTTCATGGACATGGTCGAGGAGCGGCGCGAGTCGCCGGGCGACGACGTGATCAGCATGCTGGTCGCCAGCTCCATCGACGGTGTGCCGCTGTCCGACGAGGACATCGTCCTCAACTGCTACAGCCTCATCATCGGCGGCGACGAGACCAGCCGGCTGACGATGATCGACAGCGTCCACACGCTCGCGGCTCAGCCCGAGCAGTGGCGGCGGCTCAAGCACGGCGAGGTCGCGATCGACACCGCCGTCGACGAGGTGCTGCGCTGGGCGTCCCCCACCATGCACTTCGGGCGCAGTGTCGTCCGCGAGACCGAACTGCACGGCGTACGGCTGCGGCCGGGCGAGATCGTCACGCTCTGGCACGCCTCCGGCAACCGGGACGAGCGGGTCTTCGACCGGCCCGGGGCGTTCGACCTCGGCCGCACCCCCAACAGGCACCTGGCCTTCGGCTACGGACCGCACTTCTGCGTCGGCTCGTACCTGGCCAAGGTGGAGATCGCCGAACTGCTCACGGCGTTGCGGGACTTCACCACCGGGTTCGAGCGGACCGGTGCGGCGCTGCCCATCCGGTCCAACTTCCTGACCGGGTTCTCCACGCTGCCGGTGCGGTTCCGGCCCGACCACTCCGGACTGAAAGAGGTCGACTGATGAGCGGCAACCCCTTCGACGGCGGTGACGGTGACTGGCTGGTCGTGGCCGACGCCGGTGGCCGGCACGCCCTGTGGCGACCGCACCTGAAGGTGCCCGCGGGCTGGCGGATCGTCCACACCGCCACCGCTCGCGACGGCGCCCTCGACTACGTCGAAGCGCACTTCACGACACTGGCGGGGACACCGACGCCCTGACCCGCTCCGGGGGCCGGCCCGGCACGACGCACGACCGGCCCCCGGAGCCCGACCGGACCGCCCGCCGCCACAAGGGCCTCCCCCATCGGCCCGGGACGACGAACCCCGCGCGCGAACGCACCGGACACCGGAGCCGCGACCGGCCGTTCCCGTGCCCTGGTGGAGCGCTCTCTCAGCCGTACCGAACAGACACCCGACCAGCGACCGCCGGGAGCGCGAGTGAAGATCTACATTTCAGGACAAGGGGCATTCGCGGTGCAGGTCGCGGAGGCCCTGTGCGACGAAGGCCACCAGATCGTGGGCGTGGCCGCCCCCCGGCTGCGCAAGGGGCACTCCGACGACGGCAACGCGCTGTCCTGGGACCGCCTGCGCTCCTGGGCGTACCCCAGGAGCATCCAGTGGACGGACTCGGCCGAACTGCGCGCGATGCACATCCCGGACGGGGTGGACCTCATCGTCGCCGCGCACTCGCACGCCTTCATCGGCCGCCGGACCCGTGCCAGGGCCAATGTCGCGACCATCGGCTACCACCCCAGTCTGCTGCCGCTGCACCGCGGCCGGGACGCGATCCGCTGGACGATCCGCGACGGGGAGAAGGTGACGGGCGGGAGCGTCTACCACCTCACCGAACGCACCGACGCCGGCCCGATCGCCGCCCAGGAGCACCTGTTCGTCCCCCCGGACTCGACCCCGCAGAGCCTGTGGCGCGACCACCTGGCCCCGCTCGGCGTGCGCCTGCTGATACGCGTCGTCACCGACCTCGCCGAGGGCCGGCACGTCGAGGTCCCCCAGGACGAGGAACTCGCCACCTGGGAACCCGCCATGGACGCCCCTCCCCTCTTCAAACCCGAACTCATCGCCCTCCCCGGCGCAACCCGCATAGACGGCGACAAGTGGTCCCTCCACACACCCTGACCCCACTCCCCCACCAGGGCCCTGACCGGCGCGCACCCCATGCCCGCCCAGTCAGGGCCCCTGGCTTCCGAGGGAGCGGAGCACCGCCGGGACCCGGCGGTTCGCGCCGCCGTCCCGCGGCAGCCGCCTCATGGCGGCGCCGTTCGGCGTCCACGGGCCGGCGGTCAGGAGGTAGCCGACGGTGGTCCCGACGATGACGGCCCCCAGGCTCAACCGGCCCTGCCCGGCCGCGAATCCGGCGACGGGAAGGACGATCTCGCTCGGAACGAACGGCAGCACGGTGTCGACGAGACTGGCCACCCCCGCCCCGGCGGCGCCGAGGACGCCCATGACCTCGACGGCCCACCCGGCGACACCGCCGGCAGGTCCGGCAGAAGACGCGAGAAACGGCGCGGCGGCCGACATTGCGATCATGCCGTTCACGCTGGGCAGCGAGCCGGCACCACACCATGCGGTCGACCTCCCGCCCGCACTGCGGCTTTCCACGATGCCCCGCCGTGAGCGGGACCCCACCCACGTACCCTTCGCGCCTCAACCTCGGCTTTCCCGCCGCTTCTTGCGTTCCTCAAAGCGATGGACGACCACATTGGCCAGCGCCACCAGGAGCGTGGCCAGCAGGGCCGGCAGCCATGGCTGCCGCACGTACAGCCCGGGCGTGCAGGATTCGACGAACAACGCCGCGAGGAACGTCGTCGCCGCCGACAACCCCATCTCTGCGCCGCGCTTCGCCTTCCCCGGGACGGACGGCAGGCGCAGCAGAAGACGCAGCGGCCAGAGGAAGATGCCGGCGAGCAGCCCGCAAGGAAGGCACAGAAAAGCACCCCAGAACAACGGGCCCGCCCCGTCCGATTGGATCAGATTGCGGGAGGCCGACGCGACGAGGAGGACACCCAGAAGGACAACAACGGCCACGACTGTCACGACACCGAGGCCCAGGCCGGTCATGCCGGAGACGGCGAGCGCTCTTTCCCGACGGGACAGCGAAGCCCAAGTGGGTTCTTCCTCCGGCCGCCGGAGATCCTTCACTGCGCCTCCTCCTTGCGCGTCAGAACGGCGGAGCGGGCGGCATCCGACGCCGAACGCCAGGATAACCGCCCGCGAATCGTGTACCTCAGGGGTCCACCATCATGATGGCCTTGGCAATGCCGTAGCCGCCGTCCAGCGTTGTGGCGCAGGTCGCGGCGTTCTTCCGGGCGGTCGGGCAGGCGGCCGGGTCGTCCGACCGGCAGGCCCCGCTTGCTGACGGCGACGGCCAGCCGGGCCTCGTCGGGGCGGGTGCCCATCGGGCGTACGGTCTGGACCGCACGCGAGAACACGTCCTCCGGGTCGACCGTCGAGCCCGGCGTACGACTCTGCGGGTGCGGAAGCGCTGTGTCCCGTCACCTGATGCCGTGGATGGCTTGGGGGTCGGTGGCCGGGAGGCCGGGCTCGGCCTTCATGGTGGTGGGTGTCGGGGTCACGTAGACCGGGGCGGGGTCGGGTTCGGGTGCGCAGGTCTTGGCGATGAGGCCCTTGCCGGTGGGGAGATGCCCGTTTCGCAGGTAGGCGGTGAAGGTGTCGTCCAGGCAGGCGTTGCCGTGGAACAGGATCTCGTGGAAGCTGCCGCCCTTCTGGACGACCAGCTTGGATCCGGGCAGCGCCTTGTGCATGGCGATCGCGCCCGGGTAGGGGGTGGGGGCGTCCTCGGTGGCCTGGAAGAGCAGGGCCGGCGGCAGGCCCTTTCCGGTGATCTTCAGTCGGCCGGCCTGGTTGCCCTGATAGGGCCAGAACATGCAAGCGGCGTTGTACCACATGTTGTTGTAGGTGTAGAAGGGTGCGACGGCGTCGACCTCGGCCTGGTCCTTCTTCCAGAACTGCCAGTCGCGCGGCCAGTTGTTCTCGGTGCACTGGACCGCGTTGTACGCCGGGAACGTGCCGTCGTCGGCGCCAGGGGCCGCGTAGCGGTTGTAGGCGATCCGCAGCGGGCGGGTGTCGTTCTTGGTGAGGTAGGCCGACAGCGCCGTCGCCATCTGCGGCCAGCGCAGGAAGTTGTAGCCGCCGCCGTAGAAGGTGTCCTCGAACTCGGCGGGGCCGATCTTGCCGGGGGCCGGGGCGGCATCCACCGGGTTGGTCCGCAGTGCGGCCTCGACCTGGTAGTACTTCCGCTCCACCGTGGCGGCGTCGGTGCCCAGGTGGTAGACCGGGTCGGCCTTGGCGGTCCACGCCGCGAAGGCGTCGAATCGGCGCTGGTGCTCCTTGTCCTGCAGGATGTTGTGGTCGTACCAGGTGACGGTGGGGCCGACGATGCTGTCCAGCACCATCCGGCGCACGTGTGAGGGGAAGAGCTGGGCGTAGGTGGAGCCCAGTGAGGTGCCCCACGAGCCACCGTAGTAGTTGATCTTCTCGGCGCCGAGCGCCCGCCGGATGCCGTCCAGGTCGCGAGCGTTGTCGACGGTGGTCATGTGCGGCAGGAACCACCCCCAGTTCGCGGCGCAGTCGGCGGCGTACTTGGCCGACTTCTCCAGCCACGCCTGCGAAGTGCCCTTGCTGACCTGGTAGTCCGGCCGCTCGGCGTCGAAGTAGTGCGCGTCGCAGGTGACGTGCGGTTCACTGGCGTTGGTGCCGCGGGGGTCGAAGCCGATCCAGTCGTAGGCCGAGGCGACGTCCTTGGGGAGCTTTCCGGAGATGTAGGCGGGCATCCACAGGCCGGAGTCGCCGGGACCGCCGGGGTTCAACAGGATCGGACCCTGCCGCTTGCTCTCGGGTGCGGTGGCCGGGAGCCGGTTCACCTTGATCTTGATCTTGGTGCCGTTCGGGTGCGCGTAGTCCAGCGGCACTTCGAGCATGGCGCACTGCAGCGCGGGAGTGGTCGCGTCGTGGCAGGAGCTCCAGGCGACTTTCCCCTGGCCGGTGCCCTCCGACGCGGAGGCGGAGACGGGGGCGGCACCCGCGAGGACTCCGCCGATGGCGGCGACGGCCCATATCAGGGCTCTGGCTCTTCTCATGGGAGCAGTGTGTGACATGTGCAATATCACATACCGCGGTACGAAGTGCGCGTTACCCAACTGTGACCGTGACGCAGGGGCAGGTTGTGGCCCAGGAGCACGGTGCCGATGGCGCCGTCATGCGCGCTCGCGGCCGCGACGAGGACCGCGGCGAGCAGACCAACCACGCCGGTGGCGCCCGCGCTTACGACCCGGGCACAGCGCGTAGATCAGCCGTCCCACGACGACCACCGTCCGGGGCCGAAGCGGAAACCGCCCACGGTGACTGGTAGTTGCCGTCGGCCGCACTCTCGATCACGGCCAAGGTCGGTGCGGCCCGTGCCAGTACCGCCGTCGGTTGCCCCGACCGGCCCCGCTCAGCACAGTGGCGCCGCGAGCGCTACCCCCAGCGGGATCAGGAATACGGCAAGCCCGCCCGGCGGGTTGAGACAGAACACGGCGCGCCGGCTCCACTCTGCGGTGCAACCCGTCTGGCAGGAGCCGGCCCGGACATACCGGAACCGACCCAACCGTCGGAGAATTCGCCTTCAGGAACTCGGAGTTCGCCCGGCCGCGGGAGCGGTACGACGGACAGGCGCGCGGCGGCGACCAGAAGCACTTCCGGCGCCCAGAGGTAGGTTCGATGTGCCTCAGCTTCGGGGTGATGGCGATCGCGGTGTCCCGGTGCCGCGCTGCCGGGAACGAGCTTCTCCCAGTCCCCGCGCGCGAGCGTGACCTCGACGCCGAGCTCCTCCTGGGCCAGGGCGATGGCCTCGCCCAGAGCGGCGGTGAAGACCCCGGAACCTCCGCCGGCGTCGAGGCACACGGCGGTGGTGACGCCGTGCCGGAGCAGTTCGACCAGGCCGAGGTTCTCGTAGTGCCCGCCGTCGGTGACCAGCAGCATCCGGTCGTCCATCGGATAACGGCCGGAGACCTCCCGCAGCAGGTAGGGCAGGCGACGGATCCCCGGCATCGGAGGCAGGCCCCAGTCGGTGTGCTCGCCCCAAAGAGCGCCCAGCACACCGGGGTTGGGGAGCCGGGTGCCGAGCCGGGCGTTGGAGAGCGCGAACAGCGTCCGGAACGCGCGCGACTGGCGTCCCACGGCCGAGGCGAAGGCCGCGCCGGAGACGGCGACGGCGGATTCGACGGTGAGGTCCTTGCGGATGACCGGCCTGGTGCGGCGGCACAGGACATCCGTACGGGCGTACCCGACGTCCGGACCGCCGACATAGTCGTACGACAGCGTGAACGACACCGCGTGCCCCCCGCCGGCGTCCGGTCGTCGCCGGAGAGGTTGGCTGCCGCGGCGGAGACGACCTGGGGGAAGCCGCCGTGCCGCCGGTCGTACCAGGGAAGCGGTGTGGGCTCGTCGAACCGGTAGGGAACCGCGATCTGTTCACCGTCCTGGCAGGTCCTGCGGCGGACGGCGAACGCGGAGGCCAGCCGGGCACGGTAGAAGGGGTGGAGGCTCATCCACGTCTGGTCCAGGCTCAGCACGACGAGCCCGAGCCCGACGGGGAGGACGATCTGGCAGGGCGCCGGCCAGGACCACCCGGTGGCGGTCACCCAGCCCAGGACGAGCAGGGTGGCCGCCGTCACGATCGCGAGGACCACCCATACCATCAGGTACTTGGAGAACCCGTTGGGCACGGCACGCACCCGGCGTGAGCGCTCGGCGGAGCCGACCGCACCCCTGACGGTCTCGATACGCCCCCGTACTGCCACGCAATCAAGACACGGGGCACCGTGCCCGAAGAGTTCCGCGAAATGCTGCGCGCCACCGCTCTGGCCAACCACCAGAGCATGCTCGCCGACGCCCGAAAGCCGTGATCCGGGCCAGTTCCATCGCCGCCAGCCGAAATTCGGCTCTTGCCGCAGGCCGGCATGGGAGAGAACGGGTACCGCCCCGAGCCGAGGAACCCGCCGCCAGTCTGAAGCCAAGACAGGACTCGATCAGTACAGACGGCGATTCCAGTCCCACTGACGCGGGGCCCTAACCGAGGAAGCTCAACCGAACCCGGCGGTGCGGGTTGTCGACGTTGGTGTCCGCGAAGCTCCGCAAAGACAACCCCACCCTAACGAGCTCGTGCACGGTAGGCAGTGAGGCATCCAACTCTCGATCGTTGATCACGGTGTGGTGGGGAACGCGACTCGTGCAGCGATCATCAGCGACCGGAGGATCACGGGCCTGGGCGCCGATGTGATTGCCGAACTCGTCGCCGAGGTCGGCCCCTTGTGGCACGAGCGTCACCAGACCAGGCTTGTGTCCCGGCAGCGGAAGCGGGCCGTGGGGGCCGGTGCTAAGCACCGGCTGGTGTTCGTCGACCGGCTCCTGGCCACCCTTGTTCATCTCCGCCACGGGACCACACACGACGTGCTGGCCTGCTGGTTCGGCGTTGACCGCTCCACCATCACCCGAGCCGTCGGCGAGGTGCGGCCCTTGCTTGCCGAGCGAGGGTGCACCGTCAGCCCCGGTGTGAGGCTCAAGTCCCTGGCCCAGGTCGTCGACCATCTCGGCGCCAGTGGAACGACGGGCATCATGGACGGCACCGAGATCCGGGTCCGGCGGCCGGCCGCCGGACGCAAGGACCGAGACAGGTTCATCTCCGGCAAGAGCAAGCAGAACGCCGTGAAGGCCATGGTGGTCACGGACGGGGACGGTCGAGTGCTGTTCTGCAGCCCAACCAAGCCCGGTAGCTGCGCGGACATCACGCACGCCCGCCAGTTAGGGCTGGTCAAGCTCCTGGTCGACGGTCCTGCGGTGGAGATCCTCGCCGACGCCGGCTACCAGGGCCTGGGCGCGCAGACCGGCGGGCGCGTGGTGACACCACCGCACCGCAAGTTCAAGAAGAACGCTCCGGACTGGTACGAGGAGATGTACGAGCGGCAGCGTAAGGCGCACTCCTCGCGCCGCATCCGGGTCGAGCACGGCATTGCCCACCTGAAAAACTGGCGGTCGCTGGCCCGTCACCTCGGCCGCCGCGAGCACACTAGCGACACAGTCCAGGCCATCGCCGGTCTGCTGTCCCATCAGCAGACCGCGGACCTGATCCCGGCACGGCGGATGTGAACACCGAGCCCGACCGGAAGTACTCGACGTCTCACTGCCTACCGTGCACGAGCTCGTTAGAGGCCGCCCGTGTTGTGGTCATGGGGTCGGGCGGAGACTTGGATCCATATGATCGACCCCCGCAACTGAAGCCCCGCCAGGTAGCTGCCGGGCGTCTTGTCGTAGCGGGCAGCCACGCCCCGCCACGCTTTCATCTTGTTGATCAGCCTCTCCACCGTATTGCGCTCCCGGTAGAACTCGGCGTCGTGGGAGACCGGGCGCCCGCCCCTGCTGCCACGCTTCTTGCGGTTGGCGGCCTGGTCTGCTTTCTCCGGAATCACTGCTTTGATCCTCCGTCTGCGCAGGTAGGCACGGTTGGCGCGGGAGGAGTATGCCTTGTCCGCGGCGACGGCGTTTGGTCGCGTGCGTGGACGCCCCACCGGGATGCGGACCTTGACCTTGGCCAGGACGGGGATGAAGCGTGGGCTGTCGGCGGCCTGGCCCTCGGTTACCTCGAAGGCCAGTGGGCGGCAGTGCCGGTCGGAGGCGAGGTGGACCTTGCTGGTCAGCCCACCGTGGGAGCGGCGGAGGGCGGCGGCCTTCAGCCGTGCCGCCTCCGGCACCGCAGGCGCCGTCGCCCGGCCCACTCGGCATCGTTTCCGTCCTCGCCCGCCGCGGCCTGCTCGTTTTGTCCCTTCCGGGCGCCCCCTTTGCCCGCTCGGCCTCCTCCAGTGCGGCCAGCACCTCCTCGCTCACCCGCATACCCGCCGCATCGTGGTGGGCGCGCACGATCGTGGAATCGACGCTGACCAGAGACAGATCTACTTGTTCGCGGCTCGGCCTCGCCGATCATCCCCTCCATGAGGGCCTGGAAGACGCCGGCGTCGCGCCACTGGGCAAAACGGTCGTAGACCGTGCTCCAAGCCCCGAACTCCGCAGGCATCTCCCGCCACTGGCTGCCGGTGCGGAACCGCCAGACCACCCCCTCGAACTGCCCCCGCAGGTGCTCCGGACAGGCCCTAGCACCGAGTCCCGGCCGGACCAAACCGGCCGATCGCCGGATCCTCATGGAACCCACTACCCCTAGCCCCACCATCCTTCGGCTCGCGTCGTCGGTGCTTGGGGCACCCGGCACAGCGCATGGCCCCAGCACCACTGCCAGCGGCTTCGTCCGTACGGCCCGCGCTGCCGCCGGCCCGTCCCTCGTCCGTTCCCGGTCGCTGACCGCTTCCCGCCTCGGAGCGCTCCATGTCCTGCACCAGCAGAACCATCCCGGCCCTCGACCGCCCCTCTTCCCGAGCCTGCACCGGATGGATCTGCCATGCCCACCCACTACGACTCGCGTCCGGACGTCGCAGTCGGCCGCCACCCCGACTACGGCATCGTCGCCGCGAACCCCAAACAACTCGCCGCCAGCACGTGGATGTTGAAGGGGCTCGACTTTCACCCCGTCCCAGGCCAACCAACGCTGTACGCACTGGCCGACCAGCAGCGTGACGGGCAGGACCGCGCCACCCGGGCCGTCGCGATGCTGCGTAGGGCCGGCTATCAGGTCGACGTGGACTCCGCGTTCGACCCCTCGCTTGCCTCGGATGCGGCTCCCGCCCATGACCGGCCCCCGCGTGTAGATCCCGACGTCGCGTTCGCCGAGCATCCGCAGCTCGGGATCGTCGCGGCCACCGATGACCGCTCCTCCGCGCTCGGCGGCCGGCTCATCCTGGAGGAACACGGCTGGCGGCACAACCCGAACCTGGATATCTACACGCTGCCCATCACCACCGACCGCAGCGAGGCCATGGAGAAGGTCGCCAGCGCCACGGTGTCGATGCACCGATCCGACCTCCAGGTCGCGGTGCAGCCCCGCCTCGCGCACGACGTAGCAGCTCGTCGTCCTCCTGCAGCGACAACGGCCGCGCACCACCAGCGCAGTCAGGGCTTCACCACCCACAAGTCCCCCATCAGCGCCGCCGCGCTCGCCGCCAGCCCGGCCCGCAACGGCATCCCGGGCAAGGCGCCGGTGCCCGCCCCCGCCTCCTCCGCTCCGGCCACCAGGCCGGTCGACCCGCGCATCGCGTTCTCTCGCAATCGCTAACCCAACTCCCTTAAGGAGCAGTTCCCATGGCCGTGAAGACCATCTGGCAGATCACCCACTCCTGCGGCCACCAGGCCGAACGCGACCTGTCCAACCGGGCGGCCGATCGTCGCGCGGGCTTCGCCGAATGGCTCGCCCGGAAGGAGTGCACCGACTGCTGGCGGGCCGCCAAGGAGGGCGACGAGCAGGACAAGGCCGCCTGGCTGGAGGCCAAGCGGGCTGAAGAACAGGCCGAATCCGAAGCCTGGTCGGAGCAGTACCGGATGCCTCCTCTGGAGGGCACCGAGCGAGCGGTCGCCTGGGGTGTGCGCTGTCGCCATCAGGTCCTGGCCGCTGCCTTTTCCGCCCTGGTCCTCGAAGGCGAAACCAACGAGACGCAGTGGGAGGAGATCGAGGAGGCCGCTCGCACCATCACCCGCGCCGGCTGGTGGATCGACCAGCGCTCCTCCGAGCCTGATGACCTCACCGAGCTGCTCCAGGCCGCTACGGAGGCCGACCGGCCCACCGAAAACCCCCACTTCTGACTGCTCGGTGCCCTGCCGAGGCGGGGCACCGACTCCCTTTGCCAAGGCGACCTGGATACCCCGTACCCGAGGAGGTATACGCCGTGATCGCCCACCTGCAGCGTGCCAGCAACACTGCCGGCCTGCTCATGTACCTGTACGGACCGGGTGAACGCGGAAACCACACCAGTCCCCGGCTGATCGCGGGCGACGGCCACGGAGCCCCGATCGAACTGCTCGCCGACGCTGGCTCGCTGCCCTATCTGGCCCAGGCCCTCGATGCACCGGTCGAACGTCTTGGGGGCCGCGCACCGGAACGGCCCGTATGGATCTGCTCGGTCCGCACCGACCCTCGTCAGCCGGACCTCACCGACTCACAGTGGGCCACCGTCGCCCGCCGCCTGGTCGCTGCCACCGGGATCGCCCCGGACGGCGATCCGGACGCCTGCCGGTGGATCGCCCTGCGCAACCAGCCCCGACAGGTGCACGTCGTGGCGACCCTCGTTCGTGAGGACGGCAGCCTCCACAACGCCTACCGCGACGCCTTCCGCCTCCAAACCGAATGCCGCCGCCTCGCCGCCGAACTGGGCCACCTGCCCACCGCTCCACACCCGAAGCCCCGCGACCAGGAGACCCACGTGCCTGCCCCTCCGATCACCATCACCTCCGAGCTCAGCGGCAGCGTCGTGGCACAAGGCGCCAACGACGATCTTTCCGCCATGATCCTCAAGCACGCCGGCTTCCAGCAGATTGAGGACTGGTACGGCCGACGCCATCGTCTTCCCACCACCACCCCGATCACCGACAAGGTCGCCATCGCCACCCACGCCGCCGAGATGCTCCGCGCCGCCCGCTACGGTGTCGACCTCGACCCCTCCCTCGACACCGCCCGGACGGCCACCGCGGCGAACCCCCTCGGGCCCTACACCGCCGGAGCGGAACTCCTCCAACTCACCGACCAGATCAGGTCTGCCGAGAACGGTGAGGACCTGCGGCGGGCAGTCGACCACCTCCTTCATCCAGAACACGGCGCACTGGAGCGTGTCCGGGAAGCACTGGAGGCAGCAGGCGAACAGATCACCGACCTCGACGACGAGGCGTACCAACTCGCCGACCAGTTCGGCTTCGCTGCGGAGTTCGTCGGCTCGGCGCAGTCGGAACTCGTGGACTCAGACGCCAAGTTGCGCCGTCTCGGCCACTCGCAGCAGCCCGCGGCCAAGGCACCGACGCACCGGGCAAGGCTCCCCGACTCCCGAAGCGCTGCTCTCACCACCTCGCCTGCAGCGGCAAAGGCCAAGGTCTCCTCGGCCTTCGGCGCCGGGGCGGCGGAGGCCGCCGTGACCGTACGTCCGTCACAGGCCCCCGGCCCTCGGACGCGGTGACTCAGATGATCTCTTCACGCGCTCTCACCTCCAGTCTGCCGCGCGGCCCCTAGCTGGAAGCCCACCACAACGGCCCCGAGCCCCCGCTCCCAATAGCCCGCCGCCAACTCCTCCCCGAACAGGAACTGCCTCGATGACCAACAGAAGAGCGCCACGCGCCCCGCCTCCATCACTCGCCTGCGCTCACTACCAGGACCCACCATGCCCGCACCGCGTACCAGCGCGCCCTCGACCACCACCGGGTCGGACGCGCTCCTCTACCTCCTCTTCGGCATACTCGGCATCGCGCTCGCCTTCGGTTCGCTGGCCTGGCTGAGCGGCAATATCACCAACTCCCTCTTTGTCAGCGGGCCTTGGTCTTCGTTCAGGGCCACCGACGCACTGCTGCACCCCGAAGTGCTGTGGCCGCACCTGAGCCCCATCGCGCTGCTGGTCGGTGCGCGGATCATCCCCGGTCTGCTGTCCGTCTCCCTTGCCATCCTCGGCCTGGTGCTGTGGCTGCGGATGCGCGGCGGCCCGAAGAACGGCCTCGCCCGGAAGGCCGACCTCGCCCCGCTGCTGGACAAGGAGATCACCGCCAAGGCCAGGAGCCTGCGGCCGTCTCTGAGCGGCCGGGAGTGTAAAAGAGGTCGCCCCTGCTGACCGCGGCATCCTGCTCGGCTCCCTCTCCCCGGGGCGGGCCAACGTCCGCGCGTCCTGGGAGGACGTGATCGTCGCGATCATGGCTCCGCGAAGCGGCAAGACCTCCGGACTCGCGATCCCCGCGATTCTCGCGGCGCCCGGCCCTGTCCTGCTCACCAGTAACAAGGCCGCGAACGACGCCTTCACCGCTACGGTGGACGCTCGCGCCGAGGTCGGCAAGATCTGGACGCTCGACCCCCAGCAGATCGCCCACCACCCGCGCGAGATGTGGTGGGACATCCTGGCCGACGCCCGCGACCTGGCCGGGGCGAAACGTTTGGCCGGACACTTCGTCGCCGCCAGCGTGGACGACTCGAACGGATCCGACTTCTGGTCCACCGCCGCGAGCAACACCCTCGGGGCACTGTTCCTCGCTGCCGCCAGTCACCGACGTCCGATCACCGATGTCCTTGCCTGGCTCGCCTCCCCCGCCGACCGGACCCCGGTCGACCTGCTCACCGATGCTGGCCACCACGCGGTCGCCGCCCAGCTCCAGGGCACCGTCTCCGGCGCGACCGAGACCCGCGACGGCATTTTCGAAACAGCGAGGCAGTACGCGAGCTGCCTGCTCGACCCCGACGTCGCGGCCTGGGTCACGCCCAACAAGGACCTCCCCGAGTTCAAGCCCTTCGCCTTCGCCACGTCCCGCGACACCTTGTACCTCCTCAGCAAGGACGGCGGAGGCAGCGCGAGCGCGATCATCGCCGCAGCTGCCGACGCCGTGATGCGCGCGGCCGTGGTCGTCGCCGAGCGCTCCGGCGGACGACTCGACCCGCCTGCCCTGTGCGTCCTCGACGAGGCCGCGAACGTCTGCAAGATTTCCGATCTCCCCGACCTGTATAGCCACTTGGGCAGCCGCGGCGTCATCCCCATGACGATTCTGCAGTCCTACCGGCAGGGCCAGCGGTGCTGGGGCGATGCGGGAATGGACGCCCTCTGGTCCGCCGCCACCATCAAGATCGTCGGTAGTGGCATCGACGACGCCGACTTCGCCGACCGTCTCAGCAGGCAGATCGGTGACCACGACGTCCAGACCACCTCGGTGTCGACCAACGACGGCGGTAAGTCCACCTCGGTGAGCATGCGCACCGAGCGGATCCTGCCACCCGATGCGATCCGGGCCTTGCCCAAGGGCAAGGCACTGCTTCTGGCCACCGGCATCCGGGTTGCCATGCTCGACCTCCGGCCCTGGTACAAGGAGCGCTCCGCAAAGGTGGTCGGCCCGGCTTCCACCCGTGCGACGAAGGCCATCACCGAACGGGCCAATGCGAAGGCCGACCGCGACGACTTCGGGCTGTCGGCATGAGCGCGACCACGCCGCGTCCCGGGCGGCTCGGGCACTCGCCGGTCGTTCTGCACAACGGTCAGTGGCGGTTGGTCAGCGGGGCCGGCTCGATAGTCGCCACCGACCCCACGTTCACCAGCATGCTGGACGATTTCGCCCAGGCGATGGCCGCTGCCGACCAAGCGGTCGCCGACCTCCGTGAACGGCAGAGCGACCCTCCCGCTTCCGACGCAGGAGGCCAGCGATGAACCCGCTGCTGGGTGCCGAGCAGGCGGTACTCGGTTCCGTACTGCTCGACCCGAGCCAGCTCTCGCATCTTGACTGGCTCGCGCCGGATCACTTCTACCGGCCGGTCCACCAAGCGCTGTTCGCCGCGTTGCGCAAGCTCCGGAACGAAGGCCACCCCGCGTTGGTCGAGAAGTCCGTACCGCTGTCGTGGGTGACCGACGCCGTCGACGAGGCCAGCCTCCATGTTCGGGGTCTGACTGTGACGTACGCCCACACCCTGGTCTCGGCCTGCCCGCGTCCCGCGCACGCTCCGGTGTACGGCCGCATGGTGCTGGAGGGCGCGATCCATCGCAGCATCACGGAACACGCGATCCGTCTTCACCAAGCAGCTCGTGCCGACGCACTGCAGGGCGGAGTCGAGGGAGCGCTGCACTACGCGGACGTTCTGACCGGAGTGCTCAGCGATCTCGCACAGCGGTGGGGAACCGAACCGCGCCCGGTCGCGCCTGCTGCTTTGCCAGCCACCGCCCCGGTCGCGCCTCCGCCGGTTCGGGTCGCCGAGGACGAGCGGTTCCTTCTGGCCGTCCTCGCTGAGCAGCCGAAGGCCATGGACGAGGTAGTCGGCTGGCTACGGCCAGGCGACTTCGCCGACCCTGCCCACGGGCAGCTCTACCGCTGCCTCGGCGCGCTGCACCACCGGGGCGAGCCCATTGACCGGATCACCCTGCTCTGGGAGGCCCAGCGCCGTGGCCTGCTGGCCGACGGCACACTGTCCGGCGACCAGCTCACCGCCATCTGCGACGGCGTGGGTCCTGGCAGCGCGGAATGGCTCGGCGAGGTGGTGTTGCGCTCCTCGGTCACCCGCACCGCGGCAACCTCTGCGCGTGCCATCCGGTCCTTGGCGGAGAACGAGGCACTGGCACCCGGGCGGCTCATCAATCACGCCCTCCACGCGCTCGGTCCACTCGATGAAGTGCGTACCCGCTGGCAGTCCGCGAACGGCCGTCCCGCTCCGCCGCCGACGGCCCCGGTTCCTTCGCCGAACGGGCCTCCCCCTGCGCAGGTGCACGCCGCCCTCGCCCGCAGCACGCCGCGCCCCGTCTCGCCGCCCTCCGCCCGGCCCAGCTCTGTGCCCAGCCCGGCCGCCGCGCGACCGCCTTCACGCAGCCACGGCTGACCCCTCTCCTGCGCGTCGCTCGCTCTCTTCGAATTCCTCAACAGGTCAGCTGCGTACCGGAGTTGCAGGCACTCCCTTCCCGTAATGCCCTCGCTGCACGACGGCGTAGCGCCTCACTACCGAATTTCTCCGGCCGGACCAAACCGCGGATTCTCCGGATCCTCTTCCCCATGTCGCCGTCCCATAGATGGAGCACACCCTCATGCCCAACACCAACAAGACCGCCCCCGACCCTGGACCGTTCCGCGTCCCCGACGAGGACCTCGACGACCTCGCCAGCACCCTCGCCAAGACGATGGCAGAGGTCAGGCAGCACGGCGTCATCCTCGACCGTCTGGGCTCCGAGCCCACTGCCACCCCCGCCGCACCCCAGCCGACCGACAACGTCCCGACCGCAGAGGCGGCCGACTCCGCGCAGGAAGATGGCCCCACCTCGGTGTTCATCCTCGCCTTGGGCGGTGAGGCATACGCCGTCGAACTGGCCGCGCTCAGCGACTGGGTGAACTACCTCTTCCTCCCGGTGTACGGCCGAGAGATCAGCACGACTCGCCCATGGTGCACACAGTGGCATGAACACCCCGAGGCCGTCGCCCGACTGCACGCTCTCTGGCTCGCGTGGCAGCAACTCACCGATACCGAGGCCGGCCTGTCGGGTCCTTCGACGTGGCACCGCGACCACCTGGACCAGGCGCTGGTTCATCTCCGCGCTCCCGACGGCCCCTTCGCAGCATGCACGACGAGCCCGACGCGGCCCAACCATCGCGTGCTGGCCACCCCCGCCTCCGAGCATTTGGGGCTGGCGGCATGAACGACGAACTCGACTTCCACCTTGATGACTTCGAGCCCGCCGACGCGGACTCTGAGTACGCGGAGCAGCGGTTCTGGGCCGGTGACCTCACCGTCCTGGCCGAGCACCACACCGCCCCCAACGGCTCCGACAGCTTCGTCCTCGCACACGACCGCTCGGTCACCTGGGGTGTGCCTGGCGAACCTCAGATCCAGGCGATCAAGGTCGTGCGGGATCTCAACCAGAACACCTTCACGTTCGAGTCGGCCTATCACCCGACCGTGTCCTTGGCTCAGAACTGGCTGATTGAGCGTGGTTGTCCGTCCGAGCGGATCTCCCAGATCGACGACGGCTTCATGAAGCCCGCCGACGATCTCACCACGCGGATCGAGCAGAGGCTCCGCACGTCGGGCAACCGTTACAAGGTTCTCGACAGCTATACCTCGGACTTCGACCCGTGCGAGACGTGGACGTTGACCCGCGACTCCATCGCCGCTCAGGCACCGATTCGCGTCTTCCTCGAAGAGGGGGACTTCGACTCCCACACGTACACGATGCGCGAGGGCGCCTTCGCCGACGAGGACGCCGCCCGGCAGTGGCTGGACGACCGCAGCAGCCCGCTACCGCGGCCACCGGCCCACCTCGGTGACGCCGCCGCCATCCGGGCCCGCGCCGCCCTCACCCGGTCGGCCGGCGTCTCCGCGATACCGAAGGCCGGCCTCGATGCCCACAGCACGCCGTCGGCGGGCACGACCCAGCGACCGAGCCTTGGGAGGTCGGTGTGAGCCGCGCCCGCTTCGCCTTCGCCGCACACCCCGACGCCATCGCGGATCTGCGAGAACTTCCCGACGAGATACGTGACTTGGCGCTCCTGGAGCTGCAGAACCTGGTCCACGGTAGCGATGACTGCCTGCCGCTGAAGGGCCGCCTCGCGGGCTTCCACAAGGTCTACGTCGACCCGTCCGTCTCCTACCGGATGGTCATCCAGTTCCGTCCAGCCCCGGCCGCCTCGCACCACAAGCGCGAGATCTATCTCGTCGCCGCCGGTAGCCGGAAGGACTACGAGGTCTACCGCACGGCACACCTGCGCACCGGCCCCCGCCAGGACACCGAGACAGCCTCTGCCGCCGAAGCGCGCGTGCACGCCGCTCGATCCCGCTCTCCCCGTGCGGTCGATCAGCCGACAACTGCCCCAGCAGTTCCTCCAGCAACAGCACAGCCCACTACCGCCGCTTCCCGAAAGACTCCCCAGCGATGACCACCAACCGCACCCCTCTGGCCCGTACCGAACTGGCGACCCTCCTCACCGATGCCGCGCAGAGTGTCTCCGGGATCCTCACTGCCGAGTACCCGACGGCCGCCAGCCGCTCCTACCTGCACCCCGTGCTTGGAGCGCTCTCAGCCGGGCCCCGGGTGGTCTGCGAACTGAACGGCCGCCTCGAAGGCTTCGTAGCCAACGAGCCGCTCCCTGCGACGCCGGCGGGTCTGTTCACCCTTGCCTCCTACGCCTCCGCACTGGGATGGCTCACCGAGTCCGTCGCCGAACTGACCACCTCGGTCGATCAGATCTGCACGCGTGTGGGCATCCCCACGGAACCGCCGGACCCGGCTTTCGCCGCGCGGGCAAGCGTGAAGCAGGACAGCGAGTTCGACTTTGCCTTCAGCGCCTTGGAGTTGGCGGCGATCCGTACTGCGGCCGAGGCCGCCGGTCTCGCACCAGGCGAGTACGTCGAGGTGCTCTCCGAGTCCCTGCTCGCAGCCTCCCAGATCACCGATGCCTGCATGGAGATTTCCAACGGTCTCCTCGAAGACGCCGCGTACGTCCTCGGCGAGGCGACCGATCACGTCTGGGCCGGCGACGGCCCAGACAGCCTGCCCACTCTGGTCCGTTCGCTGCTCGCTCGGATGGAGGCGGCCGAATGAATCCCCACGACCCGGCCAAACGGCCCGGCGCGCACCTGGTCGCCGAGGAGTTCCGCCGCCCTCAGCCGCAGCAACTCTGCGGCGATGTCAGGCGACACCGCCGTTCCATCTGCCGCACCCGCAACAAGTGTGGCCACCCAGCCTTCCCGTTCCCGTTGATTCCCTCAGAAAGGACCTCCCTGATGTCCACCGCGATCTACACCCGCCGCCTTGTCGAGCACCGGTACGGCCGTCCTTTGGAGGAACTTCGGCGGGGCAACGCCTCCGGTCGCTCTGATGACCCTGTCCTGCCCATCCTGCTGCGACGGCTCGGCGGCCTCGCCCAGACCGGCGCCAATGCCCGATCTGCCCGCCGCAACCTTGATGCGGCCTGGCAGCGGTGCCGATCCGGCGAACACGCCCTCAACGATCTCGTGGTGCTGTACGCAACCGAAGTCGTCGACCTCGAACGCCAGGAGCAGACCGAAGCCGAAGCGGTCTGGGACCTGCTGGATGTCCGCCTCCTGCTGGACCGCCCTTCTGCTCAGCGGCCCTCGGCCCATCGAGGGGTTCCTGCTGCTGACGATCAGGACCTTTTGGCCATCGCCCGCGAGGTCGCCGCCGGCCTGCAGCGCCTCAACCGCGAGGCGCTGCGCCGGGGCCTGCGCGACCGCGGCATCCGCGCCAGCAACCGCCGCCTCGGCGCGGTGCTCCAGCGGCTCCGAGCGGAGAGCTCCTCCCGCTGACCGCTCGACCTCACCACATATCCACAAAGCCCCTTGTCTCCAACGGAGTTCGTCCCATGTCCACCACCGTGCAGCCCTCCCTCACCTCCATCGGTTCGGTCGATGCCCAGCGCGTCGAGGACGCGCTTTCCCTGATAGCACCGAAATGGACCACCTGGACGGCGCAGACCCTGGCGCAGCAGGGCCGCCCCATGCGCGTGCGTGAGGTTGCCGCCCGGCTCCCCTTCGTCAGCGAGCAGTTCATCGGGAAGCGGCTGGCCCAGATGCACTCTGATGGGCTGGTCACCCGAGCCGACGATCGCCACAGGGCTCCGTACCAGCTCACCGCATCCGGCGAATCGCTGTCTCGGGTGCACCGTGCCCTTTCGGAGTGGTCCCAGACCAACCTGTCGCTCGGCCAGGTAGCCGGTGCCGAACGCGTCGAGGACGCTGTGCGCCGTCTGCACCTGCGGCATTCGACCGCCGTGATCCAGGTTCTCGACGCGGGCGGCCCCATGCGGTTCGTCCACATCGCCAAGGAGGCCGGCCTGGACAACAGCTACACCCGGCAGCGGCTCAACCGGCTTCAGACCGATGGCCTGGTGGCCCGTACCGGGCCGCGCCACGGCGACCCCTACGTCCTGACCGACGCCGGGCGGGCACTGGGCCCCGTCTACGCAGCCGTCGAGCACTGGAGTAATCCCGTCGCCACGCGGGAGCACTCGGCGCCCCCGGTCCCCGTCGCCTCGGCCACCCGTACCCACACCGGCGTCTCGCTGGCGTCGGACAGCATCCGAACCACAGCGGCCCTGCGCCGGAGCACCACCGTGCCGAGTGCCCTGTTCAGCCACGCGCCCCAGCCACAACCGCGGGTGCCATCAGCCGTCACCGCCCAGTCGGCCCCCTCTCGGGGCCGGTGATCGCGGTGGCACTGAGAGTCAGCCGCGTCTCCCCATCGTCACGGCGCCCGCGTGCCGCCGAGCAGCCTGTTCCGCTGCGCACGCGGGCGCGTTCCCCTCCCACGCGCTCGGAGCCTCGACTATGAGCACTCAGCAGTACCAAGAGGTACTGGTCAGCCCCAGGTACCTGGCCGGCTCCAACGGGACCGGCGACGCCGGATTCGCCCCCGTCGCTCACTGGCCGCACCACTACCTCGACGAGGGCCCCTGCCAGCTCCTCGTCGCCTCGCCCGACCAGAGGATTCGTATCGGCTGGTTCGGCGACGACTTCGAGCTGTGGAAGATCACCGCAGCCGGGGACGCCGTCTCCGTACCGAGTTGGACGGCGACCTTCAACCATGTCACCCCGGCCGAGATCGTCGCCGGTCTCACCACAGCTCTGGCCCACGACTACGCCGAAGCCGACGCCTACGACGACAACGCGCGCTTTCTGGCGAACCCGTCGTTGTACTGGGCCGACGCCGTCCGGCCACTGACCGATGCTGGCTGGACACGCGACGGCGGGGCCGAGCGCGGCACCGTCGAGATCATCGCCCCTGACGGACAAGCAGGCGTCCTGATCGACAACCGTCTGACCGGCTGGGACGACGAAACCGTCACGCTGTGGGCCGGTCCACCAGGCTGGGGCACCCGCGCGGAGGCGGTCTTCACAGCCCGCACCCCGTCCCACCTGATCGCCGCGACGGCAGCCGCCATGACCGATCCAGCCCCGGTGATGCGTGAGCGGCACCAGCTCGATCGCGAGATGGAAAAACTGGTCACGCTCACTCCTGTCGGCCCGGCCGTCCCCCAGGTTCCTCGGGCTCCGACCCCACTCGACGTGCGCCGCACTGCTGTCACCCAGGCCGTCCAACGGGCTACACGTTTCCCGCAGACAGCCGCCGACCTCCGGGTCATGGCCGCCCGCAGCCGCACGGCGCCTTCGGCACAGAAGCAGTCGAGCAATCCCGCACCCGCAATCGGCGCCAGGCCGCTGGCCAGCCCGTCGACCCCACGCCGCAGCCGCTGACCTCCGGTTCCAAGCCTTTCGGGGCGTCCCCTCTTACCGAAGCGCCATCTCCGAATGCCAGGAGTTCCGCCATGCCCGACACCACCGCGCTCGACCAGGCCACAGCCATGATCGAGAAAGCCTGGGGCCGCCCCATCGAAACTCTGGAATCCCTCGCGGTCCGCCGTCCCAACGACGACCCGCTCCTGCGCTCAGCCATGCACATCCGCTCGACCCTGGTCGTCACCGACAACGCCGTAGCCGTGCACCAGGACCGTCTGCACGCTCTTACCCGGCCCGGCCACGTACCGGCCTTCTACGACCTAGAACGGATCACCAGCTCAGCAGCGGACCTTCGCGTCGCCCAAGCGGAGAGCCGTACTTCATTGCAGGCCATCAGCCACGTCATCGAAGCGCGTGACGCCTCCGCGACCGCAGAGCGGGCCCCAGCAGTCCGGCTGGCCCAGGCCGCTGTCGCCCGCTCCGGGCACGCGCCACACGCTCTGGGCCCGGCGCCCGATCAGCCTGCTCCCTCCGCCTCCGTCGGCCCGTCGGTGGCCAGCCCGGGGCCACGTCGCTGAGCGGTCAATCGGCGCCGGTGTCGCCTTCGTCGTGCTGGGCGTCCCCGATGCGGGAGCCCACCGCACGGGCCAGTTCCTCCAACGTCAACTCGACGCGACGCCCATCCGCGATCCGGTCCTCCACCGCCACCCCCTCGTCCTGCCGTCCGTCGGACTGCGCACCGACAGCCCACTGGCCGTCGGCGACCATCGCGATGTCGCCCACTGTCCACGGCCGCCCGGCGGCGCGGATCTTGCGCTCCAGCCCGGCTCCGTCCCAGTGTCCGCTCAGCTCCGCCACCCCTGTTCCCCCTTCGGTCCCCTGCGGCCCGTTGCCGCAACCCAATTAGGACAACCGCGTCCGCCGATCCATTCCCGGGCTACGGCTGCTCTGTTGCCGGCTGCCAGTTCGCCCACGGCAGACGCCACTTCCCGGGGAAGGACTACGTACTTCGGCACACTGCATGTCAACGTACGGGTGTTGGGAAAACCGCAGGTCAACGAAGGGATCGTCCGGCCATGAACGTCTCTGCCGCTCTCCTGCCTGCCGTCGTCCGCCCGCCGTGGAAGGCCGCCGCTGGCTCTCCTCCGACCACTGCGCGGGCCCAGTGCTCGACCTCCTCGACGCCCTCGGCTGGGCAACCGTTGACACCCCGGAGGCCAACGTCCACGCGACGAGTCCGGACGGCCATGTCTACGTCGGCTGGCTGCCCGAGGACACCGCCGCCTGGGAGCGAGACGTCGTCTGGCAGGTCCGGGTACAGCCCACCGAAGGCGACCCGTGGGTTCAGGAGTTCGGCCTCCACACTCCCGCCGAGGCCGTTGCCGGATTCATCGCCGCCCTCGTCGCCCACCGCTAACCGCACCTCCACACCGCCTGTTCCGAACGGCACCAGCCAAGCGGGAGTTTCCGACCGCGCGCATGCTCTTGGCCACTCGACCCGGCTACCGCCGTAAGTGCGCGTACGCCCGACGCTGCACCTGCTTCTACCTACCCGGTCAGTACGGCGATCGCGCCAAGACCCTCCGCCGCCGAGCCGCCCGCCCTGCCGAACAACACCGGTGGCAGCGCGACTTCGCCGAATGACCGCGCACACCCGAGGCCCGCCGCCCCTCCCAAACGGCTACCGCCCCCATCTACAAGGAATCCACCATGTCGTTCCGCGCTCCGCTCACCAACCACCACGCCGACCACACCGACTGCCCAGTGGACCACAAGCACACCAGCTCTGGTAAGCCGCTCCATCCGGACTGCCCCGGTCGCGCATACACACAGGCCATCTGCTCATGCGGCAACTGGGAGATGAAGCATTCCGGCAAGGGCTACGTCAACGAGAGCCGCAAGCGGCACCTCGCCCAGCACCAGCCCGCCAGCGCCTCCGCCTCGCCCTTGCTTTGCAACGTACCCCCTTCCAACATGCGCTGACGTGTTGACGTTCTGCCGCCCTTCCCACACCGTCCTGCTCCCCGGAGGTTCCTGTGCCCCGCAACCTGACCGTCGGCCACCTGCTCCGCCAGCTACAGGCCCTTGAGCCCAACCTGCCGATCCGCCTCGCTATCAACCCCGACTTCCCCTTCACCCACTACTTGGGGGCCGAGGTTGTCGTCCGGGACGGCAAGGCGTTCATCGCCGACGACGGCCAAGAGGACTACCTCCCGGTGGCGGTCAGCAACGCCCTCGCCTGGACCTGACCCGTCCCACCGATACACCCCGGAGGCCCCTATCTCGTCGCCAGCCCACCCTTCACACGTCCTTCCACTGCACAGCCTCGCCGCACGCCCTATGCCGAGCAACGTGCGCGGTGTACTGGTTGAGCGCGTCTCTGCCCTGCCCGACGGACCGCTCGATGTCACCTGGCTCGCCGCCGAAACCCCGAGACTCCCCCTTGGCCGCGTTCGCCTTCACTGGGGGCCCGCCTCCCTCGCAGGCTGGAACGTCACCGCTCACCTGGGCCTGGCCACCACCGAGGTACACCTCGCCTCCTGGCCTGCCGCCCCGGACGACTGGCCAATTCTGGTCCGCCCGACCGTCCACGAGGTACTGGGCCTCTGTGCCGCTCTCGCGGTCGCAACCGCCGCCCTCGACCTCTCGAATCGCCTCATCCAGGTCTGACCGAACCGCAGAAGGCCGCCCCACGCCGATCAGGCGGGGGCGGCCTTGCTTTACGCCCCAAACCCCCGCGTTGCGTACCCTCATCAGGGAGTGTCCGCGAACATTCGATGCGCACATAAAGGCGCCCTCGCGGTCCCGGAAGCCGCAGCGGCGGCTCCGGTCTTCAGAACCGTGGAGGCGCGCTTGTCAGTCCGCTTTGGGGCGCCAGCGTGCGGCCCCGCTGCTGGCGGTCGAGGCTCCCCACCACCAGCAGGTGAGCGCCATGGCCTCGACCATCGCCAGGGTGGCCGTGAGTACGGGCCAGGAGAGCGTTGCGCCGCCGCCGGGGCGCGTCATCGGCGTTCCCAACCAGACCGCGGCGGCCGTGCCGACCAGGCCGGCCGTTGCCATAGGCAGCAGAACCGACCACAGCGCGGTGCCGAAGAAGACAGTCCGGCGGCTGGTCAGCACGCTCAAGGGTGCCAGTGTCCGGCTGAATCGCAGGAAGTCGCCGAGGTTGTTGAGCGCGGCGGCCAGTGCGAGCAGGACAACGCCGGCCAGTCCCAGGAGCAGCACCCACAGTGAGGTTTTTTCCAGTTGGCGGGCACCGACCAGCCAGGAGCTGCCCAGCGAGTCGACCTGGGGGCCGAGGAAGTGCTGGAAGGCGGCTTTCTTGACGGCGGATACGGGAAGGTCGCCGGGCCGGTCGCTGACCAGGACGATGTTCTCCGGGGCCTGTCTATCCGTCGCGACGGGGCCTGGGCGCAGCGTGACCTTGCCGTCTCCGGTGCCGTTCCAGGCGGCGAATTCCTGGAGCCGGGGCTCGGTCGGGCGTTCCGATGTCGTAAGACATGGGGTGTTGAGGGCCTTCAGTGCTGAACAGTCGCCTTGCAGAGCGACGTTGCCGTCCGCATCGGTGTACGTGCCCAGTGCGTGCACACCGCTGGGGAGGCTTCGCAGGAAGGCGTCCACCGGCGCCTGGGCCGTTCGGGACAGGGACGACACGGTCAGAGCGCTCTCACCGACCCGTGTGAACGTGGTGCGGGCCTCCATCATGGGTCCGGTCAGGCGGCTCGACCAGAGCTGGACCTGGGTGACCAGTCCGATCGCGATGACGATGCTGGCGACCATCCGGGTCGTGACGCCGGGGTGGGAGGTGTTCCATCGCCCGGCGATGACGGCGCTGGGACTGCCGCGCCGGTTGCCGTAGCGCACGAGCAGCCGCCCGACCCCCGCGACCGCCGCGGCGATCACGGCAGGCAGTGTCGCCAGGGTGCCGATGACGCCGAGGGTGTAGACGGCGAGGAAAATCGTGGGGTTCGATTCCACACCGCCGACGAGTTCCGATCCGCGAACCGCCACGAGCAGGAGGACGGGGCAGAGCCAGAGAGCCCAGCGTGCACTGTTGCGCGCGCCACCCTTCGGCCGAGTGGAGTTGCTGGCCTTGTTCACTCGGTGCAAGGCCGTCACGGTACAGATCACGACCACTGCCGCGGCGAGAATCGCTCCGAAAAGCGCGGGAGCCCATCGTCGTACATCCGCTGCGGAGACGGTGAACTCGACGAAGGGAACCTGAAGGTTGGTGGTCATGGCCCATCCGGTCAGCGCCGCGACCGCCGCCGCCCCGATCGTCACCGGGACGATCGCTTCTCCTACGTTGACCAGCGCCCGCGCCCTTGTCCCTGCACCGAGCGCGCGCAGAAGTGCGGTGCGGCGGTCCCGTCCAGCTGCCCCCGAGCGTGCCGCGATGACCGTGAGCGCGGCGGCCGGCAGCATCAGCAGCCCCACGACCGTGGGGGTGTACGCGGACAGTGTCTGGACGCGGACCTGATCGCCCATGGACGCACGGGTGTCCGTGCCGTACCCGGCAATCTTCAGCATGCTCTCCGGATTCGACGTGCCTGGTGCGGGCCTTACGTATGCCAGACGTTCGCCCGGGACCTCCAGGCCCGATTCCGCCACTTCACCGGCCACCCGCCCGTACCGGTCCAACGCCCCCTCGCCGGCGAGCGCCGTTCGCAGTGCGGGAGAGAGCACCGCCTCACCGGGCGACGGCCACGCTTTGACTCCCGGCGGGAGCGGGGCGCCGTCGACGAGGGGCTCGATGAGGATGACGTCGTGTTGAAGGCCGCCGGCGGTGTCGAAGGACTCTCGCCACTGCGCGGTTGCCTCCTTACCCGCTTTTGCGCTCTCTCCTACGAAGCGTGGCGCACGGGCGGCGCCGCGTTCGTCACGTCCGTCATAGGTGGCCAGGCCCGCGACGAGCGATACGGCGCCCAACGCCAGCGCGGCCGTAGCGCACAGCAGAGCCACGAACCGAAGACGGCTTCCCTCCGACCTGACGGCTGCCGCCCGCCCGACGGCCAGCATCTGCCTCCACAGGGGTGAGGTCCTCACTGGCCGTCCCCTGTTCCCTTGTCGTGGTTCTCGCTCAACTTTCCTGCTTTGAGACCAACATGGCGGTCCGCACGGTTGGCAATGGTTCCGTCATGCGTGACAACGAGGAGACCGCAACCCCAGCGTTGCGGAACGGAGAAGAGCATGCGGGCGACCTCGTCACGGGTCTCGCTGTCCAGCGCGCCGGTGGGTTCGTCGGCGAGCACAAGGGCCGGCTGATTGATCAGCGCCCGAGCCACGGCCGTGCGCTGCCGTTCACCTCCGGACAACTCGCCTGTGGGCGTCTTCTCGTAGGGCACCTTGAGCTCGGTCAGCAGCTCCTCAGCCCGGGCATACGCCTCCTTCTGCGCCACGCCTGACAGCAGGGCTGCCATCGCGGTGTTCTCCAACGGGGTGAGCTCCGGTAGGAGTTCACCGAACTGGAACACCATGCCGACATGGTTGCGGCGGTGGCGGGCGAGCCCACGCTCCCGCAACCTCGTGATGTCGGTCCCCGCGATGCGTATCGCACCCCGCTGAGGTGCGACCAAGCCCAACAAGCACATCAGCAGAGTGCTCTTGCCGCTGCCACTCGGCCCGGTCACCGCCACCGACTCACCTGCCCCCAGGGACAGGTCAAGTCCATCCAACAGGGTGCGTCCCGCGACGCTGTAGTGCACGCCCTCGGCGGCAAGCACCGCTCCGTCTGCTCCCACGGACACGTCCTTCAACTCTCGCAATTCACTGGCATCCGCCGTGTCAGCCCCAGGTTTCCCCCGGAAGTTTCCATACGGCGATGGCGGGTCGGTGGTAACCACCGACCCGCCATAGTTCGTCAGATTCTGCCCGGCGCATCCCATGCGGACAAAGGCGCGCCTGGCGGACAGACTTAGTTCGCCTTCCAGGCGCCGCAGCTGTCGGGAGACCACTGCTCCTGACGGCAGGCACGCCCGCGAATGATCTTGCTGCCGTCGCCGCTCTTGACGACCGTGCCGCTGCCGCTGCTGTTCCACAGGTTGCGGGTCTCGCCAGGGCTGGCCTGACGGTTGTACTCACCCTTGGCGGAACGGCTGTCAGCCGACGTGTCGTACACGCGGGCGTAACGGTGCGACTCATTGCTCTGGGTCGTGAGCTTCGACCCGGCAGTCGTCGCAGTGAACGCGAACGCCGGCGCGGAGCCGATCAGCGCCATGGTTCCGAGAGTAAGACCTGCAGCCTTGAGGGCTATTCGCTTCCCCACATCAATCCCCTCCTTGCCGCCAATCGGCGGCACATCTGGACATACAGACGAATAGGAGTCTGTATGTACATGTCTGGCGACATGCGACGTAAACGCTAGATCAACATTTAGAAGTTGATCAAGCTGGGAGAGATTGTGTACCTTAGCCCGATTTAAGCCAAGTCTCTTGTGTGGCCTTGCGTCCTGTGGTGACCAAGATGGGCAAACCGACCGATAACTCCAGACATAGCCATCGGTGAGGCCACTTCCACTTCTGAGGCTGATGCTTTGTGGCGACGTACGCGTCGATCGGTAATGGCGTCGACTTCAGCAGCCGGTGCGGACGCGGACAGTCCTGGCATCGGTGAAGTTGTGCGCGTGCCATGGGAACGGATGCGCCTGCTTGTTGCTGCGCAGTGCAGGTATCTGGCCTACGGCGCGGGAGACATAGAACCGTGTGTGCCCGTATGGTGCGCGGGGCACATTCGACCCAGTGCCGATCTGCTACTTGGCGTTGATCACAGCGGAGTCGGCGAGCTGGAATGTACGCGGTCGGGCACTGACCTGCTTGGCGATGCCCTGACTGGCCAGCTTGTTGAGCGCGTAGCGATGGCGCCCGATGACCTCTCGATGACGCGGCTGATCCGGGTAGCCGTGAATGCCTCGCTGACGTGTACCTGAAGGTGATCGATAACCATCCAGCGGAGTGCTCCTGGCGCCAGCCGTCCCGTCGGGCTGGGTACGGGCTGCGCCGGCGCCATGACGGGATCAGAGCTCACCTAATCCGTTGCCTTCGCCGGGGTCGTCCCCGTTGCAACTCTCTTTCCTGAGGCGGCGCGTCCTGGGGGTCAGTACTGCAAAGGTCCTTGGCGTGACGGCCATCTCGCGGAGATCACAGCGTTCGGTCCGGCTGGATCATCAGTGCGCTCAGCCGGTGCGTACGCGTGGGTTGGGCTCCTTCAGCCGGGCACGCTCGCCGGGGGGCAGTGCGTGATGCTGGAGTAACGCTGCCACTTTGAGGCGGAGGGGCCGCAACTGCCGGAATTCGACCCGTTAGTCCAGGTAGGTGCCGGCGAAGGCCCCATCGAAGCCGAGCGCGGTGAGTCCCTGCTCGACGCTGGGGTACGTCGTCCCGTCCGGGATGGCGATCAGGGCATCGAAGTCGGCCCGACTGATTTCGGGTTCGAGCCACTGGTTGCTGCAACGGCAGACGATCCAGACGTTGCGGCCGTGGTTGATGAGCAGCCAGTCGCGCCGTGCACGGCAGGCCGTGCACATCACCGGTATCCCGCGGAGGGCCAGCTCGCGCGGGTGGTTGAGGCAGCGCGTCGCGCCAGGGCCACTGGGCCGCTGCGTCTCGGATTCGAGTTGCAGAAGCGAATCGGTACCGGTGGGGAGGGCGGGCAGCACGGTCGGCTCTGCGGGGCAGTCGGTGGTTCTGAGCACGAGCGTCATCTCCTGGTCGAGGTCCTTCTGTTTCCATCCGTAACAGCCGATGTCGCCGGTGTCCAGGGGGTTTGGCTGAGTCCAGCGGGACAGTTGGGCGGCCTGCCGGACGCCGGTCAGCGGCGCGGTGTGCGGTGACGCGGGTCGGAGGCAGCGGGTCGAGCTGCTGCCGTGGGTGCCGTCCGGTTGCTGGTGTGCTTGGCCGCGAACTTGGGCTGGCCGGTGCCGGCCTGTGGACGCCGGGTCGCTTCACCTGGGTGAGCGGAGAGCTGGGCGAGACGGCGTAGCCGCCAGACCAGGACATCGTTCACGTCCTCGGCGGTGTCGAGTTCGCGCATGTCGATGGCTTGCTGCAGAAGGGTCTTGGGGTCGTGGCCTGCTTCCTCGGCCTGGGCAAGGGTAGCGGTCAGGGCATCGGTCTTCGTCGACGAGTTGTTTGCTCGCAGCCCCTCTTCGGTGAGGGCTGCGCGGATGGTGGCCTCGTGGGTTCGGCGTTCGGCTTCGGGCAGGGCGCGGCCTTGTTCGCGCAGTGCCTGCATGGGCGTGGCGGCGGCCTGGCGGTAGGCGGCTCGCAGGTGCTCGGCGGTCTGTCGGGAGGCACGGGCCTGCTGGGCATGGCCACGGGCGGAGTGCCAGTGGGCGGCGGCCAGGGCGACGAGGACCAGGGTGGAGACGAGCATGGCGGTGGTCCCGCCGTCCTCGCCACGGCCGAGGGCGCTGCCCGCCTGGATGATGCCCCGGGCCGCCGAGCGAATCGCCCGGGTGTCAGCACGCTCCGCTCGGACGTGGCTACGGGTGGCGCGCTCAAAGGCGCGGGCGGCGGCACTCAGCTCAGCACGGGTGGCCGCCGGGGAGGTCTGTGCGACCGCGTCCAGGAGTTCACCGACCCCTACGAGTTGAGCTGCGGCTTCATCGTCGTCCCTATCGAACATGGTGGCGGCGCGCTCGGCGACGCCGGTGGCGTTGCGTCGTTCTCGGGCAGGCGGGGACCATTCCGGTCGGCCCCTGGTGGCAGCCGAAGATGTCGTCTGGTCGGCAGTGCCGTCGGCCAGACGAAGACGGATCTTCGGCAGAGACAGGTCGGGGGCGAGTTTGGAGCCGGGGAACCAGATCGGCTCACGGTTGCGGTTGCGGTCGCCGGGGAGTGCGACGTTGTAGCCGATGGCATCGCCGGACGGAGCGTGCCGGAGTTTCACCCGCAGGCCAGCGTCGCGCAGACGGGTGAAGAATTCCTCTTCAGTGGCAGCTCCGGCGAGGGATTGGCGGACGGCTTCGCGCAGCGTGTCGCGCGGTGCCTCGGGGCGGCCGGTGCGCTCGGCCTTGAAGCGCTCTGCGCTGGTGGGTGTCTTGGAGCCGGTGCCGTCGCCCGGGTTGAGTCGGCGCAGGTTCCACTCCTTCTCGATGCGGCGGCATTCGGCCTGGGCCTTCTTGAAGTCGTAGTTCATCCTGGGGCGGCGCAGGTCGCCTCGGACCATGGTGGCCAGGATGTGGATGTGGTCGTCGGCATGACGGACGGCGATCCAGCGGCAGCCGTCCGGGTCGTCTTCGGGGGCGAGGTTGACGGCGTGGACCAGGCGGCGGGCGACGGTGTTCCACTCGGCATCGGTCAGCATCCGGTCGCCGGGGTCGGTGCGGACCGAGCAGTGCCAGACGTGCTGGGCCGGGGCCGCCTCGCCGGCCTGCTTGACGCGCAGGTCCAACGCGGCGGCGAGGCGGGCAAGGGTGACCTTGGGGTCGGGGTCGGGGCTGGTGTCGCGTCCGGGGTCGGGGGCGAAGCCGTCCCAACTTCCGACGAGGTGCGCGTCGATGTGTTCGTCGCGTTTGCCGGGGCCGTACAGGTAGACGAGAAGGCCGTAGGTTCGTGAGCCGCGTCGGATCTTGGGGACCATCAGAGCCGCTTCTTCACCAGGGTGTCGGCCGTGTCGTCGATGCGGGCCAGGGAGCGGGTCAGGGTCGTGAGCGCGTGGTCGAGTTCGCCGGGGCGGGGCTGCCCTCCAGCGTTGTAGATGTAGGCGATCTGATTGATGTTGTTCCCGATTCGGGAGAGGGCGGTGCGCAGGGCCGCCAACTCGTCTATGGCGGTGTCGAGTTGTTCGTTGGTGTGCAAGGTGGTGGAACCGCGGGCGGCGGCGAGGCCGGCGGCGGCGAGGAATCGGGCGACGGTGACGCCGCGCTGCGCGGCGGCGGCGACGATCTCGGCTTTCTCGGTGTCGGAGAGGCGGGTGGTCGTCTTGCGGGTGCGCTCGCTCGGGTTGCGGCTGCGGCGGCGCGGCTTGCGGTCGGGGAAGGCGGGCGTGCTCGGGCTCGGCTGCTCGCGGCGGTCTGCTTCTCCCCCTGCGACCGGCGCCCCCTGGTGCCGGGTGTCCGGCTGGTCCCCGTGCGCCCTCGCTCGGGGACCAGCCAGGCTTCCCCCGTCCTCCTGGGCGGGGGCAAGTGCGTGCGACGGGCCGTAGGACCGTCGTATGCGACAACTTGCTCCGCCAGGAGCCGTCGTGGGGTCACGCTGCTGTCCGGCCGTGGTGACCACCGGGTCGTTGGCGGTCACGGGCGCGCCTCCGGATTCTCCTGCCGGATTTCGCGGACGAGTTCCTCGATCCAGTCCATGGCCAGGACCGGGTGATGCAGGGTCCAAGGGCGACTGTCCGGGGTTCGTTGCACGGTCCAGGTGGTGTTGGGGCCAGATTGGGCACGGTGCAGGTGGCCTCGCTGGTGCAGGACGGTCAGCCAGGAGTCGACCTCTGCAGGTGTGGCCGGGTGGGTGCGCATGGGGTGTGCTCTCCGCGTGCTTCGGAAGGATGTGGGGCGTGTGTCTGCGAGCGGGTGACCGGCCGGGGCGTCCGGCTCGGTCACCCGCCTCGTGCTGTCCGGTCAGTTCCGGGCGGAGGTAACCGGCTGCCCGTGCTGCTTGCGGAGCTGGGCCATCAGGGCGGTCAGCGTGTCGCTGGACAGCGGGATCTGCTGACCTCGGATCGCCTGGGCGACCACCTTGCGGGTCAGCTTGTCCTCGGCCCTGACCGCTGACCGGGCGATCTCCAGCAGTTCCTCGGTGTCCGGGTCAGACCGCCGGTCACTGGCTGTCCGGGTGCCCCGGTCAGTGACCGGCGGCGGAGTG
The DNA here is from genome assembly GCF_019774615.1 of Streptomyces sp. BHT-5-2. Taxonomy (NCBI): domain Bacteria; kingdom Bacillati; phylum Actinomycetota; class Actinomycetes; order Kitasatosporales; family Streptomycetaceae; genus Streptomyces; species Streptomyces sp. BHT-5-2. The sequence continues at coordinate 220,554 of NZ_CP081497.1, read as the reverse complement.
ACCGGCCGGTCGGTGACTGGCTCGGTGCCCGCGGGTCGGTCGGTGACCGGCAGCGTGGTGTCCGACTGTCCGGGCAGGTCAGCGGCCTCGCGCGGCTGCTCGCAGTCACCGGTGACCGGGCTGCTGCTGACCGCAGGGGCACTGTCCTTGGTCAGTGGCCGAAGACGCGGGGTCTGCTTGTGCAGGGAAAGTCGCGGCCGGTCGGTCAGGGCAGTATCCGATCGCCCGGCGCTGACCTGACCGACCTGCGGCTGCTGCTGACCGACCCGGTCAGTCCGAGTGACCGCGATGCCCTCGGGCCGGTCAGCCTGACCCTGGTCCTCGCGGTCCCTGCCCTTGACCGGTCCCCGGGCAATGAGGATGAAGAGGTGGACTGCTCCGGCCAGCGCGAGCGGGGCGATCGTGGACAGCACTGCGACGACCATGTCCCCGAGCCGGAGTCCGGTGGGCGAGACCGCTTCCTCGTTGAGTCGCACCGCGTGAAGGGCGTTGGCCCAGATGCTGGCAGCGGTGGCCGTGCCGAAGAGCGTCCAGAGATAGAGCCGGGCACGCAGAGGCGCGTCGCGGAGGACCAGGAGCGCCCGTATGCCGTAGGCGATGAACCCGTCGATCACCAGGGGGAAGACGTAGGTCAGGAAACCGCGGACGTGGATGGCGACGGCCATCTGCTGGAGGGCGTCGTACGACAGGGCGCATCCCGCTCCGCCCAGGGCGATGACGACCGCGCGGTCCCAGCCGGTGATGTGCGCCGCCTTGGGCGTGTTCGCGGTGCTCACGCCACCGTCCCGAAGTCGTCGCGGCTCAGGCGCTCGCCGCCGGTCTCGGGGGGCGGGGTGGTGTTCGTCGTCTGCACCAGGCTTCGGTTGCGCAGAGCCCGGCGGATCTCGCGGTACTTCTTCTGGGCGTGTTCCTCACTGACCTTCAGAAGCCAGGCCAGGCGCTGCTCTGACAGGCCGTGCCGGTAGGCGGCAAGGGGGACCGCGCGACGCTCGGCCTTGGTGAGGTGGACATCGCGCCCGGCGACGGTGGCGTTGACGCGGCTGTAGTCGAGGCGGTCGGCAAGCTTCTCATGCAGTGGTGCGCGCTCCTCCTCGGTCATTCCTCCTCGGATGCCGTGGGTGTCGCCGCCTTCGAGGGCTGCATCGAGGCAGGTGCGGCGGACCGGGCACTGGCCGCACAGCGACTTCGCGGTGGTGATCTTGTCGGTCTCGTCAGGCTCCGGGAAGAAGATTTCGGGATCCACCGGGTTGTACTCGGTGCTCTGGCAGACGGCCTGGTCCTGCCAGGTGTGGTCACCGAGCGACCGGTGGCGGGCAGGGCTGATCGTCGTGGTGGTCATGCGGGTTGCTCCGATCGCTCTCCGCGCGCAGGGGCGTCGGCGGAGGGGTGCGCTGGGTCGGGAAGGGCACGGGCGGCGCGCTGAGGGCGCGGCCCGGCGTGGCGGCCTGCGGCGGGTCAGGCGGCGGCGCGGTGGCGTCTGCGGTCGACCGGCTCGAATTCGACCCGTGTGGTCATCTGCGCGAGTCGGGAGGTGACGCGGTCACCTAGGTAGGTTCGGAGATCGCTGATGGGCAGGTTAGTGGTGATCAGGGTCGGGAGCATGTGGTTGTACCGGCGGTTGATCAGCCGGTAGGTCACTTCCTCGGTCCAGTCGCTGGCCTTGGCAGCACCGAGGTCGTCGATGATCAGCAGCGGGCAGCGGCTGACGGCCGCCAGCTCACGCTCGCTGTCGACTCCGGGCCGGGGGCGCAGGTCGGCGTACAGGTCGGCGGCGGTGAATGCGCGCCAGCGCACGCCGACTCCGCTCTGCACCAGCCGCCGGACCGCGCCGTACGCCTGGTGCGTCTTGCCCGCGCCGACGACGCCGGCCATCAGCAGGCTAGGGCCGGTGGTGACCTGTCGACGGGCTCCCTGACTGGGGGCGACGGCCGCGTCGGCAACGTCGCGGGCCCAAGCCAAGACCTGGGGGTGGTCGGCGACGGCGGCCTGGTAGCGGAGCGGCATCCCAGCCGACAAGGCGTCCAACGGGGAGACCGGATCGGGCTCGTCGACCAGTCCGGCTACGGCGACCGGGTCGATGTTGCGAGCAGCCAAGATCCTGGCCATCCGGTCCAGGGTGCCCTCGCTGCCGAGGGTCTGCGGTTCGCGGTTACGGGTGCGCATCACAGCTCCTCGGCGTAGGCGGCAGCAGCGTTGGCCGGGTTGGTCCACGCCTGGTGAGCGGGCACGTTAGGCCGGATTCCCGGCCGCGCCAAACCGCTGGGGTGTGCGTTCATGGCCTCGTTGACCATGCTGGTCAACACGCTGGGGTGCTTGGGGTTGGCGGCGAAGCGCTGCAGGCCGCCCCGGACGTGCTCCGGCGAGATGCCCTCGCCCAGGAGCTTTTTGACGATCCGCCCGAGGTGCCCGATCACGTCGCTGGGCGGGCGCTCGTCGCAAGCAGTGACGTACTCGCCGACGAGTTGGTTGGCCGAGACGGTGGATGCGGGCGCTGTGCGCCCCGAAGGATTAGTAGATCCAGGATCCAAGATCCTAGATCCAGGCGCCGAGGCTTCGGGGACGGTTCGGGGAGTCTTCGGGGAGACCTCCCCGACAGGCTTCTGACCTGCGGTTTTCTTCACGGCTCGCCTTGACGCATCGATGGTGTCGTCGAGCGTCGCCTGCTGTCCGCTCGCGCTCGCGGATCGGGCACCGGGAGGCGTGGCAGGCTGCTTCGACGGTCGATCGAGGCTTCGGGGATCCTTCCCCGAAGGTTCGGAGAGCCCTCGGGGAGTGTTCGTCTGGCCGTCGGCGAAAACGCTGCAAGTGGTCTTGCAGGATCCGCAGCGCTGCGTGGCGTGGTGGTCCGGGCAGGCCGGAATGCGCGTCTGCGAGGGCTTGTCGATCTTCTGATGCTCGAACCAGGTGACGATGTGCAGGTACCGGCGGCCGTCGCAGCCGACGTACCGGCAGATCAACCCCGCGTCCGACAGTTGCTGCAGGTCTTCCTCGACGTGCACCGGAGTGTGCTCGGCACGCAGCGGCCAGAGCAGGCCGGCGATGACGGCTGGGTTGTCGCGAAAGCGCCCGTGGTCGTCGGCCTGAGTAAGGAGGCCGACGAAGGTCCGCTCGGCGTGCACGCTGACCTCGGCAAGCGACTCGCTGGTGAACGCTTCGGGCTTGATGGTGCGGATCCTCGCCATGGTCAGCGCCCCCCATCGGGGACGGTGTACGCGTCGGCGGCAGGTCGCATGGCCCCGTTGACCAGGTCGAAGTCGTGTGCCTCGTCCCAGTTGACCTCCGGGTGGGCTCGGATGACCCAGCGGGCGGCCGTCACGCGCTGGGGTCGTGTGAGCGGTATGGGGTGTCCCTCTGTGTCGTACGCGCGGGAGTAGGGGCTCGGCCAGGACAGACCAGGATGGCGCTGCGAGACGCGGAAGGTGCGGGCGCCGGGCACCATGTCCGCGAGCAGGGCGGCCAAGCGGTGCTGGTGGGTACCGATGGCCTTGGCGGACTCGGCGAACCTTGGGGCGGGCGCCCTTCCGCCCCGGGATTTGGGCATGCGACAATTCCTTACTGGTAGGCGGGGTGGGACGGCCGTTCTCGTCGAAAAGGTCAGCCGGCTCGTCCCGGTTACGAATCCGCACCCTTCGGGGTGGCGGGGCCCGGCGCCCGGAAGCTGCTAACTTCTGGGCGCCGGTCTCATTTGGCCCTGGGATTCAGGGACTTGGCTTTCGGCTCAGCAACTGGTTCCCTCCTCATCTGCATGCGCTCCGGTCGGCGATGCCGCCGCGGGACCAGCAACATATGCGTAGTGCGCCCAACACTCCAGCGCACAAGGGATGCTGGACCACTTCGACGCCAACTCGACATACGGAGCTCCCCGCTGAAGTCGAGGCTGTCATGGCGAGGAGGCTCCCATCCGCGTCGGGCGGAATGTCACCCGCGACGTCCAGCCGATGGGGTCACACGCACATCAGGTCGGCATCCGTGCCTCGCACCAACCTCCGTCGCTCTCCGCACACGATTGCTTTCCGCAAGCGATGCACAGCACACGAGGGATACCGCGAAGGTCCGGAGATGCGACGGGTTCTACCGGCGAGGACCAACATCAACCCGAACGTGACAGGAATGAGGCTTCTGCCACAGCGCAGAGAGTGGCACCGCATCGCCGCGGCGTAAACAGATGCGGCAGGCAGGTCATTCATTTCACTGGACCGCAAAGCCCACTCCTTCTCTTGCAAGGGAACGGCTCAACCGATTACTGGACCGGACCCACACAGTGATTTAAGCGGGCCGAAAGTCCCGAGTCAAAGGGCACACAACCTCAAGTTGACGCGCGTAGAACCAAAAGCCCAATCACGCGATCAAGGAGGTCCATATACCCAACTCGCCTTGCAGTTAAAGGGTCTGATCCTGAATCAGGGACGGATGGAGTGCCGGATACCACCCATCCAAATCTCTCGCCAAGTCGAAAACGGAGATAGCGGCAATTTTTTGCCGCTATCCACGAGCGGCAAACTTTTGCCGCTCGCTATGCCCGAATCGCATCCATAGATGCCGCCTTGCGTGGACCGTGAGGCGGAACATTGAAATGATCTTTCATCTCGACTGTGACCCGCCCCACAATTTCACCCCTATTGATCACCGCGGCGCCGGAAGATCAAATTCAAGTTTCGTATTGTCGATGTACGGAAGAAACCAGGTTGGGGGACGGCCGACCACCGTCCCCTTTCTCCATGCCTCGATCAGGACCGCCATTGGCCTGGCATAGGCAGCTGAGCACGGAGGATTCAATGGGCGCGGGACCCGTCGAGAGCGGCCCCGGACAGGGCGGCGATGATCCGCTTCCGGACCAACACGATCCAGAACGGGCCAACCCAGAGGACGGGGCAGCACCCACTCCAGGGCAGCTGATGGGCCTTGCAGGTTTGCTTCGAGCCTGGCGGGCTGTTGCCAGTGAACGGCTCGGCCGACAAATCACGCAGCAGGACGTCGCCGGCGCCTGTGAGCGCTCGGTGCGCTGGTACCGCGACCTGGAAGCCGGCGCGAACACCCGGCTGACCCGCGAGCAGTGCGAAGCGATCGGCCAGCTCTTCCTACTGGGACGCGATGAACTCCAGGCCCTGCTGCTGTACAGCATGGGCGGCGCCGTCACTGCCGGGCCTGCTCCGGACTTCGATACGCCCACCCGACGTGCGGTGCAGGCTCTGCTCGACCAGCAGACGAACCCGGCCTGGCTGCTGGACTCGAAGTGGAACATCATCGGCTACAACGACCCGATGAAGACCTGGTGCCCGTGGGTCATGGAACCGGGCGCCAATCTGCTGCTCTGGGGGCTACTCAGCGACGAGGCGAAGACCGTCTTCGTGGACTGGAACAAGCACGCCATCGAGTGGCTGGCCATGCTGCGTTTCTCCGCCCTCCGGCACCCCCAAGACGCCGAGATCGGCGCCCTCGTCACCAAGATCATCAACGGGGACGCCCACCTGCGCCGGCTCTGGAAAGAACGCTGCGACGTCACCGAGGGCCGCGAACCGTACTACTACCGAGTATCGCTACCGACCCACAGATTCGAGATCGTCGAGCTGGAGTCTCAGACGCTCTTCCCCGCGGCCTTGCCGGACTGCCGCATGGTCATCATGACCCCGCTCAACGACGACGCCACCTCGGACGCACCCGGCCAGGACCCGAGGAGTGGCGAGCAATCGGGCCGGTCCTCCAACGGTCTGCTTCCCGGCCAGATCAGCGTGGCCACGCCTACCGAGGCCGCGACATACGCAGGCGAGGGAGCCGTTGAGCTGCCGATCCTCAGCGAACTCATGGGGCACGGCTGCCGGCTGACCTACGGCCCGTCGACTCGTACCGTCATCTGGGCCACGCCGCAGGCCGACGGACGCTGGGATGTCGCCGAGGTCAATCCCTATACGGTCATCGTCCGCATGCCCCAGGCGATCCACGTCAAGGGCGCCTCCGAGGAGTACAAGCTGCTCACTCGGGCCCTACTGCCCGTCGACTCCGCCGACGCGGTTCAACGCATCCAGGAGATGACCGCACAGCTGCGGCGCCGCATCGAAGTGCTGGAGGACATCCACCGCGACGAGTGGGAGACCAACCGCGACCGGGTCCCGTACACCTGGCACCCGATAGACGAAATCTGACCACCCCTGACGGCGTCGGCGCCACTCGTCGTGACTGACTGTGGCCCGGCGCCGGCTTGCGATGCGACACCCTCGCCGGTGAAGGCCGCAGACCTACGTGCCTATGGCCAGGCCGGGGAGCACCAGCAGGCCGCCTTCCTCGCACCGAACTTCTTCTACGCCAAGGTCCCTCGGCGTGGGCACTCCCCGCACGCGCTACTCCTCGACCGCCATCCGTGCGGCGGCATCGGCGCCTTCCGCGCCGAGATCGTGGAAATCCCGCAGCCACCACCCCGTGACCCGGTCCTGCCACCCCCTGCCCTCCATCACCGCATCCGGAGTCCCGCCAGGCACCTTGCCATCGTCCACCAGCAGCATCAGGCCCTCGGCCTCGGAGCACAGCACCGACAGCGTCGCCATTGCACTCTCACCAGCGCCACGGGAGACCACGTTGAAGCCCGCGGCATCCTCCTCTCCTATCTGCGCCGGCAGCTGCTCCCACCACGCACCAAGCAGCGCCCTCAGTGACTCTTCCAGCCAGCGCCAGTCCGGTGCCGATGCCACCCTCGGGAATGCAAGCGGCGGGACGCCCGGGCCCCGGTAGAGCTGCCACAGGTAGGGCAGCTCTCCGTAATACGGCGCCGGATCGGTCCGCTCACCAAGCTCGAAGCCCGCCTCCTCCTGGGCTTCCAACTCTGCCGTGTGCCGCACAGACAGCTGGAGCCCCTGATCACCGCAGTCCAGGAGCACCGTCCGCTCCTCGTTGCGCCACCGAACGACAGGGCCGATGGTGGCACCGCCATACAGGGTCGGCGGACCTATCCGCCCCGCGACCGTATCCAACACTTCTCGCGCGACGGTTCTCCGCTGCTCAACGGGCGAACCCTCATAGTGATCACATACTGTGACAGGAGGGCGCTCAAAGTCACGCCCCGAAGGATGGAGGTGAAGTCGCTCGGCCAGGTCTGCCACCTCACCCATCCTCGACATCTCACCCATACATCCACTTTGCCCGAAATGCCTCATACGGCAATGTGGAAGACTGGTCGGACTGGTATCACGCAAGCGGGGCGCAGACGATCAGCACTGCTCCCGGCGCTCCTTGTTGACCGCTTGGGCGACGTCGACAACACCGGCGGAGCAGTTCTTTACAAAGCGTTCCCCACCTGGAGAAGGCAGTTGGTGGACCAGTGGCCGCGGCGGGCGACATGTTGCGTGCTGCGTGCATGTCGCAGCCGACCTCCGGCCGGATGATGAGTCCGCGTCCGTGATCACCGGGCAGTCCGGACCGGCGTCTCCAGCGCCCCTCGGGGTAACTGTCCGCCTGAGGCTCGATCGTTGCCGCTCTTTTGAAGGCGACGGCGACCAAGGCTAACGTGGCGTTCACGGCCTGCGGCCGTTCGCCCCCACTGCGACTGAGGGCGAACGGCCGTGGGTTGCAAACTACTTGGCGATGGTCAGCTGGTGGCCTTGCCTATGCAGAACCAGACGGTGCCCGCGCCGACTCCGCCGGCCGCGGTGATGCAGGGAACGCATGCAGCACCGGCGGTTCCCACGCATGCTGCTGCGCATGCGGTGCCGATGAGGGCGAGGGCCCAGGACGAGATGCCGGCGCCGGAGAGGCAGTCGTTCAGCTTGCCCCAGCTGAAGCCGAAGGTGGAAATCTGGGGCTGCTTGGCGGGCAGGTCCTTGGGAAGGTCTGCGGCCTTGATGACCTTGTCGGCGGTCAGGGCGCCGTTGCGCCACACCTGCGCGTGACCGGTCTTGTCGTCATGGGTGAGCTGCATCTCCAGCGTTTCGACAACCTTGCCGGAGGAGTCGTAGACGACATTCAGGCTCGCGCCGCGCTCCTGGTCGCTGAAGGGTATGGAGATCTGAGTGTTGCCCTTGTGGAACTTGTAGACCGTGGCGCGTTCCGTCACGAGGGACAAGCCGGCCTTGAGGTGCGTGGCGACCTTCTTGTCGCTGATGCCAGCGGTGACCCGCTTGACCCACGCCTGAGCCTGCTCGCCCTCAAGGACGGAGGACTGGCTCTGCAGCGCCTTGATGTTGCTGACCAGGGCCTCGGTCTCGGGCGAGACATCACTCGCAGAGGACACCGAGGCCGTGACCGGAGCGGCGAATGCCGGGCTCTGGGAGGCGGTGATCCCAATGAGCGAGACGCCTGCCAGGGCTGCAGAGGCGATGCGGTAAGAGAGCTTCACGAAAGCGGACTTCCTTCTTGCTCAAGATGTTTAGGTGTGATTCGGATTGACCAGGGCGGTCAGCGCTTGCGGAGGAGTACGAGAAGGACGAGCACGGAGCTGACGGCAGCAACCGTCCACGGACTGGGGCCGCCGTTCCAGGTGACCACCGCCGCCGCGACGGTCAGAGCCGCGTTGAAGGCGGCAATCCCCAGGGCCAGTCCGCCCGTTCGCTTGTCAGTCATGTGCATCCCCTGCTGTGGTCGATCAACGCCGCGGTCGAAAATGACCATATGAGTGGGGTAAAGCCGCCCCAACCACCATTCAGGCGTAGTGTTCATTTCCGGTCGGAGTTACCCGATCGGCACGACGAGTACCACGGGGTGCACGCCTGCGGATTGCACTGGCAAGTGCCCGCACCCCAGCGAGAGTTGAGTAAGAGATCTGCCTTCGCTGGGGTTGCCCCTGACGTAGCCTCCCCGCTCGAAGCGGCCTTAACGGGATGTCCTCATTTCGCAGGCACGATGGTTGCATCCATGCTGGTGTTTCGCCGCGCGGCAGCGGCTGCGCTTGGAGCCTCTGCGTTCCCGTACCCGCTGATGTTTCCGGGCAGATGAGTAACTGTCCCAACGTCTTCGGCCGCATCGGCCACAGTGAGCGTTTTCCAACCTTGAAGCCGCACGTCACGGGGCTGGCGCATCTGCGCTATCGGCCGTCGAGCACAGTATCCGCTGCTCCGTCCCCGGAGGTCCGGGTGATCGTTATCTGTGGGAACGCGATCGGTGCCAGGGGCCGGTGTGCTTGGACTTCCCAGGCTTGGCCGGTGGTGCCGGTGGCCAGGACGGCAGCGATCGCGTCGGCGACCAGCGTGGGTGGGGCCAGTGCGATCCCGTGCTCTATCAGGTGGGTGTGGTGGGGGGCCAGCAGCGGGGTGTCGATGAAGCCCGGGCAGACGGCATTGATCGTGACGTGGTGGGGCTGCAGGGTTGGGGCCAGTGAGCGGACCAGGCCGATCACTGCGTGTTTAGCTGCCGCGTAGCACACGTCGGCTGAGGGTGCGATGCCGGCGAGGCTTGCGGTGGCGACGATCGCTCCACCGCCTCGTTGGAGCCAGGGCAGTGCGGCCTGGACTCCGAGGATCACGCCGTCCAAGTTGACGTGCATGCTGTGCCGGTAGCGTTGCAGATCGAATTCGGGGCCGATGGCGGTGCCTGCGGGGATCCCAGCGTTCAGGCACAGCACGTCCAGCCGTCCGAAGTCCTCGGTGACCGCTGCGATCAGGGCTTGGTTGTCGTCCGGGGAGGCGACGTCGGTCCGGATGAACCTTCCGCCGACACGGTCGGCGACAGCACGCCCGTGCTCGCTGTTCACGTCGGCGATCACCACGCGGTGCCCGTCCGCTGCCAGACGGTGGGCGACGGCCGAGCCGATCCCGCCAGCGCCGCCGGTGATCACTGCTACCGGGGCCGCTGCTCCTGCGGTACGAGGTTCAGCCATCGGTTCGGACTCCCGCGAAGGCGGCGGACCGCCGGACGTAGTGCACACTGCCTCGCTGCACCAGGATCAACAATGCGACCAACAGCACCGCGCTGGCGATCGGCACGCTGTCCACCGGCATGGTGAACGCCATGCCCACCCGGGCGGCGGCGTCCACCAGGAACACCCCGCCCCACAGCGCGGTGACCACCCGTAGCCCGCCGCGGAACCGCGCATCGTGGCGCCAACCGTCCTCCCAGCGCCGAGCGGTGTGGGCCGGCATGAACTTCACGGTCGCGTCCAGCAGGAACGGCCGACGCCCCAGCAGCGAGCCGAGGATCCACAGGCCGAAAGCACCGGTGCCCCAACTCTCCCTGGCCAGCAGCACGCGGGGGCTGCCGGTGATCAGCGACATCGTGGTGGACACCACCATCGCCATCAGCACGAAGGCGCCGATCGGGTCGACACGGCGATGTCGCGCGATGCTGTGACAGGTGCGCAGCAGCGGCACGGCTCCGCCTGCCAGCAGGGCCCACCACTGGTTCAGGCCGGCGGCTCGCAGCCCGTAGTAGGCCGCCAGCGGAATGCCCGCATCGACCACAACGGTCGTGACCAACGCAGCCACCGGCCGCCGCTCTTGGGCGATGCCTGCACTGCTGTCTTCAGAGTTGTTCGTCTGCATGGCTACGACGCTAGGAACCCGCTGCTGAGCCCGGAATCCACTTGCGCACCGTGCGGGGGTGGAGTTTCCTCTACCCCCGCTCCTGCTCCAAGCTGCCGTATTGCGCCGGTGTGGTGTCGTGCACCTGCGCGGTTTGGGCAGACTGGGCGGCGTGTTGCGAAGCTTGAGAGGTGTTCTGGGCCGTTGGTGGACCGTGGTTCGAGCAGGCGCCCGGGCACGGCGGATCGGGTTTGAGTGGCTGGGCCTGTCGGTGGTGATGGTGCTGGGGCTGTTGGTGACCGTGGTCGCCCTGGCTGGCCTGCTCGTCGGTTTCACCAGTGCGCTTTCCGCGGCCATCGAGGCCAACCGGCATCTGCTCAACCGTTACCGGGCCGCGCTCGGCGAACTGACCGGCACACCGGTCGAAGTCCCCTACGCCCTGACGCCGCAGCCACACGCCCAGCCGCCAGGCTTCGAGCGGCGCCACCGTTTCGCCACACCGGAAATGACCCGGCTGCGGGCCCTGCTTAAGGATCCGGCCACTGCCCGGGACTACCTCTGGATGCTGCTCAACCCGCTCGTCACCCTGGCGCTGTCCGCTGTGCCGCTCGCGATCGCCTGCTACGGACTGGTCTACCTCATCATCGCCGGATCGCGGGACATGGTCACCGGCAGTACCGGCCCGGAGCCCCGGAGCCTCTGGCAGCTGGCCATGAACCCGACCGCGGCGCTGGGCTCCTGGGTCTGGCTGGCCGTCCCTGCCGGCCTGACGCTGTGCGGCGCGGTCCTCGTCCTGGGCCCGGACATGCTGCACGTCCAGGCCGCCGTCAGCCGCCGTCTGCTCGGGCCTACGAAGGCCGCCCACCTCGCCCAACGGGTACGCCGACTCTCCGAGACCCGCGCTGAGACCACCGATGCCCAGGCCGCCGAACTGCGCCGGATCGAACGGGATCTGCACGACGGCGCACAAAGCCGACTCGTCGCGACCGGTATGGCGCTGCGGACCATGGAACACCTGCTGGCCAACGACCCTGAAGCCGCCCGGGAACTACTCGTCGAGGCCCGCCGCAACTGTGCGGGCGCCCTGTCCGACCTACGCGACCTGGTACGCGGCGTGCACCCCCCGGTGCTGGCCGAACGGGGACTGGCCGACGCCTTGCGCGGGCTCGCCCTGGACACCGCGCTACCCGTCACCACAGAGATCACACTCCCCGGCCGGCCACCGGCACCCATCGAGGCAGCCGTCTACTTCGCCCTCTGTGAGCTGCTCACCAATGCCGCGAAACACAGCCGAGCCAACCAGCTCCGGCTGACCGTCGGCGCTACGGATCATTCGCTGTCGGTGACCGTGACCGATGACGGCATCGGCGGCGCCGACCCGACGCGGGGCAGCGGACTGCACGGGGTGCTGCGCCGACTGGCCGCCTTCGACGGCACCATGGAAGTCCACAGCCCGCCAGGCGGACCGACCACGATCACGATGGAGATTCCGTGCGTATTGTCCTCGCCGAGGACCAGTACCTCCTGCGAACCGGCCTGACCCGGCTGCTCACCGCCTACGGCTTCGAGGTCGTCGCGGCCGTCTCCACCGGGCACGAACTGCTGCGGGCGATGACCCAGCTTCGCCCCGAGGTATCCGTCGTGGACGTTCGGCTGCCGCCGACCTTCACCGACGAAGGACTGCGCGCCGCACTCGCCGCACGCAGCCAGATCCCAGGGCTGCCGGTCCTGGTGCTGTCCCAGCACGTCGAAACGCTCTACGCCAGGGAACTGCTCGCCGACGGCACCGGCGGCATCGGCTACCTCCTCAAGGACCGAGTCTTCAGCGACGACGAGTTCGTGGACGCACTGCACCGGATCGCCGGCGGTGGAACCGCCATGGACCCCGAGGTGATCTCCCGGCTGGTCACCGGCAGCTCCAGAGACCAGCCACTGGACCGCCTCACCCCACGCGAGGCGGAGGTGTTGACGCTCATGGCCGAAGGCCGGTCCAACGCCGCGATCGCAACAGCACTGTTCCTGTCCCCCAGTGCGGTCACCAAGCACATCGCCAGCATCTTCGGAAAACTTGGTCTCACCGCATCGCAAGAGGACAACCGGAGGGTCCTGGCCGTGCTGACCTATCTCTCGGCCGACGCGGGCGGATCGAGTCGGTAAGGACACCTGCTCTGTTCACCGCCCCGGGTAGCTCAGGCTCACCGGCTCTTCCGCTGAACGCGCCCTGTTCAAGGACGTGACTGCGCCTGCCGCAGAAGAGCGCGGGCGCGGACGAGGTCCTGAGGGGTATCCACTGCGAGGCCAGCGTCTGTCACGGGCAGCATCCGCACGTTGTACGAGTGATCGACGAAGCGCAGCATCTCGACGCCCTCGGTGCGTTCGAGTGGCCCCTGGTCCAGTCCCCGAAAGACCTCCATGCCGGCAGCGGTGAATCCGTACAGCCCGAGCGGACGGAAGTAGGCCCGGTAGCCGCTCCGCGGGTACGGAATCGGCTGCCGAGAGAACATCAAGGCGTTGCCGTTCGTGCTGATGACGACCTTTACGACGTTGTGGTCGATGGCAGCTGCTGTGTCGGCTATAGGCGTGTAGGCATTGACCGCTGGAGTGGCGGCTTCGAGGTGGGCCACGGCTTCCGAGACGGCGTCGATCGCCGCAGGATCGATGAACGGTTCGTCGCCCTGGACGTTGATGTATCCATCGGCTTGGAGGTGCTGGGCACATTCGGCGACGCGATCGGTGCCGGTGGCGTGCTCGTCCGTCATCAAGCAGGGGATGCCGACAACGAGCTCGCTCACGGACACGGCATGCGCCGCTGCCGCTGCCGCTGCCGCTGCCGCTACAGGGGACAGCAGAAAGCCCACCTGCAGCACGTGTTCACAGCCATCGCCGCAAACATCGAGCGCCTCAGCCGACGGCCGCCGACCGGAGAAGCACCTTCGTCCCGGCCTCCGACCGCCTTTGATGGGGCTCTTTGCTGAAAATCTCCACCCATGCTCTTTGCCTCACGTAGTTTCCGGTTCAACTGAAGGGTTGCTTTGGTCAGCGTGTCGGGAGGTACCCTGCCGCCCCTTTGAGGGTGCGGATGACAGGGGCGGTCTCGATGGAACGGATGGCATCGAGTGCGGCTACACGTGTGGTGAGGTAGCGGCACAGGTCGTCGGCATCACGGCAGTTGACAGCGGCAACGAGGTTGCTGGGGCCTGTGGTCATGGCGGCGAAGGAGACCTCGGGGTGTTCGGCCATGGCCAGCGCCACGTCGGAGAGCCGGGAGGGCTGCACGGACATCCAGAGCCGCGCTTCGGTGGTACAGCCGAGAGCGGCTGGGGCGACGTCGACGATGAAGGTGAGGATTCCGTTCCGGCGCAGCGTGTCCAGGCGGCGTTTGACGGTGGAGTCCGCGTTGCCCGCGACGGTGGCGAGCTCGGCGTAGCTGGCCCGTCCGTCGCGGGCGAGGACGTGCAGCAAGGCCCGGTCCTGATCGTCGAGGGCGACTAGCCCGGCGATCGGGGATGTGGGCGCGGGGCGGAGTGTGCGGGCCTGTTCCTCGGTGAGCCAAGCGGAGCCCGCCCAGGTGGTGGGTAGTGCGGTTGCGCGCAGGAGGAGATGCGCGGAGACCGCGATGACGCGGCTGGTACGCGGAAGCTTGTCGAGCAGCAGGGCGTTGCGGTCGGCTGCGGTTGGTGTCTGGACGTTGCAGGAGATCTCCGTGCCTCCGGAGAGCATGTGCACGTAGGCGGTGTCGGGCCGGGCGGCGAGTGCGCTCGCGATGGCGCCGGCCGCATCCGGGGTGCACTGCACCCGGAGCGTCCAGGAGGTGTAGCCGAGCCGCACCCCGTTGGCCACTCCGACGACCCGCAGCAGGCCGGTCGACCGAAGCCGTCGGTAGCGGCGGGCGACGGTGTTCTCCGAGACGCCCAGCACCTCAGCGACCGCGCGGAACGACACACGGCCGTCGATCTGCAGGGCGTGAATCAGGCCGCGGTCAGTCGCATCCAACGTGACGATATCCATCGATTCAGACTACTGAATGACGGATTCCTGCATCCATTAGCTGCTAGCCAGCGCCAAATCGACGTACCGGCGATCGTGATGGATGAAGGCGCGCCAGCACAGCACAGGCAAGGAGAACTTCGATGACTGCCAAGAACACGATCCTGGTCACCGGGGCAACGGGGAATGTGGGCCGACAGGTGGTGTCCCAACTCACCGCCACCACCTGCAAGGTGCGGGCACTGACCCGCGACCCCGCTGGCGCCGGACTTCCCGATGACGTCGAGGTACGACAGGGAGACCTGGCCGACACCACCACACTGGAGGCAGCTCTGGAAGGCGTGGACGCCGTGTTCCTGATGTGGCCCTTCCACAACGCCGACCCGGCTGCCACCGTCGTGGACGCCATCAAGCGGCACACCCCCCGGGTCGTTTTCCTGTCGTCCGGCGCCGTCCAGGACGGACTCGCCCCCGAGCAGCAACCCCACGCCGTAGGCCAGTCCCATGGGTGCGTCGAACACCTCATCGCGCAATCCGGGCTCGCCTGGTCCCACCTGCGCCCCAGTACCTTCGCCACCAACACCTTGTGGTGGGCCGATCAAATCCAGGCCGGTGACGTGGTGCAGGGCGCCTACGGAGCGGTACCCATGGCGCTCCTCCACGAGGCCGACATCGCCGCCGTAGCCGTGCGTGCCCTCACCCAAGACGGCCACGATCACGCCGTCTACCACCTGACCGGCCCCGAAGTCCTCACCCAAGCCGAGCAAGTGCGAACCATCGGCGAGATGCTGGGCCGCCCCCTCCAGTGGCAAGAGTTGTCCCGCGAGAAAGCACGCCAGCGGCTCCTGGCCGACGACAACTTTCCCGACTCGTTCGTGGATCCCCTCCTCGACGGCTACGCCGACATGCTCGTCGCCCCTCGCCCGAGCGTCACCTCCACAGTCGAAGCAGTCACCGGCACACCCGCCCGCACCTACCGCCAATGGGTGTCCGACCACGCCGCCGACTTCGGGTGACACCGCGCCGACCGCGGCACGAACATGGCCGTCACGCGGGGGTGAGGAACAAGAGCAGGCCTGGCGAACACGTCGAGCACCGGTGGGGATTTTCAGGGCTCTGGCCGCAGTTTCGTGAAGCTCATGGTTGGGTGAGGATCCGGGTCCGGAGGAGTTGGAACGAGGCTCGGCCATACATGGCTCGCTTGAGTGTTTTGACACGGTTTACGTTGCCTTCGACGACGCCGGAACTCCAGGGGAGGGTGAGGCCCGCGGTGACGGCATCGAGGTCCTGGCAGAGGAAGCCGGCGAAGCTCTGCATCGGCTTCGGCGCGTCCTGCTCGGCCTGGCGGATCCATTCCAGTAGCAGGTGACCGCGTCGGTGACGGACGAGTTCGGCGAAGGCACGGGCGAGGTCGCAGGCTCGGGTGATGTCCGGGCAGGCAAGCCGGACCTGAAGAAGCCGTTCCTCCTGGCTTTCGGTGAGGGTGTCGCGTGGGCGCATGATCCAGGAGGTGATCTTGCGCGGGCTGGGAATGTCAGCTCGGACCGGTTCGGCGGTGCCGGCCCGTAGGGCGGCGAGGTGCTTGCGGACGACCTGGCGGCTGCCCCGGTAGCCGCGTTCGCGGATCTCGTTGAACAGGCGGGTGCCACTGACTTGGCCCTGGGCCTCGGTGAAGCGTGCGTTGAGGTATGCCTTGAACGGCTCCAGCACGCCGTTGGGGCGGCGGTCGCGGGCGGAGACGAGCAGTTGTCGAGGTCGGTGTCACGGAATCGCCGTACGGTCTTTCGGTCGAGGTTGAGCCTTCGGGCGATCGCGCTGATCGTCCAACCCTTCTCCACCAGGTGGTGGATGTCCTCGTAGCGGTGGCGGGTCCGCTCGATGATCTGGGTGCGGGGGAGTTCTGGCATCGGCAGCTCCATCGGGACCGGCTCCGGCACTGAGGGTGGGTTCTTCTGCTCGGTGTGTTTGCGCAGGCAGTTGCGGTGTTGGTGACAGGTCTTCTCCACCGCGGCGGACAGGTTTTGAAGCAGGTGCCAGCGATCTGCGACTTCCCGGGCGTTGGAGGCGGCTTCCTTGACCGCCTTCGTGTAGGCGGTGGCCCGGTCGCGGCAGATGATCTCGGCGCCGGGATGCTGCGTGAGCCAGGCCGCGAACGTCTCCAAGGTGCGGTCGGGCAGCACGTCCACGACTCGGCCGGCCTCGGCGTCGACCAGGACGGTGCCGTAGGTGCAGCCCTTGCGGAAGGCGAAATCGTCCACCCCCAGCACCCGCGGGGCGCGGTCCGCAACCGTCGGGGCCGTCAGTAGCCGCAGCAGCCGGGTTCGGCCAGCAGCCAGCCGTAACCTCCGGCACAGCCGCGCGGCCGGACGGCCGCCGAGCTCCACCGCGACCGACCGCAGCCACCCCGTCAGTCCGACGCTCGACCGGCAGTACCGTTCGGTCAACCCACCGACCTGCTCGACGAACGTCCGTCGGGAACAGCTCCTGCGGTCGCAAAAGAACCGCCGTACTCGAAGCCGGACCACGACCTTTCGCCCGCCCAACGGCCGCTCGTCCAGCGTGCGTTGGTACGAACTGTGCACGCTTGTTGCCTGCTTCCGGCAGTCCGGGCACCTGCCCGGCTGGCCCGTGGACACCGCCTCGACCGCCATGAAATCGGGGGAGGCGCTGACGCGTTCCACCCGCACATCGATCCCGGGAAACAGCACACCCTCAACCGTCTTGCTCGCCACGGTAGGAAACACCCTGCCGAAACGATCCGCCGTTCCCCTCCCTGACCTGGGGATTCACGGAACTGCGGCCAGAGCCATTTTCAGAGAGCCTCCAATCCCCTTCCAGAACTTCCTGGACCAGCACGGGATCCCCCGGCCGAGATCATGGCGATCCGCCAGAGACTGAGCAGACGACACCAAGATTCCCGACAGGGTCAAGCTCAGACAAGTCCAATCTTCCCAGGTCAGCGGCACCCCTCACTTACTTGATCAAGCTTCGGACAGTCACACTCGTGAAAGCGCGAGGCTAGTTCCCCGACTGAAGGATCCTGTAGAGAGCCTGGGCCAGGGCGCTGTACTGGTCGGCGGCGGTGATGAGCTGGCTGATGCCCCGCTGGACCAGCACTGTGGAGCCGCTGGTGAAGCCGTTGAGGCAGAGCCCTCCACCCAACTGAGCCTGATCGGCTATGGCCGACCAGGGGGCGGCCTCGGTTGTTTGAACCGGTGGGGCTGACAGCTTGCGGGCCTGCGCCCCGTCCGCGAGCCAGGTGACGCAGATCGGCCGGTACACCTCGGACGGATAACCATCGGCTCCCGAGTGTTTGACCAAGGCATCGCGCAGGTCGCGGTAGTCCTGTGTGTAGGCGATCAGCGCGGCCGTTCCGCCGTTGTTCAGCCAGGTGCGCAGCTTCTGTCGTTCCGCGGCCTTCTCTCTTGCCTGCTCGCCCTGCCGGCCCAGCTCGGTTGGGGGGTCCGCCGCCTGCCGCAGCTGCTGCTGGCCGGTGAGAAGGAGCAGCGGTGCCATACAGGCCACCAGAACGTACGCCCGCCGCAACAGCAGGCTCCCCGGGCCGGGTTGTAGGGGTGCCGGCGTGCGATTGCCGCGGTGGGGGAGGCACCGGAGTGCGAGCACGGCCAGGACCGTCAGCGCGGCGGCGGGCATGGCCACTGCCAGGAGGCGGGGCAGCAGTAGGAGCTGTATCAGCCGCCAGGTCGGCCCGGGCCGGACGGCGCAGGTGGTCGACAACGCGGCCAGCCCGGGCAGGCAGCCCTCGACCGCGGTGAGGAAGGCTGTTGCGAGCAGTCCGGCGAGAAGGCTGACTGCCGCCGCGCCGACAGAGCGAGCGGGCCACTGGGCGCGACGGGCGCGGACAGCGACGGTGATCGCGGTGATCCCGGCCACCGTGACCAGGGACAGCGCCGTCCACAGCGTCACGTCCGGCAACCACTGGCTGCCTGGTGCTCCAGACCGGGCCGGACGCCACCACGCCAGCACTGCCCGGCACGCCACGGCGCCGAGGATCCCGGGCCCGGCGTACGCCGCCGTCGCCACCAGCAGTCGACGCCGCCCCCGCTGTGCGTCACGCTCGCACCCTTCCGCGCGACACCGCAGACCCCGGGTGCGGACGAGCGGGCGCCGGCTCACCACGGCTCCGACGAACGCCACGAGGGTCACGGCGTAGAAGCCCAGACCGAGGGCGAGCGGGGCGACGAGGGTGTGCACCATCAACCAAGCGGGCCGGGGGCCCCAGAAGCACTGGGAGGCTACTGTCTCCGCGCCCGGCACGCAGGCATCGGTGGCGATGAACACAAAGGCCGTGGCCAGCCCGGTCAGCAGCACCGACCCGCCGGCCGCCAGGGACAGCGCCAGCCGGTGCCGGGAGGTCGTCGCGTACACCGCGCAGGTCACGACCGTCACGACCACGAGGATCGCGAGGAGGCTGACCATCGACACCTGGGTGAGCCATGCCGCACTGCGCAAGCCTTTGGGCGGCTCAGTGAGGTGCAACCACATCCGGGTGCCGAGCAGGACCACCGTGCACAGGGCTCCGCCGGCCATCAGCCAGGTCAGCAACCACCGCAGCGAGGGCAGGGTGCCGTTCAGCTCCGGCCACGCCCCCTCCGGTCTCGCGCGCCGCAGCCACTCTGCGGCACCACTCTCCTGCCGGCGCCGCGCCCAGGCGGCGAGGGGGAACAGCCACAGGACGGTCCCCCCGACATGGACCATCGGCGCCGACGTGACCAGAGGGATATAGGCGAGCCATTTCAGCACGGTGGTGTAAGGCATCTGGTCGGCGGGCGTGTCAGGGTATCTCTGAGCCAGCCACGCGTCCCAATTCAGACCGGCGAGAAAGTCGCCCTCCACGAAGAGATGGCCGCGTGTTCTCCACCAGGTGAACCAACCGCCGTAGACCACGAACAGCGCTGCCGTGCCCATCAGATGGCTCGGCACGAGAGAGCGGCCGCGGCAGGTGGTCACCCACAGCTCGGCGCACTGGGCCGCCCACCACAACAGGACAGCCGAACCGGCGACCAGGAGGAGCAGCACCTGCGGCGCCGGGGGGAGCCAGCTGGTGCCCGCGTCGTGGAAGGTCGCAAGTTCTCCCACGCCCAGACCGAGGCCCAGCCACAGGCCGGCTTTCAGACCCGACGGGGCCCGCTCGCCGCACGCCACCGCGTGGGCCACCGCCCGCCACACGGCGACTCCCGCGATACCGGTCACGAGCGCGGCAGCCGTCCATTCCGACACGTCCACGTACCATCCCCCGGTGCCCGCCACACCCCGGACGACCAGATCCAGGTTGAGGCCAACCACGGCTGTCAGCACCCCTGTCAGGAACATCGTGGAGGCACGGATACCGAACATCGGTCCGGGATCCAGCAGCGAAGCTGCCCGTTCCGTCCACGCCGGATGCGTACCCCAGGCACGACGAACATTCCGCAGCAACCGGCCTACGTGGCCGCGTTCGAGTTGCGCGCCGGGTCCCGGAAGGCCACGTGCGCCGCCGCTCCAGCGAGCGGCGTCCAGATCCGCGTACAGCTCCCTGGTGCGCAGCACATCGGCCCGGGCCAGCAGGATCAGAGCGATCAGGAAGGCGATCCGGAAGAGGCCCCGCAGTCCCATGGGCCACTGTGTCCGCCACTGCTCAAGGGTCTCGGCCGGCGACTGTCCCCAGGGATGCGGGTAGAGAGCGAGCAGTGTGCAGGGCAGGAGGACGAGGAACGCGACCGAGCGCCACAGGGCCTCGGTGGCGTACGCGATGCCCACGTCGCGGTTGCGGATATGAGCCAACTCGTGCAGCACGACGAACCGGAAACCCTCGGGGTCCCGGGCCCGGCGGACCACCAGACCGGCGTGCAGGCTCACGGTGTAGGTACCCCAGCGCCCGAAGGCCGCGGCGCTCGACGTGGCCGCCGCCGGGGCCAGCAGGAAGGCCGGGGGCGCTGGGAGCCCGGCGCGCATGGTCAATTCCGAGAGTTCGGCGAGCAGTTCGGGGTCGCGGATCTCGACGAGCCGTGAGCGGCGCCTCTTCCATCCCGGCATCAGCCAGTAAAGCAGGACGGCACAGACGAAGACGACCACGGTGCTGACCGCCACCCACACCTGCCACACTCCCCCGCCCTGCGGTACGGAGTCGAATAACAGGTTGACAGAGGCGGTCGCGATCAGCAGGGCGAACAGGGTGAAGCGGAGATGGGTGCCGGCAGCGAGCACCCTGCGGTCCAGACCGCCACCTGCGGTCGGCGGCGGGGCGCCCCTCCGCTGCTCCGTCACTCCTCCACCTCCCCTGCACCGCCGCCCGGGGAAGAGGAGTCGCCGGCCGATGAGTACGTGGACAGTTCATGGAACACGGCGTTCGCGACAACTGTCGCCCTGGCCGTGTTCAGGCCCGCCTGTGTGCACTGCACGAGGACCTTCTCGCGTACCAGGCCGATTTGCTGCGCCGACAACGGCACAATGATCTCCGGCTCGGCCTGCCGTTCCCGCCTTCTGAACCGCTGCCAGCGCGCCTGTACGACCCGTGTGGTGGACTGCACCGCTGACTTGGCCGTCTCCTGAGCCAACTCCGTCAGGGCCAGCCACAGCACGGACGTCACCAGAGGCATCACGACGTCCAGGCCGTACCCCAGCGTCTCGTTCCGCTCCCGACCGCCCGTCAGATGTCTCGTCCTCGTCGCGGGGTCCATCTGCTCCACCGCGTCCAACAGGACGCGCTCCTCGTGTACGTGTTCGGCGATCACCTTCCGAACGACATGGCTGACGAGAACTGCCATATGTTTCCCCCGACTTGGCGGTTGGACGTGGAGTGTACAAGGGGAATGAGCTAGGCGTAGTTGTCGGCGGCGCCAGGGCAAGCGGCCTGTCGCACCGCGATAGCAGTGTGCAGGCGGGACGCTCCGCGCTTGGTCACGACGCGGTGAGTGTCATCCGTTGGCTGCCGCAGATCCCTCTGCCCGCCATTCGTAATCCAGGACCGAGTACGTGATCGAGTCCCTCCACGCTCCGCGTACGAATACGTGCTCCCGGATGCGGCCTTCCTCCGTCATGCCAGCGCGTAGCAGGGTCTTGGCAGAGGCAGCGTTCAGCGGAGCACGGGCGGCCCAGATGCGGTGCAGACCAAGGTGGTTGAAGCCGAGGGCGCACATCAGGTGCACGGTTTCGGTGCCCAGGCCCACGCCCCAGGTGTCCGGGCGCAGGGCGAAGCCGATGGTGGCGGCCTGCTGGGCGTGCGGGTCGAGTGCCAGGCGGGCATAGCCCACCAGACGCCTGTCCTTCTGGCGGACCACGCCGAGGGCGTATTCGGTGCGAGGTTGCTCACCGGAGGAGGCGACGGAGCGGGAAACGATCTCCCCGACTTGTTCGCGAGTTCGCGGTTCGAAGCTCAGGTGGCGGGTGGCCTCGGCGTCGCCGTAGATGGCGTGTACGGCATCCACGTCGCTGCTGGTGAGTTCGCGCAGTTGAAGCCGGGGGCCCGCGATGTCGACCGGGTGCATGGTCGGGACCCTACCCGCAGGCGATGTTACCTGGGCAGGGCGGCGACAGGGGCCGCTGTGAACGCCTCAATCTCCTCCCGTGCCGTGCGGGCTTCGGGTGCGGTGAGCCATCGGGGATCACGCAGCGCGGTGTGGACCTGCCGCACCGAGGCAACGATGCCGTTGATGCGCTGATCAGCGGGCAGATCGAGAACGGGCCGCATGGCTTCGTCGACGCCATCGAGAGTGCCGGCGCGGACGCGAGCAAGGGCAAGGTCGGTGTATGCCCCGGCCTGGTCGCCGAACGCCCAATCTTCGGGCTCCGCTTGGCGGTAGGCGGCGACGGCCGCTTCGGCCTGCTGTTCAGCCTCGGGGGCGTCGGGCAACCAAGCGGTGGCATCGGCTGCGTAGTAGAGCTGGCGTGGGACGGGGAAGGTCATGATGCCGCCGAACTCGTCCAGGTCGTCCGGGGAGACCGCGTCGCGAGCCCGTTCGGCCTCTGCGAGGGATTCCCGTACGGCTGCCGCATCGCCGAGTGCGGCTCCGGCACGAGCGTGCAAGCAGGACAGCCATACGGCGCTGGTACCGGTTACGCCTGCCACCTGGGAGATGCCGAGGCCAGCGTACTGGGAGGCTTCCTGGTGCCGGCCGTCCCAGTAGGCGATCAGGGATTGCAGGCCACGGACCCAGGCGCGCATGGCGTGGTGGTCCGCGTTGTCCGCGCATACGTAGGCGGTGCGGGCCTGCGTCATCGCCGATCGTGGGTCGCCGAGGTCGTGGCTGGCCTTGGCGAGCATGCCGGAGGTGATGGCGGAGAGCAGGTACAGCTCACGTGCCTGGGTCGGTCGGACGCGGCCGTGTTCGAGGAAGTGGAAGGAGAGGTCCTGGACTTCGACGAGGTCGCCTAGGAGGGTGGCCAGTGGCAGCCGCGGATAGGCGGCGGCGAGGCGCCGCACTTCCTGATGGAGCTCGTCCAGGGTTTCGGGGCCTATGGTGCTGCCTTCTGCCATCGCGCTGAAGCGGAATGCACGACGAGCCGCCATGGCGACCTGCCTCTCTAACGTGTCCCGGCCGGTGCTGTCGCCCGGAGCGGGTCTGCTGGTGAACTCGATGCCGTCGAAGCCGCTGTTTCCTTCGGTGGGGTCGAGCGAGGAGGACGGCGGTCGTGTCGGCATGACGAGCCGAAGTCGGGGGCCGGCATCGGCTGTGGCACCGCTCTCCTCCGCCGGGCCGAGCAGGACATCGACGGGGTATCGGAACATCGCCTCCAGTACCCGGCACAGAGCCGGATAGGGGCGGGTCTTCACCTCGCCGCCGTACCACCGCTCGAACTGCCGCTTCGACACGGTCAGACCGACCAGCGTCGGATCACGGTCCTGCTCGGCGAGTTCGTTGGCGGTGCGCTCGAAGTGAAGTTTGAAGGTCTCGAACACCTGCCAGTGGCGGCTGGTGATCAACGTCCGTAGAAGAGTGGGCCTTTGAGCCATCAATCCCCCGATGGGTTCCGGTCGGCTCGTCGGTTCGACGGTAGCCCCGCAATGCCGCCGTCCGGGAGCGAGAGCTGCCGTGTGCGGGGAGATGACGGTGGAGACGGCGGCATCGTGACGGTACCCATGTCGCCCACGTCCTCAAGCCCGCATCAGACGTCGGTGCTCATGTCGTGGTGACGCACGCCGCTTGGCCGTCAGGCTCGATGCCCGCCCTGAACGCGAGCGACGAGGTGGTGTTCCACCGTGCCAGCAGCAGGAGAAAGCGCAACACAGCGACAGGCAGATTCCCGTACCGAGCCCCGGAGCACGGAGGCGAGGGGGAGTGGCCTGCCCCTGCGGCAAGAGCGAACCTTCCCTCACCACGGCTCGTCCGTGAGCGAGGCACGGAAGTTCGCCACCGAGGCCCTGGCGGCCTGGGGGGTCCGGGACCGACTCGATGACGTGTGTCTGTGCCTGTCAGAGATCGCCACCAACGCGCTCGTACATGCGAGCCCGCCCAGCTTCGGATTCCTGGCACGGCTGAACATCAGCGGCCCGGTGGTTCGACTGGAGGTTCACGACCAGGGGCCAGGCCGGCCCCGCCGAAGGCATCCGAACCTCGATGATCCCTCGGGCCGCGGCCTGCTCCTGGTTGACGAACTGGCCGACGAGTGGGGCGTGGATGACCAGCACGGCCTCGGTAAGACCGTCTGGCTCACCTTCAAGATCACTGATCCTGCCTCGCGCACGCCCAATCGCGAGACCTGACCTGGCCCACTTCGCCAACGCCAAGCACGAACTTCACTACAGGAAAGAGGAATTCATGTCCGATGCCCTACAGCCCTTATCGCCCGGTCGCATCGTCATCCTCGGTGCGGGCCCCTGTGGTCTGGCGTGCGCGGATGAACTGGACCGGCTCGGCCACCGCAACTGGAGCCTGCTGGAGGCAGCGCCCACCGTCGGAGGACTGGCGTCATCCGTGGTCGATCGCGCCGGCTTCACCTGGGACCTGGGCGGCCACGTGGTTTTCTCCCACTTCGGAGAGTTCGACCGGCTCCTGGGCGAGCTGTTCGCCCCGCATGAGCTGCTGCACCACGACCGGTCCTCGTACATCCGATTCCGCGACCGCTGGGTTCCCTACCCTTTCCAGCAGCACCTCCACTGTCTGCCGCAGGCCGACGCCGAAGCGTGCCTACAGTCTCTGACGCACGCCTGCCAACAGCGTGAGCAGACTCTGCCGACGGGTACGGACTTCGCGACGTGGCTCCAGGCTCAGTACGGCAGTGGCCTCGTTGAGCGCTTCTTCGCCCCGTACAACACCAAGGTCTGGGCGATCTCGCCGGAGAAGATGAGCGCGGGCTGGGTCGCGGAGCGAGTGGCACCGGTCGACCTCGACGAGATCCTGGCGGCCTTCCACGGCATCGCGGCTCCCGCGCCTCGGTGGGGGCCGAACTCCACCTTCGCATTCCCCTCTGTCGGAGGTACCGGAGAGATCTGGCGCCGGCTGGGCGCCCGCCTTGGCAACCGAGTCCACACCCGCACTGCAGCCGCATCTGTTGACCTTGGCGCCCGCCTCGTCCGGCTGGAGAGCGGGGAGGCGGTGCCTTACGACCAGATCGTGGCCACCCTGCCGCTGGACCGACTTGTCGCCATGACGACGAGCTCGCCTGACGTGCGGGAGGCGGCCCGCCGTCTGAAGCACACCACCGTCGCCATGGTCGGCCTCGGATACCGGGCCCCCACCCTGGACGAGCGGTCATGGTTCTACTTCCCACAGGACGACGTGCCGTTCTACCGCGCCACCAACTTCAGCAAGTACGCGCCTGCCAACGTCCCCGGCGCCGATACCACTGCCTTCAGCTCATGGATGACGGAGATCTCCGTGATGCCCGGGACTCGAGTCGACCGGCGTGCCCTGGTGAAAACCGCCGATGCTGCGCTGCGGCGACATCGCCTGGTCCCCGGGCTCGCCGAACTGGCCACCGCCCACGTGGAGATGATCCCGTACGCCTACCCGATCCCCACCCTGGACCGGGACGAGGCGCTAGTGTTGACGATTCCATGGCTGGAAAGCCAAGCGATCTACCCTCGCGGCCGGTTCGGTACCTGGCGGTACGAGATCGGCAACATGGACCACGCGGTAAAGATGGGCATCGATATTGCACGCCGTCTGGTCACGGGAGCCACTGAGGAGCTTCTCGGCAGCCAGGACGCGGTTCCCGCAGGGAGTCGCTCATGACCACCACCAAGACGACGTCCGTCGCCTTCGCCGGACACGTCTTTGATGTCGAGGTGGACCAGGAGTTCGCCGTCGAACAGCGCAACCACCTGCACAGCTTCCTCCCCGAGACCGCGCTGTCCCCTCCCTGCGGACGTCTGACCGGTATCCGCATCCGCCACAACCGTGAGCTGTTCATGGACCGGGCCGCCCTCCTCCAGACGGTGCAAAGCCGGTGCGTCGAGCCGTTCCGTGGCGAACCGTACCTGTGGGCGCGGGTGGGCGACGTGGACTGGTGGCGCCCTCATCCCCGCTCGCATCTGCCCCAGGACCATCTCTACGCCCACGACTCCACCGGCCGCCTGCACGTCGTCCTCCACTCTGATGCCCACCGCGGAGAGCGCTATGTGCTGCGCGTCATCCGGGAAGTCGTGATGCGGTGCGGCGAAGAACGAGGCTGGAGCGCATTCCACGCCGCCGCGGCGTCCGCCGAAGGGCACGGAGTGCTCATCGCCGGCCCGACCACGGCCGGCAAGACCACCGTGCTCGCCGCCCTCGCCTGCCGCCGTGGCGCTGACCTGGTGGCTTCCGACCGAGCGATGCTCACCCAGAACGCGGCCGACGTCATCGGCGTCCCGTTGTCCATCCGCATCGCCGGAGGCACACTTTCGGCCCTGACACCGCACGAGGCCCTGCCTCCACACCGGGTGCTTCCCCGCACGTTCGGTACGAATCAGAAGGCGAGCTGCACCCCGCGGGACTTCGCCGCCGCCTTCGCCGCTCAGGTGCGCGAAGGTGCTCCACTACGGCTCGCGCTTCTTCCCCGGCTTCGCGACGACGACACTCCGCTCACCATCCAGCGCCTCCACGGCGAAACCGCACGTGCCGAGCTGACCGCAGCATGCTGCACCCCGGACGACGAGGACTGGCTCCACCCGTGGTTCGCGCATCGGAACCGGTCGATGGAGGGTCTGCGCGCCCAGGCCGGTCAGGTACTGGACGATCTGGTCGCGAACGTCCCGGTGTTCAGGGTCACCGCCGGCGTTCGAATTCCCCACCTGCTGGAACGCCTCGCCGACACCGTTACCAGGAGGCTCTCGTGATACCGAAACGCATCGCCCTGGTAGGTCCCGTGGCCTCCGGAAAGTCCACCCTCGCCGCCGCGATTGCCGAACACACGGGACTGCCTCACCTGGACCTCGACAACC
Organism: Streptomyces sp. BHT-5-2; assembly: GCF_019774615.1. NCBI lineage: Bacteria > Bacillati > Actinomycetota > Actinomycetes > Kitasatosporales > Streptomycetaceae > Streptomyces > Streptomyces sp. BHT-5-2. The sequence continues at coordinate 193,767 of NZ_CP081497.1, read as the reverse complement.
TGTTCTGGGGAGCAGGCTGGACGCCCATTGACACCATGACCTTCCAGAACCGGGTCAGGGACGCGCTCGGCGCAGAGACGTGGATCGCCGACGGCAACTACACCGGCCCTGTCGGCGAGATGCTGCTGGGCCACACTGAGCTGGCGATCTGGCTCGACCTCCCCCTGCGCACCTGCCTGCCCCGGCTCCTCAAGCGCTCATTCCGGCGAGCCGCCCTCGGCGAGGAGCTGTTCGCCGGCAACCGGGAGACCTTCCGGCACCTGTTCGCCCGGGAGTCGATCCTCATCTGGGGCCCGGCCCATCACCACCATCACCGCCGCCGCTGGTACCACCACCTCGGCCCCAACAAGCCCCACGGATTGCCCGTGCTGCGCCTCACCAGATCCACGGCAGTTGCACCGGCACTCCAAGACCTGAATCTGTTGCCCGCAGCTACGAGGGCGGTGGCACCGTGCCGCATACCGTGATCGCCTCGGCCGTCCGTGTCCCCTGGCACAGCCGCCACGGGGGCTACGACCGGCTCCTGGATTACCTGCCGGAAGCCGAGCCTCTCACCGCGCCGCGGGGAATCACCGGCCGGAAGATCGCCGCTGCAGCCCACCACTTGCTTCGTCACCGCTGCCCCTTGCCCTTCTACCCGGCCGAACACTTCGCCACGGATGCGCGTGTCCTCGCCAGGCGCGGGCCCGCCCACGTCCTCTACGGCGACGAGCAGTTCTGGTTCTCCCGCCTTCGCCCGGGCCCCACCGCCGTCACCTATCACCAGCCACCCGCACACCTGGCCCGCTTCATGCCGGCCACGAACTGGCGGCGACTCTCCGCACACGCAAGCCAGATCATCACTCTCGCCCCCGACCAGCGGGCCTTCTTCGCCGACCACCTGCCCGAGGAGCGCGTGCATCTGATCCCGCACGGCATCGACATCGCCGCCTTCACGCCAGCAGGCGTACCGGAGGCCACCCGACCCCTGGTCCTGACTGTGGGGTGGTGGCTGCGTGATTGGGACGTACTGGACACGGTTCACGACCGGCTCCACCGCCGCCACGGCAATGACATCGAGCTCGTCGTTGTCACCCGTCAGGCCGACCGGCGCACCTGGCACCCGGCCGTGCGCGTGCTGGAAGGCATCAGCGAACGCGCCCTCACTCAGCTTTACCGTCGAGCCGTGGCCGTGCTCCTCCCTCTGACGGATGCAACCGCCAACAACGCACTCCTGGAAGCCCTGGCCTGCGGCACCCCGGTAGTCGCCACCGACACCGGCGGCATCTCGTACTACACGGGCGACAGCCTGGCGGCTCTCCTTACACCGCCCGGCGACGCAGCTGGCACCGGCGAAGCAGTCGAAACCCTGCTCGGCGAACTCGGCACCGCCACCCATGCCACACGACGTGCCGCAGCCCGAGAGCGCGCCGAACTCTTCGCCTGGCCGCGCATCGCCGATCAAGTCCGCTCCGTCTACGGCCTGCTGGAGGACGAACGATGACGATCGCCGAACTCTGGCTCCACTACACCGTCCCCGTCTTGCTGGCCCTTCTGCTGGCCCGCGGGCTCTGGGCACTCGTCGCAGTCGAACTCTGTGCCCGGTGGCTCCTGGGCAACGCACACCGAGATCCCGCCCCGGCCGACGAGGGTGGGCCATGGCTGGTGGTCCTGCTCCCCATGCTCCGAGAGCAAGCCCTTGCCCCCGAGACGATCGACGCCTTCACCGCCCTCGACTACCCACGAGAACGAGCAGTGGTTGTCGCCATCACCACCGAACGAGAAGAGACGGCCCGTCGTCGCGACTGTGATCGCCTTCCGGCACTGGCGGCCGCCAGCCGCCTCACCGAGGCACAACTGCACGGGCTGTTCCCCCGCGCCCACTGCGGCGATATCGCAGTCCAGGTCAACGCCGTTCCCAGGAAGAAGCGCCTCGCCGTCCTCACCGAGCTGTACGACGCCGAACTCACGACTCGCGAAACCGTCGCCGCTCTTGCCGAAGAGCAGCCGCCCGTCGGGCTGCGCCTGGTGCACCTGCACCAACCTGACATCGGTGGCCGCAAGGCCGGACAGCTCAACCATGCCGTCAACCGCCTCGACGGCATCCTCGGCCCCCTTGGCTGGCGCGAAGAGAACGATGCGGACAACACCTTTCTCTGCGTCTACGACGCCGACGCCGTCCCAGACGTCCGTACCCTGACCTCCTTCGCCGAGACTGCCACTCGCCACAGGGCCCTCACCGGACGGCCACCGTCCCTCATCCAGCAGCAGCGCCTGCCACTGCTCGGCCGCCGCCCCTTCCCGACCGGCGCAACCGGCCTGTTCCTGGCGGGAGAATGGCTCTACCAACTCCGCCGCTCACTCGGCATCGAACTCGCCCGCATCCGCCTGACGCAATGGCTCACCACCACCCAAATTCCAAACCCCATTCGGGCACTGCTGCGGCCAATGATCTACGGCGTCGGCTGCGGCATGACCGTCCACCTGCCGACCCTGCGAGACCTCGGCGGCTTCCCCGAACCCATGGAGGATCTCGGCATCGGCCACCGCCTCTCCCTCCTCGGCGCCGACATCACACCCGCCACCGTCGCCGTCCTGGACGAGCCCTATACCGAGCCGCGCGGCCTAGCCAACCTCCACGCGCTCGCCTTCCTCACGTCCGCCCGACCAGACCGGCATGCGAGGGCTATCGCTCACCTGCCGAGCGCCCTCTCCCGCATCGGCAAGGCGCTCCTGGTACTCCGGGAATGGACCGACGAGGCCGTCTGGCTCACCGGGGTCCCACTGATCGCCGCCGCGGTCATCTCCGCCTACTGGTCCGGCCCGTCGTACTCCGCGCTCGCCCTCGCGGGTGTCCTGCTGCACGGCCCCGTCCTGACCGCCCGACTCATCAAGCTGGTCCCTGCCCTCCACGCCGCGGTCGTCCCTCCGACCAGCCGCATCGCCGCCGCCCCACGCGGTCGCCGCGCGGGGCTGATCGCAAGCAGCCCCGCCCAACCGTTCATCCGCCTCATCGGCCCCTGGCGGATGATTCTGCGCCGCATCGCCGGTCACCCGACCACTTTCGGCAAGACTGAACGCTGAAGCACCACCCAACACATACAAGGAAGTTGGACCAGAAGGTGACCGAACCCGCCACCCCTGAAATCCGCACGTCCGCCAAAGCCGTCATCCTCCACCACGGCCAAGTCCTCCTCATGCGTGCGGTCTGGGAAGACCAGGAGTGCTACTTCCTCCCGGGAGGCGGCCAACACCCCGGGGAGACTCTCGGCGACGCGGTCCGCCGCGAAGTCGACGAGGAAACCGGCCTGTCCGTCACCGTCGAGCGGCTGCTCTGGCTCCGTGAATACATCGGCGCCCACCACGACCACCCCGTAAGCGAAGCCAACACCCACCGCATCGAAGCGATCTTCCTGTGCACCCCCACCAGCGATCCCGGCCCACTCGGCGGCCACGCCCAGGATGAGGTGCAGACCGGCCTGGAATGGGTACCGCTGGGCCAAATCCCCGCCATCAACCTGCTGCCGCACGCCATCCGCCAGCCCATCGCCACCCTCGCCGAGGCGCCCAAGCTGCCCGACACCTACCTCGGCGACGTAGCCTGACCGCGCCATGCACGGCATAGACGGCCGCGTCCCACCCAACGCCCGCGAGGTCACCACCGGCCAGGCCAACCGCGTCTGGTCGGTGGACGGACCCACGCCGTACATCCTCAAGCACTACGGCGACGCAAACCGTGGCGCCAACGAAGCTGCCGCTCTCCGCCTCCTGGCCCGGCATCATGCCCCAGCTCCGCAGCTATTCGCCACGTCCAGCGGCAGCAGTACCTCTCCATGGACCGCCCAGAGCGTACTTCACGCGAAGCCTGTGCCCATCGACCGGTTCCTGACGGAACTCGCCGAACCGCTGGCCGCCATCCACTGCATCCCCGGCACCCACTTCGGCCGCCTCGCCGGCGCCGGACAACACCACCGCTGGACCGACTACCTCCACGACCGTCTGCACGCGTACTCAGCAGCCGCCCCGGAATTGCGTTCCACGGCCCGACTCCTCCACCAACAAGTCGACGCCAGCGACATCGCCACCCAGCCAGTACTGCTCCATCACGACCTACAACCGAGCCACCTCCTCAGTGAACCCGCCGGATCCCGACTGCTCATCGACTGGGAGCTGGCCATCTTCGGCGACCAGCGGTCCGACCTCGCCCGCCTCGCCGTACGCCTCGACCTCGACGACCCCACACCCGTACTCGCCCTCACCAACCAGCAGGAACCCACCACCGAGAGTCGACTCCACCTGTACTGGCAGATCCATCTGTTCGCCGACGCCACGCTGAGCACAGACCCCGCCGTACGGGAGCGGGCGACCAGGAGGCTGCTCAGACGGAGGTGAGCAAGACACACCGGGAAGATTTCCCAAGCGAAGCGGAGACTTCTGCTCGACCCCAACCTACGGAATGCGGCACACCCGTCAGAAACCTTCAGGAAAATCAGCTCAGTCGCCGGGCTGTCGTGTAGGCCGCGTCCAGGACTACCCCGGTGTCCAGGTCACGGGCGGAGTCCGCCACCTCGACCGCCGTCAGATTCTTCGTGCCCTGACACAGCACCAGCCAGCGCCCGTGGAACAGCTCGTCAACCGTGTCCACCACACCGTCGGAGGTCACCTGCACGATGTTGACGTAGGCGCCAACCTCTCGGAGTTACCAGCCAGGAGGCTTGGCAGTACCCATGGCGTGGGTAACGGTGATCTCGATGACGACTCGCTCGGGATTGGGGCGCGGGGTCTTGTACCGCTGGGCGTAGCGCGCTTCGGCGTCGGCTACAGACTCTGGATCATCTTTGACAATCGCGGTGCCTTCGAGGGTGCACCAACGTCGGCCCTCGGCCTGACTGACCGCGACGCGGGCCCCTTGGCCGGCGGCGCGGATATTGCGGACCTTCTTGCTCGTGCCACTGCTGATAACGCGGGCAATGCGGGTTGCCGGGTCGTAGGTCACCCCCACGGGGACAAGGTGCGGAGTGCCATTGGGGCGTGTTGTCGTAAGGAAACAGGTCCGGTGCTCCTCCCAGAAGTCCTCGTGTGGCGGCGGGGGTACGGGGGTCGCGCTGGTCATGACACGTCCTTCTGCGGACGATGCCGGAGGCATGTGGAATCCGCTCAAACAGGTCGATCTCTCTTGGTTTAGACATCTCCGCGAACACGGAGCAGACCGCACACTCCGGGACCCTACCGAAGGCCGGGGCGAAGCATCTCCACGGACGCATAGCGGACAACGCCAGTCGGCGCAGCCGCCCTTGTTGTTCCCGAACCTCTCCACGGGCGCGGAGCGGACCGCTTTGTGTCGGCGACGAGGCTCCACATCGCCGGAACATCTCCGCAGACACGGAGCAGACCCCGCCTCCACCGCCCGCAGCACGTACTTTGCCGGAGCATCTCCGCGAACGCGGAGCGGACCCGCCGACTCCCGCGTTCCCGGAGGAGCCGTCCGGAGCATCTCCACGGACGCGGAGCGGACGCCGCACAAATCGTCGTCCGGCTGCCCTGGGCCGGAGCATCTCCGCGGACGCGGAGCGGACAGCCAGTGATTTCCGTTGGTGCACCAGCTGTACGGAGCATCTCCGCGTGCGCGGAGCAGACACGGTGCGAACGAAGTCCATGGCGAGCGTCGACGGCACATCTCCGCCTGCGCAGAGCGGACGTCACCCGCACACGAGACGACGTCGCCGGCGCCGGCACACCTCCGCCTGCGCGGAGCGGACGGACGCGGACCCGTGCCCACCGCCGACATCGTCGGCACATCTCCGCCTGCGCGGAGCGGACCTGACCCGCATGAGGACCGGCTGATCGGACCGCGGCACATCTCCGCGTACGCGGAGCGGACCAGCCGCACTACCCCCGGGCCGTCTGCGTCGCCGGAGCATCTCCGCGGATGCGGAGCGGACGTCGGCGGCGCCGAGTACGAGCCCGGACCCGTCGGAGCATCTCCGCAGACACGGAGCGGACTTCTTGGACAAGAGGAGCTGAGCGCTCAACCGCGGAGCATCTCCGCGGACGCGGAGCGGACCTCCGCCCTGAGCAGGCAGTGGACTACATCGTCGAAGCATCTCCGCGGACGCAGAGCAGACTCCATAGCCATCGAACTCGCCGAACGCATGGACGAAGCATCTCCGCGTAGGCGGAGCAGACCAGCGCGTCGTGTGGCTGATGCCGAACACCTTCGGAGCATCTCCGCGAACGCGGAGCAGACCCAAGGAACACACGGCGTGGGTCACCGGTCGATGGTGCATCTCCGCGGACGCGGAGCGGGCGTGATCGCGCCCTCCGATACCCCGCGGATGACCGGAGCATCTCCGTGGACGCGGAGCAGACGACCCAGTGGCAACACGTTCGTGGAACTCGGCGGAGCATCTCCGCGTACGCGGAGCGGACCGTTCAGCCTCACGGCAGTCGTAGAGGATGCCCGAAGCATCTCCGCGGACGCGGAGCGGACTTCACCGGCACAATGAACGGTGTCCTGTTCGCCGGAGCATCTCCGCACACGCGAAGCGGACACAGGCGATCTCCAGCCCGGCCAGCTCATTGTCGGAGCATCTCCACGGACGCGGAGCAGACGGCCAGTTCCTCAGAGTGATCGGTCTGGAGGACGGAGCATCTCCGCGGACACGGAGCGGCCGTTGGTCAGTCGCCGTGGTCCTCGGGCCATTCCGGAGCATCTCCACGGACGCGGAGCAGACGCGGTCAAACTCCGCATCCTCACCCGGGACCCGGGAGCATCTCCGCGGACGCGGAGCGGACGACGTCATCCTCTGGTTCTCCGACCCCAAGGAAGAAGCACCTCCGCGGACGCGAAGCGGACCCGATACAACCTGGTGACCAGATAGCAATCGGCGGAGCATCTCCGCAGACGCGGAGCGGAAACTAGGTGCGTGATCAGCGCGCCCCGTTCCTTCGGAGCACCTCCGCGGGAGCGGAGCGGACATCTGCGTCATTCCCATGATTCGCACCTCGAACGGCACATCTCCACAGACGTGAAGCGGACCATGTCGGGGGCTCGGCTGTTACCACGAGTGATGGAGCATCTCCGCGGACGCGGAGCGGACGCCTTCAGCAGCAATTCCTCCAGCCGGTGGACCGGAGCATCTCCGCGGACGCGGAGCGGACCTCAATGAGGTGGACTGCGGCCGTCGCCAGGTCGGAGCATCTCCGCGGACGCGGAGCGGACCACTCGAACCCGAGCAAATCCCAGCCGCCGGCCGGAGCATCTCCGCGGACGCGGAGCGGACACCGTCACCACTCCCGGCGTTGACACCAGCGTCGGAGCATCTCCGCGGACGCGGAGCGGACGACGTCAGCCTCTTCGTTCGAATTTGTCATTGCGGAGCATCTCCGCGGACGCGGAGCGGACGGGATCCGCGGGTGCGGCGCCGAGGAGTGGTACGGAGCATCTCCGCGGACGCGGAGCGGACGAAATTGCCCCGGTTTGATGGACAACCTTCCGCGGAGCATCTCCGCGGACGCGGAGCGGACAACAGCATGCCCTACAAGGGGCTGATCCTCGACGGAGCATCTCCGCGGACGCGGAGCGGACCGAGACGGCGGGCGTGCGACTGCACCGTGGACCGGAGCATCTCCGCGGACGCGGAGCGGACCGAGCCAGACGACTTCGGCGGCTTCAATTTTTCGGAGCATCTCCGCGGACGCGGAGCGGACACAGGTTCCCCAGCGTTCCATTCCCTGCGAGACGGAGCATCTCCGCGGACGCGGAGCGGACGGACTGCTACACGGCAACACCCCGCACCGCGACGGAGCATCTCCGCGGACGCGGAGCGGACACCAGCGCCTACTCGACGCGGCCGTCACCAAGCGGAGCATCTCCGCGGACGCGGAGCGGACTCTTCGTGACCTGCAACGTTCCACATGGTTTGCGGGTTCTTTACCGTGCCGGGAGGCGGGCGAGGGTGAGGAGTCCGCAGCCGTAGGCGCGGCCTTGGCCGATGCCGGTGGTGAGGAGGGTGCGGAGGGCGTTGGGGTCGGTGACGTCGAGTGCTCCTTCGTAGGTGGCGGTGGTGAGGGCGACGCGGATGGGTTTGTTGTTGTGGTCGTGTTTGCCGAAGGTGTTCTTGCCGCGGTGGCGGAGCTGGAGCTGGAGGGGGATTTCGCCGTCAGGTCCGATGTCGTTAGGTGTGCCGGCCGGGGAGATGGTGAAGCCGTGTTTGGGTGCTTTGTCGACGAGCCAGCGCAGTTGGTGGCGTGCGGTGGTGTGGGGGAGGCGGCGGCCTCGTTGGTCGGGTGAGGGGGCGGCTGTGCGGTAGGTGGGGGATGCGGTGAGGCGGAAGGCGTAGCGCTGTCCTGTTTCGATGCGGTCCAGGAGTGGGGTGTAGGGCTTGCTTTCCCATTGGGGCGTCTCGGCGGCGGGCCAGCCGGCGTCTTCGATGAGTTGGGTGTAGTCGGGGCGGGTGGGTGAGACGGTCCACAGGGTGGGGCGGCGGGTGTCGTCGGTGTCCAGGCGCCACAGGATGCGGGGCGGGGTTTGGCCGGGAGGTGTGGGTGGTTGGTCGGGGAAGCAGCCCATGATCAGGGCGTGGAGGGCGCGTGGGTTGCCGAGGAGTTTGATGGCGCCTTGGCGGCGGGGGTTGAGGTAGGCGCGGGTGAGGTACATGGCGGTCCTGTCAGCCGAGCAGGTCGAAGGGGTCGTGGGCGGTGGGGGTATCCGTGGATAGGGGCAGGGTGATGTGTCCGTGGCGGATGGGTCGTTCGGTGTAGCGGTGGCGGAAGGGCGGTGCGGAGGCGAGGGGTTGGTCCTGGAGGACGTCGGTGCCGGCCGGGTCTTCGGTGACTGTGTCCAGTAGGACGCTGGAGTGTCCCCGTGCGCGGTGGCGGGCGATCTCGTGTGCGCCGGCTTGCCAGGTGGTGGTGCGCAGGGCGTGGTCGAGGTCGCTGTGGTGCTCGAAGCTGAGGAAGAGGGGTTTGCTGGGTGGGCAGGAGCGGCGGCCGAGGAAGAGCGGGAAGCGGGGCCGGCGCAGGGCGTGGGCAGCCTTGACCAGCAGGTCGGGGTCGCCTTCGAGGTAGGCGGTGAAGATGGCGTCGGTGCGGTAGTGCCGGCGGGTGATCTTGGTGGAGTCCTTGGCTTGCAGGCTTCCGTCGTCTGCGGTGGGTAGGCGTTGGCGTGCTGGTTCGGTCGGGGCGTGGGAGGCGCCGCTGACGGTGTGGTAGTCGACCAGCAGTTGTCCGGGCTGGTCCACGCGGACCGCCAGGCGCAGGGCGGTCAGCTGCGCCAGGGTGACGTCGGTGGTTTGTGAGGGGGTTCCGTCGCGTGGGATGCCGCAGGCGGCGGCCAGGAGTCCGACGATGCCCGACTTGCTGGGGTAGGGCAGGGTGGTGCGGATGTTGTGCCGGCTGTTGATGGCCCAGGACTGCAGTGGTCCGGCCAGCCGCATGGTCAGGACGCTCACTTGGTCCGCGCCTCTGCGACGGCCTTCGTCAGAGCCTCTTCCGCCTGCTCTAGAGCCGTCTTCCAGGTGACGCGCGGCGGGAGCTTCGATTCGCTGTCGTCGGCGGACTGCTGTTGGAGGGCGGAGGGGTAGAGGGCGGCGGTCCAGGCCGGGGTGTCGCCCCACTGCTCGTCGGCGTCCGCCATGTGTGCGAACAGCGTGGTGGCGGAGGCTGCGAGGTATCCCTCGCTGGTGCGGGGGACGGGGCGTTCGAAGGCGTCGACGTGGCTGACGGGTCGGTCCTTGCGCAGGCTCAGGACGATGACTTCGGGCCGGGTGTGGTGGGCGAAGGTGTTGGCCTTGCCGGTGGGCATGCTGGTGGCGAAGGCGCGGATGAAGCCGAGTGCGGACTTCAGGGTGCTCTCGTCGTGCTGGTCGAGGTTGCTGTGCAGGGTGCGCAGGTCGATGGTGGCGTAGCGGTAGAGGGTGGCGGAGTTGAATTCGAGCGAGCCGATCATGCCGGCGCCCTTGTTGTCGTCCTTCTGCTCGTCGTCGACGGCGGTGAAGTAGTCGAATTCCGTGATGGCCTCGTGGGTGGAGATGGCGTGGGCGACCTGGCAGCCGGCGTCCACTCCGGTGTCGGGGGAGTTGGCGACCATCCGTCCGAACAGGGCCACGGAACCGGGGTGAGCGGTCACCCCCAGCTCCTTGAGGCCCAGGTCGGCCACGAGCTCGGAGAGGTCCTTGTCGGTCTTCGCGTCGGCGAGGGCTTTCGTGTGTGCGGCGAGGGTGTCGACGACTTTGTTGATCTGGGTGCGGCCGAGGAAGAGCAGGTATTCGGTGACTGGGCGCTCTTCGACCGGTTTGCCGTCGTCGCCCTTCTTCTTGGGCTTCTTGGCGGCGACCTTGAACATCGCGGTGGCTGCTGCCATGCCGATGGCGTCGGCCTTGTCCTTGAGGTCCGGTGCGCGCTCGGCGAGTTGGTCGGCGATCATCTGGGGCAGCTGGCGGGTGCGGACGGCGTCTTCGCCCGCGAGGACGCCGTCGGCCTCGAAGGCGGTGCGGGTGGCGCGCTTCCATGCCTGGGAGGAGACGCGGGCGCGCTTGACGCCGCCGAAGCGGGCGGTTTTGGGGCTGCCGTCCTGGTCGCGGTTGATGTTGGAGGGGGGCACGTTCTGCAGGATGTGGATGTCGAGGAAGGCCATAGCGCTACTCCTTGGGCGAGTCGGTCGCGTTGCTGTCGGTCGGGGTGATCTTGGGTAGGGTGCGGCGGAAGTCCATGCCCCAGTGGCGTACCAGTGCCTGGCGTCGTTCGGGCTGGTCCCAGGTCGCCAGGGCGTCGGTGAGGGCGACGTAGTCCAGCGCGATGTCGTAGGTGCGCAGCAGTGAGATCAAAAAGCGTAGGTGGGTGGTGAGTTCGGTCGTTGAGTCGGCGCTGAGCGCGGCGCGGAAGCGCTGGGAGGCGCCGTCCTTGGAGGGCATCTGTGTCTGCAGTTTGCGGGCGGCGGTGCCCAGGGAGATGCCGCGCCGGTGCATGGGGACGGACTTCGACTGCACGTGGCAGGCGTAGAGCGCCAGACTGTGGTGTGCGGCCGCGGTCACGGCCTCGCGCTGCCACAGCGGGACGTACTGGGCGAGTTCTGTGTCCTGGTCGCCTTCCAGCACGTAAGTGATCGGCTCGTGCATGTCGATTTCGTCGAGCGGCTCGGTATTGCGGCCCCGTCGGCAGGCAGCGGCCAGAGCCGGGTCGCGGTCGATCTTCTTGAGCTGCTCAGCGAGTCGGCTGTGCCAGGGCGGAGGATCGCCCTCTTTACGTCGCTCAGAGGCTGTGGTGGTCACTCGGGGTTCTCCAGGTCGGTGGGGTCGTCATCGGGGCCGTCGGTGTCGTCGCCGGCGTCGCTTTCGGTGAAGAGCTCGCGCAGGGCCTTGTGCAAGGCGCGGTGGAAGAAGATCTCGGCGAGAAAGGCGTCCATGACCTGGGCGTCATCGCCCTCGCCGGATACCTGACCGTGGAAGGCGGCCGGGGAGGTGGAGGCGAGCAGTTCGCGGGCCTGGCCGCGGATGATCTGCCGCACCTCGCGTGCCCACCGGTCCAGGGCCTCGTCCGGATCAGCGTCATCGTCGGTCAGGGAGGAGAGCCAGCGTCGAAAGGGTGCGTCCAGCTCGGCGTAGGCCGTCTCGCGGGCTCGCTCCCGATGACCGGCCAGTAGGCCCTCTTCCGAGCGACGGCAGCCCGAGGCCACTGCGAGGTTCTCCGCCAAATACGCCAGGGCTCGCACGGCGCCTTCCGCTGCCGCCACCGCGTCCAGTACGGCATCACGCCAGTCGTCGTCCTGGGCCGAGAACACCGCGATGGGCAGCGGCAGCTCATCGCCATAGGCTTCGTCGATCACCGCGCTCTGGTTGCCGTATTCGAAGCCGACCGCCAAGACGCGCAGCGGCATTCCCTTCAGCGCCGACAGCCGTTCTCGGGTGCCCAGTTGAGCCAGCATTGCCGGGCCCCGCAGGGTGGGGGCATCCCTAGCAGCCGTGGTGGAGGGCAGCTCGGCTCGCGCCAGCAAAGGGGCGAGTCCGCGCCACAGCTGCCGCTCGACGCGGTGCCGCACTGGCCAGTACACCAGCGGGAACTTGCGTTTGCGCTCCAGGTTCTCGCTGCGCTTCCACGACGAGTGCGGCTCGCTGCTCATCCAGCCGCGCAGCTCTTGGCCTGTGCTCAGCGCGATCCGGTCCCCGGCGCACACCACCACCTGCCGCACTGCGATCCCGCCGGGCAGCTCGGCGTCCGGTTCGGGGATCAGGCGGATGCGGCGCGCGGGCCAGGTATAGAGATCCAGTCGACCCTTGGGCATCCGCTCGGCCCACTGGCCCGATAGCGGCGGGCGTTCCCACACCGGAAGGTCACCTTCAGCCCCGGTCGTTGCCCCGGTCGGCAGCAGGTTGCACATCAGGGTGTGCCACAAGGTCGGCCCCATGGGCATGATCACGCCCAACTGGCCCAGTGCTCCGACGGGGTTGCCGGTCGTCTTGCCGGCCTTGGCCTTCTCATCGCCCACGGCACCGGTCTTGATCGCCGCGGTGTCCCAAGCGTGGGCGTGCAGCAACCACCGCGCCGCCTGCGCCGGACTCAACGCATCAGGCCGAGCATCGCGTTCGGCGGAGAACAAGGGCACGTTGTTGCCGCTGGCCACGTGCGGCACGAGCAGGGCCGCGGTCTTCGTCTTCCCGTTCAGCGCCTGCAGCCCTCCGCTCTGCATGAACGGCGCCGTTGCGTCGAACAACCCGAACCGTGAACGGTGCTCATCGAGATAGGAGTTGATCAGCCTTTCGTTGAAGGCAGCCTTGTCCCACCAGGTCTGCCACTGCTTCTCGTCTACCGGCCCATCCAGAGCAGAGTGCACGATGGCGAGCAACAACCGCACCACCGGCGGCACTTGCGACGGGACATCCAGGGCCAGACTGCGTACCTCGCGGGCGCGCACCAGCACCTCGCGCAGGGAGACCTCCCCCGCGCTGCCGTCCGTGAAGACGACCGGGAGCCAGTCGTCGTCGACCAGATTGAATTCCATAACGCTCCACCACGTAGGCATGACGGGACACCTGGCGCCGCACAGCGGTTGGCGCCCGGCTCCAGCTCCATACCTACAGCCCCCCACTGACAACGCGTGCTGACCTGCACAAACCTGGCCTGAATCAGCTTGCGCTGACCGTCAGCCCTTCCCGCGGGCAATACGTGAGGCTCTGCCCTCCCAGCCGCAGAGCCCGCCCGTCGGCGGGCAGCAGCAGGACCCGGACCGAGCCGAGCCACGCAGAGCCCTTCCACGCTTCTGGCGTGAAAGCGGCCTCCTGAGCTGCGTCCGTCAGCCTCTCCGACCAACCCGGAAGCCGGATCGCCTGGTCCAGGACCCTCTCGACCACCGCCGGCTCCGGCAACCGGTCCAGCGGCACCGATCCCTCCGCGCCCTGGGAGACAGGAAAGGCCGTCCCATCGGTATCTCCGGCGCGCAGCAAGATGACCTCCAGCGAAGGCTGGCCGAGCCGGACCAGCGCCTGCACCTGCGGGGTGTTCTCGTCGTCATCGCCACTGAGCGCGCCGACATCGTGCAGATCCGCCAGGGTTTCCACGGCGTGCGGATTCTTCAGCGCGATCTGCCGGGCCTGGTCGGCCATCCGCTCCCGCTTGTCCTCGTCCGCCTGCGCGGCGGCGGCCAGCTCCTCCTGCCAGGAGTCCGGCCCCAGCGTCTCGGTGCCATAGACGCGGTTGACGAGCCTCGGGATATCCCCGGGCAACTCCAACGTCGCACAATCGCGCAGTGCCGCAGCGGTGCGCCACAGCAGATGCTCCCCGTAGACCGTGCGCGATCCCCTGGGCACCTGTGGGGGCGCGCACGGACGGTCCTGGTAACCGGCCACCACCACCCGAGCATCCCTCATCAACTGTGGTCGACTGACGGCCGGATGGCGGTGTTCACGGCCGATCCGCTGGAACAGCAGGTCGATCGGGCACAGGTCGGTGATCAGTCCGTCGAAGGAGACATCGAGGGACTGCTCGACCACCTGGGTGGCCACCACGACGTGCGGCATCGGCCGCGTACCCTCAGGCCCGAACCGCTCCACCAACCCGGTCTCCAGCCGCCGGCGGTCTGCCACCGTGAACCGGGCATGCATGAGCGTGACCGCCTCAACGCCCAACGCACGCCTCAACTCCTCAGCCAATTCCTGTGCGCGAGCGACCGTGTTGCGGATGACCAGCAGGCAACCCCCACCCGCCACCAGCTTCTTCGCCTCGTCGGCGACCGTGGTCACGTCCGGCTCCGGCAACATCGCCACCTTCACCGGCAGCCGGCGGTCCGTCGCCGCCGCAACGACCCACGGCGACTCCCCCTCGCCCGCCGTGGCGGGAGCGTCCACCCAGGTCAGACGCGGATAGACGGCATCGTCCATCACCTCCGTAGGACGTCCGGCATACGCTTGCACCAGTTCGGCGCGCTGCTTGGCCGGGAGCGTCGCCGACAACAAGACCACCGGCACTCCGCAGGCCCCCAGCCACGCCAGCACTCCGTGCAGCAGACCCGACATGTAGGCGTCGTAGGCGTGCACCTCGTCCAGGACCACGACCTTGCCGGCCAGGCCCAGCATCCGCACCGACACATACCGAGAAGCCAGCCCCGCCAGCAGCAGCTGATCGACGGTGGCCACCACCACGGGCGCCAACAGCGCCCGATAGCGCCCAAGAATCCACTTCGAGCCGACCGCGCCCGCACCACACCCCTCCGCCTCCACAGCGGCGTGCAGCAGCGCCCGGTAGTCCTCCTGCCGGGCCGCCTTGCCGTGCGCAAGGGCCACCGTCGTATCAGCACCCTGCCGCTCCAGCCACTTCAGCACCCGGCGGAAGATCTGGTTCGCCGTGGCCTGCGTCGGCAGCCCGAAGAAGACGCCGTTGGCACCCAGTCGAGCGGCAAGCACCTCCGCCGCCCCCAAGGCTGCCTCGGTCTTCCCCTCCCCCATCGGCGCCTCGATCAACATCAAGCCCGGCCCGGTCACCGAGCACGCCAACTCATAAACCGCCCTCTGCACATCCCGAGGCGCCGTCACCTCGAAACGTGAGCCGAACAACCCCTGGGCGCCCATCCTCACGCTGGCGGAGTCGGGCGTCCAAGCCGCCCGTACTCCCATGACCTCGCCGGCGCGTCCCACGCGGGAGGCGGACGTGTCCAGGTAGCCGTCCGGAAGCCGGCCCTCGTAGGGGAAGAGATCCTCGTTGCTGGCCAGCCAGTCCGCCAACGTCACAGCGCCGGCCTGCACCAACTGCGCCGCCACCGACGGCAAGCTCCTGCTCCACTCCTCGTGGTACCGCGCAGCTCCGCTACCCATGACGGCCGCCTCGTGGACCTCGGCCTGCAACGGCTTCCACGCCCCCGTCCCACGACGCTTCGGCTTCACCCTCTCCCCCAGCCAGCCCACACCGGGGAAGATGCCGTGATGTCCGGCCAAGGTCAGGGCCACGAACTCGGCTGCAGCAGGATCCCACCCGTCATCGCAGAGGAACTCGTACACCAGGCGCCCGGACAACCATCCGTGCGGGAGTACGCCCTTCACGGACAGATCGACGGCCAGACCCGCGGCCACCAGATCAGCACGCCGCTGCCCATCCAACCCGGCAAAGGGAGGCGTCGCCTTGCCCAGGTCGTGATCAGCCGCCAGCCACGACAAACGCGCCCGCGCCGACTCCCCGCACCCGTCTAGATCATCGGCCAGAAGCCGGCGTACCCGCTCCGCCAAGAGGTGATCCCACAGCCATCCACCTGCATGTCCGCTGTCCCACACATGCGCGATCAGCGAATGCCACGACGCACCAGGAGGTACCTCACGCCCCCACCCCTTACGCCATGTCTTCGCCCACAACAGCCGCCCCAACTCCGAAACCACCAACGCCAGCCTCCTCCCAGACTCCCCACAGTCCTACCGGCCACCACTGACACCCCGCCCCCGAAGCCACCACCCGCGACAACCGCCCGGCAAACAGCGCTACCGTGAACAAGCCAGCCGACGCCACACAGCACCGGCACCGCACCACACGCACCTTGATAACGAAATAGCAAAGACCCCACAAAAGCGCAGGCCGCGAAGGGTCCGCTCCGCGCAGGCGGAGATGCTCCGTCACCAGGTTCATTACGGGCGTAGAAGTTGTGGTCCGCTCCGCGCAGGCGGAGATGCTCCGTGGTGATTGCCAGTACTCAGAGGATCCCTTGAGTCCGCTCCGCGCAGGCGGAGATGCTCCGCTCCTCACCTCCATGAGGTGATCGATTTGGGCGTCCGCTCCGCGCAGGCGGAGATGCTCCGGACCACAGCGTCTACGGCGAGACCGCACAGACGTCCGCTCCGCAGGCGGAGTTGCTCCGGTGTCGGCGGCAATGGGCGGGTTGCGCATCGTGTCCGCTCCGCGCAGGCGGAGATGTACCGTACGGGGGCGTGCCGCCGTGCACCGAGACTCGGTCCGCTCCGCGAAGGCGGAGATGCGCCGCAGCGCGTCCGCGCCGCCCTGATAACGCCCGAGTCCGCTCCGCGCAGGCGGAGATGTTCCGCGGGGTCGCAGCATCGGCCTGTCGTTCGTGACGCCCGCTCCGCACATGCGGAGGTGCTCTGCGGAATGGGCACGAATCCGCCGAGGCTCGGATGTCCGCTCCGCGCACGCGGAAATGTTCCGGACTCCGGCGTGCTGCTGGAACTCGCGGCGAATTCCGCTCCGCGCAGGCGGAGATGTGCCGTCGACGGTCAACCGGCGCATGATGGTCGGCCCTGTCCGCTCCGCGCAGGCGGAGATGAGCCAGCCGCCGCAGTGCTGCGGAACATCCGGGTTCGGTTCGCTCCGCACAGGCGGAGATGTACCGTACGGGGGCGTGCCGCCGTGCACCGAGACTCGGTCCGCTCCGCGCAGGCGGGGATGTATCGAAGTCGATCTCGTCGGCCTCCTCTTCGGAGAAGTCCGCTCCGCGCAGGCGGAGATGTGCCGTTGTCCATGCCACCCTCCCCAATTCGGCTTCTGTCCGCTCCGCACAGGCGGAGATGTGCCGGTGGTGCGCCATGTCCTGCGCGGGGGAACCGTGCCCGCTCCGCGCAGACGGAGATGCGCCGGTCGGCGCACTGTTCCTCACACGCACCGCCTCGTTCGCTCCGTGAAGGCAGAGATGTGTCGTACGTGCTGGCCGAGCCCGCCCAGCCCGGGCTGGTTCGCTCCGCGGAGGCGGAGATGTGCCGCGCCGTACGTCGCGCGCTTTCTCCAGGCAAAGGTCGGCTCCGCGCAGGCGGAGATGTACCGGCGGAGAGCGGCGAGACGACGACCGTGTCGTAGTCCGCTCCGCGCATGCGGAGATTCTCCGGAACAGAAGGAGAGTGGCGAGGGCGAATGGGCGCTGGCTCCGCGCAGACGGAGATGTGCCGCCGTTGGGTTTCTCCAACTGCGTGCTCACCGAGTCCGCTCCGCGCCGGCGGAGATGCTCCACAGCGCTACCTCAAGCCGGGCCTGTTCCAGGATTCTGCTCCGCATACGCGGAGATGTTCCGGTCGGGGACGAAAGCGGCCCCATCGTCGGGTAGGGCGCTCCGCGTACGCGGAGATGCTCCATCCGAGACCTGGGTCGCCCCCAGTCACGACCGGTGTCCTTCGCGTCTGCGGAAATGATCCGGAGGCTCGGTCCAACAGCAGGGGCATAGCCATGCCAGCTCCGCGCGTGCGGAGAGTTTTACCTGCCCTCCGCCCTCGCGGACGGCATCAAACACGAGCTATCCCGCAGCCTCCTCCCAGACCCCCACAGTCCTACCGGCCACCACTGACACCCCGCCCCGAAGGCACCACCCGTGCCAACCGCCCGGCAAACAGCGCTACCGTGAACAAGCCAGCCGATGCCACACAGCACCCGGCACAGACCCACACGCACCTTGATAACGAAAGAGCAAAGACCCCACAAAAGCGCAGGCCCCAAAGGGTCCGCTCCGCGCAGGCGGAGATGCGCCGGTCCTCGCGCAGCATCGCGTCGATGAAGCCCTGTCCGCTCCGCGCAGGCGGAGATGCGCCGACCACCGGGTGTTCGCCAGTACCGTGCTGGGGGTCCGCTCCGCGCAGGCGGAGATGCGCCCGCCAGTCCGGCCACGGCAGGCTCAGGGAGATCGTCCGCTCCGCGCAGGCGGAGATGCGCCGATGGGCGGCGTCGGCGGGGTAATGACGAAGCTGTCCGCTCCGCGCAGGCGGAGATGCGCCGAAGGTGCTCATGGTGTACCCCAGCACGTCGTCGTCCGCTCCGCGCAGGCGGAGATGCGCCGCCGAGCTGTTCTTCGTCACGGCTGACATGACGGTCCGCTCCGCGCAGGCGGAGATGCTCCGGACAGGGCTCAGGGCGTCACCGTGCACACCGGGTCCGCTCCGCGTAGACGGAGATGCCCCGCGGGAGGGCACGCAGACCAACCTGTGGGCAGAGTCCGCTCCGCGTAGGCGGAAATGCTCCGGCTATCCGCCGCATCCGTGATCCCGACGCCGCGTCCGCTCCGCGTAGGCGGAGATGCTCCGAACTTCGAGCCGTCGGCGATGCGGCCGTACTGGTCTGCTCCGCGTAGGCGGAGATGTACCGGCGGCGATGGCACGATGGATATCGCTGTGGGGTCCGCTCCGCTCAGGCAGAGTTAGCGCCGACAGACCTGTCCACCCCGCTTCCAGAGGGGCAGCGCCTTGGGTGGCACGCAACTACATCATCAGCGTGGGTACCCCCGTGGAGCGGCTGCTCAGACGCCTCCGGTGACCACCCAGCTCTGGGATTTTTCAGGGACTTTCAGCTCTGCCAGAGGGACTTTCGAGGGACTTTCGGCTGCCCAAAGCGGCAAGCGCGTGAAAGGCCGGAAAGAGCCTCCGATGCAGGTCAGAGGCCCTTTCCGGGATGAAGTCCCAGGTGGGGCGGAAGAGACCGGCCTATACGCCGGGAACAGGCCAACACCCCACCGACATCACGTCTCCATGGGCACGTCAGGGCCTAAGACACCAGTTCAGCGCATGCTGAAAGCCTGCGGGCCCATGATTAACTGAATGCTGAGCCGACTTCTCCGAGTTCACGCCGCAAGCTGCAGATCTCCCGGCGCAGCGGATTCCCGTTCCACGATCGAGAAGGCTGGGTGCACATAGCTGACAGTCATCCCGGACCTCGTTGTGACAACCTTGCGTTGCAGACGTATCTCCATCCGCGCCTTGGCGTTGGCACGCTCCATGGCATCGGCTGCGGCACTCAATGATTCGTAAAACGTCCACGAAGACGACGAGAGGCCGAACAAACCCGCATCCGGAGCCGCCGCGAGCCGAAATGTGAGACGAGCATCCGGTTTGGGGCCGCGACCGGACCGGGCTGCCGCTTTACGCGCGAACGCCGACTCAGGGCAGCCGCACGGATGACCGACGCTATCCATCGGCGCGAGGAAGGCGGATCCGTTACAGACATGGATTGGATCGTGCCGCTCCCCCAACACCAGGTGATTGATCACAGACGATGGGCCATCGACAGTCACCGCGATCGCGTCCTTTTCCAGCACCACTTCAAAGGTTCCCGGTTTCCGGTTGCAGCTTCGAGGACGTCCGCCGTAGAGCCCAGTCACCAGTGCTGCCACCTCTTCGCCCTGTGTCGTCAGCAGCCATCCCGGGCAAGCCACGGGTTGCCCATCTTGCCGTTCTTCCTCGGCCCGGAATCGGCCAACGATCGTCCCGGATCCAATACCTTCAGCCACCATGTCACCCCTACACACGATCACGAGTCAGGGTCCGATGGTCAAAGAAAACCAGGGTTAGGCGAAGCCGGGATTATCGTGTAGTGGCCTCAGCTACGGAGCACCAGACGGATTTCGTTCCGGGCCATGCATGATGCCGGCTACGAAGCGGACCGGAGCCCCGGCTGGGAAGAGGGTGACCCGGACGCCGAAGTCCATGAGGATCTCCTTTCGGGCCTGGACATCGAGCGCCTTGTCCCAGCGGTCTGCGACCGTCTCTCCGGTTGGCCGCTGGACCATGCCGGGCGAACGCCGCGGTTCGGCCTCCAGGGCCGCCAGTTCGCGCCCCAACGCGGCGTACCGCTCCCGGAACCACTGCGCGTCGTCGGCATCGTCGTACAGACCGGCCTCGCGGTCCGCCCGAAATCGCTCCCGCGTCGCCTGTACTTCAGCTATGCGTTCCGGCACCCCATTGCCGGGGTCGTAGACGGTCTCGAAGATCGCGCCATCGCCGAAGTTCTGCAGGAACCATTCCTCTACATACTCCTCCAGGAGATGGTCACGTATCAGGGGCGCGGGGCGGCAGTCCTGTGCGCTCAGCCACCCCTTGTTCCGGGCCGTGCACGCGTAGCGCGGCGGCGCATCGGCAGAGGTCTGCGTGAACAGCCTGTGGTGACACTGCCCGCAAAGCGCCATCTCCGTCAGCAGATAGCTGCGGTTCGATCGGCGCCCCTTCCATGGCGTCTCCTTGGCGGTGAGAGCCTTCTTCAACGCCTCATGCGTCGCCCGGTCCCACAGGCCCTCGCAGAGACGTACGGGGTTGCCCTCCTGATCGATGACGGGCTTGCCGCTGTGCATCAAGTAGCCCAGCGCCGCCTCAGAGAGAAGGATGTTCTTCAGGCTCGTCGGGTGCCACGGCCGGCCACGTGACGGCTTCCCGTACATCACGGCCAAGTGATCGACGGGGGCCAACTCACCAGCACGGTTCAATCGAGCCGCCTCGCTGCTGGGCGTATTGTGCTCAGGGTCGGCCAGGATGCGACGAGCGACGAGCCTGATCACGGTCGAGGCGTGCGGGTGCAGTTCGACGTGGTCGATCTTGCCGCCCATCACCACCCGGACGTAGCGGAAACCGTACGAGGGCTTGCCCTTGGGGCGTCCGGCAGCACGCGTCTTGACGGTGGCGTTGCGGTTCCGGCGCTGGATGGCACGCAGTTCCATCTGCGCACCCCACGCCTCCATGGTGAAGCGGTTCTCGTCCACCTGGTCGTCGAGATCCCACGGGCCGTCGTGACCATACGTGACGAGTAGCTTTCCCTCGTCGCGCATCTTGTAGCCGGTGTTCAGGCAGTCGACGACATTGCGGCCGAGCCGGTCCACGGCTGCGGCGACGAGGCCGTCGTATGGGCCCCTCTCGTCACGCAGCCACGGGCCGAGCTTGGGCCGGGTCATCGGGTCCGTGGCTCCGGACACCTCCCAGTCGTCGGCCCAGCCGATGATGTGGCCGCCGACAGATGCGGCGGCAGTCAGAACGTCCTCCCGTTGGCGCTCCGGGGACGATGTGGCCAGCTTCATGCGGGACAGCCGCCGCACGCCAAGCAGGCACTTGCCGCATCCGTCATAGGGGCGTTCGATCATGTTCAGGTCCGTACCGCGCAAAGCTTCTCCGTTTCGGGCACGCAGGGTACGGAGATTTCGCGGCCACCCCCAGGACGATCTTGGTCAGCCTAGGAAGCTCAGTCGAACCTTACGGTTGACATTAGAGATGTTGGTGTCGACCAGGCATACCGACTGCCAGGTGCCGAGGGTGAGGGTGCCGGACAGGACCGGGAGGGTGGCGTGTGGGGGGACGAGGGCGGGGAGGACGTGGTCGCGGCCGTGACCGGGGGTGCCGTGGCGGTGGTGCCAGCGGTCGTCGGCCGGGAGGAGGTCGTGGAGTGCGGCGAGGAGGTCGTCGTCGCTGCCGGCGCCGGTCTCCAGGAGGGCGACGCCCGTCGTTGCGTGGGGTGTGAAGACGTTCAGCAGGCCGTCGCGGCCCCGGGCCACGTCGCGCAGGAAGGCGACGCAGTCACGGGTCAGGTCGTGGACGGTCTCCGTGGTGCCGGTGTGTACGTCGATTTCTCGTGTCGTGAAGGTTGCAGCCATGGGGCGATTTTCGCAAAGGGGAGGGGGTGGACCCCGGAGGTGCGCGGGACGCTTCGCCGGCCGGGCCGCACACGAACGCCAGACAGTCCCGACCGCCACCACGTCATGGCCGGTCAATGTTGCGGTAACAAAGGTCCGGGGGACGAGACGGGGGTTTGACCGGCTCTGCGGGCGGCGCTACGTTCGTCGGCATGTCTACGTCAGCCCTGCTCACCACGCGCGGTCACATCGACCTGCTGCGGGTGGCGTCTGCCGCGTGTTGTCACCGCGGCCGCTGTTGCTGACGTTCGTTTCGTTCCAGGCGGTTCGGCTCGGTTCCGTGATGCTCGGTTCCGTGATGCTCGGTTTCTGTGGGGTTCGCTGAGGGTCCCTGCTGGGCCGGGGTCGGGCGTTGCGCCGGCGGGTGTCCGCGGGCGTTCGGGTGCGTACGGGTGTGTCTGCGTCCGGGCGGGATGCGCCGACTGGCGTCGTGTGGCTCGGGGCCGGGTACCTGGATCCTCTATGTCTGGGGTTGTCGATGAGTGGTGGGGCTGTGGAGTTGTCCCGGGTGGTGCCTGTCTCGGGGCGGCGGTGGAGGGTGCCGCGGTGGGTACGGCGGGCCGTGGGGCCGGTCGGGCTGGTCGTGGTGTGGCAGCTGCTGAGCGGCAGCGGGGTGCTGTCGGCGGACCTGCTGGCGTCGCCGGTGGACATCGCCCGTACGGCGGGCGGCATGCTGGCGGACGGGACGTTGCCGTCGGCGATGGGGGTGTCGCTGCAACGGGTCGTTGTGGGGCTGGTGTCGGGCGGGCTGGCGGGGGTCGGGCTGGCGTTGGTCTCGGGGCTCTCGCGGCTGGGTGAGGACCTGGTCGACGCGACCGTGCAGATGTTGCGGTCGATTCCCTGGGTGGGGGTGGTCCCGCTCTTCATCATCTGGTTGGGAATCGGCGAGGCGCCGAAGATCGCGCTGATCGCGGTCGGGGTGGCGTTCCATCTCTATCTGAACGTGTACGCCGGGATCCGGGGTGTGGACGCGCAGTTGGTGGAGGCCGCAACGTCGCTCGGGCTGGGGCGGTGGGGGTTGATCCGGCATGTGGTACTGCCCGGGGCGTTGCCCGGTGTCATGACCGGGCTGCGGTACGCGTTGGCCACTGCCTGGCTGGCGCTGGTCTTCGGTGAGCAGGTCAACGCCGACGACGGGCTGGGCTTCCTGATGAACCAGGCACGGGAGTTCTTCCGTACCGATGTGATCGTCGTGTGTCTGGTGGTCTACGCGGTTCTCGGGCTGCTCGCCGATTTCCTTGTCCGTACGCTCGAAAGGCTGTTGTTGCAGTGGCGACCGACGTTCACGGGGCAGTGAGCCCCCTCGGCGTGGGCGCGTCCCTCACGCCCACCACTGTCCAGTCGTCCGCGTCGTCCACGTGGTCCGACCCGCCCCCGTCGCCCGCGCCCTCGCCGTCGGCGGCGGTGGCCGGTGGTGCGGTGCGGGTGGACGGGCTGGTGCGGGAGTTCGCCGGGCGGCGGGTGGTCGACGGGCTTCGACTGCGCGTCGAGAAAGGTGAGTTCGTTGCGCTGCTCGGGCGCAGTGGGTGTGGGAAGTCGACGCTGTTGCGGGTGCTCGCGGGGCTCGATCGGGAGATCGAGGGTGAGGTGCTGGTGCCGCGACGCAGGGCGGTGGCGTTCCAGGCACCGCGCCTGATGCCTTGGAAACGGGTCTGGCGGAACGTGGTGTTGGGACTGCCCGGTCGGGCCGAACGCACGGTGGCGGAACGGGCGTTGGCGGAGGTCGGCCTCGGGCGTCGGGTGGATGCCTGGCCGAAGACGCTGTCCGGCGGTGAGGCGCAGCGGGTGTCGTTGGCGCGGGCCCTCGTGCGCGACCCGGATCTGCTGCTGCTCGACGAGCCGTTCGGCGCGTTGGACGCGCTGACCCGGATCACGGCACAGCGGCTGGTGGCCGAGCTGTGGCAGGAGCGCGGGTGCGCGGTGCTGCTGGTCACCCATGACGTGGAGGAGGCGCTGCTGCTGGCCGACCGGGTGCTGGTCATGGAGGACGGCAGGATCGCCTACGAGACGGCGGTGGATCTGCCCCGGCCGCGGGATGTCACGGACCCACGGTGTGCGGCGCTGCGCACCCGGCTGCTCGGCCGCCTGGGCGTGGCCGGAGCGGACGGTGTGACGGAGGCGGCGGAAGACGCCGACACGAAGCCGGCGGCCGGCAGGCCGCAGCCGCACGACGGCGATACGGAAACAACGGAAACAACGGAAACAAGCGATACGGAAACAGCGGACCGCACCCCGGCACCCGCCCACGGCGAAACGGACACCCCATGACAACCGCACCCAGCACCCACCGGTCGCCCGGTCGTCGTCGGGTTCTCCTCGCGTTGACGGCGCTGCCCCTCCTCCTGGCGTCGACGGCCTGCGGGGGTGCCGCGCGCGCCGGCGGGGGCGGGGTCGGCGGACACACCGACGGGAAGGGGGCGACGACGCTGAACGTCGGGGATCAGAAGGGGGGTTCGGAGGCGATGCTGCGGGCGGCGGGCGAGCTGGACTGTCTGCCGTACACGATCAGGTGGTCGACGTTCACCTCGGGGCCGCCGCTGCTGGAGGCGATCAACGCGGGGGCGGTGGACGTCGGGGCGGTGGGCAACACCCCGCCGGTGTTCGCGGGGGCCGCGCACTCGAAGATCAAGGTGATCGCGGGGTCCCACAGCCGGTCGGACGGTGAGGCGATCCTGGTGAGGAAGGACTCTCCGCTGACGTCCCCGGCGCAGCTGAAGGGCAGGTCCATCGCGGTGGCGCAGGGCAGTTCGGCCAACTACCAGCTGGTCGCGTCGCTGAACGCGGCGGGGCTGTCGCCGAAGGACGTCACGCTGAACTTCCTCCAACCGGCGGACGCGCTGGCCGCGTTCACCCGGGGCAAGGTCGATGCCTGGGCGGTGTGGGACCCGTACACCTCGCAGGCGCTCGACCAGGCAGACGCACGGGTGCTGACGACGGGTCAGGGGCGGGTGAACGGGCTGAGCTTCCAGGTGGCGGCGCCCGCCGCGCTGGCCGACGGGGCGAAGTCCGCGGCGCTGAAGGACTACACGGTGCGACTGCGGCGGGCCCAGGACTGGGTGTTCCGGCACCCGGCGGTCTGGGCGGAGGTCTGGGCGAAGGCGACCGGGATGCCGGAGAAGGTGGCGCTGGACGCGGTCCGGCGCACCCGGGGGACGGCGGTGCCGGTGGCCGTGGACAAGGACGCCGTCGCCTCCGAGCAGCGCATCGTGGACACCTTCGCGGCGCTGAAGCTGATCCCGCGTTCCTTCGACTTCGGGGAGTTGGTCGATCCCCGCTTCAACAGCGGTCTGCCGCCTTCGGGCACGGCACCGCGCATCTACGGAAAGGCCCGGTGACATGTCCGTACACCTGCATTGGTTCCTGCCGACCGGCGGCGACGGGCGGACGCTCGTCGACCGGCACGCCTACACCGACGGGGGCGTCCGGCGGGACCGGATCACCCCGGTGAGCGGGGTGCGCGCCCCGGACGTCGGGTATCTGACGCAGATCGCAGGAGCCGCCGAGCAGTTGGGGTTCGAGGCGGTGCTCACCCCGACCGGTACGTGGTGCGAGGACGCCTGGCTGACGACGATGGCGCTGTCGCAGGTCACCGAGCGGCTGAAGTTCCTGGTGGCGTTCCGGCCGGGGGTGATCTCGCCGGTGCTGGCCGCGCAGATGGCCGCCACGTTCCAGCGGGTCTCGCGGGGGCGGCTGTTGCTGAACGTGGTGACCGGCGGGGACTCCACCGAGCAGAAGCGGTTCGGGGACCACCTCGGCCATGATCAGCGGTATGCGCGGACGGACGAGTTCCTCCAGGTCGTGCGGGGGGTGTGGAGCGGCCGGCCGTTCGACTTCCGGGGGGAGCACTACGAGGTCGAGGGCGGGCTGACGGCGCTGCCGCCGGATCCGCTGCCGGAGATCTTCTTCGGTGGGTCGTCGGCGGCGGCCGGGCCGGTGGCCGCGCGGAACGTCGATGTCTATCTGACCTGGGGCGAGCCGCCGGAGCAGGTGCAGCAGAAGATCGACTGGATTCGCGGGCTGGCGGAGCGGGAGGGGCGGACGGTCCGGTTCGGGATCCGGCTGCACACCCTCTCGCGGGACTCGTCGAAGGAGGCGTGGGCCACCGCGGACCGGCTGCTGGACGACCTCGATCCGGACACCGTCGCCGCGGCGCAGCAGGCGCTGGGCCGGAGCGAGTCGGTGGGGCAGCAGCGGATGCTGGCCTTGCACGGCGGCTCGCGCGACAAGCTGGAGATCTCGCCGAACCTGTGGGCCGGCGTGGGCCTGGTGCGGGGCGGTGCGGGGACCGCGCTGGTCGGGAGCCATGCGGAGGTGGCGGACCGGATCGAGGAGTACCACGCGCTGGGCATCGAGCACTTCGTGCTGTCCGGGTATCCGCACCTGGAGGAGGCGTACTGGTTCGGCGAGGGGGTCCGGCCGGAGCTGGCCGCGCGGGGGCTGCTGGCGGCCGGGCCGGCGCCGCTGGCCGGGGTGCCGGCGGCGAACGGGCGGCCGGCCTCGGCTCCCGGTGGTGCGCCACTGCTGGTGTCCGGCGGGCGCTGAGCCGGGCGGCCGGCCCGGCAAGCGGCCGGGACGGGTGGGGTCGGCGGGAAGATACCGACTCCACCCCGAGTTGGTAGAAACATGAACTACACCGGGGTGCGGAAGATCGAGGTCGTGGTGATCGGCGCCGGACAGGCGGGCCTGGCGGCCGCCTTCCACCTGCGGCGCACCGGCCACCGGCCGGATGCCGACTTCGTCGTCCTCGACCACTCACCGCTCCCCGGCGGTGCCTGGCAGTTCCGGTGGCCGACCCTGACCTACGACAAGGTGCACGGGATGCACGCGCTGCCGGGCATGGCGCTGACCGACGCCGATCCGGCGCGGCCGTCGGCCGAGGTGATCGGCGGCTACTTCGCGGCGTACGAGCGGCGGTTCGGGCTGCGGGTGCACCGGCCGGTGAGCGTCACCGCGGTGCGGGACGCCGGCGACGGGCGGCTGCGGGTGGAGACCTCGCGGGGGACGTACGCGGCGCGGGCGGTGATCAACGCGACCGGCACCTGGGACCGGCCGTTCTGGCCGCGGTTCCCGGGGCAGGAGCGCTTCCGCGGACGGCAGCTGCACAGCGCGCAGTACCGCGGCCCCGAGGAGTTCCGCGGTGCCCGGGTGGTGGTCGTCGGGGGCGGCACCTCGGCCGTCCAGCAGCTGCTGGAGATCGCCCCGGTCGCGGCGGCGACGACCTGGGTGACCCGGCGGCCGCCGGTGTTCCGCACCGGGCCGTTCGGCGCGGACGAGGGGCGGGCCGCGGTCGCGCTGGTGGCGGAGCGGGTCCGGCAGGGGCTGCCGCCGCGCAGCGTGGTCAGCGTGACCGGGCTGCCGATGACCGAGGCGGTCCGGCAGGCCCGGGAGAGCGGCGTCCTTGCGCGGCTGCCGCTCTTCGACCGGATCACGCCGGACGGGGTGGCCTGGGACGACGGGCGGAGTGTGGAGGCCGATGTGGTGCTCTACGCGACCGGCTTCCGGGCCGCCGTCGACCATCTGGCGCCGCTGCGGCTGCGCGAGCCGGGCGGCGGCATCCGCATGGCCGGGACCCGGGCGGTGCGCGACCCCCGGGTGCACCTCGTCGGCTACGGACCCTCCGCCAGCACCATCGGCGCCAACCGGGCCGGCCGGGCCGCGGTCCGGGAGATCCGGCGGCTGCTGGCCGGGACCCCGGACCCGGACGTTACGGGCCCGCGCCCGGCCGACGGCCTCGTCGGGGGCGCCGGCTACGCGGCCGGGGCGGCGGTCTCCCCCATCGGGACGCGGCCGAGCTCCGACGCCCGCAGTCGGGCGTAGCCGGGGCGGATCACCTCGTTGATCAGGGCGGTCCGCTCGTCGAAGGGGAGGAAGGCGGCCTTGGCGGCGTTGACGGTGAACTCCTCCAGCTCGGCGGTGCCGTAGCCGAAGGTGTCCCGCAGGTGCACGAACTCCTGGGTCATGGTGGTGCCGCTGACCAGGCGGTTGTCGGTGTTGAGGCAGACCCGGAAGCCGAGCCGGCGGAGCAGGTCGACGGGGTGCTCGGGGTAGCTAGCGGCGGCACCGGTCTGGAGGTTGGAGGTCGGGCAGATCTCCAGGGCGATCCGCATGTCGCGGACGTAGGAGGCGAGCCGGCCGAGGGTGACCCGGCCGTCGGCGCCGACGGTGAGGTCGTCGGTGATGCGGACGCCGTGGCCGATGCGGTGGGCGCCGCAGCGCAGCACCGCCTCGTGGATGGACTCCATGCCGACCGCCTCGCCGGCGTGGACGGTGACCCGGGCGCCCTCGGCGCGGAGGTAGTCGAAGGCCTCGGCGTGCCGGGCGGCCGGGTTGCCGATCTCGCCGCCGGCGATGTCGAAGCCGGCCACACCGCGGTCGCGGTGGGCGACGGCGAGCCGGGCGATCTCCAGCGAGCGGTCGGCGTGCCGCATGGCGCACAGCAGCGTGCCGATCCGGATGCGGCGGCCGGCCGCCGCGGCGCGGCGCTCGCCCTCCCGGAAGCCGTCGTTGAC
Source organism: Streptomyces sp. BHT-5-2 (assembly GCF_019774615.1). Taxonomy (NCBI): domain Bacteria; kingdom Bacillati; phylum Actinomycetota; class Actinomycetes; order Kitasatosporales; family Streptomycetaceae; genus Streptomyces; species Streptomyces sp. BHT-5-2. Next base: position 165,426 of record NZ_CP081497.1, on the reverse strand, counting down.
CGCCTCGACGACCTCGTCGAGGGTGAGCCCGCCGGCCAGGTGCTGCTCGGGGGCGTAGCGGACCTCGGCGTGGACGACGCCGTCGGCGGCCAGGTCCTCGGCGCACTCGGCGGCGATCCGGGACAGCGCCTCGCGGGTCTGCATCACGGCGCAGGTGTGCGCGAAGGTCTCCAGATACCGCTCCAGGGAGCCGGAGTCGGCGGCGTCCCGGAACCACACGGCCAGCGCGGCGGGGTCGGTGGTGGGCAGGTTCCGGTAGCCGACGGCCGCGGCCAGCTCGATGATCGTCTCCGGGCGCAGCCCGCCGTCGAGGTGGTCGTGGAGGAGCACCTTCGGGGCGCGGCGGATCCGCTCCCGGTCGAGGACGTGCGGGGACTGCGTCGGAAGCTTGTCAGACAAGGTCATGGGGCGGGAGTATGACACGTCCCGCCGCCACCCGGCGACCGGATCCCGGCGGACGGTCGGGAGGCGCGGCGTCCGGGCCGGTCAGCGGGCCTGCCACACGGGGAGGGCGGGGGCGCCCGGCGGCAGCATGTGCTTGGCGGCCAGCAGCGGCGTGCGGTCCAGCCGTACGACCTGGGTGACCAGGACGCCGGGGGTGTCCGCGGGGCGACCCAGCTGGGCGCCGCGCTGCCGGCCGAGAGTGGTGGCCACGATGGTGCTGCTGCCGGTCAGCGGCAGTCCGCGCCCGGCGTCCAGCACCAGGCCCAGCAAGGACGACGCGTTCCCGCCGGGGCCGTCGAACGCGGCGACGGCGTCCGGCAGCAGCTCCGCCAGCGTCTCGTCCGAGGCCCACTCCTGGGTCAGGCAGGCCGGGATCCCGGCGACCTCGATCACGCTCTCCCAGAAGCGCACCTCGCCGCGGGCCGGCAGGACCAGGTGCTGGGTGGAGAAGTCGGTGGGCTCCTCGTGGGTACGGGCCAGCGGCACCGTCACCGCCTGTCCGCCCTCCCCGAGCAGCTGCTCCACCGGCTTGAGGAACTCGAAGCCGCGCGGCGGGAGATGGTGGCTGACGGTGCGGCCCACCCCGCGCCGGACGCTGATCACGCCGTCCTCCTGGAGCAGGATCAGCGCCTCGCGCAGCGCGGGGCGGCTCACGCCCAGTTCGGCGGCGAGCCGGGGCTCGGTCGGCAGGGTGGAGCCCGGCGGATAGCTGCCGGCGCGGATGGCCTCGACCATCCGCTCGTAGAGCGCGACGACCGGGCGCCGCCGGGGCCGGGCCGGGGTGCTCCCCCGGTCCTGTTGTCTGCCAGCCATCTCCGTCTCCCCGCGTCCGTGGTCCGACCGCCCGCACCGCGCCCGGGACGGGCGCACACCGCCAGTTTCCCACTGGCCAGGGGGCGATGGCCGGGCGGCCCGACACCGGCGAGCGGAGTCACCGAACCGGGTACGCCGCCGGACGAGCCCTCTTGTCTGACAACTAACCCGCACCCTCAACCCAATGAGAACAAGCGAACGGCCGATCGAGTGTTCGCCGGAAAGCGTGGTCGATCACGGAACGGCTTCCCAGTCGCACCGGCGACGGGTGATGCTTACGAGGCGCAAGCGACGGGCTGCAGACCGTTACGGCGCCTCCGGTCGACATCCCTTGCTGGGCCGGGGAGTTGGTCCCACACTTCGCTAGGAGACAGAACCAGATGAACATCATCACCAGCCTGCTTGCCGGCATCGTCCACCTCGTGGGCTGGCTGGTCTGACGCACTTGCCGCACCGCGGGGCGCCGCTCCTCCTCGTCCCAGGAGGAGCGGCGCCTTCCGCGTGCCCGGGGCCCGACCGACGCGGCGGGCCCGGCACTTCGCCGATGGGCGGCTACTGCGCCAGCGGCCTGCGCGCGGTCTCCGGGAGCGCCAGGTAGACGAAGAAGGACACCAGGCAGAGCAGCGCCACGTACCAGGGGAAGAGGTCCGGGTGGCCGGCCTGCTTGAACCAGGTGCCGACGTAGGGGGCGGTGCCGCCGAAGAGCGCGACGGTCAAGGAGTACGGGAAGCCGATGCCGGCGGCGCGCACCCGCGCCGGGAAGACCTCGGCGTTCACCGCGGCGGCGACCGAGGTGTAACCGGTGAGCAGCACCATCCCGGCGCACTGCACCAGCAGGAGCGAGACGAAGGCGTCGGTGACCAGGTGCAGCAGCGGGACGCTCAGCACGGCGAAGCCCAGGCCGAAGGCGAGCAGCAGCGGCTTGCGGCCGATGCGGTCGGAGAGCAGACCGCCCAGCGGCTGGAGCAGCGCGAAGAAGGCCAGCGACAGGGTGCCGACGGTGAGCGCGTCGCCCTTGTCGAAACCGGCGTTGACCTGGGCGTAGGTGGGGAGATAGGTGGTCCAGGTGTAGTACGCCAGGGTGCCGCCGGCGGTGATGCCGCAGATGAGGAGCGACTGGCGGGGGTGGCGGCGCAGGCCCTCGAACAGGCCGGGGCGGGTGGCCCGTTGGGCGGAGTCCGGTGACTCGGGAGCGTCGGCGGCCCGCGGCAGGGTCTCCTGGGCGCCGCGCCGGATCCACAGTCCGAGCAGGCTCAGCAGGGCGCCGACGAGGAACGCGATCCGCCAGCCCCACTGGCCCATCTGGCGCTCGGTGAGCAGCGCGGCGAGCAGCGCCCCGGTGCCGGAGGCGAGCAGCTGGCCGAGGGTGGTGGAGACGTACTGGAAGCTGGAGAACAGGCCGCGCCGGCCCGGTCCGGCGGACTCCACCAGGAAGGTGGTGGACGCGGCGAACTCGCCGCCGACCGACAGGCCCTGCACCAGGCGGGCCACGACCAGCACGATCGGGGCGAGGACGCCGGTGGCCGCGTAGGTGGGGGTCAGTGCGACCAGCAGACTGCCGCCGCCCATCAGCAGGATGGTGAGGGTCAGCGCGGTGCGCCGGCCGTGCCGGTCGGCGACCGCGCCCAGCAACAGCCCGCCGACCGGGCGCATGAAGAAGCCGACGGCGAAGACCGCGAAGGTGGAGAGCAGCGGAACCAGGGAGTTGCCGGCGCCCTTGGGGAAGACCTGGTCGGCGAAGTAGACCGCCAGGAAGGAGTATGCGTACCAGTCGTACCACTCGACGGCGTTGCCGACCGAGGCGGCGGCCAACTGCCGCAGCCGGGACGGCGGACGGGGGCCGTCGGGGACCCGGTCATCGGCTATGGGCTGTGCGCTCGACATCGTCGTTCAGCTCCCGGTCCTTCTCCTCGGCGTGCCGCTGGGGCAGGATGATCCAGGTGATCATGTACCGGTGGGGCGCGTCGCCGCCAGGGGTCACGGCGGCGCGGTCGCGGCCGTGTTGCCGCGGCAATGTCGCGGCAACACGGCCGCAACGCGCCGGCGGTGTCCCGGGCCCGTGGCCGACGCCGGCCGGCGGGCGGGCCGCCGGAGAAGAGCGCGAGGAGGAGGCACCGTGCGGGTAGCGCTGTTCGTCACCTGCATCAACGACACGCTCCGTCCACGGACCGGGCAGGCGGTGGTGACCCTGCTGGAACGGCTGGGCGTCGACGTCGACTTCCCGGAGGAGCAGAGCTGCTGCGGTCAGCCGCAGTTCAACACCGGCTACCGGCACGCCACCGAGCCGCTGGTGCGCCGCTTCGACCGGGCGTTCGCGGACCACGAGTACGTGGTGACCCCGTCCGGGTCCTGCGCGGCGATGGTGCGCGACAACTTCCCCCGGATCGCGGCGCGGGCCGCGGCGGAGGGGCGCGGCCGGGAGCTGGCCGAGGCCGCGGCGCGGGCCGTGCCCAAGACGTACGAACTGACGGAGTTCCTGGTGGACGTGCTGAAGGTGACCGACGTCGGCGCGTACTACCCGCACACCGTCACCTATCACCCCACCTGCCACGGGCTGCGGATGCTGGGGCTCGGCGACCGGCCGCGGCGGCTGCTGGAGCGGGTGCGCGGGCTGACGCTGAAGGAACTGCCGGGCGCCGAGGAGTGCTGCGGGTTCGGCGGGACGTTCGCGGTGAAGAACCCGGCGGTGTCGGCGGCGATGGGCGCCGACAAGGTCCGGGCGGTGACCGGGACCGGTGCGGAGGCGCTCTGCACCGTCGACAACTCCTGTCTGCTGCACCTCGGGGGCATGCTCGTCCGGCAGGGTTCGCCGGTGCGGCCGGTGCACCTCGCGGAGATCCTCGCGAGTACGGAGGCGGACGTGGCGGCGGGCGGCGGCCCGGGCCGGGCGGCCGGCGCGGCGGGAGGCGCCCGATGAGCCGCAGCTTCCTCGGCATGCCGGCGTTCCCGAGGGCCGCGGACGTCTCGACCCGCGACACCCGGCTGCGGGCCAACCTCACCCATGCCACCCGCACCATCCGCGACAAGCGGGCCCGGGCGGTGGCGGAGCTGGACGACTGGGCGGGGCTGCGCGCCGCGGGCGCCGCGCTCAAGGACCGGACGCTCCGTCATCTCGACCGCTATCTGGAACAGTTGGAGGAGTCCGTGGTCGCCGCGGGCGGCCAGGTGCACTGGGCGGCGGACGCCGCGGAGGCCAACCGGATCGTCACCCGGCTGGTCCGGGAGACCGGCGAACGCGAGGTCGTCAAGGTCAAGTCGATGGCGACGCAGGAGATCGGGCTCAACGAGGCGCTGGCCGAGGCCGGCATCCGGGCGTACGAGACGGATCTGGCGGAGCTGATCGTGCAGCTCGGCGACGACCTCCCGTCGCACATCCTGGTGCCGGCGATCCACCGCAACCGCGCCGAGATCCGCGACATCTTCCGCCGGGAGATGGGGAAGTGGGGCCGGCCGGCGCCGGAGGGGCTGTCGGACTCCCCCGCCGAGCTGGCCGAGGCGGCCCGGCTGCACCTGCGGGAGAAGTTCCTCACCGCCAAGGTGGGGATCTCCGGCGCCAACTTCATGGTCGCCGAGACCGGCACGCTGGTGGTCGTGGAGTCCGAGGGCAACGGCCGGATGTGCCTGACCCTGCCGGAGACCCTGATCTCGGTCGTCGGCATCGAGAAGACCGTGCCGACCTGGCAGGACCTGGAGGTCTTCCTCCAGTTGCTGCCGCGCTCCTCCACCGCCGAGCGGATGAACCCGTACACCACCACCTGGACCGGGACCACGGACGGCGACGGGCCGCGCACCTTCCATCTGGTGCTGCTCGACAACGGGCGGACGGACACCCTGGCCGACACCGTCGGGCGGCAGGCGCTGCGCTGCATCCGCTGTTCGGCGTGCCTGAACGTCTGCCCGGTCTACGAGCGGGCCGGCGGGCACGCCTACGGATCCCCCTACCCGGGGCCCATCGGCGCCATCCTCACGCCCCAACTCCGCGGCATGGCAGGTCCGTTGGAGCAGTCGCTGCCGTACGCCTCGTCGTTGTGCGGGGCGTGCTACGAGGTGTGCCCGGTGGCCATCGACATCCCCGAGGTGCTGGTGCACCTGCGGGAGCGGGTGGTGGAGGGCGGGCCGGTGACCCGGGGCGGGGCCCGGGTCGTCCTCAAGCCGGCCCGGGGGCACGCCGCGGAGCGGGCCGCGATGCGCGCCGCCGCCTGGGCGTTCGACCACCCGGGCGCGCTGCGCGGCGGGATGCGGCTGGCGGCCCGGACCCGGCGGCTGCACCCGCGGCGGCTGCCGGGGCCGGGCCGCGCCTGGTCCGACACCCGCGCGCTGCCGGCGGTGCCGGCCGAGTCGTTCCGTGACTGGTGGCGGCGCACCCGGGGCGCGAACGGTAACTCCGAGACGGGAGGCGTCGAGTGAGCAGCAGGGACGTGGTGCTGGCGCGGGTCCGGCGGGCGCTGGCCGATGTGCCGCGCGGCGAGGGGCCGCACGATCCGCCGGTGCCCCGGGACTACCTCCGGGTGCACGGCTCCCGGACGACCGAGGAGACCGTGGAGCTGCTGGCGGAGAACCTCGCCGACTACCGGGCGGTGGTGCACCGCTGCGCGCCCGGCGAACTGCCGGCGCTGATCGGCCGGCTGCTGGCCGAGCGCGGGGCGCGGACGGTGGTGGCGCCGACCGGGCTGGATCCGCGGTGGCTGTCCGCCGCCGAGGTCACCGTGCTTCCGGACCGGGCCGGCGACACCGCGCGGGAACTGGACGCGGTGGACAGCGTGGTGACGGGATGTGCGCTGGCGGTCGCGGAGACCGGCACGCTGGTGCTGGACGCCGGCCCGGACCAGGGCAGCCGCCGGATCACCCTCGTCCCGGACCATCACCTCTGTGTGGTGCGGGTGCCCGGGCAGGTCGTCGGCTCGGTGCCCGAGGCGCTGCCGCGGCTGTCGCCGGAGCGCCCGCTGACGTGGATCTCCGGGCCGTCCGCCACCAGCGACATCGAACTCGACCGGGTGGAGGGGGTGCACGGGCCGCGGACGCTGGAGGTGGTCCTGCTGGCGGAGGAGGGCGGGAGCTGAACCCGGCCGGGCCGGCCGGCGCGGAGGGTGACCCTGTCGGTGGTACGCACCGGATGCGTACCACCGACAGGTGTCTGGGTACCCCTCGCGCCGCTCGGCAGACTCCTGGTCATCGCCACCGAGCAGATGACCGAGAGGCAGGCAGCACCCCATGAACAGCAACGACGACTCCCCGGTGTGGCAGTCCGGTTGGGCCACGGCCGTGCAGCGCCCCAGCGAGGGGTTCCACAAGAACTGGGCCGAGGAGGGCTTCGCGGACCAGACGGTGCGGCAGACCGTACGGGTCACCGGGGCGGGGACCCGGGCCCGGATCCGGCTCTCCAACCGCTACGGGACCGCGCCGCTGGAGGTGTCCGGGGCCAGTGTCGCCCGGGCCGGTGACGGGGCGGCGGTGGCGCCGGGTTCGGTGCGGCCGCTGACCTTCGGCGGCGCGGAGTCGGTGCGGATCCCGGCGGGCGGCGAGGTCGTCAGCGATGCGGCGGAGGTGACGGTGGCGGCGCTGGAGTCACTCACCGTGTCGCTGTACTTCGCCGGGCCGACCGGTCCGGCGACATTCCACGCGCAGGCGTGGGCCACCGCGTACCGGGCCGCCGGCCAGCAGCTGGGCGAGGCGGATCCGGCGGTCTTCGGGGAGACCACCGTGTCGTGGTACTACCTGGCCGCGGTGGAGCTGGCCGACGGCGGCCCGGCGGAGCGGGACACCGTGGTGCTCTTCGGCGACTCGCTCACCGACGGCTTCGGCTCGACCGTCGACGCCGACCGGCGCTACTCGGACGCGCTGGCCGAGCGGCTGGCCGCCGAGGGCCGTCCGCTGCGGGTCCTCAACCTCGGCATCGGCGGCAATCTGCTGCTGAACGACGCGCCGTATTTCGGCGAGCGGGCCGGGGCGCGGTTCGGCCGGGACGTGCTGGCGCAGCCGGGCGTGCGGTCGGTGGTCGTCCTGGTGGGCCTGAACGACATCGGCTTCAGCGAGGTCGACCTGCCGACGTACAAGCCGAACCCGGACCACTCCGTCGAGCAACTGATCGCCGGATACCGGGAGTTGATCGACCGGGCGCACGCGGCGGGGGTGCGGGTGGTCGGCGGGACGATCATGCCGTTCAAGGGGTCGGAGTACCACACGCCGGCCGCGGAGGCGAAGCGCCGGGCGGTCAACGACTGGATCCGGACCGGCGGCGCGTTCGACGCGGTGGCCGACTTCGCGGCGGCGCTGGCGGACCCGGCCGACCCGGACGCGCTGCTGCCCGCCTACGACAGCGGGGACTTCAAGCACCCGGGCGACGAGGGCTACGCGGCGATGGCGCGGGCGATCGACCCGGCCGTGCTCTGACCACCGCCCGGCCCCTCGCCGTGCCCCTTCCCGGGACGCCCCCGGGACGCCCCCCCGGTCCCGGTCACACCAGGACCCCGGGGGCGCGGCCGTCGTCGCCGGCACCGGCCGGACCGGCCGGGTCGTCCGCCGGGTCCGGGCGGGTGTCGCGGCGGACCAGGGCGGCGTAGCGGCCGTCGGCGGCCAGCAGTTCGTCGTGGGTGCCGCGTTCGGCGATCCGGCCGCCGTCCAGGACGACGATCTGGTCGGCGTCCCGGACCGTGGAGAGACGGTGCGCGATGGTGAGCGTGGTGCGGCCGGCGGAGAGCGCGTCGACGGCCTGCTGGACGGCGTGTTCGGTACGGGTGTCCAGGGCGCTGGTGGCCTCGTCGAGGACGAGCACCGGCGGGTCGCGCAGGAGGGTGCGGGCGAGGGCCAGGCGCTGCTTCTCGCCGCCGGAGAAGCGGTGGCCGCGTTCGCCGACGACGGTGTCGTAGCCCTCGGGGAGGGCCGCGATGTGGTCGTGGATCTGGGCGATGCGGGCGGCGCGCTCGATCTCCTCGTCGGTGGCGTCGGGCTTGGCGAAGCGGAGGTTCTCGGCGACCGAGGCGTGGAAGAGGTAGGTCTCCTGGGAGACCACGCCGACGGCCCGGGCCAGGGTGTCGAAGCCGAGGTCGCGGACGTCGGTGCCGTCGAGGGTGACCCGGCCGCCGGTGACGTCGTAGAGGCGCGGGACGAGGTAGCTCAGGGTGGTCTTGCCGCTGCCGGTGGCGCCGACGACGGCGAGGCTGGTGCCGGCCGGGACGGTGAGGTCGATGCCGTCGAGGGTGGGGGCGGCCTCCGGGTCGTAGCCGAAGGTGACGTTCTCGAAGCGGATCTCGCCGCGCGGGGCGGGGAGTCGGACGGGTTCGGCCGGCTCGGTGAGGGTGACCGGCAGGTCGAGGTATTCGAAGATGCGCTGGAAGAGCGCGAGCGAGGTCTGCATCTGGACGCCGGTGGTCAGCAGGGAGACGGTGGGGCGCAGCAGGCCCTGCTGGAGGGAGACGAAGGCGACCAGGGTGCCTATGGAGAAGACCGGGCCGCCGAGTTGGAGGACCAGGCCGGCCGCCCAGTAGATGAGCGCGGGCATGGCGGCCATGACGATGCCGATGGTGGCCATCCGCCAGCGGCCGGCCATGTTGGCGCGGACCTCCAGGTCGACCAGGCGCTCGGACTCGGCGGCGAAGCCGCTGGTGAGCGAGTCGGCACGGCCCATGGTGCGGCCGAGCAGCACACCGCTGACCGAGAGGGACTCGGTGACCATCGCGGACATCGCCGCCATCTGCTTCTGCCGCTTGGTGGTGATCTTCTTGCGTTCGTTGCCGACCCGGCGGCTGATCCAGACGAAGAGCGGGAGCAGCAGCAGCGAGACGACGGTCAGCCGCCAGTCGAGGGCGACCATGGCGACGACGGTGGCGGTGACCGAGGTGAGATTGGAGACCAGGGACGTGGCGGTGGAGGTGACGGTGGCCTGCATCCCGCCGATGTCGTTGGCGATCCGGGACTGGACCTCGCCGGTGCGGGTGCGGGTGAAGAACGCCAGCGGCATCCGCTGGAGCTTGGCGTAGACGGCGGTGCGCAGGTCGTGCATGACGCGCTGGCCGACGGTGGTGGAGATCAGGGTTTGCAGGACGCCGAAGACGCTGGTGGTGACGGCGGTGGCGATCATGCCCAGGGCGAGCAGGGTCAGCAGTCCGGTGCGGCGGCCGGGTATGGCGACGTCCAGGATCTCCCGGAGCAGGAACGGGGAGGCCACCGAGACCAGGGAGGAGGCGGCGACGAGCAGGCCGACCAGGGCCAGCCGGCCGCGGTAGGGGCGGAACAGCGCGAGGATCCGCCGCAGCTGGACCGGGGCGTCCGGGTCCTTGGGCGGCGGCGTCCAGTTCGGTTCTTCGGGGCGCATGGGCTCCTTCGAGGGGGGAGGGTGGGAAGCAGGGGGCTGGCGGGATCCAGGGGCGGGACGGATCGGAACTTTGCCGAGCCTAGCTCATTGTTACCTATACTCACAATGAATCTTGTCCTGTACTCTGTGGCCATGCCCTCCCCCGAGCCGTCGGCCGGCGCCACCGAAGCCAACGTGGCCGAGCAGCTGGTGCGGCTGACCCGCCGGATGCAGCGTGCCCAGAAGCGCCACATGGCCCACCTGGACCTCGCCGTCACCCCCGCGCAGTCCCGTCTGCTGCGGATCGTCGGCCACTGCCGCGACACCCCGCCCCGGATGGCCGACCTCGCCGAGCGGCTGGAGGTGGTGCCCCGGGCGGTGACGACACTGGTGGACGCCCTGGAGGCGAACGGCACGGTGCGCCGGGTGCCCGACCCGGCCAACCGCCGGGTGGTGCGGATCGAACTGACCGACACCGGCCGGTCCGCGCTCCGGGCGTTGCGCGGCGCGCGCCGGGCCGCCGCGGAGGAGATCCTGGCTCCACTGACCGCCGCACAGCGCGAGCTGCTCGGCGGCCTGCTCGCCACCCTCGTCGACGGACCGGGTGAACCGCACCGACCCGACGCACAGACCTGACGCACTGGCCTGCCGCGCCGTCCGACGCGCAGGCGACCGGAGGTGACCGTGCCCCTGCTGGAGCCCACGCCCGAAGCCCTGCGGCCCCGCACCACCCACCCCGCGCCGGACCGGGTGCCCGAGCGGCTGGCGGCCGGCACCCCCGAACCGCTGCGCGGCGACCTGCTCGCCCTGCTCGGCCCGGACAAGGTGCGGCACACCGTCACCGACCTGGTCCGCTACGCCTCCGACGCCAGCCCCTACCGCTTCCTGCCGCAGGTCGTGGTGGTCGCCGAGACCGCCGAGGACGTCGCCGCGGTGTTCTCCTACGCCCGCGCCCACGGCCGCCACGTCGTCTTCCGGGCCGCCGGCACCTCCCTCAACGGCCAGGCGCAGGGCGAGGACATCCTCGTCGACGTCCGCCGCCACTGGTCCGGGATCGAGGTGCTGGACGACGGCGCCCGGGCCCGGATCCGGCCCGGCACCACCGTCGTACGGGCCAATGCGGCGCTGGCCCGGCACGGCCGGCTGCTGGGCCCCGACCCGGCCAGCGCCATCGCCTGCACCGTGGGCGGGGTGGTCGCCAACAACGCCTCCGGGATGACCGCCGGCACCACCCGCAACTCCTATCGCACGCTGGCCTCACTGACCTTCGTGCTGCCGTCCGGCACCGTCGTCGACACCGCCCGCCCGGACGCCGACGCCCGGCTGGCCCGCGCCGAACCGGTGCTCTGCACCGAACTCCTGGCCCTGAAGGCCGAGATCGAGGCGGACCCGGAGCTGGTGGCCCGGATCCGCGCGAAGTACACGCTCAAGAACACCAACGGCTATCGCTTGGACGCCCTCCTCGACGGGCGGACGCCGGTGGAGATCCTGCGCGGGCTGATGGTCGGCTCCGAGGGCACCCTCGGCTTCATCGCCGAGACGGTCTTCACCACCCTGCCGCTGGACCGGCACACCTCCACCGCGCTCCTCTTCTTCCCCTCCCTCGCCGCCGCGGCCGCCGCCGTCCCCCGCTTCAACGAGGCGGGCGCGCGGGCCGTGGAGCTGATGGACGGCAACACCCTGCGCGCGTCGGTGAGCGTGCCCGGGGTGCCCGCCGACTGGGCGGAGCTGCCCAAGGAGACCGCGGCCCTGCTGGTGGAGTTCCGGGCACCGGACGAGGCCGCGCAGCGGGCGTACGAGGAAGCGGCGGCGCGGGTGCTGGCCGGGCTGGAACTGGTCGCCCCGGTGCCGTCGGTCGGCAACGCCTTCACCCGGGACCCGGCCGTCAGCGGCGGCTACTGGCGGGCCCGCAAGGCGTTCGTCACCGCGGTCGGCGGCTCCCGGCCGTCCGGGACGACCCTGATCACCGAGGACTTCGCGGTCCCGCCGGCCCGGCTCGCCGACGCCTGCACCGCGCTGCTGGAACTCCAGGCCCGGCACGGCTTCGACGCCGCGGTCGCCGGCCACGCCGCCCACGGCAATCTGCACTTCCTGCTCGCCTTCGACGCCGCCGACCCCGACGACGTGGCCCGCTACGCCGCCTTCATGGACGACTTCTGCCGGCTGACCGTCGAGCGGTTCGACGGCTCGCTGAAGGCCGAGCACGCCACCGGCCGCAACATCGCCCCGTTCCTGGAGTTGGAATGGGGCCCGCGCGCCACCGCGTCGATGTGGCGGATCAAGGAGATCGTGGACCCCCGCGGCATCCTCGCCCCGCGCGTCCTCCTGGACCGCGACCCACGCGCCCACCTGCGCGGTCTGAAGGCGATCCCGCAGGTCGAGGCGGTCGCCGACCCGTGCATCGAGTGCGGCTTCTGCGAACCGACCTGCCCCAGCGAGGACCTGACCACCACCCCCCGCCAACGCATCGTGCTGCGCCGCGAGATGCTCCGCCAGCCGGCCCGCTCCGCGGTGAACGACGCGCTGCTGGACGCCTACGGCTACGCCGCGGTGGACACCTGCGCCGGCGACTCCACCTGCAAGCTGGCCTGCCCGGTGGGCATCGACACCGGCGCGCTGATGAAGGACTTCCGGCACCGCCGGCACTCCCCGCGCGAGGAGCGGATCGCCGAGCGCACCGCCCGGCACTTCGCCGTGGTCGAGCGGGCGGCCCGGCTCGCGGTGGCCGCCGCCGACCGGCTCGACGACCGGTGGCTGACCGCGGCGACCGGCGCCGCCCGCCGGGCCGTCCGCCCCGACCTGGTGCCGGAGTGGCTGCCGCAGATCCCCGGCGCCGCGGCCCGCCGGCTGCCCGCCACGCAGCGCGCCGGCGCGACCGCCGTGTACTACCCGGCCTGTGTGAACCGGATCTTCGGCGAACCCGCCGGCCACCACGGCCCGTCCCTCCCCGAGGCGGTGGTGGCGCTCGGCCGGCGGGCCGGCCGCCCGGTGTGGATCCCGCCGGACGTCACCGGCACCTGCTGCGCCACCATCTGGCACTCCAAGGGCTACGAGCGGGGCAACCGGCTGATGGCCGACCGCATCGTCGAGGCGGCCTGGGGCTGGACGGCCGGCGGGCAGCTGCCGCTGGTGGTGGACGCCTCCTCCTGCACCCTCGGCCTGGCCCACGAAGTGGCGCCCCACCTCACGCCGTTCAACCGCTCCCTGCACGCCGAACTGACCGTCGTCGACTCCGTCGTCTGGGCCGCCGACCTCCTCCCCCGTCTGGAGATCCACCGCACCCTGGGCTCCGCGGTCCTCCACCCCACCTGCGCCATGCAGCATCTGGGCGACGAGGATCAGCTGCGGCGGGTCGCCGAGGCGTGCGCCCGCGAGGTGGTGGTCCCGGACGACGCGGGCTGCTGCGCCTTCGCCGGCGACCGCGGCCTGCTCCACCGGGAGTTGACCGAGTCCGCCACCGCGAAGGAGGCGGCCGAGGTCACCGCCCGCCCCTTCGACGCCCACCTCTCGGCGAACCGCATGTGCGAGATCGGCATGGACCACGCCACGGACGGCCGAGGCTACCGCTCGGCCCTGCTGTCCCTGGAGTGGGCGACCCGCCCATCCGCCCCGTCCGGCGACAACCCCGGCCCGTCCGACGACGACTCCAGCCCGTCCGGCGTTTGAGGACGAGCGAGCGTCAGCGAGTGATATGCAGCGCCACGGCACTGTGCCCGGGCACGGTCAGCTGCGCCGAACCATCCTGCCCGACCGTGACGGTATGCCCGTCGCACGCCGCCGGATCCGCCGCGACGACGTCGCAATACGTGCCGGCCGGCAACGACGTCGCAAACGTCCGACTCACCGCCCCGTCCCCGGAGTTGATCGCGACGAACCCCGCCGACCCCCGTCCGAAAGCGATGGCACTGGCCCCGTTGTCCCACCAGTTGTTCAGCTCCGCCGCCCCCACCGCGTTGCGGAACCCCACCATCCCGGTGATCTCCCGCTTGGCGTGTTCGTCGGTCCAGCCGGCGGCGCCGGAGGCGGGCGGACCGGCGTCCTTGTCGGTCCACTCGTAGCCGGAGTAGACGTTCGGCGAACCGTACGGCGAGGCGAGCATGAAGACGTTGGCGAGGGTGTAGGCCGCACCGTCCTTGTACGTCAGGGTCGAACCGTTCCGCTCGGTGTCCCAGTTGTCGACGAACGTCCGGGCCCGGTCGCCGCCGAGCTTGCCGTCCGCGACCGACTTGAGCTGGGCGAGGTTGCCGCTCCGGAAGGCGCTCTTGAGGTGGGTGCCGTAGCGGAACTCGTCGACGTCGCCGGTGCCGGTGTACTCGTCGGGCTGGACCGCCTCGCCGGCACCGTAGACGACCTCCTGCACCCAGTAGCCGGGGTCCTTCATCTTGCCCTTGACGGCGGCGAGATCGGTGGCGGCGATGTGCTTGGCGGCGTCGATCCGGAAGCCGTCCACGCCCAGTGACCGCAGGTCGTCGAGGTACTTGGCGATCGTGGTGCGGACGTAGTCGCTGCCGGTGTCGAGGTCGGCCAGGCCGACCAGTTCGCAGTTCTGGACGTCGCCGCGGTCGGTGTAGTCGGAGATCGGCTTGCGGCAGCCGTGGAAGTCCTGGTCCTGGTAGTAGCCGGGGTAGTTGTACTTGGTGTACCGGGTGCCGCCGGTGCCGGTGCCCGATCCGGCCGACATGTGGTTGACGACGGCGTCGGCGATGACCTTGACGCCGGCCGTGTGGCAGCTGCGGATCATGGCGGCGAACGCGTCGCGGTCCCCCAGCCGGCCGGCGATCTTGTAGCTGACCGGCTGGTACGAGGTCCACCACTGGTCGCCCTGGATGTGCTCGGAGGCGGGCGAGACCTCGACGTATCCGTAGCCGGCCGGGCCGAGTTGGCCGGTGCAGGCCCTGGCGACGTCGGCGTACTTCCACTCGAAGAGGGTGGCGGTGACGGTCCGGTCGCCGGGCGGGGTGGCCTGCGAGGGCCAGGGGGCGAAGGCGGCGAGACCGACCGCGGCCAGCGCCCCGGCCAGCGTCCTGCCCCGTGCCCGGTAACGGCGCCACCGGTGCGGCTCCTTCGGCACTGCGCGGTCGCGGTTCCTGTGTCGCTGCATCGTTGCGGCTCCTTCGTCATGGGGCACGGGGACCGCGCCCACGAGAGCAGCCACGCGCCAGGCCGCCATGGGGGGATTCCGCTTCGGAGCCTGCCTTTTCGTGCGTGGACACGTCAAGGTTTTCGGCAAGGCTTTTCAGGCTCTTGCGAAAGACGCTGACGGCTCCGGTCGGGGCAGCACGGCCGGCACCTCCGTGGATGCCCCAAGAGTCCAAGTACGCGAACCAGGAGTCCAATGGGCCCTCTTGTGCCCCGGGCCACCCAACCGTCAGGGTCCTCACCGAGGTTCACGACTGTCCCGCGTTCGATCCGCTTCCTTGGAGGACCGATGCACGAGGCACCACCGCAGAGCCAGGAGCCCGAAGAGACCGGCCCCAGCCGCCGTTCGGTCCTGTGGACCGCCGGCGCGGCGGGCGCCGGACTGGGGCTCGCCGGACTGGGCACCGGACCGGCGGCCGCGGCCGCACCCGGGGCGGCCGGACCGGACCGGGCCGCCGCCCCGGCCCCGAAGCCCGGCGGCCGGACCATGATCGGGGTACCGTTCGAGCCGCACCGCACGGTCCGCGTCGGCCTCATCGGGCTCGGCAACCGCGGCGGCAGCATGATCGACCTCTTCCTGGCGATGCCGGACGTCCGGGTCGTGGCCCTCTGCGACCCGGTCAAGGACAAGGTCGCCGCGGCCGCCGCGAAGGTCACCAGGGCCGGGCAGCCGGCGCCCGCCGTCTACACCAACGGCGACCACGACTTCGAGAACCTCTGCGGACGCACCGACATCGACTTCGTCTACGCGGCGACGCCCTGGGACTGGCACTTCGAGATGGCGCGGACCGCCATGCTCAACGGCAAGCACGTCGGCACCGAATGCCCGCTGGCGCTGCGCCTGGAACAGCTGTGGGAGCTGGTCGACCTCTCCGAGCGCACCCGCAGACACTGCCTGCAACTGGAGAACTGCTGCTACGGCAGAAACGAGATGCGGGTGCTGCGGATGGCACACGCCGGCCTCTTCGGCGAACTGCTGCACGGCGCCGGGGCGTACATCCACGACCTGCGGGGGCTGATGTTCGACCCCACGTACTACGAGGGCCCGTGGCGGCGGCTGTGGCACACCCGGCTGCGCGGCGACCTCTACCCCAACCACGGGTTCGGGCCGGTCGCCAACTACATGGACGTCAACCGCGGTGACCGGGTGGTGCGGATCTCCAGCTTCGGCACACCGGCGCGGGGCCTGGCCGCGTACCGCAAGGAGCACATGCCGCCCGGCGATCCCAGCTGGAAGGAGTCCTACATCGAGAGCGACCGGACGATCAGCCTGCTACAGACCGCCAAGGGGCGGGTGATCCGGCTGGAGCACGATGTCTCCACGCCGCACCCGTACAGCCGGATCAACAGCCTCGGCGGGACGAAGGGACTCTTCGAGGACTACCCCGAGCGGATCTACCTGGAGCCCGACCAGGGCAACGACGAGTGGGGCGACTTCGGCCGGTACGCGGAGTGGGACCACTGGCTGTGGAAGGAGCACGCCAACCCGCCCGGTGGCCACGGCGGTATGGACTACATGCTCGTCCTGCGGCTGACGCAGTGTCTGAAACTGGGTCTGGTACCGGACTTCGACGTCTACGACGCGGCGACGTGGTCGGCACCACTGCCGCTCAGCGACCGCTCGATCAGGGCACAGGGCGCCCCGCAGGAGATCCCGGACTTCACCCGGGGACTGTGGCGCAAGGCACGGCCCGGGATGGACTCGCAGAAGCCCGCCGGGTAACGGGGGCGCGGGCCTCCGCCGGACGGTACGGGGCCCGATGGCGGGCAATCCACCACCGGGCCCCGGGAGTTCACGCCCTCCCCGGGGGTGCGTCCGGCACGCGGGTCACTTCTCGCCGGAGGCGAGGGCGGCGCCGTCCGGCTCGTCCCGGTCGACGGGTGCGGTGGCCGACTGCTGCCGTACCCGGCCGGACGGGGCGGCGCCGGCCAGCACCTGCTTCGCCGTCACCCGGTCCAGCGCACCCTCCCAGCGGGACACCGCGAAGACCGCGACGCAGTTGCCGAGCAGGTTGGTCGCCACCCGCATGGAGTCCATGATCCGGTCGACGCCGAGCAGCAGGGCGACCGCGGCGGCCGGGATGACGCCCAGCGCGGAGGCGGTCGCGGACAGTGCCAGGAACGCCGAACCGGGCACCCCCGCCATGCCCTTGCTGGTCAGCATCAGCACCAGGACGACGGTGATCTGCTGGCCGAGCGAGAGGTGCACGCCGATGGCCTGGGCGATGAAGAGCGTCCCGACGGAGAGGTAGATGGCGGCGCCGTCGAGGTTGAAGGAGTAGCCGGTGGGCAGCACCAGACCGACCGCGTCGTCCCGGCAGCCGGCCGCCCGCAGCTTCTGCATCATCAAGCGGCATCACCGTCTCGCTGGAGCCGGTGCCCAGCGCCAGCAGCAGCTCCTCGCGGGTGTAGCGGACGAACTTCCACAGGCTGAGCCCGGTGACGGCCTTGAGGGCCAGCCCCAGCAGCACGAGGAAGACCAGCGCGACGCCGTAGCAGACCGCGATCAGCTTGCCGTACGTCGACATCGCGCCCAGCCCGTACTGGCCGACGAGATGGGCGGTGGCCCCGAAGACGGCGAGCGGGGCGAGCCGCATGAGGTAGCCGACGATGGTGAAGACCACGTCCTGGGTCTGCTCGATCAGCGGCAGCAACTGGGGCACCCGCTTCTGCCCGAGGTGCAGCAGCGCCGCGCCCACCAGGCAGGCCAGGACCAGCACCTGGAGCAGCGAGTTCTCGGCGAACGCGCCGACCGCGCTGTTGGGCAGCGCCTCCAGGACGAACTGGGCCGGGGAGGGCAGTTTTCCGCCACCGGTCTTCGCGTCCACCGCCCCCTTGTCGAGGGAGGCCGGATCGACGTGCATCCCGGCGCCCGGGCTGAAGACGTTGCCCGCCAACAGGCCCACGACCAGGGCAATGCTGGTCGCCACCTCGAACCAGATCAGCGCCTTGACGCCGATCCGGCCGAACGACCTGAGGTCCCCGGCCTTGGTGATCCCGGCGACGACGACGCAGAAGACGAGCGGGGAGATGACCGCCTTGATGAGGCGGACGAAGCCGTCGCCGAGCGGTTGGAGCGAGGTGCCCGCCTGCGGCCAGAGGCGCCCGACCAGGACACCGAGCAGCAGGGCGAGCAGCACCTGGACGAACAGGCTGGTACGCAGCACCCGCCCGGCGCGGCGGGCGAGGCTTCCGGTGGCGTGCGGCACAGGCACTCCTCCATGGACGGGTTTTGAAATGCGGAAACAAACTTCCGCGGCCCGTCACTATGGCCGGTTGTCGTTACTGCCGAAAGAGGACCGTGCAACTTCCCCGGAAATCTTGGAGCTTGATCCAAGGAGCGGCCGCCGCCCACCTTCCGTCCGCCGCCCCCCTGGCTGCTGCGCGCCGACCGTTGCCCGCCGCCCTCCGGGGCGGGAGCAGCGGGTTCAGCCGGCGAGATGCGCCCGGTCCCCCATCACCACCACCGGGTGCCGCGCCGGATCGAGCGCCCGCAGCAGCGCCTCCATCGCGGACTTCGCCACGCTGACACAGGCCGACGTCCCGCTGCCGTGGTCCAGATGGAGCCAGACCCCGCCGCCCTTGGACTGCCCCTGAGGACGCGTGGGATCCAACGGGGACGTCCCGGCGACCCGGTTGTAGTCGATGGCCACCACGTAGTCGAAGTCGTGGCGGGTGTTCTTCGACCAGTAGGCGGGCGGGGTGAAGGCCGTCGAGTGCGTGTAGGGCAGCCGGGTCCCGGGATCGGGCAGCACACCGCCCGCGTCGGTCAGCGCGAAGACCCCGACCGGGCTGCGCTGGTCGTCCTCGTGGTGGTCCACCGTCCAGCCGCGCCGTCCGTTGTGCGCCGGCCAACTGCCCTTGCGGACCCACCCGTCGGCGCCCTTCTCGTACAACTCCACCGTCGAGTCCGGGGAGTCGGGCCCCGCGCCGTGGACCGCGACGACCTGACGGGTGGCGGCCGGGATCCGCGAACGGAGGGCGGGGCCGACCTCGGGGATCTCCCCGCGGCGGCTGGTGTCCGAGCCCGCGGCGGCCGCACCCCCGCCGGGACGCTCGAGCGCGCCGGCCCCCTTGCCCCCGGAACCCCTGCCGTCCTGGCCGTTCCTGCCGTCCTCGCCACCGGCTCCGCACCCCGCCAGGAGGACCGTCGCCGCCGCGGCCACCGCCGCCGCCCGTACCGCACCACGCACTGTCCGCATGCCGTCCATGCTGCCACCACCCGCTGACAACCGGTCAGCCGCCGGGCCCGCCGTCCTGCACGAACGCGGGAGATCCCTCGGCTTTACCTCCTTTCAGGGAAAACCGTTTGAAGTCGGGCCGCCCGGCACGCCACCCTTCCCTGTGCCTCCGCTCGCGCCGGGGCCCGCCATCGCGGGGCGCGAGGCCATATCGGCCTGCCCGGAGGACGCGCCACCGCCCCACCGCCGACGACCACACCACCTCCCCCGGTCCGCCGAGACGCTCGGCCGACCTCCACTCGCCGCGACGACTCCTTGGACATCATGCGCATTCGCGATCTTCCCCACCCCGACCCCGGCGTCCCCGACGTCCGCACGGGCGGCAGATTCCTCGTGTGGCTGTGCCGTCAGCAACTCGGCGGGCACGCCAAGGCCCTCTTCTGGGGGCTGGTGCACATGGCCGCGACGGCCGCGTTCCCGCTGCCGGTGGGCCTCGCCGTGCAGGCCGCGGTGGACGGCGACGGGGCCCGGCTGGCGCTGGCGGGCGGCCTGCTGGCGCTGCTCGGCGCGCTGGTCGCGGCCGGCGACGTCATGCTGCACCGCGCGGCCGTGGCCAACTGGATCGTCACGGTGGCCCGGATGCAGCAGCTGCTCGCCCGCAAGACCGCGGAACTGGGCGGGGCGATGACCCGGCGGGTGGCGGCCGGCGAGATCGTCGCCGTCAGCACCGGCGACCTGGAGCGCATCGGATGGTTCGTCGAGACGCTTTCCCGTTTCGGCGCGGCCCTGGTGGCCTCGGTCGGCGTCTGCCTGGCACTCGTCGTCTACCAGCCGCAGTTGGGTTTCATCGTGGCCCTCGGCACGCCCCTGCTGGCCCTGGCCGTCCTCCCGCTGCTGCCGCCGGCCACCCGACGCGCCGACGTCCAGCGCGAGAAGGCCGGCCGGGCCACCGAACTCGCCTCGGACGCCGTCGCCGGGCTGCGGGTGCTGCGCGGCATCGGCGGCGAGGAGCTGTTCCTCGGCCGCTACCGCAGCGCCTCCCAGGAGGTCCGCCGGGCCGCCGTCCGCAGTGCCCGCATGTGGTCGCTGATCTCGGCCATACAGGTCGCCCTGCCCGGCCTGCTGCTGATCGCGGTGGTCTGGCACGGCGTCCGGCTCGCCCTCGACGGTCGGATCACGGTCGGTGAACTCGTCACCATCTACGGCGCGGTGGCCTTCCTGCTGTACCCGCTGCGCCACTTCGAGGAGATCACCATGGCGTGGTCGTTCTCCCGTCCGTCGGCCGGGCGCACGGCACGCGTCCTGGCACTGAGCCGCCCGACCGGTGGCCGATCGGCCGGCCCCGAGGGGCTCCCCGCCGACCCGGAAGCCCTGTCCGGCGACCTCCACGACCCGGCCAGCGGGCTGACCGCCCGGGCCGGCCGGCTGACCGCCGTGGTGTGCGGCGACCCCGACGCCGCGGGACGTCTCGCCGAACGCCTCGGCGGACATCCCCCGCACACCGGCCCGACTCCGGCCATGACCGGGGCCGGGGAGAACGGTGCCGCGGTCCCGGTGGCCACCGGCGCCGACGGCCAGGAGGCGGACGACCGGAGGACGAACGACCGCGGCGCGGACGACCGCGAGACGGACGGCCACCGGGCGGACGACCGCGAAACGGAGCCGTACCGTCAGCTCTCCGTCGTCCTCGGCGGGGTCCCGCTGGACGACCTCCCCCGCGAAACCGCCCGGACCGCCGTCCTCGTCCAGGACAAGGACCCGGTGCTGCTCTCCGGGACCCTCGGCGAACTCTTCGACGTCCCGGCCTCGGGGCGGGTGACCACGGCCGCGGCGCTCGACGCGGCCCGGTGCGGGGATGTCCTGGCCGCGCTGGCCCAGGCGTCCGCCGACGACTCCGGCGACCCGATGCGCACCCACATCACCGAACGCGGCCGGTCCCTCTCCGGCGGCCAGCGCCAACGGCTGGCCCTGGCCCGCTCGTTGGTCGCCGACCCCGAGGTGCTGGTGCTGGACGAACCGACCAGCGCCGTCGACGCCCACACCGAGGCCCGGGTCGCCGACGGCCTGCGGGACATCCGGGCGGGCCGCACGACCGTGCTGCTGACCTCCAGCCCGCTGCTCCTGGACCGCGCCGACCAGGTCGTCTTCCTCCAGGAGGGCAAGGTCGCCGGTGAGGCCCCGCACCGCGAACTGCTGCGCACCCACCCCGAATACCGCGCCGTCGTCACCCGCGCACCGGACCCCGTCCCGGGCCCGCCGGCGCCCCGCCCCGACCACACCGCCCTAGAGGAGTCCGCATGATCGGCCTGGCTCCGCCGGAGCACGACCCCGGCACGCCCCGGACCGCCGCCACCCTGCCGGTGGGCTCGCCGGCGACGGTGCGCGCCTATGCCTCCGAGCTGATCCGCCGCCACCGCCGGGACTTCACCCTCCTGGCCACCGTCAACGCCGTCGCGGTCGTTGCCTCGATGGCCGGCCCGTATCTGCTCGGCGGCCTCGTCGAGGACCTGTCCGCCGGCCGCGGCGGGCAGATCCAACTCGGCCGCACACTGGCCCTGTTCGCGCTCGCCCTGGTCGTCCAGACCGTGTTCGTCCGCATGGTGCGGCTGCGCGGGGCGATGCTCGGCGAGCGGATGCTGGCGGACCTCCGCGAGGACTTCCTGGTCCGGTCGGTGGCGCTGCCGCCGGGCGTCCTGGAGCGGGCCGGCACCGGAGATCTGCTGTCCCGGATCACCACCGACATCGACCGGCTCGCCGAGGCGATGCGGGAGGCCGTGCCGCAGCTGGCGATCGGCGTCGTCTGGGCCGGTCTGCTGCTCGGCGGGCTCGCCGCCACCGCGCCGCCGCTGGCGCTGTCCGTGCTGATCGCGCTGCCGGTGCTGCTGGTCGGCTGCCGCTGGTACTTCAAGCGTGCACCGTCCGCCTACCGCTCCGAGGCCGCCGGGTACGCCGCGGTCTCGGCCGTCCTCACCGAGTCCGTGGACGCCGGCCGCACCATCGAGGCACACCGTATGGGTGCCCGCCGGATCGCCCTGTCGGAGCACCGGATCCGCACCTGGACCCAGTGGGAGCGCTACACCCTCTTCCTCCGCTCGGTGCTCTTCCCGGTCATCAACGTCACCCACGTACTGGTCCTCGGCACGGTCGTGGCGCTCGGCGGGGTGTTCGTGCTGCACGGCTGGCTCACGCCGGGGCAGCTGACCACCGGCGCGCTGCTGGCGCAGATGCTCACCGACCCCGTCAACCTCATCCTGCGCTGGTACGACGAGCTCCAGGTGGCCCAGGTGTCGCTGGCCCGGCTCGTCGGCGTGCGCGAGATCGAACCGGAGGCCGCCGACGCCTCGGTGGTCCCCGGCGGCCGGGACGTGCGCGCCGAGGACGTCAGCTTCGGTTACCGCGCCGGCGTGGACGTGCTGCGGCAGGTCTCGCTGAGTGTCCGCCCGGGCAGCCGGGTGGCGCTGGTCGGCCCGTCCGGCGCCGGGAAGTCCACCCTGGGCCGGCTGCTGGCGGGCATCTACGGCCCGCGGGCCGGCTCGGTGTCGTTGGGCGGTGCCGAGCTCTCCGCGATGCCCGTCGAACGCGTCCGGGAACACGTCGCGCTGGTCAACCAGGAGCACCACGTCTTCGTCGGCACGCTGCGGGACAACCTGCTGCTGGCCCGCACGGACGCCGCCGACGCCGAACTC
Source organism: Streptomyces sp. BHT-5-2 (assembly GCF_019774615.1). Classification (NCBI taxonomy): domain Bacteria; kingdom Bacillati; phylum Actinomycetota; class Actinomycetes; order Kitasatosporales; family Streptomycetaceae; genus Streptomyces; species Streptomyces sp. BHT-5-2. Next base: position 142,873 of record NZ_CP081497.1, on the reverse strand, counting down.
TGGGCGGCGCTGGGCGCGGTGGACGCGGACGCCTGGGCCCGCGCCCTGCCCGACGGTCTGGAGACCGAGGTCGGCTCCGGTGGCACGGCCCTGACGCCGGCGCAGGCCCAGCAGATCGCGCTGGCCCGCCTCGTCCTGGCCGATCCGCACACCCTCGTACTGGACGAGGCGACCTCGCTCCTGGACCCGCGCGCCGCCCGCCACCTGGAACGTTCGCTGGGCCGGGTGCTGGACGGACGCACGGTCGTGGCCATCGCCCACCGGCTGCACACCGCCCACGACGCCGACGTCATCGCGGTCGTCGAGGACGGCCGGATCACCGAACTGGGCAGCCACCGCGACCTCGTCGCCACCGGCGGCGCCTACGCGGCACTGTGGCGCTCCTGGCACGGCTGACCCACGGCGGACGCCCGGCCCCAATCTCCACGACCCGTCAGACCCCGCCCGGCGAACCACTGCCGGGCGGGCGCCGCTCCCCCGGCTGACACCGGGCGCAGGCCCGTCGGAGCACCGCATACGCCGCAGACGCCGCAGGTGGTGCTGCGGCCATGCCCCGCGCCCCGTTCCCGGCGACTCCCCGAGGTGCCCGAGGCCCCAAGGTGCCCGACGACACGCTGCGTCACCACGACTCCGCCCACCCGGACCGGTGCCACCACGTCCGGTCTCCTCACGCACTGTCAGCGAACCGGCCGCGGAGGCACCACCGCCTGTCGGCCAGCGGCCGGCGGCGCTCCGGTCGCCTACACGCCACATCCACCATTTCGGCCGGCTCTGCCGTTTCGGCGGAGCCGGCCGACACCGACGAAAGTGCGGCCCTTGCGCAGGTGACGCCCCACGAGGCCGCAGGGCGCGACTCGGCAACGGCACCGGACCGGGGCACCGGCCCGGCCCGATCGCACAGATCAGACGGATCAGGGGGACCAGAGCGGTCGGACAGATCAGATGTAGCCCATCGCCCCCAGGGCGCCGATCCCGCCCAGCAGCATGAACGCCGGCATCAGCACCTTCAGTTCCACCCAGCTGCCGGCCCGGAAGCGCATCGGCTTCGGCGTGCCCAGCGGGTACCAGCGCTTGCGGCCGATCGGGATGGGCCACAGAATCGGGCAGCCCGAGACCGTCAGCGCGTCGCCGATGTCGTGCACCAGCGCACCCAGCATGATCGGCAGGCCGAGCCAGAGGTACTGCTGCCCCGGCTCGGCGAACAGCCAGCTCGCGCCCTGCCCCGGCTGGTCCATCACCTCGGCCAGTATCCACGCCGACGCCGCGCCGAGCAGCCACACCAGCACATCGCTGGAGACCCGCGCCGCCCGCCACAGCAGCCCTTCGATGGCGAGCACCATGTGCACGAAGAGGATGCCGAGCACCGCCCAGCGCCCGCCCACCATGGCCAGCAGCGACATCCCGCCGCCGACCAGCACCGCCCACAGCCAGGTGTGGGTCAGCGTCCGGTGGCCGCCCGCACGGTGCGAGTCGCCGCGCATCTTGGTCGCCTTGTAGACAGCGTGCGAGAGGGTGTCGACGATCTCGCACAGCCCACGCGAGAGCGGCCCGAAGGCGCGCGAGATCGTGGCAGCCTTGTGGTCGAGGTCCGGAGCGAGGGCCGCTCCGGCACAGATCAAGGCACCGCTGACCAAAACGGGCCACGGCATCGGATAACCGGCGCCGTAGGCCGCCGCCCCCACCCCCAGCCAGGCCGCGGCTCCGGACAGCGAGTGCGCCGGTCCCATCATGGTCGTTCCCCACCCCTTGTTCTGCGCTTCTGACGCCTGATCGGCAACTCAGCGTAGCGTCAGATGATCTCCGGGAGTGGAGCGGGTGCCACACCGCGGCACGACCGGGCGACGCACTGAACACGATCCGTACACGCCCGTGCGCGAGGGGTCCGGGTCCCGCCGCGCGGGGGTGCCGATCCAGCCTCCGGAGCCGCCGCCGGGGCCCGGTTGATCTCCTTCCGGAGCACCAGTTCCCGGATCCGGGCCGAAGGCAGGCAGTATGGGGGGCGTGACCCTCATCGATCATCTGCCGAACACCGCCGACCCCGACGCCCTCTTCGAAGCCTTTTCGGGCTGGGCCGAACAGCAGGGCATCGCGCTCTACCCTGCCCAGGAGGAGGCGCTGATCGAAGTGGTCTCGGGGGCGAACGTCATCCTGTCCACCCCCACCGGCTCCGGGAAGAGCCTGGTGGCGGCCGGCGCGCACTTCACCGCCCTCGCCAACGACCAGGTCACCTTCTACACCGCGCCCATCAAGGCGCTGGTCTCGGAGAAGTTCTTCGACCTGTGCAAGCTCTTCGGCACCGAGAACGTCGGCATGCTCACCGGCGACGCCTCGGTCAACTCCGACGCCCCGGTGATCTGCTGCACCGCCGAGGTGCTCGCCTCGATCGCGCTGCGTGACGGCAAGCACGCCGACATCGGCCAGGTCGTGATGGACGAGTTCCACTTCTACGCCGAACCGGACCGCGGCTGGGCCTGGCAGATCCCGCTGCTGGAGCTGCCGCAGGCGCAGTTCGTGCTGATGTCGGCGACGCTCGGCGACATGTCGCGCTTCGAGGAGGACCTGACCCGGCGCACCGGCAAGCCCACCGCGGTGGTCCGCTCCGCGACCCGGCCCGTGCCGCTGTCGTACGAGTACCGCAGCTCGGCGATGACGGAGACGCTGACCGAGCTGCTGGAGACCCGCCAGTCCCCGGTCTACATCGTGCACTTCACCCAGGCCGCCGCCGTGGAACGGGCGCAGGCGCTGATGAGCATCAACATGTGCACCCGCGCCGAGAAGGACGAGATCGCCAAGCTCATCGGCAACTTCCGGTTCACCACCAAGTTCGGGCGGAACCTCTCCCGGTTCGTCCGGCACGGCATCGGCGTACACCATGCGGGCATGCTGCCGAAGTACCGGCGGCTGGTGGAGAAGCTGGCGCAGGCCGGTCTGCTCAAGGTGATCTGCGGCACCGACACGCTCGGCGTGGGCGTCAACGTCCCCATCCGCACGGTGCTGTTCACCGCGCTGACCAAGTACGACGGGACCCGGGTGCGGACCCTGCGGGCGCGGGAGTTCCACCAGATCGCCGGGCGCGCCGGGCGGGCCGGCTTCGACACCGCGGGCTTCGTGGTGGCGCAGGCCCCGGAGCATGTCATCGAGAACGAGAAGGCGCTGGCGAAGGCCGGCGACGACCCGAAGAAGCGCCGCAAGGTGGTCCGCAAGAAGGCGCCGGAGGGCTTCGTCAACTGGAGCCAGAACACCTTCGAGAAGCTCATCGGCTCCGACCCCGAGCCGCTGACCTCGCGTTTCCGGGTGACGCACGCGATGCTGCTGTCGGTGATCGCCCGGCCGGGCAACGCCTTCGAGGCGATGCGGCGGCTGCTGGAGGACAACCACGAGCCGCGCCGGAACCAGCTGCGGCACATCCGCCGCGCCATCGCGATCTACCGCTCGCTGGTGGACGGCGGGATCGTCGAGCGGCTCCCGGAGCCGGACGCGGAGGGCCGGATCGTCCGCCTCACCGTCGACCTCCAGCAGGACTTCGCGCTCAACCAGCCGCTGTCGACGTTCGCACTGGCCGCGTTCGACCTGCTCGACCCGCAGTCGCCGTCGTACGCGCTGGACATGGTCTCGGTGGTGGAGTCCACGCTGGACGACCCGCGGCAGATCCTGGCCGCCCAGCAGAACAAGGCGCGCGGCGAGGCGGTCGCCCAGATGAAGGCCGACGGCGTCGAGTACGAGGAGCGCATGGAGCGCCTCATGGACGTCGAGTACCCCAAGCCGCTGGACGAGCTGCTCTCGCACGCCTACGGCCTCTACCGCAAGAGCCACCCGTGGGTCGGCGACCACCCGCTGTCCCCGAAGTCGGTCATCCGCGACATGTACGAACGCGCCATGACCTTCACGGAGTTCACCTCCTTCTACGAGCTGGCGCGCACCGAGGGCATCGTGCTGCGCTACCTGGCCAGTGCGTACAAGGCGCTGGACCACACCGTGCCGGACGATCTGAAGTCGGAGGACTTCCAGGACATCGTGGCGTGGCTGGGCGAGATGGTCCGCCAGGTCGACTCCAGCCTGCTGGACGAGTGGGAGCAGTTGGCGAACCCGGAGGAGGAGACCGCGGACCAGGCGGCCGAGCGGGCCGACCAGGTACGGCCGGTCACCGCCAACGCGCGGGCCTTCCGGGTGCTGGTCCGCAATGCGCTGTTCCGCCGGGTGGAGCTCGCGGCGCTGGACAAGGTCGAGGAACTCGGCGAGCTGGACGGCGAGTCCGGCTGGGACGCCGACGCCTGGGGTGACGCGATGGACGCCTACTGGGACGAGTACGAGGAGCTGGGCACCGGCCCGGACGCCCGCGGCCCGAAACTCCTGCGGATCGAGGAGGACACCGCGCACGGGCTGTGGCGGGTGCGGCAGACTTTCGCCGATCCGAAGGGCGACCACGACTGGGGCATCTCGGCCGAGGTGGACCTGGCAGCGTCCGACGAGGAGGGGCGCGCGGTGGTCCGGGTCACCGACGTGGGACAGCTGTGAGCCGACGGCTTCGACCGAGGCCGCCGAAGGAGACGACGGAGGGCCACCGGTCATGACGAATCCGGCCGAGAAGCTGGTCGATCTGCTGGACCTGGAGCAGATCGAGGTGAACATCTTCCGGGGCCGCAGCCCGCACGAGAGCCTCCAGCGGGTCTTCGGCGGGCAGGTCGCCGGCCAGGCGCTGGTGGCCGCCGGGCGGACCACGGAAGGGGACCGCCCGGTCCACTCGCTGCACGCGTACTTCCTCCGGCCGGGCCGGCCGGGGGTGCCGATCGTGTACCAGGTCGAGCGGGTGCGCGACGGGCGGTCCTTCACCACGCGCCGGGTCGTCGCCGTCCAGCAGGGACGCACGATCTTCACTCTGACCGCCTCCTTCCACAAGCCGGAAACCGGCTTCGAACACCAACTGCCGATGCGCCGGGCCGTCCCCGACCCGGAAGAACTGCCGAACGTCTCGGAAGAGGTCCGCGCCCACCTGGGCGGCCTGCCCGAGGCGCTGGAGCGGATGGCCCGCAGGCAGCCGTTCGACATCCGGTACGTCGACCGGCTGCGTTGGACGCCCGACGAGATCGAGGGCGCGGAACCGCGCAGCGCGGTCTGGATGCGCGCCGTCGGCCCCCTGGGCGACGACCCGCTGGTGCACACCTGCGCCCTGACGTACGCCAGCGACATGACGCTGCTGGACGCGGTCCGCATCCCGATCGAGCCCCTGTGGGGCCCGCGTGGTTTCGACATGGCCTCCCTCGATCACGCGATGTGGTTCCACCGCCCCTTCCGGGCGGACGAGTGGTTCCTCTACGACCAGGAGTCGCCCGTCGCCACCGGCGGCCGGGGCCTGGCCCGCGGCCGCATCTACGACCGCGCCGGCCGACTGCTGGTGTCCGTCGTGCAGGAGGGGCTGTTCCGCCGGCTCGACGGGTGAGGGGCTCTTGGGCGGCGGGCGCCGGCCCCTCCTACGCTGGCCTCATGGACTTCAGCATCAGCGCGGCGGAGGAGACCGTCGTCCGGCGTCTCGCCGGCCGCCTCCGGGCGGGCGCGCCGCCCACCGACGACGACCTGGCGGACGAACTGGGCGACGAGGTCCGGCCCCTGCTGCAGTCCCTGCTGGAGAAGGGCTGGCTGGTCGTCGGCGAGGGGCGGACGCTGACCCTGTCCACCATCGCGCGGACCGTGGTGGCGGACCGCGCCGACCCCGGGGAGCCGCGCGGCTGACCGACGGCGGTCGGCATCCGCCGTCAGCCGCCCGGCGACTCTCCTGTCCGGTCCGGCTCCGCGTACCACCCCGCACCGCAGCCCGGCGGCCCCATCGGCACTACCGGCGCGGCAAGAGGTTTCTGGCCTCCGACGTCCAGACCGGGCTGTTCTCCTGGCACGCCCCCCGGCTCGACGGCCGACCGGGGCGGACCCGGCCGGGATCCTCGCGGCGGGCGGTTTCCAGGGACCGGGAGAGATTGACGCGGTACCACAGCACCTCGTCGAACTCCTCGGCCGTCAGGGTCCGTTCGAATGCCTGCCGGGCCGCCGGCGTCGCCGTGATCATCGAGGCGAGGACGGGCCGGAGGCGGCGCAGCAGGTCGCGCTCCAGCGGGTCCTCGGCCACCGAGGCGAGTTCTTCCGGCGGGAGGACGGCGGCGATCACCGCGGCCGACTCCCACGGGTCCTCGGCCCGTCCCATCAGCTGGGCGACCCGGCGGCTGCGCCACTGGCGGGCCCGCCAGTCCTGTCCGCTGGTGAGCATCACCCGCATCGCGGCGGGGGTGTTGCCCCGCAGGAGTTCGGGCTCGCGCTCGGCGAACTCGGCGATCTCCGAGGCGAGATAGAGCCAGACCACCGCGCCGAAGCGGTTCACATAGAAGCGGACGGGGCCCACGCAACCGGCCCTGGTCAGCCGCAGCGCCCGGCCGGGGCCGATACCCATCAGTGCGGCCGCCTCGTTGGTGGTGACCGCGCGGACACGAGCCCGGAGGCTCTCCGGGAAGCCCGGCTCGGCCTGGAGCCGGGCGATCTCCTCCGCCGGTACCCGGCGTCGGGCGGGCGGCCCGGCGCTTCCCGGCCGGCGGTCGGGCTCGGCCGGGACCGTCCGTACTTCTCCGAGCTGGGTGGCGAGTTCGAACTCACCGGTCCGCAGCTCGAGTTCCTGGGCGGCACGCGCCGTCGAGAGCGTCTGCCGCCCGTCACACATCACTGTCACCGTCATGGTGCTTCCCCCTGCGACTCAGTCGTCGATCACTGACGGTTACGACGATAGCCGCGGGCGGTGACAGTGTGTCAACGCTCGCCTGATGCCTGTGGATAACTCTCCGGCCGGCGGGCCGCGACGCCCAGATGCTCCCCGACGCGGTTGACCAACAGCGTCATCTCGTAGGCGATCTGGCCCATGTCGGAGTCGGCACCGGCCAGCACGCACAGGCAGCTGCCGTCCCCCGCGGCCGTCACGAACAACACCCCGTCGTCGAACTCGACCATGGTCTGGCGCACCCGCCCGACCCCGAAGTGGAGCCCCGATCCCTTCGCGAGGCTGTGCAGTCCCGAGGCGACCGCCGCCAGATGCTCGGCGTCCTCCCGCTCCAGTCCCTGGCTCGCGCTGGTCACCAGGCCGTCGTTGGACAGCACCAGGGCGTGCCGAACCTTCTCCACCCGTTTGGTCAGGTCGTCCAGCAGCCAGTCGAGTCCGCTGCTCAGTGCCATGCCCGTTCCTCCCCGTGTCCCCGTCCGCGGATGTGGCCGGACGGCAGTCCGCAGCCCGTCGCGGGCCGCCGTGCCAGCCTGTCCCACCTCCGCCGTCTCGGCAAGCGGCTCCGCGCACCGGCGTGCCCTGTACCTCCGGATTCCACCGGCGGCGAGGATGGCGGCATGGCACACACAATGACGAAGGACGAGTGGCGGGCGTTCCTTTCCGAGGGCACCCGGACCGGAAAACTGTCGACCGTGCGGGCCGACGGCAGCCCGCACATCGCGCCGGTGTGGTTCCTGTTGGACGGCGACGCGCTGGTGTTCAACACCGGCAAGGAGACGGTCAAGGGCCGCAATCTCGCCCGCGACGGCAGGGTGGCACTGTGCGTCGACGACGACCGGCCGCCGTTCGCGTTCGTGGTCGTGCAGGGCACGGCGGAGCTCGGCGAAGAGCTGTCGGAGGTCCGGCACTGGGCGACCCGGATCGCGGCCCGGTACATGGGCGAGGAGCGTGCGGAGGAGTACGGGGCCCGCAACGGCGTCCCGGGTGAACTGGTGGTGCGGGTCCGCATCGACAAGGTGGTGGCGCTCGCCGACGTCGCCGACTGAGCCCGCGGGGTGTGCGGACCCTCCGGCGTTCCCTGTCCCCGGCGAGCGGTCGGCGCTCCGTCCTCCGGGCGGTTCAGCCCACCGGCCCCGGCTGCCGGCCGGAGTGCCTCCGCCCCGCGTGCTCGACGAGCCGGACCAGCACCTCCTTGCCCGAGTCGCGGTCCCGGGCGTCGCACAGCACGACCGGCGTACCGCGGTCCAGGTCCAGGGCGCGGGAGACCTCGTCCGCCCCGTAGAACCCGGCCCCCGGGAAGCAGTTGACGGCCACCACGAACGGGAGGGCGCGGCGCTCGAAGTAGTCGACGGTCGTGAAGCAGTCCTGGAGCCGCCGGGTGTCGGCCAGCACCACGGCGCCCAGGGCGCCCTCCGACAGGTCGTCCCACAGGAACCAGAAGCGGTCCTGGCCCGGGGTGCCGAAGAGGTACAGGGAGAGCCCCGTCCTGATGGTGATCCGGCCGAAGTCCATCGCCACCGTGGTGGTGGTCTTCCCCGTCACTCCCCCGTTGTCGTCGACCACCCGGCCGGCCTCGCTGAGGCGCTCCTCGGTGCGCAGCGGGCGGATCTCGCTGACCGCGCCCACCAACGTCGTCTTGCCCGCTCCGAATCCGCCCGCGACTAAGACCTTCAGGGCCAGTTCGGGGGCGGGGGCGGGGGCTATTGCCTCCGGGGTCCCTTGTACGGCGTTCATCGGCCGTCTCCTTCGGGGTGCGGGGGGCGGGGTCGCGCGCGGCGCGGGGAGGGGGCGGATCCAGGGCGCAGCAACGGGGCCGGGGGCGGCACCGTGTGCCGTCCGGCAATCCTTGGCGAGGACCGTACCTCCCGCTGATCGGGATTTCCCCGGATTCGGGAAAGCCGTCCTGCCGTCGTTTCACGACGGGGTTTTCGGCCATGTCGCAGCGCGCGGCCGTCTCCGTACAGACGTTCCCCGGCGATGCCGTCCATGGGGAATCATGTGCGCATGACGCAGCAGCAGGCCCCCCGGTCACCGGAGCGGCACACCACGCCCACCGGGTCGAACACCTCGGCGTCGGCCGTGGAGCGCAACGGCATCGATCCGGTACCGGACACCGAGCGGCACGGCACGCCCCGTTCGCTGTTCTGGCCGTGGGCCGCCTCCGGGCTGTCGCTGCTCGGCATCGCCTATGGGATCTACGTCATGGGTCTCGGCCTCAATGCCTGGCAGGCGGTGGTGACCGGGACGGTCGGCTATGTGCTGTCGTTCGTCCTGGTCGGCCTGGTGTCGGTGGCCGGGGCGCGGACGGGGGCGCCCACCATGGCCATCGGGCGGGCCGCGTTCGGCCGGCAGGGCAACAAGCTGCCCACCGTGTTCGGTTACGTCTCCAACGTCGGCTGGGAGACGGTGCTGGTCGCGCTCTCCTCCCTGGGCGGCGCCACCGTCCTGGCGCGCGTCTCGCCGGCGCTCTTCGCCCGGGCGGACGGGCGGACGCCGACCACCGGGGCGCAGGCGCTGTGCTTCGCGGTGACCGCAGTGTCGGTGGTGGTCGTGGGCGTCTACGGGCACGCGCTGATCATGAAGGTGCAGAAGTACCTGACCGCCGCCATCACGGTGATGACCGTGGCCTACATGGTGCTGACGGCCGGCCGGATCCACCCCTCCGCGCTCCTGGAGGGCCGGCCGGGCGGCTTCGGCACGGCCGTCGGGGGCGTGGTCTTCGCGATGACCCTGCTGGGGCTGGGGTGGGTCAACTGCGGTGCGGACTACAGCCGTTACCTTCCCCTCGACAGCAGCGGCCGGGCGATCACCGGCTGGACGACTCTGGGCGGAGTGCTCGCCCCCGTGGTGCTGCTGGTCTTCGGGGTACTGCTGAACGCCGGCGACCCGAAGCTCGCCGCCGCGGCCGCCGCGGACCCCGTGGGCGCGCTCGCCGCGGCACTGCCCACGTGGTTCCTGGTGCCCTATCTGCTGACCGCCATCGGCGGGTTCGCCTCCGGGGCGATCATGGACATCTACAGCTCGGGGATGTCGCTGCTGGCCCTCGGGGTGCCCGTACGCCGGCACTTGGCGGTGCTGGTGGACGGGGCGCTGATGGCCGTCGGCGGCTGGTACGTGCTGTTCGTCTCGCCCGGTTTCTTCGCCACGTTCCAGGCGTTCCTGTCCGTCGTGGGGGTGGCGATGGCCGCGTGGACCGCGGTCTTCCTGGTGGCACGGTGGCGCGGCCGCCGCTCCCGTTCCGGGCCGTCGGCGGCACCCTCCGCAGGGTGGCCCGCGGTCCTCTCGCTCACCGTCGCCAGCGTCGTCGGGCTCGGCCTGGTCACCTCGGCCGATCCCAACATCGCCCGGGCCGTGGGTTTTCTGCTCACCGACCGTGCCGCGCACGGCACGCCGGGCGCCATGAACATCGGGGTGGTGGCCGCGCTGCTCGTCGCGGGCGTCCTCTACGCCGTCACCGCGCCGCTGGCCCACCGTCCCACCGCACCTGAGGAGACCGATGAACAGTCTGCCCACCAGTCACCCGCACGACGTCCGCGCGTTCTTCGGCGCACGCGCCGCCGGCTGGGACGCCAAGTTCCCCGATGACGGCCCCGCCTACGCCGCCGGCGTTGCCGAACTGGGCCTGTGCGAGGGTCAGCGGGTACTGGACGCCGGCTGCGGCACCGGACGCGCCCTGCCGGCCCTCAGAGCGGCCGTGGGGGCCCGTGGGACGGTACTGGGGGCCGATCTCACCCCTGAGATGCTGGTGGCCGCCGTACGGGCCGGACGCGACGCCTGTGCGGCCCTGCTGCACGCCGACGTGACCCGGCTGCCGCTGCCGTCCGCCGCGCTGGACGCGGTGTTCGGCGCCGGGCTGATCTCCCATCTGCCCGACTCCGGGGCAGGATTGGCCGAACTCGCCAGGGTGGTCCGCCCCGGTGGTCGGCTCGCGCTCTTCCACCCCGTCGGGCGGGCGGCCCTCGCGGCCCGCAAGGGGCACCCGCTCACCCCCGGCGACCTCAGGGCCGAACCCAACCTGCGTCCCCTGCTGGCCGGCAGCGGTTGGGACCTCGTCCGGTACGTCGACGAGGACGCCCGCTATCTGGCGCTGGCGGTCCGCCGGGGGTGAGGCGCCCGGACGGACCGCAACCGGTCAGGACGAAGCCGGGTCCTCCTGGGAAGCGTCGCCGCCCACGGGGTGAACGGGGCAACTGCCCAGCCGACGGGGCGTGGGGAAGGTCCCCAGCTCGGCGACCCGGTAGCCATCGGGGTAGCCCTTGATCTCCGGGTTCTGCCGGGCGTAGTGGGGAGTACGGCGCGGCGGGAGCAGCCGCACGGCCCTGGCCCGCACTTTCAGGGCGGTGCGCACCGCGGTGCGCACCGAGGGCCGGGGCCGGTCGTAGCCGAAGCTGTCCAGCAGCGCGTCGTCCAGGAGTGCCTTGCTGGCGGCGCGCACCACCGGGGCGAGCGGTCCGTACCAGCCGCCCATCAGGTCCAGGGAGGCGTCGGCCACCCGGCGGGCGCCCGGGTCCCAGCCGAAGTGCGCCTCCTCGTAGGCGTCCAGGCACCGGGCGAACTCCTCGTGGGTCCGCGGGATGTCACCGATGCCCATGTGGCGGCCGAGGGTGCGGTAGTAGGCGGCCATGGCGCGTTTCTCGTGCTCGCTCAGCGGCCGCCAGCCGTACTGGTCGATCCAGCGGATCGGCACCACCACGAAGGTGCACAGGACGTAGCGCATGTCGTCGTCGGTGATGTCGTAGCTGCGGTGCATCTGGTTGATGCGGCGGATCGCGGTCCGGCCCTCGTCGGCGTCGAAGCCGTGCTCCATGACGGTGTCCAGGAGGAGGGCGGTGTCGTCGTAGCGCTTCTGCGCACGGTCCGTCAGCTCTGCGGTCTCGGCGAGCAGCCGCCCGATGCTCGGCACCGCGTAGGTGCGGTAGAGCGCCAGTTCCAGCGCCCTGGTGATGTCCCACGGGAATTCGTGGGCGTAGGTGATGCGTTGGATCCGCAGGAAGTCGCGCTCGGGATCGAGCCGTCGGATCTCCCGCAACCAGTCGTAGCGCCGCACCTGTTGTCCGTCCCTTCGTCGGCCGAAGTTCCCACAGTACGGGCGCGGGCGCACCGCCGCACGGTCCCGGGCGAGGGGCCGGTGGCCGCAATGGCCGGATTTCTGCGCATGATGACCGGGGCATCGACGGACCGGGGTTCTCCACAGCGCCTTCATCGACGTCACGGGATGGCATCGGCGCAGCGTACGGCTGGTGACAAGGCGACACCCGGCCAATTAGGGTGCGCGGCGAAGTGCGGACCCGTTATGGAGGGAGGCCCGGCGTGCCGACGACCGAGAGCGCCGACAGCGACCAGCTGTTCGTGCTGACGGCGGTGCTGCTGACGCCCGCGCAGTTCCCGAGCGTGCTCGGCGACGACTACCCCGAGGTGTGCGCGGGCCTCGCCCTCGAACCCTATGCGGAGGGCTACGGGCTGGTCCTCGGCCAGGACGGCACGGGGGCGCGCTGGACCGTCGTCACCGAGGACGTGTCGCTGGTGGCCTGCGCGATCGCGGCCTGGGACTGCGGCATGGAGTACGACCTGTCGCCGGGCGAGGACGGCATCGTCGCGGCGCTCCCGGGGTGGCCGCTGGCCCTCGCGGTGGCCGCGCCCGGGGTGCCGGAGCCGCACGATCCGGAGCCGCAGGAGGGCGACCGTGCGCCGCTGGCGCCGCCGGACGCCGCGGACTGGGGGCCGGCCCAGCGGCGGCTGGGCGCGGACGAGATAGCGCTGCAGTGGGCGTCCTGGCGGGCCCAGGTGGAGGACGACGAGGTCTCCTTCGCGGAGCCCGGCGAGGAGCGGCACGCGGGCGTGCGGCGGGTGCTGGCGGAGGCCCGCGGCTATGTCGTCGAGCCGCCGCCGCCCGGTCGGGTGCGGTCGTCGTTCGCCGCCGGCGAGGCCCGTACGCTGCGGGTCGACGGGCCCGGCTGGAGCATGGTGGCCCGCACCGACGACATCGCGTTCGTCCTGCTGGACGAGGAGCCGGGGCAGGTGCACCCGGTGGGCCGGGGACCCGAACTTCCCGGGCTGCTGGCGTCGTTGGACGGGCTGGCGGCCCGCCCCGTCTGACGGCCCGCGGAGCCGGGGCGGGCGGACCGGGGCCGCCGGCTCAGCGCCCGAGCTGCTTGCGGCCGGCCCGGCGCAGGCGGCGCCGCTGGGAGGAGTCGAGCGTCAGATACGCGACGGCCGGGATCCCGACCATGACCAAGACGGCCGCCCAGAAGGGCAGCAACCACAGCAGGAGCACTCCCACCGCGACGCCGCCGATCGCGACCTTCGCCTGTGTGGACATCCTTCACGCCCTTTCCGCGGCGTGCGCCGCGCTCTGTCGTATTCCATTGAACGCCGGTTCGGCTCCGGAGGTTCCCCGACCGGCCGGATCGTGCTGTACCCTCGGCCGCTCCACGCTCCACTAGTCAAATTTGAGGAGTACCGACCCAGTGGCTCCCCTCCCCGCGGTCACGCCCGCCCCGCCCTTCGATCTCGCCCACTGCGCGGCGGTCTTCCTGCCCTCGGATCCGCCCCGCCTCGGGCGGATCGCCTTCTGGCGCCCGGACGGTGCACCACTGCCGGACGCCTTCGCCCACGGCGCGCCCGAGGGGAGCGGCGCGCACCGGCCGGCACCGGAGCAGCTGACCGTCGCCCTGCCCACCGGGCCGGACGACGCCGAGGAAGCCGAGCACGCCGAGGAACGCGCCGTTGCGAACGGGAGCGGCGGCGAGGGCATCACCCTGTGCGCCGTACCTGCCCTGGTGCTGCCGGTAGCCGCGGCGCTCCCGGTGCTCACCCGGATACGCGGGGGCCGGCACACCCATCCGGCCACGGTCTTCTGGGGCGCGGCCGCCCTGCTGGCGCTCCGGGTCGCGGCCCGGGGTCGGCTGCTGCCCGGCCTCAGCCCCACCGATCACGACGCCTGGCGGGCCGGCCCCCTGGACCCGGACGACATGGCGCGGCTGCGCGAGCTGGCCGCCGCGATGCCGCCGTACGCCCACGCCGCCCCGCTCCCCGGGAGCGGCCCGGTCAGGCTGCCGGAACCGGAGCGGCTGGTGCGGGCCTTCCTGGACGCGGTCGCCGACGGGCTGCCCCGTACCCCCGCGGCCGAACTGGCCGCCGGCGGGCCGGCGTTCGCCGCGCCCGCACCGCAGCACATCCCGGAACAGCGCGCCTGGGCCGCGGAGATCGCAGCCGGACACGACGCGGGGGTGCGGATCTCGCTGCGCGTGGAGGTGCGCGGGACGGGCCCGGAGCGGACGGACGAGCGGGACACCCGGGCACCGGGGCCGTCTCCCGTCGGACTCTCCGACGGGCGGAACACGCCGGGAACGGAGGAGCCCGGCCCGCGGCACCCGGCCGCGCCCGACCCGGAACCGGAATCCGGCGCCGCCCCGGATATCGCGTTCATGGCCGTCGTCCAGGTGCACAGCGCAGCCGATCCCACGGTCGTCGCGGACGCCGCCGAGGTGTGGGCGGGCACGGCTCCGACGGGGCGGACCTTCGGGCCGCGGGCGCGGACCGAGGCCCTGCTGACGCTGCGCCGGGCGGCCGCCGCCTGGGACCCGCTGGCGCCGCTGCTGTCCGCGGCGGTGCCGGACGCGCTGGAGCTGGCCGACGAGGAGGTCGCCGAGCTGCTGGGCCCGGCGTCCGGCGCGTTGGCCGCCGCCGGGGTGCGGGTCCACTGGCCGGCGGAGCTGGCCCGGACCCTGACCACACGGGCCGTGGTGGGGCCGCCCGACGGGCCGGAGGACACCGCGCACGGAACCGGGACGGGGACCGGCGGACCGCCCTCGTTGGTCTCCGCCGACGCGCTGCTCTCGTTCAGCTGGCGGTTCGCCATCGGCGACCAGGAGATCGACCGGGCCGAACTGGACCGGCTCGCCGAGACGCGGCGCCCACTGGTGCGGCTGGGCGGCCGGTGGGTCCTGGTGGATCCGGAGGCGGTGCGCGCCGCCCGGGACCGCGAGGACCGCGCGGTCACCCCGCTCGACGCCCTGAGTGCCGCGCTCACCGGCACCACCGAGGACGGCGACGGCAACCGGGTGGAGGTCCAGGCGTCCGGCTGGCTCGCCCGGCTGCGCGACCGCCTGGCCGACCCCGAACGCACCGAGGACCCGGCACTCGGCCGTCCTCCGGGGCTCGCCGCCACCCTGCGCGACTACCAGGTGCACGGTGTGAGTTGGCTCCACCGGATGGCCTCCCTCGGCCTCGGCGGCTGCCTGGCCGACGACATGGGCCTGGGCAAGACCCTGACCCTGATCGCCCTGCATCTGCACCGGCAGACCGATCCGGAGTCGGCCGGGCCCACGCTCGTCGTCTGCCCCACCTCCCTCATGGGCAACTGGCAGCGGGAGATCGAGAAGTTCGCGCCGGGGACACCGGTGCGCCGCTACCACGCCGGGCGGCGCAGCCTGGCGGACCTCGTCGACGGGGAGTTCGTCCTCACCACCTACGGGACGATGCGCCTGGACGCCGCCAGACTGGCGGAGGTCGGCTGGGGGCTGGTCGTCGCCGACGAGGCGCAGCACGTGAAGAACCCGTTCTCGGCCACCGCCCGGGCGCTGCGCACCGTCCCCGCCCGGTCCCGGGTGGCGCTGACCGGCACACCGGTGGAGAACAACCTGTCGGAGCTGTGGGCGATCCTGGACTGGACGACGCCGGGGCTGCTGGGACCGCTGGGCCGGTTCCGGCGGCGGTACGCGCAGGCCATCGAGGGCGGCGGTGCGGGGACCCCGGAGGCGGCCGCGGCGGCGGAGCGGCTGGCCCGTCTGGTGCGGCCGTTCCTGCTGCGCCGGCGGAAGTCCGACCCGGGGATCGCACCGGAGCTGCCGCCCAAGACGGAGACCGACCGGGCGGTGGCGCTGACCGTGGAACAGGCCGCGCTGTACGAGGCGGTGGTGCGCGAGGGCCTCGGCGAGATCGCCGGGACGGACGGGCTCGCGCGGCGCGGCCTGGTGGTCAAGCTGCTGACCTCGCTCAAGCAGATCTGCAACCACCCCGCGCACTACCTCAAGGAGCCGCCCGGCGGGCCGGACGCCGGTACCGCGCGGTTCGCCGGGCGGTCGGGGAAGGCGGAGCTGCTCGACGAGTTGCTGGACACGCTCCTGGCCGAGGGTGCGGGCGTCCTGGTGTTCACCCAGTACGTACAGATGGCCCGGCTGCTGGCCGACCACCTGGCGGCGCGCGGGGTGCCGGCCCAACTCCTGCACGGGGGCACGCCGGTGGCCCGACGGGAGGAGATGGTGCGGCGCTTCCAGGAGGGCGAGGTGCCGGTGTTCCTGCTGTCGTTGAAGGCGGCGGGCACCGGCCTGAACCTCACCCGGGCCTCCCATGTCGTGCACTTCGACCGCTGGTGGAACCCGGCGGTCGAGGCGCAGGCCACCGACCGGGCCTACCGCATCGGGCAGACCCAGCCGGTCCAGGTGCACCGGATGGTCACCGAGGGCACGGTCGAGGACCGGATCGCCGCCCTGCTCGCCCGTAAGCAGCGGTTGGCGGACGCGGTCCTCGGTTCCGGCGAGGCGGCGCTGACCGAACTCTCCGACTCCGAACTCGCGGACCTGGTGGCACTGCGCGGGAGCGACCGGTGAACAGGACGAGCACGAGGGACCACGGGACAGACGGAAGGACGGACCGGTGTACGGGGACGGACCGGAGCAGGGGGACGCGATGAACCGGAACGCGGCGGAGAACGACACGGAGGGCGGGGACGCGGTGTACGGGAGCGGGGCCGGGGCGGCCGGGCCGGAGCGGACTTTCGCGGCGCTGCCGGTGACGCGCGGCCGGGGCTTCGCGCGGACCTGGTGGGGGCAGGCGTGGCTGAAGGCGCTGGAGGACACCGCCCTGGACGGCAAGCAGTTGAAGCTGGGCCGCCGGCACGCGCGCGCCGGCGCGGTCGGCGCGGTGTCCGTGCGCCCCGGTCGGCTGACCGCCGTCGTGCAGGACCCCGACCACACCCCGTACCGCTCCGACGTGCTGCTGCAGCAGCTGAGCGCGGCGGACTGGGACCGGCTGCTGGACGTCGTCGCGGACCGGGCCGGGCACCTGGCGGCCCTCCTGGACCGCGACGTGCCGCCTGTCCTGGTGGAGGACGCGGCGGCGGCCGGCGTCGAACTCCTCCCGGGCATCGGGGACCTGGATCCGGAGTGCGGCTGTGACGCGTGGGACCACTGCGCCCACTCGGCGGCGCTGTGCTATCAGGTGGCGCGGCTGCTGGACCAGGACCCGTTCGTGCTGCTGCTGTTGCGCGGGCGGGGCGAGGAGGAACTGCTGGACGAGCTCCAGCGACGCAGTGCGGCCAGGGCGGAGGCGGCGGCCGGCCCGGCCGGTCCCGCGGGCCGGGAGGAGACGGGCGTGCCGGCCGTCGAGGCGTACGCAGCACGGGACGTGCTGCCGCCGCTACCGGCGCCCCCGCCACCGGTCGCGTCCCCCGGCCCGGCACCGGCGCTCGGCGGGGGCGTCCCGCCGGCGCCCGGAGTCGCCACTGACGCGCTGGAGTTCCTGATCGCGGACGCCGCCGAGCGCGCCCGGCGGCTGCTGGCGGAGGCCCTCGCACCCGGGCACGCCGATGCCCCGCCGGCGCCCGTCCCGACGCTCTCCCAGGACGCCGTGCGGCTGGCCGCGTCGGAGCCCGGGGCGGCCGTCACGGCCCGCCTGGCGGACGGCTCGGGCCGCGACGCGCGGGGCCTGGCGCTGGCCGTGCGGGCCTGGCGGACGGGCGGCGCGGCCGGGTTGGCGGCCCTGGAGGAGGAGTGGATGCCGGCGCCCGAGGTGCAGTCCCGTGTGCGGGACCGGTTGGCAGCCGCCTGGGAGGACGAGGCGTCGCGGCCGCGGCTACGGGCCGCCGGAAACCGCTGGACTGTGGTGGGCGGCGGCACCCAGCTCCGCTACGGGCGCGACGGCCGGTGGTGGCCGTTCCGCAAGGAGGCAGGCCGGTGGGCCCCGGCCGGGCCGGCCGCGGACGATCCGGCGGCCGCGCTGGCCGCTCTCGCGGCGGACGTACCGGAGGGGCGCCCGTAGGGAGATTCCGCCGTGATGCGAGAAACGTCACGTTTACTCAGACCTTGACACTTGATGGTCATTTCAGGTCGACACCAATGACAGGATGGGACCGAATCCGCACCCTTTTCATGCGATTCATTCCGCGATGCTGTCCGCCTGGTTCCCGCAGCCCAGGCTTGCGGCGGCTCGCGTCCCGGATGTCCGCCGTTCGACCGTTCCGACGGTCGGACCGAACCGACCGTTAGGGCCCCGTCCTGCCATGCCGCTCGCCTTCCTGCACCGCCTGCGCGACCGTACGCCGCACAGCCTCCAGCCCTCCCTCCCCCGCGGGGCGGGCGCACTGGACCTGTACGTCAACGATCCCGTCGGACTGCCGATGGCCGGGGTGGCGGTCTCCGTCCTGGACGCCAACGGCCAGGAGGCGACGGCCTGCCGGACCGACCCCAACGGCCGGCTGACCGTCACCCTGCCACCCGGCGGCTACCGGCTCCTGGTGACCTCCGACGGCTTCCGCCCGGTCCGCTGCGAGGTCCGGGTGGTGGCCGGCGAACGGACCGCGCCCCGCCCGATCACCCTGGAACTGGCACCGGCGCTGCCGCTGCCCGACGCCGGCCAGTGGCGGCTCGACCCCGACCACAGCGCCATCCGCTTCACCGCCCGGCACATCGGACTGGCAGAGATCCACGGCCGGTTCAACCGCTTCGAGGGCGGCCTGTGGATCGGCGAGCGGATGGCGGACTCCCGGGTCGAGGTGACCATCGACGCGGCGAGCATCGACACCGGCGTGCGGATGCGGGACGACCACCTGCGGTCGGCGGAATTCCTGGACGTGGCCAGATTCCCTCATCTCCAGTTCGCCGGCGAGCGGTTCGTCCACAAGGGAGGCAGCCGGTGGGCGGTGCAGGGCGTGCTTCATCTGCACGGCGTCAGCCGCACCATCCAGTTGGACACCCGCTACCTGGGCATCGGCACCGGCATCATGGGCGAGACCCGCACCGCCTGCCAGGCCGTCACCGAACTGCACCGCGAGGACTTCACCCTGGACTGGCGGAAGATGCTGGCCAGGGGCATCGCCGCGATCGGCGCTACGATCCGGGTCGAGCTGGACATCCAGGCGGTCCGGCCCGAGTAGCCACCGCAAGGAGAGGTCGAACGCCATGACCGGCCCGTCGCCCCAGCCGTCGCTCGCCCAGGCGCTCGCCGCCGGACCGGTCGTCCTCGACGGCGGGCTCTCCAACCAACTGGAAGCCCAGGGCCACGACCTGAGCGACGCCCTGTGGTCGGCCCGGCTGCTCGCCGAGGAACCGGAAGCGGTGGTGCGGGCCCACCTGGCCTACTACGAGGCGGGCGCCCAGGTCGCCATCACCTCCAGCTACCAGGCCACCTTCGAGGGGTTCGCCCGGCGCGGCACCGGCCCCGAGGAGACCGCCGGGCTGCTGCGCCGCAGTGTCGAGCTGGCCCGCGAGGCGGCTGCACGGGCCCGCGCGGGCGGCGTCACCGGACCGCTCCATGTCGCCGCGTCGGCGGGCCCGTACGGGGCGATGCTGGCGGACGGCTCCGAATACCGCGGCCGGTACGGGCTGTCCGTGGACGCCTTGGAGCGCTTCCACCGGCCGCGCCTGGAAGTCCTGGCCGCCGCCCGGCCCGACGTGCTCGCCCTGGAGACGGTGCCGGACGCGGACGAGGCACGGGCCCTGCTGCGGGCCGTGCGCGGCCTCGGCGTCCCCGCCTACCTCTCGTACAGCATCGCCGGCGACCGCACCCGCGCCGGGCAGCCGCTGGCCGAGGCGTTCGCCCTGGCCGCCGACGCGGACGAGGTGATCGCGGTCGGCGTGAACTGCTGCACGCCGGACGACGCCGATCCGGCAGTGGCGCTCGCCGCGCGGGTCACCGGCAAGCCGGTCGTGGTCTACCCCAACAGCGGGGAGAGCTGGGACGCCACGGCCCGCGCCTGGCGCGGCAGCCCGGCCTTCGCCGCGGACCGGGTGGCCGGCTGGGTCGCGGCGGGCGCCCGGCTGATCGGCGGCTGCTGCCGGGTCGGCCCGGGCGCCATCGCGGAGTTGGCGACGGCGCTGGGCCGCTGACCGGGGCGAGGGAATTCCGGTGACGGCCCGGTCACCGCGCGCCCGGCTGCCGGGTCACCGGACCACCGGCTCACACCAGCGGCTTGGTGAGCTTCTTGGTGCCGCTGCGGCTGCCGGTCAGGCTGCACACCACGGACCTGACGCCCAGCTGGTAGCCGTGGACGGTCGGGAACTGGACGTAGGTGCCGCCGGCCGTCCCGGCGGGCTGCTTGGCGGCCTTGTCGGGGAGCTCGATGGAGCACAGCGCGGACGCCTTGTCCTTGATCTCGTTCTCCGAAGTCAGGCCGCGCGGCAGGGTGTAGACGAAGACGACCTCGGCGTCGTGCGGGCCGTTGCAGGACGCCGCCCGGTTGTTGCCGCCGTTCCCGCCCGGCGGGATGTCGAAGCAGTCGCCCGTCTTCAGCGTGTAGAAGGGCGCCGTGCGGCCGGTGGACGCGGACGGGGAGCTCCCCGGACCGGTGGGGGTCGCGGAGGCGGACGGCGTCGGGGCGCCGGAGCCGGAGGCCGAGGGGGTGGCGCTCGCCGAGGCGCCGGTGCCCGGCCGGGCCTGAGTGCGGCCGCCGTCACCGCTGTTGGCCCATATGACGCACCCGATGACGACCGCCACGACGAGCACGCCGGCGCCGATGATCAGCGCGATCGCGGTGCCGTTGCCGCCTCGGGAGGGCGGCGCGGGCGGCTGCTGCCAGCCACCGGGACCGCCGGGCGCGGGCGGCCCGAAGCCGCCGGCGGGCGCACCGTACGGGCCGGGCGGCGACTGACCTGGCGGCGGGGCCGACGGCCCGTGACCGCCCGCCCCGTAGCCCCCCGGCCCGGGTTGCTGCCCACCGGGCCCGTAGCCGCCTCCCGGCGGTCCAAAACCGCCCGACTCGCCCTGGGGCGGCTGGTACGGCGGCTGGTTGGACGGCGGGGGCGGGGGAAAGCTCATGGCGGAAGTGATCGCTTCTTTGATGGGGAGTCAAGGACGCGGTGACCGATCTGGACCGTTCCGAGGCGAAACATCCACCCCTGAGGCCACCGTTGACGCTCCACGGCCCGGGACGGACGGCCCCCGGCCCTGGTCGCCCGGACAGACCCTAACGTGCCCGACGTGTACGCCTCACCGCCCGGAGGTGCTCCATGTTCACCGACCTTCCCCTGGACGAACTGCGCCGCTACCGCCCACCGCTGCCCGAACCCCCCGGTTTCGACGCCTTCTGGCAGCGCACCCTGGACGAGGCCCGCGCCCACGACCTCGCCCCCCGGTTCACCACGGCCGACACCGGCCTGACCCGGCTGCACACCGACGACGTGGAGTTCACCGGCTTCGGCGGGCACCGGATCCGCGGCTGGTTCCTGCGTCCGCGCACCGCGGCCGGGCGGCTGCCGTGCGTGGTGCAGTACCTCGGCTACGGCGGCGGCCGACTGCTGCCGCACGACTGGCTGCTGTGGCCGTCGGCCGGCTACGCCACGCTGGTCATGGACACCCGCGGTCAGAGCGGCCCCGACCGGCCCGGCGACACCCCCGACCCGGTGGGCGCCCCGCACCCGGGCGTACCGGGCAAGCTGACCCAGGGCCTGCTGGACCCCGACACCTACTACTACCGGCGGCTGTTCACCGACGCCGTACGGGCCGTGGAGGCGGCCCGCCGCCATCAGGCGGTGGACGCCGAGCGGATCGTGGTCGCCGGCCACAGCCAGGGCGGCGCCCTCGCGCTGGCCATGACCGGACTCGTCCCGGGGCTCGCCGGCGCCCTGATCGACGCGCCGTTCCTCACCCACATCCGGCGCGCCCTCGACATCACCGACCAGGGGCCCTACGGCGAACTGACCCGCTACTTCGCCGGCCAGCGCGGCCACATCGACACCGCGCTGCACACCCTCGACCACTTCGACGGCCTGAACTTCGCGGTCCGCGCCACCGCCCCGGCCCTCTTCGGCACCGCACTGCGCGACGAGATCGTCCCGCCGTCCACCGGATTCGCCGCCCACCACCACTACGCCGGCGAGAAACAGCTGGAGGTCTGGCGGTTCAACGCGCACGAGAGCGGCGGCGGCGCCCAGCGGACCGCGGAGATCCGCTTCCTCCGCGAGCTGTTCGGCGGCTGACCCGCACCGCCCGCGC
This sequence comes from Streptomyces sp. BHT-5-2, assembly GCF_019774615.1. Classification (NCBI taxonomy): domain Bacteria; kingdom Bacillati; phylum Actinomycetota; class Actinomycetes; order Kitasatosporales; family Streptomycetaceae; genus Streptomyces; species Streptomyces sp. BHT-5-2. The sequence continues at coordinate 120,912 of NZ_CP081497.1, read as the reverse complement.
GTGTTGTCCACAGGCCGCCCGCGGCCCACGGCCGGCACATTACGATGCGGCTGCGCGCCGGGGCCCTGAGCGGCCGGGAGCCCCGGATCAGGGCCTGGAATACCGGTCGCGGAGGGAGGTGCCCGATGGGCGCACAGGCGGCCGGACCGCTGGTCGTCGGCGTGGACAGCTCGACGCAGTCCACCAAGACGCTGGTCGTGGACGCGGAGACCGGCGAGGTGCTGGCCCGGGGCCAGGCACCGCACACGGTCGGCGGCCCCGGCAAGGAGAGCGACCCCCGGCAGTGGTGGCAGGCACTGGGCGAGGCGCTGGCCCGGTGCGGCCCCGCCGCGCGGCAGGCGTCCGCGGTCTCCGTCGCCGGCCAGCAGCACGGGCTGGTGACGCTGGACGCGACCGGCGAGCCGGTACGCCCGGCGCTGTTGTGGAACGACGTCCGGCCGGCCCGCGAGAGCGCCCGGCTGATCGCCGAGGGCGGCGGCCCGCAGGCGTGGGCCGAGCGCATCGGGAGCGTTCCGGGGCCGTCGTTCACGGTCGCCAAGTGGGCCTGGCTGCGCGCCCACGAGCCGGACGCGGCCGCCGCCACCGCCGCCGTCCGGCTTCCGCACGACTACCTCGTCCAGCGGCTCACCGGCCAGGCCGTCACCGACCGCGGCGACGCCTCGGGCACCGGCTGGTGGGCGGCGTCCACCGGCGCGTACGACCCCGAGACCCTGGAGCGGGTCGGGCTGACGCCCGCGATACTGCCGCGCGTGGCACTCCCCGGGGAGGCGGCCGGCAGCGTGCACACCGACGAACTCCCCCTCCCGCACGGCGCGTTGGTGGCCGCCGGGACGGGGGACAACATGGCGGCGGCGCTCGGCCTGGGCCTGCGCCCCGGGCAGCCGGTGCTGAGCCTGGGCACCTCCGGCACGGTGTACGCCGTCACCACCCGCCGGCCCGCCGATCCGACCGGCACCGTCGCCGGCTTCGCCGACGCCCGCGGCGACTGGCTGCCGCTGGCCTGCACACTCAACTGCACGCTCGCCGTGGACCGGGTGGCGGCCCTGCTCGGCCGCGACCGGGAGGCCGTCGAGCCGGGCGGCGGCGCCGTGCTGCTGCCCTTCCTGGACGGCGAGCGGACGCCGAACCTCCCGCACGCCTCGGGCCTGCTGCACGGCCTGCGCCACGACACCACCCCCGGCCAGCTGCTCCAAGCCGCCTACGACGGCGCGGTGTTCACACTTCTGCGGGCCCTCGATCACGTTTCGGGTCCGGAGACCGCGCCCGGTGCGCCGCTGCTGCTGATCGGCGGCGGGGCCCGCGGCGCCGCCTGGCGGGAGACCGTACGGCGGCTCTCGGGCCGCCCGGTGGTGGTGCCCGAGGCCGGCGAACTCGTCGCGCTCGGCGCGGCGGCGCAGGCGGCCGGGCTGCTGCTGGGCGAGGATCCGGCGGCGGTGGCGCGCAGATGGGGCACGGCCCGCGGCGCGGAGTACCCGGCGCGGGAGCGGGACGGCGCCGCCTGGGCCCGACTGTCGGCGACCCTGACGGACGGAGCGGCGCTGCTCGGCGGCTGACGGCGGCCCCCCGCAGCACCACCGGGAATCACCTCGGCACACTTTTCCCGGCACCGAAAAACCTAAACCCTTTCCACCGAGACTTATATCCATGCCACCCCATCGAGCGATTGTGCGGATAAAAAAAGCGCCACTATCTTCGATGCGGCGGCGAGCTGACAGGGCACATTTCTGACGCCCTACGGGTGTTCCACGCCGCAGCCTCGACGAGATAGGTGACATGGTGACGATTGCCGGCGAGACGCTGCACGGAGACGCCGAAGAGAGCCAGAATTCCAGCCTCAGTACCACCGCCGCGCGGAATCTGGCGACGACCACCAAGACCGCACCACAGATGCAGGGCATCACCTCCCGCTGGCTGCTGCGGCTGCTGCCCTGGGTGCAGGTCTCGGGTGGCACCTACCGCGTCAACCGACGGCTCGCGCACACCGTCGGCGACGGGCGGATCGACTTCGACATCGACGGCGGCTCGGTCGCGATCATCCCCGAGGAACTGCGCGAACTGCCCGCGCTGTGGGAATTCACCGACGTCGAGGTCCTCGCCGCGCTCGGCGAAAGGTTCACCCAGCACGAGTACGCCCCCGGCGAGGTGATCGCCCAGGCCGGCACCCCGCACGACCGGGTGGTGCTGATCGCACACGGCCGGGTCGACCGGATCGGCACCGGCAAGTACAGCGACGAGACCGTCCTCGACGCGCTGGCCGGCGGCGACCACCTCGGCGACGCCGCGCTCGGCGACGCCGACGGCCAGTGGGAGTTCAGCTACCGCGCGGTGACGCGGGTGACGGTGATGACCCTGGCGCGCGCGGCCGCCCTGGAGGTCGCCGACCGCTCCCCCGCGCTGCGCGACCACCTCGCGGCGGCCACCGACGGCGCCGCGCCGGCGGCCGACCCCGGCGGCGAGTCCGCCATCACCCTCTCCTCCGGCCACCGCGGCGAGCCCGCCCTGCCCAGCACGTTCGTCGACTACGACCGCACGCCGCGGGAGTACGAACTCAGCGTCGCGCAGACCGTGCTGCGCACCCACACCCGCGTCGGCGACCTCTACAGCGACCCGATGAACCAGGTCGAGGAACAGCTCCGGCTCACGGTGCAGGCCCTGCGCGAGCGGCAGGAGCACGAGATGATCAACAACCCCGGGTTCGGGCTGCTGCACAACGCCGACCTCAGGCAGCGCGTCCGCACCCGCAGCGGCCCGCCCACCCCCGACGACCTCGACGAACTCCTCGCCACGGTCTGGAAGGACCCGGGCTTCCTGCTGGCCCACCCCAAGGCGATCGCCGCGATCGGCCGCGAGTGCAGCGCCCGCGGCCTCTACCCGGACGCGGTCGACGTCATGGGCCACTCGCTGCCGTCCTGGCGCGGCGTGCCGATCTTCCCCTGCAACAAGATCCCGGTGACACCGGAGGGCACCAGCTCGGTGCTGCTGCTGCGCACCGGCGAGGAGAAGCAGGGCGTGGTCGGGCTGCACCGCAGCGGAATTCCCGATGAATACGAACCGAGCCTTTCGGTGCGTTTCATGGGAGTCGACGACCAGGCAATCGTGAACTACCTCGTCAGCGCCTACTATTCGGCGGCCATTCTCGTACCCGATGCCCTCGGCGTCCTCGAAGACGTGGAAATCGGACACTGAGTGGAAATTCCGGGGAAGCGACTGCCGCACCGCGCGGGACGATAGCGCCTCCCACCGCCCACTTCTCCGTTCTTTCCCGCGCTTTTCCCGGAATTTTACGCGCCGAGATTTCCCGCACCGATCGGAACAGGTGACCGTTCAGCATGACCACATCCGTGGATCCCACCTCCGGCCCGCAGACCGAGGGCACCGAGCAGCCCCGGTCCAGCCTGGACACCGCGGCCGCCCGCAACCTGGCGACCACGACCAAGACCCCGCCGCAGATGCAGGGCATCTCCTCGCGGTGGCTGCTGCGGGTCCTGCCGTGGACGCAGGTCTCCGGCGGCACCTACCGCGTCAACCGGCGCCTGACCCACACCCTCGGCGACGGCCGCGTGGAGTTCGTCACCGAGGGCGCCGAAGTCCGGGTCATCCCCCTGGAGTTGCGCGAACTTGCGCCACTGCGCGGCTTCACCGACGACCCCACCCTCCGGGAGCTGGCCGGGCGCTTCGCCCAGCGGGACGTCGTCCCCGGTGACGTCCTCGCCGAGCACGGCACGCCGACCGACCAGGTGATCCTGATCGCCCACGGCAGGATCGAACGGGTGGGCACCGGCAAGTACGGCGACGAGACGGTGACCGCGCTGCTCACCGGCGGCGACGCGGCCGGCGACGCGGCACTGCTCAGCGCCGACGCCGAGTGGGAGTTCAGCCTCCGCGCGGCCACCCGCGGCACCGTCCTCACCCTCTCCCGCAGCGACTACGAGGAGGTGCTGGGCCGTTCGGCGGCGCTGCGCGAACACGTCGAGAGCTTCCGCACCGCCCTCGTCCCGGCGCAGAACAAGCACGGCGAGGCCGCCATCGAACTGGCCGCCGGCCACATCGGCGAGCCGACACTGCCAGGCACGTTCGCGGACTACGAACGGCAGCCTCGGGAGTACGAACTCAGCGTCGCGCAGACCGTCTTGAAGATCCACTCACGGGTCGCCGACCTCTACAACGACCCGATGAACCAGCTGGACCAGCAGCTGCGACTGACCATCGAAGCGCTGCGCGAGCGCCAGGAACACGAGCTGGTCAACAACCGCGAGTTCGGCCTGCTGCACAACGCCGACCTCCAGCAGCGCATCCACACCCGCAGCGGCCCGCCCACCCCCGACGACCTCGACGAACTGATCTCCCGCCGCCGCAAGACCCAGTTCCTGCTGGCGCACCCGCGGACCATCGCGGCCATCGGCCGGGAGTGGAACGCCCGCGGGATCTACCCGGCGACCGCGGAGATCGAGGGCACGCCGGTGCGCGCCTGGCGCGGCATCCCGCTGCTGCCCTGCAACAAGATCCCGATCAACGCGGACCAGACCAGCTCGATCCTCGCGATGCGCGTCGGCGAGGAGAACCAGGGCGTGGTCGGCCTCCACCAGACCGGCATCCCCGACGAGTACCGACCCGGCCTGTCGGTGCGTTTCATGGGCATCAACGACCAGGCCGTCATCAAATACCTGGTCAGCGCCTACTACTCGGCGGCGGTGCTGGTGCCGGACGCGCTGGGCATCCTGGAGGACGTCGAGATCGGACGCTGACCGAACGGTACCGGGAGCACGATCCGGACCTGAAACGCCGTCACCCGGGTGCGGCCATTGCCTGACTTACCGTCAGTTTCCGGGCGTGGTGCGGCACCCGGGTGACGTCCGTGCGGTCCGATCAGGGGGCGTTGAGCGTATTTGATCCTCGGTTGACCTTCTTTGGTCAAGCCATTGACACAACGGCCATTCCCTTGGCAGGGCGCGTGCTCTTGCGCATGACGAACGCACCGGCTGTGCATGACATGCACGCGACCGCCCCTCGGTCCTTGTCAGGAGTTCGCATGGAACCCGACCAGCACTTCCCGGCCCGCCGTCGGCTGCTCGCCGGCGCCGCTGCATTCGCCGCGTCCGCCGCCCTCACCTCCCTCACCTCGGCCGACGCCACGACGCCCCGCAAGCGGCCCAGGAAATCCGCCGGCTACCCGCCCGTCCACTGGCACCCCGCCAGCTCCGGCAACTACACGGCGGCCAACCGCCCGAAGCAGTACCGCATCGACACCGTCGTGATCCATGTGACGCAGCAGACCTTCAGGGAGACCCTGCGGATCTTCCAGAACCCCGCGCACAAAGCCGCCGCGCACTACGTCGTCCGCTCCTCGGACGGCTACATCGCCCAGTGCATCCGCGAACGCGACGTCGCCTGGCACGCCGGTAACTGGAACTACAACACCCGCAGCATCGGCATCGAGCACGAGGGCTGGATCGACGAACCGAAGTGGTTCACCGAGAGCCTCTACGCCCGCTCCGCCCAGCTGACCGCCGCCATCTGCGAGCGCTACGGCATCCCCAGGGACCGCAAGCACATCATCGGGCACGTCGAGGTGCCGGGCGCCAACCACACCGATCCCGGCCGGCACTGGGACTGGGACCACTACATGGACCTGGTCAAGGGGGTCTCCGCCTGGGACCACAAGTGGGGCCACAAAGGCGACGGCTTCTGGGGCCACAAGGGGGACGGCTTCTGGGGCCACAAAGACGACAACTTCTGGGATCGTGCGGGGGACGATTTCTGGGAGGACCTGCTCGACTCCTGAAGCCCGTCCGGGCCGGCCACCCACGGCCCGGACGTCCTGCCGCCGCCCCTTCCGGGCGACACGGCACCGTTCCGCGAATGTTCGGAATCCCGCCATGTACGGGTCATAGTGAGCGCTGCCACCACCTGGGATAGTTGACGCGACGTCAGGGGGCTGTTGTGAAGCAGCTGTTGGGAAAGTTCCGGACGGTGGCGGCGCTCACGGTCGCCTGGGGTGTACTGGCCGGCGGCACGGCGGTCGGCGCGACACGGGCGTCCGCCGACGGCGGCTTCACGCGGACGCCCCCGACGCGCCTGGCCCGCGGCGTGACCTACTCCGAGTTCCGCATGTTCCTGCCCCGCGGCATCGTCCACGGCCACCTGCTGACCGTGAACCTCTCCGACCCCGCGGTCTCGGTGGACCTGCTCCACCCGGCCGCGGTCGCCGCCCGGGCCCCGGTGTCCGAACTGGCCGACGACCGGGACGCGGTCGGCGCGGTCAACGGCGACTTCTTCGACATCAGCGAGGCCCAGCACCCCGAGGCCGAGGTCACCGGCTCCTCCGTGGGGCCCGCGGTGGCGTCGGGGCGGGAGCTGAAGGCCGCGGTGCCGGACGGCCAACGGTTCGGTCCGGCACTGCCGCCCGGCGCCACCACCAAGGACGTCCTCGCCGTCGGCTACGACCATCGGGCACGACTCGACCGCCTGACGCTGCGCGGCACCGTACGCAGCCACGAGGGCTCCTGGCCCCTGCGCGGACTCAACCAGTACGCCCTCCCGCAGGGCGGCATCGGCGCCTACACCGCACGCTGGGGCGCGGTCTCCCGCGAGCGCGCGGTCTGCGGCACGGACACCGACCGCGGAGCCGGCTGCGACACCGACACCGCCGAGATCACGATCCGCCACGGCCGCGTCGCCCATGCGGCCGCCCACCCGGGCACCGGCGTGATCGAACGGGGCTCGGTGGTCCTGGTCGGCCGCGAGCAGGGCGCGCGACGCCTGCGGGCCCTGCACCTCGGCGAGCGGGTGTTCATCAGCCACCGCCTCGTCGCCCGCCTGCCGGGCCGCCTGCGCTGCGCGGTCGGCGGCTTCCCCGTGCTGCGCCACGGCCGCCCGGCCGCCGGCCTGGACGCCGTCGCCGTCACCATGCGGACCTCGATCGGCATCGCCGACCGCGGCCGCACCCTCCTCCTGATGGCGCTGGACGGGGAGAAGGGGAAGCACCAGACGGGCCTCACCGTGCGGGAGCTGGCCGGACTGATGTCGCGGCTCGGCGCGCGGGAGGCGATGGACCTCGACGGCGGCGGCTCCTCGACGTTCGTCACCCAGGACCCGTACGGCGAGGCCAAGGTGCGCAACCATCCGACGGTGGAGAGGGAACGGCCGGTGGCCAATGCGGTGGGGGTGTTCTCCAGCGTGGAGGGAATCCCGCGTGGGGGATCTCCGGAGGAGTGAGGGATTCAGGGAATCCCTGAGATTCAGGGAATCCCTGAGGAGTGACGCCGTGAGGTTGCGAGGCCGGTGACGCCGCGGGGTGGTGACACCGAGGGGCAGTGGCATCGCGGGGTGACGGCGGGCGAGTCGGTGTCGAGTGGGTGGCATGGCGTGGCGGGCCTGTGGCAGCTCCGGGCGTTCATTTCCCGGGGCGTCCGGGGCGCTCCTCTGCGCCCGGCTCTCTGCGGTGTCCGGGGCTTCGTCGTGCGGGGGCTCGTCGTCCGGGGCGAGATGGTCTTCGCTTCGCTGCTGGGTGGGGCTCTTTTCTGGCGGCGCGGCGCGCTTCGTTCAGTGGGGCGGGGCGTCGGTCTTGTCGTGGGGTGGGGCTGCGGGGTGGTGGGGCGGGGGCTGCTGTGGGCCGGGCGCCGCTGCCTCTTCCTTGTTCGGCAACGATTACGGAGAGTTATTTGTTCCCGGGATATTACAGAGCGTGGCGGGGCTCTTGCCAGGGGTGAGGGTGGATGGAGGGGCGCTACGGGCGGACGCTGCTGACGACGTCGGCGGCGCCGGCGAGGCCGTGGTGGATGTCGGGGGCAAGGCTGCTGCCGGCCAGGTAGAAGCCGAGCAGCCCGCAGACGACGGCGTGCGAGATCTTCAGCTTTCCGCTGCGGAGAAAGATCACGACCAGGATCACCAGCAAGAGGATGACCGAGATGGAGACAGCCATGGACACACAACCTCCTCGACCGCCGCCCGAACGGGCGGTAAGCGGTGGCCAGTTTGGCGCATTTCGGGGTAACTCCGGTTCGCGGGAGGGTGCTCCAAACAGGTGGTCACTGCGGGTCACAGAGGGGAGGGAAAAGAGGGGAGGGAGGAGTTGCGTGGGTGGGGGTGGGTGCCTGCGGTAGGGGTGGGGCACTCGCGTCTGGTGAGGGGCAAGGTGGCGATGCCGGGGGACTCCGGGTCGGAGGCGAGGTTGCCCACCGTCGGGCGGGAGGGGCCGATCCGGATCGGGCGGGAGCAGGGGCGGGCTCGGGGTGGGGTCGAGTCGGGGCGGAGGGGCGGGTGGTCCGGGTCGGGGTGGTGTGGGGTGGGCGGGATGGAGAGGTGGGGTGGGGTGGGGTGGGGGCGCGGTCGGGGTGTGGTGGGGCCTTCGTCTGGGGTTTCGTTCTTTTGGGTGGGCGTGTGGGCGTGGGGTGGGTTGCGGAACGGGGCGGTGGGCGGGGTAGGGGGCGGAGTCTTCGGAGGTCGGTAAAGAAGTGGCATGGATCACGTCACCCCTCGCAACGGGCCGTTGCGATTGACCGTCTTAGCGGCCGACATCGCCGCCGCCCCGCTCCACCGACGGAAAGTCCGCCCATGAGCCTGAGCCCCGCCCGGTCGTTCCGGCCGTCCCGGTCGTTGTGCGTCGCCCTCGCGCTGATGCCGGTGCTCGGCGTCGGCACGCTCGCGGCGTGCGACGCGGCCCGGGCGTCGGCGACGCAGGCGCGGCCGGTGAAGGTGGGGCTGGGGTCGGCCGCGGGGCATCCGACGGTGCAGGCCGGCGACCGGCTGCGGGTCAGTGCGGCCGGCGGGGTGCTGACCGATGTGACAGTGACGGATCCGCGGGGGCGGCAGCTGGTCGGCACGTTCAGCCACGGCGGGACGATATGGACGTCGCGGGCCAAGGCGGCGCCGGACACCAAGTACTCGGTGCTCGCCCGGACGAAGGGTGTCCAGGGCACCTCCGGCGAGGCCAAGGAGTCGCTGACCACCGGGAAGGTGGCCAAGCGGAACCGGGCGACGCTCAGCCCCCGCCCGCGTGACGGGGTGGTCGGCGCCCGCGATCCGATCACTCTCACCTTCGCCTTCCCGGTGCGGGACCGGGCGGCGGTGGAGCAACGGCTGAAGGTGACCACCGACAACCGCACCGAGGGGACCTGGACCTGGGTGTCCGGTCACGGCAAGGAGCGGATCGTGTGGCGGCCGGCGCAGGACTGGAAGCCGGGCACCAGGGTCACGCTGCGGGCCGAGCTCAACGGCGTGGACTCCGGTGACGGGCGGTTCTTCACCAAGGACTACGGACTGCGGTTCACCGTGGGCCGCGGGCCGGCCGTCCGGTCGGATCTCGATTCTGACGCGTACATCACACCCGGACTCGGACTTACGCCCGCTTTATGGCAAGGTCCAGGTGGGTGACCCGGTTGTGGTCACCGAACCCTCCCTGCGAGGGACAGACAACCGAGGGGCGGGGCCGGAGACTGGAATGTCGGCCGGTCGCAGCGGCAGGGGACCCGGGGCGGAGAGCGCGCGCCCCATGGTTGGTCTGCCGACCCCTCTTCAGAGCCTAATGTGACGGAATGAGCACCGTGCAGGACCAGGATCAACTCACGGGGTGGCGGCGCATGCGGCGCCGTGTCCCCAATGGCTTCGCCATCGTCTTCAGCTTGCTGGGCCTTTTCTGTGCCCTGACGGCACTGATCGGGCCCCTTCGGCGCAACCTCCACTCGGTGATCTACTGGCTGGACACGCTCACCATCCCGGTGACGCCGAACTTCGCCTATGCCGCATTCCTCTTCCTCCTGGCCGCGGCGATGACCGCGCGGAAACGGGTGGCGCTGTGGTTCGTGGTCGCGTACATGGTGCTGAACGTCCTCGCCGACGCGCTGTTCCTGGCGGCGGGGTACTGGGAGTTCAGCTTCTCCCTGGTGCTGTGCGCCGGGGCGCTGGTGCTGCTGCTCGTGTCGCACCGTGAGTTCTACGCGATCACCCGGCGCGGCGCGTTCCTGCGGGCCGCGCTGGTGCTGGCCGGCGGGCTCGTGGCCGCGGTGCTGATCGGCTGGGGCCTGGTGTCGCTGGCGCCCGGTTCGTTGGAGCGCGGTGGTGGCAACCGGCTGCTGTGGGCGGCCAACCGTGTGTGCGGTGGGCTGGTCGGCGGCAAGATCGTCGAGGGGCACCCGGCGCACTGGATCGGCACGCTGCTGGGGCTGCTGGGTGCGCTGGCGCTGCTCAACGCCGCCGCCGCGCTGTTCCGTTCGCAGCGGATGGAAGCGGCGCTGCACGGCGACGAGGAGGACCGGATCCGGGCGCTGCTGGCGAAGTACGGCAGCCAGGACTCGCTGGGTTACTTCGCGACCCGGCGCGACAAGGCCGTGGTCTTCTCCCCCAGCGGCAAGGCGGCCGTCACCTACCGTGTGGAGGCCGGGGTCTGCCTGGCCAGCGGTGATCCGGTCGGTGACCGGGAGGCGTGGGGTCCGGCGATCGACGCGTGGCTGGAGGTCGCGGGCCGCTACGGCTGGCAGCCGGCGGTGATGGGTGCGAGCGAGGAGGGCGCCAAGGCGTTCGCCCGTGCGGGGCTGGGTGCGCTGCAGCTCGGTGACGAGGCGATTCTGCATGTCGCGCAGTTCGATCTGGACGGCCGGGACATGCGGGTCACCCGCCAGGCCGTCAACCGCGTGGAGCGGTCCGGGGCGACGTTCCGGGTGCGGCGGCACGCGGAGTTGACCGATGCGGAGATGCAGGAGGTCATCCAGCGGGCGGACGCGTGGCGGGACACCGAGACCGAGCGTGGTTTCTCGATGGCGCTGGACCGGCTCGGGGACGAGCAGGACGGCGAGTGTCTGCTGGCGGAGGCGTTCGACGCCGACGGCAACATGATCGCGCTGCTGTCGTTCGTGCCGTGGGGCAAGGACGGCATCTCGCTGGACGTGATGCGGCGCGACCGCAGTGCGCCCAACGGCGTGATGGAGTTCATGGTCGCGCAGCTGTGTGCGCAGGCCGGGGCGCTCGGGGTGCGGCGGGTTTCGCTGAACTTCGCGGTGTTCCGCTCGGCGTTCGAGGAGGGTGCCCGGATCGGTGCCGGTCCGGTGCTGAAGTTCTGGCGGCGGCTGCTGCTGTTCTTCTCGCGCTGGTGGCAGCTGGAGGCGCTGTACCGTTCGAACTCGAAGTATCTGCCGGAGTGGTACCCGCGGTTCCTGTGCTACGCGGATGCCGGTGCGCTGGCCCGGATCGGCATGGCGTCGGGTATCGCCGAGGGCTTCGTGGCGGTGCCGAGCCTGGGCAAGCTGTGGGGCAAGGGGCACAAGAAGCGGGTGCTGGCCCCGGCGAGCACGGCGGGTCTGCCGTCGCTCGACGAGCTGGGTCTGGTGGCGGCTCCGCCGGCCACCGAGGAGGAGCGCCGGGAGCAGGAGCTGGCGGCGCTGCCCGAGCAGGTGCGGGTGCGGCATCGGAAGCTGGAGCGGCTGCGGGAGGCGGGTACCGACCCGTATCCGGTGGGTGTGCAGCGGACGCACACGCTGGGCCAGGTGCGCGAGGAGCACCGGGAGCTGGCGGCCGGGCAGCATACCGGCAAGGCCGTCACGGTGGCCGGGCGGGTGCTGCTGGTCCGTGATCACGGCGGGGTGCTGTTCGCGGTGCTGCGCGACTGGTCGGGCGATCTGCAGATCGCGCTGACCCGGGGTGCGGGCGGTGAGCTGCTGGAGCGTTTCGCTGCGGATGTGGACCTCGGTGACCATGTGGAGGCCGAGGGCGAGGTCGGTTGCAGTGACCGCGGTGAGCTGACGGTGTTCGTGACGCAGTGGCGGTTGACCGCCAAGTGTCTGCGTCCGCTGCCGGACAAGCGGCGGGGTCTGTCCGACCCGGAGGCCAAGGTCCGCCAGCGGTATGTGGACCTGGTCGTCTCGCCGGACGCGCGGGAGACCGTGCGGGCGCGCAGCACGGCCGTGCAGGCGCTGCGGCAGGGGCTGATCGACCGGGGTTACCTGGAGGTCGAGACGCCGATGCTGCAGCAGATCCACGGTGGTGCGAACGCCCGTCCGTTCCAGACCCACATCAACGCCTACGACCTGGATCTGTATCTGCGGATCGCGCCGGAGCTGTATCTGAAGCGGCTCTGTGTGGGTGGTATGGAGAAGGTCTTCGAGATGGGGCGGACGTTCCGTAACGAGGGCATCTCGTACAAGCACAATCCCGAGTTCACGATGCTGGAGGCGTACCAGGCGTTCGCCGACTACGACGTGATGCTCAACCTGACGCGGGAGCTGATCCAGGGTGCGGCGGTCGCCGCGTTCGGCAGCGCCACGGCGCGGAAGGCGGATGCGAGCGGTCGGCTGGTCGAGCACGACATCTCGGGTGTCTGGCCGGTGAAGACGGTGTACGGGGCGATCTCGGAGGCGTTGGGCGAGGAGGTCGACGCGGACACCGATCCGGATGTGCTGCGGCGGCTGTGCCGGTCGGCTTCGGTGCCGGTCAATCCGGAGATGGGCCGGGGCGATGTCGTGTTGGAGATGTACGAGCGGCTGGTCGAGGAGAAGACCACGCTGCCGACCTTCTACAAGGACTTCCCGACCGATGTCTCGCCGCTGACCCGTCAGCACCGCAAGGATCCGCGGGTGGCGGAGCGTTGGGACCTGGTCGCGTTCGGCACCGAGCTGGGCACCGCCTACTCGGAGTTGACCGACCCGGTCGAGCAGCGGCGGCGGCTGACCGCGCAGTCGCTGCTGGCGGCCGGTGGTGATCCGGAGGCGATGGAGCTGGACGAGGACTTCCTGCAGGCTCTGGAGTACGCGATGCCGCCGACGGGTGGTCTGGGGATCGGTGTGGACCGGTTGGTGATGTTCCTGACGGGTCTGTCGATTCGGGAGACGCTGCCGTTCCCGTTGGTGCGGAGGCGCTGATCGCGCGGGGTTGACGGTGTCCGGGCCCTGCGCCCGGATGCGCGGGGCGCTGCCCCGGGCCCCGGTCCTCGAACGCCGGACGGGCTGGAGAGAATCCAGCCCGTCCGGCGCTTTTCTGTGCCCGGTTTCCTGTGCGGGTCAGGCGTTGGCCTGGTGGTGGAGGGGTTCGCCGCGGAGGTAGCGGGCGACTTCGGCGGCGGCGATGGCGGCGGCCTTGTGGGCGACCTGCTGGCTGCCGCCGGCGATGTGCGGGGTGAGGACGACTCCGGGGGCGGTGAGCAGGCGGGAGCCGGTGGGGAGGGGTTCCTGGGGGAAGACGTCGAGGCCGGCGGCGGCGAGGTGGCCGCTCTCCAGGGCGTCGCAGACCGCGTCGTAGTCGAGGAGGGCGCCGCGGGCGCAGTTGACGAGGACGGCGCCGCGGGGCATGGCGGCGATCTGTGCGCGGCCGATCAGGCCGGTGGTCTCCGGGGTGACCCGGGCGTGCAGGGAGACGATGCGGGAGCGGCGGAGGAGTTCGTCGAGGGTGACCTGTTCGGCGCGGCCGGCCAGGGTCTCGGGGCGGACGTAGGGGTCGTGGACGAGGATGTGGGCGCCCATGGCGTGCAGGATCTTGGCGACGCGGCTGCCGATGGCGCCGTAGCCGATCAGGCCGATGGTGGTGCCGTCGATCTCGATGCCGCAGTTGTCGTAGTCGTAGTAGTCGCCGCGCCAGGTGCCGTCGCGGAGGGCGGTGTGGGTGTCGCCGAGGCCGCGGGCGGCGGCGAGCAGCAGGGTGAGGGTGTGTTCGGCGGTGGCGGTGGCGTTGCGGCCGGGGGCGTTGCAGACGGTGACGCCGTGGCGGGTGGCGGCTTCGAGGTTGGCGTTGACGGGGCCGCCGCGGCTGGTGCAGAAGAGCTTGAGGTCGGGGCAGTTGGCGAGGATGCGTTCGGTGAGCGGGCCGTGTTCGGTGACGCAGATCTCGACGCCCTGGAGGGCCTGGATCATCTCGTCCTCGGTGCCGGATGCCTCGGTGACCTCGGCGACGGGGCCGAAGGGGGTGTGGGGCCAGCCGAACTGGATCTCGCGTATGTCGAGCGGGGTGTCCCCGGCCGCCTTGCGTACGGCGGCGCTGAACAGGCCGGGGTGGATGAAGTGGTTGCCGGCGGCGAGGAGGGTGGTGGTCATGTGGGGTTCTTCTCCTGGTGTGCGGTGTGGTGCGTGGTGCGATGCGGTGCTCGGTGCGGTGGGTCAGGGGAAGGCGGGGGCCGCGGTGAGGGCGGGGGCGTTGAGGCGGAGGAGGGCGGTGCGGTCGTTCTCGATGCGGATCTCGGTGAGGGCGCCGTTGTGGAGTTGGGGGAAGGTACGGCGGTATTCGGCCAGGGGGATGCCGAGGAGGTGGCAGAGGAGGACGCGGATGAGGGTGGAGTGGGCGACGATCAGGATCCGGCCGTGGGGGTGGTCGCGGGCGATGTCGGTGAGACAGGCGGCGGCGCGCTGGGCGGCGTGGCGGGGGTGTTCGCCGCCGGGGAGGTGGTGGTCGGCGGGGTCGGCGAGGAAGGCGGCGAGTTTCTGGGGGAAGTGCTGCCGCATCTCGTCGCGGGTGAGGCCCTCGCCCTGGCCGAAGTCGAGTTCGGTCAGGCGGGGGTCGATGTGGGGGGTGAGGCCGCAGGCGTCGGCGGCGGGGGCGGCGGTGCGGCGGGCGCGGGAGAGGGGGGAGGTCCAGATGGCGGTGAGGTCGGCGGTGGCGGCCCAGTCGGCGAGGGTGTGGGCCTGTTCGCGGCCGCGGTCGGTGAGCGGGACGTCGGAGCGGCCGGCGTAGCGGTTCTCCGCGTGCCAGACGGTCTCGCCGTGGCGGACGAGGAGGAAGTCGGTCACTGGGCGGCCCTCCTGAGGGCGTGGTCGGCCACGGCGGGGTCGAGCCAGCCACGGCGGGTGAGTTCGGTGACGAAGCGGTGGTAGGTGGGGAGGTGGCGGGTGGTGCGGTGGGGGTCGGGGCGGATCTCGGTGCCGGGGCGGACCATGGTGGCGACGGTGGCGGGGAGGCCGGCGCCTGCGGAGGCGGCGGCGAGGACGGCCATGCCGAGGGCGCCTTCGGCGTGTTCGGGTACGTGGACGGTGCGGCCGAGGACGTCGGCGCGCAGGCGGCACCAGTAGGCGTTGCGGGCGCCGCCGCCGGTGAAGGTGAGGGGGCCGTCGGTGGCGGCGCCGAGGTGGTCGAGGTAGTCGAAGCAGAGGCGTTCGAGGCAGGCGACGCCGAGGAGGTAGGCGTGGAACTCGGCGGCGCGGGTGGGGGTGGCGCCGAGGATGAAGGGTTCGGCTTCGGGGGCGCGGAAGGGGAAGCGTTCGCCGCCGGTGGAGACCAGGGGGTAGGCGACGGCGTCCGGGTCCTGGGCGGCGGCCTGTTCGGTGAGGACGTCGAGGTTCTCGCCGTGGAAGTACTGGGAGATGACGCCGGCGCCGCTGCTGGAGGCGCCGCCGGGAAGCCAGGTGTCGCCGGGGCCGCGGTGGCAGTAGACGACGCCGGCGGGGTCGCGGACGAGGTGGTCGCTGCTGCCTTTGAGGACGAGGGTGGTGCCGAGGACGGCGTTCCAGGCGCCGGGGGTGAGTGCGCCGGCGCCGATCTGGGCGGCGCAGCCGTCGGTCATGCCGGCGACGATGGTGGTGCCGGCGGGGATGCCGGTGGCGTCGGCGGCGTCCGGGCAGACGGTGCCGAGGACGGTGCCGGGGCGGACGACGTCGGGCAGGAGGGCGGTGGGGATGCCGAGGGTGTCCATGACGTCGTGGGGCCAGCGTTCGGCGATGAGGTGGTAGCCGGTCTTGAGGGCGTGGCTGGCGTCGCTGGGGAGTTGACGGCCGGCCAGTTTCCAGGTGATGAGGTCGACTTGGTGGAGGAGGCGGGTGCCGGTGCGCAGGGTGGGGTCGTGCTCCAGGAGCCAGCGGAGTTTGGGCAGGGCCCAGGAGGGCGGCATGGTGCGGTAGCCGAGTTCCTGCCAGACGGCGGCGCCGGTGGCGTCGATCGCGTCGGTCTGGTCGGTGGCGCGGCCGTCGTCGTACATCAGGCCGGGGGTGAGCGGGGTGCCGTCGGGGTCGGCGAGGAGGAGGGTGCCGGAGGTGCTGTCGATCGCCAGGCCCCGGATGCGGCTGGGGTCGAGGCCGGTGAGGGCTTCGCGGCAGGCGTCGGCGAGCGCGGTCCACCAGGTGTGGGGGTCCTGTTCGTGGCGGTTGCCGGCGCGGTGGCTGGTCAGCGGGCGGGCGGCGGTGGCCAGGGGTGTGCCGGTGCCGTCGACGGCGAGGCAGCGGGCGCTCTGGGTGCCGAGGTCGAGGCCGAGCCAGATGCCGTCGGGGCCGGGGCCGTTGGGTCCGGGGGCGTGCGGGTCAGACACGGATGCCTCCAGGGGCGGGGGTCTCGGCGGGGTGGTGGGTGGGGTCGGTGCGTCGGGGGGCGGGGGTGGTGCCGGTTGTGGCGGTGGGGCGCCAGGTGGCGGTGGTGCGCCAGCCGGCGCTGCGGGCGAGGTCGCGCCAGCTGAGGAAGTCCTGGTGGAGGGCGGCGTAGAAGGCGGCGCGCTCGGGGTCGGGTTGCCAGCGGCGTTGCATGTGGACGTACTTGTCGGCGGCGCGGTGCATGCTGCTTTCGGCGCCGGTGCGGACCAGGCCGGTGAGGAAGGCGCCCTTGGCGCCGATCTCGGTGTCGCCGGAGCGGGCGGTGGGGACGCCGGTGGCGTCGGCGATGAGGGCGCACCAGGCGTCGCTGTTGGCGCCGCCGCCGCACAGGCGGAGTTCGGTGACGTCGGTGCGGGCGGCGGCGAGTGAGTCGCGCAGGACGAGGGAGAGCCCGTCGAAGACGGCGCGGGCGAGGTCGGCGGGGGTGTGGTCGAGGGAGAGGCCCCAGAAGGAGCCGCGGGCGCCGGGGTCGAGGAAGGGGGCGCGTTCGCCGGCGGGCGAGAGGTAGGGCAGGAACATCAGGCCACGGGCGCCGGGTCGGGACTGGAAGGCGAGGCGGGAGAGTTCGGGTGGTCCGGGCAGGTGGAGGAGGCGGGCGGCCCAGCCGAGGACTTCGGCGCCGTTGAGGGTGGGGAAGGCGCGCAGGACGCGTTCGCGGCCGCGGTAGGCGATGTGGACGCCGGAGGGTTCGCCGGTGGTGTCGATGCCGGTGCGGACGATTTCGGTGCACAGGGTGGTGCCGAGGATGCTGCATGCCTGGCCGGGGTTGACGACGCCGACGCCGCGGGCGGTGGCGGCGATGTCGTAGGGGGCCATGACGACGGGGAGGCCGGCGGGCAGGCCGAGTTGGGTGGCGGCGGCGGTGGTGAGTTCGGCGGTGCGCTGGTCCTCGCCGAGGACGGTGGGCAGGAGCCGGGCGTGGTGGGTGAGGCCGAAGAGGTCGAGGACGGCGGGGTCGTACTGGCCGGTGGTGTGGTCGAGGAAGGGGGCGGAGGCGTCGGATTCGTCGGTGGCGCGGATGCCGGTGAGGCGGAGGAAGAGCCAGCCGGCGGCGGTGAGGGAGGTGGTGGAGCGGGCGAGCCGGTCGGGGTCGTGGGCGGTGAGCCAGGCGAAGAGGGCGTTGGGCATGCCGGCGCAGGTCAGTGAGCCGTTGCGGCGGAAGGCGGCTTCGAGGAGGCCGGCGCGCTGCCAGGTGGTGAGGAGGTCGCCGGCGCGGCCGTCGGACCAGAGGATGGCGGGGCCGGTGGGGCGGCCGTGGTCGTCGATGAGCCAGGCGCCGTCGCCCTGGGCGGTGAAGGAGACCAGGCGGACGGGGTCGGTGAGGTCGGTGAGGGCGTCGCGGACGGTGTGGACGACGGCCTGCCAGACGGCGTCCATGTCCTGTTCGGCCCAGCCGGGGTGGGGGCGGAGGACTTCGGTGGCGACGCGGGAGACGGCGATCTCGTTGCCCTGGTCGTCGAAGACGACGGACTTGATGACGGTGGTGCCGGCGTCGATGGTGAGTACGGACATCAGCGGGGTCCTTTCACGCCGAGGCCGGGCTGGTGTGCGGCGCGGCGGTGTCCGGGCCGGCCGCTTCCGTCCGGGGCTCGTCCGGCAGTTTCAGGAAGAGGGTGAGGGCGCAGCTCACCGCGTACATGCCCGCGAAGATCCAGACCACCCCTTCGACGCCGAGCGGCCCGACGAAGGCCGCGACGACGGCGGGTCCGACGAAGGTGCTGGCGCCGGCGCCGAGGTTGAGGGCCGCCAGTGCCTGTCCCTTGTGCCGCGGCTCCAGAGAGGGCATCAACGCTGATATCGGTACGTATCCCGCCAGGGTAGCGCCGTAGAACGCGGCCACCAGGAGGGCGAGCGGGAAGTCGGGGCCGGCGGTGGTGGGGACGTAGTAGAGGAGCAGGGTGCTCAGGGTGCAGCCGGCGCCGCCGCACCAGGTGATGGTGCGGCGCCAGCCGATGCGGTCGCCGATCACGCCGAAGAGGAGGTTGGCGAAGATGTTGGTGGCGAACATGACGCTGAGCAGGTGCAGCCAGGCGGTGAGGGTGAAGCCGACCGTCTTGGTGAAGTGGATCGGCAGGATGACGAGGAAGCCGAACTGCGAGGCGGTGTTGATGACCCGGACGAGGGCGCCGGCGCCGACTCGGGGGTTGCGCCAGAGGACGGTGACGCTGCCGGTGAGGGTGGCCAGCGGGCTCTCGCCCGCGGTGCGGGGCCGTCGGGTGCCGTGTTCGTCGCGGACCAGCAGCAGGGCGAGGAGTCCGCCGGCGGTGACGAGTGCGAGTGCGGCCCACAGGGTGGCGTAGGCGCCGATGTGCGGGATGAGGCTGCCGGCGACGAGGGAGCCGAGGGTGGGCAGGCCGCCGGTGAAGGCGAACCAGAACCAGCCCATGGCGGTGCCGAGGCGGGCGCGGGGTGCCACGCCGGCGATCCAGACGAGGAAGCCGTAGGCGAAGAGCGGGTAGCCCAGTCCGCGGAGGCCGTAGGCGAGGAGCATCAGGGGGTAGTTGGTGAGCGGCAGGGCGGTGGTGAGGAAGAGGAGTTGGAAGGCGGCCCAGACGGCCAGGCCGGTCCACATGACGCGGCGGGAGCCCCACAGGTCGGAGAGGACGCCGGAGAGCCAGGCGGCGATGCCGGCGGCGATGCCGTAGACGGTGAAGAGGAGGGCGACCCGGGGTTCGGGGATGCCGCGGTCGATGAGGTACGGCGAGAGGTATCCGGACTCGACGCCGTCGCCGGTCATGAAGAGGAGCAGTCCGAGGTATCCCCAGGCGAGGGTCGGCGGTATGCCCAGGCGGGTCGGGAGCGCGCGGCGGGGCGCGGGCGGTGGAGGGTTCGTCATCGAAGCTCCTCGTTCTTTTCTGCGGTGGGCCGGGTCTGCGGTGGACCGGGGCCGCGGCGCGGCGGTTGCGGGTGGCCCGGGCCGGCGGAGGGGTGGGGATCCGCGAGCCGTTGGACGACGCGGTGATGCAATCGTTCGCGTAAAAGGGGCGTCAAGGGTGGCCGGAATCTTCCCATCGGGGCGGGTGCCTGTCGTGAGGGGTCGGGGCGGAGCCGCATACGGCGGGCATGCGCATCCCGCGCGCCGCGTTACATTCGTGTGAACATCACGCGGTGCCTCGCGCGCAGGTGGCCGTGGCGCGAGCCGGAGGGAACGGGGCGATGGACCGGGTCGAGGCCCAGGAGGAACGGCGGCGGCGGATCCGGGAGTCGGTGGTCGCGCGGGGGTTCGTGCGGACCTCCGACCTGGCCGCGGAGTTCGGGATCAGCCTGATGACCGCCCATCGGGATCTGGACGCGCTGCAGGCGCAGGGGTGGCTGCGGAAGGTGCGGGGCGGGGCGACGGGGTTGCCGTCGGCGCAGTTCCACGGCACGGTCGCGGAGCGGATGGCGACGATGGCGGCGACCAAGCGGCTGCTGGCGCGGGCCGCGGCGGCACTGCTGGTGCCCGGGCAGACGGTGCTGCTGGACGACAGCACGACCTGTCTGATGCTGGCGCACCAGGCGCCCGAGCACGCCCCGCTGACGGTGATCACCAATTCGCTGCCGGCGATCACCACGCTGGCGCAGGAGCCCGGTATCTCGCTGATCACGCTGGGCGGGGCGTACTTCCCGGCGTATGACGCGTTCATGGGGCTGCACACCGCGGACGCGGTCCGGGCGTACCGGGCGGATGTGCTGTTCCTGTCGACGACGGCCGTCGCCAAGGGCCGCTGCTATCACACCTCGCCGGAGACGGTGCAGGTCAAGCGGGCGATGATGGAGAGCGCGGCGCGGCGGGTACTGGTCGCGGACCACACCAAGTTCCGGAAGGACGGGCTGTACGCGCTGGCGCCGTTGACCGACTTCGACCTGCTGATCACCGACGACGGGCTGCCGGCGGAGGAGGTCCGGGCGATCCGGGCGGCCGGCACGGAGGTGACGGTGGTGGCGGGGCGTTCGTCCGCGGAGTAGTCGGTTGCCGCCGCACGGAATAGCCGGTCTCCGCCGCGCGTTGGGGCCCCCGAGGGGGCGCTCGCATCCCCTACGGGATCTGTTCGCCCCTCCCCCAAGGGTCCCCCGGGCCGAATCCCCCGAGGGTCCCCCGGGCCGGTCCGCTCGCCCGTCACCGGCCGGCGCTACGCCAGCCCCAGCACCCCGGGGTCGGTCGCCAGGTCGCGCAGGGCCGCTCGGGGGTCGGTGAGGAGATGGCGGGCGGTGAGGTCGAGGATGCCGCAGACGGCGCTGATCTCGGCGGCGGTGGTGCCGTCGGGCTTGCGCACGGTCTGCTCGATCACGAAGGTCCGGCCCTCGTTCCAGACGAATCGGCAGCTGACCTCGACCTCGTCGCCGGCGCGGAGTTCCCGTCGGTAGCGGATGGTGGTTTCGAGGGTGACCGGGCCGATGCCGCGGGCGACCAGTTCGCTCTGCGGGATGCCGCCGGCCTGGAGGGCGGACCAGCGGGCGTGCTCGGCGTACTGGAGGTAGACGCTCTGGTTGAGGTGGCCCTGGGTGTCGGTCTCATAGCCGCGGACGGTGATCGGCACGGCGAAGGGCCGGTCCGGGCTCATTTCCGTCGTCACATGCGCCACTTCGGTCACGATCGCTCCTGTCTCCCCGTGGGTCACGCGTCGCACCATCGTAGGAGGAACGCTCAGCCGGCGCCGGGCATTCCGGTGGGTGTTCCGGCTCCGGGCGTCCCGGTGGTGGGTGTTCCGGTGCCGGACGTCCCGGTGGTGGGCGCCCCCGTGACTGCGCCCAGCTCCGCCCAGGTGACGGTGCGGTCGCACCAGCGTTCCAGCAGGGTGCGGTCGTGGCCGACGGCGAGCACTCCGGCGCCGCTCTCCCGGCGGTAGGTCTCGACGACGGCGACGAGTGCGGCGGTGGTGGAGGCGTCCAGCATCGCGGTCATCTCGTCGCAGATCAGCCAGCGGGGGCGGAGCACCAGGGCGCGGGCCAGGCAGGCGCGTTGCAGCTGGCCGTCGCTGACCTCGTGCGGACGGCGGGCGAGCAGGTCCTCGGTGAGGCCGACGAGGGGCGCCAGCTCCCGCAGCCGGTCCGGGACTTCGGCCTTGCGGCCGGTGGCGCGGAGCGGTTCGGCGATCGCGTCGGCGAGTCGCAGGCGGGGGTCGGCGGAGAGCCGGGGTTGCTGGAAGAGGACGCCGAAGGCGGTGCGCAGGGCGCGGGGTGCGCGGTGGCGCCAGCCCGGGGCGGGCGTGCCGTCCAGGACGACGGTGCCGGCGTAGGGCCGGTGCAGCAGGGCGGCGACCCGGGCCAGAGTGGACTTGCCGCAGCCGCTGGGGCCGAGCAGGCCGACCGCCTCGCCGGGGGCGAGGGTCAGGGACCGGCCGCGGACGACGGGGGCGCCGCGGTCGTAGCCGGCGGTGATGTCACGCAGTTCGAGCACGGTCGGTGTTCCTCTCCGGCGGCACCGGGTGGTGGCAGGCGACGCCGTCGCGTGGCGCGGGGAGCGTGGCGCAGGCCGCGGTGGCGCGGTCGCAGCGGGCGGCGAAGGCGCAGCCGGCCGGCAGGTCGCCGAGTTCGGGCGGCATGCCCGGGATGGGGGTGAACGCGCGGTCGGGGAGCGCGTCGAGCAGGCCGCGGGCGTAGGGGTGGCGGGGGCCTGGCGTGCCGAAGAAGCGGCGGGCGTCGGTGAGTTCGACGACGCGTCCGGCGTACATCACGGCGACCCGGTCCGCGATGCGTTCGGCGGCGGCCAGGTCGTGGGTGATCATCAGCAGGGCGTGGCCGGTTCCGGTGTGCCGGCGGAGTTCGTCGACGGTGCGGTCGACGAGGTCGCGGTCGAGGCCGGTGGTGGGTTCGTCGGCCAGCAGCAGCGGGGGGTCGCCGGCCAGGGCGAGGGCGGTGGCGGCGCGTTGGGCGAGGCCGCCGGAGAGCTGGTGCGGGTGGCGGTCGAGGTGGTCGGGCGGGAAGGCGGCGCGGGCGGCGGTCCGTTCGGCGGCCGCGCGCAGTTCGGGGCCGCGCCGTGCGCCGGTCAACTCACGTACGGTTTCCTCCAGTTGGGAGCGTACGGTGCGGACGGGGGTGAGGTGGGCGGCGGGGCTCTGCGGGATCAGGCCGATCCGGCGGCCGCGGACGGAGCGGGCGAGTCGGGCCTCGGGGGCGGTGAGCAGTTCGGTGGGGCCGTGGGCGTCGGTGAGCCGGGCGGTGCCGGTGGCCTCGGCGTTGCCGGGGAGCAGGCCGAGCAGGGCGGAGGCCAGGACGGACTTGCCGCAGCCGCTCTCGCCGACGAGGACCAGGCATTCGCCGGGTGCCAGGTCGAAGGCGGCGTCGGTGACGGCGGCGACGGACCGGCCGCCGGGCATCCGGAAGCGGACGGTCAGCCCGCGCACGGCGAGCAGCGGCCGGGGCTCGCCGTGGTCGGTGTCGGCGGGCGCGTCGGGGGTGCCGTGGGCGGTCACAGCGTCAGCTCCGATCGGCGGCGGGGGTTGAGCCGTTCCCGCCAGGCGCCGGCCAGGCCGGCGACGGCGAGGGTGGGGACGATGAGGAACAGGCCGGGGAAGAGGGTGGGCCACCAGTCGCCGGCCAGCAGGGAGCTGCGGGCGGCGTTGGCCATGATGCCCAGGCTGGCCTCGTGGGCGGGCAGGCCCAGGCCGAGGAAGGAGAGGGCGGATTCGTGCCAGATGGCGTGCGGCACCATCAGGACGGCGGCGAGTCCGGCCTGCGGCAGCACCGCCGGCAGGAGGTGACGGGTCGTCACCCGCCATCGTGAGGCGCCGCCGGCCAGGGCGGCGTCGAGGTGGGGGCGGGAGCGCAACGAGAGCACCTCGGCGCGGACGATGCGGGCGGTGGACAGCCAGTGCGTCAGCGCCACCGAGACGATCACCGGCCACACGCCGGGCCGGAACACGGCGACGACGAAGATGCCGAGCAGCAGGTGCGGCACGGCGGCGAAGAGGTCGACCAGGCGCATCACGGTGCGGTCGGCCCAGCCGCCGAGCGCCCCGGCCAGCGCGCCGACGGCGGTGCCGAGGACCGTGGCGGCCAGTGCGGCGACCACGCCGACGAGCAGGGAGACGCGCAGTCCGTAGATGCAGCGGAGCAGCAGGTCGCGGCCGACCTCGTCGGTGCCGAACGGGTGGGCGGCGGAGGGTGGTCGGAGTTTGGCGGCCAAGTCCACGGCCTGCTGGTCGAGGGGGAAGAGCAGCGGGACGAGGAGGACGGCGAGGACGAGGACGGCCAGGGTGGTGGCGGCGGCCCGGAGTCGGAGGGTGCGCCGGGCGCCCGTGCCGCGGCGGGTCCGTGGCGTGCGGGCGGGGGTGGTGCGGTCGGCGGTGCTAGCCATCGAACCCCACTCTCGGGTCGGCCAGTCCGTAGAGGAGGTCGGAGAGGAGGTTGCCGGCGAGGACGGCGGCGGTGGCGAGCACGGTGAGCGCGGCGAGCAGCGGGAAGTCGACGCCGGTGGCGGCCTGGACGGTGGCGGCGGCGATGCCGGGCCAGCTGAAGACGGTCTCGACGAGGAGGGCGCCGGTGATGAGTTCGGGTACCCGGGAGCCGATCAGGGTGAGGACGGGCAGCAGGCCGGAGCGGAGCGCGTGCCGGTACAGCACGGTGCGTTCGCGCAGGCCGCGGGCGCGGGCGCCGCGCACGGGGTCCTCCTCCAGTGCGTCGCCGACGCCCTGTCGGACGTAGAGCACGAACCACGGGAGCTGGGAGACGGCGAGCACCAGCGCGGGGAGGGCGAGGTGGCGGGCGATCTGGCCGGGGGTGGCGAGGTCGCTGCCGGTGTCGGTGAGGCCGCCGGCCGGCAGTACGCCGAGTTTGAGTGCGCCGAGCCAGACGGCGAGCAGGCCGAGCCAGTAGGGCGGGGCGGCTTCCAGGGCGTAGGCAGTGGCGGTGATCGCGCGGTCGAGGGGGCTGCCGCGGCGGCGGGCGGCCAGCACGCCGAGGAGGGTGCCGGCGGTCATGGCGAGCGCGAAGGCCGGCGCGCACAGCAGCACGGACCAGCCGAGGCGCTCGCCGATGACCTGGGAGACCGGGGCGCGCAGGCTGGTGGAGTCGCCGAGGTCGCCGGTGAGGGCGCCGGTGAGCCAGTGCCACCAGTGGGTGAGCAGGGGTTGGTCGGCGCCGAGGTTGTGCCGGAGCTGGTCGAGGTTCTCCTGGGAGGCGGTGAGTCCGGCGGTGCCGGCGTAGGCGCGCACGGGGTCGAAGGGTGAGGCGGCGGCGAGGGCGAACACCCCGAGGGTGACGGCGAGGAGGACGGGCACGGCGGTCAGGGCGCGCCGTGCCGTCATCCGTGCCATCGGTCCCCAGGGCAACGGGCGGTGGCGCGTGGTCACTTGGCGGGCTGCCAGTCCTCGGCGTTCCACCAGGGGCCGGAGGCCAGGCCGTGGTCGTGCGGTTCGACCTGGGTGGTGAGGTCCTTCCAGCGGTTGTCGACGACGTAGAGGTGGTCGACGTGGGTGAGGAAGGTGTAGGCGGGGTCCTCGGCCAGTTCGCGCTGGATGGTGTCGTAGGCGGCCTTGCGGGCCGTGTGGTCGTCGGTGCGGCGGGCCGTGACGAGTTGGTCGTCGACGGTCTTGTTGGCGTACCGGGACATGTTGTTGAAGCCGTCGCCGGCGAGCGAGGAGTGCAGCAGCAGGTACTGGTCGAAGTCGGGGTCGGCGGGGCTGCCGCCGCCGGCGAGGACGGCGTCCTGCTTCATGTTGGGTTCGATGGCCTCCCAGGTGCCGGACTCGACCTTGGCCTCGATACCGGCCTTCTTGGCGTCGGAGGCGAAGGCGAGGGCGTGTTCCTGGCGGAGTTTGTCGCCGGAGAGGTACCAGAGGGTGAAGGAGGCGCGCTGTCCGTTCTTGGCGCGGATGCCGTCGGGGCCCTTCTTCCAGCCGGCGTCGTCGAGGAGGCGCTGGGCCTTGCCGAGGTCGTGCGGGCGCTCGGTGCCCTTGGCGAACCAGGGGCTGTCGGTGGGCACCGGCCCGTAGGCGGGCTTGCCGGCGCCGCTGAGGATGCCGTCGACCATGGCCTGGCGGTCGACGGCGAGGTCGAGTGCCCGGCGGACGGCCCGGTCGCCGGTGACCGGGTTGGCGCTGGGCAGGGTGACGTTGCGGTAGTCGAAGGTCCTGGCGGCGAGGGTGGTGCGGTTGTTGTCGGTCTTGAAGGTGGCGGCGAGTTCGGGCGGGAGGATGGCGCCGTCGAGGTCGCCGGAGCGCAGCCGGGTGGCGCGGATGTCGTCGTCCTTGATGATCGCCATGGTGAGGTGCTTCACCTTGGGTGTGCCGCCCCAGTAGTGGGGGTTGGCGGTGAAGGTGAGCTTCTCGCCCTTGGACCAGTTGGTGAGGACGTAGGGGCCGGTGCCTACGGGGTGGGTGGTGAAGGGGCCGGTGTTGACGTCCTGTCGGCCGGCGAGGTGGCGGGGGGCGATGGGCAGGACGGTGCGCTCGGCGAACGGCGCGTAGGGGTACTTCAGGTGGAAGACGACGGTCCGGTCGTCCTTCTTCTCGACGGTGTCGAGGGCGTCCAGTTCGGCCTTGGAGGCGTTGTTGGTCTTCTCGTCGAGGATGGTGTCGTAGGTGAAGACGACGTCGTCGGCGGTGAAGGGCTTGCCGTCGCTGAAGGTGACGCCGGGGCGCAGGGTGTAGGTGTAGGTGGTGCCGCCGTCGGTGACCTTGGGGAGGGCGGCGGCCAGGGCGGGCTTGAGGTGCATGCCGGCGTCGTGGGTGAGCAGCCCGTCGAAGATCTTGGAGTTGCCGTCCTTGCCGTAGCCGAGGAGGGGGCTGAGGGTCTCGGGTTCGTAGGCGATGCCGACGACCGCGCTGTCGGTGGGCTTGCTGCTGCCGCGGCCCTCGTTCGGCGCGGCGCAGGCCGCCGCGGTGAGCGCCGTGGTGGCCGCCAGCGCCGTGGCGACCGCTCGCCGTATGGACCGGGACGTCATGCCCACTCCCCTTTTTTGAAGATCGACTGTTGTTGCGAACTGCTCGCATTTCTGCGGCTGCCATTAAAACAGTCGTAAAGGTGTGGTCATGAACCGGTCCTGGACGGCTGCGGAACGCTAGGGAGCGCGGGGTCCCCGGTGGCGGGCGGTCACGGGGTGCCCGTCACCAGCTTCAGGTCCCACTTCCGCAGCGGCTCGTCGATCGGCTGGAAGATGGTGACGGTGTCCCCGCCGACGTCGCAGGTCGCCGCGCCGCCCCCGGAGTGCACGCCCACGGCCTTGGGGGCGCCGGGCTGGCTGACGTAGGAACCGCCCGAATCCCCGGCCGCCGAGCAGGCGTTGGTGAAGGACAGCCCGGAGATGACGGTGGTGCCGTAGTCCACGGTCTGGTCGATGCGGGTGATCTCGCCGCAGTGCCAGCCGCTGGTCTGGCCGGAGTGGCAGATCGACATCCCGACGATCCCCTGCTGGGAGCCGGTGATGGTGACCGGGCTGCCGCCCTGGCCCCGCACCAGCGGAGTCAGCTTCCAGCCCGGCTGGTTCACCGTCACCAGGCCGAAGTCGCCGGCGTAGCCGTTGACGCTGTGCGCCCCGCCGTGGTTGGAGGTCCCGATGCGGCTGCCGTCCTTGCCGTAGGCGGACTGGTTGGCCTTGAGGGTGCAGTGGCCGGCCGTCAGGAAACCCTGGAGGTGGCCTGGTCCGGTCACCGCGAAGCCGATGGAGCAGATGCCGTCGGTCCCCGGCATCCAGCGTTCGCCGCCGATGATGGTGCCGTTCTGCTGGCGCGGGGCCTGGTCGCTGCGTTCGACGGTGACCGGGACGCGGGAGCGGACCGCGATCTGGCGGACCGCGCTCTCGAAGCCGGCGGTGCGGGTGGTGCGCGACGCGCGGTCGACCCGCACCACGACCCCGTTGGCGCGCTCGTCGATGCCCCAGCCGGTGACGCCCGGGATGCCCCGGCCGGCGTGGTCGGCGATCTGCCGGACCACGCCGCGCAGCGTCTCCCGGCTGTGCCGGACGGTCTTGGGGACCGCCCCCAGGTCCCGGACCCGCCGGGCGTCGTCGGGCCCGTTGACCGCGACGACGAGCCGGCCGAGCGACTTGTCGAACCACATCCCGGCGGGCGGCGCGGACAGCGCCCGGCGCACGGCCAGGGCGGTGTGCTGCGCCTCGGCCTCCTGCGCGAGCCGGTTCCGGACCTCGGCCGGGGACAGCCCGAGGTCCCGGCGCATCGCGTCGAGCATGCTGCGCTGCGCGGGCTGGGGGCTGGGGTCGGACTTCGGCAGGGCCCCCGCCGGGCCGTTCGGGGCGACGGCCGCCACCAGGGCGGCCGCGGCCGCGCTCCACAGTGCGGCCTTGGGAATGCGGCGTTGCATGGGGGTCTCCTCGCGGTGTCGAGTACACATCCCGCCCGGAGGTGGGCGGGTGCAGGGATCGGCCCTCAACGAGCCTCGCCGACACCGCGCGGGCCAGCACGGGGAGAACGGCGGCATGATGGGGCGCTGGCCCTCGCCGATCGTCGCCAAGTCCCCACCGCCCACGGCCCCGTCGCGTTCGAGGCACTGCCCGGGGCGCTGCGCAACGTCGCCTGCTCGGCCGCCCGCCATCCGGGAGCCGGGCCACCTGAATGCCCGTCACCCCGGGCCGGGCCGTCGCCGGGCGGCCGGAGGGGTGCGGCGCGCACGTCGGCGTGCGCCTCGGTCCGGACCGGGTGCCGCACCTGTGCCGGGAGGTGGGCCGGGCAGTGGTGTGGGGCTACGCCGACTTCGCGGCGCGGCCGCGGTACGCGCGTTTCCCGGGCGCGAAGCGGGTGGTGCCGGGCGACCGCCGGGAGGAGTGAGGGGACGGGCGGCCGGGGCGGTTCAGAAGTCGCCGCCGAAACCGCCGTCGCCGCCGCCCCCGAAGTCCCCGCCGCCGAAGCCGCCGCCGAAGTCACCGGGGTCGAAGTCGGCGCCCGTGGCGTCGCCGCCCTCCGCGCCCTGGTGGTCGCCGAGGTCGGCCCCGTAGGCGGGGCCGGCCGCCATCAGGTGGCCGAGGGTGGTGCCGACGAGGAGACCGGGGAGCAGCCCGCCGCCGAAGTAGCCGCCGGCCCAGGGGGCGTAGGCGGGGCCCGCTTCCCAGTAGGGGCGGTCGCCCTGCGGGGTGCGGACGGTGCGGGCCAGCGGCTCGCGGCCGTCGTCCAGCCGGCTCCGGTCGGCGGCGCAGACCGGGACAGTGCGCTCGGCGCCGCCGGGCGGGGCCCAGACGGCGTCGGTGACGGAGGGGCCGTGCCGGGGGTCGAAGAAGCAGGGCAGCCGACGCTCGGGCAGCGGCCCGCCGGCGCGGCGGGCGGCGAGGGTGGCGAGGGCGAAGCGGCCCTCCTCCAGTTCCTCGGTCACCGCCTGGACGTCGCCGGGGTGCTCGGCGGCGGCCATCGCCGACTTGGCGTCCTCGTAGGCGTCCAGGGCGCGGGCGTAGTCGGCGCGCATCGGGTCGTCGGTGCCGGGTGCGGCCGGGTCGAAGTCCAGCCGGTCCAGTTCCTCGCCGAAGGCGGTGATGTCCTCGTCGACCACGATCCGCAGGTCTTCGAGGGCGGCGCGCTCCTCCTCGGCCCGCCTGCGGCGGTTGCGGCGGGCGATGGCGTAGGCACCGCCGCCCCCGATGACGATCAGCGCGCCGATGCCGACCGCGGTGCCGGTGTCGAAGCCGGCGCCGGTGCCGCCCCAGGAGGCCGGGGCGTGGCCGCGGGCCTCGGTGACGGCGGTGTCGACGAAGCTGTTCAGGCGGGCGGAGACGGTCGGGTACCGGGAGCGTTCGACGGCGCCGACGAGGTTCTGGACGGCGGTGCGCGGCATCACGCGGGGGTCGGCGCCGGCGTTGAAGCCGTCGCCGAGTTCGACGGCGTAGACGCCGCTGATGCCGACCTTGGTGCGCAGGTCCCGCAGGAGGGTGGCCGGCTGGTAGTCGGAGGTCCGGGGCAGGACGGCGACGAAGACCGGTTTGCCGGAGTCCTTGATCTTCTTGGCCAGGGCGTCCGCCTGGCCGGCCGAAAACCGATCCGAGGCGCGGGGGTCGACGTAAACCGGTCCCTTCCGCAGGGCGGCGGCCGCCTCGTCCAGCCCGCCCGCGGCGTGCGCGCCGGGTGTGGCCACCGTGACGGTCGCGAGGAGGGCCGCCAGCAGCAGGAGAACCGGTCCGATCAGCGCACGGCGGATTGCGGTCTTCATGGCTCCGACGCTACCCGAACCGCACTTTCAGGACACCCTTGACGGTTTGCTGAATCTTTACCAATCGTCCGGTGGCGGCGGGCAGTATGCGGTGCCGCGGCCGCCCTGTCGCGCCGGAGCTGGCCATCCAGGTGGTCGCCGGGCGCGGCTTTTTGATGATCAAGGTCGCCGGGGATGTTCGGGCTCGTCCCTTCCCCGACGGCGCCCGGGCACGCCCCGCGGCACCGCCCGCGGAAGGGACCCGAGGAACGACTCGTCCCTCCCCGACGAAAGGAGGACGCGATGGGCAGGGTCGCCGAGACGGCCAACTCCCTCGCCATCGCCGTCGCCGCCACCGCGGTCGGCTGCACGCTGGTCCTCGAACTGGCCCCCACGCACCACCACGGCACCGCGCGGTCCGCCGTCCCCCCTGCGGTGCCCGCGGCCGCCGCGGGTCCGGCCGCCGCCGGCCGCGCCGCGGTCGCCCTCGGCGGGCCGGCGGTCCCCGAGGAGCCCGCGGCCGACGCCGTGGTCGGTGCCCCCGGCCCGGCGCCGGTCGAAGCCGACGACTCCCGCCCCGCCGCCCGGCCGGGCGGGCGGATCCAGGTCACCGGGCCCGCCGGCCCGGCCAGCCTGCGGGCCAAGGGCAGCTTCCCGGTCGCCTGGACCAACACCACCGGCACCGAGGTGGACGTCTGGCTCAACGCGGCCGCCGGCCGGGGCCGGATACAGCGGCTGGCGATGGTCTCCCCACGGGCCGGGGCCGGGCCGGCCGGCGAGGCCCTGGTGACCCTGCCCGAGGTGCCGCCCGGCAAGGCGTACGCCCTGGAGGTGACCGCCGGCAACGGCGCCGCACACGCCTTCAGCCGGCCGTTCGCGGTCACCGACTGACCGGCCGCAGCGGCGGGTCGCGGCGCCGGTCCGCGGCCGTTCTACGGCGCGGCCAGGTCGACCAGTCCGGCCAGCGCCGCCCGGTGGCGGCCCGGTGTGCCGAGGGCGAGTTCGTCGCTCTTGGCGCGCTTGAGGAAGAGGTGCGCGGGGTGCTCCCAGGTCATCCCGATACCGCCGTGCAGCTGGATGCACTCCTCGGCGGCGCGGACCGCCACCGGCGCGCAGTACGCCTGGGCCAGCGCGACCGCCACCGGCGCGTCCGGAGTGTCGCCGGCCAGCGCGTCGGCGGCGTTGCGGGCCGCGGCCCGGGCGGAGGCGACGTCCAGCCACAGGGCGGCCATCCGGTGCTTGAGCGCCTGGAACGAGCCGATCGGGCGGCCGAACTGGGTGCGCTCGCGGGTGTACCGCACGGTTTCGGTCAGGCACCACTCGGCGAGTCCGAGCTGTTCCGAGGCGAGCAGCCCCGCGCCGGTGCGCAGCGCGCGCTCGACGGCGACGCGGGCCTGCTCCCCGCGGGCCAACGGGCGGCCGGCCGCGCCGTCGAGGACCACGTGGGCCAGCGGCCGCGTCAGGTCGAGCGGGGTGACCGGTTCGCTGCGCACGCCGTCGGCCGCGGCCTGCACCGCGTACAGCGCCGGACCGTCCGGGCCGTCGGCCGGGACGAGTAGCAGCCCCGCGCCGGCGGCGTCCGCGACGGAGGTGATCCGCCCGGTGAGCGCGCCGGCGGCGTCCGCCCGTACGGTGGCCGGGCCGGTGCCGCCCGGTGCGGTGGGCAGCGGGACGGCGAGCGCGCAGACGGTACGGCCCTCGGCGAGCGCGGCCAGCGGGCCGGCGACCTCCGGCCGGCCGGTGTCGCAGCCGAGCAGCGCGGTGACGGCGAGCACCGCGCTGGTCAGATAGGGCGCCGGCGCGACCGCGCGGCCCAGTTCCTCCAGGACGACGGCGGCCTCCCTGGGGCCGGCGCCCTGTCCGCCGAGCTTCTCGGGGACCAGCAGCCCGGCGGCGCCGATCCCGGCGGTCAGGGCGCGCCACAGGTCCGGGTCGTGGGGCCGGCCGCTCTCCACGGCGGCGAGCACGGTGGCCGGATCGGCGCGGTCGGCGAGCAGCGCCCGTACGGCGGCGCGCAGCGCTTCCTCCTCCTCGGAGTAGAGGAGGTCGGGCGTGGCGGCCGGGGTCGTGGGGCTCATCGGGGGAGGTCCTTCCACGCGACGTCCTTGTCGGTGCGCGGCTCGGGCGGCAGGCCCAGGACACGCTCGGCGACGATGTTGAGCAGCACTTCGGAGGTGCCTCCCTCGATGGAGTTCCCCTTGGCGCGCAGATAGCGGTAGCCGGCCTCGCGGCCGATGAAGTCGACGCCGTCGGGGCGGCGCAGCGTCCAGTCGTCGTAGGTGAGGCCGTCCTCGCCGCGGAACTCCACG
Source organism: Streptomyces sp. BHT-5-2 (assembly GCF_019774615.1). Lineage (NCBI taxonomy): Bacteria > Bacillati > Actinomycetota > Actinomycetes > Kitasatosporales > Streptomycetaceae > Streptomyces > Streptomyces sp. BHT-5-2. The sequence goes on along the minus strand of NZ_CP081497.1, from coordinate 89,285 downwards.
TCCCAGCCGCTGATCTGCTGGGCGAGCCGGGCGAAGGCGAGTTTCATCCCGCTGCCCTCGGGGCCGGGCTGGCCCATGGACAGCTGCTGGCGCAGCCGTTCGCCGGTGAGGCGGGCGACCTCGGCCTCCACCCAGAGGGTCAGCAGCCGCTGGTGCAGGTCGTGGGTGCGCAGCTCGGGGCGGTCGCGCCAGGCGGCCGCGGCGACGCCGATCATCCCGCCCTCGCGCGGGGTGCGGACGCCGCCGATGGCGACCCGTTCGTTCATCAGGGTGGTGCGGGCGACCTGCCAGCCGTCGCCGACGTCGCCGAGGCGGTGGGCGTCGGGGATGCGCACGCCGGTGAGGAAGACCTCGTTGAACTCCGCCTCGCCGGTGATCTGGCGCAGCGGCCGCACCTCGACGCCGGGGTCGGTCATGTCGCAGACGAAGTAGGTCAGTCCGCGGTGCTTGGGGACGGCCGGGTCGGTGCGGGCGACCAGGATCGCCCAGCGCGCCAGGTGGGCGCTGGAGGTCCAGACCTTCTGCCCGTCCACGATCCAGTCGCCGTCCTCGTCCCGGACGGCGCGGGTGGCCAGCGCGGCCAGGTCGGAGCCGGCGCCGGGCTCGCTGAACAACTGGCACCACACCTCCTCGCCGGTCCACAGCGGCCGCAGGAAGCGCTTCTTCTGCTCCTCGGTGCCGTAGCGGAGGATCGTCGGGGCGGCCATGCCCAGGCCGATGCCGATCCGGCCGGGGTCGTTGTCCGGGGCGCCGGCGGCGGCGAGTTCGGCGTCCACGACGGCCTGGAGTGAGCGCGGGGCGTCCAGGCCGCCCAGGCCCTCGGGGAAGTGCACCCAGGCGAGCCCGGCGTCGAAGCGGGCGCCCAGGAAGTCCAGCCGGTCGGTGCCAGACCAGAGGTGCGGGCCCGCAGGGCCCTCGGCCAAGGGTGGTCGTGGGCGACGGGTGGGCGGGTGGGCGGCGAGCAGGTCGGCGGTGCGCCGGCGCAGGTCGGCGGCGTCGGTCATCGGGTCTCCTCCGTTCCGGGAACGACCACGAGGCGGCCGACGGAGTCCCCGTCGGCGACCCGCTGGACGGCGTCGGCGGCCGCCGACAGCGGCACCCGTCCGCCGATCAGCGGCGCGACGGCGCCCCGGGCGGCGAGCTTGGTCAGCTCCTCGTGGCAGGCGTCGACTGCGGCCGGGTCCTCGGCGTTGTACAGGCCCCAGTGCAGGCCCAGGATCGAGTAGTTCTTGACCAGGGCGTGGTTGAGGCCCGGGGTGGGGACGGTGCCGCCGGCGAAGCCGACGACGACGATCCTGCCCTCGAAGGCGATGCACTTGGTGGACTTGGCGTACGCGTCGCCGCCGACCGGGTCGTAGACCACGTCCGCGCCCCGTCCGCCGGTGGCCTCCTTGACGGCGGCGACCAGGTCGTCGCTGCGGCGGTCGAGGACGAGGTCGCAGCCCAGTTCCAGGGCGGTGCGGGCCTTCTCGGGGCCGCCGACGACACCGATGACGCGGGCGCCGGCGGCCCGGCCGAGCTGGACGGCGGCGCTGCCGACGCCGCCGGCCGCGGCGTGCACCAGCAGCGTCTCGCCGGCCTGGAGCCGGGCCCGGCGGTGCAGTCCGAACCAGCCGGTCTGGTAGCCGATGTGCAGCGCGGCGGCCTCGGCGTCGTCCAGCGCCTCGGGGGCCGGGCGGACGGTGGCGGCGTCGGCGACCGCGAGTTCGGCGAAGCCGCCGCCGGGGAGCGCGGGCTGGGCCAGCACCCGGGCACCGACCTCACCGGCCGTGCCCTCGCCGACGGCCAGCACCTCGCCGCAGATCTCCACGCCGGGGGTGAACGGGAGCGGGGGCCGGACCTGGTACTGGCCCCGGCACAGCAGCGCGTCGGGGAAGTTGACGTTGGCCGCCCGGACCCGCAGCAGCAGTTGGCCCGGTCCCGGCTGCGGGTCCGGCACCTCCTCCAGCCGCATCACCGCTCGCGGCTCCCCGTTCGCGTGCACGCGCCATGCCTTCACCTGATGCCTCCACAGACCTGAAGTCGTACGGCTGGTGCGGGGCCGGGCGCGGCCCTCGCCACGCGGCATACTAAGCGGTCGGTATCCACTGACGGAACAGTTCCGGCCGCCCCCGTCACGGGTGTCCCACGGCCCCGGGGACGGCCCGGGGACGCCCCGGCCGGGAGCCTGCCACTGACAGGGGCAGGCAACCCGGCCACCCCATGACGCACACTGGCCGGCATGGACGCAACCGCCACCGGCCCCTCCGCACTGGGGGACTTCCTGCGCACCCGCCGCGCCCGGCTCCAGCCGGAGGACGTCGGCCTGGTCTCCTACGGGTCCCGCCGCCGGGTCCCCGGGCTGCGGCGCGAGGAGCTCGCCCAGCTCGCCGGCGTCAGCGTCGCCTACTACACCCGCCTCGAACAGGGCCAGAGCCACAACGCCTCGGAGGGCGTGCTGGACGCCCTGGCCCGGGCGCTCCGGCTGACCCCCGACGAGCGCGCCCACCTGCGCCAACTCGCCCGCCCGGAGCCTGCCCGGCGCCGCCCGGCGGTCCGCCCCGCGACCGCCCGCCCCGGTGTGCGGCAGCTGCTCGCCGCCGTCGGGGCCGTGCCGGCCGTCGCCCTCGGTCCGCGCTTCGAGGTCCTGGCCTGGAACCGCCTCGGGCACGCCCTGATCGCCGGCCATCTGGACTTCGACAGCCCGTCCCGCCCGCTGGACCGGCCCAACACCCAGCGGCTGCTCTTCCTCGACCCGCACACCCGCGAGCTCTACCCGCGGCGCGAGGAGGAGACCCGGCGCGCGGTCGCCGCCCTGCGGGTGGCCGCGGGACAGCTCCCCGACGACCAGCAACTGACCGGGCTGATCGGCGAGTTGTCGATGAAGAGCACCGAGTTCAGCGGCCTGTGGTCACGCCATGTGGTCGGCAACTGCACCTACGGCACCAAGCACTTCCACCACCCGCTGGTGGGCGGACTCGCCCTGGACTTCGAGATGATGCAGACCCCGGACGGCTCCGGCCAGTCCCTCCTGATGTTCACCGCCGCCGAGGGCTCACCCTCCCAGGCCGCGCTGGGGCTGCTCGCCGCGGAACACGGTCCACACGCCCGGGTCCTCGAACCCGAGCGCCCATAGCCCCCTCCCCCGCACCCCGTACGCCGCCGGCACCGCCAGCTGCGCCCGGACGCCCCGGGCGTCCTGGTACCAGACCTCGTGCCGCTCGCCGCCCCGCGTGTAGCGGAAGTGCGGGGTGCCGGAGACCTCGTCGAACGTGTAGCGGGCACCCACCCGCTTGCGCAGCGCCTCGGCCTCGTGCCAGGTGACGTGCGTGGCGCGCCGGCCGCTGCCCGGCACCCAGTCCCAGCCGTAGCCGGGGAAGGCCAGCTCGATCCGGTCCCGGGGCACCTCGGCCGTCGCGTCGCGCAGGATCTGCGCGTACCACTCCTTGGAGGACAGCGGCCCCGGCTCCCCCATCGACCAGTGCAGGTCGTAGCCCATGAACCGCACGGTGTCGGCGAGTGCGCCCAGCCGCCGGTAGTCGAAGGCGGCGCCGGCCCCGCGGATCCGCGGCATCAGCGTCACCACGCAGGTCCGGCCGCGGGCGTGCAGGCGCGCGCAGAGCTCGCCGACGAGCGCGACATAGCCGCTGCGCACTCTCGCCTCGGCGGCCGCGCCGCCGGTCACCGCCATCGTCTCGTAGTCCAGGTCGATGCCGTCGTAGCCCTGGCGCGCCACCAGCTCCGCCAGCGTCTCCACATGGGCGCGGCGCCGCGCCGGATCGTGCAGCAGCTCCCCCATCGCGGCGGCGTCCGGCGTCTCGGTCACCGTCGGCACCACGGCGATGCCCGCCCGATGCAGCCCGGCCACCATGTCGGCCCGGACCGCCCCGGGCCTCCCGTCGACCGCCCGCTCCGACGTCGTCTCGTACCAGAAGGGGCTGACGGTGCGCAGCTGCCCGGCGTGCGCCAACGCGTCCCGGTAGGCCCCCTCGACGTCCCCCCAGAACGGCAGCCACGCCGACATCGGCGGCCGGCGCTCCCCCGGCCGCGACACACCGGCCGGTCCGCTCACACCCGCGGCGGACGGCCCCGCCCCGGCGGCCAGGCCGGTCAGGCCCGTCACCAGGAGCAGGACCGACAGCGACAGGCCGCCGAGCCGCCCCCGCACCCGCACCCGCACCCGCACCCACCGTCGCCCCGGCCGCCGCACTCGTTCCATGCTCCGAGACTTCCCCGGCCGGCTGCCGGACATCGCATCAGCCCGGCCGAACGGAGGTCCGGCCGGGGGCTACGCGGCGCCGTCGAGCCGCCGCAGCAGCCGTCGGGCCTGCTGTTCGGCGGTGCCGGGCGGGTTCCTGGGGCGGGCGGGGTCGTCGGCGGCGAGCAGGCAGAGCCAGACCAGGGCGAGCAGGGTCCGGCAGTCCCGCAGGCGGGCGGACTCGGCGGGGGTCAGCGGGAAGCGGCGCAGGAACGCGGCGGTGTCGAAGGGGCGCGGCACCCGGGCGGAGATGTGCTCGACGATCTCGGCGAGTTCGTAGGCGCGGTCGCTGCGGCCGGACTCCTCGAAGTCGACCACCCGGACGCGCCGGCCGTCCCAGAGGTAGTTGGCGGAGTTGCCGTCGCCGGCGCCGAAGACGGCCGGGACGTCCGCCGGGACGCCGTGCGGGGCGCCGGGCGCGCCGAACCCGGAGCCGTCGAGCCAGTCCGCGCCGGCCTCCAGCGCCCGCCGGACGGCCGGGCCGAACGGCCGGTCCGGAGGGCGCGCGTACCAGGTGCGGACCCGTTCGACGGTCTCCCGCTGGTGGCCGTGGCGGAGCGGCAGCCGGGCCAGCTCGGCGGGCGGGAGCGCGGTGTGGACGGCGCGGACGGCCTGCGCCCAGGCGGTCAACTGCCGCTCGTCCAGGGGGTTTCCGCGCAGGGGCACCCCTGGCAGGCGGGACATCACCAGGGTCGGCCGGTCGGCGGCACCGGCAGCGTCGTGGGCGCTCAGCAGGACGGGGGCGACGCCCGGGGCATGGGTGGCCAGGAGGGTCAGCGCACGCCGTTCGCGGGTGCAGGGGCCGGGGCCCTCGGCGGGGCGGAAGCGTTTGACGACCCGGTCGGCGTGGAGGGCGAGGTCGTGGGTGTGCCAGCGGATCGTCCCGGTGGAGGGGTGGGGCGGCATCGGGTCCGTGTTCACCGGAGGGACGGTGGCACGGGCGGCCGGCGGCGGCAAGGCGACGAGTGGCGCCGCGGGACGGCCGCGGCGCCGTGGGGGCCGTCGGCGGCACGGTGGCCGACGGCCCGAACTCACGCCGGTGCGGCCTCCGTTCGGCGCTCCTCGGGGTCGGTCCGGTGGATGCGGCCCGTGGTGAGGGCGTCGGCGAGGGTGAGGTGGTCGTGGGCGAGGGCGAGGCAGGTGGCGGTGTCCATGCGGAGGGTGGTGTCGGCGTGCGGGGCGGGGCCGTCGGCGTAGTGGGGGGCGGCGGGGTCGTCGGGGTCGAGGGCGACATGGAAAATGCCCTCGTCGAGGACGATGTCGACGACGCGGACCGGGCCGTCGGCGAAGTGGCGGGCGAGCCGGGTCATCAGCGGGACCGCGAACCAGTGGGCGCGGACCGCGTCGGTGGGGCGCTGTTCGCCGAGGGCCGGGGCGCCCCAGTCGGCGAGTGCGGTCAGGGCCGGGAGCAGGGCGCGGCCGCGCGGGGTGAGTTCGTAGACGTAGGCGGCGCCGGGCGGCGGGAGGCGGCGGCGGGTGAGGAGGTCGTCGCGCTCCATGTCCTTCAGGCGGGAGGCGAGCATGTCCGTGCTGACGCCCGGCAGGTCGGCGTGGAGGTCGGTGTAGCGCCGGGACCCGCCGAGGAGTTCCCGGACGATCAGCAGCGTCCAGCGGTCGCCGACGGCGTCCAGGGCCCGGGCGACGGCGCAGTACTGGTCATAACTTCGGCGCGGCATGACACCAGCATAGACATGTGATTGGATTTTCCAAGTCCGAAGTTGGGAAAACCAAGTACGGTGTCACGAGTGCTGCCGCATCCCGCGGCGGGAGAGAGGACGAGGAGGCCGCCGCATGCAGTTCAAGCAGTCCAGCAAGATGGCCGATGTCTGCTACGAGATCCGCGGGCCGGTGATCGAGCACGCGGACGCGCTGGAGGAGGCCGGCCACAGCGTGCTGCGGCTGAACACCGGCAATCCGGCGCTGTTCGGCTTCGAGTGCCCGGAGGAGATCCTCCAGGACGTGATGCGCAACCTCTCCCGCGCGCACGGCTACACCGAGTCCCGCGGCATCCTCTCCGCCCGCCGCGCGGTGGCCCAGCGCTACCAGGAGGCCGGGCTGCCGGACGTCGGCGTCGACGACGTCTATCTGGGCAACGGCGTCTCCGAGCTGGTCTCGATGGCGGTCCAGGCACTGCTGGACGACGGGGACGAAGTCCTCATCCCGGCGCCGGACTTCCCGCTGTGGACGGCGGTCACCAGCCTGGCCGGCGGCAAGCCGGTGCACTACCTCTGCGACGAGTCCGCCGACTGGCTCCCGGACCTCGACGACCTCGCCTCGAAGATCACCGACCGGACCCGGGCGCTGGTCATCATCAACCCCAACAACCCCACCGGCGCGGTCTATCCGCGCGAGGTGCTGGAGGGCATGCTCGACCTCGCCCGCCGCCACCAGCTGATGGTCTTCGCCGACGAGATCTACGACCGGATCCTCTACGACGACGCCGTCCACCACCACGCCGCGGTGCTCGCCCCGGACCTGGTGTGCCTGACCTTCAGCGGCCTGTCCAAGGCGTACCGGGTGGCCGGCTTCCGCTCCGGCTGGCTGGTGGTCACCGGTCCCAAACAGCACGCCGCGGACTACCTGGAGGGGCTGGGCACCCTGGCCTCGATGCGGCTGTGTCCCAACGCCCCGGCGCAGTACGCGATCCAGGCGGCGCTCGGCGGCCGGCAGACCATCACCGACCTGGTCCTCCCCGGCGGCCGACTGCGCGAGCAGCGCGACCGGGCCTGGGAGCGGCTCAACGAGATCCCGGGCGTCTCCTGCGTCAAGCCCAAGGGCGCGCTGTACGCCTTCCCCCGCCTCGACCCGGCGGTCCACAAGATCCACGACGACGAGAAGTTCGTACTGGACCTGCTGCTGCGGGAGAAGATCCAGGTCGTCCAGGGCACCGGCTTCAACTGGCCGCGCCCGGACCACTTCCGGATCCTCACCCTCCCGCACGCCGACGACCTCGACGCGGCGATCGGCCGGATCGGACGCTTCCTGGCCGGCTACCGGCAGTAGGGAATCCGGGTGCGCGGTCTCGGGCGGGGCGCCCCCGCCCGGCCCGGTGCCGCGCGGCACCCGAACGGGCGTACCAGTTTCCCGGCGGCTCCGCCCCGTCCCACCTGCCCCGTCAGCCTCCCCAGCCACCCCGCGGCGGGTGGGCGCTCTTGAGGGGACCGCGCGCAGCGGCTTAGGTGGAGCACGGCAATCCAGCCGCCACTCCGGAGGGGAGAGGGAAGCGATGCCCATACGGCCGCCGGCCTCGGAAGCGGAACTCGAAGCGCACCTGAGCGGTATCTGTTTCAAGACCGGCCCACCGCGCCGCACCGGCGTCGAGATCGAGTTCCTGGTCCACGACGCGCACAACCCCCGATGTCCGGTCGGGACCGACCGGATGCACCGTGCGGCGGCCGCCCTGCGCGCCCTGCCGCTCACCTCCGCCCTCACCTTCGAACCCGGCGGCCAGCTGGAGCTCAGCTCGCTGCCCGCCACCTCACTGACCGCCTGTGTGGCGGCGGTCTCCGCCGATCTGGCCCTGGTCAGGGCCGTTCTGCGGGAACTGGGCCTCGTCCTCGCGGGCCACGGCCACGACCCCTGGAATCCGCCCCGCCGGGTGCTGAGGGCACCGCGCTACGACGCCATGGAGGCGTACTTCGACCGCCGCGGCCCGGCCGGCCGGTCCATGATGTGCCGCACCGCCTCCGTCCAGGTGTGCCTGGACGCCGGCCACGAGGAGCCGGGGCCGCTGGGGCTGGGCCGGCGGTGGCTGCTGGCGCATCTGCTGGGCGCCGTGCTGACCGCCGCGTTCGCCAACTCCCCGCTCTCCGAGGGGCGTCCGACCGGCTACCGCAGCACCCGCCAGGCCGTCTGGGCGCAGCTGGACCCGGCCCGCACGCTCGCCCCGCCCCAGGACGTGGAGCCGCGCACCGCGTGGGCCCGCTACGCCCTGGACGCCCCGGTGATGTGCGTCCGGCGCCCGGACGGCCCGTGGGACGCGCCGACGGGCCTCACCTTCCGCGAGTGGGTGCGCAGCGGCGTCCCGCGGCCGGTGACGTGGGAGGACCTCGACTACCACGTCACCACGCTCTTCCCGCCGGTGCGGCCGCGCGGCCATCTGGAGCTGCGGATGATCGACGCGCAGCCCGGCCCGGACGGGTGGGTCGTGCCGCTGGCCGTCACGGCCGCGCTGTTCGACGACCCGGCGGCCGCGGAGTTCGCCTACCGTACCGTCAAACCCCTCGCGGAGAGCGCCGGTTGGCAACCGGCGCCGGCGAACCCGCTGTGGCGCACCGCGGCCCGGGCCGGGCTCACCGACCCCGAGCTGCACGCCGCCGCGGTCGCCTGCTTCGACGCCGCGCAGGAGGCGCTGCCGCGGCTGGGCGCAACGCCCGGGATCCGGGCCGCGGTCGCGGAGTTCGCCGAGCGCTATGTGGCGCGCGGCAGATGCCCCGCCGACGACCGGCTCGACGCGCTGCGCGCGGTGGACGCCGCAGGCGGCCCGGACCCGGCCGGCGGCGCCGGCACCGCGGCCGAGGGCCGCCTCCTGCGTGGGAAGGACAGCAAGTGACCATCGACCCCGAGCCGTTCCGGGAGCGGGCCGCGGCGGCGCTGCTGGCCGCCCGCGACCGCACCCGCCTGCTGACCGGGTGTGTGGCGGAGCCCGACCTGGTGGCCCAGCACTCCCCGCTGATGTCCCCGCTGGTGTGGGATCTGGCGCACATCGGCAACCAGGAGGAGCAGTGGCTGCTGCGCACCGTCGGTGGCCGTGACCCGCTGCGTCCCGACATCGACTCCGTCTACGACGCCTTCGAGCACCCGCGGGCCGAGCGCCCCTCGCTGCCGCTGCTGTCCCCGGGCGAGGCACACGGCTATGTCGCGGAGGTGCGCGGCCGGGTGCTGGACGTCCTGGAGCGCGCCGAGCTGCACGGCGGCCCGCTGCTGTCGGCCGGTTTCGCCTTCGGGATGATCGCGCAGCACGAACAGCAGCACGACGAAACGATGTTGATCACCCATCAGCTGCGGAAGGGCCCGCCGGTGCTCTCCGCGCCCGAGCCGCCGGCCGCGCCCGACGGCCCGCTGCCGCCCGAGGTCCTGATACCCGGCGGTCCGTTCCGGATGGGCACGTCCACCGAGCCCTGGGCACTGGACAACGAACGCCCGGCGCACCGGCGGATCGTGCCGCCCTTCTTCCTCGACACCACTCCGGTGAGCAACGGCGCCTACCAGCGCTTCATCGAGGACGGCGGCTACGACGAGCCGCGCTGGTGGGCACCGGAGGGCTGGGCGCAGGTGCGCGAGCACCGGTTGCGGGCCCCGCTGTTCTGGCACCGCGAGGGCCGGCAGTGGCTGCGCCGCCGGTTCGGGGTGACCGAGCCGGTACCGCCGGACGAGCCGGTGCTGCACGTCAGTTGGTACGAGGCGGACGCCTACGCCCGGTGGGCCGGGCGGCGGCTGCCCACGGAGGCCGAGTGGGAGAAGGCCGCCCGCCACGACCCGCAGTCCGGGCGGGACCGGCGCCATCCCTGGGGCGACGCGGACCCGTCGCCGGACCGCGCCAACCTCGGTCAGCGACATCTGCGGCCGGCACCGGTCGGCAGCTATCCGGAAGGCGCCTCGCCGCTCGGCGTCCGGCAGTTGATCGGCGACGTCTGGGAGTGGACGGCGAGCGACTTCCTGCCGTACCCGGGCTTCGCCGCGTTCCCCTACCGGGAGTACTCCGAGGTGTTCTTCGGCAGTGCGTACAAGGTCCTGCGCGGCGGCTCGTTCGCCGTCGACCCGGTCGCCTGCCGCGGCACCTTCCGCAACTGGGACCTCCCGGTGCGGCGGCAGATCTTCTCCGGGTTCCGTACCGCCCGGGACGCCGAACCGTCGACCGGGGACCAGATCTGATGTGCCGTCATCTCGCCTACCTGGGGCCGGAGATACCGTTCGGGCAGGTGGTGCTGGCGCCGCCGTACGGGCTGTACCGGCAGTCCTGGGCGCCGCGCCTCCAGCAGCACGGGACGGTCAACGCGGACGGTTTCGGCGTCGGCTGGTACGCGGCCGGCGACCCGGTGCCGGCGCGCTACCGCCGGGCCGGGCCGATCTGGGCCGACGATCAACTGCCCGACCTGGCCCGGGTGGTCCGCACCGGGGCGCTGCTGGCCGCGGTCCGGGACGCCACGGTGGCCGGTGCGGACGCCGAGGCGGCCGCCGCGCCGTTCGCCACCGGGCGGTACCTCTTCAGCCACAACGGCGCGGTCGCCGGCTGGCCGGACACCATGGCGGAACTGGCCGCGGGGCTGCCCGCGGCGGAGCTGCTGCGGCTGGCCGCCCGCAGCGACACCGCTTTTTTGTGGGCCCTGGTGCACCACCGGCTGGCCGCCGGCGACGACCCGGGCCGGGCGCTGGCCGCCACGGTCGAGGAGGTCGCCGCGGCGGCGCCCGGCTCGCGGCTCAACCTGCTGCTGACCGACGGCACCACGATCGCCGCCACCACCTGGGGCGACACCCTCTTCCACCTGGCCCTGCCCGACGGCGGCCGGGTCGTCGCCTCCGAGCCCTACGACGAATCCCCCCACTGGACCGAGGTCCCCGAGAGCACGCTGCTGTGCGCCACCCGCACCGAGGTCCGACTCACCCCGCTCAAGGAGCCCGCAACGTGAGCCCGCTCAGCATCACCCGCACCCTTCCCGCCGACGCCACCGCGGCCGCGCTGCGCGCCGACGTCGTGGCGGGCCTGTCCCGTACGCCCAAGCAGCTGCCGCCGAAGTGGTTCTACGACGCCCGCGGCAGCGAGCTGTTCGACGAGATCACCACCCTGCCCGAGTACTACCCGACCCGGGCGGAGCGCGAGATCCTGCGTGCCACCGCGGACCGGATAGCCGCCGCCACCGGCGCCCGCACCCTGATCGAGCTGGGGTCCGGCTCGTCCGACAAGACCCGCCATCTGCTGCGCGCCCTCACCGGACTGCACACCTATCTCCCGGTGGACGTCAGCGAGTCGGCGCTGCGGGCGGCCGGCGAGGGGCTGCTGGCCGAGCACCCTGAGCTGATCGTGCACGCCCTGGTCGCCGACTTCCAGCCGGGCCTGGTCCTGCCGGCCACGCCCGGCCCCCGGCTGCTGGCGTTCCTCGGCGGCACCGTCGGCAACCTCCTGCCCGACGAGCGGGCCGCGTTCCTGCGTTCCGTGTACGACCTGCTCGCGCCCGGGGACGCCCTGCTGCTCGGCACCGACCTGGTCAAGGACGAGGACACCCTGGTCGCCGCCTACGACGACGCCCGCGGGGTGACCGCCGCCTTCAACAAGAACGTCCTGGCGGTCATCAACCGCGAGCTGGGCGGGGACTTCGACCCGGAGCAGTTCGACCACGTCGCGCGGTGGAACGCCGCACAGGAGTGGATCGAGATGCGGCTGCGGGCCCGCACCGACGTGACCGTCAAGATCCCGGACGTCGATCTGGTCGTGCCGTTCGCGGCCGGCGAGGAGCTGCGCACCGAGGTCTCCGCGAAGTTCCGGGAGGAGGGGGTGCGCAGCGAACTCGCCGCCGCCGGGCTGAAGCTGACCGAGTGGTGGACCGACCGCGCGGGCCGGTTCGCGCTGTCGCTGGCGGTGCGCCTCTGACGGATCCGGCCCACCGGGTGCCCTGTCCCCCGCCGATGTGGTTCGATGCGCCGATCGCACATCCGTACGCGTCGCCGGGTGCGCCCGCCGCGTACGGAGCCACACGGGCTCGACGGAGGGGCAGGGCATGGGCACGGCGCTGGATCGGCGGAGTTTCCTCAGAGGGGCGGCGGGGCTGTCGGCCGCCGGGGTGCTGGCGGGCATCGGCGGCGGGACCGCGGCGGCCGCGGCCCCGGCGGCGGTCTCGACAGGGGACTGGATGTCCGCGCTGGGCGACGCCACGCCCGTGCAGCGGCTGTCCATCCCCGGCACCCACGACTCCGGGGCCCGGATCGGCGGGCCGTGGGTGGAGTGCCAGAACACCTCGGTCGCCGAGCAGCTGGCCTCCGGTATCCGGTTCCTGGACGTCCGCTGTCGGGCCGTCGACGGCGTCTTCGCCATCCACCACGGTGCGTTCTACCAGCAGCTGATGTTCGGCGACGTGCTGAACGCCTGCCGGGACTTCCTGCGCGCGCACCCGTCCGAGACGGTGCTGATGCGGGTCAAGCAGGAGTACTCGGAGGTGTCGGCCGAGGAGTTCCGCGGGATCTTCGGCAGCTATCTGGACGCCAAGGGCTACCGGCCGCTGTTCCGGCTGGACCCGGGGCTGCCCCGGCTGGGCGAGGCCCGGGGCCGGGTGGTGCTGCTGGCGGACTCGGACGGGCTGGGCGGCGTGCGGTACGCCGACCCGGCGCTGTTCGACGTCCAGGACGAATACATGACCGAGCCGATCGGGAAGTACCCCAAGGTCGAGGCGCAGTTCCGCAAGGCGGTCGCCCAGCCCGGCAAGCTCTTCGTCAACTACGTCTCGACCGCCGCGCTGCTGCCGCCGCGGTCCAACGCCGACCGGCTCAACCCGCGGGTCAAGAACCTGCTGGAGGGGGAGGGCAGTGCCTGGCGGGGGCTGGGCATCGTCCCGATGGACTTCCCCGACGAGTTCGGGATGGCGGAGACCCTGATCCGGCACAACCTGGCCGGGCTCCGCATCACTCCGCCGGCCCAGGCGCACACGTGATCGGCCGTCGAACCGAACCACTAACCGCCACCGTGCATCAGACTGGTTGAAATGTCTGGTTCCGGCGCTGCCCCGCCCGCACGACGACGAGCGGTGCGGCGGCGCCGGCTGAAGCGGCGAGGCGGCACCTGGTGGAGACGAGCGAACGCGAGCCCGGGGCGGCGGCGCAGGACGGGTCGCGGCCGGCCGGGCCGCGGGAGTCCGACGGGCCGGTGCGCACCGGCCCGGCCCGCGCCGGGGTGCCGCTGCGGGTGACCGCGGCGCTCGGGGTGGTGACGGTCCTCGTGGGCGGGGCGGCGCTGGCGCTGAAGTCGGTGCGTCAGGACCCCTACGTGGCGCCCGGGGACCCGGTCGCCGGGACGTATCTCGCCTCGCGGGCGGCCGGCGACCGGGCCGCCGCCGCGGTGCTGGCCGGCCCGTACCGCGAGGAGCCGGGGGCGCCGCCGGCCGTCGCCGCCCGGATGGCCGGCGACGCCCCGGCCCCGCTGCCCGTCTCCCGGCCGCTGACGGCCGGCCCGGCGACCCCGGCACCGGCGATCGGCGCGCTGTTCTCCCCCGGTGACGACGCCGACAGCGGCCACTACTGCTCGGCGAGCGTGGTGCACTCCCCCGCCGGGAACCTCGTCGTCACCGCCGCGCACTGCGTCCACGACGGCGGCTTCCGCACCCGGCTGGTGTTCGCGCCCGGTCTGCACGACGGGATCGCGCCGTACGGGCTGTGGGTGCCGACCCGGATCGACGTGGACCCGCGGTGGATCGCCGACCGGGACCCGGACCACGACGTGGCGTTCGTCCGGGTGCGCCGGCACGGCGGGACGGACCAGCGCATCGAGGACGTCACCGGTGCCGAGCGGATCCGGTTCGACGCCCCGCCCGGGCGGCCGGCCCAGCTGACCGGCTACCCGGCCGACAGCGACACCCCGGTCACCTGCCGGCACACCGCCGACGCCGAGGGGCCGGGACAGCTGCGCTTCCCGTGCGCCGGCTTCCCGACCGGGACCAGCGGCGGCCCGATGCTCACCGACATCGATCCGGCGACCGGTACCGGCGCGCTGATCGGGGTGATCGGCGGTCAGGACGAGGGCGGCGACGACAGCACCTCGTACAGCAGCCGCTTCGGGGCGGATGTGGCGGCGCTGTACCGGCGGGCCGTACGGGGCGGGCCGGCGGCCCGGTCGTAGGGCCTGTCCGACCCTGACCCATCGGACAGGCCCCAGCGGGCCGGTCAGGCGGCGCCGCGCGGGACGACCGTGCGCAGGACGGACGGCAGCGGGTACCAGTCGGCGGTGGCGAAACTGGCGTGGGCGGCGGCGAGTTTCCCGACCCGGGCCAGGGCCGCCTCCTCGGTGGGGTGGACGGGGTCCAGGGCCGGCGGGACCTTGTGTGCGTCGGTCATGACGAGCAGGTAGTGCCGGGTGTCGTACCAGGAGGTGTCGATGGTGCCGCCGAGGTACGTGGCCGCGTCGCCGTCGAAGACCACGAACCAGGGGCGCAGCGCGGGGTCGGCGTAGCGGTCCCGGGGATCGCCGGGCGCGGCGCCGTGGACGGCGGGGAAGGCGGTCGCCCGGCGCAACTCCCCCTGTGCGGCGAGGTCCTTGAGGTGGCCGGCGTACTCCACGTCCGTCCAGAGCCGGTCGAGCGGGTTGCGCTCCTCGACGGTGCCCGGTATCAGCTCGAAGAGGAACTTGCCGGCCAGGGCGGTGCGCGGGGGCCAGCCGCCGGCCCGGACCGCCTCGTCGAGGGTGGCGTGGCCGGCCGCGAGGTCGCCGGGTCCGTAGACCGCGTCGCCCAGTTTCCGCCGTATCAGGGCGTCGAACTCGGCCGGTCCGCGGCCGCCCTTGGCGTTGAAGCCGTCCTTCATCTCGATCTTGACGAGGATCGGGCGGTGGCCGGGGTGCGCGTCGTGCCAGGCACGCATGTCGGCGAGGCAGCCGGCGAGGTCCTGGTTGCGGTCCCCGGTGCGCAGTTCGGCGGCGGTGGTGGCGCCGACGCAGTTGTTGTTGTTGCCGAGCGGGTTGCTGTGCGAGACCCGCCAGCCGCCGCCGAGGCCGTTGGTCCAGACGTCCACCTCGACGAGCGCGGCACCGGAGTCCAACGCATCGCCGAAGTAGGGGTACTTGGCCTTGTCGTAGGAGTTGTGGACACCGACCGCGGTACTGGTGTCGTAGGTGCCGGCGGAGGTCGTCGACACGGCCGCCGCCGTGGCCTCCGCGCCCGCCGGTCCGGTCGCCGCGATCACCGCCGCCGCCGCGACGGCCGCCGCTCCCGCACACCGCTTCCTGTTCATGGGCCCCGCTTCCCCTGGTGTCCTGCTGGTGGGTCTGCAGCGTACGGGAGTTGGTGGTCGGCGGGCGGAACGGGAGCGGGCACGATACGGTCAGCGACGCGAACGATCAACGAAAGGGTGTGCGGATGCGGAACCGGGGGAATGGCGAGACCGCCTCGAACGGACTGTCGTGGGCGGCGGGGGTGCTGACGGGGACGGTCGCGCTCTACATCACGCTGGTGGCCTTCGGCAACATCACCGACTTCGGCACCAACCAGCAGTACGTCCAGCATGTGCTGGCGATGGACACCACCTTCCACGACCCCGACCTGATGTGGCGGGCCATCACCTCACGGCCGCTGCAGAACGCCGCGTATGTGGCGGTGATCGTGTGGGAGTCGGCCTCGGCGCTGCTGCTGCTCGCGGCCACCGCGCTGTGGGCGCTGCGGGGCCGGGCCGGCGGTGCCGGGCGGGCGCGGGGCCTGGCCACCGCGGGACTGCTGATGATGATGGTGCTGTTCGGCGCCGGCTTCTGGGCCATCGGCGGCGAGTGGTTCTCCATGTGGCAGTCCAAGCAGTGGAACGGCGTGGAGGCCGCGGTGCGGAATTTCCTGATGACCGGTGTGGTGCTGCTGGTGGTGCAGCTGTCGGGGTCGCCGGGTCGGCGTCCCGGGCCGGTGCGCGCGGCGGACACCGCCGGCGGGGACGACGCGAACGACCCGGCCGGCGCCTAGGACACGGCGGGCGGCGGCGGGTGCGAACCTCGCGCACCCGCCCCGCGGTCCGGTGGGGTGTCAGCCCGCCGCGTAGACGTCCTCGATATAGCGTCCGGCGGCGGTCAGTTCGCGCAGCCACGCCTCCGACTCCGGGGCAGAGGCGCCGGTGGCGGCCCGGTGCACCGCGCGGAAGGCGTCCCGCACGCCGGGCGCCATCCGGCTGCCGTCACCGCAGACCAGGACCCGGGCCCCGGCCCGCAGCAGCTCCCACACCTCGGCGGCCTCCGCCTCGATCCGGTGCTGGACGAAGCGGTGGCCGCGCTCGGGGCGGGCGCTGAAGACGGGGTGGACGGCGATCGCGCCGGCCCGCTCGGCGGCGGCGAACTCCGCGGCGTGCAGGAAGTCGCCGTCGCGGTCGTCGCAGCCGAAGTAGAGCCGGGCCGGGGTGGTCCGGCCGGCCGCGACGCGGTCGGCGACGGCACCGCGGAACGGCGCGAGACCGGTGCCGGCGGCGACCATGATGACCGGGGTCTCGTCGGCCGGGTCGAGGCGGAACGCCTCCCGGCACGGCTGGATCCGGGCCAGCAGCGTGTCGCCGGGGCGCAGGGTGTGCAGATGGGTCGAGCCGGTGCCGCCGGGCAGCAGCGAGACCATCAGGTCGGCGTGCCGGGGGTCGGCGGCGGGCGACGAGGACAGCGAGTAGTGGCGGGTGCGGAGCGGCGGCAGCAGCTCCAGGACCACCGGCCAGGGCAGTGCGCCGCGCAGCGCGGGGTGTGTCTCGATCAGCTCGACGAGGGTGCGCGGGTCGTCCTCGGGGAGGTGCTCCAGGGCGTGCCGCTCGGGCGGGCAGGGGTTGTGGGCGGCCAGCAGGTCGAGCCGAGAACGCGTCGGCCGGGTACCCAACTCCAGGTGATGGGTAAGGAGTTGACGCACCGTCAGGGGTCGGTCGACGGGGAGGGTGTCGCGGGCCGGGCGGCCCGTGGGCGGGCGCAGCGCCAGTACGGTGTCCAGGTCGGCGCCGAGCGCCCGGGCGGTGCGGGCGACCGCCTCCGGGGTGTTGGCCGGCAGCACGGCGAGGTGGTCGGCGGTGCGGTAGGAGACCCCGTCCGGCAGCGCCAGGCGCAGGAAGCGCTTGGGTCGCGGCCAGCCCTCGGCGGTCAGGTCGTGGGCCTCGGTGACGGTCATCGGGACGAGGCCGTGCCGGGCGGCGAGCGCGTCGAGCGGGCCGCCGGTGAGGGCGGTGACGGTGTAGCCGGTGTCGGCGTCCACGGTGCCGGAGCCCGGGTCGCCGACGGTGGCCGGGTCGCCGTGGCGGATCAGCAGCTCGGTGCGCAGGGCGGCGCCGAACTCCTTGACGGTGGCGGTGAGATCGCCGGAGGCGTCGGCCTCGGCGCGGGGCAGCAACCGCTCGCCGCCGAGCGCGGCCAGCCGGTCGTCGAGGAGGGTGGGGACCTGCTGGTAGGTGGCGGCCCAGTTGCGGTCGCCGACGCCCAGCACGGCGTACCGGACCCCGGCCGCGGCACCCTCGGGCGCGGTGCCGAGCCAGGCGGTGAACTCGGCTGCGTCGTCGGTCGGCTGACCGTTGTAGGAGGCGGCGACGATGACGACGGGGCGGTCGGTGGGCAGGCCGCCGGTGTAGGCGTTCAACGGGGCGACCTCGGTGGCGAAGCCCAGCGCGGCGGCCTGGTCGGCGAGCCGCTCGGCGAACTCCCGGCAGGTGCCGTAGTTGGTGCCGTGCAGCAGGAGCAGCCCGGTGTCCTGCGGGACGCGGGTGGGCAGGCCGTCGACGGGCGCGGTGCCGGTGGCGTCGTCCGCCGCGGGCCCGCCGGGCAGCCCGGCCGGCGCGGCGCGCACCGCGGCCCGGTCGGCGGGGGTGCGCGGGGCGAGGGCGAGGGTGAAGCCCTCGGGCTTGAGGGTGAGGGTCTCCTTGACGTGGAGCCGGTAGCCGGCGTGGTCGATCAGCCGGTAGCGGTGCACCAGCAGCGCCAGCAGCATGGTGGCCTCGTGCAGCGCGAACTGCCGCCCGATGCAGGCGCGTTCGCCGGTGCCGAAGGGCTTGTAGGCGTGCGGGGAGCGGGCCGCCTCGGCCTGCGGGGTGAAGCGGAACGGGTCGAACGCCTCGGGGTTGTCGCCCCAGACCGGGTCGCGGTGCAGCATCGGGGTGAGGACGGTGACCTGTTCGCCCGCGGCGACGGGGTAGCGGCCGCCGATGACCGTGTCCGTGCGGGCCTGGCGGGTGAAGGCGGCGGCGGTCGGCCACAGCCGCAGCGTCTCGTTGAGGACCTGGCGGGTGAACGGCAGCCGGCCGATGTCCTCGAAGGAGGGGTCCGGGTCGGGGTCGTCGCCCCACAGCTCGTCCGCCTCGCGCTGTGCCAGGCGCAGCGCGACCGGGTCCTTGAGCAGGTGGTAGAGGGCGAACGAGAGCGCGCCGGAGGTGGTCTCGTGGCCGGCGATCAGGAAGGTGATGACCTGGTTGCGGATGTTGGCGAGGTCCAGGACCGGCCCCTGGCGGGCGGCGTCGCCCTCCGTGGCGGTGAGCATCAGGCCCAGCAGGTCGTCGTCGCGCTGCTCGCCGCCGGCCGTACGGGCCGCGATCACCTCGTCGACGACCGACGCGAGGTAGTCGGCGTCCGCGCGGAACGCCGCGTCGGCGGCGGAGTGGTCGGTGCCGGGCTGCCGGGCGAACTTCGTCATGCTCCATTCCAGGCAGCGCACCATCGCCTCGACGAAGGGGTGCGGGGTGTCCCGGGAGAACGACTCGAAGTCGAAGCCGAAGCCGGCCAGTCCGATGGTGTCCAGCGTCATCCGGGTCATGTCGTCGGCGACCTCGACCGGGCGGCCCTCGGCCATCCGCCGGTCCCAGGAGTCCATCACCCGGCGGGCGACCTTCAGCATCGCCGGGTGGTAGGTCCGCATCGAGCCCAGCGCGAAGGCCGGCATCAGCAGTTGGTGCGCCCGGGCCCAGTTGGGTTCGTCGTTGTAGGCGGTGAACAGACCGTCACCGGCGAACTCCCGGACGTCCTCCAGGACCACCGAGACGCCCTTGGCGAAGCGGGTCTCGTCGGCGACCTCGGTGACCAGGTCGAGGGAGGAGAGGAACAGCGTCTCGCGCGCGCCGAACTTGCGCTTGAAGGCCGGGCCGTGGATCCGCGCGAGGTCCATGGCCTGCTGGATGGGGGTGTGGCTGATCCCGGTCGTCGTGAGGTCGGCGACCGGGGCGCCGGCGTCGGCGGCACGGTCGCCCGTCTGGGACGCGATGGTGTCGGTCATGCCTCCAGCGTGACCGGCCCGGCGGCCGCTCCCGGCCATGGAAACTGCATGATTGTGCAGTGGATTGTCGCCACGGATACTTGCGTGCGGGGCACGGATGGGGCAGTGACGGCCGACGGCACGGGAGAAGGACGGAAGGCGGGCGATGGGCGGCGCGACGTGCGGCGGGGAATCCGGGGACGGTGCGGGCGCGGACGACGAGCGCCCGGCGGCAGCGCAGTCGGCCGGCCCGCCCCCGGTCGGCGCCTACCGCGACTACTTCGTGATGCTGCTGTACCGGATCCCCACCCCGATCGCGGTGTGCCGGGCCGACGGCGAGGTGCTGATCGCCAACCCGGCGATGGCGGAGCAGTGGGGCGCGGTCCCCGGGCAGCTGCGCGGCCGCAATCTGCTGGACCGCTTCCGGCCGCGCGACCGGGCGCAGGTCGCCCGGGTCATGGAGGCGCTGCGGCTGGGCCGCCGGTCCCGGTATCCGGTCGAGGTGCGCTGGCGGACCGCGCCCGGCGAACCGGAGCGGCAGGGCGAGCTGACGATCGATCCGGTCGGCGACCCGTCCGCGGACCCGCCGGCGCTGCTGGCCCTGCTGAGGGTGCACGAGCCCACCGCGCCGCCGCCCGCGCCGCGCGCCGCCACCAGCCCTGTGGAGGCCCGCATCCTGGCGCTGGCGGCCGGCGGCGCGACCACCGCCGCGATCGGCGGCGCCCTGGGCCTGACCGTCGACGGGGTGAACTACCACCTCACCCGGCTGGCCCGGCGCTGGCGCGTCCAGGGCCGCACCGCGCTGGTGGCCAGGGCGTACGTACTGGGGGTGCTCGACCCGGACCACTGGCCGCCGGCGCCCGCGGTGCCCGGGGGCGGCGACGGGCCCGCCCCCGGCCCGTGAGTTCGACGGCACGGGAGTGCGGATAACCTCGCTGCTGTGGAGGACAACGAGGACAACGCAGCCGCGCCGTTCGAGCGCGGAACGGACGGCCCGAAGGTCATCGTCGTCGGCGTCGACGGCTCCGACTCGTCGTGGCGCGCCGCGGCGTACGCGGCCGGACTGGCGCGCCGGCAGGGCTCGAAGCTGGTGCTGGTCTACGTCCAGCCGGTGCTGGCCACCGGGGCCGCGATGGGCGCGCCGGTCATGGACGCCACCAACGAGGTGGCCGAGGAGCTGATGGCCGAGATCCGCGACGCCACCGAGCGGGTGGACGGGATATTCCATCTGCGGTGGGAGTTCCACACCCTGCGCGGCGACCCGTACAACGGCATGGTGCAGATGGCCGACGAGCTCAAGGCGGACGCGGTGGTGGTCGGCGCCTCGGAGTCGGCCGGGCACCGGATCATGGGCTCGGTCGCGGTCCGCCTGGTGAAGGCCGGCCGGTGGCCGGTCACGGTGGTGCCGTAGGGACCAGGTCGGCCCGCGTCCGGCTCCGCTGGTGGGCCGGGCCGGGCTGAGGCACGGTGGAGGGTGGACGGGCGGAGCGCCGCCCCCGGCGAGGGAGACCACCGTGACCGACCGCACCTATCGCGTCACCGAGATCGTGGGGACGTCCCAGCAGAGCGTGGACGCCGCGATCCGGAACGGCGTCCAGCGCGCCTCCGAAACCCTCCGCAATCTCGACTGGTTCGAGATCACGCAGGTCCGCGGCCATATCGTCGAGGGCCGGATCGACCACTACCAGGTCGGTCTGAAGGTCGGTTTCCGGCTGGAGGACGCGGGCTGAAGCCCCCGGGGCCGAATGGGCCCCCGCCGCCGCGTCGCCTTCGTACGGCGCCGCCGGCAGTCCATGATGATCCGCCGTCGGACCACGACGGGCACGTACCGAGCGTACGGAGGGATCACCCATGGCACGCCTGCTGCGCGCGGGAGAGGGCGTATGGCGCCGCAAACCCATCGAGCACATCGAGGAGCCGGAGGGCACCGCGGGCCAGCAGCTCACCCGTGAGCTGGGGCTGTGGCAGCTGACCGCGATCGGCGTGGGCGGGATCATCGGCGCCGGCATCTTCACGCTGGCCGGCACCGTGGCGCACGAGAAGGCCGGCCCCGCGGTGCTGGTCTCCTTCCTCGTCGCGGGCGTGGCCAGCGCGGCGGCGGCCTTCTCGTACGCCGAGTTCGCCGGGCTGATCCCGAAGGCCGGCTCGGCCTACACCTACGGCTACGCGGTGCTCGGCGAACTCGCCGGCTGGTTCATCGGCTGGGACCTGCTGCTGGAGTACACCGCGATCGTGGCGGTGGTCGCGATCGGCATCTCCGGCTACTTCGGCTTCCTGCTCGGCGCGTCGGGCGTCGAACTGCCGCGGTGGATGCTGGGCGCGCCGGGCACCGGCACCGGGCACCGGGTGGACCTCTTCGCGGCGGTGCTGTGCCTGCTGATCGCGTACCTGCTGACACTGGGCATCAAGAACGCCGCACGGTTCGAGACGTTCGTGGTCGGGCTGAAGGTGCTGGTGGTCCTGATCGTCGTCGTGGTCGGCTTCCTGCACATCGACACCGCCAACTACCGGCCCTTCTTCCCGTTCGGGGTGAGCGGCGCGTTCACCGGCGCGGCCACCGTGTTCTTCGCGGTCTTCGGCTATGACGCGATGAGCACCGCCGCCGAGGAGTCCCGGGACGCCCAGCGCCACATGCCCCGGGCCATCCTGTACTCGCTGGCCGCCTCGATGGTGCTGTACGTGCTGGCCTGCCTGGTGCTGACGGGTATGCAGAGCTACCGGCAGATCGACCCGGAGAGCGGCTTCTCCAGCGCGTTCAAGTCGGTCGGGCTGGACGCGCTGGCGGACGTGATCGCGGTCGGCGCGATCATCGGCATCCTGACCGTGATGTTCACCTTCATGCTGGGGGTGACCCGGGTGTGGTTCTCGATGAGCCGGGACGGGCTGCTGCCCAGGTGGTTCGCGAAGACCAGCGCCACCCACCACGTGCCGGTGCGGGTCACCTGGATCGTCGGGGCGGCGTCCGCGCTGATCGCGGGCTTCCTGCCGATCGGCGAGGCCGCCGAACTGACCAACATCGGCATCCTGTTGGCGTTCGTGGTGGTGTGCGTCTCGGTGATCGTGCTCCGCTACAAGCGCCCCGAACTGCCCCGCACCTTCCGCACGCCGGGCATGCCGGTGGTCCCGGCGATCGGGGTGTGCTTCTCGCTGTGGCTGATCACCTTCCTGGAGTGGCAGACCTGGGTGCGCTTCGCGGTGTGGTTCCTGGTCGGCCTGGTCGTCTACTTCTCGTACTCCTACCGGAAGTCGGCGCTGGCGACGACGCAGGGGACGGCGGCGGAGCGGGGCTGACGGGCCGGGGTCCGGTGGGGCTGCCGGGGCGCAAGGAATGGGCGGGCCAAGCGCGTTGGCGCATCGGGGCCCCTTGACGGGCCTGTGCGCGGGCCGAAGAATGAGCCCGCTCCGACAACGTTGTCGGCCCTTCCGGAGGTCTGCCCATGCCCTGGACCCGACGCAGCCGGCCGCGGACCGCGGGCGCGGTGCTGGCGGCCGTGCTCCTCGGGAGCGTGCTCGCCTCCCCGGCCGCCCGCGCCGCGCCCGACGCGGGGGCCGAGCCGCCCGGCGGCCGCCTCACCGACCTCGTCAACCCCTTCATCGGCAGCCGGAACGAGGGCAACACCTACCCCGGGGCCGCGGTGCCGTTCGGCATGGTGCAGCTCTCCCCCGACACCGGGCACTCCACCGGCTACGACTACGACCAGCACCACATCCGCGGCTTCGGCGCGGTGCACGTCTCCGGCGTCGGTTGCGGGCTCGGCGGCGACCTGCCGGTGCTGCCGACCACGGGCGACATCGGCGCGACCGACAACGCGAAGTACGCCGCCGCGTACACCCATGACGGCGAGTCGGCCCGGCCCGGCTCCTACCGCGTCCGGCTGACCTCGTACGGCGGGATCACCGCCGAGCTGACCGCGACCGCCCGCACCGGCCGGCAGCGCTACACCTTCCCGGCCACCGACAAGGCCAATGTGCTGCTCAACTCCGGCCAGTCGCTGCACCGGACGGTCTCCACCCGCGTCGAGGTGCTGGACTCCCGCACCGTGCGCACCACGATCACCGGCCGCGGCTTCTGCCAGGACACCCGCCCGTACACGCTGTACACCCTCACCCGCTTCGACCGGCCGTTCACCGCGTACGGGACCTGGCGCGGCGACACCGTCACGCCCGGGTCGCGGGACTCCACCGCGCCCGGCCGGCACGGCGCCTACGTCCGGTTCGACACCCGCCGGGACCGCGTCGTCACGGCCACCACCGCGCTCAGCTACGTGGACGCGGCGGGCGCCGCCCGCAACCTCGCGGCGGAGGGCGGGAGTTCCTTCGACCGGGCGCGGGCGGCGGCGGACGCGGCCTGGGAGCGGCGGCTGCGCGTGGTGCGCGTCCGGGGCGGCGACCGGACGCTGCGGCGGACCTTCTACTCCTCGCTCTACCGGTCGTTCCTCGCCCCGAACATCGGCACCGACGTGGACGGCCGCTACACCGGCTGGGACCAACGCCCGCACCGCGCACGGGGGTTCACCTACTACCAGAACTGGTCGCTGTGGGACACCTACCGCACCCAGACCCAGCTGCTGTCGCTGCTCGCGCCGCGGGAGGCGCGCGACATGGCGCTGTCGGTGCTGCGCGTCGACAAGGAGGGCGGCTGGCTGCCCAAGTGGGGCTACGGCACCGTCGAGACCAACATCATGACCGGCGATCCGGTGACCCCGTTCCTGACCAACGCCTTCCGGCAGGGGCTGCTGGCGGGCCACGAGGAGGAGGCGTACGCGGCGCTGCGGAAGAACGCCGACGGGGTGCCGCCGGCCGACTCCCCCGCCGTCGGCCGGGAGGCCAACCCGGCGTATGTCCAGCACGGTTATGTGCCGTACATCAAGGGCCGCCCGCACACCAAGCCCGGTGACTCCGACTTCGACCACGGGGCCTCGGCGACGCTGGAGTACGCCCTGTCGGACGCCATGCTGGCGCAGGTCGCGCACGATCTGGGCCACCGCGCGGACGCCGAGCGGTACGCGGCACGGGCGCTCGACTACCGCACGCTGTTCGACCGTTCCACCGGCTTCTTCCGGGCCCGGGACGCCTCGGGGGCCTTCACCGGCCCCGCCGATCCGGCCCGCAGCGAGGGCTTCCACGAGGGCACGGCCTGGCAGTACCAGTGGCTGGTGCCGCAGGACCTGCCGGGGATGATGGCGCTGCTCGGCGGCCGGCAGCGGGCCACGGACCGGCTGGACTCCTTCTTCGCCTACCGGAAGCTGCTCGCGGACCCGGCGCGGACCGCACGCGAGGTGTGGGTGAACGGGCCCTACGACTACGACCACGCCGACAAGTACAACCCGCAGAACGAGCCCGACCTGATCGCCCCGTACACCTATCTCTCCACCGGTGAGCCCTGGAAGACCACGGACGTGGTGCACGCCGCGCTGACCCTCTTCACCGACGGCCCGGCCGGGATGACCGGCAACGACGATCTGGGCACCATGTCGGCGTGGATGGTGCTCTCGTCGATCGGCGTCTTCCCCGTCCAGCCGGGCACCGACACCTGGGGCCTGAGCACTCCGGTCTTCGACCGGGTGGAACTGGCCCTGGACCGGCGGTACTACCCTGCCGGCCGCTTCACCATCGAGGCCCCGGGCACCTCGCCCGCCCGCCGCTACATCCGTTCCGTGCGGCTGGCCGGCGTGCCCCTGGACCGCACCTATCTGACCACCGCCGAGCTGCGCGCCGGCCGTGAACTGGCCTTCTCCGTCGGGTCGGAGCCGTCCCGCTGGGGCACCGGCGAGCGGGCGGCCCCGCCGCCGGTGGGGACGCCGGGGGCGCTCGCCTCGGCTCCTCAGCCCTGGACGGACGTCCAGAACTCGTCGAAGGACATCAGGCCGTCGCCGTCGGAGTCCTTGGCCCGGATGACCGCTTCGGCCATCGGGCCGGTGACCAGGTGATCGCCCATCTCGGCCATCGCGCGCTTGAACTCGTCCGGCGTGACCCGGCCGTCGCCGTCCGCGTCGAACTTCACGAACGTGGCCCTGGCCTGCTCTATGTCTGCCACGGGTGGTGCCCCTTCGTCGTGCCGCGGCCCGTTGTGCTGCGGACCGCGGGGTGTGCTGACCCGCGTACATTAGCGGACCGTCAAGAACGTTCCCGGTGCGCCCTCCGGCGGGCGAGATAGCCGGCGGTGCGGCTGCCGGGGGCGGCGGCGACCTCCGCGGGGGTGCCGGCGGCGACGATCCGGCCGCCCTCCGCGCCACCGCCGGGACCCAGGTCGATGACGTGGTCGGCGCCCGCCACCACGCCCATGTCGTGCTCGACGACCACGACGGTGTTGCCCGCGTCGACCAGGCCGTGCAGCTGCCGCAGCAGCACCTCGGTGTCGGCGGGGTGCAGGCCGGTGGTGGGCTCGTCGAGGAGGTAGAGGGTGTGGCCGCGGCGGGCGCGCTGGAGTTCGGTGGCGAGTTTGATGCGCTGGGCCTCGCCGCCGGAGAGTTCGGTGGCGGGCTGGCCGAGCCGCAGATAGCCGAGCCCGACGTCCTTCAGGGTGCGCAGGCTGCGGGCGGCGGCGGGGACGTCGGCGAGGAACTCCGCGGCGTCGTCGACGGTCAGGCCCAGCACGTCGGCGATGGTGCGGTCGCGGTGGGTGATCTGGAGGGTCTCGGGGTTGTAGCGGGCGCCGTGGCAGTCGGCGCAGGGGGCGTAGGTGCCGGGCAGGAAGAGGAGTTCGACGGCGGTGAAGCCCTCGCCCTGGCAGGTCTCGCAGCGGCCGGCGGGGACGTTGAAGGAGAACCGTCCTGCGGTGTAGCCGCGGGCGCGGGCCTCGTCGGTGGCGGCGAAGACCTTGCGGACGGCGTCGAACAGGCCGGTGTACGTGGCGAGGTTGGAGCGCGGGGTGCGGCCGATGGGCTTCTGGTCGACGCGGACCAGCCGGTCGACGGCGTCCAGGCCGGTGGCGGCGGCGTCCGGGCGGGGGTCGGCGGCGCCCAGGTGTTCCTGGACGGCCTCGGCGAGGACCCGGGTGACCAGGGTCGACTTGCCGGATCCGGAGACGCCGGTGACGGCGGTGAAGACGCCGAGCGGGAAGGCCGCGTCCAGGTCGCGGAGGTTGTGCAGGGTGACGCCGTGCAGGGCCAGGGTGCCGGTGGGGGTGCGCGGGGTGCGGGCGGGGGGCGGTTCGGTGGCGAAGAGGAAGCGGCGGGTGGCGGAGTGCTCGGCGTCGGCGAGGGCGGCGACCGGGCCGCTGTGCAGGACCCGGCCGCCGTGCTCCCCGGCACGGGGGCCGACGTCCACGAGCCAGTCGGCGTGCCGGACCACGTCCATGTCGTGTTCGACGACGAAGAGGGTGTTGCCGGCCTCCTTGAGGCGGCGCAGGACGGTGAGCAGCGCTTCGGTGTCGGCGGGGTGCAGGCCGGCGGAGGGTTCGTCGAGGACGTAGACCACGCCGAAGAGGCCGGAGCGCAGCTGGGTGGCGAGGCGGAGGCGCTGGAGTTCGCCGGCGGAGAGGGTGGGGGCGGGGCGGTCCATGCCGAGGTAGCCCAGGCCGAGTTCGGTGAGGACTTCGATACGGGCGACGAGGTCCCGGGCGAGGGCCGGTGCCGGCTCGTCGCCGGGGCGGGCGGCGGTGGGACGGAGGAGCTCGGCGAGGGTGGCCAGCGGCAGGCCGGCGAGGGTGGCGATGTCGTGGCCCTCGAAGGTGACCGCCAGCGCCTCGGGGCGCAGCCTGCGGCCGCCGCACGCCGGGCAGGGCTCGGCGGTCATGAACTGCCGGACGCGCTTGCGCAGCGTCTCGCTCTTGGAGTCGGCGAAGGTGTGCAGGACATAGCGTCGGGCGCTCATGTACTGGCCCTTGTAGGGGCGTTGGATGCGGCCGGCCTCGCGGACCGGGTGGACGGTGACGACGGGCTGTTCGTCGGTGAACAGGATCCACTCGCGGTCGGCGGGCGGCAGCTCGCGCCAGGGGCGGTCGATGTCGTGGCCGAGGGTGGCGAGGATGTCGCGGAGGTTCTTGCCCTGCCAGGCGCCGGGCCAGGCGGCGACGGCGCCGTCGCGGACGGAGAGCGAGGCGTCGGGGACGAGGGAGTCCTCGGTGACGCGGTGGACGGTGCCCAGTCCGTGGCACTCGGGGCAGGCGCCGGCGGCGGTGTTGGGCGAGAAGGCGTCGGAGTCGAGGCGTTCGGTGCTGCCGGGAGGGTAGTCGCCGGCGCGGGAGAAGAGCATCCGCAGGGTGTTGGAGAGGGTGGTGACGGTGCCGACCGAGGAGCGGGAGGTGGGCGCGGAGCGCCGCTGCTCCAGTGCGACGGCCGGCGGCAGCCCGCTGATCTCCTCGACCTTGGGCGCACCGACCTGGTGGATCAGCCGCCGGGCGTAGGGGGCGACCGACTCGAAGTAGCGGCGCTGCGCCTCGGCGTAGAGCGTGCCGAAGGCGAGCGAGGACTTCCCCGATCCGGACACCCCGGTGAACGCGACCAGCGCGTCCCTCGGGATGTCCACATCGATACCGCGGAGGTTGTGCTCACGGGCGCCGCGCACCCGGACGTACGAGTCGGTCATCCCTCCATGATCGGACACCATCCGCCGTGATCGGACATCGTCCGCCGTGATCCGACATCGTCCGGCGTGCCCACGGCACGGAGCGGCCTGCCTGCGGCGCCGTCCGCGTGCCCGGGGCAGCCGTGCCCAGGGGCGGGGCCGTCAGCCGGCGGTGGTGGCCTCCCGGACCCGGTCGCGTGCCTCCTCCCAGGGAACGGGGGTGGCGACCACGGCCCGCAGCGCCCGTATCTGGCGCGGCGGCAGGGCGCAGGCGAGCACGCCGACGGCGCGGCCGGCGCGGCCGTAGAGCGCGACGGCACGGCGGGCGTCGTGGTTCAGGACGGTGGTGTCCACCTCGTCGGCGCCGGCGGTCAGGCCGTACGCCTGGAGCTTGAGGCCGTACTGGTCGGACCAGAAGTACGGCACGGGGGCGAAGGGCCGGCGCTCCGGCGGCTTCGCGCCCTCGACGGCGGCCCCGGCAGAGGCTTCGGCGGCTTCGGCGGTGAGTTCGGCGACGAGGTTGCGGGCGGCGGCCATGGCCTGCTCGGTCGCGTTCATCCGGTGCTCGAAGCGGAGCGGGCGGCCGTGCACCGGGTGCTCCCAGCGGGCCACGTCGCCCGCGGCGTAGATCCCGGGGGCGGCGGCGCAGTAGGCGTCACAGCCGAGCCCGTCGGTGGTGTCCAGGGCCGGGTCGGCCAGCCAGCCCACGGCGGGCTCGGAGCCGATGGCGAGCAGGACCACATCGGCGGGGAGCAGGGTGCCGTCGGCCAGCCGAACGCCGCTGACCTGCCCGACCGCCCCGCCCATCGCGTCCGTCGCGTCCGTCGCGTCCGTCATGTCTGTCGCGTCCGTGGAGGTCTCGAACGCGGCGACCTCGCCGGTCAACAGGCGGACGCCGCGGGCCCGGTGCTCCTCGGCGAGCAGCTCGCCGATACCCGCGCCGACGGCTGCGCTCATCGGCACCGGCTCCCGACCGACGAGGGTGACGTCGTGCCCCAGCTCGCGGGCGACCGCGGCGGCCTCGCAGCCCAGGACGCCGTTGCCGACCACGACGAGGCGGCGGGGGCCACCGGACAACCGGTCGCGCAGCGCCAGCGCGTCGTCCAGGGTGCGCAGGGTGAAGACGCCGGCGAGCCCCTCAGCGGCGGGCAGGGTGCGGGCCGCGACGCCGGTGGCGATGAGCACGCCGGCACAGGCCAGACGCTCGCCGCCGTCGAGGGTGAGGGTACGGGTGGCGACATCGAGGCCGGTGGCGCGGGTGCCGAGACGCAGGTCGAGGCCGAGCGGAGTGAGCTGCTCCTCGGTGCGCAGCATCAGCTTGGCCGGCTCCCAGGCGCCGTGCAGCAGCTGCTTGGACAGCGGCGGCCGGTCGTACGGGAGGTGCGGCTCGTCGCCGATCAGGGTCAGCGGGCCGTCCCAGCCGGCCCGGCGCAGGGCCTCGGCTGCGGTGATACCGGCGGCCGAGGCGCCGACGACGGCGATCGGACGGTTCGTCATTCCTGCACCTCGATCACGGCGGCCGGGCAGATGGCGGCCGCCTCGCGGACCGCGGCGTGCTGCCCGGCGGGCGGCTCGGCGTCCAGGAGGACGACCACGCCGTCCTCGTCCCGCTGGTCGAAGACCTCGGGGGCGATCAGCACGCACTGGCCGGCGGCGCAGCACTTGTCGGCGTCAAGGGTGATCTTCATGGTGGTGGCTCCGTGGGCATGGGTCGGGTCGGTGGGTCGGGCCGGTGGGTCGGCATGTGTGGCCGGTGCGGTCAGTTCGGTCAGTTCGGTCAGTGCGGTCAGTTCGGTCGGTCACCAGGTGACAGGCAGGGAGTGGCAGCCGTAGATGGCCATGTCCGTGCGGAAGGGGATCTCCTCGACGGGCACGGCGGGCCGCATGGCGGGGAAACGGCGGAGCAGGGTGGCTATCACGACCTGGAGCTCGACCCGGGCGAGGGCCTGGCCGAGGCACTGGTGGATGCCGTACCCGAAGGCGACATGGTGCTGGGCGTTGGGCCGGGCGAGGTCCAGGCGGTCGGGGTCTTCGAAGACGCTGTCGTCGCGGTTGGCGGACGGGACCGCCGCCACGACGCCCTCACCTGCGCGGATGAGCTGTCCGCCGACCTCGATGTCGGTGGTGGCGACCCGGCGGGGGCCGTTGCGGATGATGCTGTGGAAGCGCAGCAGTTCCTCGACGGCGCCGCGGATCAGCGCCGGGTCCCGGCGGAGCCGCTCGGCGGCGTCCGGGTCCTGCATCAGTGTCAGGGCGCTGAGGCCGATCATGTTGGCGGTGGTCTCGTGGCCGGCGACCAGCAGCAGGGCGGCGAAGGCGGCGACGTCGGCGTGGCTGATCTCGCCGGTGCGCTGCTGCTCGACGATCAGCCGGCCGAGGATGTCGTCGCCCGGCTCCTGCTCCTTGGCGGTGACCAACGCATCGAGGTAGTCGCGGAGTTCGGCACGGGCTGCCTCGCGCTCCTCGTCGGCGATGGTGCGGGAGAGCAGCTTGCCGGTGAGCCGCTGGAAGACTTCGTGGTCGTCATAGGGGACGCCCAGCAGCAGGCTGATGACGAGCGAGGGGACGGGCAGGGCGAGCGCCTCGACCAGGTCGACCGGCTCGCCGGCGCGGCGCTCCATCGCGTCGCACAGCTCGTCGGTGAGGCGCTGGATCTCGGGGCGCAGCGCCTCGACGCGCTTGACCATGAACTCGCGGGTGACCATCCGGCGGAGCCGGGTGTGCTCCGGCGGATCCATGCGGATGAAGCCGCGGTTCTTGGTGTTGGCGCCGCCGGTCATGCCGCTGAGCGGGTAGCCGTGGAGGGTGGTGTCGGAGCTGAAGCGGGTGTCGCCGAGGATCGCGCGGATGTCGGCGTAGCGCGTGGCCAGCCAGGCCCAACTGCCGTCGGGGAGCGAGATTCTGGAGATCGGCTCCTCGGTGCGCAGGGTGCCGAACTCGGCCGGGGGGTGGAAGGGGCAGCCGCTGGGAGGTTCCACGGGCAGCGGTGCCGGGGCGGCGGGGACTGTCGTGTCGATCATCTCGGTCATCTCGCTCCTCGCGCGCACACCGGTCGGGTGTGCGCCATGCGTCGATCCTTCGCCTAACGAGCGTAAACTTACATGCGTAATGATCGGGTAAACACCGCGGGGTTCCCGGTGGAACGTGAGGAACGGAACAGCGCGACCCACCCGGCGGCGGAACGGCACGCCCGCCCGGCGGCGGATACGCGACGAGGCCCCGGCCGACGATGCGGCCGGGGCCTCGGAGGGACCTCGGATCTTGGCGAGAGGGGGGCGCCGGAGGAGGGCGCCGGGATTCAGCGCTCCAGCAGCAGCTGCAGCAACTCCTCCACGAATCCGTCCAGTCGACTGGCGTCCTTGCGGCTCGGCAGGACCTGCCAGATCATGACCCGGCCGTGCACCGCCGACCACAGCAGATACGGCGCCTCGGAACGCGAGCCCCGCACCCGCCAGCCGGCCTCCTCGCAGGCGGTCAGCGCGTGGTGCCAGCTGCGCACCAGCAGCCCGGCCGGGTGCCCGGCGAGCCGCTCGGGGCCGACCGGGGTCTGCCGGGTCTCGTAGAGCAGGCGGTAGTTGGCCGGGTGCTCGATGGCGTAGCGGCAGTAGGCGCGCAGCTGCGCGCGCAACCGGGCCACCGGGTCGTCCTCGTCGGCCTGCCCGGCGGCGTCGGTCATGGCATGCGCCAGCCGCTCGTAGCTGATCTCCAGGGTGGCCCAGACCAGCTCCGTCTTGTCGGCGAAGTGCCGGTAGATGCTCGGGGCGGCGACCCCGGCCTCCCGGGCCACCGCGCGCAGCGACAGCGCGTCCTCGCTGCCGACCTCCTCAAGGAGGCGCTCGGTCGCCCGCAGGAGTTCCTCCCGCAGGCGCTCGCCCTGCCCACGCGGGTTGCGGGGCCGGACGGCCGCACTCTCGCTCACTGCCCTCCGGCTCCTTTCCTGGCCTGGCCGATCTGCTCATCGGCGGGGACGTCGCCCCTCACCAGGGTTTCACACCCCGGCGCCGGCCCCTACCGGAGGACCGCGCTCCGCCTCGGGCGGACGCTCAGTCGATACAGAACTCGTTGCCCTCGATGTCCTGCATCACGATGCCCGAATCGTGGCCGTCGTACAGCAGTCGCACGCGGACCGCGCCGAGCGGAAGCAGTCGTGCGCACTCGGCGTCGAGAGTGGCCAGGCGCTCCTCACCCACGAGTCCGGTGCCGACCCGCACGCAGAGTCGAAGGTGACCTGGAACTGCTTGATCGATGACAGCGGCGCACCATGGCAGGGGGCTCTGTTTCTCATCTCCCGTCAGGACTCGGCATCTTGGCGGGAGGGGACGGACGCTTGCGAGCCGCTGCTGTGTCGTGCGGGCTTCCGCTTGCCGGGGGTCGGCGTCGCCGTACGAGCCGGCCGTCGATCATTGGCCGTTATCCGGCCATGGTCAGGCCGGCCTTGGCTGCGTGTCCGCTCAGGACCAGTTGCCGGATGCGTTGGCGGACGGGCTTGAGGTCGGGGCGTCCGGCCTTGATCGCCTTGTCCACGTCCAGCACGCGGCCCGCCCGGGCGTCCCACCAGAGCGGGACGAATTCGGCCTTGGTGATCTTCCAGCGATCACCTGGGGTGGCCGGCGGGGCGAAGGTGAAGCGGGCGGCCGCGCTCATCCTGCCGCTCCCGTCGTGGTGGGTGCCTCCCATGAGGTCGCCCAGCCCGTAGGCGACCCAGGTGCCGGTGTCGTGCATCTCGCCCTCTGCCCGTCGGCCGTCCGGTGTCCGGACGACCCAGGTGCCATGGATCTTCTCGATCGGCTGGGGCGTGTGGGTGTGACTGCCGACGATCAGGTCGACGTCGGGGCGGCCGTCGCTGCGGGCGGCGGTGAGGATGCGGGCCAGGCGGCGCTGCCGGGCGTCGGGGGCGGTGTGGTACTCGGTGCCCCAGTAGGGGCTGACGACCACCACGTCGGCGCCGGCCCGGCGGGCCGCCCGGGCGTCCGCGAGGATCCGCCCGGGATCGAGGGGACTGATCGCCCACGGCGCGTCCTTCGGGGGGCGGGCGCCCTCGGTGCCGTCGGCGTAGGCGAGGTGGGCCACCACCGCGCCGCCGGGGGTGCGCAGCAGGGTGGGGCGGGCGGCCTCGGCGGCGTCCCGGGCGGTACCGGTGTGCCGCAGGCCGACGGTGTCCAGGGCGTCGAGGGTCCGGACCACCCCGCCCCTGCCCTGGTCGAGGGCGTGCTCGGTGGCGGTGGCGCAGGAGTCGAAGCCGGTGGCCTTGAGGGCGGTGGCGACCTGCGGCGGGGCCTGGAGGTCCGGATAGCCGGTGAACGGGCCGTCGAGCGTGCCGAGCGGGGCCTCCAGGTGGCACAGCGCCAGGTCGGCGGCGCGGACGACGGGTGCGATGCCGCGGAGCATCGGCCGGAAGTCGTAGCCGCCGGCCATCGGCGCGTCGCCCTGCGCCCGGCCGAGCGCCTCGGGGTGGGCGGGGATGACATCACCGGCGGCAAGCAGGGTGAACGGCCTGCTCGGGGCGGCTCCGGCCGGGCGGATTCCGGCGCGGCGGGGCGGGGCCGACGGTGCGGTGGGGCGGTGCGTGGTGTGCGCGGGGGCGGATCGCGGTGCGGGCCGCCGGGCGTCGGGCAGGGTGCCGCAGCCGACGGCCAGTGCGGCGAGCAGAACGGATAACGCATACCGGGTGAACGCACTCATCCTCGACAGATACCAGTCATATCGGGCCGGAAATGACCGTATGCGGTGGTGTCCGGCGCTCTCCCCCGGACGGCCGACCGAGCGCCCGATCGAGCACCCGACCGGGCGCCCGCGGTCCCGCCGCCGAGCCGGCCGTCAGCCGTCCGACCGGCCGGCTGACGGGCGCGCCGCCCCGCCACCCCGTTGGACGGACGTCTCCCGGCCCGCTCGTCAGATCCCCTCCCCCCTCAGCCCCGCATCGGCGCACACCCCGCGGCCGTCCGCACAGCCGCAACGCGACTGTTCGACAGAGCCGTTGGCCGACCCCCACCCCAACACCACAGCTCCCCCGGTCTGTTGAGCCAGACCAGCCGTCCCGCTGCGTCCATGGTGGCCCGGTATGGGCGAGGAACCGCTTCATGTGACGGTGTGGGACGAGGGGTGCCCGGTGCGCCGCGGGCGCTGTTGGTGCCCGGCACGATGAGTTGGGGCGCCGAGTGCTTCGCCGGGCAGCGGCCGCCGGCCGGGCCGCGGCCCACCCGGTCGGGTACTCGTACGGCGCGGCGGACCGCCGGCTCGGGCCCAGATTGCCCAGGACCGTCGTCAACGGGACGTGGAAGACCGCCCACCCCGACTGCCGGGCGTTCGTCGGCGATGCGCCGGCGGCGTGCGGGGAGTACCTCGCGGAGATGATCGGCGCCCGCCGTGTGCGGGTGCCGGGTACCGACCACGCCCCGCACCAGGACCGGCCCGCGGTCTCGACGACGTGCTCGCCCGGCTGTGGCAGAAGTGATCCGGGCGACGGTCTCAGGTCACCTCGATGCCGAAGTCGGCGACCAAAGCGGCCAGGCCGCCGGGGTAGCCCTTGCCGCCGAGGACGAAGTCCCAGTCGCCGCCCGCGCGGCGGCGGAACGCGCCGAGGACCAGGGCGCGCTCACCGGGGCGCCCGTCGGAGACCGGCAGCCGGTCGAGTTCGGTACCGGCGGCGTCCAGCAGCCTGATCCGGGCGTCGGTGAAGCCGCCGAGGTCGCCGTCCGGGTCGGTCTCCGGGTCGACCGCGGCGACCAGGACCAGCCGGTCGGCGTCCGCCGGCAGCTCCTCGAACCGCACCCGCAGGGCCGCGCGGTCCTCCGTCACGCCGGCCAGCATCCGCACCGAACCGTCCGGCGTGGCCGGGTTGTTGAAGAAGACGAAGTGGTCGTCGTCGAGCACGGTGGTGCCCTTGCAGACCAGAGCGCAGACGTCGAGGGCGGCCGCGCCGGACCAGTTCATGGCGAGGACGGTGTGGTCCGGGGCGGGCTCGGTGGGGTCTGGGGCGGCGGGCGCGCCGGGAGTGGCGTCGCCGGGGCCGAGGCGGCCGCGCAGCCCGTGCCGGCCGAGCAGGTCGACGAGTTCCGGGCCGGCGACGAGGGTGAGCGGCTTGCCCTGGGCGAAGCCGTGGGCGCCGGGCCCGAACTGGGAGGTCGTCACCAGCACGCCCTTGTTGGCACCTTCGGACTGGACGGTGCCGTAGAGGTCGCGGACGGCGGACGGCGGGACGGTGTTGCGGTAGCGCTTGACCTGCACCACGATCTTGCCGCCGCGGATCGGGTCGGGGTCCAGTGCGTCCACGTCGATGCCGCCGTCGCCGGACCGCTGGGTGGTGACCGCGTGCATCCCCATGGCGCGGAACAGCTCGGCGATCAGCTGCTCGAAGACGAGCGGGTCCATGGCGAGGAGGTCCGGTTCGCCGTCGGTGCCGTGGGAGACCACCGCGCCGCCGGCGATGTCGTCCGGCCGCCGTCCGGGGCGGACCGGGGTGCGCTGGTCGGGGCGGGCGGAGAGCCTGCCGCGCAGTCCGTCGGTGAGGCAGTCGGGGGCGCTGACCTGATCCAGGTGGTAGGAGGCGAGGTCGCTCCGGGGGGCCAGGACGCTGGCCAGGAAGATGGTGGCGGGGCGGCCGGTGACCGGGTCGACGTCGTCGACGAAGCCGTTGAGCTCCACCGAGTCCAGGGCTCCGTAGGTGTCGGCGGCGAAGAGGTCGCGCAGGACCAGCAGCATGCTCTGGGCGAGCACCTCCCGGTAGAGCGCCCGGCGCTGGGCGGCCGGGCGGGCGGTCTCGCGCTCCTCGTCGGCGGTGGGCAGGTAGCGGACGGCCTTGACGGCGGGGACGACGTCGTGGCCGGGCAGTTCCCAGTCGAGGACGAGCCGGCGGGCGGCGGTGTCGTAGCCGGCGCTGAGCTGTCGGGGGAAGCCCTCGGGCCAGGACGTGCCGGAGTAGAGGGCGGCGGAGAAGTACTGCACGACGGCGTCCGCGTCGCCGGCGCGCAGGCCCGCGACCAGTTCCTGGACGCCGGCGTTGTGCCGGCGGATCTCGTCCAGGGCGCCGGCCGCCCACTGGTCGTACTGCCGTCGGTAGGCGGCGAGTTGGGCCTGACGGCGGGCCTCGGCGGCCTGGGCGGCGTACCAGTCCTGTTCGAAGCGGGCGCGGGCCTCCTGGCGGTCGCGGTCGCGGCGGGTGCCGGAGCGCATGCCGCCGGTGGGCACCTGGTAGCGGGCCGGGTCGGGCATGGGCACCGGGGCGGCCAGTGCGCCGGGGGCGAACGGTTCGACGCTTTCGGGGCGGAGCAGGGCGTCGGCGGTGAAGGCGGGGGCCCGGCAGCCGTCGGCGAGCAGGCCAGTGAGGGCGGCGACGCGGGCGTCGATCTCCTCGGTGCGGCGGCGGGCGTCGGCCTCGCGCTGCCGGCGGTAGGCGCTCTGCCGTTCGCGGTGCATACGGGCCATGGCGCGTTCGGCGGCCCTGGCCTGCCGCTCCTGTTCCCGCTGCTGTTGCAGCCGTGCGCGGTGTGCGGCCTCGGCCTGGCGCTGCTGCCGGCGCTGTGCCTCGGCCCAGACGCCGAGTAATCCCTGGGAACGGCGGCTCATGTGATGGTTCGTCCTCCCCCCGGGGCGGTCGCCCCCGGAACCCGCGGCAGCGGTGGCGTCTGTGCCGGTCTGCCCTGGTCTGCTGTGGTGAGGCGACTTTAGCGGGGGCCGGGCGGCGCCGATCAGGGGGTGACCGGCCCCGGTGCGTGCCCGGCCCGCAAGCTCGGGGCGGACACCGTCTCCACCGGCGCCGACGCGCTGACCGCCGCCCATCCGCGCGGCTGGGCGGTGGTCACGACTGCACCGGCAACATCCGCGCCATCGAGGACGGGCTGACCCGGCCGGTCCGCGGCGGCACCTTCCAGCGGTTCGGCTGCGCCCCGATCCCGGTGCGGATCGCGGCGGCGGCCATGGCGTGGACGAAGAGGGCGGTGCGGAAGGACGCCGGGAGCCGACCACCGCGCAGGTCCGGAAATTGCCTTCGCACGTCTGTGCACGTACCGTTGCGGCCGTGACTACCGGGTCGGCCATGGGCCATGAGCGAGTGAGGCACCCGGTCACTTCGTGACCGCGCGGCGGGTGAGAGACCCGCCGCTGCCCCTCCCACCTCTTCTTCCGCGCGCATCAGGCGCGCGCCATCCCCTCTTCTCCGCGCGGCCGTTCCGCGCGCGCTTTCACTTCCCGCACCACGCCTGCCGTCGTGCCGCGCCCTGCCGCGCCGCACCGCCGCCGTCGTGCGGTGACTTCGTCATGCCCACGCGGCCTCGCCCTGGGCACTTCCCCCCTGGAGACGCACCCTTCATGCCCCATGACTTCAACCAGCAGGTCATCGCCGAGTTCCGGGCCAACGCCGGCCGGGTCGGCGGCCCCTTCGAAGGCGGCCGGCTGGTCCTGCTGACCACCACCGGCGCCCGCTCCGGCGCCCGGCACA
This sequence comes from Streptomyces sp. BHT-5-2, assembly GCF_019774615.1. Taxonomy (NCBI): domain Bacteria; kingdom Bacillati; phylum Actinomycetota; class Actinomycetes; order Kitasatosporales; family Streptomycetaceae; genus Streptomyces; species Streptomyces sp. BHT-5-2. The sequence goes on along the minus strand of NZ_CP081497.1, from coordinate 52,231 downwards.
CCACCCCGGTCGGCTATCTCCCCGACGGGGAGCGGATCCTCGTCATCGCCTCGGCCGGCGGCGCACCGCACCACCCGGCGTGGTTCCACAACCTCGTCGCCCACCCCCGCGTCACCGTCGAGACCGGGCCCCTGACCTACGAGGCGGAGGCCACGGTGCTGACCGGCGCGGAGCGCGACGAGGTCTTCGCCCGCGCCGTCGAGGCCGACCCGGGCTGGGCCGCCTACCAGGCGAAGACCCGACGCACCATCCCGGTGGTGGCGCTGACCCCGGCGCAGGCCGGACCGCCGCGCTTCGCCGGGGAGACACCGGGCGCGAGCGTGCGCCTCGTCCACGACGGCTTCCGGCGCGAGATCGCCACTCTCCGCAGGGAGTTGGCGAACTCCGGCTCCGTGCTCGGCGCGCAGCTGCGGATCAACTGCCTGACGCTGTGCCAGGGCCTGGACAACCACCACACCGGCGAGGACCGCATGATGTTCCCCGCGCTCCGCCGCCACCGCCCGGACCTCGCCCCGGTGCTGGACCGGCTGGACGCCGAGCACCAGAGCATCGCCGCGCTCCTGGAAGAGCTGCGCCGGACGCTGGCCGAGCCGGACGCGGCACCCGGCGGCATCCGGGCCGAGGTCGAGCGGCTGACGGGCGAACTGGAGGCCCATCTCGCCTACGAGGAGGAGCAGTTGATTCCCGTGCTGGACGCGGCGACCGGCTGACCCCGGCGCACGGGCGGCGGCCGCGGGAGTCATATCCGGCGGCCGTGGCCCTCCCAGTACGGGTCCCGCAGCTGTCGTTTGAACAGCTTCCCGGAGTCGTCGCGCGGCAGCCGCTCCTCGAACACCACCGTCCGGGGCACCTTGTACGCGGCGAGCCGCTCGGCGACATGGGCGCGGACCGCCGCGGCGGTGAGCCGGACCCGGGGGTCGGTCTCCAAGTGGACGGCGAGCACCTCGCCGAACTCCTCGTCGGGGATGCCGAACACCGCCGCGTCCCGCACGCCGTCCAGGGCCAGCAGGCAGCCTTCGATCTCCGCCGGGTAGATGTTGACGCCGCCGGAGATCACCAGGTCGTTGCGGCGGTCGCTGAGGTAGAGGTAGCCGTCCTCGTCGAGGTGGCCGATGTCGCCGAGGGTGACGAATCCCGGCCGTCCCGGCGCCTCCATGGCGGCGCGTTTGTCCGGGTCGCCGAGGTAGCTGAAGCGCGGCCAGTCGTCGGCGGGCCGGACGTAGATCTCGCCGGTGGCGCCGGGCGGCAGCGCCTCCCCGCCGGGGCCGAGGACGACGACCTCGCAGGTGCCCTGGGCGCGTCCGACGGTGCCCGGGTGGGCCAGCCACTCGGCGCTGTCGCACCATGTCACCGCGCCGGTCTCGCTGCCGCCGTAGTACTCCCGCAGGACCGGCCCCAGCCAGTCGATCATGGCGTGTTTTATGTGCGGCGGGCAGGGCGCGGCGGCGTGCACCACGGAGGTGAGGGAGGAGACGTCGTAGCGTTCGCGGACGTCCTTGGGCAGCCGCAGCAGCCGGACGAACATGGTGGGCACGACCTGGGCCTGCTCGATGCGGTGCAGTTCGACCAGCCGCAGGAACTCCTCCGCGTCGAAGCGCGGCATCAGCGTGATGTCCAGGCCGGCGGCCAGCGCCAGGACCGCGTGCTGGCTGGGCGAGGCGTGGTAGAGCGGGGCCGGGATCAGGGTCCGGCCGCCGGGGGCGACCGCGAAGTACTCCAGGAAGCGCGTCACCGCCTCGGCGAGGAGCTCCGGGCCGACCGGTTCGCGCAGAACGCCCTTGGGCCGCCCGGTCGTTCCGGAGCTGTAGATGACGGTGGGCGGGCGGTCGCCGGCGGGCCGGTCCAGCGGCGCCCGGTCCGCCAGCCAGTCGTCGAGGACCGGGTACCGGCCGGTTACGGGCGGGGCGGTGGTCCCGCAGGCCGCCGCCACACCTGGCGGTACCGCGACCTCGACGACGCGTACGCCGTCGGGGAGGACGGCGGTCACCTCGGCCAGCAGGTCGGTGTGGGCGAAGACCACCGTGCTGCCGCTGTCGGTGAGCACATGCCGCAGGTCGTCCCGGCGGAAGTGCCAGTTGACGGGGACGGCGGCGGCACCGAGCAGGGCGGCGGCGGTGGTGATCTCCAGGTGGGCGGGCTCGTTGCGGAGCACCACGGCGACCCGGTCGCCCGGGGTGACTCCCCATTCGGCCAGGGCCGTTGCGATCCGGGCGGCGCGGTCGAGGAACTCCGGATAGCCGCGGGCGTGTCCCGCGCAGCGGATGGCAGGGGGTGCGGCGGATTCCATGGTGCCTCCAGGAGGGAGCGGCCAGGACCGGCGCACACCGGTCCGGCTCATTGAAGCGCCAACCGCCGGGCGACCACCAGAGCGCACCGCGCCATCCCGCCCGGTGCTCCGATCGCCCCGCACCGGGCGCCGTCGCCGGTCGCCGCTCCTATCCTCGGGGCCATGGGCAACAACGACATCCTGGGCACCCACGCCGAGGCGCTGACGCTCTTCGGCGAGCGGGTCCACGCCGTCCGGGAGGACCAGTGGGAGGCACCCACCCCGTGCACGGAGTGGTCGGTGTTCGACCTGGTCAACCACCTCACCTCGGAGCAGCTGTGGGTGCCCCGCCTGGTGCGGGACGGTGCCACCATCGCCTCGGTGGACGGGGACTTCGACGGCGACCAGCTCGGGGAGGACCCGGTCGGGGCGTGGGACGGGGCCGCCGCGGCGGCGAAGGCGGCGTTCGCCGAGCCGGGCGCGCTGCACCGCTCGGTCCACCTCTCCTACGGCACCACCCCAGCCGACGCGTACTGCACGCAGATGACCGCCGACGCCGTGGTGCACACCTGGGATCTCTCCCGGGCGATCGGTGCCGACGAGCGGCTGCCGGACCGCCTGGTGGGCGCGGCGCTGCGCGAGGTGGAGCCGTATGCCGAGGTGCTGGCGGGTACGGGGCTGTTCGCCGAGCCCGTCGAGCCGCCGAGGGGCGCGGACGAGCTGACCCGGCTGCTGTGTCTGCTCGGCCGGCGGCCCTGATCGCGGTGGCGGCAGCCGCCGGCCCCGGCCTCCGGAGAAGAGAAGGGGCCGGGGCCGGCGGCTGCCGCGGCGGGGTCAGTCGATGCCGCGGACAATGTGCGGTTCGACCGGATCCTCCTCGCAGCCGGCCAGCCGGACCGGGCCGCAGCGGTCCCAGGCCTCGAGATTGCGGACTTCCTTGATACGCCCTGGGCGCTCGCCCTGCTTCAGGCGGGGCTGCTTGTGTTGAGCCTTGTGCACTGCCACCACGCACTCCTTCTTCGAGGTATTGGTTCCGACGCGGTGGCGCCTTGTTCACAAACCGGGAGGTCGGCCAGGGTTTGTGGCGTTCCCGCGACGGGCCAATGGTGTTGGCGTCTCCCAGGAGGGTCGTCCGTCATCTTCCAGAATATCGGCGCCGCTCGGGGATCGCTCGCCTTTTTCCGGCGATAACGGCACGTCGCACGAAGGCGGGAAAAGCGCCCGTGGCCGCGGGCCCACCGCGGGCCCGCGGCCACGCTGCGTCATTCACCCGACCGGCCGTCAGCCCCTCTTCCGCACCGCCCACACCGCTCCCCGGTTGCCGGCGCGGGCCCGTTCCCTAACGTGGACAGTTGGGGCCGGTGCACCAGGGCCCCGTTCCGCGCGCCGTCTCCCCGGCCGGTGGCCCCGGTGCTACCCATGGGCGGGTGGAATGGTTCTCGGATCCCGGCTCATGGCTCGGACGGCTGGTCTTCCAGCGGCTGCTGGCGGTGCTCTACCTGGTCGCGTTCGTCGCCGCGGCCCGTCAGTTCCGGGCGCTGCTGGGTTCCCGGGGGATGCTGCCGATCCCGGACTTCACCGCGCGGGTGCCGTTCCGGCTGTCCCCGTCGGTCTTCCAGCTGCACTACTCGGACCGCTTCTTCGCGGGCTGGGCGTGGAGCGGGGCGGCGCTGGCGGCGGCGGTGGCGGCCGGGGCCGCGGACGCGGTGTCGCTGGGGGCGGCGATGGCGATGTGGGCCGTGCTGTGGGTGATGTACCTGTCGATCGTCAACGTCGGGCAGACCTGGTACGGCTTCGGGTGGGAGACGCTGCTGCTGGAGTCGGGGGTGCTGGCGGTCTTCCTCGGCAACGCCGACACCGCTCCCCCGGTGCTGGTCATGTGGCTGCTGCGGTGGCTGCTCTTCCGGGTGGAGTTCGGCGCCGGGTTGATCAAGATGCGCGGGGACCGCTGCTGGCGCGATCTGACCTGCCTCTACTACCACCACGAGACCCAGCCGATGCCGGGCCCGCTCAGCTGGTTCTTCCACCACCTGCCCGGGCCGCTGCACCGGGTCGAGACGGCCGCCAACCACGTCGCCCAACTCGTCCTGCCGGTGCTGCTGTTCACCCCGCAGCCGGTCGCCGGGTGGGCGGCTCTCGGGATGGCCGCCACCCAGCTGTGGCTGGTGCTGTCCGGCAACTTCGCCTGGCTGAACTGGATCACCATCGCACTGGCCCTGTCGGCCGCCGCGCCGCTGTTCGGCGGCCCGCCGTCGGCACCGGGTGCCGCGCCGGTGTGGTTCGAGGCGGTGGTGCTCGCCGCCGCGGCCGGTGTCGTCGCACTCAGCTACCGCCCGGCGCGCAACCTGGTGTCCCGGGGCCAGCTGATGAACACCTCCTACGAGCCGCTGCACCTGGTCAACTCCTACGGCGCGTTCGGCAGCATCACCCGGGTCCGCCGGGAGATCGTCGTCGAGGGCACCGAGGACGCGGTCTCCGGGCCCGGCACGACGTGGCACGCCTACGAGTTCCACGGCAAGCCCGGGGCGCCGGGGCGGCTGCCGCGCCAGTTCGCGCCCTACCACCTGCGGCTGGACTGGCTGATGTGGTTCGCGGCGCTCTCGCCGGGCTACGCCCGGTCGTGGTTCGTGCCGTTCGTGGCCCGGCTGCTGGAGAACGACCGGGACACCCTGCGGCTGCTGCGCCGCAATCCGTTCCCCGATCTGCCGCCCGCGCGGGTGCGGGCCCGGGTCTTCCGCTACCGCTTCACGACCTGGCGGGAACTGCGGGAGACCGGCGAGTGGTGGCACCGGAGCGCGGAGCGGGAGTTCCTGCCGCCGGTGTCGCGGTCAGCTCTGTCCGGAAGGCGATGACCATCTCGCGGGCGTGCCGCAGCCCGATGCGGGCGAAGTCCCGCTCCAGCGCGTCGAGTTCGTGCAGCGTACGGGTGCGGTCGCGGCCCAGGCGGGCGCGGGACTTGGCCAGGCCGAGCCGGGAGAGCGCCGCGCCGCGCGGCTCCTCCATCGCACGGAACTCGCCCAGCGCCAGGGTGTAGGTGTCGCGGGCCTCGGCGTAGCGGCCGGCGCGGTAGAGGACGTTGCCGCGCATCTTGTGGTTGTAGGCGAGCGCGCCGGCCAGGTCCATGGTGCGGCAGATCGTCTCCGCCTCGGACAGCAGGGCCAGCGCCCGGTCCGGCTCACCGCGGACGGACAGCACGTCGGCCACGCCGCGCAGCGACCAGGCCCGGCCGCGGAAGTCGTCGGCCTCGGCGGCGATCCGGGCGGACTCCTCGAAGAGCTCCAGGGCCCTGCCGTGCTCGCCGGTGTTGCGGTGCATCTGGGCGATGCCGGACATCGCCCAGACCATGTGCCGGGCCTCGCCGTGCGCCCGGGCCTGCGCCAGGAGCTGCTCGTGCAGCTCGGCGACGGCCTCGTAGTCGCCCTGTATGCGCCCGGTCTCGGCGAGACCGGCGAGGGAGTAGCCGTGTGCGAGGCGGTCGCCGCCGGTCTCGGCGAGCGCCACCGCGTGGGCGAGCAGCCGCCGGGCCAGCGGCAGGGTGCCGCACTGGCGGGCCAGGGTGCCGCCGCTCCACAGGGCCCAGGCCATGGCGGCCGGGTCGCCGGCGGTCCGGCCGCTGCGGTAGGCGGCGCGCCAGGCGGTGCCGGCGGCGTCCGCCCGGCCCAGCCGCCGGTTGGCCTCGGCGACGGCCAGCTGGGCTCTGGAGCGGTCCAGCGCGGTGTCCGCGTCGGCGAGTGACCGGTGTGCCGTGGCCAGTACCTCCTCGTAGGAGGAGTTCACGCTCAGCGCCGAGCCCAGTTCGCCCTGGTACTCCGGGGCGAATGCCTTGCCGTACATCGATCCGCGACCTCTCGATCATGCTTTTGCCTTGGCCACGAACCTACGAAAGATGCGGGGTGCGGCGAATCCGTCCGCGTATGGGTTGTCGCGTACGACTGGAGTGCTACGTGTCGGGGTGGTGGTCATCATCGGGATGTACGGGGTGCTCGGGGTGGCGGTGGCTGATGGGGCGTCAATTCTCTTGCCGGTCTTGCGGGGTGGTGGGGCCGGGGTCACCCTGACTTCCGGCGGGCACCGGACCGGAGGTGTGGCATGGGCGAGGCGGCAGAGGCGCACGGCGGGATCGGGCGGCGGCGGTTCGTCGGGGCGCTGGCGGCGGGCGCGGCCGGGGCCGCGGCGGCGGCCGGGGGCGGCGGTCCCGCGTGGGCCGGGCCGCGGCGGCCGAGACCGCTCTTCCTGGGGACGTACACCTCGAAACCCGGCGGCGGCGCCGGCATCGGCCTGGCCGGCTACGACCCCGCAACCGGCGCACTCACCGCCACCGGCGTGCTCCCGGGCGTCCCCGACCCCTCCTATCTGACCTTGGCGCGGGACGGCCGGACGCTGTACGCGGTCGACGAGCAGCAGGACGGCGCGGTGACGGCGGTCGCGCTGCGGCGGGCCGGCGGGCCGGTGGTGCTGGGCAGCCGGCCCACCGGCGGCGCCGGGCCGTGCCACCTGTCGGTGCACCCCGGCGGCCGGTGGCTGCTGAGCGCCAACTACCTCTCCGGGAGCGTGGCCGTCCATCCGATCGACCGCCGCACCGGGGCGCTGGGCCCGCGCACCGACCTGGTCGTGCACGACAGCCCGCCGCCCGGCCCCGGGCAGACCGGGCCGCACGCGCACCAGATCGTCACCGCCCCGGACGGCCGTCACGTACTGGCCGTGGACCTCGGCAACGACAGCGTCTACACCTACCGGCTCGACCCGCGGGCCGGGACGCTGGCCCAGGTGTCGTACGCCGGGCTGCGGCCGGGCGCCGGCCCCCGCCATCTGACCTTCCACCCCTCGGGCCGTCATGCCTATCTGGCGAACGAGGTCGACAACACCGTGGTGGTCTGCGGCTACGACCCGCGCGAGGGGCGGCTGGTGCCGGGGGCGCCGCAGTCCACCGGGACCGCGCCGGGGGTCGTCAGCTATCCGGCCCAGCTCCTGGTCACCGGCGACGGCCGGTTCGCCTTCCTCGCCAACCGCGGCGACAACACCCTCACCCGGTACGCCGTGGCGGAGGGCGGGGCCCGGCTGCGGCTGCTGGACACGGTGCCGGTGGGCGGCGACTTCCCGCGGCAGATCGCGTTCTCGCCGGACCGGCGGTGGCTGTTCGCCGCGAACCAGAAGTCGGGATCGGTGACGGTCTTCGCGGTGGACGCCCGGACCGGGGCGCTGGCACGGGTGGGCGAGCCGTTCGCGGCGCCGATGGCGGTCTGCGCACTGCCGCTGTGACCGGCGCCGGGCGGCGGACCCGGCGCGGCCGAAACACTGCGGCAACAGGCCCGCAGGATTGGCGCGTTAGCGTCGCGACCCATGAGTAGCGGAACCACATCCTCCGGCGGTGTCACGCCGGACACCGCGGCGCCACGGCCCGGACCGGCGGACCCGGCGGCGGACTCCGCCGGCAGCGGCCTGCGGCAGGGCCTCAAGCGCCGCCATATGCAGCTGATCGCGCTGGGCGGGGTGATCGGGGCCGGGCTGTTCGTCGGCAGCGGGGTGGTGATCCGGTCCACCGGGCCGGCCGCGGTGGTGTCCTTCCTGGCGGCCGGCGCGCTGACCGTGCTGATCATGCGGATGCTCGCCGAGATGACCGTCGCGCGCCCGGCGCTGGGCTCCTTCTACGCACACGTCCGGGAGACCCTCGGGCACCGGGCCGGGTTCGCCGTGGGCTGGCTGTACTGGTACTTCTTCGTCGTCGTGGTCGCCGTCGAGGCGGTGGCGGGCGGCCGGATCGTCCGGCTGTGGCTGCCCGGGGTGCCGCTGTGGGCGGTCAGCCTGGTGCTGATGACGCTGCTGACGGCGACGAACCTGGTGTCGGCCCGCTCCTTCGGCGAGTTCGAGTACTGGTTCTCGTCGATCAAGGTCGTGGCGATCGTGGTGTTCCTCTTCCTGGGCGCGCTCTTCCTGCTCGGGCTGTGGCCGGGGGCCGGCGGCGGCCTTGACGGGCTGACCGCGCACGGCGGCTTCGCGCCCACCGGCGTCGGCGCCGTACTGGCCGCCGTGGTGCCCTGTGTCGGCTTCTTCACCGGCGCCGAGATCGTCACCATCGCCGCGGCGGAGTCGGTCGAGCCGGAGCGGGCGGTGGCGAACGCCATCCGGTCGATCGTGCTGCGGGTGGCGGCGTTCTACGTGCTGTCGGTCCTCGTGGTGGTCGCGGTGGTGCCGTGGACGTCGAAGGCGATCGAGGTGAGCCCGTACGCGGCGGTGCTGGACCGGCTGGCGGTGCCCGCGGCCGGCACGGTGATGAACGCGATCGTGTTGGTCGCGGTGCTCTCCTGCCTGAATTCCGCGCTCTACACCTCGTCCCGGATGCTCTTCGCGCTCACCCGCAACGGGGACGCGCCGCGCGGTTTCACCAAGGTCGGTGCGAGCGGGGTGCCGCGCCGGGCGCTGCTGGCCGGGACATCGGTCGGCTATCTGTCGGTGATCGCGGCGTGGCTCTCGCCGGATGTCGTCTTCTCCTTCCTCATCAACTCCTATGGCGCCATTGCCCTGTTCGTCTATCTGGCGATCGCGGTGACGCAACTGCGGATGCGGCGCCAGCTGGAACGCGAGGAACCGGAGCGGCTCACCCTGCGGATGTGGGGCTTCCCGTGGCTGAGCCGGCTGACCGTGGCGCTGATGGCGCTGGTGATCGGGGCGATGGCGGTACTGCCGGACAGCCGGGCGCAGTTCTGGCTGAGCCTGCTCACGCTCGGTGTCGTACTGGCGGCCTACGAAATCCGCCGGCGGGTCCGGCGGAAGTAGATCCTTTCTCGGACCGGCCGTCCGCGGCGCCACGGACGGCCTGTCCTCCCCCTCACGCCTCGTCTTCCGAAATCCCCGGGAACTTCCCACCGATTCCCCCCGGAAAGGCTGGGGATAATCCTTCTCTACCCTTCAGCGTTTCCTGTCGGAATTCCCGGGCCCATCGTATGTGGAGGCTTACCTGCGGCGGCGCGTCAACCGCCGGCCGTCACCTCTCCCCGGAGATTTCCACCCGCAGCCGGGTGCCCGGGTAGATGAGGTTCGGATCCTCGCCGATAACCTGGAGATTCTGCCGGTAGAGCTCCCGCCAGGTTTTCCCGTGGCAGACGGCGATTCCGCTCAGGGTGTCCCCCGAATTGACCACCACCACACCACCGGAAATCCGGTGCGGCGCCTTCTTGTAGGGCTGCACCTGCCTGTGGGAATGCACCTGCGGCTCGTGGTGACGGCCGTGGGTGCGCTTGGGGACGGCCTTCGGCCGGGCCGGGAGGAGGTGGACGCCGCCGCCGTGGGGTGTGCCGCGCAGCCCCAGCGAGGCCGAGCAGGCGGGCCAGGCGCCCCAGCCCTGGCGGGCCAGTACCCGTTCGGCGACCCGGATCTGCTGCTCCCTGCTGGCCCGGGAGGCGCGGCCCGCATAGGACCCGCCGCCGTAGGAACGCCAGGTCGAGTGGCCGAACTGCAAGCCTCCGGAGAAGCCGTTGCCGGTGTCGATCCGCCAGTTGCCACCGCTTTCACACTGGGCCAGACGGTCCCAGGTGCCGCTGTTGACGGCTTCGGCGGGCTCCTCGGAGACCGCGCCCAGCGCGCCGGCGGCCAGCAGGACGGCGGCCGCGGTGACGCCGCGGGCCCCCCGGCCGCGCAGTGCCTCGCCGCGAGCGGCCCGGTCCGCCGGTTCGCGGTTTTCCGCCGCCCGGCACACCTTGGGTTCCGGCGATTCCTGCGTTTCCGGCACCTGCTGAGTTTCCATTTGCGTGCTCCCGTCGCTTGTGCTGTGCGTACTGAGGTGTCGCTCGCACCGAATTCCGGAGGTGCCGGTATTTCGGTGGGCGCGCAGAGATGTCAGCGATTTCGGCGAGTTCTGGGATTCTGGAGTTCTGGAACTTCGGGTGTTTTTCTCCGGGCCATCGAATTCGACGAGGAAGAGACAACCACGGGCCGCGTCGGCACCGGCAGAGCGCGCGGTAGCGCCTTCGACGGGCGCTCTGCCCCCTCGCCGTCGGAAGGGGGACGAAATCCTCCGCATGGCGCACGGACCCGGCGGGCAGGGGCGCACCCCTCGTGCCCGGAGTGCCGGATCGAGCGGAAACCGCTCACGCGTTCGACTCCAGGGGGTTACGCCCTGTGCATCCGCCCGCCTCGGTGCATACGCGCGGCGGGGGCTGCACACACCGCGCACGGCCGTCGGGACGGTGCAACCACCCGGGTTTTACCTGAACTTGGCAGGCCGTGGCCCGGTCGCCGGCCCGCCGCGCGGCGCGAACCGGCCCGGCGCACCGGCCCCGTCCCGGGCGACCCGTTCCGTGCGCCCCCACCCGCGCCCGCATGCCCCGCATCCCCGCGCGTCACCGCGCCGCCCGTGCGCCCCACCACCCCACCGACCCGCCGACCGCGGGGGCCGAGGAGCACCGCGCCAACGGGGTGGCACGTGCGCGGGGCAAGCGCACTGGCGACGACCGGGGCGTCCGGCGGATCAAGGTCCGGGGGCCCGCCCGGCGGACCAGGGGCAGCGGCGCCCTAGCCGTCGCCCGGGTCCAGGAAGTGCCGGAGCAGTTCCCGGAATTCGGCCTCGAAGGCGTCGTAGCGGGAGCGGAGCAGGGCGCCCGGCCAGGCGTCCGGCAGAAGCGGCTCGGGCAGCAGCGGGTCGGTGAGGAGGTGGCGGAGGACGGCCGCGGCGACGGTGAAGCGGTCGGCGGGGGCGGCCGCGCGGTCCAGCGCGGCCAGCAGTTCCCGGGCGTGCGCCGCCCAGCCGTCCAGGTCCCAGAGGCCGCGGGCGAGCGCGGCCGGGTCGCCGTCGGGGGTGCCGGTCAGCCAGGTGCACTGCGCGGTGGCCACCGCCGGGCGGGGCCGGTCGAGGTTGGCGGGGCGCAGCCAGCTGCCCTCGCGCAGCTCGGCCAGCCGCAGCGCGGCCATCGCCTGGCGCAGCGCGGCGCGTTCGGCGGGCGGGCGGCCGCCGTCCGCGGTGACCACGGCGATCTCCCAGGCGCCGTGCCACGGGCGGGTCCGCGGTGCGCGGCTCTCGTCCTGCCGGGCCTGCCGGGCCAGCAGCCGGGCGGTCAGTGCATAGCCGCCCGCACTCTGCCGGAGGTCGCCGGCCGCGACCATCCGGGAGAGCGCGACCCGGACGGTGCCCTCGGCGATGCCGAAGAGCTCGCCGACCCGCACCAGGACGCGCACCGGCAGCCGGGGCGGGTGGTGGCCGAGGAGGGTGCTCAGCACCACGGAGCGGGCGGTCAGCGGCCGGAGGGCGGGCGGGGCGTCGTTCATGGGTCCGGGAAGTCTACGGCTCGTTACGGTCTTCCGTCACTCGTAGAAAATCTGTAACGTCGCGACCATGACCGTCACCCATGAGGTAACCAATCAGGCCCCGCCGCTGGCGGACTTCAGCGCAGCGGACGAGCCGGCGCTGCTGGAGGCGCTGCGCCGGGAGGGCGGCGCGTGGGGCGAACCGGAGGTCGTCGCGCTCGGCGCGCTGGCCGGTTCGACGGAGGTCCAGGACCAGGCGCGCTGGGCGGAGCAGCAGCCGCCCCGGCTGCTCACCCACGACCGGTACGGCCACCGGGTGGACGAGGTGGAGTTCCACCCGGCCTGGCACCAGCTGATGACCACCGCGGTCGAACACGGTCTGCACGCCGCGCCGTGGACCGACGGGCGCCCGGGGGCGCATCTGGTGCGCGCCGCCAAGTTCTACGTCTGGTCGCAGGCCGAGCCCGGCCACGGCTGCCCGGTCTCGATGACCTACGCGGCGGTGCCCGCGCTGCGCGCCGCCCCCGAACTCGCCGCACGGTACGAGCCGTTGCTCGCCGCCCGCGCTTACGACTTCGGGCTGCGCGCCCCGCTCACCAAACGCGGTCTGATCGCGGGCATGTCGATGACGGAGAAGCAGGGCGGCTCCGACGTCCGGGCCAACACCACCGCCGCGGTGCCGGCCGGGGACGGCAGCTACCGCCTCACCGGCCACAAGTGGTTCACCTCGGCTCCGATGAGCGATGTCTTCCTGGCGCTGGCGCAGACCGACGAGGGGCTGGGCTGCTTCCTGGTGCCGCGGGTGCTGCCGGACGGCACCCGTAACGGCATGCGGCTGATGCGGCTGAAGGACAAGCTCGGCAACCGCTCCAACGCCTCGTCCGAGATCGAGTACGAGGACGCCGTCGCCTGGCCGGTCGGCGAGCCGGGCCGCGGGGTGCGGACCATCGTCGAGATGGTGAACATGACCCGGCTGGACTGTGTGCTGGGGTCGGCGGCCGGGATGCGGGCGGGGCTGCGGCAGGCGCTGCACCACACCGCCCACCGGCGGGCGTTCGGGCGGGAGCTGGACCGGCAGCCGCTGATGCGCTCGGTCCTGGCCGACCTGGCCGTCGAGTCGGAGGCGGCCACCGTGCTGGGGATGCGGCTGGCGGCCGCGGTGGACCGCTCGCAGGCCGGCGACGCCGGGGAGGCGGCGCTGCGGCGGCTGGCGCTGGCGGCCGGGAAGTACTGGGTGTGCAAGCGGGGCAGCACCCATGCGGCGGAGGCCCTGGAGTGCCTGGGCGGCAACGGCTACGTCGAGGAGTCGGGGATGCCACGGCTCTACCGCGAGGCGCCGCTGCTGTCGATCTGGGAGGGCTCGGGCAATGTCGCGGCCCTGGACGTGCTGCGTGCCCTGACCCGCGAACCGGAGGCGCTGGACGTCTACTTCGCCGAGGTCGAGGCCGCGGCCGGCGCCGACCGGCGGCTGGACGCGGCGGTGGCCGGGCTGCGCAAGCTGCTCGGCGGGCTCGGCGACCCCGAGCGGGCCCAGCTGATGGCCCGCTCGCTGGCGGAGCGGCTGGCGCTGGTGCTCCAGGGGTCGCTGCTGGTGCGGCACAGCACGCCGGCCGTCGCCGACGCGTTCTGCGCCTCCCGGCTGGACGGCGAGTGGGGCCATGCCTTCGGCACCCTGCCACCCGGCGCCGACCTCGCCGGGGTCCTCGGGCACGCCCGGACCGGCGGGGACACCGCCTGATGGCGGGTGCGGCGGAGGCCGCCGTGCGGGTCGAGCGGGCCGGGCCGGTGACGACGGTGGTGCTGTCCCGGCCCGCGGCCCGGAACGCGGTGGACGGACCGACGGCCCGTCGGCTCGCGGACGCCTTCCGGGCGTTCGACGCCGACGACGACGCGCGGGTGGCGGTGCTGTGGGGCGAGGGCGGCACGTTCTGCGCCGGTGCCGATCTCAAGGCCGTGGGCACCGCCCGCGGCAACCGCGTCGCGCCGGACGGCGACGGCCCGATGGGGCCGACCCGGATGCGGCTCGGCAAACCGGTGATCGCGGCGGTCGCCGGGCACGCGGTGGCCGGCGGTCTGGAGCTGGCGCTCTGGTGCGATCTGCGGGTGGCGGAGGAGGACGCGGTCCTCGGGGTGTTCTGCCGGCGGTGGGGCGTCCCGCTGATCGACGGCGGCACGGTGCGGCTGCCCCGGCTGATCGGCACGGGCCGGGCGATGGACCTGGTCCTGACCGGTCGCCCGGTGCCGGCCGCGGAGGCCCTGGAGATGGGGCTGGTGAACCGCGTGGTCCCCACCGGCACGGCCCGCACCGCGGCGGAGCGGCTGGCCGCGGAGCTGGCCCGCCTCCCCCAGGCGTGCCTGCGCAGCGACCGGGCCTCCCTGCTGGACCAGGAGGGCCGGGACGAGGAGACCGCGCTGGCGAACGAACTCCGGCACGGCGAGGCGGTGTTGGTGGAGGGGCTGACGGGCGCGGCACGGTTCGCGGCGGGCGCCGGCCGGCACGGGGCGGCCGACGGCGCCCGGTGACGTGCGGTGACGCCGTCACCGGGGGGGCGTCGCGGCCTGGAATGCGGGTCACCGGGGCCCCGCCTAAGGTGTTCGCATGGCCGAGCGGCCCCCCGACCCCTCCGCGGAGGGTTACGACCCCCGTGCCGACCGGGACGCGCCCCGGGTCGAGGAGCCGGCACCGGGGGTGTCCCACCACGAGCCGATCGGGCTGCGGGAACGGCTGTCACTCAACCGCATGGGCACCTTCGACTGGGACCTGGACGGCGGCCGCATGGCCCTCGACCCCGGCGCCATGGAGGTCTTCGACCTGCGGCCCGGGGAGTACGACGGCGCGCCGATGTCGCTGATCTCCCGGGTGCCGCCGGAGGAGGGCCTGCGCCTGGACGCGGCGCTCTCCCAGGCCCTGCAGGACGGCAACTCCTCCTACGGCGCGTACTTCCGGATCCAGTGCCGCGACGGGACCCGGCGCTGGACGCACTCCCAGGGCCGGATCCTGCACGATGCGCAGGGCGTGGCGTACCGGATCATCGGCATCGTCCGGGAGGCCACCAGCGAACTCGCCGACTCCGCGCTGCTGCGCTCCCTCCAGCAGGAGCGGCAGCGGCAGACGGTGATGGTGCAGCAGACCACCGCGGCGCTGGCCCGGGCGCTGTCGGTGAAGGACGTCACGCGGGTGCTGACCGGTGCCGGCAGCGCCCGGCGGTTCGGCGCCGACGCGCTGGTGCTGGGTCTGGTCGCGAACGACCGGTTCGAGGTGATCGCCGCCGCCGGGCTGGACGGCGAGGTGCCCGCCGACATGACGCACTCGCAACTGGACGACACCCTCCCGCTGTCCGAGGCGGTGCACTCCCGGCGGCCCAGCTTCCTGAGCACCCGCGGCGAGCTGATCGCCCGCTATCCGCGGCTGCGCCCGTACGTCGACGTGCTGCCGACCGGCAGCGCCGCCTTCCTGCCGCTGATCGCGCAGGACACCGTCCTGGGGGCGCTGGGGCTGTTCAACCACGAGCCGGCGGTGCACTCGCCGGAGGCCCGGAACCTGGCGCTGGCGCTGGCCGGTGTGGTGGCGCAGTCCCTGCAGCGGGCCACCCTCTTCGACCAGGAGCGGGAGTTCGCGACCGGGTTGCAGGCGGCGATGCTGCCGCGCCGGCTGCCGCCCATCGCGGGCGGCGAGGTGACCGTCCGCTACCACCCGGCCAGCGTCGGCCGGGACGTCGGCGGCGACTGGTACGACGTGATCGCGCTGCCGCAGGGCCGCACCGGGCTGGTGGTCGGCGACGTCCAGGGGCACGACACGCACGCCGCGGCGGTGATGGGCCAGCTGCGGATCGCGCTGCGCGCCTACGCCAGCGAGGGCCACGCCCCGGAGACGGTGCTGGTGCGGGCCTCCCGCTTCCTGGCGGAGCTGGAGACCGAGCGGTTCGCGACCTGCACCTACGTCCAGGCCGACCTGGAGTCCGGGACGCTGCACCTGGCCCGGGCCGGGCACCTGGGCCCGCTGATCCGCAACGCCTCCCGGCACATCGACTGGCCGGACATCGACGGCGGGCTGCCGCTGGGCCTGGCCACCGCCTTCGGGCAGGACCACTTCCCGGAGACCCAGCTGTTCCTGGAGCCCGGTTCGACGCTGCTGCTGTGCACCGACGGGCTGGTGGAGCAGCCCGGCCAGGACATCACGGCCGGCATCGACGCGCTCTCGGCCGCGGTCCGCGCCGGGCCGGCGGCGCTGGACGCGCTGGCCGACCGGCTCTCCGACCACCTGTGGGCCGAGCCGGGATCCGACGACGACATGGCGCTTCTGCTGCTGCACCGCAGTGCGATCCCCGGTGAGGCGGCGACCCCGCGGATGCGGCGGCACGTCCACCAGGCCGACCCGGCGGGCACCGCGGAGGTCCGCTCGGCGCTGCGCCGCACGCTGGACCAGTGGCGGGCGGGCGAGGTCACCCACGACGTGGAGGTGGCCGCCTCGGAGCTGATCGCCAACGCCCTCACCCACACCGAGAGCGGCGCCCTGGTCTCGGTGGAGCTGCTGCCCGGCAGTCCGCGCCGGGTCCGGCTGGAGGTCGAGGACCGGTCCAGTCAGTGGCCGCGGCGCCGCCGGCCCGGCGAGACGGCGACCTCCGGGCGGGGGCTGCTGCTGGTGGAGGCGCTGGCGGACCGGTGGGGCGCGGAGCCGCGGGGCTCGGGCAAGGCGCTGTGGTGCGAGTTCGTGCTGCCGGACGCACCGAACGGAAGCGGAGCCTGAACTCCCTTGTCCAGGGCGGGAGATGGTCTCCGCGGATTGTCCGGGCCGGGCCGTCGGAATCGGGCCTGACGCCCGGATGATCGTGCCAGGATGGCGATGACAATCCGTCATGGGGGAGGGCATCGATGAATGATCCGGACACCGACAGATGGTTCCCGAACGGCGCCGCCAGCCGCGCGGTGCTGATCGGCACCAGCCGCTTCACCAGCCCCGAGCTGGAGAACTTCCCCTCGGTCGCCGGCAACCTCCAGGCGCTGTGGACCGCCCTCACCCACCGGACCCAGGGTCTGCTGGCGCCGGAGCACTGCCGGGTGGTGGCCGACCCGGCCGATCCGGCGGCCGTGGGTGCGGCACTGGCCTGGGCGGCGCGGGAGGCGGAGGAACTGCTGCTGGTCTACTACGCGGGCCACGGCGTCCTGGACGACACCACCGGGGTGCTGCACCTGGGGCTGACGCACACCGACCGCGACCACCTCGGCTTCTCCGCCGTCCCGATCGACCTGGTCAGACGGCATGTGGGCGAGGCCCGGGCCAGGGCCCGGGTGCTGGTCCTGGACTGCTGCTTCTCGGGTCGGGCGATCTCCGCGATGACCGGGCCGACGGACCTGGCCCTGGGCCAGCTCGACCTGGCCGGCACGTACACCCTGACGTCCACCACGCGGAACCGCCCCTCGCTCGCACCGCCCGGTGAGCCCTACACCGCCTTCACCGGCGCCCTGTTGGACGCCCTGGCCGTGCCGGTCCCGCTCACTCTCGACGAGATCCACGCGCAGGTGGACCGCACGCTGCTGGCCAGGGGCCTGCCCCGGCCGCAGCGCCGGTCCGCGGGGGCCGGGGGCTCGCTGGTGCTGATGCGGGGGCCGTCGGGGGTGGCCGGCTCGAACGGCTCGGTCCGCCCGCCCGGGCCGACCGGGCCGACGCCCCACGCGTACGGGGCGAACGGGGCGCCCCCGCCCCCCTCGTTCGGCCCCGGCTGGACCGTCCCGCCACCGCCACCGCCGCGGCCCGCGCGGCGCACCGCCCGGCCGGTGCTGATCGCCGCGGCGGTGGCCGGCGCGCTCACCGTGTTCCTCACGTCGTCGATGATCAGAGGGCTGTTCGGGGACGACGACGGACACACCGGCAACCCCGCCGGCCGCGGCACGGTGAGTACCGGGACCACGCCGGGGAACCCCGGCACCGGTGAGGCCACACCGCCGGGCACCGCCGGCGGCCCGTCGCGGTCCGACACCCCGTCCCCCAGCACGGCGAAGGTGATCTACCGCGACCGCCGGCTCACCTTACGGGCGGCGACCTGTCTCGGCACCGCCGTCCAGGCGCTCGACCTCGACGCGCCGTCCTCGGGCCCGGCCCCACTCGGCAGGTCCGACGACGCCGACCTGCTCTACATAGGCTGCGGGAATCTGTACGCCGCCAAGGCGAACCTCGTGCGCAACGACAGCGTGCAGGTAGGCCGGGCCGACGCCGGCACGGTCACCGCCGAGGCGTGCCGGGCCGCCGCCCAGGGCAATCCGGTCGGGCCGCACCCGGACGCCTCGAAGATCACCGCCGGTACGGTCTGGTGCGTGGTGACGAACCGGAACCGCGTCGCCAAGGTGACCTTCGCCAAGGTGGACACGGCGGACGACGGCAGCGGCGCGAGCGCGGACGGCCCCACCTTCGAGCTGACCGCCACCCTGTGGGACGCGCCCGCCACGTCCTGACCGCCGGCCCGGCCGCCGGCGCAGGTCACTCCTCCGGTCCGTACCACACCGTCGTCATGTTGCAGAACTCCCGCATGCCGTGGCCGGACAGCTCCCGGCCGTAGCCGGAGCGCTTGGCGCCGCCGAACGGCAGGCCGGGGTGGGAGGCGGTCATGCCGTTGAAGTACACCCCGCCGGCCTGGAGGTCCCGGGCCAGCCGCCGCTGCTCGTCGGCGTCCCGGGTCCAGGCGTTGGAACTCAGGCCGAACGGCGTGTCGTTGGCGAGCGCGACCGCCTCGTCCAGGTCGGCGACGCGGTAGAGCGTGGCCACCGGGCCGAACGCCTCCTCGTGGTGGATCCGCATGCTCGGGGTGACGCCGGTGAGCACGGTCGGCTCGTAGAACCACCCGGCGTGCCGGTCGGGCGGGCGGCGGCCGCCGCACCGCGCCCGGGCGCCCTGGTGGACCGCGTCGTCGACCAGCTCCTCCAGGTCGGAGCGGCCCTGCTCGCTGGAGAGCGGGCCGACGTCGGTGGCCTCGTCCATCGGGTCGCCGACGGTCAGCGCGGCCATGCCCGCGGTGAACCGTTCGGCGAAGGCGTCGTAGACGTCGTTGTGGACGATGAACCGCTTGGCGGCGATGCAGGACTGGCCGTTGTTCTGGACGCGGGCCGTGACCGCGACCCGGGCTGCCTTGTCGAGGTCGGCGGAGGGGAGGACGACATAGGGGTCGCTGCCGCCGAGTTCGAGGACGGTCTTCTTGATCTCGTCGCCGGCGATCGCGGCGACCGAGCGGCCGGCGGGTTCGCTGCCGGTGAGGGTGGCGGCGGCGATCCGCGGGTCGCGCAGGACGTCCTCGACGGCGCCGGAGCCGATCAGCAGGGTCAGGAAGCAGCCGTCGGGGTAGCCGGCACGGCGGAACAGCTCTTCCAGATAGAGCGCGGTCTGCGGGACGTTGGAGGCGTGTTTGAGCAGTCCGGTGTTGCCGGCCATGAGGGCCGGGGCGGCGAACCGCACGACCTGCCAGAGTGGGAAGTTCCACGGCATCACCGCGAGGACGGTGCCGATCGGGCGGTAGCACACCACCGCGCGGACCGCGCCGGAGTCGTGGACGTCGGCGGGGTCGGGCCGTTCGTCGGCGAGCAGCGCCTCGGCGTGGTCGGCGTACCAGCGCATCGCCTTGACGCATTTGGCGGCCTCGGCGCGGGCCTGGGCGAGGGGCTTGCCCATCTCGGTGGTGACGGTGCGGGCGACGCCGTCCTGGTCGGCCTGGAGCAGGTCGGCGGCGCGGTGCAGGAGTTCGGCGCGGCGGGCGAAGGACGTGGTGCGGTGGAGCTGGTACGCCTGGTCGGCGCGGACCAGGCGGTCCTCGATCTCGCCCGCGTTGAGCGCGTCGAAGGTCTTGAGGGTCTCGCCGGTGGCCGGGTTGACCGTGGCGATGGCCATGTGCGGCACCTCCTTGGCGAAGTGGTCGGGGCGCGGCGATGTGCCCTACGGGCGCGGGGACGGCGTCCCGCCGAGCGGCCGCGGGGACGGGGACGGCTCCGGGACCGGGTCGGGGTCGGGCCCGGGTGGGCGCGGCACCGTCGAGGGGTCCGGGGGGATCGGCTCGGGCGGCGCCGGCGGTTCGGGCGGCCCCGGCAGCGGTTCGGGCGGGACGGGGCCCGGTGGCGGCTCCGGGACGGGGCCGGGCGGGGGCTCCGGTACGGGCCCGGGCGGTGGGCCTCCGGGGTCCGGGGGGATCGGCGGGGGCTGCCGGTCGCAGTCGGGTGGGCGGGCACGGCGGACGAGATCTTGCCGCTGCACGACGGGCCTCCGGTTCGGGACGACAGGTGGCTCTATGAGCCCCCGTACCCGAGTCTGGCCCGTTCATGGCCCGTGTGCACGGCGGACTCCGGCGGCTTCACGGCCGCGGGTCCCGGGCGTCGTAGCGGGCGAAGGAGCGCCGGCCCAGCCCCAGCGCGGTGACGACCAGGACGCAGGCCAGACCGCCGCCGATCACCGCGACGGCGGGCGAGGTCAGATCGGCCGCGGAACCGGCGAGGAAGTCGCCGAGCCGCGGGCCGCCGGCGACCACCACGACGAAGACGCCCTGGAGGCGGCCGCGCATCTCGTCCGGGGTGGCGGCCTGGAGCATGGTGCTGCGGAACACCATCGAGACGGTGTCCGCACAGCCCGCGGCAGCCAGGAAGAACAGGCCCAACCACAGGTGGCGGGAGAGGCCGAAGGCGGCGACGGCAGCGCCCCAGGAGGCCACCGAGAGCAGGATGGCCAGGCCGTGCCGGCGGATGCCGCCGAGCCAGCCGGAGAACAGCCCGCCCAGCACGGCGCCGATCGCGGGAGCGGCGACCAGCAGGCCGACGGTCTTGGCGTCACCGCCGAACCAGAGCGCGGCGATCGCCGGGAACAGCGCCCGGGGCTGGGCCAGCACCATCGCCGCGAGGTCGGAGAAGAACGTCATCCGCAGGTTGGGGCGGGTGGCGAGGAAGCGCAGGCCGTCCAGGACGGAGGCCCGGCGGGCGGGCCCCTCGCCCTGGTCGGGCCGCATCGCGGGCAGCCGCCACATCGCGTAGAGCGAGGCGGTGAAGGCGACCACGTCGATGAGGTAGGCCGCCTGGTAGCCCCACATGCCGACGATCACGCCGCCGAGCATCGGGCCGCCCATCAGGCCGAGGTTGGTGGTGAGCGACTGGAGGGCGTTGGCGGCCGGCAGCTGTTCGGTGGGCAGCAGCCGGGGGATCATCGACGAGCGGGCCGGGGAGTTCATCGCGAAGCAGACGGCCTGCAGCGCGACGACGGTGTAGAGCAGCCAGACGTGGTGGTAGCCGGCCAGGGCCGCGGCGGCCAGCGTGACGGACAGCGCGGTGGCGCCGGCGGCGCTGGCCAGGCCCAGTTTGCGGCGGTCGACGGTGTCGGCGATGGCGCCGCCGTAGAGCCCGAAGACGACCAGCGGGACCAGGGAGCACAGACCCACCAGGCCGACGGCGAAGGTGGAGCGGGTGAGGGCGTAGACCTGGAGGGAGACCGCGAGGGCGGTCATCTGCTGGCCCATCCAGGAGACGGTGTTGCCGCACCACAGGCGGCGGTAGTCGGCCGAGGTGCGCAGCGGGGTCAGGTCGGCGAATATCCGTCCGTGCAACGGTATTCGGGGCTTTTCGGCCTGGTCGCCGGCCGGGGCGTCGGAGGTGGTTGTACTGGGCACGCGGCAGTAAACCACGCCGCCCGGCCACGAGGGAATAGGCGCAGGGCCCGAGGGACCCTTACCGGTCGACCGTCCCGCCGGCGCCGTCCAGCCCGTACACCCGCCGTGCGTTGTCCGCCGCCAGCATCGCCGCGACCCGCCGGGCGTCCGCCTCCGACCACGCCCCGGACGCGGTCCATTCGCCCAGCACCTCCCCCAGCGCCGTCCGGAACAGCGCGCTGCCGACCACGTACAGCTCCGGCAGCCCGTAGGCGTCGGTGGAGAACAGCAACTTGCCGAACGGCGCCAGCTCCAGGAACTCGGCGAGCACCGCGGGCGCCCGCGGACCGATGTGGGTGAGCGTCAGCCCGACGTCGGCGTGGACGTGCGGGAAGACCCCGGCGAGGTAGGCGGCCTGCCGGTGGTACGGGTAGCAGTGCAGCAGCACCAGGTCGGTGCCGGTGTCCGCGGTGGCCCGGACGAGGTCGGTGAGCAGCGTCGGATCGGCGTGGTCCAGCCTCAGGTCCGGATCGCCGAAGCCGGTGTGGAGTTGGAGCGGGCGGCCGGTGGCGACGGCCCGCCAGATGAGGTGGCGCAGCAGGACGGGGTCGGTGAGGCGGGGCGCGCCCGCGGCGAGCCAGTCGCGGGCGGCGGCGCGCACCGCGTCCGGGCCCGGCGGCCGGGGGTCCAGGGCGAGGCCGTGGCGGTAGGCGGCCACCGACTTGAAGGCGATCGCGGTGTGCGCCGCCGCGCGCACGGCACGGTCCAGGGCGTCGGTGAACTCCTCGGCGGCGTCCGCGGTGCCGGCCCCGCCGCCTCCGCGGTGTGCGGCCGCGGTCCGTTCGGCCAGGGCCTCCAGCCGCACCACCTCATGTCCGGTGCCGCCGCCCGCGCCGGCCGTCTCCGCCGGTCCGGTCAGGTCGCCGGGCAGGCCGGTGTCGACGAGGTAGGCGCCGATCCCGGTGGCGGACAGCAGCCGCCGCCGGGTCTCGTCCGGGCCCAGTTCGCGGCGACGGGCCAGATAGCGCTCGGGCGGGCAGTGCGTAGGCAGGTCGAGCAGCGGCGGGCACCAGCGGCGGACCGCGAAGCCGGTCTGGGTGTCGAGGAACGTGGTGCCCGCCGCGGGCGGCCGGTCCGACTCGGTGAGGAAGGCGGCGAACGTCCCCGGGTCCGGTTCGTGGCGGACCACCCCGTGGCAGTGGTGGTCCACCAGCGGCGGGAGTCCGGCCAGCACGTCGGGGGCGCCGGGCCCCGGGGCGTGCGCGGCCATCACCAGCACCAGCGGGTGGCCGCGGCGATCTCCGCCGGCTCGTACGCGGCGTAGTGGGCCTCCTCGGCCCGCCGGACCGCGAGCACCGCGCCGTGCAGCACCTCGCCGAGCGCCTCCCGCAGCGGCGCCGACTTCTCGAACCGGTCGGCGGCTTCGGTGAGGGTGGCGGGCAGCCGGACGATGCCGCGCCGGGCGCGCTCGCGGACGCCGAGGACACCGGGGTCGCCGGTCTGCGGGGCGGGCAGGCGGGCCGCGGTGTCGATGCCGTGCAGCCCGGCGGCGAGCACCGTGCCGACGGCGAGGTAGGGGTTGGCGGCGGCGTCGAAGGTCTTGACCTCGGCGTGCCCGCCGTCGGGCTCGTCGGGGGCGCCGATCACCAGCCGGAGCGCGGCCTCGCGGTTCTCCACGCCCCAGCACTGGTAGACCCCGGCCCAGTGCGAGGGCTGCAGCCGCAGGTAACTGGCGGGCGAGGGGCAGCCGATGGCGAGCAGGGCGGGCAGTGCGTCCAGGACACCGGCGAGGAACGCGGTGGCGTCCGGCGCCAGGGACCAGTCGGCGTCGGCGGCCCGGTGCAGGCTGGTGCCGTCGCGGTAGAGGCCGAGGTGCAGATGGCAGCCGTTGCCGACCTCGCCGGCGACGACGGACGGGGCGAAGGAGGCGCGCAGCCCGTGCCGGGCGGAGACCGCGCGGATCGTCTCGCGGACCAGGACGACGTCGTCGGCGGCGCGCACCGGGTCGGCGGGCGCGGTGCTGACCTCGAACTGGCCGGGCGCGTACTCGGGGTGGAGCTGGAGGACCTCGACGCCCTGGACGGTGAGGGCCTCGGTGACGTCGCGGAGGTAGTCGGAGAGTGCCACGACCCGGGCCATGCCGTAGGCGGGGGCGGTGGTGGGGTAGTCGAGCCGCCCGGCGTCGGCGGGGCCCTGCGGGACGCGGGCGACCACCCACTCCGTCTCGAAGCCCATCCGCACCTCCAGGCCCGCGGCGGCCGCCCGGTCGGCCATCCGGCGGGCGAACAGCCGCTGGCAGGCGGGGTGCGGCCGGCCCTGCTGGTCGTAGCGGTCGGCCGGCGCCCAGGCCCAACCCGGCTGCGCGGCAAGGGCGGTGAGCCGCTCCAGGTCGGGGAAGAGCCGCAGATCGCCGTCGGGTCCGCCGAGGTGGTCGGAGGCGGTGATGCCGTCGGCGGAGGTGAAGACGTCGAACACCGGCGACATGCCGACGCCCCGTGTCGCGGCGTCCGCCAGCCGCTGCGTCGGCACGGCCTTGACGCGGTTGATGCCCGCGTTGTCCACCCACGTCAGCGCGACATTGCCGACCCCCTCCGAGTCGAGCCGCGCCGCCGACTGGCGGGCGCTCTCGCGCTGTTCCGCCCGCGATCCCATAGTGCAAGTCCTCACGTGGCCGTGCCGATCCCTCGGCGCCCGTGCCCGCTGTGTGCCGGTCGGGCCAGGGCCTTCCCGGTCACGGGCAGTTGAACTCGCACCATACGCACTTTCCGCCGCCGCGCGGTTCCACTCCCCACACATCCGCCAGCCGGTCGACGAGCAGCAGGCCCCGGCCGGAGACGCCGGCCTCGCCCGGCTCGCGGCGGCGCGGCAGGCTGCTGGCGCCGTCCTCGACCTCCACCCGCAGCCGCCGTTCGGCACCGTGCGGCATCCGGACGGTGACCACCGCCTCGCCGTCGGTGTGCAGCAGGGCGTTGGTGATCAACTCGTCGGCGACCAGCTCGATCTCCTCGGTGCGCTCGCGGGCGCCCCAGGCCCGGACCGCGTCGCGGATCATGTGCCGGGCGGCGGAGAGCCCCGCGGGATCGGCCGGGGCGACGTGCTGCCGGAAGCGGCCGACCGTGTCGTGCTCGGGCGGGCCGAGCCGGCGCAGCAGGAGCAGCGCCATGTCGTCCTCGCCCTGCCGGTCGTCCGCCGACTCGCAGAGCCGGTCGGCCAGTTGCTGGACGTCCTGCGGGCCGTCCCGGACCTCCCGGGCCAGTTGCGCCAGTCCGGCGTCGAGGTCGGCACCCGGTTCCTCCACCAGACCGTCCGTGCACAGCACCAGGGTGTCGCCGGGGGCCAGGTGGACGGTGGTGACGGGGTAGTCCAGCAGCCGGAACTCCGAGGAGAGGCCGAGCGGCAGCCCGCCGGCCACCGGCAGCCGGCGGCAGATGCCCTCGGCGTGCCGCACCATGGGGTCGAGATGGCCGGCCCGGACGAAACGGGCGGCGCCGGTGCTCAGGTCCGCGTCGACATAGGTGCAGGTGGCGAAGCGGTCGGTGTCCAGTTCGTTGAGGAACGCCGAGGCGCGGGCCATCACGGTGGCCGGCGCGTGCCCCTCGGCGGCGTAGGCGCGCAGCACGATCCGCAGCTGCCCCATGAGGGCGGCGGCCTGGGTGTCGTGGCCCTGGACGTCGCCGATGACCGCGGCGACCCGTCCGTCCGGCAGCGGGATCACGTCGTACCAGTCGCCGCCGATGTGCCGGCCCATCCGGGCCGAGCGGTAGCGGACCGCGATCTGCGCCTCGGGGAAGCCGGGGATCCGGCGCGGCAGCATGGCCTGCTGGAGGCCCGCGGCGATCTCGTGCTCCTGGTCGTAGAGCATCGCCCGGGCCAGGCTCTGCGCGATGCTGCTGCCCAGCGCCACCAGCACGTTGCGCTCCTGGTCCTGGAAGTCGCTCTCACGCTCGAAGAACAGCCCGATCACCCCGATCGGGCGGCCCTGGGCGATCAGCGGCAGATACGCGCCGGAGCTGACGTTGAGCGGCTCGATGGCCGGCCACAGCCGCGGATAGTGGGTGCGGAACTCCTCCCGGCTGTGCACGAAGCGCGGGGTGAGGGTCCGCACCACCTCGCTCATCGGGAACTCGTCGCCGACCCTGGTGTACTCCAGGTCCGGGACGAAGCTGCCCGCCCTGCCCTCGGAGACCAGCCGGATCCGACCGGCCTCGACCAGGCCCAGGATGATGTTCTCGGCGCCCAGCCGGCTCAGCCCCTGCTCGTCGGCCAGGACGCCGATCACCTCGCCGACCGTGCGGGCGTGCGCCAGGGCGGCGGTGGTGCGCTCGACGATGCTGGTGTGCCGCCGGCGCTCCTCGGTGACCGCGAGCCGCTCGGCGGCGTGGGCGTACTCGTCGGTGGCGTCCCGGACCACGCCGATGACGCGGCGGGGCCGGCCGGTGGGGTCGCGGCGGATGCTGCCCTGGGCGTGCGTCCAGCGCAGCCCGCCGTCCCGGAGCCGGATCCGGAAGTAGGCGCCGTAGGAGTGGCTGCCGTCCTTGAGCGCGCGGGCCACCAGGGCGTCGAGCCGGGCCGCCTCGTAGCCCGGCACCCGGCAGCCGAGGGTCTCCGGGCGGTCGTCGTACTCGCTGGGCCGGAGGTCGAAAACCTCCAGCGCGGGCGGATCCAGATGCATCAGCCCGCTGTCGAGGTCCCAGTCGAAGCCGCCCATGCCGTTGAGGGCCAGGGTCAGGTCCGGGTGGGCGGGCCAGTCGTCCGGCACCGACACGGTGGGCTGCTGCGCTCCCCGGTCAGCCATGCCGTCACTGTGCCACACACACCCTTGTCGCGGCTTGTCCAGTGTTTCCGGCATGCTCCCGTACGCGCCCCTCCACCACCCCCTCCACCACACCTTCCAGACCCCCTCCGGCGCCCCGTCCGTCGCCCCGCCGACCGCCCCACCCGCAACACCACTGACTCCCGCATCAGCCATCTCCCAACACCACCACCCCCACATCACGTCGGAGCAGTGTCTTTCTCCGCCAACCCCGTCGCCGAGTGTTGTGGTGTTCTCCACGCGCTGTTAGCGTCCCCGGCCATGGACGAAGACCCCGGGGGCCGGATCGCCGACGACACCGGACACGTCATCGAACGCGTCCGGCAGGTGATCACGCGGTTCGGCCGCAGCCATCGGGAGTTCGCCCGCCGGATCGTGATGGCCCCGTCCAAACCGTCCCGTCCGCTGGGCGGCACCCGGCGCTTCCCGCTCGCCGAGATCGTCCGGCCCGCCGACATCGGCGGGGTGGACACCGGCTGGCTGCTCGACGCCCCGGAACGCCCCGCGGCACCGCCGGAACGCGGCCCGGCCGACATCGCCGCCTGCGGCACCAGCCCGGCCGCCGTCCACTACCACTTCCCCGGCCGCGACGAACTCCTGGAGGCCGCCGTCCGCTGGTGCACGGACGAGGACGCCGAACGCCGCGGCGGCGGACCAGGTCCTGTCGTCAAACCCCCGCCGTTCGCCCGGAGGGCGGGCCGGGCGCCGGACGGCAGACGGGAGTTTGACGACCGGAGCTAGCCGCCGCCCCCGACGCCCGCGCCGAACTCCTGCATCTGATCGCCCTCCAGACCCCGCGCACCGCACAGCAGCGCCGACCGTGGCTGGTCTGGCTCGACCTGTGGGCACAGACCGCCCGCGACACCGCCGTGGGACGCCTCCACGAGCGCTGCTACCGGCAGCGGCGCAGCACCGTCGCCGACGTCCTCCGACGCGGCGTCGACCAGGGTGCCTTCCGCCCCCTCGACCCCGAGGTCACCGCCCTCCGCCCACCGCGCTCATCGACTGCCTGGCCACCGCCCCCGACAGCACCAGCCCCGACACCATGCACACCACCCTGCTGACCTTCGTGGAGAACGAACCGGACGGCGGGGCGGGGCTGCGGAAGGGGCTGGGGGGTGGGGTCTCCAGGGGACGGGGGCGTTCGGTTCGGGATGGATTCCCGATGGATTCCCGATGGATTCCCGGCGGGGCGTCCTCCGCTCGCCACTCCCTACTCGCCACCCACGCGCCCCACCCGCCCCTCCGACCGAAGGGACCCCATGGCCACCGCCCCCACCGACGAGGTCATCATCACCTGCGCCCTCACCGGCGCCGGCGACACCGTCCGCCGCTCCCCGCACGTCCCCGTGACACCCGAGCAGATCGCCGAGTCCGCCGTCGCAGCGGCCGCCGCGGGCGCCGCGGTGGTGCACATCCACGTACGCGACCCGGAGACCGGCGACCCGGCCCGCGACCCCCGCCTCTACGCCGAGGTCGTCGACCGCATCAAGCAGACCGGCACCGACGTCGTCATCAACCTCACCGCCGGCATGGGCGGCGACCTGGTCATCGACCCCGAGCGCCCGCTCACCCAGCTGCCGGGAACCGACCTGGTCAGCGGCCTGGAACGGCTCCCGCACGTCGAGGACCTGCTCCCCGACATCTGCACCCTGGACTGCGGCTCGCTCAACTTCGGCGACGGCTCCACCCTCTACGTCTCCACGCCCGACATGCTGCGGGCCGGCGCCCGGCGGATCCAGGAACTCGGCGTCCGGCCGGAGTTGGAGATCTTCGACACCGGCCAGCTGTGGTTCGCCAGGCAACTGCTCGCCGAGGGTCTGCTGGACGACCCCACCGTCTTCCAGCTGTGCATGGGCATACCGTGGGGCGCCCCGGCCGACCCCGGCGTGCTCCAGTCGATGGTGAACATGCTGCCCGAGGGCGCCCAGTGGGCCAGTTTCGCGCTCGGCCGGATGCAGATGCCCTGGGTCGCCCAGTCGATCCTCCTCGGCGGCAACGTCCGCGTCGGCCTGGAGGACAACCTCTACCTCAGCCGCGGCGTCAAGGCCACCAACGCCCAACTCGTCGAACGCGCCGTCCAGATCACCGAACTCCTCGGCGCCACCGTCGCCACCCCGGACCAGGCCCGCACCCGCCTGGGCCTGAAGCCGCGCACCTGATCCCGGGCCGGGCCACCAGGCGCCGGGCCGGAGCCGGCCCCTGGGCCCCGGGCCCAGCGCCCCCACACACCCACCCAGGAGGCCGCACCATGCCCTTCTCGCCCTCCCCCTCCCTCTCCCCCGGGTCCGCCCGCCGGGTGGCCTGTATCGGCGCCGGCGTCATAGGCGGCGGCTGGGTCGCCCACTTCCTCGCCCGCGGCTACGACGTCACCGCCTGGGACCCCGCCGAGGACGCCGCGGAGAGGCTCCACCGCCTGGTCACCGCCGCCTGGCCCGCCCTGGAGCTGCTGGGCCTCGCCGACGGCGCCTCCCCGGACCGGCTGACGTTCGCCACGACCCTCGCCGAGGCCGTCGCCGACGCCGACTTCGTCCAGGAAAGCGCCCCGGAGAACCTGGAGTTGAAGCGCGCGCTGCTCGCCGAACTGGACGTCGCCACACCTCCCGGCGTGGTCATCGCCTCCTCCACCTCCGGCTACCCGATGACCGACCTGCAGACCGCGGCGGCCGACCCGTCCCGCCTGGTCGTCGGCCACCCCTTCAACCCGCCGTACCTGATCCCGCTCGTCGAGGTCGTCGGCGGCACCCGCACCGACCCCGCGGCCGTGACCTGGGCGGCCCGCTTCTACGAACGCGCCGGCAAGTCGGTCCTCACCATGGACCGCGAACTCCCCGGCTTCATAGCCAACCGCCTCCAGGAGGCACTGTGGCGCGAGGCCCTGCACATGGTCGCCAACGGCGAGGCCACGGTCGAGGACATCGACGCGTCCATCACCGAAGGGCCGGGCCTGCGCTGGGCGTTCATGGGCCCTTGCCTGACCTTCGCACTGGCCGGCGGCGAGGGCGGCATGGCCCATATGCTCGACCACTTCGGCCCCTCACTGAAGTCCCCCTGGACCCGCCTGGAGGCCCCCGAACTGGACCGCGCCCTCCGCGACGCCATGGTCGACGGCTGTGCGACGGCCGCCGGCGACCGCACCTACGCCGACCTCGTGGCCGAACGCGACCAGGGCGTCATCAACATCCTCCGCGCCACCAACCGCCTCCCCCACCCCACGAACCCCAACGCCCCCGGGAGCCCAGCCTGATGACGCCCGAAATCAACGTGCCGCCCGAACGCGGGCATGTTCTGATCGGCAACCATGCGTCATGAACACACTCCTCTCCCCGATGCAGGCGAGCTGTCGGCCAGGATGGAACGGAACCTGGCCGAGCACGCCTGCCATCTGCACCGGAACCTGGCAGGCGCGACCGTCACGGAGGCGGCCGACCTCCTCGTCGCCGACAGCGGTCTCGCCGACGACACCTTCAACATCGTCGCCGCGGCCCGCTTCACCCCCGCCACCGCCTCGGCACGGATCTCCGCGACCGTGCGCGCGGTGGCCGAGACCGGCCGCCCCTTCTCCTGGTGGGTCGGCCCCGCCTCGACACCGCCGGACCTGGCCGCACGGCTGGCCCAGACCGGCCTTCCGCCGTCCGCCCACGAGACGGCCATGTGGGCCGAACTCGGCGACTCCCTCCCTTCCCCGCCTCCCGGCCTCCTGGACATCCGGCAGGTGACCACCCCCGAACAGCTCTCGCACTACGCCGCGGTCCTCGCCGCGAACTGGGACCCGCCCGCCGACACCGTCCTCCGTTTCCACGACCGCACCGCCCGGCAGGCGCTCGCGCCCGGCAGTCCGGCCCGCCATCTCGTCGGCTACACCGATGGCCGCCCGGTCGCCTCGGCCGAGGTCTTCCACAACGCCGGCGTCGCCGGTATCTACAACATCTGCACCCTGACCACGCACCGCAGGCGCGGCTACGGCACCGCCCTCACCCTGGCCGCACTCCACACGGCCCGCGCCGGGGGCACCGGCATCGCCGTCCTCCAAGCCTCCGCGGACGGCGAGCCCGTCTACCGCCGGCTGGGCTTCCGCTCCTGCGGCCGCTTCACCGAACACTCCCTCACACCACGACCATGACCATGACCATGAAGCCCTGAACACTCTCCAGGAGCCTCTCGGCTCAGCCCTTCGTCAACGCCTCGGCGACGCGGAGCGTCATCTGGGACTGGGTGGCGTCCCGGTGCGTCGGGTTGAACGTGAAGACGACGCGGCGCCGTTGGTCGCGGGTGGCGACCATGAACGAGGAGTAGCCGTACCGTTCGCCGGTCTTCCCCCACAGCGTGATGCCGTTCACCGTGACGGTCTGCAGACCGGCGCCGAAGCGGGCCGGGGTGCCGTCGACCATGCGTACGCCGTCGGGCAGGGTGAACATGCGCTCCAGGATCGGCCGCGGCAGCAGCATCCCGGAGAACAGGGCGGTCTGGAAACGCTCCAGGTCGCCGATGGTCGATATCATCTCGCCCTCGCCCCAGGCGGATGTCTGGTCGTAGTCGGTGATGTCGACCATCCTGCCGTCGGTCATACGCAGATAGCCGTGGATATGAGGGCCGTGGATGCGGGGGTCCCGGCCGGGCAGGGAGGTCTGCCGGAGACCCAGCGGGCTCAGGATGCGGTCGGTGATCGCCTCGCCGTAACGGCGGCCGGTCAGGCGCTCGATGAGCAGGGCCAGGAGCACGTAGTTGATCCCGCGGTACTCCTGCTTGCTGCCCGGGTCGAATTTCATCGAGCCGTGCGAGACCTGGGAGACCAGTTGCTCCGGAGTCCATCTGTCGTAGCGGTGGCGGACGACGGCCTCGGGAGTGGAGAGGTCCGGTACGCCGTCGCCGGTCTCGTCGGGCAGTCCACTGGTGTGGTTCAGCAGCTGGGTGACGCTGATGGCTGGGAACGCGGCCGGGAGGAGACCGGGGAGATGGCGCTGCACCGGGGCGTCGAGCACCAGCCGGTGTTCGGCGGCCAGTTGAAGGATCACCGTGGCGACGAAGACTTTGGTGATGCTGCCGATGCGGAAGGCGTCGTGCTCGCGGATCGGTCGACCGCTCGCCCGGTCGGCGACGCCGGCGGTGTCGTACCAGCGGCCTGCCGAGCCGGAGACCCGCAGCTGGGCGCCGGTGGCCTCGGGGTGTGCCAGGTCGCCGATCGCGGCACGCAGGGCCTCGGTGTCCAGCGGGGGGAGCGGGGTGGGTGAGACGGGTGGACGGAGGCGTCGGGGCGCCGCGGCGGTGGCGGTGCGCGCCGGCCCGAAGGCGGTGAGTGCCGCCGCACCGGCCAACGCCGCACCGACGACCGCTCTGCGGGATGGGCGAGACGGCCTTGAGGAGGAGGTCGGGGAGGAAGGAGACGGAGCACGGAGATGAGAGGAAGGGGTCGCGGACTGGGGTGTTGCGAGCCGGGTCGACGATGCCGCGGCCCGGATGGTTGAGAACGTGTCGTAGGTCATGTCCGACACTCTGCCGATCGCGGGATGCGACGACCTCAGGGATCTCCCGGAACCTGTCCCGGATGCGACCCTGAGGTTGTACCGTCCCCTTCGCGAACGGAGATCAGGGCTGTGTCCACGCAAGGCCATCGCATCGAGATCAAACAAGGCACCGAGCACGTCCGGGTCGTGGTGAACGAGCAGCTGCTGGCCGAGAGCCGGCGCCCGCTGCTGCTCTTCGAGACCGGTTGTCCGGTGCGCTACTACCTGCCGCCGGAGGATGTCCGCACGGATCTGCTGACGCCCTCCGCGACCCATACGGTGTGCCCGTTCAAGGGCACCGCCTCCTACTGGTCACTCGAACAGGGCCCCGAGGACCTCGTCTGGGCCTACCCCGAGCCGCACGACGGCGTCGCGGAGATCAAGGATCATCTCTGCTTCTACGAGGTGCAGTTGGCGTAGGTCCGGCGGGGCGGCGGGCGGTCGCGTGGCCGCCCGGTCGGAGAGCCGGCGGCTTGGCCGGGACCCCGCGTAGACCGCGGCACCGTTCCACGGCGCACAATCGAAGGGTGAATGCCCCGGAGGACCCCCGAGAGCCCACCCGGAACGAGGAGGACGGCGCCGCCGCGCCGCGCCCCCGTGACCGCGACGAGCGGGGGCGGGCCCGTAACGCCCGCCCCCGCGACGGGCTGGGCCGCCCGCTGCCCTACGGTTCCCCGGGGATCGCCCGGCAGCCCGAGGGCGTGCCCCGTACGCCGGACGAGACGCTGGCGGAGGCACAGCGGCTCCTGGACGACGGGCTGCCGTTCCATGCCCACGAGGTCCTGGAGGACGCCTGGAAGGCCGCCCCCGAGGCCGAGCGGGCGCTCTGGCGGGGACTGGCCCAGCTCGCCGTGGGGCTCACCCATGCGGCGCGCGGCAATGTCACGGGAGGCGCCGCGCTGCTGGAGCGCGGCGCCGCGGCCATCGCCCCGTATGCCACCGCCGCACCGTACGGCGTCGACGTCGCCGGGCTGACGGCCTGGGCGCGGGACCTCACCGGGCGCCTGGCCGGGGCCGCCCCGGAGAGCGGTGCGGCGGCCGGTCCGGTCTCGGCCGCCGAGTCGGCACCCCGACTGCGCGGGCACGCCTGAACCCTGAATACCGCGGGCCACCGCCTCAACGGCACTAGAAGTCCTCCTCTTCCTCCTCCTCGTCATCGCGCCCGCTCCGGCCGACCGGCTCGGAGTGCGCCACGTGCTCGAAGCCCCAGTCCAGCAGCTGCCCGGCTTCCTTGTAGACGCCGTTGGCCTCGCCCGACCGGGGGTTGAGCACGGTGGCGATCAGGGTGTGGCCGTTGCGGCGGGCGGCGGCGATCAGGGTGTTGCCGGCCTTGCTGGTGTAGCCGTTCTTGACACCGATGATGCCGGGGTAGCGGGCCATTCCGTGCGAGCCCACCAGTATCCGGTTGGTGTTCTCCAGTTGGGCCGTGCCGCCGCCGGCGGCCGGGAAGGCGGCGCGGGTGGTGGAGCAGTAGCGGGCGAAGTCCTCGTTGGCGAGGCCGGCGCGGGCGAAGACCGTCAGGTCGAAGGCGGAGGACACCTGGCCGGGGGCGTCGTAGCCGTCCGGGGACTTGACCGAGGTGTCGCGAGCGCCGAGCCGGCGGGCGGTCTGCTGCATCTGCCGTGCGGTGGTCGACCAGCCGCCGTTCATGGCGGCGAGGACGTGTACCGCGTCGTTGCCGGAGCGCAGGAAGACGCCGTTCCACAGGTCGGCGACGGTGTAGCGGCCTCCTTGGCGGATGCCGACGACGCTGCTGCCGGAGCCGAGTCCGGAGAGGTCGGCGGCGCTGACCTGGCGCACCCGTTTGGCGGAGAACTTGGGCAGTACGGTGACCGCGAACAGGGTCTTGAGGGTGCTGGCCGGGGCGAGTTTGCGGTGCGGATTCTTGGAGGCCAGCACCTTGCCGCTGTTGACGTCGGCGACCAGCCAGGCCACGGCGCTGAGTTCGCGGCGCAGGTGCCGGGAGCTCGCCGCGGGTTGACGGGCCAGGGACGCGGCGGAGCGGGCGTCGGCCGGTATGGGGGTCAGGGACACACCGGCGGCGGCAATCAGTGCCAGCGCACCGGTCTTCTTGGACACAAGCGCGTCAAATGCCATGAGATCACGCTAAGAAGGGCCGGCGGTGGGCGCAGCGCG
Source organism: Streptomyces sp. BHT-5-2 (assembly GCF_019774615.1). Lineage (NCBI taxonomy): Bacteria > Bacillati > Actinomycetota > Actinomycetes > Kitasatosporales > Streptomycetaceae > Streptomyces > Streptomyces sp. BHT-5-2. The sequence continues at coordinate 18,667 of NZ_CP081497.1, read as the reverse complement.
GGTGCGCCAGACGGGCCAAGGGGCGGCACTCCGGCCGGAGTGCCGCGGGGGTCTGCGCAGACGCAAAGAGGGACCCGCCCGGTGCGACGGGGGATGCACACCGGGCGGGTCACAGCACTTTTCTACCGCATGTCTGAACGGTTACGCATCAAAAACTTGTGCGTTCTCGGATTACCAGGCCACCGGCAGCGAAATCAGGCCACGCGCCCGGATGGTGCGGCGATAGCGCACTTCGTCCCGCGGCACGTCGAGGCGCAGGCCGGGGAAACGGCTGATGAGGGCGCCGATGGCGATCTCCGCCTCCATCCGGGCCAGCGGCGCGCCCAGGCAGTAGTGGATGCCGTGCCCCAGGGCGAGGTGGCCGGACAGGTCGCGGGCCGGGTCCAGCCGGTCCGGGGCGGGGAAGCGGTGCGGGTCGCGGTTCGCGGACGCGATCGAGAGCAGCACGCTCTCTCCGGCGGGGATGCGGACGCCGCCGATCTCCACGTCCTCGACGGGGAAGCGGCGGATGGCCAGGGGGGCCGGTCCGTCGTAGCGGAGGAACTCCTCGACGGCGGTGGACACTTCGGCTGGATTTCGGCGCAACGCGCTGAGTTGTTCGGGGTGGTCGAGGAGGGCGAGGACGGAGTTGCCGATGAGCTGGACGGTGTTCTCGTAGCCGGCGAAGAGGATCAAGAAGGCCAGGGAGGTCAGTTCGTCCTCGCTGAGCCGGTCGGCACCCGCGGCGTCCGTGGTGTCCGCGGTGTCTTCGCGGACCGCGATCAGGTCCGAAAGCAGGTCGTCGCCGGGTTCGGCGCGCTTGGCGGCGATCAGCGCGGTGTAGAACTCCAGCATCGCGCCGATCGCCTCCTTCATCGCCTGCGGGCGGCCGGGGTCGGGGGTGATGAGCGCGTCCGACCAGGCCAGGAAGTCGCGGCGGTCCTCGGCGGGGATGCCGAGCAGATCGCAGATGACGGTGATCGGCAGCGGTCCGGCGTAGTCCGTGACGAGTTCTGCGCGGCCCTTCGCGGCCATGGTGTCCAGCAGGCCGTCGGCGACGCGCTGCACGGGTGCGCGGAGCGCCTCGACCCGGCCCGGGGTGAACGCCTTGACGACCAGGCGGCGGATCCGGGTGTGGTCCGGGGGGTCCATGTTGAGCAGGTTGGCGTCGAGGGCGGGGGGCAGCGAGAAGCCGCGGTAGTTGCCGGGGGTCGCATGGCGTTTGTCGAGCGAGAGCCGGGGGTCGGCCAGCGCGCTGCGGACGTCGTCGTAGCGGGTGACCAGCCAGGCGGGCTGCCCGTCGGTGCCGGTGATGCGGTGCACCGGGCCGGCGTCGCGGAGCGCGGCGAGAGCGGCGTACGGGTCGTCCAGGAGGGGCGTGGTGTCGATGGGGGCGAGGGCGTCGGGGCCGGTCTCGGCGGTGTTCTGCATGGCGTCCGAGCGTAGATCAACGGGTGGGGGCGCCGTGCGGCACCGGCCACATGGGCCGGTGCCGCCGTGCGCGGAGCGGGAGGCCCGGACCCCCGTACCGGGCCACCCCGTCTTCGGGGTCGCGGTCAGCTGCGCAAGGTGGCGCTGCGCTGCCGCAACTCGGTGAGCACGGTCTCGATCAGCGGCGAACGGTAGACGTCCGCGACCATGGCCAAGTGCTCGTATTCGGCGGAGAGTTCGGCGGCCTCCCGACCGTCGGCGACCACCACGCTGTCGGCGCCGTGGGCGGGGACATGGCCGACCGCGCGGTTCTCCAGGCCGCGTCGGAGGGCGGCCGCCTCGGCGACCGCGGCCAGTTGCCGGTCGTCCAGGGAGACCGCGCGGGCGCGCTCCAGGACGATGTCGACGGCGTCGGACTCGACGTGGTGGCGGATGCCGCGCTGGACGTCGCGGATCTCGGCCATCTGGCGGTTGGCGCGCCATTCCAGGTCGGCGAAGGGCCAGCGGCCGGACCACCGGGAGCCGTCCATGGTGACCTCGGGGGTCTGCGCGGTGACGGTCCGCCACAGCGGTGTCAGGCGGCGCAGCCGGCGCCAGGCGGCGACGCGGGGGCCGGCCGCGGGCAGGCTGAAGCCGGCGAGGACGAGGATCGCGGCGACCGAGGCGCTGAGCGGGGCGACGCCGTTGGAGAGCCAGAGCGCCGGGTGCCCGGTCCACGACAGGACGAATCCGACGACCTTGCAGGCGCAGTAGACCAGGCCGAGCCAGCAGCCGGCGGCCAGCACCCGCAGTCCGCGGGCCAGCCAGGAGCCGCCGAGCCGGGCGGCGTAGCGCGGGCAGAGCGTGCCCAGGCCGGCCAGGCTCGCCCCGAAGATGGCCAGATACAGCACCAGGAAGACCATCACGCCGGGGGCGTCGGTGTAGGCGGTGGAGAAGTCGCGGGGGTGTTCCACGGCGTCCGGGCGGCCCACGGCGAAGCCGGTGACGGCCACCGCCCACAGGAGCGCGACCGCGCCGACCGCCGCCCGGGCCCGGGCGCGGGCCCGCGTCCGGGCCGCGTCGCCCTCGCCGGCCGTCCAGCGGAGCAGCAGCACCAGCGCCCCGGCGGCGAACACCACGACGGAGGAGTACAGGAAGACCATGGCGAGGTTGGCGACGCCGACCAGCCGGTCGAACCCGCGGTAGAGGCTGGGCGCGGAGAAGAGGAAGACGGTGGCCACGCCGCCGGTCATCACACAGGCGAGGCCCAGGTCGGTGTTGGAGCGGTCCCGGAACCAGGCGACGGCCTTGTAGGCCACGAGTGCCCAGGCGGCGGCCCCGAAGCAGAGGTAGACGACGTCAAACACCGGCCTCCCCCTTCGGCCCGGCGGCCACCTGCTGGTGCCGGATGTGCTGGAGGGCGGGGCCCAGGGCCGCCGCGACCTCGGCGGCCGGCCCCTCCAGCGGGAGTTCGCGCTCCGCCGCGGCGGGCACCACGTGCTCCATCAGGAGCGTGCCGAGCACCTCGGTCTCCCGCTCGGCGAGGTTGTCGTAGCCGTGGTGCCGGGCGAAGCCCATGGTCAGGCCCATCCGCCGCATGGCGGTGGCGACGTCGACGGACGGGGTCCACATCCGCAGCGCGTCCTCGGTGACGGCGGGGTCCTGGGCGTGGCCGAGGAGGAGGTGGCTGAGTTCGTGCAGCACGATGTGGGTCTGGTGCCAGGGCGAGGTCCGGAGTTCGTAGAAGACCCAGTAGCCGTCCTCGGTGGTGGCGGTCATGCCCGAGACCACGCCGCCCAGGCTCATCGGCACCAGGTGGACGGGCCGTTCCACCCGGGCAGCGACGATGTCGCAGATCCCCCGCAGATCGGTCGAGGCGGGCAGCCGCAGCTCCTTGATGAGCTGCTTGCACCGCCTGCGCATCTGCCCCACTCGCATGCTCGTCCCGTCCTCGTGTCCGGCCCCCCGCCAGGTAGTGAAGATCCGGTCGCGCTCAGCGGTCCGTATCGGGCCGTGCGCCACGCCGATCACCACCCTGCTCCGGCGGGCCGTCCGGCAGGTTCATCTGCCGGCGGAACTGGGAGATGATCGTCGTCAGGCTGTCCTGGACCTCCGGGGGCAGCCCGACCGAGCGCAGTGCGATGGCACGCACCCGCTGATCCCGCATGGCGGCGAGGAACTTGACCTCCTCCTCCACCCGCGCGGCCTGCGGCTGCGAGAGGTCCCCCAGCAGATACCCGACGGGGACCGCGAAGAACTTCGCCAGCGCGCGCAGGAGTTCGGGGCCGGGGTTCGTCCGCCGTCCGTTGCGCAGCATCGAGAGGTACTGCTCGGTCACCTTGACCCCGCCGTACTCCGCCGTCCCCTGGCTGATCTCGTCGGCCACATGGGCGTTGGTGTACGGGGCGCCCGGTGGGTGCATGTGCGCGAAGAGGTGGTTGAGCCGTTCCGCGAGCACGCTGCCCTCCCCCTTGGCCCGGCTGTCGCCCCCCACTGTCATCCCCCGTTCCCCGAGTTGCCCCAACGAGCAGTTAAGGCCATCGCGACCTCACCCCCATCCTGTCACGGCACGAACACCCCGCACCAGTCCACATACGGACAGTGAGGAGCACCGAACTTAACCGCGAGTTGAGTGACAAGGCAACAACGACCCCTCGATCGAAGAGGCCCTCAGGCGCGGTGAGCTGGGACGGCGGGTCTCCGCGGGCGCCCCGGACGGCCAACTGGCGTACGGCTTCGGGGGCGAGGGCGGCACCGCCGGGGAGCGTGGTTCCGCTCCAGAGCGTCACGACGCCGATTTCCGGCCATCTTTCGCGGACATCCGGCACCGGCGGGCAACGCGAAGAGGCCGTATCGGAAATTTCCGACACGGCCTCTGACTCACGTTTCCGTAAGTCGGGACGACAGGATTTGAACCTGCGACCCCTTGACCCCCAGTCAAGTGCGCTACCAAGCTGCGCCACGTCCCGCTGCCCGATGCTCCGGAGGACTCCCCGGGCGTTCGTGCATGAGAACAATACCCCATGTCAGAGGGTGCGTGCTGCCATTTCCCGGCCGGCGCCGGCAACGGGGCAGGTGGCGGGCGAGCCCAGCCACCGCGCGCCACCCTCTCGCGACCCTCGCCTTGACCTCAAGATTGGTTGAGGTTGCAGGCTCTGTCCCATGACGACGACAGCGACGGACCCCACCGTGGCCGCCCCTCTGCACGGCGCCCGCGGATTCGGTGAACTGCCCCGGCTGATGGGGCTGATGACCGGCGACGAGAAGCACGGCCCGGCGGCCACCTCCACCCTCGACGCCCTCTGGGTGCTCTACGACCGGGTGCTGCGGGTCTCCCCCGGCACGACCGCCGACCCCGACCGGGACCGCTTCCTGCTTTCCAAGGGCCACGGCCCGATGGCGTACTACGCCGTGCTGGCCGCCAAGGGCTTCTTCCCCGCCGACTGGCTGCCGGGCTTCGGCTCGTACGAGTCACCGCTCGGCCACCACCCCGACCGGACGCTGGTGCCCGGTGTCGAGATCGGCAGCGGATCGCTCGGGCACGGGCTGCCGCTGGCCGTCGGCACCGCACTGGGGCTGCGCGCCCAGGGCCGCACCGGACCGGCGGTGTGGGTGCTGATCGGCGACGCCGAACTGGACGAGGGCAGCAACCACGAGGCGCTCGCCTTCGCCGGCCCGGCCGGACTGGACCGGCTGCACACCCTCGTCGTCGACAACTCCTCGGCCACCCACGGCTGGCGCGGCGGGATCGCCTCCCGTTTCGAGGCCGCGGGCTGGTCCGCCGCCACCGTGGACGGCCGCGACCACGCGGCACTGTACGAGGCGTTCCGCGCCCCCCACCCGGGCCGGCCGCACGCGGTGGTCGCCCGCGTCGAGCCGAAGAACCCCATCGCCCCCGGGAGCCCCGGGAGGCCGGGCAACGTCGGCTGAAAACGCGCACGGCTTGCCCGGAACTCCCCCCGATTCCCCCTCTTGTGAAAGGTCTTCAGTGATGGACACCATGCGTGAGCGTTTCGCCGCGGTCGGCTCCCGGTTGCTGGACGAGGACCCCCGGCTGGCCGTGGTGCTCGCCGACATCGGCCTCGACGGCTTCGCGGAAGCGGCCCGGCGGCACCCCGAGCGGGTGGTGAACGTCGGCATCCGCGAGCAGCTGCTGGTCGGGGTCGGCGGCGGGCTGGCGCTGACCGGGCTGCGGCCGGTGCTGCACACCTTCGCCAGTTTCCTGGTGGAGCGCCCCTTCGAGCAGCTCAAGCTGGACTTCGGCCACCAGGGCACCGGCGGGGTGCTGGTGAGCGCCGGCGCCTCCTATGACTGGCCGAGCGGCGGCTTCACCCATATGGCGCCGGGCGATGTGGCGCTGCTGGACACCCTCGACGACTGGACCGTGCATGTGCCCGGTCACCCGGACGAGGCCGAGGTGCTGCTGCGGAAGGCCGCGGCGGCCGGCGACGACAAGGTGTACGTGCGGCTGTCCGTGCAGGTCAACGAGGCGCCGCGGCCGGTGGACGGGGCGGGGTTCCACACCGCGCGAGAGGGCCGCCGCGGGGTGGTGGTCGCGGTCGGGCCGATGCTGGACAACGTGCTCGCCGCAACCGAGGGGCTGGACGTGACGGTGCTCTACGCGACCACCGTGCGGCCCTTCGACGGCCGGGCGCTGCGGGCCGCCGCCGGGGCCGCCGGCTCCTCGGACGTGGTGCTGGTCGAGCCGTATCTGGCCGGGACCTCGGCCCGCGAGGCCGGCGACGCCCTGGCGGACCGGCCGCACCGGGTGCTGGGGCTCGGGGTCGGCCGCCGGGAGCTGCGCCGCTACGGGCAGCTCGACGAGCATCTGGCCGCCCATGGGCTCGACCCGCGGGGCCTGCGGGGGCGGATCGCCGGCTTCCTCGGCGGGTAGCCCGCCGCCGGTGGCGGGGCGGGCGGCGCGGTGACGGGCGGGGCAGGGCGGTGACGGGGGATCAGATGTGCTTGTCGAGCCAGGCCAGCAGGTCGTGCCGGACCTCGTCGCGGTTGGTCTCGTTGAGGATCTCGTGGCGGGCCTCCGGGTAGGCGCGCCAGGTCAGGTCGCGGATGCCGAGGTAGCGGAAGTCCTCCAGGAGTTCGTGGACCAGGGTCATCCGCTGGTGGCAGGGGTCCTGGTCGCCGACCGCGACATGGATCGGCAGGCCACGGGGGATGCGGGCGAGGTGGGCTGGGTCGTTGATCTTGCGGATGGCGCGTACCCAGTCGAGGACGAGACCGGCGCAGAACGGGAAGCCGCAGTCCTCGTCGGCGGCGTAGCGGTCGACCTCGGCGGTGTCGCGGGAGAGCCACTCGTAGCCGGTGCGGTGCGCGAAGGCGTCGTTGAAGGAGCCGAAGGTGCGCGGGAGGAACGGGGAGGGGTGGGCCCGGCCGTGTGCGGCGATCTCCGCCTCCAGTTCGGCGGTGGCGGCGTCGATGTCGAGGCTCGGCAGGGTGCGGAAGGTGCCGGTGAGGATCAGGCCGGCGAGGTCGGCGCCGTACTCCTGGGCGTAGTCGCGGGCCAGCATCGCGCCCATGCTGTGGCCGAGGAGGACGAGGGGGAGGCCGGGGTGGGCGGCGGCGGTGCGGTCGCCGAGGGCCTTGAGGTCGCCGACGACGGCCCGCCAGGCGTCCTCGCCGGTCACCCCGCGGCCGCCGGTGGAGGCGGCGGTGGCGCCGTGGCCACGGTGGTCGGAGGCGACGACGGCATAGCCGTGGCCGGTCAGGAAGCGCGCGAAGCGGTCGTAGCGACGGGCGTGTTCGGCGGCGCCGTGGGCGATCTGGACCAGGGCGCGCGGGGTACCGGCCTCCGGGAGCCAGGTGTAGGTGGCGATGCGGGCGCCGTCGCGGGCCTCGTGGACGTCCTGCTGCATGGTGCTCCCCTGGGGCGGGCGGTGGTCGGTCGCGCCCACTCTGGCCCGCGGGGCGGCGGTTGGCCACGGGGCGCGCGCAAGGACATGGCCCGCGGCCCGTCCGGCGTGCAACGATCAGGCGGTTCTGTGCCGGCACTGTGCCGCAACCCCCTTTCACAGGAGGATCGTTGGACATCGCAGACCGTTCCGAGCACGCCCCGATCCCGCATGCGCCGCTCTCCCGCCGCAGATTCCTCCAGGGCACCGCCTCGGCCGCCGCCGCGGCCGGGCTGGTGGGCTTCGTGGCGCCCACCGCCGAGGCCCTGCCCGCCGCACCGGCCGGTGCCCCGGCCGCCGACGCGGCGACGGGCCTGTCCTTCACGGCCGCCACCAACGGCGCCGCCACCCTCGCGCCCGCCGGCGACCGACTGGTCGCCGAGGTGCAGAACGTCCTGTGGTCGCTGCCCCGCGCCGGCGGCCCGGCGCGGGCGCTGACCCCGCCCGATCTGGAGCCCACCCGCCCGGTGTTCTCCCCCGACGGCCGTCGTCTCGCGGTCTGCGCCTACCGGGGCGGCAACTTCCACCTGTGGGCGCTGGCCCCGGACGGTTCGGAGCTGACGCAGCTGACCGACGGCCCGTGGGACGACCGCGGCCCGGCCTGGTCGCCCGACGGCACCCGGATCGCGTTCGCCTCCGAGCGCGGCGGCGACGCGGTGGTCGGGAGCCCGTACCGGTTATGGGTGCTGGAGGTGGCGTCCGGTCGGCTGACCCGGGTGACCGGGCTGCCCGGCCAGGACGGCCCCCATCAGGACGGCGCCTGGGAGGACTTCGACCCGTGCTGGTCACCGGACGGCACCCGGATCGTCTTCGTCCGCGGCCGGCTGGACACCACGGCGCTGGTCTCCCGGACGGTGGCGTCGGTGCCCGCGGACGGGCGGGGCGCGGTCCGCACCGAGCACACCGAGACGGCCGCGGCGCAGGTGATGGTGCCGGCGCTGTCCCCCGCCGGACGGCTGGCGTATCTGCGGACCACCGACCGTCCGGGGCCGACCTGCACGCTGGTGGTGGACGGCGCGGCGGTGGCGGTGGACGACGATGTGGAGCCGGTGCCGCCGCGCTGGGTGTCGCGGGACGCGCTGCTGGTGACTGCCGGTGGGCAGTTCCGCATCGTCCGTCCCGATGCGCCGGAGCGGACCGAGACCATCCCGTTCACCGCGCAGCTGCCGGTGGACCGGTCGCGGTACCGCGTCAAGGACTACGGTTTTGAATCCGCGGCGGCCGGGCCGGTCCGCGGGATCCACCTGCCGGCGCTCTCCCCGGACGGCCGCAAGGTGGTCTTCGCCGCCCTCAACTCCCTGTGGGTGGCGCCCACTTCGGGTGGTGGCGCGCCGCGCCGGATCACCGGTGCGGCGGCCACCCGCTATGTGTACGCGCCGAGTTGGTCCCGGGACGGCCGGGCGCTGGTGTACGCGGACGACCGGGACGGGCTGTTCGCGGTGCGCCGCCGGGAGCTCGGCTCCGGTGCGGAGACGGTGCTGGCGTCCGGCGGGCGGGTGCAGCCGGCGCTGTCGCCGGACGGCGGACGGCTGGCGGCGCTGGACATGTTCGGCAATCTCGTCGTGCGGACCCTGGCGGACGGCTCGGAGAAGTCGCTGGCGGCGCCGATGGGCGCGGGCGGGCTGCCGGGCCGGCCCAGCTGGTCGCCGGACGGCCGCCATCTGGCGCTGTGCGACCGCAACCGCCTCAACCACCGCTTCCGCGAGGGCTACAACGTCATCCGGATCGTCGACGCGGAGACCGGGAAGGACCGGCTGCACCAGGTCGCCGAGCACGTCTCGATCGCCGACCGCTACGACTCCGGTCCGGTGTGGTCGCCGGACGGGAAGTGGCTGGCGGTGATCGCCGAGTCGGCGCTGTGGGTGCTGCCGGTGCGGCCGGACGGCACGCCGGACGGTGCGCCGCGGCAGCTGACGGAGGAGGCCGCGGACCATCCGTCGTGGTCCGGGGACTCGACGACGCTGCTGTACCTCTCGGCGGGGCGGCTGCGGCTGGTCGCGGTGTCCGGCGGTGCGGCGCGGACCGTTCCGGTCGCGCTGGAGCGGCGGCCGGCCCGGGCCCGGGACACCGTGGTGCACGCGGGCCGGTTCTGGGACGGCACCGGCGACACGGTCCGCGAGGACGTCGACGTGGTGGTGCGGAACGGCCGGATCACGGCGGTGGAGCCGCACCGGGCGTCCCGCGCCGGCACCGCCCGGCGGGTGGACGCCGCGGACCGGACGGTGCTGCCGGGACTCTGGGACGCACACACTCATCCCTGGCAGACGACGTACGGCGGCCGGCAGACCGCGCTACAGCTCGCGTACGGCATCACCACCACCGTCTCCTGCGGCGGCTTCTCCTACGAGCAGGCGCGGCTGCGGGAGGCGCTGGCCGCCGGGGTGCTGGCCGGGCCGCGGCTGTTGACCTGCGGTGAACTGCTGGACGGCGGGCGGGTGGCCTACAGCATGGGGCGGGCGCACCGCACCCAGGCCGGGCTGCGGCGGTCGCTGGACCGGGGTGCGGCGCTGGACTGGGACTTCGTCAAGACCTATGTGCGGGCGCCGGGTTGGGTGATGGCCGAGGCGGCCCGCTTCGCGCACGAGCGGCTCGGGGTCCGCTCGGGCAGTCATCTGCTCACTCCCGGGTTGCAGATGGGTCAGGATCTGACGACCCATCTCCAGGCCACCCAGCGGCTGGAGTTCGGGCATGCGGTGTCCGCCACCGGGCACGCGTACGAGGACGTGGCGGAGGTCTACACGGCCGGCGGGCTGCACATGCTGGCCACGCCGTTCTCGGCGTCGCCGCTGATCGGCGCGGATCCGGCGCTGGCCGAGGACGTGCGGGTGACGCGGCTGATGCCGCCGTGGGACAGTGCGGTCGTCCGGGAGAACGCCACGCACCGGCCGACGCCGGAGGAGCTGGCCGACATCGGGATCGAGGTGGAGGTCTACCGCCGGATCCTGGACGGCGGCGGGCTGGTGGCGCTGGGCACGGACCAGCCGCTGGTGCCGGTGGGGCTGTCGCTCCATCTGGCCCTGCGGGCGCTGCACCGGGGCGGGTTGAGCGTCGCCCAGGCGCTGCGGACGGCGACCGTGCTGCCGGCGCGGGCGTTCGGCGCGGAGCGCGATCTGGGGACGCTGGAGGTCGGCAAGCTCGCCGACATGACGCTGGTGGACGGCGATCCGTTCCGGGACATCGCGGCGCTGGTGCGGACCTCGGCGGTGGTCAAGGGCGGCCGACTGTACGAGCAGCGGGCGCTGGTGGAGTCGTTCCCGGCACCCGGCGGGCCGGCGCTGCGCGCGGCGGGGGGCACCGACTGGCTGGCGGTGGGCCGGCAGCAGGCCCGCGAGTCCTGCTGCGACCCCGGGCACTGACGGCCGGGTGGCGCGGGGTGGCGCGGCTCCGGGACTCCTGGGACCGCGCCGCCCGTGCGCCCGCGGCCGGGGCGGTGCGCCGCCTCCGGATCCCAAGTGTCCGTAGGAATGTGCCGGGTTGGCGTTTTGCCTGATCCGTAGCCGGCATTGCAACGAATATTGCACGCGGTGAGCGAGGGATCACTTTCCGGTACGATCGCGGCACCGCCCATCGCCGCCCCGAGGCGGCGAGCGGCCGGCACGCGGACGTCCGCGGAGGAGGGCTCGTCTTGCATCGCTACTTCACCCACCGGCGCCATGAGGCACTCCGGCGCCGGGTACGGGATTTCGCCGAGCGCGAGGTCCGGCCCCGGATCGCCGAGATGGAGGCGAGCCGCGCCGTCTGCCCGGATCTCTCCCGGCTGATCGCCCGTCAGGGCTGGATCGGCGCCACGGTGGACCGCGCGTACGGCGGGATGGGGGCCGGGCACGTCGCCAAGACCCTGATCATCGAGGAGCTGTCGCGGGTGAGTGCCGCGATGGGCGCGATGGTGCAGGCGTCGCAGCTGGGCGTGGCGAAGATCGTCCACTTCGGCAGCGAGGAGCAGAAGAAGACCTGGCTGCCGGCGATCGCCTCCGGTGACTGCCTGCCGACCATCGCGGTCACCGAGCCGCAGTCCGGCGGCCATGTGCTGGGCATGGCCTCCACCGCGGTCCGCGACGGCGACGACTACGTCCTCAACGGCCGCAAGATCTACGTCGGCAACAGCCACATCGGCGATCTGCACGGGGTGGTGGTGCGCACCGGCGAGGGCTCGAAGGGCCTGTCGGCGTTCCTCGTCGAGTCCGGCACGCCCGGTTTCCGGGTCGGCCCACAGCGGCCCGCGATGGGCCTGCACGGCTTCAGCTTCGGGGAGCTGTTCTTCGACGACTGCCGGGTGCCGGCGACGCATCTGCTGGGCCGGGAGGGCGACGGTCTGCCGGTGGCGTACTCCTCCAGCGTGCTGTACGGGCGGCCGAATCTGACCGCGGTCTCGCTCGGCATCCACCAGGCCGTACTGGACGAGACCACCGCGTTCTGCACCGAGCGCCGCCGCTACGGCGAGCCGCTCGCGGAACTTCCCACCGTCAAGCTGAAGTTGGGCCGGATCCAGTCCCGGCTGCTGCTCGCCCGGCTGTCCGCGTACCACTCGGTGCACCTGTTGGACGAGGGACTGCCGTGCGACGCGGAGCTGATGAACGCCAAGCTGGTGAACGTGGAGTCGGCGCTGGAGTCCGCACGGGACGCGATGGACATCCACGCCGCCTGCGGGCTGTTCACCGACCGGCCGGTGGAGCGCTTCCTGCGCGACGCGCACCACATCTTCGCTCCGGCCGGCACCTCCGACGTCCAGTTGCTGCGGCTGGGCGAGCTGGCGCTGGGCCAGGGGAAGGGCGAGTGGTCAGACCGGCTCGCCGGGCTGCTGCGGGCGGCGCCGGCGGAGTGGCGGGACGAAGACGGGGCGCCCGGCGGCCGGGAGGCGCTGGTCCGGGTGTCCTGAGGGCCGGGCCGGGCCGGGCCGCCGCCGCGCGACGCCGGGATGCGGCCCCGGCCCGGCCGTACGGGCCTCCGGGGCCGCGGGCGGGCCCGGTCAGGAGGCGTCGGCCTCCCGCTGCCGCTGCTCCATCTCGTGGATCTGCTCGACGAGTTCGGCGGCGAATGCCTTGATGGTGCGCAGCCCCTCGCGGCCCCAGGGCCGGGGTTCGCGGTCGATGACGCAGACGGTGCCCAGCGTCATGCCGGTGTGGTCGATCAGCGGGGCGCCGAGGTAGGTGCGGATGCCGAGTTCGTCGACGACGGGGTTCCCGGCGAACCTCGGGTAGTCGCAGACGTCCTCCAGGACCAGTGCCTTGCGCCGCACCACGACGTAGGGGCAGTAGCCGTGGTCGCGGGCCATGATCCGCTCCGGGCGGCCGCTGGGCGGCGCCGGTCCCAGCTCGACGGAGGTGTCGAGGTCGGGGGCGTACAGACCGGCGAAGTACTGCTCGCGCTCGTCGATGAAGTTGACCATGGCGTAAGGGGTGTTGGTCGTCTTGGCGAGCTTGCGGGCGAACGCGTCGAAGGCGGGCAGCGGGTTCTTGCCGATGCCGAGCTCGCGCAGCCGGGCGACCCGCGCGGGTGCCTCGTGGTCCTCCGGCGTGATCAGCAGACGCCTCGTCAGATCGTCGTCCAGATATGGGAGTTCGGAGGAAGGGTAGCTGCGCCAGGACGGTTGGCGGGCGGGGAAGGGGAAGCGTGCGGAGGGGACGTTCATGGCAGCTCCGGGGTGGCGGTGCGGGCGGGTGAGGAGAGGAGGTGGCCGACGAGGGACACCAGGACCTGGGTGCCGGAGGCGCACTGGCGGGCGTCGCAGAGCACGACCGGGACCTCCGGGTCGAGGTCCAGGGCGGCCCGGACCTCCTCGGGCGCGTAACTGTGGCCGCCGTCGAACTCGTTGACCGCGACGACGAACTGGATGCCCCGCCCCTCGAAGAAGTCGACCGCGGCGAAGCACTGGTCCAGCCGTCGGGTGTCGGCGAGCACCACCGCGCCGAGCGCGCCGTGGGACAGTTCGTCCCACAGGAACCAGAAGCGGTGCTGCCCGGGCGTCCCGAAGAGGTACAGGACGTGTTTCGGGCCGAGCGTGATCCGGCCGAAGTCCATGGCGACGGTCGTGGTGGACTTGTCCGCCACACCCTCCAGGTCGTCGGTGCCGACGCTGATCTGGGTGATGAGCTCCTCGGTGCTGAGCGGTTCGATCTCGCTGACCGCGCCGACGAAGGTGGTCTTGCCGACTCCGAACCCGCCCGCGACCAGGATCTTCACCGCGGTCGGAAAGGAGTCGGCCCCCGGGTCCCCCACGGGCCGGGGGTCACAGTCGTTCACGAAGTCCATGCAGCACGGCCTCCAGCAGGGCGCGGTCGGTACGGAAGGCGGGCCCGGCCGAGACGGCCGAGGGGGTTCGCGCGGTGAGCGCCCCGCAGTCGACGAGGTCGGCGAGAAGCACCTTGGTGACCGCGGCGGGCAGGCGTATGTGCGCGGCGATCTCGGCAACCGGGACGGGCCCGTCGCACAGCCCCAGGACCCGGTCGTAGTCGGGTCCTTGGAGGCCGGCGGGCCGCCGCCCGGTCGCCCGCACCATGGTCATCAGGTCGAAGTGCGCCGAGGGGCGGGTGCGCCCCTTGCTGACGGTGTACGGGCGGACCAGCCGGCCCGCCACGTCGTCGACCCATGGTGCGTCCGGACCGGGCGGCCGCTGCCGGCGGGGCAGGGCAACGGTCAACGGCCACCCGCCGGGGCCTGGTGGCGCGGGGGTGTCGACAGATACGGCCGGACGCTCTTGACCAGCATCCCCATCTCGTAGCCGAGCACGCCCGCGTCGGCCTCGCGGTCGGCGAGGACGGCCAGGCAGGCACCGGATCCGGCGGCGGCGACGAAGAGGAAGGTCTGTTCCATCTCGACGACGACCTGGAGGATGTCGCTGCCCTCCCCGAAGCGGGAACCGGCGCTGCGGGCAAGGGAGTACAGACCGGAGGAGAGGGCCGCCATATGGTCGGCGACGTCCGGTTCGAAGCCGTGGGATGCCTTGACCAGGCCGTCGGCGGACAGCAGGACGGCACTACGGGTGTGCGGTACCCGTTGGACGAGTCCGGTCAGCAGCCAGGAAAGGTCGGTGTGCTGATTGCCGCGGAACTCCGTGGACGTCTGCTCGCGCACATCACTCACCATGGTCGGGGTCGTCTCCTCGGGGGCGGGCCATCGGGGCGTCGTGGTCGGGGACAGGGTGCGGCTCGGGGTCTCCGGGGCTGCCGGTACCGCCGCGCCGGCCCGGGGTGGGGGCGGGAGCGGAGGCGGGGTGGCCGGTGGCGGCGAGGCCGGCCGCGTAGTTGGGGTCGCCGCGGCTGAAGCCGCGCTGGTAGGCGGCCATCAGGTTGGGGTCGTGGAGGCGTTCGGGCCCGGCCCGGTCGGGTGGCCGGACCGGGCCGTCGCGCAACTGCGGGGCCAGGTGGGACTGCTTGACGCGGCGCGGCAGGCTGGGGCGGTCGGTGTCGTCGAGGGGCAGCGGCGGAGGCGGCAGGACCACCGGTCCGGGGTCGGCGGGGTGGCCGCCGCGGGACGGGCCGTGGGGCGTGCCGGAGGCGTGCTGCGGGGCGGTGACGGCGGCCTGGACGCTGGCGGCGGTGGCCGAGGCGGGGGTGCGGACGATGCGCCGGCGGGCGGGGACGGCGTCGGAGCCGGCGGGCAGCGCGCGGGCCGGGGCGGGGGCGCCGGACGGGGCCGGTCCGGCGGTGACCTCCCGGCGCTCGGGGACGTCGTCGAACCGGTCGCCGTGGGGCCGCCGGCCGCGTCCGGGCGCCGGTTCGCCCTCCTCGTCCTCCATGCCGTCCGGGAACTCCTCCCGGGTCTCGGCCGAGTTGGCGCCCAGCAGTTCCGGCGGGACGATCACGACCGCCTGGACGCCGCCGTAGATGCTGCCCTGGAGCCGCACCAGGAGGCCGTGCCGCTGGGCGAGCGAGGAGACGACGTAGAGGCCGATCCGGCCGTCGTCGAGGAGTTCGGTGAGGTCGATCCGCTCGGGGTCGGTCAGCAGCCGGTTCATCTGCTCCTGCTCCTCGGCCGGCATGCCCAGGCCGCGGTCCTCGACCTCGACGGCGAGTCCCGCGGTGACGTGCCGGGCCCGCACCGTGACCGGGGTCTCCGGGTCGGAGAACTCGGTGGCGTTCTCGACGAGTTCGGCGAGCAGGTGGACGACGTCGGCGACCGCGTGCCCGCGCAGGGTGCCCTCGAAGGGCGACACCAGCTTGATCCGGGTGTACTGCTCGACCTCGGCGGTCGAGGAGCGGACGACCTCGGTCATGGTGATCGGACGGGTCCACTGGCGGCGGGTGATGGCGCCGCCGAGCACGGCGAGGTTCTCGGCGTGCCGGCGGATCCGGGTGGCCAGGTGGTCGATGACGAACAGGCCCTTGAGCAGGTCCGGGTCCTCGACCTGGTGCTCCATCTCGTCCAGGGTGAGGATCTGGCGGTGGACGAGGGACTGGAGGCGCCGGGCGAGGTTGACGAAGACCTCCAGCTTCTGCTGGTTGCCGGTGGCGTCGCTGCGGACGATGCCCACCGCCTCGATGAGGGCGGCCTCGGCGGCCCGGCCGGTGGCGGCGACCTCGTGGGCGAGCCGGGTGAGGGAGTCGCCG
Source organism: Streptomyces sp. BHT-5-2 (assembly GCF_019774615.1). Lineage (NCBI taxonomy): Bacteria > Bacillati > Actinomycetota > Actinomycetes > Kitasatosporales > Streptomycetaceae > Streptomyces > Streptomyces sp. BHT-5-2. The sequence goes on along the minus strand of NZ_CP081497.1, from coordinate 2,826 downwards.
CCGGGCTCCGGCAGCGGTTCCCGTTCCTCGCCGGGCCGCAGCCACTCGTCGTTGCGCACCCGGTCGAGGAGGTCGGCGAGGTCGGTGCGGGCGCGGGCGCACACCTCGCGCAGGCGCCCGCAGCGGTGTGCCAGGGCGCGGGCCTCGGAGCTCCCGACCAGGGCGCCGATCAGGACGATGGCGCAGACCGCGGCGAGGCCGCCGGCCAGCACAGCCCATTCGCGGCTCGTGAGCCGGGCGCCGCCGCTGCGGACCACGAACGCGGCGACGCCCGCGCAGACCACGGCCACCAGCAGGGCGGGGACGGCGGCGATCCGGACCAGGCGGGACCGTATGGCCGCGTCCGAGACCGGCTCCGGGAAGGCCGCCACCCGACCGTGCCGTCCCCCATGGGACCGGGAGGTCTCCCGGGACGTCTCGGTCCTCTGCGGGATAGCGGTAGGCATCGGCGCCCTCCGGATCGGCCGTTGGCAGTTCGCGGAGCACGCACGCTAGTTGTTGCGGGGGCGGGGTACGGCCCCTCTCCGGGGTTCGCTACCCCGCGCCACCTCCCTGAGTAGGCACCGTCCGTACGAGGGTGCGAAAAGATCCGAACTCCCGTACAGAAAGCGACTGTTGAACCTCGCCGCAGGCGCCCCGGGCGCACCACGGCCCCCGACTCACCACGGAAGTTCGACCGACGCCCCCAGCGCACCGTCCGCCGGCCCCGCCGCCGCTCCGTCCGTCACCGCGGCGGCGGCCCGATGCACCGGACCCGCCGGCGGCCAGCTCGGCCAGCCCTGCACCGGCGGCACCGCCACCGCCCGCCACCACGGCTCCACGACCTGCTCGTCCGCGGGCTCGAACGGCCGGCCCGGCGTCGGTACGGCCACCTCCGCCCCGGCTCGCCACGCCGCCACCACCGTCCGCTCCGCGGGCTCGGCCCAGGGGTGCGGCGCGAGGTTGAAGGTGCCCCAGTGGATCGGCAGCAGCACCCCGCGCGGCTCCCCGCCCTGGAGGTCGAGATGGGCCCGCATCCCCTCCTCCGGCGTCATGTGGATGTCCGGCCAGAAGTCGGAGTACGCGCCTATCTGCACCATCGTCGCGTCGAACGGGCCGTGCGCCGCGCCGATCTCGGCGAATCCGGGGAAGTAACCGGTGTCGCCGCTGTGGAAGATGCGGTGCTCGGGGCCGGCGACGACCCAGGAGGCCCAGAGGGTGTGCTGGGCGCCGCGCAGCCCGCGGCCGCAGAAGTGCTGGGCCGGCGTGGCGGTGAGGGTCAGCCCGCCGACCCGTGTCGACTCGTGCCAGTCCAGCTCGGTGATCCGCGCCGCCGGTACACCCCAGAACTCCAGGTCGGCACCGACGCCGAGCGGTACGACGAAGGCCGCGCCGGAGCCGGCCAGGCCCTTGATGGTGGGCATGTCGAGGTGGTCGTAGTGGTCGTGCGAGATCACCACCGCGTCGACCGGCGGTAGCTCCGCCAGCTCCACCGGCACCGGATGCATCCGCTTGGGGCCGGCCCAGTCGAACGGCGAGCAGCGCTCGCCCCACACCGGGTCGAAGAGCACTCGATGCCCGTCGATCTCGGCGAGCACGCTGGAATGTCCCATCCAGGTGATCCGCAGCCCGGAGGCGGGCGGCCGGCCCCAGTCCTCGGCGGCCGGGCGGTGCACCGGGATCCGCCCGACGGGCGCCCGCCGCAGCCGCCCCTCGCGACTCAGCTGCGTACGGGCCATCGGCAGGGCGGCGCCGCGGAGCAGCTGCCGGGTGGGCACCGGATTGCGGAACTGGCCGTCCACGAACTGCGGCGATCTTCGCATCCGCGCCAGCCGCTCACCCGTCGGCTCGGCGCCGAAGCTCGCGGGGCGCAGCGCGGCCAGTCGCGTGGCGCGGGGTCGGGATGCGGTCACGGCACCTCCATGGTCGGGGCAGTCGCGAAGTGAACGGACCGCACGAACGCTGGGTTCCGGCGCCACCGGACCGCCGCAGGACGGCCGCCACGGCTCCGGCACCGGCACTCTCCGTCACAACAGCCGGTCCGCCCCATGCATTCCCGACCTGACATTCCGGACACCTCCCGGCCCGGAAACGGTGGCTGGATCCGGCCCCTACGACAGGACGCCCGCAACGGCCAGTTGACGACATCCGTTCGGGTGAACGGGCGGCTGAGCCGACGTGGGCAGCCGCTCTTCTCCCCGACTCGGCTGCGCCTCTACTACTCCCCGGGTACCTTCGGCGTCCTCAGCGCCTCCGGCGCGTTCGGTGCCGAATTGGATGACGACGTGGTCCTCGACCGCGCGGTATCCGATCCGCTGGTAGAGCGCGTTGCTGGTGGGGTTGGCGAGGGTTGTGAAGAGCAGCAGCCCGGTGACGCCGGAAGCCCGGGCGGCCGCGGAGAGGGCGGCGGTCGCGGCGCCGGCGTGGCCGCGTCCGCGCCGCTCCGGCGGGGTGTGGACGGGCGCGACCCGGGCTGTGCCGGAGAGCGTCGGGGTGATCCCGGCCATGGACACGGGATGTTCCCCGTCCTCCCAGCGGGTGCAGCGGCCCTGGGCGATCCGCTCGTCGAGCGCCCGGTCGTCCCGGGGCGGCGGTTGGCCGATGTCCGCGGCGAAGGCGGCGAACCAGGGGCGCAGCAGTGCGCGGTCGGCGGGCGTGGCGGCTCGGGCCGGGCGGGGCGGGCTGATGGGGCGTCAGTTCGCCGTTGCGGTAGAGCCGGTGCCACGCCACAGCGACCGCCTCCGCCGTCGCCCGCCTCGCGTTCACGCCGGGAGGCGCCACCGACCACCGGGCCGCAGCAGCGACCAGCGCGGCCGCGGCGCCCTCCGGCAGCGGGGTGAGCTGCAC